>CBDBFS010000001.1:0-24740 GCA_965205055.1 Paracoccaceae bacterium | reverse complement strand
ATCGAATGCTTTTTCATGACTTGGATTTCGAGACGCGAGAGCAGGGCGAGGTCCACGTGGACGGCGCGGTGCTGGAGACGCGCGTCTATACCGATGTCAGAGTTCAGGCGGTGTTTCAGGCGATGATAGATGAAGATCTCCGGCAGGCATTGGCGCGTCTGCGGATGCAACTTGTCGGAAACAAAATCCTCTTTTTATTCACGGCATGGCCGGTGACTGGCATTACCGAGCGCGCCATCGGGATAAGTTTCGAGGACGCGCTGGCGGCAGCGGATTTGCGCAAAATCGAACCGGTGCTGTCCATCGAGGACCGAGCGGCACGCGGTGATAGTGTCAAGAAGATCGCGGCCGAAACAGGCGTTTCCACACAGGCCGTTTACAAACGAATTCCAAATAAACGGCTGACGGCGGCTGAGAAACGCGCACGAGATGAGCGGATACGCGCCGGCGCGGCTGTCGGGATGACGATGCGGGCGATCGCAGCGGAGGAAGGCATTTCGCTTGGCACGGTTTCAAATGTGCTTAAGCGGGCGCGGGAAGCGGGATAGGACAGATTTCCAAAAAGGGACGATGTTCAAGTTGCAACTTTGTTAAAGAGTACTACTGTATTCTATCAGCAGGTTGCAACTTGAACATGCAGTTTGGTTGGCAGTTCAGTGCGGTGGCGCGTTAACCGAGATCGCGCGGTGCGGGTAAGGTGGACATGCAACTTTGTTAAAGAGTACTACTGTATTCTACAAGCAAGTTGCAAAAGTGAACATGCAAGGTTGTTTGCTGTTCAGTGCGGTGGACGGAAGATCACGGCGTTGCAAATAGTGACATTTTAAAAGTGCATCGGGGCTTAGTGCGGCCAGTGCAACGTGTGCTGAAATCTTAACCCAAGTGGACATTTTGCAACTTTGTTAAAGAGTACTACTGTATTCTACAAGCAAGTTGCAAAATGTCCAGTTTGCAAGGTTGTTGGCAGTTCAGTGCGGTGGACGGAAGATCACGGCGTTGCAAATAGGGAAATTTGGATTGTGCGAGAAACCTTAGGGCCACACTGCGAGGCGTTTTGCAATAGGGAAATTTGGAGGCGAGTTTAAGATGGTTGACTTCGATGTGTTTGAAAAGCAAGATCGGGATTTTCTACCGATTGCGGGCGTGGCGATGGTGAAGGAAGATGTCGCCGGCGGCGGGCGGCGGTTTATGAAGATCACGGATGGGTGCGGTGCTACCGAGCTGTTTCGGTTGGGCGGCTACGATGCCGAGTTAGGCTGGGCGATAGAGAGCGATAGCAGGATGTCCTTGCACATGCGGGAGCGTCCGGCGGAGCTTGCGTTTTTTGGAATTCGAGCAGAGCACGGCCTGATCTTTTGGAACGGCGCGGAAGTGCGGCTTGGGCTATGGAAACCTCTATCGCCTTTTGCGATGGTGCGCGAGCTGAACCATGTCGTGTGCTTCGATGCTGATCTTCGGCCGATGCTGTTCAAGCTGGGCGCGGTTTCGTATTCGCCTTCGGGCGATGCACGCTATGCGATAGAGACTGATGCCTATGACAAGGCAGAAACGCTAAGTGATGTCCTCCGGTTGCATGCTTTGCGGAAGGAGCGGCCTTTGGAAATGGCGTTGCACTGGGGGTTTGACTTTTCCAATGGTGTTTCTTTCCTCCGGCGGCGATGGGAAGAGAGTTTGGCGCGGTGCGGGCGATACGCGGCCGGCGATCGCCAAAAAAGAAATTGGACAGAAGATCTCTGCAGGTTTTTGCGAGAGATGGATGCGGGGGCGGATGGGAAACAGAAGGTGCTGCGGCAGGTGCTTCAGCGTGCAACCTCTTTGCCGATGCCGTCATCGCCTCCGGCGGATCTGCATGCAGAAGAGGTGGCAGGGCGGGTGGTCAAGGATGGGGTGATCTTCTTCTGATGTTTGAGACGTTTTGGGCATTTTTTTGCGTTTTGCGCAAAAAAAGGTGCTGGCGTTTTCAAGAGTCTGTCGCGCGCGTGGGGCTATTTGATAGACCGGCAGTTAGAAGATCTCATCAGATAAACCGAGTGGGTTAGTTGGTGCGCAAATTTGCGCACCCTTGTTTTTTTGCGGCGCGAGAGATAGGGGCGGTTGTTAGCATTTTTCGGTGCGAAAGGTCCTGGCGTTTCCACGTTTCTTTTTTGAGAGTGGGGTACGGGCTGAAGATCTCTGCGGTGCGGTGATGTGAACGCGGGACAGGTTTCGGAGAGTCAACTTGGAGATCCTTGTCCTGTCTTTTCTCATAGGCTTACAAAACCGGCCGCGGTGACGAAACTGGCCAGAACGGAGACGGCTTACGCGGAGCTACTCTCTTAATTTCGGGATGTCGGGGGGTTTTTCACAAAAAAAAGTGCAGTTTCTGGCAGATTTCTATAAAAAACTTGCATTTTTATGCATTTTTATGCATAATTAACTTGACTTTGCATATAAAATGTGGTATAATATATAGTATCAAAAGTGGCGAGCGCGCCGATGCAGGGCGCGCGTCGCCGGCGCAAAAACGGATTAGCAGTCTATTTTTAACGCCTATCTCTATTCTAACCGAATGGGGGTGGGATTGTCAAGGAGTTTTACGATGCTTAAGAATTCGGGATTGATTAACGGGCGCGCAAGCGTCTTTGTGATGCCGGCTGCGATGCCGGTGCAAATGGATGCGATGGCGATGAGTTTCAAGGATCGCCAGAGCGGATGGGCGGCTATCGCGGTGGATATGGTGCGCGATCTTGACTGCGCGCCTGTCCAGCGCGGTGACGATGATGTCAACGATGTCAACGCGGTTGACTTTGAAGATCGCGGTGACGGAAATCCGTATGCCTATGCCGACAAAGATGTCCAGTGGCAGCGCGGTTTCTGATGTTTCTTAACCGGAGGCCGGTCGCCTTGGTGCGGCCGGCATTCCATAACGGAGGACAGAATGACAAAAGCAAGACGGTTAATCGCCGGACGGGATGGTTCAGAGAGATTTCTCTCATTAACCGATTCGGATGTGGCGTCCATGTCGGGGCTATCGGCAGAGGACTTAGGTGCGGTGCCGGCATTGGATAAAGAGGTGCCGGATGTTTCACGTGGCGAAAACTTCGGTGATGCGCGGAAGTGGTTGGGGCGTGCTTTGGGCTGGTTTCAGTTTGCGGCAGTCTCTCTGCGCGCTGCGTTGGATGGTGCGGAAACGGAAGATCTCCTCCGTGCGCGTCTTGGCGGTGAGGAGCGCCGGCTGGAGCGTATCCTGCACGCGGTATCGTTTGGCATTCGGCACGCGTCCGGGCCTTACACGTATCTTGCGGATGGCCGCGGTGATGCTATAGAAAAGCATGTGGACGCGCTGCTGACGGAGTTATCGGGCGCGTCTCTCCATCGCTTGGAAATAGAAGAGGCGCGGTTGCAAGCGCGGTTGCAGGCTGCAGGATTCGCTTGCGATGGTGCAAAGGCGCGCCTTCGGGAGTTGGTGGGCGACATCGTTGATGAAAACATGCTGGAGGGGCGGGGCACTTGGAATGGTGCGTGGCATGGAGATAAAGACGTTGTTTCGGCATGGGCGGCATGGTGTGCGGGCATTAGCATGCAGGTGCGGTATCGGAAACGCCTGGGAGTTGTCCGTCTGCTGATCTCCGACATCGATGCCGGTGTGCGGGCAGAGATCCTGAAAGCGGTGGAGCACGGGATCTGCACGGTATCGGAGCTGGCATCGGAGCTGGAAATAAGTGCGCGGGAGGTTGAGTCCTTCGCTACGCCTCTGGTGGAGCAAGGCGCGCTTCGGCTTGTCAAGGACGATGTCGGCATGCTTTCGTATCAGCTGCCATAGGCAGCGTTAACCGGGAGGCCGGTCGCCTTGGTGCGGCCGGCATTCCAAAACGGAGGAAAGATGCTTGAAAAATTGAATGCTGATTTAGAGTCTGCGTATGGCGCGATGGATGATGCCGTGCGCGCGGAAGACTACGCGTCTGCGTCTGCGTGGGAAGATCGGATTCAGGATTTGCGGATGCGCCGGCTGGTTGCGCGCCGGCATTCCACAAAGGAGGGAAAGATTTTTTCGTTAACCTATCCTGAAGCGTGCGTTGTCGTCGACGCGCTGAACGGTGTTATATTAACGCTGGGGGATTTCGGCATCGTGGACGCGGACGAATTCCTGACGCGGGAAGTGCGCGGTGCGATAAACCTGTCCTTTCTGGACAGGTGGCATGGTGCTGACAAATACGCCTTGATGAAGAAGTTGCATGGCATGACAGAGGATCAGGCAGGTGATCTGCTGGATGCGGTGCATCGTTTCTGGGAAGGCGTTTCGGTGTGCGGGCGCGAGCTGGATGTGCGTTCGCCTCATTTTGAAGATGAGGTGCGGGAGCGCCTTGTCAACGCGGGAATAATTGAATGACATGAGCGGCCGGTCGCCTGAGCGCGGCCGGCATTCCAAAACGGAGGGAAAGATGAGTGATGTTTCTGTCCGGGTGATCGGCGAGGTTTCGCAGCGCGATTTCTTGAAGATCTCTCTTTTACGGTATGCGGTGACGGATGGCATGTCCGTGCGCGAGTGTCGCGTCATCGTTGATTTTGAGAGCGGTTTTATCAAGGTGGCCTGTCCGTTTTCGCGGCATACGCGGCATATCGCCTTGCAAGAGTATCAAGACGCGGAAGGCGACATGTCGGATTTTGTCGCTGCAGTCTTGTCAGACAGTCATGAGATGGGCGGCGCGTCTGTCCATTGCGAGGAGGAAAAATGAAGAGAACCTTAGGCAGGAAAACCAAGCGGCAGTATCCGCGGTGTGGGCATCGCTACACTGGGAGGATGACAGTCCGAATGTTGCAGGATCATTTCGGCACTCATGCGTTTCGCGTGTGTGTTGAGTGCGGGACCTGGGCGGAGAATCCGATGTCTCATAAAGAGGCTGGCATCACGGCCACGTATAGCGATGGGAGTTAAGCTGTTGCAAACCGAAAACGCGCGCGCGGTTGCAAACCGAAAACGCGCGCGCGTCTGTCCATACGGGAGGTTAACCATGAGCAGCGAATTAGGCGATGATCTTTTTATCCGATTGCCTTGCATCACGGGGGCGTGGATTGAAGAGCACGAGGTGGAATTCTGGGTTGGCGGTGTGCGCCGGTTCAGAGCGATCCAACCTGCGAGTTGGGGCGATGCTTTTGAAAAGCATTTCTGCGGATTGCGGGACGAGCGGCCTGCACGGTTTGACGCGGTGGAGGCGATGTGCGATGGCCTGGTGGTGGGCACGGTGACGGAGATCGCGAAAAGTCATTTCGACGAGGCGGATCTCTGGGGCGTTTCCATTGCAACCGCGGACGAGATTGAAACCTATAACGAAACGATTCGGTCTATTTTCCATAGCATTGCAGCAGCGATTGCGGATGCTTGGGCCGAGCATTTCGGGATAGAGATTTGAAGTCAACGGTGATCGCCGGTCGCCTTGCGCGCGGCCGGCGATCACAAAGGGGGTATAAAACGATGCCTACGCCACGGGATTTTGAAGAACGTATCCGAGCAGCGGCTTTCCAAGTTGCAGTCATGGGCGAGCGGGATGCAACGGTGATCGCCGAGCGCGTTGGGATTTCCACGCGCAGCTTATACCGAGTTGCAACCGATACAAACCATCGCCTCTATCCAGTTTGGAAAGAGAGACTAACCGAGTTGGGTTTCGAGCGCGAGGTGCAGTCCTTCCGGGTGCGGCCACGCGGGCGGCAGTTAGACAGGGAGTTATTTGAAAAGGTCCGGCGCGCTTGGGAAGATGTCGGTGCGGAACGGCGCGCAGGGTTTTCACGGCGCGAGCTGGCATTGCAATTTGTGGGCGAATTCGGCATAACCTTACCGACAGCGCAGAGTTGGATTCGGAAATTCGAGCGCGGGGTGCGCGGTTGACTTGGCATTCCATAGGGAAGATCACGGGAAGATCTCTGCGGTGCAGCGAGTAACCTTTAAAAAGTGCATCGGATCTTACGGGATCAACAGTTGTTGATTTCAAAATGTAACCTTTGCGGAGGATATGCACGATGGTGAAAATACCGATAAAACCGTTTTCACAAAACCGAGTAAAACGTGGCCGGTCGTTTAAGACGGCAGCGGCCAAGGCTTGGGAAGAGAGCTTCGGATTGCTTTTGCATGTCCACGCGCCGAGACGGCAGATGGAGCTGCCAGCGGGCGATTTGGAATTGCATTTTGAATTCGGGTTTTCCTCACGGAATGCCGATGTCGACAATCCGGTGAAGATCACGCAGGATATCCTGTGTCGACATTTGGGTTTCCAAAACGACAACCGAATACGCGCGATCTCCTGTCGCGCGGTGCAGGTTAAGAAAGGCGAGGAGTTCATCGCCTTCCAGATCTGTCGCTATGAAGTGGACGGCCGATGGGAAAGTCTTTTGGCCGGGCCAGAATAGCACACGGATGCACACGGATGCACACGGGCAAGAGCTGTGCAGGTTTATAGCACAGTATGAAAAGAAACGCCACGTGTGGCATTCTGGTGCATCAGGGGTGGCATTCGGCGGGATGGTGAGCGCGGTTGCAAACCGCGCCTTAACGAGGACAACGACATGAACATTCACGGGACCGGGAGCAGGTGCGGGAGCGCCTATGACTTCTCTCTGGATGTCGCCGGCGGCTTCGCGGTTAGACTTTTCGGCTTAACCGAGACAGAGGCTGACCGTCTCATGAAGGTCAATGCAACTCATTTCCATCGCCTGCGGATCACGGGCGGTGGAACTGAAGATCACGGACCGAATAGGGATTTCAAGCGGGGGGATTTGACTTGACAAAAATCGCATATATCGGTAATATATATGCATAAAAGCAACCGCGCTGGCTGCTAACCAGCGCGGTTAAAACAAGTTGTCTGCAACGGGCTTCAGGCGTGACAACCTTTAGCAAGGCGACCGTTGTGGTTTCAGACGAGCGTTTGCAAATGGATCAAGTTTGCAAGACGTATTTTATCACGTGATGATAAAAATGTCAATTCTTTTCTTGCAAACTTCTTTTGCAACCGCGGAAGAGGTTTCCACAATGTCGATGAAAAAACTTAATTTTGAGGAGACGCGGATCACGCGTTATCGCGGTGTCAGAGATACGGCCGGCACGGTGGTTTCGGTATCGGCTGTCTTTTCGGCTATCCGGGGCGGCGGCTATTTCGGCGACGCGCAGTCTCTGGCACATTGGACAGCGCGGCTTCGAGGCATGTCAACCGATGCCTACAAAAACGCAAAGACGGGATTGCCGGCGGTGACGTTTTCGGGCGAGTTTTCCAAGCGGGACAGCGCGCATTTGAAAATGCATTCGGGGCTGATTGTCCTTGACTTCGATGGAATTCCAATTGCGGATTTACCAGAGCTACGCGCGGCGATTTGGGAATATCCTTTTGTCGCGGCCGTGTTCATATCGCCTTCCGGCGCGGGCCTGAAAGCGGTGTGCGCGGTCTCTCCATCGCCTGCGGATGCAAACGAGCACAAAGCATGCTATCCTCAAGTTGAGGCGGCTGTGCATGCTTTAAGCGAGCGTTTCGGAGGATTGGACACGGGCGGCAGTGACGCGCCACGCCTATGCTTTCTCTGTCATGATAGTGATCTTCTGGTGCGTTCAGAGGTGTCGCCGTTGCAATGGGCGATGCCGATGCAGGAAAAAGAGGCGGCAGAAGAGCTGCGGGAGCAGAAGGCGAAACGCAGAGCGTTTGCAAAAGCGACAGGCGCGATTTCAGAAGACTGTCCATTGGAAACTTTCCATCGGGAAGATGTGCGCGGGCTTCTTGAACGGCACGGTTTCACTTTCCTGCATAGGGCGGGAGGCGAGGACGTCTACAATTTTTACGAGAGTGGGCCGGGACGGAGTTGCACAGTGGAAGGCGGTGTGCTAAAACCGTTTTCGCATTCGCTTATCTGTGCGACGCCGGACGGAGTCAATGAACCTGTCAACGTGCATCGCCTGGTCCTCTACTTGCGTTATCAAGTGGATTTGAAAGGCATCGCGGGGGCGGACATGGACGCGCTTTTGCAACGCCTTGCCGATGACGGCTGGGGGACGTATCAACCTCCAACCGAAAAGCAAAAGTGGGGACGGCGGCCGATTTTGACAAAGATCAGCGATGCCGAGATCACGGAGACTTCGCTTTCAAAAGTGCGAGCGGCGATGGACGCAGATCTTCGCGCATGGTTAAGTCATCAGCGCAGCGCGAAACCTCATATCCTCATTTTGCAACAGGATACGGGCGCGGGCAAAACGACAGCATGCATTGCGGAAATAGACAGTCTCATGCATGTTTCTACACATCGCGCGCTTGCGGAAGAGACGTGTGCGAGCGCGGCGGCACGCGGGCACGATGTCCTACTCTGGCGCGCGCGAGATTACGGCAGAGATGCTGCGCTTGCGGCCATCGGGCTGTCCAGAGAAGATACGATGGATGAAGAGACGCGCGAGCGGTATACCGAGGCCTGCTTTGAAATTCTTGAAGACGGGCAAGCGCGGGCGATGTGCGCCTATCCAGATAAGGCGGAACAGTTGATAGAGCGCGGGCACAACTTAGGCGAGGCGTTGTGCGGTGTGTGTCATTTGGCGGCGCGCTGTCCATATCTTCGGCAGGTCAACGAGGCCAAGATCGCCAAGCAGATCTTCGTATGCATGCCAGACTGGTTGACAGATTTGCAATATCAAGGTTTCATCGAACCGTTGGCAGGCGATGACCGTGTTGGAATTCTGGACGATGTCTGTCCATCACGTATTCCATCAAGTCGACAGGTGACGTATCGCCAGGCCCTGGCGATCCTTGCACAGCGCGCGGTGCGGATACAAGATCACTGGGGCGAGGTGCATTTCCAAGAGTCTCCTGCAGCTGCCTTTCTTTCCAATTTCCAACGGATATTAGAGGTGCCGGCACTGAGCGCGCAAAGCATAAAAACGGCATTGGAGGCCGCGGGTGGGAAAGAGATTGTGGAGGAGTTGTCGGAGGTGCCGGCCTACGTTGAGGTTTCGGGCAAGCATATCTACTCTGCTTTCCTCCGAGATGGCGCGAAAGTGCGGTTAGGCTTAAGCGCGCAGGAGATCGTGCTAATGGAATTAGCGGCATCGCGGGTGGAAGATCTTCAGCAGGGAATTCATCGCCTCTGGGTTTCGCCACGCGAGGGCTTGAAGTGCGGTTTCTATACTTGGGACGATTTACCGAGCGTGGTGCATCGCGAGCACGGATGGTGCAAGGCGATGCTGGACGATGCAGCGTTGGTGCGCCGGATAGAAACCGAGACGCGGGAACCGGCAGTGGACATCGTGGTGGAAGCTAACCTGAACCTGAACAAGATGGTGATCTTGTCGGCGACAACGGATGCTGAAGAGTGGCGCGCGGTGCTGCCAGAAAATACGGATATAACCTTCCGGGGCGGTGACGCGCGGCTGGCATGGGAAGAGGGCACGAAAGTGTATCAACTCAACCGGGCGAAATATACTGACGCGTCTTTCTTTACCATTGACGCTGGCGAGGTGTCGGGACCGGGACCGCGCTTAGGCGATGCTGCGCGGATTATCGCCAAGTCGGTGCGCGCAGGATTGCGTTCAGTGGTTTTCGGCCGGTCCAAGATGGAGGATCTCCTCCGGGCCGCGTTGGTGGAAGAGCTGGGCGGTGATCCTCCAGACTGCGAGTTTTTCAACTACGCTGAGATCATCGGCCGCAATGACTTTTCGGATAGAGACGCGGCATTCGCTTTCCTACCATCGCCTTCGCCAGAGGCGGTTAAGGCGCGGGCCGCGGCGCGGTATCGAATGCTTTTTCATGACTTGGATTTCGAGACGCGAGAGCAGGGCGAGGTCCACGTGGACGGCGCGGTGCTGGAGACGCGCGTCTATACCGATGCCAGAGTTCAGGCGGTGTTTCAGGCGATGATAGATGAAGATCTCCGGCAGGCATTGGCGCGTCTGCGGATGCAACTTGTCGGAAACAAAATCCTCTTTTTATTCACGGCATGGCCGGTGACTGGCATTACCGAGCGCGCCATCGGGATAAGTTTCGAGGACGCGCTGGCGGCAGCGGATTTGCGCAAAATCGAACCGGTGCTGTCCATCGAGGACCGAGCGGCACGCGGTGATAGTGTCAAGAAGATCGCGGCCGAAACAGGCGTTTCCACACAGGCCGTTTACAAACGAATTCCAAATAAACGGCTGACGGCGGCTGAGAAACGCGCACGAGATGAGCGGATACGCGCCGGCGCGGCTGTCGGGATGACGATGCGGGCGATCGCAGCGGAGGAAGGCATTTCGCTTGGCACGGTTTCAAATGTGCTTAAGCGGGCGCGGGAAGCGGGATAGGACAGATTTCCAAAAAGGGACGATGTTCAAGTTGCAACTTTGTTAAAGAGTACTACTGTATTCTATCAGCAGGTTGCAACTTGAACATGCAGTTTGGTTGGCAGTTCAGTGCGGTGGCGCGTTAACCGAGATCGCGCGGTGCGGGTAAGGTGGACATGCAACTTTGTTAAAGAGTACTACTGTATTCTACAAGCAAGTTGCAAAAGTGAACATGCAAGGTTGTTTGCTGTTCAGTGCGGTGGACGGAAGATCACGGCGTTGCAAATAGTGACATTTTAAAAGTGCATCGGGGCTTAGTGCGGCAGGACTTGTTGATTTCAAAATGTGACATTTAGCGGAGGTTTTGCACGATCTTTGGGATACCGAGATCGCCATCGCAGCGGAAGAGGACATTTCCACAAAAACAGTGCAACGTGTGCTGAAATCTTAACCCAAGTGGACATTTTGCAACTTTGTTAAAGAGTACTACTGTATTCTACAAGCAAGTTGCAAAATGTCCAGTTTGCAAGGTTGTTGGCAGTTCAGTGCGGTGGACGGAAGATCACGGCGTTGCAAATAGGGAAATTTGGATTGTGCGAGAAACCTTAGGGCCACACTGCGAGGCGTTTTGCAATAGGGAAATTTGGAGGCGAGTTTAAGATGGTTGACTTCGATGTGTTTGAAAAGCAAGATCGGGATTTTCTACCGATTGCGGGCGTGGCGATGGTGAAGGAAGATGTCGCCGGCGGCGGGCGGCGGTTTATGAAGATCACGGATGGGTGCGGTGCTACCGAGCTGTTTCGGTTGGGCGGCTACGATGCCGAGTTAGGCTGGGCGATAGAGAGCGATAGCAGGATGTCCTTGCACATGCGGGAGCGTCCGGCGGAGCTTGCGTTTTTTGGAATTCGAGCAGAGCACGGCCTGATCTTTTGGAACGGCGCGGAAGTGCGGCTTGGGCTATGGAAACCTCTATCGCCTTTTGCGATGGTGCGCGAGCTGAACCATGTCGTGTGCTTCGATGCTGATCTTCGGCCGATGCTGTTCAAGCTGGGCGCGGTTTCGTATTCGCCTTCGGGCGATGCACGCTATGCGATAGAGACTGATGCCTATGACAAGGCAGAAACGCTAAGTGATGTCCTCCGGTTGCATGCTTTGCGGAAGGAGCGGCCTTTGGAAATGGCGTTGCACTGGGGGTTTGACTTTTCCAATGGTGTTTCTTTCCTCCGGCGGCGATGGGAAGAGAGTTTGGCGCGGTGCGGGCGATACGCGGCCGGCGATCGCCAAAAAAGAAATTGGACAGAAGATCTCTGCAGGTTTTTGCGAGAGATGGATGCGGGGGCGGATGGGAAACAGAAGGTGCTGCGGCAGGTGCTTCAGCGTGCAACCTCTTTGCCGATGCCGTCATCGCCTCCGGCGGATCTGCATGCAGAAGAGGTGGCAGGGCGGGTGGTCAAGGATGGGGTGATCTTCTTCTGATGTTTGAGACGTTTTGGGCATTTTTTTGCGTTTTGCGCAAAAAAAGGTGCTGGCGTTTTCAAGAGTCTGTCGCGCGCGTGGGGCTATTTGATAGACCGGCAGTTAGAAGATCTCATCAGATAAACCGAGTGGGTTAGTTGGTGCGCAAATTTGCGCACCCTTGTTTTTTTGCGGCGCGAGAGATAGGGGCGGTTGTTAGCATTTTTCGGTGCGAAAGGTCCTGGCGTTTCCACGTTTCTTTTTTGAGAGTGGGGTACGGGCTGAAGATCTCTGCGGTGCGGTGATGTGAACGCGGGACAGGTTTCGGAGAGTCAACTTGGAGATCCTTGTCCTGTCTTTTCTCATAGGCTTACAAAACCGGCCGCGGTGACGAAACTGGCCAGAACGGAGACGGCTTACGCGGAGCTACTCTCTTAATTTCGGGATGTCGGGGGGTTTTTCACAAAAAAAAGTGCAGTTTCTGGCAGATTTCTATAAAAAACTTGCATTTTTATGCATTTTTATGCATAATTAACTTGACTTTGCATATAAAATGTGGTATAATATATAGTATCAAAAGTGGCGAGCGCGCCGATGCAGGGCGCGCGTCGCCGGCGCAAAAACGGATTAGCAGTCTATTTTTAACGCCTATCTCTATTCTAACCGAATGGGGGTGGGATTGTCAAGGAGTTTTACGATGCTTAAGAATTCGGGATTGATTAACGGGCGCGCAAGCGTCTTTGTGATGCCGGCTGCGATGCCGGTGCAAATGGATGCGATGGCGATGAGTTTCAAGGATCGCCAGAGCGGATGGGCGGCTATCGCGGTGGATATGGTGCGCGATCTTGACTGCGCGCCTGTCCAGCGCGGTGACGATGATGTCAACGATGTCAACGCGGTTGACTTTGAAGATCGCGGTGACGGAAATCCGTATGCCTATGCCGACAAAGATGTCCAGTGGCAGCGCGGTTTCTGATGTTTCTTAACCGGAGGCCGGTCGCCTTGGTGCGGCCGGCATTCCATAACGGAGGACAGAATGACAAAAGCAAGACGGTTAATCGCCGGACGGGATGGTTCAGAGAGATTTCTCTCATTAACCGATTCGGATGTGGCGTCCATGTCGGGGCTATCGGCAGAGGACTTAGGTGCGGTGCCGGCATTGGATAAAGAGGTGCCGGATGTTTCACGTGGCGAAAACTTCGGTGATGCGCGGAAGTGGTTGGGGCGTGCTTTGGGCTGGTTTCAGTTTGCGGCAGTCTCTCTGCGCGCTGCGTTGGATGGTGCGGAAACGGAAGATCTCCTCCGTGCGCGTCTTGGCGGTGAGGAGCGCCGGCTGGAGCGTATCCTGCACGCGGTATCGTTTGGCATTCGGCACGCGTCCGGGCCTTACACGTATCTTGCGGATGGCCGCGGTGATGCTATAGAAAAGCATGTGGACGCGCTGCTGACGGAGTTATCGGGCGCGTCTCTCCATCGCTTGGAAATAGAAGAGGCGCGGTTGCAAGCGCGGTTGCAGGCTGCAGGATTCGCTTGCGATGGTGCAAAGGCGCGCCTTCGGGAGTTGGTGGGCGACATCGTTGATGAAAACATGCTGGAGGGGCGGGGCACTTGGAATGGTGCGTGGCATGGAGATAAAGACGTTGTTTCGGCATGGGCGGCATGGTGTGCGGGCATTAGCATGCAGGTGCGGTATCGGAAACGCCTGGGAGTTGTCCGTCTGCTGATCTCCGACATCGATGCCGGTGTGCGGGCAGAGATCCTGAAAGCGGTGGAGCACGGGATCTGCACGGTATCGGAGCTGGCATCGGAGCTGGAAATAAGTGCGCGGGAGGTTGAGTCCTTCGCTACGCCTCTGGTGGAGCAAGGCGCGCTTCGGCTTGTCAAGGACGATGTCGGCATGCTTTCGTATCAGCTGCCATAGGCAGCGTTAACCGGGAGGCCGGTCGCCTTGGTGCGGCCGGCATTCCAAAACGGAGGAAAGATGCTTGAAAAATTGAATGCTGATTTAGAGTCTGCGTATGGCGCGATGGATGATGCCGTGCGCGCGGAAGACTACGCGTCTGCGTCTGCGTGGGAAGATCGGATTCAGGATTTGCGGATGCGCCGGCTGGTTGCGCGCCGGCATTCCACAAAGGAGGGAAAGATTTTTTCGTTAACCTATCCTGAAGCGTGCGTTGTCGTCGACGCGCTGAACGGTGTTATATTAACGCTGGGGGATTTCGGCATCGTGGACGCGGACGAATTCCTGACGCGGGAAGTGCGCGGTGCGATAAACCTGTCCTTTCTGGACAGGTGGCATGGTGCTGACAAATACGCCTTGATGAAGAAGTTGCATGGCATGACAGAGGATCAGGCAGGTGATCTGCTGGATGCGGTGCATCGTTTCTGGGAAGGCGTTTCGGTGTGCGGGCGCGAGCTGGATGTGCGTTCGCCTCATTTTGAAGATGAGGTGCGGGAGCGCCTTGTCAACGCGGGAATAATTGAATGACATGAGCGGCCGGTCGCCTGAGCGCGGCCGGCATTCCAAAACGGAGGGAAAGATGAGTGATGTTTCTGTCCGGGTGATCGGCGAGGTTTCGCAGCGCGATTTCTTGAAGATCTCTCTTTTACGGTATGCGGTGACGGATGGCATGTCCGTGCGCGAGTGTCGCGTCATCGTTGATTTTGAGAGCGGTTTTATCAAGGTGGCCTGTCCGTTTTCGCGGCATACGCGGCATATCGCCTTGCAAGAGTATCAAGACGCGGAAGGCGACATGTCGGATTTTGTCGCTGCAGTCTTGTCAGACAGTCATGAGATGGGCGGCGCGTCTGTCCATTGCGAGGAGGAAAAATGAAGAGAACCTTAGGCAGGAAAACCAAGCGGCAGTATCCGCGGTGTGGGCATCGCTACACTGGGAGGATGACAGTCCGAATGTTGCAGGATCATTTCGGCACTCATGCGTTTCGCGTGTGTGTTGAGTGCGGGACCTGGGCGGAGAATCCGATGTCTCATAAAGAGGCTGGCATCACGGCCACGTATAGCGATGGGAGTTAAGCTGTTGCAAACCGAAAACGCGCGCGCGGTTGCAAACCGAAAACGCGCGCGCGTCTGTCCATACGGGAGGTTAACCATGAGCAGCGAATTAGGCGATGATCTTTTTATCCGATTGCCTTGCATCACGGGGGCGTGGATTGAAGAGCACGAGGTGGAATTCTGGGTTGGCGGTGTGCGCCGGTTCAGAGCGATCCAACCTGCGAGTTGGGGCGATGCTTTTGAAAAGCATTTCTGCGGATTGCGGGACGAGCGGCCTGCACGGTTTGACGCGGTGGAGGCGATGTGCGATGGCCTGGTGGTGGGCACGGTGACGGAGATCGCGAAAAGTCATTTCGACGAGGCGGATCTCTGGGGCGTTTCCATTGCAACCGCGGACGAGATTGAAACCTATAACGAAACGATTCGGTCTATTTTCCATAGCATTGCAGCAGCGATTGCGGATGCTTGGGCCGAGCATTTCGGGATAGAGATTTGAAGTCAACGGTGATCGCCGGTCGCCTTGCGCGCGGCCGGCGATCACAAAGGGGGTATAAAACGATGCCTACGCCACGGGATTTTGAAGAACGTATCCGAGCAGCGGCTTTCCAAGTTGCAGTCATGGGCGAGCGGGATGCAACGGTGATCGCCGAGCGCGTTGGGATTTCCACGCGCAGCTTATACCGAGTTGCAACCGATACAAACCATCGCCTCTATCCAGTTTGGAAAGAGAGACTAACCGAGTTGGGTTTCGAGCGCGAGGTGCAGTCCTTCCGGGTGCGGCCACGCGGGCGGCAGTTAGACAGGGAGTTATTTGAAAAGGTCCGGCGCGCTTGGGAAGATGTCGGTGCGGAACGGCGCGCAGGGTTTTCACGGCGCGAGCTGGCATTGCAATTTGTGGGCGAATTCGGCATAACCTTACCGACAGCGCAGAGTTGGATTCGGAAATTCGAGCGCGGGGTGCGCGGTTGACTTGGCATTCCATAGGGAAGATCACGGGAAGATCTCTGCGGTGCAGCGAGTAACCTTTAAAAAGTGCATCGGATCTTACGGGATCAACAGTTGTTGATTTCAAAATGTAACCTTTGCGGAGGATATGCACGATGGTGAAAATACCGATAAAACCGTTTTCACAAAACCGAGTAAAACGTGGCCGGTCGTTTAAGACGGCAGCGGCCAAGGCTTGGGAAGAGAGCTTCGGATTGCTTTTGCATGTCCACGCGCCGAGACGGCAGATGGAGCTGCCAGCGGGCGATTTGGAATTGCATTTTGAATTCGGGTTTTCCTCACGGAATGCCGATGTCGACAATCCGGTGAAGATCACGCAGGATATCCTGTGTCGACATTTGGGTTTCCAAAACGACAACCGAATACGCGCGATCTCCTGTCGCGCGGTGCAGGTTAAGAAAGGCGAGGAGTTCATCGCCTTCCAGATCTGTCGCTATGAAGTGGACGGCCGATGGGAAAGTCTTTTGGCCGGGCCAGAATAGCACACGGATGCACACGGATGCACACGGGCAAGAGCTGTGCAGGTTTATAGCACAGTATGAAAAGAAACGCCACGTGTGGCATTCTGGTGCATCAGGGGTGGCATTCGGCGGGATGGTGAGCGCGGTTGCAAACCGCGCCTTAACGAGGACAACGACATGAACATTCACGGGACCGGGAGCAGGTGCGGGAGCGCCTATGACTTCTCTCTGGATGTCGCCGGCGGCTTCGCGGTTAGACTTTTCGGCTTAACCGAGACAGAGGCTGACCGTCTCATGAAGGTCAATGCAACTCATTTCCATCGCCTGCGGATCACGGGCGGTGGAACTGAAGATCACGGACCGAATAGGGATTTCAAGCGGGGGGATTTGACTTGACAAAAATCGCATATATCGGTAATATATATGCATAAAAGCAACCGCGCTGGCTGCTAACCAGCGCGGTTAAAACAAGTTGTCTGCAACGGGCTTCAGGCGTGACAACCTTTAGCAAGGCGACCGTTGTGGTTTCAGACGAGCGTTTGCAAATGGATCAAGTTTGCAAGACGTATTTTATCACGTGATGATAAAAATGTCAATTCTTTTCTTGCAAACTTCTTTTGCAACCGCGGAAGAGGTTTCCACAATGTCGATGAAAAAACTTAATTTTGAGGAGACGCGGATCACGCGTTATCGCGGTGTCAGAGATACGGCCGGCACGGTGGTTTCGGTATCGGCTGTCTTTTCGGCTATCCGGGGCGGCGGCTATTTCGGCGACGCGCAGTCTCTGGCACATTGGACAGCGCGGCTTCGAGGCATGTCAACCGATGCCTACAAAAACGCAAAGACGGGATTGCCGGCGGTGACGTTTTCGGGCGAGTTTTCCAAGCGGGACAGCGCGCATTTGAAAATGCATTCGGGGCTGATTGTCCTTGACTTCGATGGAATTCCAATTGCGGATTTACCAGAGCTACGCGCGGCGATTTGGGAATATCCTTTTGTCGCGGCCGTGTTCATATCGCCTTCCGGCGCGGGCCTGAAAGCGGTGTGCGCGGTCTCTCCATCGCCTGCGGATGCAAACGAGCACAAAGCATGCTATCCTCAAGTTGAGGCGGCTGTGCATGCTTTAAGCGAGCGTTTCGGAGGATTGGACACGGGCGGCAGTGACGCGCCACGCCTATGCTTTCTCTGTCATGATAGTGATCTTCTGGTGCGTTCAGAGGTGTCGCCGTTGCAATGGGCGATGCCGATGCAGGAAAAAGAGGCGGCAGAAGAGCTGCGGGAGCAGAAGGCGAAACGCAGAGCGTTTGCAAAAGCGACAGGCGCGATTTCAGAAGACTGTCCATTGGAAACTTTCCATCGGGAAGATGTGCGCGGGCTTCTTGAACGGCACGGTTTCACTTTCCTGCATAGGGCGGGAGGCGAGGACGTCTACAATTTTTACGAGAGTGGGCCGGGACGGAGTTGCACAGTGGAAGGCGGTGTGCTAAAACCGTTTTCGCATTCGCTTATCTGTGCGACGCCGGACGGAGTCAATGAACCTGTCAACGTGCATCGCCTGGTCCTCTACTTGCGTTATCAAGTGGATTTGAAAGGCATCGCGGGGGCGGACATGGACGCGCTTTTGCAACGCCTTGCCGATGACGGCTGGGGGACGTATCAACCTCCAACCGAAAAGCAAAAGTGGGGACGGCGGCCGATTTTGACAAAGATCAGCGATGCCGAGATCACGGAGACTTCGCTTTCAAAAGTGCGAGCGGCGATGGACGCAGATCTTCGCGCATGGTTAAGTCATCAGCGCAGCGCGAAACCTCATATCCTCATTTTGCAACAGGATACGGGCGCGGGCAAAACGACAGCATGCATTGCGGAAATAGACAGTCTCATGCATGTTTCTACACATCGCGCGCTTGCGGAAGAGACGTGTGCGAGCGCGGCGGCACGCGGGCACGATGTCCTACTCTGGCGCGCGCGAGATTACGGCAGAGATGCTGCGCTTGCGGCCATCGGGCTGTCCAGAGAAGATACGATGGATGAAGAGACGCGCGAGCGGTATACCGAGGCCTGCTTTGAAATTCTTGAAGACGGGCAAGCGCGGGCGATGTGCGCCTATCCAGATAAGGCGGAACAGTTGATAGAGCGCGGGCACAACTTAGGCGAGGCGTTGTGCGGTGTGTGTCATTTGGCGGCGCGCTGTCCATATCTTCGGCAGGTCAACGAGGCCAAGATCGCCAAGCAGATCTTCGTATGCATGCCAGACTGGTTGACAGATTTGCAATATCAAGGTTTCATCGAACCGTTGGCAGGCGATGACCGTGTTGGAATTCTGGACGATGTCTGTCCATCACGTATTCCATCAAGTCGACAGGTGACGTATCGCCAGGCCCTGGCGATCCTTGCACAGCGCGCGGTGCGGATACAAGATCACTGGGGCGAGGTGCATTTCCAAGAGTCTCCTGCAGCTGCCTTTCTTTCCAATTTCCAACGGATATTAGAGGTGCCGGCACTGAGCGCGCAAAGCATAAAAACGGCATTGGAGGCCGCGGGTGGGAAAGAGATTGTGGAGGAGTTGTCGGAGGTGCCGGCCTACGTTGAGGTTTCGGGCAAGCATATCTACTCTGCTTTCCTCCGAGATGGCGCGAAAGTGCGGTTAGGCTTAAGCGCGCAGGAGATCGTGCTAATGGAATTAGCGGCATCGCGGGTGGAAGATCTTCAGCAGGGAATTCATCGCCTCTGGGTTTCGCCACGCGAGGGCTTGAAGTGCGGTTTCTATACTTGGGACGATTTACCGAGCGTGGTGCATCGCGAGCACGGATGGTGCAAGGCGATGCTGGACGATGCAGCGTTGGTGCGCCGGATAGAAACCGAGACGCGGGAACCGGCAGTGGACATCGTGGTGGAAGCTAACCTGAACCTGAACAAGATGGTGATCTTGTCGGCGACAACGGATGCTGAAGAGTGGCGCGCGGTGCTGCCAGAAAATACGGATATAACCTTCCGGGGCGGTGACGCGCGGCTGGCATGGGAAGAGGGCACGAGCGAAATATACTGACGCGTCTTTCTTTACCATTGACGCTGGCGAGGTGTCGGGACCGGGACCGCGCTTAGGCGATGCTGCGCGGATTATCGCCAAGTCGGTGCGCGCAGGATTGCGTTCAGTGGTTTTCGGCCGGTCCAAGATGGAGGATCTCCTCCGGGCCGCGTTGGTGGAAGAGCTGGGCGGTGATCCTCCAGACTGCGAGTTTTTCAACTACGCTGAGATCATCGGCCGCAATGACTTTTCGGATAGAGACGCGGCATTCGCTTTCCTACCATCGCCTTCGCCAGAGGCGGTTAAGGCGCGGGCCGCGGCGCGGTATCGAATGCTTTTTCATGACTTGGATTTCGAGACGCGAGAGCAGGGCGAGGTCCACGTGGACGGCGCGGTGCTGGAGACGCGCGTCTATACCGATGCCAGAGTTCAGGCGGTGTTTCAGGCGATGATAGATGAAGATCTCCGGCAGGCATTGGCGCGTCTGCGGATGCAACTTGTCGGAAACAAAATCCTCTTTTTATTCACGGCATGGCCGGTGACTGGCATTACCGAGCGCGCCATCGGGATAAGTTTCGAGGACGCGCTGGCGGCAGCGGATTTGCGCAAAATCGAACCGGTGCTGTCCATCGAGGACCGAGCGGCACGCGGTGATAGTGTCAAGAAGATCGCGGCCGAAACAGGCGTTTCCACACAGGCCGTTTACAAACGAATTCCAAATAAACGGCTGACGGCGGCTGAGAAACGCGCACGAGATGAGCGGATACGCGCCGGCGCGGCTGTCGGGATGACGATGCGGGCGATCGCAGCGGAGGAAGGCATTTCGCTTGGCACGGTTTCAAATGTGCTTAAGCGGGCGCGGGAAGCGGGATAGGACAGATTTCCAAAAAGGGACGATGTTCAAGTTGCAACTTTGTTAAAGAGTACTACTGTATTCTATCAGCAGGTTGCAACTTGAACATGCAGTTTGGTTGGCAGTTCAGTGCGGTGGCGCGTTAACCGAGATCGCGCGGTGCGGGTAAGGTGGACATGCAACTTTGTTAAAGAGTACTACTGTATTCTACAAGCAAGTTGCAAAAGTGAACATGCAAGGTTGTTTGCTGTTCAGTGCGGTGGACGGAAGATCACGGCGTTGCAAATAGTGACATTTTAAAAGTGCATCGGGGCTTAGTGCGGCAGGACTTGTTGATTTCAAAATGTGACATTTAGCGGAGGTTTTGCACGATCTTTGGGATACCGAGATCGCCATCGCAGCGGAAGAGGACATTTCCACAAAAACAGTGCAACGTGTGCTGAAATCTTAACCCAAGTGGACATTTTGCAACTTTGTTAAAGAGTACTACTGTATTCTACAAGCAAGTTGCAAAATGTCCAGTTTGCAAGGTTGTTGGCAGTTCAGTGCGGTGGACGGAAGATCACGGCGTTGCAAATAGGGAAATTTGGATTGTGCGAGAAACCTTAGGGCCACACTGCGAGGCGTTTTGCAATAGGGAAATTTGGAGGCGAGTTTAAGATGGTTGACTTCGATGTGTTTGAAAAGCAAGATCGGGATTTTCTACCGATTGCGGGCGTGGCGATGGTGAAGGAAGATGTCGCCGGCGGCGGGCGGCGGTTTATGAAGATCACGGATGGGTGCGGTGCTACCGAGCTGTTTCGGTTGGGCGGCTACGATGCCGAGTTAGGCTGGGCGATAGAGAGCGATAGCAGGATGTCCTTGCACATGCGGGAGCGTCCGGCGGAGCTTGCGTTTTTTGGAATTCGAGCAGAGCACGGCCTGATCTTTTGGAACGGCGCGGAAGTGCGGCTTGGGCTATGGAAACCTCTATCGCCTTTTGCGATGGTGCGCGAGCTGAACCATGTCGTGTGCTTCGATGCTGATCTTCGGCCGATGCTGTTCAAGCTGGGCGCGGTTTCGTATTCGCCTTCGGGCGATGCACGCTATGCGATAGAGACTGATGCCTATGACAAGGCAGAAACGCTAAGTGATGTCCTCCGGTTGCATGCTTTGCGGAAGGAGCGGCCTTTGGAAATGGCGTTGCACTGGGGGTTTGACTTTTCCAATGGTGTTTCTTTCCTCCGGCGGCGATGGGAAGAGAGTTTGGCGCGGTGCGGGCGATACGCGGCCGGCGATCGCCAAAAAAGAAATTGGACAGAAGATCTCTGCAGGTTTTTGCGAGAGATGGATGCGGGGGCGGATGGGAAACAGAAGGTGCTGCGGCAGGTGCTTCAGCGTGCAACCTCTTTGCCGATGCCGTCATCGCCTCCGGCGGATCTGCATGCAGAAGAGGTGGCAGGGCGGGTGGTCAAGGATGGGGTGATCTTCTTCTGATGTTTGAGACGTTTTGGGCATTTTTTTGCGTTTTGCGCAAAAAAAGGTGCTGGCGTTTTCAAGAGTCTGTCGCGCGCGTGGGGCTATTTGATAGACCGGCAGTTAGAAGATCTCATCAGATAAACCGAGTGGGTTAGTTGGTGCGCAAATTTGCGCACCCTTGTTTTTTTGCGGCGCGAGAGATAGGGGCGGTTGTTAGCATTTTTCGGTGCGAAAGGTCCTGGCGTTTCCACGTTTCTTTTTTGAGAGTGGGGTACGGGCTGAAGATCTCTGCGGTGCGGTGATGTGAACGCGGGACAGGTTTCGGAGAGTCAACTTGGAGATCCTTGTCCTGTCTTTTCTCATAGGCTTACAAAACCGGCCGCGGTGACGAAACTGGCCAGAACGGAGACGGCTTACGCGGAGCTACTCTCTTAATTTCGGGATGTCGGGGGTTTTTCACAAAAAAAAGTGCAGTTTCTGGCAGATTTCTATAAAAAACTTGCATTTTTATGCATTTTTATGCATAATTAACTTGACTTTGCATATAAAATGTGGTATAATATATAGTATCAAAAGTGGCGAGCGCGCCGATGCAGGGCGCGCGTCGCCGCGGCGCAAAAACGGATTAGCAGTCTAATTTTTAACGCCTATCTCTATTCTAACCGAATGGGGGTGGGAGTGTCACGGAGTTTACACGATGCTTAAGAATTCGGGATTGATTAACGGGCGCGCAAGCGTCTTTGTGATGCCGGCTGCGATGCCGGTGCAAATGGATGCGATGGCGATGAGTTTCAAGGATCGCCAGAGCGGATGGGCGGCTATCGCGGTGGATATGGTGCGCGATCTTGACTGCGCGCCTGTCCAGCGCGGTGACGATGATGTCAACGATGTCAACGCGGTTGACTTTGAAGATCGCGGTGACGGAAATCCGTATGCCTATGCCGACAAAGATGTCCAGTGGCAGCGCGGTTTCTGATGTTTCTTAACCGGAGGCCGGTCGCCTTGGTGCGGCCGGCATTCCATAACGGAGGACAGAATGACAAAAGCAAGACGGTTAATCGCCGGACGGGATGGTTCAGAGAGATTTCTCTCATTAACCGATTCGGATGTGGCGTCCATGTCGGGGCTATCGGCAGAGGACTTAGGTGCGGTGCCGGCATTGGATAAAGAGGTGCCGGATGTTTCACGTGGCGAAAACTTCGGTGATGCGCGGAAGTGGTTGGGGCGTGCTTTGGGCTGGTTTCAGTTTGCGGCAGTCTCTCTGCGCGCTGCGTTGGATGGTGCGGAAACGGAAGATCTCCTCCGTGCGCGTCTTGGCGGTGAGGAGCGCCGGCTGGAGCGTATCCTGCACGCGGTATCGTTTGGCATTCGGCACGCGTCCGGGCCTTACACGTATCTTGCGGATGGCCGCGGTGATGCTATAGAAAAGCATGTGGACGCGCTGCTGACGGAGTTATCGGGCGCGTCTCTCCATCGCTTGGAAATAGAAGAGGCGCGGTTGCAAGCGCGGTTGCAGGCTGCAGGATTCGCTTGCGATGGTGCAAAGGCGCGCCTTCGGGAGTTGGTGGGCGACATCGTTGATGAAAACATGCTGGAGGGGGCGGGGCACTTGGAATGGTGCGTGGCATGGAGATAAAGACGTTGTTTCGGCATGGGCGGCATGGTGTGCGGGCATTAGCATGCAGGTGCGGTATCGGAAACGCCTGGGAGTTGTCCGTCTGCTGATCTCCGACATCGATGCCGGTGTGCGGGCAGAGATCCTGAAAGCGGTGGAGCACGGGATCTGCACGGTATCGGAGCTGGCATCGGAGCTGGAAATAAGTGCGCGGGAGGTTGAGTCCTTCGCTACGCCTCTGGTGGAGCAAGGCGCGCTTCGGCTTGTCAAGGACGATGTCGGCATGCTTTCGTATCAGCTGCCATAGGCAGCGTTAACCGGGGAGGCCGGTCGCCTTGGTGCGGCCGGCATTCCAAAACGGAGGAAAGATGCTTGAAAAATTGAATGCTGATTTAGAGTCTGCGTATGGCGCGATGGATGATGCCGTGCGCGCGGAAGACTACGCGTCTGCGTCTGCGTGGGAAGATCGGATTCAGGATTTGCGGATGCGCCGGCTGTTGCGCGCCGGCATTCCACAAAGGAGGGAAAGATTTTTCGTTAACCTATCCTGAAGCGTGCGTTGTCGTCGACGCGCTGAACGGTGTTATATTAACGCTGGGGGATTTCGGCATCGTGGACGCGGACGAATTCCTGACGCGGGAAGTGCGCGGTGCGATAAACCTGTCCTTTCTGGACAGGTGGCATGGTGCTGACAAATACGCCTTGATGAAGAAGTTGCATGGCATGACAGAGGATCAGGCAGGTGATCTGCTGGATGCGGTGCATCGTTTCTGGAAGGCGTTTCGGTGTGCGGGCGCGAGCTGGATGTGCGTTCGCCTCATTTTGAAGATGAGGTGCGGGAGCGCCTTGTCAACGCGGGAATAATTGAATGACATGAGCGGCCGGTCGCCTGAGCGCGGCCGGCATTCCAAAACGGAGGGAAAGATGAGTGATGTTTCTGTCCGGGTGATCGGCGAGGTTTCGCAGCGCGATTTCTTGAAGATCTCTCTTTTACGGTATGCGGTGACGGATGGCATGTCCGTGCGCGAGTGTCGCGTCATCGTTGATTTTGAGAGCGGTTTTATCAAGGTGGCCTGTCCGTTTTCGCGGCATACGCGGCATATCGCCTTGCAAGAGTATCAAGACGCGGAAGGCGACATGTCGGATTTTGTCGCTGCAGTCTTGTCAGACAGTCATGAGATGGGCGGCGCGTCTGTCCATTGCGAGGAGGAAAAATGAAGAGAACCTTAGGCAGGAAAACCAAGCGGCAGTATCCGCGGTGTGGGCATCGCTACACTGGGAGGATGACAGTCCGAATGTTGCAGGATCATTTCGGCACTCATGCGTTTCGCGTGTGTGTTGAGTGCGGGACCTGGGCGGAGAATCCGATGTCTCATAAAGAGGCTGGCATCACGGCCACGTATAGCGATGGGAGTTAAGCTGTTGCAAACCGAAAACGCGCGCGCGGTTGCAAACCGAAAACGCGCGCGCGTCTGTCCATACGGGAGGTTAACCATGAGCAGCGAATTAGGCGATGATCTTTTTATCCGATTGCCTTGCATCACGGGGGCGTGGATTGAAGAGCACGAGGTGGAATTCTGGGTTGGCGGTG
>OZ242030.1:2860000-4752800 GCA_965205055.1 Paracoccaceae bacterium | reverse complement strand
AGTTCGGCACTGCAAATCATTGCAAGCGGATGGTCAGAAGTCAGCGTTTTAGCCAAGGCGCTGAACAGTTCGAATGCTTTGCCGCTCACTTTCGCCCAGCCACTATATTGTGTGCAACCGATCGTGATCATCGGCCCAGCAATTTCCATCCACCAAGCGGCATTGCCTGTGCGTGAGTATTCGATATACGTAGTGGGTGCCAGCGGCTTTGGCAATCCGTCCACGATTGGCGTTGGACCCATGGCGAATTCCATCATTTGAGCTTGACTAGACCCCGGCAACACCGACTTCCAGTACGTCTCGTACCCTTCTTCGAGATTTAACCGCTCATGCTCCATCATTCCACCTTTCCCATTGAGGCGAAAAATTACGGATTCGATGGCGTGGTCATGGTGTAGTGGTTTGAACATGCTCTTCTCGTCTCGCGGAATACCTTGTCCATTGCTGGCTGGAAAATGCAGACAGAAAGTTCCGAATCTGCATTCTTCATTAGCTAGCAAGAATCCGTCAATCGTATTGACAATATGAGGACTCGGTTTACCAATGTCCACGTATTGGTCGCCCAATCAAAAATTTACCTCAATCAGGGGCACGTCTGCATACTTATTGACAGACAGCCGCGCTTAACTTCTACGCTCTGCTCGCTGATTTCTCAACCGTCGCGTCAACTCCCCTTGGCATCTTCTGTCAATGCAGAGGCTTCACGGCAGTCATGCCCGCAACATCCCGATAACAGAAGGATTTCAAGCCCATCGACGTTGACCCAGCAGGAACGTTCCCTGCAGCTGGCAGCTAGAAATCCGAGAATTGTCCTGTTGATAACGGAAAATTGCGTCATTCGCGACGTGAAGCCCAGCCTAACCCGACTGACGCCAGTCCCGCAGCACCCAAATTCAACCGGTTTCGTAAATCCCTCTGACGCGCATTTTTTGTGGGTCGAAGTGCGGAAACGGAACGACCGCCGCGCTCAGTCGTTTTTGCTGCCCGTCCAGCTGCCCGACTTCGACTTCGGTTCCGACTGCGGCGTGCGTGACGTCGAGCCGCGCAAGGGCAATGTTTTTCCCCAGCATCGGCGACTTGACCGCAGAAGTGATTTCTCCCACCTGCGCCTTGCCGATGCGAACGCAATCTCCGGTGGACGGCACGACGCCCCCGCTCAATTCGAGACCCGCAAGTTTTTTGACAGGGCTCGCCTTGCGCTTTTCCAGAGCCGCGCGGCCGATGAAATCGTCCGCCTTCGATTTCAGCGGAACGGCGAAGCCGATGCCGGCTTCAAACGGATCCGTCTGGTCGCTGAATTCGCAACCTGCGAACACAAGTCCGCACTCGATGCGCAGCATGTCGAGCGCTTCGAAACCGAGCGGTGCAATCCCGAATTCTTCCCCGGCCTTCCACACGGCGTCGAAGATGGTCTCGGCATCCTTCGGATGGCAGAAAATCTCGTAACCCAGTTCGCCCGTGTATCCGGTTCGGCTGACGACGCAGGCCGCGCCCCGGAAATCCCCCAACCTCGCGACTGAAAACCTGAACCACTCCAATTCGTCTATCGCGGGCTGCGCGGGCGCCGACCACATGATTGATTTCAAGAGATCGCGCGAGGCCCTGC
Organism: Paracoccaceae bacterium; assembly: GCA_965205055.1. Taxonomy (GTDB): domain Bacteria; phylum Pseudomonadota; class Alphaproteobacteria; order Rhodobacterales; family Rhodobacteraceae; genus CBDBBY01. The sequence goes on along the minus strand of OZ242030.1, from coordinate 4,751,194 downwards.
CCTGAACGGCGATGTTGTGAAGCTGATCGGTCGAAGATCGCACCCAAGCGTTCAAATTGAGTTTCGCGGCCTGCTCCCGAAGCCACAATCCGGACGCATCGGATCCTCCGACCCACCTGAAATTGTTCTCCCCGAGCCGATAGATCGTCCCGTCGTCAATCATTCCGCCATGCTCATAGCACATCGCCGTATAGACGACCTGGCCGACGGAAAGTTTCTTGACGTCCCGGGTGACGCACGTCTGCATCAATCTTTCGGCGTCCGGACCGGTAACCTCGTATTTCCTGAGAGGCGAGAGATCCATCACCGCGACCTTTTCGCGGCAAGCCCAGTATTCGCTGATCGTCCCGAGCCCGGAGAAAGTGTTGGGCAGCCAGTATCCGGCGTATTCGATGAAATCCCGAGTGCGTCGGGCGAAGCACTCGTGAAAACCCGTGTTCTTCGTGCCCTCCATGTCCGCCTCCGCAGATTTCCGATATCCGTATGATCGCTTGAAGTCTTGGTCGGCCGCGTAGGTTCTCACCTGAATGTCAGTCGGGTTCCAGCCGTTCGCCGAGTCGACGTCGCAAGGGCAAGCCGTGGACACGCAGACCAGATCCGAAAGCGCTCTCAGCAGGACGTAATCTCCGGGCCTCGACCAAGGCTCGTCCATTCCGACCGCATTCGCATCGTCGATCATGGTGTTGAAAAAGAAGTTTATCGCCGGCCATCCCGCTCGGGGCCGCACCCCGTATTCCGCGAGACCGGAGTTCATGTTGTCGGAGCAGTTCAGGTGCCCCGGGTAACCCAGATCTTCATAATATCGGGCCGTGCATGCAAGACCGAATGTATCGTGCCTGCCGCACGTGTCCTGAACGATCTCTACGAGCGGATCGAAATCGACATTGAAATACTTCGAATAGATGCCCGGCGCGGGATAGACCGATCCGGTCAATGAACGAGTCGCCGTCGGATCGATTTCCCGTTCGAGTCCCTTGTCCAGTCCGCGAAGGGCGAAGGCTTGGAAATCGGAGCACTCCCGGCCTTGCACGTCGAGCACCTGAATGTATTCGCCGGCCTTCACCTCGTAGCAAACCGCTTCGCCGGGCTGCACGTTGATGTCCTTCAACGGATCCGCGAGCGGGTCGGGCGGAGCGAGCTTCGCCATTTCGGGGTCCGGATCCGCCCTGCGGATGTAGAGGGCCAAGCCGGTCGGCGGGTTCTGCTCCCCGGGCAGCATGGCCGCTCCCGGCGCGGAAACGATCAGCAAGCCGTCGGCTTGCGCGACGAACGTCGCCATGTCTCCGGGTCGGGATCCCTCGCCCAGCGCCTTGACGGCGTCCCCCGCGCTCAGGTTGAATCCGGATGCCGTCAGAGATGCAAGCACCCGCAATCCAGAGTCGGAACCGTCGGCCAGCACTCTGAAGGTATCCGCCGGCCGGCCATGCCCGGCGGCGCCGATCATGGCCGCGTCCGAAACGCCTTGCGATGAAAAAAACACCAGTTCCGCAGGCTGAAGGCCTTCTAGATCCAGCACGGACACCTCGTCGCCCTCGCTGATCCGCACCGCTCTCGATCCGCCGCCCGGAATCGGGTGGCGCTCAACGCCCCAAGGAAGAACCGGCAGGCCGGGCGCGATCACTCCGCTTCTCTCGTAAGGCGTTTCAAAAACCGGTCGCACGTCCATCAATCAATCCCCAACGCTTTCTTCCGCGCAGACGACCAGCGCAAGATCAGATGATCGACCATCAGCCCCATGAATGCAACGCAAAGGCCCAGGACCAATCCCTTGCCGACGTCCGTGGAGGACAAAGCCCTCTGCATCTCCTGTCCGAGATCCTGCGTGCCTATGAAGGCGGCGATTATCACCATGAAAAGCGAAAACATGACGGTTTGATTCAAGCCGACGGCGATCGTCGGGAGCGCCATGGGAAACCTGACTTTCCACAGTTTCTGCCTGCCGGTCGCACCGCTCATGTCCGCGGCTTCCAGCAAGTTCGTAGGCACGGATCGCAGCCCTTCGATCGTATACCGAACAATCGGCACAAGGCCGAAAATGATGACGGCCCCGATCGCGGCGACGTCGTTGACGCCGAAAAGCATGACGACCGGAATGAGATAGATGAAGCTCGGAAAGGTCTGGGCGGTGTCGCAGACGAGAAGAAGCCATTTCGCCCGGAAATCCGACTTCGATGCCCAGACGCCGAGCGGCAACCCGACCGCCAACGCCACGAAGACCGCGAAACTGACCATGTAGGCCGTGATCATCGCGCGGTCCCACCACCCGGACATTGCGATCAAGCCGACATAAGCTATGCAGACCAGAGCCGATCTAAGCGATCCCACGAACCATCCCAACCCTGCCAGCAATGCGATGACCGCCGTGTAAGGCAGCCAAAGATAGGCGTCGCGCATCGGAATGAGCACCTGCTTGATCAGGAATGCCCGAAGCGCCTGCGTCACGGGGTCGGCAATTCCGATGAACCAATCGACCCCGGTGTCGATCTGCTTGTAGAGCGTCAAGGCTTGGCTGCGCTTGATCTCGTCCGCAATCGGCCAGAACTGGGCCGCGACAAAAGCGGTCGAGGCGAGCGCCGCCCAAATGATCAGGAGGCGGTTCCTCTCATGCCAAGGCGTGCCCTTCGCGAAATGAGCCGGCTCCTTCACCACCCATGCCTTCGAGCATCTGTCGAGCATGACGGCGACAAGCACGATCGATATGCCGATTTCAATCGAGCGGCCGACCTTCAGCGCCTGCAGCAGCTGCAGCAGCTTTTGTCCGAGTCCCGGCATTCCGATGAAGCTTGCGAGCACGACCATCGCCAGGCATTGCATGATGACCTGGTTGATGCCGAGCAGTATCTCCGTCCGGGCGGAAGGCACCCTGACATGCCGAAGCAATTGCCAGCGGTCCGCGCCGCACATCTTTCCGCTCTCCACGATCTCCGCAGGTATCTTCTGCATGCCGAGCAGCGTCATCCGGATCATCGGCGGGGCCGCGAAAATTACCGTGACGATCGCGCCCGCCTTGGGACCGACTCCGATGAATACGACCACCGGGATCATGTAAGCGAAATGCGGCAGCGACTGCGCTATGTTCAGTAGGGGATTGAGTGCCTGCTCGATCCATTTTTTGTGCCACGCGGCAATTCCGAGCGCCAGTCCGACCAAGATCGCGATGGGCGCGGCGACGACGATGACGGACAAAGTTTCCATCGCCCATTTCCACTGGCCCATGGCGGCAATCCAGCAAAACGTGCCGGCGGACAGCAAGGAGAGCCGCCAGCCGCCGAGACCGTATCCGATCACTCCGGCGGTGATGGCCACGACGCTCCAAGGTATCGGTCCGATCCGCGGCCATCTGTTCCGGCCGTAAAGAAGATTCGCCGTAACATCGAGAAGCCATTCAATCACGGACGCGAACGCCCTCGTCGCGTAAATCAGACCCAAATCGTCCTTCACGAAGGTGAACAGCCAATTGATCCAGTCCGCGAAAGGCCAAACCAGCCATTCCGGCGGCCTGATCATGAAATCGGGAAGCGCGAATTTCATCAACGCGAGCATCGCCGCAGCCGCGATGAGCGCCTGCCCGATCCTGTAATTCTGAGCCGCGCCGCCACGCAAGTCCGGCATGGTCGCAGTGCTTGCAGCACTGCTCACTTCGCGTCTCCAACCAGCACTTCCAGCGCCCGAGACCGCCGCATGGCTCCGACGACGGCGCCGCTCCGGTCTGCGACGGGAATGAATTCGCGCGTGTCGCGGACGAGTCTCCGCGCCAACTCGCGCACCGTCGCATTCGCGGGAACCGGATCGCCTTCAAGCGCGGCAGAGTCCGCCGACTCGGCGAGATACTCCGCATGAACCACCCGCGACGTATCCACGTCTTCAGTGAACTTGGCAACGTATTCGGTGGCGGGATCAAGGACGATCCTGTCGGGCGTATCGCATTGCTCGATCGCTCCGTCCTTCATGATCGCAATCCTGTCCGCCAGCCGCAACGCCTCGTCGAAGTCGTGCGTGATGAAGACGATCGTCTTCCCGAGAATGTCCTGCAGACGCAGAAATTCGTCCTGCATCTCCTTGCGGATCAGCGGATCAAGTGCGGAGAACGGCTCGTCCAGAAACCAAATGTCCGGCTCGATCGCCAATGATCTCGCAATTCCGACCCGCTGCTGCTGCCCGCCGGAAAGCTCTCTCGGGTAGTAATCCTCCCGTCCGGACAGACCGACCAGTTCAATCACCTCCATGGCCCGCTCCCTGCGCTGCGCGCGGTCTTGTCCGCGCATCTCGAGCGGAAACGCCACGTTGTCGAGCACTGTCCGGTGGGGCAGCAATCCGAAGCTTTGGAACACCATGCCCATTTTGCTTCGGCGGAGCTCGATAAGCTCTTTTTCGGACAACGCGCCCAAGTCGTTGCCTTCGACATGGATTTCGCCGCCGGTGAGGTCGATCAGCCGGGAAAGGCATCGGACCAAAGTCGACTTCCCTGAACCGGACAGCCCCATGATGACGAGCATTTCGCCCGCGTCCATCGTGACCGAGACGTCGCGGACGGCGGCGATGTACCCGTCCGAACGAATGTCCTCGTAGGCCCGGCCTTTCGGAACGCCTTCAAGGTATTTGCGCGGTTGCGGTCCGAACAGCTTCCATGCGTTCCGGCAGGATATCACCGGACTCGTTTCGGCCGTCATTGATGCCACCCCGCTTCCAGCCGCGCCGAGCGATGCCCGGCGCGGCCCGGATTTGATTCAGACCTAACTCAGCTTACGCCGGAGAGCCAAGGCTGCCATACATCCTCGTTGTCTTCAATCCACTGCAGCGCCGCGTCTTCCGGCTCCATCTCGTCCACGTCGACGAGCTTGGCCATTTCAGCGATCTGCGGATTGGTGAAGGATATCTTGCGAAGGACCTGATACGCGTTCGGCCACTTGTCCTCCATGCCGTCCCACGCCGCCTTCTTGAGGTAGCCGTCGGCCGGATTGCCGCAGTCGTACGTGGCGTCCGGGTTCGGTCCGAGCGCCGGATCATCCTTGCACCCTTCGAAATACGTGGGGAATTCGACGAATTCGCCTTCCCATACGGCTTCCACGAAGTTCGGCGTCCAATTGAAGATCACGACCGGCCGCTCGTTGCGCTCCGCCGCGGAGACCTCGGCCCAAAGAGCGGCTGCCGACCCCGCGTTCACGACGACGAAATCCATGCCGAGCGCTTCGACGCGCTCCGCATCGTGCTTGAGCCAATCCACGGGACCGCCGAGGAACCTGCCCTTGTCGCCGGTCTCAGGAGTCGCGAACATGGCCGCGCAGTCGTTGAGCGCTTCCCAGCTGGGAAGTCCAGGACACGAGTCCTTCGTCCACAAAGGATACCACCAGTCTTCGCGCGTGACCGCGTTGTGGTCGCCCGCGTCGTGCATGCCTCCCTTGGCCAAGGCTTCGTTGAACGCGACTCCGAACGCGCCTTCCCAAACCTCGAGCTCAAGCGTCACGTCGCCGAGACGGACCGATTCGTAGACGGCCTGAGAGTCTGTCGAGACGTACTCGACATTGTTGCCCATCGATTCGAACAGATTGCCCACGACGTGGCTCATCACGATCTGGCTCGACCAGTTGTGGGTCGGAATGATGATGGGGTCGCTGCTGTCTTGCGCGAACGCCGTTGCCGGCAACGCCGCGACAAGGCCCGACGCCGCCACCGAAACTATTTTCTTCATTTGGATTCCTCCTGTTGCAATGCGGGCAAGTCCCGCGGTTTTCGTCTGCCGAAAAGCGTCGCGGTTTGAAATCCCGTCGACGCCCGGCAGCATCCGCGTCAACTCTCGACGCGAATTCCATTGCGTCCGGCGCAGCCGGATGCGTGATTCATTTTCCGGGTCCTCATTGAGCGGATTCCGCCTCCCGCAGCGGCGGGCGCCGCGGTTTGCCGACCGCCGTCGGCGGAACCGATTCAGCGACGCTGCCGTGCCAATCAGGATCGAATCCAAGCGTGACGGCATCGGGGCGCAGGCCTGGGTTGAACATCAGATTATGCCACCAAGCCTCTTCCCGGATTGGATCGCCGACCTCCAGTTGCCTGACCGCGCAACTGAACCTGTAGCGCTGCGCGTAGGCGCGGAACTCAAGAGTGCAAGACCCGGCCTCGGCCATCCGAGCGGCGGCGGCCGAGCGGGGCGAGAACGACGCGACCAGCGTGTCGGAAAAATTCGACGGCTGCTGGTAGTGCTCGGCGGCCAGGAACTTCAGCGCTTCGGCGAGCCGTTGCGCAGGATCGTTCGTGCGCTTGGCGATGTGCATCAATTCGGGCGCCTTGGAAAATTCCGGCTTCCTGCAGATGACCGTCAGGATCCTTTGGAAGCGAATCGCGCAGGATGGAAGTTCAACTGTCGGCGACACGCTTTCATCGGGACGCCCCGCATGTTCGCGCACCGCGATCTGGCGGACGCGGCACTGCCACTTGAGAAACGACCGCATGTTTGGATGCGTCCTTCTTGGCGGCGAAGCGGGATGGATTTCTTCTATCGCAATCATCGGCTTCAAAGCTCGCGCAATGTTCCGAACGGCCGGTCGTGGCCCAAGCTCGGAATCTTGGAGCGGGCGATATCGACATTCGAAAGATCAATGTCTGCCATGATCGTGCCCGGAGAATCGCCGCCGTCGGCAAGAACGGTTCCCCACGGATCGACGATCAAGGAGTGGCCGTACGCCTCCCCGCCTCCCGGAACCGGCCCGACCGCCCCGGGCGCGAATACGTAGCATCCGTTCTCGATAGCGCGCGCCCTGTTCAAGACATGCCAGTGCGCCGAACCGGTCACTTTCGTGAACGCCGCGGGAACCGCGATGACCTTGGAGCCGATCTGCGCCAATCGCCGGAACAGCGTCGGAAACCTGAGATCGTAGCAGATCGACAGTCCGATTCGGCCGAACGGAGTATCGGCCGCCACGGCGTGCGCGCCCGGAAGGACAACGGAGCTCTCGCGATAGATTTCCTTTTCCGACAGGTTCACGTCGAAGAGATGGATCTTGTCGTAGCGGGCGCTGACCTTCCCCTCGATGTCGACGACGTACGACCGGTTGAAGATTTTTCCGCAGCTCGATGCCACCGCGACGGAACCGATCAGCAGCCATACGGCTTGCTCGGCCGCGAACCGGCGCAGCCCGGCAAGGACCGGATGGGACTCCTCTGGCGCGGCGGGCGGAACGAGCCGCCCTTTTTCAGTTCGAAGCCCGCCGCAGTATTCCGGAAACAGAATGAATTGCGCGCCTCTCTCGGCAGCCTCGCGGCCCAGCCGCAAGGCTTCGTCCAGAGCGGAGTCGAAATCCGCTTTCGGGCGCGTCTGGACGCATGATACCTGATAGGCGTCCGCCACTCGTCAGAACTTCCGATAAGCTTCGCGCAGCGTCACCAGCGGGTGGCGGTTCGACATCTGGAACTTGATCAGCAGCTCGCGCGCGATCATGTCGCGGTCCTGCTGGTTGTCCGGCAGGCTGATCGAAGCGGGTATCCGCACCCAGCCGTTGATGTTCCGGTCGAACACCGCGGGCATGCCTTCCTCGTATCCCATGTGCACGTCTTCAAGCCAGTTGAGGTCGTCCCATCCCATGACTTCCATGTACTGCTTGAGGAAAGGAGTCAGGCGGTCGTAGTCCGGCACCTGATTCACATCGTACCGATATCCGATGTGCTGGCCGATCTCTTTTTCGCGTTCCGAGCCCAGTCCCGCGGCGTCTTCAAGGAACTGGTCGACGCTAGCGATATCCGAACCTCTGTACTTGGTGCCCGCCATGAATGGTCTCCTCAGAGATGGTGGTAGTCGTCGACGCCGACGGTGTAATCCGTGCCCGCCAGCGGCACGCCCGCCATCGCGGATGCCTCCATCGTCAGCGCAGCAAGATCTTCAGGCTCGAGCGAATGGATGTTCGTTTTGCCGCAGGCGCGGGCGAACATCTGCGCTTCGATCGTCAACGTATGCAGGAAGTTGTACACCCGCTCGGCCGCTTCGTCCGGATCGAGCCGGGATCGCAGTTCCGGATCCTGGGTGGCCACGCCCACGGGACAACGACCCGTGTGGCAATGATAGCAATAGCCCGGATCGACGCCCATTTCCTCTTGGTAGTTCGCCTCGGGTATGTCCTTGTTGCAATTCAACGCCATCATCACGGAGTGCCCGAGGGCGATGACGTCGGCTCCCAATGCGATCGCTTTCGCGACGTCGGCGCCGTTCCGGATGCCTCCGGCATAGACCAGCGTGATCTTTCCGCGCATTCCGAGGTCGTCGATGGCCTTCCTCGCCTGGCGTATCGCGGCAATGCCGGGAACGCCCGTATCTTCGGTGGCGAGATGCGGACCGGCGCCGGTTCCGCCTTCCATCCCGTCGATGTAAATCGAATCAGGATCGCATTTCACCGCCATCCGGACATCGTCGTAGACGCGGGCCGCGCCCAGTTTGAGTTGAATCGGGATTTGCCAATCGGTCGCCTCGCGTATCTCCCGAATCTTGAGCGCCAGATCGTCCGGCCCGAGCCAGTCGGGGTGCCGCGCAGGAGAGCGCTGGTCTATGCCGGCCGGCAGCGAGCGCATTTCGGCAACCTGGTCGGTGACTTTCTGGCCCATGAGATGCCCGCCCAGGCCGACCTTGCAGCCCTGCCCGATGAAGAATTCGCATCCGTCGGCCAGCATCAGGTGGTGAGGGTTGAAACCGTACCGGGACTGGATGCACTGGTAGAACCACTTGGACGAATATCTCCGCTCGTCGGGAATCATTCCTCCCTCGCCCGAGCAGGTCGCCGTTCCGGCCATGGTCGCGCCGCGCGCCAGCGCGGTCTTCGCCTCGTAGGAGAGCGCGCCGAAACTCATTCCGGTGACATAGACCGGAATGTCCAGTTCGATCGGCCTCTTCGCTCTCGGGCCGACGACGGTCTCCGTGTCGCACTTCTCCCGATAGCCCTCGATCACGAATCTCGTGAGCGTCCCCGGCAGGAATGTCAGATCGTCCCAGTGCGGAATTTTCTTGAACAGCGAAAATCCCCGCATCCGGTACCGGCCGAGTTCCGCCTTGATGTGTATGTCGTCGATGACATGCGGCGGAAAAACGAACGAGTTCCCGAGCCGGTAAGGGTCGCGTTCCATCGGTCGCTTTTCGGGAATGTTGCCGTCAGGCATGTCCGTGATCCTTTCCGCAGTCTACAGGATGAGTTTCTTCTCGGTGGGCTCGAGATTGTCGTAGTTCCAAAGCTGCTTGCCCGCGACGATCTTCGTGAAATGGTCGACTCCCTGCGCCGGAAGCATGCCGTACATGTGAAGCTTGCGCCTGAGCCAGGCCCGGTCGAGCTCGGTCGGCTCCGCCTCGACCGCATCCACGCCCAGGCTGCGGATGGAGCCGCCGACGAAAATCGTCCCGTCGTACATGGAGTCGCCCAAATTCTTGCCCGCATCGCCGCAAACGATCATCCGGCCCCGCTGCATCATGAAACCGGAAAGCGCCCCCGTGTCGCCGCCCACGATGATGGTGCCGCCCTTCATGTCGATTCCGGTCCGCGAACCCACAGATCCGCGGCAGACGAGATCCCCTCCGCGAATGGCCGCGCCGAAGGTCGATCCCGCGTTCTTTTCGACCAGAACGGTTCCCGCCATCATGTTTTCGCCGCATGACCAGCCGACGCGCCCTTGGATTCTCACGTTCGGGCCATCGATCAGGCCTGCGCCGAAATACCCCAGCGATCCTTCAAATATCAGGTTCATCCTGCAAAGAATTCCCACGCCCAGGCCATGCATTCCGCGCGGATTGCTCACGACGATCGTGCCGTAGCCGTCCTGCAGGAGTTCTCGAATCCGGCTGTTGACTTCCGTTGCGCCCATTCCGTCCGCGTCGATTTGCGTCCTGCGGTTGAAATCGACATCGGGAGCCCAAGGATAGGTGAACTTCGGCTCTTCGTCGGGATCGAATTCGATGACCATCGAGCGGCCGGTCAGCTGCTCGGTCATCATTCCGAGCGCGCGGGCGCGCTCGTCCTGGCTCATTTCCCTGAGTTCGGCATCGCTTAGGCGCTCCATACGCGAACCTCCTCGTCGTAAGGATCATAGGTGTCGATCTCTTCCGGCAGGATTGAACGGATCGCCACCTCCTCGGAGGCCATCGCGATCAGATCTCCGCTCTCGTAAAGAACAAGGGGCTTGGCGGCCATCGTGTCCTTGGCCATCCCGAGTTCGTCCTTCGTGGCGACCAGATAGGTGAAGACGCCGTCGATCTCCTCGACGGATTTCCGCATGCTGTGCTCGAGCGTCTCGCCGTTCGCCAGATTGTGCGCGGTGTAGACGGCAAGCAATTCGGAGTCGCAGCTGGACATGAAACGGTGGCCGCGCCTTTCCATTTCGCGCCGCATGATCCAGTAGTTCGTGATCTGGCCGTTGTGCACGACTGAAACGTCGTTATACGGAAACGCCCAGTACGGATGCGCCGAACGGATATCGACATCGGACTCGGTGGCCATCCGAGTGTGCCCTATGCCGTGCGTCCCGGAGAATCCGCTCAACCCGTAGGAGTCGGCGACCTCGGACGCGTCGCCCAAGTCCTTTATGAGTTCCAAGCCGTTTCCGAGCGAAAGGATTTCGACGCCGTCGGTCTCCTCGACATGCCGTGCCATGGCCTCCGTGTCGCCGTCGTGGGCAATCACGTACCGCAAGGCGTATTCGGTGGCTTTCTCGCGCGCTTTGACCTCGGCGCCGTGCTCTTCGAGGATGGCATCCACGCGGGCGATCCTGTCTTCAATGGCCTTGAATATTCCGCTGCCCTTGCCCATGTCCTCCTGCTCGGCGACCTTGAATCGCATGACACGCTCACCCGGGCTGCCCGTGCCGTAAACCGCGTACCCGGTCGAATCAGGGCCGCGATGCTTCAACGCCTGAAGCATCGCAGTCATCTCGGACCCGATCCCCGAGACGCTTCCGCGGTGGATCAATCCAGCAATTCCGCACATTTTCGCGTCCTGTCTCCAATTTTCGTTCGCGGGCGGGCGGGCGGCGCGCGTCCGCGCCGCCCGAAAGTCTCATCGCATCACGGCAGGCAGTCGATGTAGGTGTCGAGATCCCAATCCGTGACGGAGTGCATGAAACGCTCCCACTCGTCCGTTTTGTATTCGTGGTAGAGCCGATACATCTCTCCGGTGAGCGCGCCCCGAATGACATCGTCTTCCGCCAGCGCGTCCAACGCCTCGCCAAGCGACATCGGCAGCTTCTTGACGTCCTTGCCCGCCTTGATCGCTTCATAGATGTTCCGCTCCTCCGGCTTGCCCGGATCCAGATTGTTCACGACGCCGTCTTCCGCGGCTGCGAGGATCGCCGACCCCATCAGGTACGGGTTCACCATCGAATCGACCGAACGGTATTCGAAGCGGCCGGGCGCGGACACGCGCAGTCCGGTCGTTCGGTTCTGGAAGCCCCAGTCCGCGAACACAGGCGCCCAAAATCCGGTGTCCCAAAGCCGCCGGTACGAGTTGACCGTCGAGGATCCGATGGCCGTCAGCGCCCGCAAATGGCGCACGATCCCGCCGATGGCGGCGCGGCCGATCTTTCCGGGCATCTGCGGGTCGTCGCCTTCAGGCATGAAGGTGTTTTCCCCGCCGCGCATGTACATGAACGACCCAGACATGCCCGGCAGATTTTCGGGATCGTTTCCGACCGGCCGAAACTCGTCGCCGCCGCCGCGCCAAAGTGAAATGTTGTGGTGGCAGCCCGAGGCCGAAACGCCCATGAACGGCTTCGACATGAAGCAGGCGATCAGATTGAACTCGCGCGCGACCTGAGCGCAAATCTGGCGGTATGTCGTAAGGCGGTCGGCGTTCCGAGCCACCTCGTCGAACATGAAGTTCAATTCCAGCTGGCCCGGCGCGTCCTCGTGATCGCCCTGGATCATGTCCAGCCCCATGCGGCGCGAGTATTCGATCACCTTCATGTAGACCGGCCGAAGGCTCTCGAACTGGTCGATGTGGTAGCAGAACGGCTTTGAGAACCCGCCAGCGGGCCTTCCCTGCTCGTCCCTCTTCAGCCACATCATTTCCGGCTCGGTTCCGACTCGCAGATGAAGCCCCTTGTGCTTCTCCTTGAATTTCGCGTGCTGGCGGTGGAGGTTGCCGCGGCAATCCGAGGTGAGATAGCCGCCCGGGTTCTCCTTCTCCTCGCGATTCCGGAACAGCGTGCAGTAGAATCTGGCGATCTTCGGCTCCCAAGGAAGCTGCATCATCGTTTCCGGTTCCGGAATTCCGACCAGCTCCGCCGCTTCCGGCCCGTATCCCAGATAGTCGCCCCTCCTGTTCGTGAACAGGTTGACCGTGGCTCCGTAGACCAGCTGAAAGCCCTTTTCCGCAATGCTCTCCCAATGGTCGGCCGGGATTCCCTTGCCCATGATCTTCCCGGTGACCGAGACGAACTGAAGATAGATGTATTCAATGCCCAGCTCGTTTATCTTTTCGCGGACCTGCTTGACCTTGTCGGCACGCCCGTCCGCGTGGACGAACGCTTCTATATCCATTTCCGGCATGATCTCTCCTTTACTTTAGTCGCGGGCGGCGGCCCGCCGTTAGCGTCAGCTCCAAGGGTACGGACTGTTGGACACGGGATGCAATTCGCCCCTTGCGAATCTGTCGAACCGGAACGGAGCCAGAAGCTCCTGCTCCTCCCCCAAAACCTCGTCGGCCACGAGATGGCCGACGCCGATCATCTTCCATCCGTGGTTCGAGTCCGCGATCACCGTCGCATTTTCCCGGAACCTGTCGAATACCGGGAAGCTGTCCGGCGTGAAGCATCCTATGCCGCCCGAAGGCTCCTTGCGGAATTTCCTGGACATCCCCTCGAACCGCTTGTGGCAATGAGCGAGCGCCGACGTCCACATGACTTCGAAATCCTTTCCGGCCACGAACTCCGGGCTGGACGGGCCGTAAGGGTCGATCGCGACCTCATCGACCGGAGTCGGAACCTTGTAAGGCGAAGCGCCGCCTTGGACGCCATCGAAATGCCAGTCCGGCTTGTAGTAGATCCCCCACATCTCGTCCGTGACGAGTTCGCCGCCTTCCGCATGCAGCGGCGCGTCGGTGTCGACGTGGATCACCGGCGGGACGTCGCCGTCGTTCGTCAGCAATGTCTCCGGCGGAAGCTCGAGGACGCCTTCCTCCAATTGCCAATACCGCCACATGTCCGTTTCATGGCTCTGCCCGGATGACGGATCGTGTACGGAAATGCGCTTCGGAAGGCCGAGCATGTCCCAAAAATCCCTCACCCACGGCCCGGCGCCGATCACGACGTGGTCGCACCGGATCGCGCCCGCATCCGTTTCGATCGCTTGGATCGCTTCCGACCCCGACTCGCACGTGAAGCCGACAACTCTGACGCCGGAATGAATTCGCGCTCCGAGATCGGTCGCTTTTTTCGCGAGTCCTTGCATGGACAGGGTGTTGTTCGAGTAGCCGCCTCTCTTTTCGTGCAGCACGGACGTGATGTTCCGCGCCTGCCAATCGTCGAAAAGGCCGCGCATGTATTTCGTGGCGGCGTTCGCGCCTTCGACGAAAACGCTTTCGTAGCCGATCTCGCGCTGCTGCTCAAAGATCGCGGCCACATCCTCCCTCATCGATTCGCATGAAATCTGCATGTAGCCGACCGGATGATAGCTAAGCCCCTCGGGGTCGCTTTCCCAGACGCCAACGGAATGAGCCATGAGTCTGCGCATCGCCGGCTGGAAATAATTGTTGCGCACGACTCCGCAGGCGATCCCGGACGCGCCCGCCGCGACGCCCGATTTGTCGAAAACCGCAATCCTGCCTTCGGTCTCCTCGCCGCGGTCGCGAAGGCGCCGGCAAAGCCTCCACGCGGTCGACAAGCCGTGGACGCCCGCGCCGATGATCGCGAATTCCACGTGATCCGGTATTTCCAAAATCGCCTCCGCTCCCCTTGCCGTTCGCCGCGCGATTGAATCGTCCAGCGAATCAGCTTTCAGCATTATTAATACCAATTCTGTATCAATATGCAACAATTTTTGCGTAAATTGGACTATTTTGGATCAGCAATGAATTAAATTCCCCGCCGACAATGGAGTTGCTCGCCGCCGAAACATGGATTGTCCGCAAGGATTTTTCCTTTCTTGCAAAATGGAAACGGCTTCTGCAACGTTCCGTCGAGGTCGGGCACTTGATCAAATTGGGGGCGCGCACGGACTCCTGTCGGCCCTCCGGCAATTCGCTTTGGAGCAAGTCGGTACCACGGAACCGGCGCATTGATCCCGAGAGAAGCGAAAGATCCTACCATCCTTGAAATTGGATTTGCTTCGTTGCAAAGTTGCCTTACGAATTGGAACAAGTTGGGCTTCGGAGAACCATCCAATGGAATTTTCGACATCATCGGGAGCAGGGTCTTCGGGGGTCGCCGCACAGCTGCGGAACGAGATCGCGGTCGGAACGCTCAAACCGAATGACCGGCTTCTTCCGCAGCGCGATCTGTCAAAAAAATTCGATTGCTCCAGAGGAACCGTCCAGCGCGCCCTCCGACAGTTGACGGATGAAGGACTGGTTCAATCCATAAAGGGGAGCGGGACTTACGTTCTGGGCGAGGTCGACTTGAAAGCCGGCGGCTACTCCAAGCCCACGAGACCGCTGGAACTCATGGATGCCAGATTTGCATTCGAGCCGCACATATGCCGCCTGGCCGTAATGAACGCCATCAACGCCGACTTCGACGATCTCGACGATTTGCTCGGGGAAATGGAGGCCAGCGCGGCAGACGCGGACCGGTTCGCGGAATTCGACGATCTATTCCATTTCCGGCTTGCGGAAACCACCGGAAACTCCCTCCTGATTTGGATCGCCGAGCAATTGAGGGCCGTGCGCGCGCAGAGCGACTGGCTGCGAATGCGCCAAATCACGCTCAATCAGCAAATCATCGACCGCTACAGCCGGCAGCATCGAAACGTCGTGGATGCGATTCGCGCCCGTGAGCCGGAGGTCGCGGCACGCTGCATGAGAGAGCATCTGGAGACCGCGCGGCTGTCTTTGACGCGGGCGTCGGCAACCTGACGATCAAGCGCGCGACGCCGCGTGCATCCAGTTGATGTAGACCAGCTCGGTCAGGCGGTCGAATTCGTGCGCATTCGCAGCGCATTCCTTGGCAAGCCGTTCCGCACTGCCCTTTCCGTAGACCTTGTCGAGCGCCGCCGAATATTCCGGGATCGCCGCCCATGCATCGACCGTGTCCGGATCGACTTCAACATGGAACTGCACCGAGAATGCATGCGAACCCCAGCTCATTGCCTGAACTGCGCAAGCAGGAGATTTTGCGAGGCAGACCGCGCCTTCCGGCATCTCCTGGACTTCGGCGCCATGCCATTGCAAGCACTTGAAGGTATCCGGCACGCTATCCAGAAACGCGCTTTCCGACCCGGGATCCGTCAAGTGCACATCCATAACCCCGACCTCGGATTCCTTCGCCTTGCCGCATCGCCCGCCGAGCGCTTCGGCAAGGAGTTGATGCCCCAGGCAAAGTCCGAAATAAGGCATGCTTCGGGTTTCGACCGCTTCGCGGATGAACGCCTTTTCTCCGGCGAGCCACGGATGAACATCCTCTTCCCAGACGTCCATGGGACCGCCGAGCACCCACAACGCATCGAAATCGTCCAATGAAGGAAGACGCTCGCCTTCGTCGAGCTCAACGGTGGAAATCTTGTGTCCGCCTTCGTCGAGCAATTCCGTGAAAGCCCCGGGATGCTCTTCTCTCGCATGTTGCAAAACCAGAATTCGCATAGTCATTTCTCATTTTTTCAGCGCAGCCGCAGTTCATTCGAGCCGATCTCGCGCCGCAACTCGTCCCGTCGCGGCTTCGTTCGGCAGACCGTCGCCCGCGCAACAGAATAGCACGAATTTCAATTCGCAATCCATCTGGGCGCAGCTTGGCGGCGCATCCCAATTTTTCTGGTCAGACAGCTACGGCGCGGCAATCCCTCCAATTGATGATTTCGGGCCTACGGTTGTTTTCGCAGCATCATTCGGCGGGAGAGCAGGGGCCGACTTCGGCTTTCGGCAGGCGGCATCCTATTTGACCAAAAATTATGGGATGCACCCGCAGCTTGGATGCCCGAAGTCTTCGGATTCCGACCGGCTGCCAGCCGGGACCTGCTCTGCTTGCAGAGAATCCCGCGATGGGAAAACGCAATTCATCCGACAATTCGTTCCGGCAGCGGCAATTGACGTCTCACGGGCGTACGCCTATCGCATCCACAATTTGCGTCCGGATGTCATTGTAGACATCTACCGCCACATCCTGCCCGACCTCCAGCGTCGCAACTACCGCATAGCGAATTTTATCATCCAGATCACCTGCGGTCGGACGGCAAGTTACGTCGAGCAAAAGATTTCCGCCGTCAACGAATTCTGCAGCATCGCCGCCTTCCCATCTGCGATGGTAGACGGAACCTCGTCCGACGGCGTTGTGTGAAGGCTGGTGCTGTGCGTTCTTCACCCCAATTGAAAACTTCCCGTCGCCGCCAGGCCCTGCTTCAATCTTCGCCAAACGATACGCGCGGTGGCCTGGCGTGATTGGCGTCGTCCAAGCAATCGTGACGGTTAGCGCTCGAAATCCGCTAAGTCCGCCAAGTCCACTTGGAAGCGGTACTGCGAACTGATGCATTTCCTTGGAACCGACAATGTTCCATCCCAACATTGTTGCACGGTTCTTGGCACAATCGATCATCCGTTCGAACCTCGGACAACCGAAGCCAAGAAAGCGGCCGATTTCGTCGCGTTCATGCTCCCAGTGGAGATCCGTTTGTTCGTTTGCGACCGCCTTGAGCGCATCCGCCGTACTGACGTCCCAACAGGAACTGTGCACAACCAAGGCCTTCAAGATTACAGCGTGGAAGTCTGGATCATCCACGCGCGGATGAGGAGGCTCGTTCGGCAATTCTCCCAGCATTTCAAGAATTCGAAGAGAATTGTGCGTCGCCAATGCGGTTGCGACACTTGTCCCGGACATGTTTGCTCTGCGATTGGTTTGACCGGCAGGATCCGGCCTCGCAACCCCAATTCCAAAATTTCTTCCAGGAGGCGCAGTTGGGCGAACTTCAATTGGAGCAATGTTGCTGCTCGCACTGATATGTTCTGCGCCTCCCGGCACAAGGATCTCCGGCTTGACGGAGCGCCTGAATCCCGTCCCCAATGCAGAGCTCATGTTAGGAAGAAACGGATTCTCATACGGATTTACGGAAAGCGGAATAGATCCAGATTGTTGGACATGATCGCAGTGGGCAGCGCCAACGGTCAAAGAGTTAATTGCTTCGGATGGAGAAAGCAGTCGCCGGTCCGCTCGGCGTCGTAGGATCGAGCGAATCATGGTCGCTTGCCTGTCTGATGCGCTCGCGTTTTCGAAATCCGTCCAATTGCCGACACCTATCAATTCCAGATGATCCTGAATGTTTCCGGCACTGACAATAATCAAGACGTTGTAGCGCCAAGAAAGATAATCGATTAGCCGAGCCCATGGGCTCATTACGCCAGCGAACCGCCTTTTCGGATTGCCAAGAGAAAAATTTACTGCGCAAACCGTTGGCGCAGTTGGCTCATCGCCGTCTTCGCCTTCAAACATTCGGATGAAAGCACGCCAAATCAGATCAATGCCAAGATCGTCCGGCGGCATGGCTTCCGTGGCGCCGCCGAAATGATAATACTGCGGATACATGACAGGTCGAACATAAAGTTTTCCCGTGACCGGCGGATCGCTTTCCGGCCCATTCAAGTCTCCGCGCAATATCAAAGACGCCATGGCTGTGCCGTGCCGCTGATCGGCGGCACTGCGATATTCGTCTCCAAAGTTATCCGGATCGTCTATTACCAATCGATCGGAAAGACAGTCATGCTGCGCCAATGGCATGCCGTCGAGAAGCGCGACCAATGGCTCATCGAGCGGCGCTTGTTCTGTCGCAATGCCGACCTCGGCCAGATCATCGAGGGCACCGTCAACCGGTCCTTCGACCAGCGACTGAGGTCGCAAAGACATCACGTCGTCAATTGCGGCTAGACCAAATTCGGGCCGGTCCATCAGGTCTCGCATCGCTGCAGATGGAAGGCTTACGAGAGCAGCATGGTACCAAATGGCTTCAATCGAAGCACGATTTACCGGTGTTCCACCCATCTCCCGCAACTTGGCTGAAAAGGCGTTTTCAACGTCATTTTGACGCCGCGGGTCTCGCCGATACCAGAATTCCACCTCAAGCTGGACAGGAGAATCCGGATATGCTTCAAGAGTCTCTTTGAAATCGGATATGGTCTCCTCGTTCATCCGGTCTTCGGGCCCCCAAGGGCGGATATCCACAAGATGCCCGAATACATCCCTCCATGCCGTGAAGCCGCTTTCAGGCGGCTCTCCGCGCCGATATCGGTTCCAAAGGCTGACCAGCTCCTCAAGCGCAGCACGATCCGGCATCGTGAAATACAGGCGACGAGGAACGCGCCTGTGAGAAAGAGGCCGATTGTCCTCGTCCCGTTCAAAGAAGATATCGTCAGGCTCGGCGTCCCCCTCGTCTTCGCCAAGGAATTCAAGCGTAGGAAGGCTACGAATTGCGCGATAGAAATCTACGACGCTGCTTGCCAACTCGAATACGAGCGCCCGTTCGGGGATGATCGCGGATGGATCATCGCGGAGATCTGTCAGCGTTTCAGGGTGTCCAATCGCCCGCTCAAGCCTATCAAATCGTGGTCCGATCCTCTTTGCCTGCTGGTCGATCCCCGCGGCTGGAATTTTTTCTCGAGGAAAGCCGGTTCGTTTGGGCTTGCGCGTTTCGGGACGCGGCATCGCCAGAAGCGGTCGTTCAGCCATTCTGGTGCGAGGGCAAGGCTCGGGATTCCCAGAGTTTCAGCTGCTCCTCGATAGTTCTCTTAAGAGGCCGCTCATTCATGGTCATTACATCGCGCCGACGAACATCAAGTACAAACGCTTCGGCGTCCGCGTAGCTGGCAATATCCAAGCGTTTCACGATCATTCCAGCCGAAATGCCTTTGCGCCGGTCAATCGACGCAAGAAACCTTTCAAAATATTTTCGCAGCTCCGTTTCGCCGGGGGCAGGCAAGTTCAAGCGAAGCTGGAAACGTCGCCAAACGGCCCGGTCGAGAAGTTCCGAATGGTTTGTTGCGGCAATAACGACGGAATAACTCGGCAACTCGTCAATCTGCATCAAGAGGGAGGTGACGACCCGCTTGATTTCTCCGGTTTCATGTATGTCGCCCCGTTCCTTTCCGACAGCATCAAATTCATCAAAAAAGAGAACGCAGGGCGTTGTGCGCACGTAATCGAATACGCTTTTCAATCGACTTGCAGTTTCACCCAGATAACTTCCGATCATGGCCTCATAGCGCACTACGAAGAACGGAAACGACAACGAATGCGCAATCGCTTCCGCAAGCGAGGTTTTGCCGTTTCCAGGGGGGCCCACAAGCAGCACTCTATGCCTTGGATCGAGGCTGTGGGCACGAAGCAGGCTCGCCCTGCGTTGCTCCTCAATCAATTGATCGACAGCGATTCGACAATCATTCGTCAGGATCAGGTCATCGAGCTCTCGCCAAGGTGTAGCCTCGGCAATGAATTCGCGTCCCTTTTGACCGACTCGGTCGCAATAGCGGGCTTTGGGCGAAATGCTTCCATTCGGTTTGGCGGCGCTCTCCAGCCGGTCCGCCAGTATAGTATGCTGTTTAATCCGCTCTTCAGCGACTATGCTATCGACCACTTTGCGAACCGAATTTGTATCTCCTGAAATGCTGGCTTTAACAAGCTTGATTAGGAGGTCACTGCGCGCCATTGGATCCGCTTCCGGCATAGACTTGAAAAATATGTTCCAATTTTTCTCCACATGATCGACTACCGCGCATTGCTAGACAGGATGCCAGAATGGAATTTGCACCGATACGAAATGCACCGTGATCGCGGTTTTAGCCCATTCAGCAACCTGTTCCATTCCTTTGCAAATTGGCTTCGTTATCTTGGCCACCGTGGCTGCCAACCGCAAGGATTGCCGTGACCCGTGCGAAGCGAAATCCTATGGTCGGGCCGCCGATTCCACCATTGCACGAAGGTTCCGCAGCGGACAGTGCGCCACGATATACCGATTCGGCTGCAGTTGAAATCCTGGCATGCTCGCTTCGCAGTCTGAGCTGATTTGTTCATGGCGGTACCGTATGACCTTCCGCAGCATTCCCTATTCAGCTGCCATTGCAAAAAGGCTGCCTCAACCGGTTGCTTGAAGCACAGTGCCGAAATCGGCCGACAACAGCCGCGTGCTTGGACGCCCTCGCAGGCGTGAGAATCATTCCTTTTCCAGCGCGGGCACTTGATCAAGTGAGTTTGCGTGTCCGTCCTGACTGATGCGGCGCGTTGATGCTTGCCGCTTGGCCTGCATGGAGATGTGCGGACCGGATTCATACGGCGCTTCCGGCAGAGGTCGCGGCGGTTGCAGCGAAAGCGACCTAACCGCGGAAACAACCCGCTTGATCAATAAGCTGAAAGCGCAGCTCGGGCACGACCGACCCGTTTTTTTCAGGGCCGTTCCAAGCATCGGCCGGCCGGATCCAGACCCTCGACTTCCGGATCTTATCCCGACGCGTGAGCAAATCCACTTTCAAGCAATGCTCAGAAAAATGCCGCCACGATTGCCTTCACAGCGCACCGGACGTCTTGAAAAGCGAATCGAACAGGCAACAAGATCCGAGCCGTCGACAACCTTTTGAATCAAGACAAACGCTTTTCCCGAAGCTTGCTATTTCGCAGATAGCAGTTCACTGCGGCTTTTGTCAGACCCGCGGCGGCGAAGTCACCTTAACGGCGCAATCCGTTTCGGCGGAACCGATCCGCCGTCCGCTTTCCTTGCGCGGCATGCGCGGTCGTTTGTTCGGCCAATTCGGCCGTCATTGAACTGCGGGCAGCCGGTCTTCGACCACTGCTTCAATGCCGGTCACCCGTTCGTGGAGCGCGCCACCTTCGAACAGGAGCACGTCAATTTTAGCCTCGACACTTCTGAAACCTTCGCGCATGTCGCTGCGGAGCTCACCGATCTCGCTGCGAATGCTGTCATTAAGCCAATAGATCGTTCCCAGTTGCACGGTCACCACTACGGCAGCAGCGACGATGATTATCAAGACAACGAATGCCGTTGAAGCAGGACGCTGCATGGCTTCATGCTGTCGGGACCGGGCTGCACTTCCAAAGGATTTCATTGCCTTCCCGACTGCCTCTCGACTTCCTTCTCGACGAATTCGCCAAGCGCTTTCGCGGTCTTGGAATCCACGCCGCCTGATGCAGGCAGTTCCCTCGACGATGCATCTGCCATGATTGGACGGGGTAGACGCAAGGCGGCAGGACTTCAAGACGAAATCCGTCGCCTACCCGCCGAGGTCCTACGCGCTTGCGACACGCACACGCCGGTCTCGGCAGAATTTCGTAGAAATGGCGTCCTGCGACAACTTCGCCTTGATCGGCACGCGCGGGCGCATTCGTCAACGCGAAATCCGTGCGAGCCGACTGCGCCGAATCTCGTTGCCGGCCGGGATGCAGAAACGGACTGCTGCGCTAGCAGAAATAAGGGGCGGACGCTCCCGGAAGCGGTTCCTCTTGGTCGGCAGCAACTCGTCGAAGTCCAGTTGGCAATTGACCGCTCCGCAGGCCTCGTGGAAGCCGGTTACGACCCGATGCTCCTCACGGGCCTTCTCGACCGCCACCGGCGGAAGTCTACCTTCCTTGCGCGGCACGCGCGGTCGTTTGTTCGGCCAATTCGGCCGTCATGGAGCTGCGGACAGCAGTTCCTCAATGCCGGTCACCCGCTCCTCGATGCCGGTCACCCTGTCTTCAATGCGGGTCACTCGTTCGCGAAGTGCGCCAACTTCGGACCGGAGCACGTCAATTTTAGCCTCGACACTTCTGAAATCTTCGCGCATGTCGCTGCGAAGCTCACTGACCTCGCTGCGAATTAAGTCACTAAGCCAATAGATCGTTCCCAGTTGCACGGTCACCACGGCGGCGAGAGCGATGATGCCTGTCAAGACAGGGATTGCCTTTGAAGAAGGACGCTGCGCGGCTTCCTGCGACCGGGACTGGGCTGCAATCCCAAAGGATTTCATTGCCTTCTCGACCGCGTTGTCGACTGCCTTCTCGATTGAGCTGTTGACTGTCTTCTCCACGAATTCTCCAAGCGCTTTCGCGGTCTTGGGATCCATGCCGCTTGACGTGAGCGGTTCCATCGACGGTGCATTGGCCATGATTGGTCAATATAGGTAGGGCGGCAGGACTTCAAGACGAAATCCGTTCACCCGCCCGCCGAGGTCCTAAGCGCTTGCGACACGCGCACGCCGGTCGCGGCAGAATTTCGCAGAAATGGCGTCCTGCGACAACTTCGCCTTGATCGGCGCGCGCGGACGCAATTTCGAAATCCCGCACGCGAATCGATGCAGTCGTCAACGCGAAATCCGTGCGAGCCGGCTGCGCCGAATCTCGTTGCCGACCGGGATGCAGAAACGGACTGCAGCGCCAGCAGAAATACGGGGCGGACGCTCCCGGAAGCGGTTCCCTCGGCCTGGATGCGCGAAACCGCTGGCTTCCGACCGGCTGCTGCTTGGAAGCAGTGGCGCTCCGTTCTTCCGATCATAAAGCGGTCATTCGGTCGAAGCGACAATCACGGAAAGGAATACGGTCGGCAGATTCCGAAGCTCCAGCGGTCCGTGGGGCACTTCCGAATCGAAGAACAGAGAATCGCCCGGCTCGAGTTCGTACGCCCGGCCGCCGTGCCGGTAAGCCATCGACCCTTCCAGCATGTATATGAATTCCACGCCGGGATGGCTGAATATCGGGTGGGCGTCGGAGTTCTCGTCCAAGGTGATCAGGAACGGCTCGACCGAAAGCGCGCTGCGCAGGCTGTGTCCGAGAAGCTGATACAAGTGGCCTTTGCGCGATCCCCGCCTCTCGATGGGCAGCCCCTCGCCCGCCTTGACGAACGTCGCATCGCGCTTTTCGTCGAACGTGGAGAAAAAAGACGCGATGGGAATGTTGAGCGACGTCGCCAGGCGCTGCAGGGTCGAAAGCGATGCCGAGGTCTGGCCGTTTTCGATCTTCGACAGCATGCCGACCGAAATTTCCGCCGAGTCGGCAAGCTCGGTCATCGTGAGTCCCAAGGCGGCGCGCAATTCGCGGATCTGGGCGCCGATGAAGGTCTCGAGGCGACCATCGGCATCCCGGTCGCCGCCCGCGCCGATCTCACGAGGAAGCGACATTGTGTCTTTTCCGGGTTGACGCTGCTTTGAAATCGCCTTCAAACCGCGGCGCGGCCGTCAGACATCCAGAGCGTTCTCCAGCTCCCAATCCGAAAAGTGGCGCATGTACTCGTTCCATTCCTGCAGCTTCAGTTTTGAATACGCGGTGTGGAACTCTTCGCCGAAATGCGATTTCGCAAAATCCGATCCCTCGAAAAGGCGGATTGCGTCAAGCATGTTGAGCGGCAGTTTCGGAGCGTCGTCGACCGTATGGCCTTCCGCGTACATGTCGATGTCTAGCCGCTTGCCTGGATTGGCGTTCCTCCTAATTCCATCAAGCGCCGACGCAATCATCGCAGCCTGCAGTAGGTAAGGGTTCGCAGCCCCGTCGGCGAGACGAACCTCCACCCGATTGTTGGCCGGTATCCGGATCATGTGGGTTCTGTTGTTGCCGCCGTAAGTGACTGTGTTCGGAGACCAAGTGGCTCCCGAGGATGTTCGCGGAGCATTGATCCGCTTGTATGAGTTCACGACCGGGTTCGTGATCAGCGTCAGGCTCTCGGCGTTGCGCAGCAGTCCGCCGACGACATTGTAGGCGAGGTCGGAAAGCCCGAGTTCGCCGCTCCCTTTCATCCGGTTCACCCCCGACGAGCCGTCCCAGACCGAAAGATGCACATGGCAGCCGTTTCCGGTCAGGGTCGCCACGGGTTTCGGCATGAAGGTCGCCCGGTAGCCGTGCTCCTCGGCAAGCGACTTGACCATGAACTTGAAAAAGGTGTGCCGGTCGGCAGTCGTCAAAGGATCGGAAAATCCCCAATTCATCTCGAACTGGCCGTTCGCGTCCTCGTGGTCATTCTGGTACGGCTCCCACCCGAGCTCCAGCATGCAGTCGCAAATCTTCGCGATCAGGTCGCAGCGGCGCATCAGCGCCTGCTGATCGTAGCAGGGCTTGCTCCGCTTGTCGTTCTCGTCGGAAATCGCCCGTCCGTCGGCGGACATCAAGAAGAACTCCGGCTCGACGCCGGTCATGATCGAGAATCCTTCTTTTTCTCCCTCGGCGATCAAATGCTTCAGCACCGTGCGCGGAGCATGCTCCACGATCTTGTCATCCATGTGCAGATCGCCGGGGATCCATGCGATTTGGGGGTTCCATGGAAGCTGCGTCATCCGTGCGACGTCCGGAATAGCTAGCATGTCCGGATGGGCAGGAGTCATGTCCAAATGGGCCGCGAATCCTGCAAATCCTGCGCCCTCTTCTGCGATTTCGTTGATTGCCGCGGCGGGCACAAGCTTGGATCGAACCACGCCGAACAGGTCCGTGAAGCTGATCAGGAAGTATTTGATGCCTTGCGCTTTCGCCGCCGCCTCCAGATTTTGGGTCATGTTCGCCACCTTCGTTTCAGAGTTGCAATTCGTTTCGCCGCCCGCCGCGCATCATTCGCCCGGCACCCAGTCGGTTCCCGCGAGCGGAATGCCCGACATCGCCGCGGCTTCGACCGTCAGCGCCGCCATGTCGTCCGGCTCGAGGTTGTGGACGTGGCTTTTGCCGCAGGCGCGCGCGATCGTCTGGGCTTCCATGGTCATCACGCGCAAATAATTCGCAAGCATTTTCCCTCCGGTCACCGGATCGAGATGCGCCGACAATTCAGGGTCCTGGGTCGTGATGCCGGCCGGGTCGGTTCCCGCCTGATAGTCTTCCCAGCAGCCTGCGGCCGAGCCGATTTCCCGGTATTTCTCGTCCAAAGCCGGATTCTGATCTCCGAGCGCAATAAGCGCCGCGGTGCCGATCGAAACGGCATCCGCGCCCATTGCAAGCGCTTTCGCGACATCTGCGCCCGATCTGACGCCGCCTCCGACAATCAAATTGACCTTCCTATGCGCGTCGAGGTCCATCAATGCCCGTACGGCCTCCTTGACCGCGACAAGCGTCGGGAGCCCGACGTGCTCGATGAAGACGTCCTGAGTCGCGGCGGTTCCGCCTTGCATCCCGTCGATGACGACGACGTCCGCGCCCGCTTTCACGGACAACGCCGTATCGTAGTAGGGCCTGGCCGCGCCGCACTTCACGTAGATCGGCTTTTCCCAAGCCGTTATTTCGCGCAGCTCCTGTATCTTGATCGCCAAATCATCGGGTCCTGTCCAATCGGGATGCCTGCAGGCCGATCTTTGATCTATTCCTTCCGGCAGCGTCCTCATTTCCGCGACGCGCTCGGTGATCTTCTGGCCAAGCAGCATGCCGCCTCCGCCCGGTTTCGCGCCTTGCCCGACAACGACTTCAATCGCGTCCGCCTTCCTGAGGTCGTCCGGATTCATTCCATACCGGGAGGGCAGGTACTGATAGACGAGCTGGCTCGAATGCTCCCTTTCTTCCGGCGTCATTCCCCCGTCGCCGGTGGTCGTGCTCGTGCCGACTTCGCTCGCGCCGCGACCGAGCGCCTCCTTCGCGTTCGCGGAAAGCGATCCGAAGCTCATGCCCGCAACGGTTATCGGAATCTTGAGCTCTATAGGCCTGTTCGCGAAACGCGCTCCGAGCGTCACGTCGGTGCCGCATTTCTCTCTGTATCCTTCAAGCGGATAGCGCGACATCGACGCGCCTTTCATGACCAGGTCATCAAAGTTCGGAAGCCGCCTTTTGGCTCCGAATCCGCGAATCCGATAAATGCCCGTTCGGGCGGCGCGACGGATGTAGTCGATCGCATGCCGATCGAAGCTGTGGGACTCGCGCAGGCTCCAGTCTTCTCTTGTCATTCCGCCCTCAATATTCGCCGACATTCTTGACATCGAAGTTGTACAGGCGTCTCGCCGAGCCGAAACGGCGGAACCTTTTCAGATCGGCGTCCGCCATGCCCGCGCAATCCAAAATCCGGCGAAGCTCTTTCCGATGATCCTCCTCCATCGGCTTCTCTTCGCAATCGGCGCCCAAGGTCCCCGTCCTCCCGCCGACATAAATGCGCGCTTCGTAAATCGAATCTCCCAGTGAATCGCCCGCGTCGCCGAAGACGACCAGCGTTCCGGCCTGCGCCATGAACATGCTCATGTGGCCCACATTGCCCTTCACGACGATCTCGGCGCCCTTGAGGGAAATTCCGCAGCGAGCTCCGGCGTTTCCCTCGATGACGAGGGTTCCGCCGTGCGCGGTCGCGCCGGCCGACTGGCTGGCGTCGCCCATGACTCGAACGGAACCGGACATCATGTTCTCAGCCACGCCCTGCCCGGCGTTGCCTTCGACCAAGACATCGGCGAATTTGTTCATTCCGGCGCAGTAATAGCCTGCGTGACCGGCGATCTCCACGGAATGGGGCGCGTCCAGCCCGCACGCCAAGGCATGCACCCCTTTCGGATTCAGGATGCGGAAATGCCCGCTTTCGTCGGTTCCGTTGCGCGATTGCAGAACGGCATTGGCTTGCCTGAGCGTCGCCTCGGCCAAGTCGATGACATGCGCATTGGTCTCCGCAGCATCCATCAACGCGCACCCCAGCTGTATACAATTCCGGGTTCCGGCTCCCAGACCTTCGCGGTCCGGATTTCCGGCAGGCTCGCCAGCGCCCGGTATTCCGAGCCGAACGCGACGAAGTCGTCGGTCTCGGCCAGCACGGCAGGCTTGCAGGCGATCGGGTCGCGCAGCACCGCGAACCCATCGCCGATCCCTGCGACAAAAGTATAGAAACCGTCCAGATCCTCCAGGCAATCCTCGAGCGACTCCTTCAGCGACCGCCCCGCGCCGAGTCTCCAGGCGACGTACGCGGCCGCGACCTCGGTGTCGTTGTCGGTCTTGAACCGCATGCCTTCCCGCTGCAGCCGGACGCGAAGTCGGTTGTGGTTCGAGAGCGACCCGTTGTGGACAAGACAAATGTCCGGCCCGGTCGAGAACGGATGTGACCCCGCAGTCGTGACCGCGCTCTCGGTAGCCATCCGGGTGTGGCCGACGGCGTGGCTTCCCGACATCCGGTCGATGCCGAAACGCGAGACGACATCCTGCGGAAGACCCGTTTCCTTGTAGATCTCCATCGCCCGCCCGATGCTCTTCAAGTTGATGTCCGGATCGAAGCTCTCGACGAACTCGGCCGCTTCGACGGCAGGCGCATCCGTCAGAATGACATGGTGTGTGTCGTTCGGACGGTCGATGACCAACGCATCCAATTTTTTCCGCATCGCGAGGCAAAGCGAATTCCAGCCGAAACGTTCATCGGGATGCCACGCCGTGATTTTCGACATGCCCTCGGCTTCGTCGCGATAGACGGCCACGCCCGCGCTGTCCGGTCCGCGTTCGCTCATCTCGACCAGCATCGGCGCGAACATCGAGCCGAGCCTCGGCTTGAGTTCGTCATTCTTCAGAAACAAACCGACAATTCCGCACATGAGTTCAATCTCTCTTTTTTCACCGCATTAAAAATAGTTGAATTTCAATCAATGTCAAGTTATTTTTGCGACATCGCCGACGATAGATGCTAAGGAAGAGCGAGGAGAGGCAGCCATTGAAATTCGCCGCGCGCGCACTCATGTCTTTCCGGCGAAGCGGCTCTTTCGAAGCAGCTCGCCAGCGCTTGGATTGCAAGGAGCAAGCCTTATGGCCAACGAACCGAACCCGGCCGGCGCCGTGGACGTCACGCTCTACAGGTGGGCGGGCTCGTGGGGGCCGTTCAAGGTGAACATTCCCTGCGGCGAGTGCTCGCTCACTTCGGACATCATCAAGGACACTCTTGAAAACGAGCTGGCTTCCGTCCCCGCCCGCGTGGAAACCAAGGAATGGCTGTCGGAATGGTGGCGCCCGCTCGCCCGCGGCGGCTGGCACGCGCCGATCGTCCTGGTCGAGGGAAAAGTCGTCAGCCAAGGACACGCTCTCAACAGGGGCTTGTTCACCGAAGCGGTCATCGACGCGCACGCTCGCAGAACCCCCGCATCGGGAAATCGCATGTTCGGAAAAGAAACCTGCCCTCACTGCAAGCGCGCGAAGACTTATCTGGAAGACGCCGGTCTGGACTACGAATACCACGACGTGGTCAAGGATCCGCAAGCGCTTTACGAAATGCTGGCGCGCGTCAAACCCATCATCGGGCCGAAAACGCCCGTCACGGTTCCGCAAATCTGGATCGACGGGGATTACGTGGGCGGAGCCGACCGGCTCGGCGAAATCCTCGACAGGGACGTCGAGCCGAATCCGGACCGAGGCCGGTGCTCGCTCTCGCCGTCCGCCGCGCAAGCGGGCTGAAAGCGGGCGAGAGTCCGGCTTTCGCAACGAATGGTTTCGGAGCAGACGTCTTGATTCTTCGCGCCGGATCGGAACACGTATTGCGGCGCGGCGCGAATTCTGCCGGGACGAACTGAGGTTTCGAACTCATGCGTTATTCCGCTTGGAGGATATTCAAGGAAGGATTGACCGGCAACAAGGGCTGGCACCGCCTTTGGCGCGAGCCCGAGCCGAAGCCGCGCTACGATGTCGTCATCGTGGGCGCCGGACACGGCATGGCCGCAGGATACTATCTGGCCAAGGAGTTCGGCATTCGGAACGTGGCGGTGCTCGAGAAGGGCTGGCTCGGCGGCGGCAACGTCGGAAGAAACACGACCATCATCCGCTCGAACTACCTGCTTCCCGAAAATCTGCCGTTCTACGAATTCTCGCTGAAGCTCTGGGAAAACTTGGAGCAGGATTTCAATTTCAACGCGATGGTGTCGCAGCGGGGGGTCGTCAATCTGTTCCACAGCGATCCGCAGCGGGACGCCTTCGCGAGACGCGCCAACGCCATGCGCCTCGCCGGGGTCGATGCGGAACTGCTCGGCCCCGACGCGCTCAAGCGCCTTTGTCCGATACTCGATTTCGAGAACGCCCGGTTTCCCGTCAAGGGCGGACTCCTCCAGCGGCGCGGCGGCACCGTTCGGCACGACGCGGTGCCTTGGGGATACGCGCGCGGCGCCGATGCTCTGGGCGTCGACATCATCCAGAATTGCGAGGTGACCGGCTTCAAGATTGCGAACGGAACGTGCATCGGGGTCGAAACCAGCAAGGGGCCGATCGACGCGGGCAAGGTCGCCGTATGCGTCGCGGGATCGTCGAGCCGGGTCATGTCGCTGGCGGGAATGCGGCTTCCGATCGAGTCGCACGTGCTGCAGGCTTTCGTTTCGGAAGGGTTGAAGCCGGTACTGCCCGGCGTCGTCACATTCGGAGCCGGCCACTTCTATGTGAGCCAATCCGACAAAGGCGGCCTTGTGTTCGGCGGGGACATCGACGGATACAATTCCTACGCGCAGCGAGGGAATCTGCCGGCGGTCGAGCATGTCTGCGAAGGGGGCATGGCGTTGATGCCCGCGCTCGGCCGGGCAAGGCTGCTTCGAATCTGGGGCGGCGTCATGGACATGTCGATGGACGGATCCCCCTTCATCGACAAAACGCACATCGACGGCCTCTATTTCAACGGGGGATGGTGCTACGGCGGATTCAAGGCGACTCCCGCGTCGGGATACTGCACCGCGCATCTTCTGGCGACGGACTCTCCCCACGAAACGGCGACCGGGTTCCGCCTGGACCGTTTCCGGAGAGGGCGGATAATCGATGAAAAGGGCATGGGCGCCCAGCCCAACCTGCACTGACTCCGGAATCGGACGACCGCCATGATCATCAACCATCCACTCCTCGGACCGCGCGATTCTTCCGAATTCGTCGTCCTCGGCGACGCCCGCCTGATCGACCGGCCGGATTGGTCCGATCCCGACGCGGCGGAGAAATTCCACGACTACGCGTACGTCCGGGAAAATCCGGCGGGCGCACACAGGGAGTTGTGGTATCACGAACACGGAGACCGATCCTGGCTGATCGTCACCCGGGACACGGTCACTCACGAGATTTCGAAAGTCGAGTTGGCGAGGGACGCGGCGCTGAGCGCCGGGCGCAGCAAATGAGCCAGAACTTCAGGATTTGCGACGGCCTGATCGACCGGGGGCAAACGCTGAGATTCACATTCGACGGGCGAAGCTTGGAGGGGCATCCGGGAGATACGCTGGCGGCCGCGCTTCTTGCGAACGGCCGTCGCCTTGTCGGGCGCTCATTCAAATACCACCGGCCGCGCGGCGTGTTCAGCGCCGGATCGGAAGAGCCCAATGCGCTCGTTCAATTGAGAAGCGGCCCGCACCAGGAACCGAACACCAAAGCGACCACCGTCGAATTGTTCGAAGGATTGGCCGCGACGAGCCAGAACCACCGACTTTCCCTTGAACACGACCTCATGTCGATCAACGACCTGTTTTCGGCGTTCCTGACCGCAGGCTTTTACTACAAAACGTTCATGTGGCCCAAATCGCTCTGGGAAAAGCTCTACGAGCCGATCATCCGCGCCTCCGCCGGCTTGGGCCGCTTGTCGTCGGAGCCGGATCCCGACGTCTACGACAAAGGCTTCCGGCACTGCGACGTCCTTGTGATCGGCGCAGGACCCGCAGGTCTGAGCGCCGCACTGGCGGCCGGACGAGCGGGGGCTCGCGTCGTCCTTGCGGACGAAGACTTCCGCATGGGGGGACGGCTCAATTCGGAGTCTTTCGAAGTCGCAGGAGCGGCCGGGTCAGAGTGGGCGAAGAATGCGGTCGAGGAACTGGCCTCGCTGCCGAACGTCGTCCTCATGCCCCGCACTACCGTCTACGGATCATTCGATCATGGAATTTTCGGAGCATTGGAGCGCACGGCCGATCATCTGCAACAAGCAGCCGGGAAACCGCGCCAAATTCTTTGGCGGATGTATGCGAAGCGTTCGGTACTCTGCGCGGGCGCGACGGAACGGCCGATCGCGTTCGGCAACAACGACAGGCCCGGCGTGATGCTTGCGGGCGCAGTCAGGTCGTACATGAACCGGTACGGCGTCGCGGCGGGAATGAAGGTCGCGGTCTTCACGAACAACGACGACGGATGGCGCACGGCTGCGGACTTGCTGCGGCACGATGTCGAGATAACGGCCGTGATCGACACCCGGGCCGGGCCGGCGCCTCAGCATATCCCCGGCGCAAGCATTGTCATGGGAGGCCGCGTCGCCGACACAACCGGCCGCAAGGCATTGCGTTCAATCACGCTTTCGGGAGGACAGGTCGTTCCCGCGGACTGCGCCGCCGTTTCAGGCGGCTGGAGTCCGAATGTCCACCTGACCTGCCACACGAGGGGGCGGCCGGCCTGGAATTCCGATATTTCCGCGTTCGTGCCGCACGGCGAGCTGCCGACCGGAATGTCCGTCGCAGGAGCCGCGCGGGGATCTTTCGGATTGGCGGCCGCGCTCAAGGAAGGCGCGAAGGCCGGGTCTGAAGCGGCCTCGGATTGCGGATTTTCCGCCGGGAGTTTCGATCCGCCGAGCGCGGAAGACGAAGCAGTCTCGATTTCTCCGTTCTGGCACGTCAGCCAGAGCCGCGGAAACGCCTGGGTGGATCAGCAGAACGACGTGACCGTCAAGGACGTCAGGATCGCCTTCAGGGAGGGATTCCGCTCGGTGGAACACCTGAAGCGCTACACGACCCTCGGAATGGCGACGGATCAAGGCCGAACCTCGAACGTCTTGGCGCTTGCGATCATGGCGGAACTCACAGGAAAATCCGTCGAGGAGACCGGAACGACAATTTTCCGCCCGCCGTACTCGCCCGTGGCGATGGGCGCGCTGGGCGGCCGGTCGCGGGGAAAAAGCTTCAGACCATGCCGCAAGCCTCCGAGCCACGCGTGGGCGGAGGAGCAAGGAGCTGTTTTCGTCGAAACGGGAGCTTGGCTTCGAGCGCAATGGTTTCCCCTCGAAGGCGAGACGACCTGGAGGGAAAGCGTCGACCGC
Source organism: Paracoccaceae bacterium (assembly GCA_965205055.1). Lineage (GTDB taxonomy): Bacteria > Pseudomonadota > Alphaproteobacteria > Rhodobacterales > Rhodobacteraceae > CBDBBY01. Next base: position 4,719,177 of record OZ242030.1, on the reverse strand, counting down.
GAGGTGCTTTCAACTCGGCGGTCCGTCGGCATTTGCGATGTTTCCACGTTGGGCAAGATCGACATACAGGGGCGCGACTCGAATGCGTTCCTGAACCGTGTCTATTCAAACGGCTTCACTACGCTCAAAGTCGGAAAAGTCCGGTACGGATTGATGCTCCGCGAAGACGGCATAGCATACGACGACGGCACGACGGCAAGGCTGGGCGAGCATCACTATGTGATGACGACAACGACTGCGAATGCCGGTCTCGTGTTCAGGCAACTCGAATTCGCCAGACAGTGCCTGTGGCCGGAAATGGACGTCCATCTGATTTCCACGACCGACGGCTGGGCGCAGTTCTCCGTCGCGGGTCCGAACTCGCGAAACCTGCTCCGCAAGATCGTGGACGAGAATTGCGACATCTCCAACGAGGCTTTCCCGTACATGGCGTGCGGCGAGATCACTGCGTGCGGCGGCGTGCCGGCGCGATTGTTCCGCATCTCGTTCTCCGGCGAACTCGCGTACGAGATCGCCGTCCCCGCCTCGTACGGGCGGTCAATGATGGCGGCGCTGATGGCGGCGGGCGAGGAGTATCACGCCGTGCCCTACGGCGTGGAAGCGCTGGGCGTCATGCGGATCGAAAAAGGCCATCCGGCCGGCAACGAGCTGAACGGCCAGACGACCGCCCTGAATCTCGGGCTCGGGCGGTTCGTGTCGAAAAAGAAGGACTGCATCGGGAATGTCCTTTCGCAACGGGAGGAACTCAACAAGGACGATGCGCTCAAGCTCGCGGGATTTCGACCCGTCGATTGGGAAAAGTCGTTCAATGCAGGATCGCATTTCGTCGCCGTCGACGCCGAACAGAAGTTGGAGAACGACGAGGGATGGATGTCTTCGGTCGCGTATTCGCCCATCCTCGGACACATGATCGGCCTCGGATTCATCAAGCGAGGCGATGCCAGGCTTGGCGAAACGGTCATGGCCGCAGACCCGGTTCGCGGCGACAACGTAGAGGTCGAAATCGTCTCGCCGCATTTCTTCGATCCGGAAGGGAAAAGACTGCGTGCCTGAATTCCAGCTCGTTTCCGAGCCGCTGCTCGGCGGCTATTCGCAAGAGTTCGGCGGAACCAGGATTGAAGAAGTCCAGGATCTGGCGATCGTTTCCATCGCGTGCCCGGTGGGCGGAGGCAAACGACTCCGTTCGGCGGTTTCCAAGGCTTGGAGCATCGATCCGCCTCGCCCCGGAACCGCTGCGGTTTCCGACGAGTCCGGCATCACTCTCGTGTTCATGGCGCGGGACATGCACTTCGCCTTGTTTCGAAACGACGGTCCGGCGCCTGTTGAGCGGGTCGCGGGCGAGTTGGGCGACGCGGCATATTACACCGATCAATCGGACAACTGGGTGGCGTTGCGCCTCAGCGGCGCGCATTCAGCCAGCGCTTTGGAACGAATCTGCCCTGTCGACGTAAGTCCGAGTTCGTTTCCGGCAGGCTCAGCAACACGCACGGTGATGGAGCATATGGGCAGCGTCGTGTATTGCGAATCCGAGCTGTGCTATCTGCTTCTGTCAGCGAGTTCGTCAGCCGACTCGTTTCTCCACGCCGTAGAAACGTCGGTAAAATACGTCACTTGAATTGGCTGACTTCCCGTAGAACGGCTGAGCTGCCGCCTGCCGCGGAAAAACAATCGCCCGAGCGCGCAGGTTTGCAGGTTCAGCGAACGCCTGAGCGCCAAACGCAAGGGTTTTTCGGAGGCGTTCAATGAATGTCAAGCCAATCTTGCGAGATATCCATGCCAATGATCGCCCGGTGCGCGTTTCAAGATTCTTGGTCAAACAACTATTGTAACACTCGAAACACCGGACCAAGGCGGCGCGCGATAGCATGGAACCAACTCAACCCAAAAACATGACGCACCCTGGGACGCACCCTTTTGATTTTGAATTTCTTACTTTAAATGCTTATGTTTGGCATGCGATTCGCAGCAAGCTGCGGAAAGCATTCAGGCAAATGACCTAGACGGAGAAATGAAAGTGAATTGGAAACTCGTGGCCGCCCTCGCCTGCAGCGCGGCATTGCTGGTCGGCGCATGCTCCGGCGGCAATCCTCCCGCCGGACCGACGGGCGCGGAGGACAGAACCCCGGACGGCGATACGAACGGCGGAACCCCGGACGACGATAACGGGGACGACGATAACGGGGATTCCGGATCGGCGGAGCGGGATAGGCTCCAGAAACAAGCTGAAGATGCGATCGAGCTGGCTAGCGGTGTAAACCGCGCCGGGGCACGGACCGAGATTGAAAAAGCCAGAAAAGCAATCGACGATGCGGTCAAGGCAGCATACAAAGCCATCCAAGCCTCGGCGAGCGCAACGCCGACAGAACAACTCGCTGCGTTCGACCGCTTCACCCGTTTGGAGGCGCTCCAAGGAACGCTGACGAGACGCCTCGACACGGCGCTTGCTTCTCTCGCTTGGTACGGAACGAGGCTCGAGCGCTACAAGCTGGCAGGCGGCGAGGCTTTGGAACCGAATGACGGCGCCAACACCATAAGGATCTTTAGGACGGCACGAACCAAGGATGCATCCACTACTGACGATACTCAGATCGCCAATACTGGAGACGATGTCATCACGGCCAATAAATTCCAGACCAGAATGTATTCCGCGGGCAAAAGCGTCTTCGGCAGCGGAGACGAATTCAAGGTCGAGGGGTATGTTACTCACGCGCAGGGACGGGTCAATTTCGATACAAGCCTTCAAACCGGGCTGACAATCACCAATTCCGGCCTTCAAATCCGCACCGGCGGGCTGCGCACCCGTGCGGCCACAGGCGATTACGACACCGACTACTTGGATATGCGAAAAAAAATCGACCGAGATATAGGCAATACTTTTGCCGATGTGGCCAACGGCGGAAACGCATGGGATCTCAAGATCACGTTCGATGAACCGCTCGTCAGAACATATCCGAGACGAACCGAACAAACCAATTGGTTCGGAAACGGCGATTTCTACTGGAGGGGCATCGCAGAACCGGATTCGACGCAACTGAATTCGCAAGCAAATTATGTGGCGGGCACCTTCGCGCGTCCTGCAGGTCAAGAGCGTCTAGGCATGTACGAGGTCTGGCTGTCCAACAGCGCCGGCGTAGACGATGTTCTTGAACCGGATGCGAACTCGGGAGACGTAACCTGCCCTGACCGTTCGCTTTCAAGCGCGAACAACGGCGCTTGTCCCAGCGACGACAAGTATTATTACCTGAATTACGCTGCGTACGGGCTGTTCGTGTTCACTGGGGATCCTCGTGCCCTTGGCACCAGTGGCATCGCTGGCTCCGACAGCGTCACAGCGAAACAGTCGGACGGAACCGATTATACCGAGGTGACAGAAAGAGATGGTAATGGGAATTTGGTTCCACTGACTCAGACAATTCTCCTCAATACCGACTATTTCCGCGTTTCAACCTCGCGAGTGCAGGGCATGCATTTCGGGTACACAGCATTTGCGGACAGCGACGGCCAGCGGACCAGAGACATAGGGACAGCGATCACGGGCGGAACATTCGAGGGGGCGACTCTCGCGAGAGCGTTCACTGGCACAGCCGATAGTTCTTCGCGAACAGTCGTCAGCCCTGCAAATGCAGCCAACAGGTTTCTGCGCGGGGATGCGACTTTGACGGTGAACATCGCGAAAGGGGGAACCGGAGCAACTAATCTCAGAGGCGAATTGTCCAACTTTGAAGAATGGAGCAACCTTGACAAGATTTGGATTACGTATCCTCAAGGGTTCAAGGTCTACATGAATGAAGACGGCACCCCGACCGGCTCCGCAGTCCCCATAGATGCGAACGGCGCGTTCAAAGGCGTGGCGAAATTCAATCTAGTCGGCCAGCGGCGAACTGCAGCTGACGTGCAGGATGAAATCAACGGACCATCGGTCGACGGCTGGGCCGGTTTGAGGCCAATTACAAATCTGATAAATCCTGCCGATAGCATCCCGATGGATGAGCGACCGGGCACGGCGCCGGACCCCAGCGACCTCGTTGCGACGGCAGCATACAACCGGCGGAGGGATCAATACGATTTGCGAGTGGCGCTGATGGAACAGCTTACCTACGGCGGTTCCGGCGCGATCCACGGGGCCGGACCGGGCGGCGCTGGCGGGGTGTTCCAAGGGAATTTCTACGGCAATCGCGAATTAAGTTCCGACCTTGAAATTGCCGGAAGCTGGGGCATGGGACCAAGGGATACAGATGCTCCCCACAATATAAAGTTCCAGTACAATATCATTGGCAGCTTCGGCGCCAAGCAAAGGCCGGAAGACTAACTGCGACCTTTTCTGAAGAGGCTGACTGCCGCGCCGAAAGGCGCGGCAGTTTTTCTTTTGTTGATCCGGGCCTGACGGAACGCGAACTGCAATTCGAATGGTCGTTCCGCTCCATGAACCTTTGGAGCGCAGGGGCTTCGCGCGGAGAAGTTCTATGCGACACGGGTTTTTCCGTTTCCGACTCCGGGCATCGGATCAAGCGCTGTCGCGTGTCCGACCTGTTTGAGGCGGCGATTGCGTTCCGCTCGCCTGCATGGGGAAGCGCGATGAAACCCGGTCGAAGGCGCCGAGCGGATTGGCTCGGATGGATTGCGAGGCGGATCCTGTTTTAGCATTGACAGCGACCGCTCGGGCGCGGCGAGCCGCGGGTGCGTTTCATGTTCTTGGTCATGCGGCTGCAGCGCGGTAAACATCCATCCGATGAAATCGGCCCGAAGCATGTTTTCGCGGAAGCATTCGACTGCAAGCAGGACGGCTGCTGCGTCGTTCCTGCAGAGCGATCGGGTTGCCGGCCGCCGCCACGGAAAAACCAATCGCTCGAATGCGCAGGCTTGCCGCTTCAGCGAACGTCTGATCGCAAATGAATCAATGTCGGCGAATTCTTCGAGAAGGCGCTTTTGATCGCGGCGGGCAGTTCGGACAGCGTTCCGGGCTCGATCGCATCGATTCCGTAGGCTTTCGCCAGCAGAGCAAAATCAGGGTTCCTGCACCGAAGCGCATCTGTCGGGATGTCCTCGCGCGCCATCGAGTCCTCGATTTCTTTGAGACCTTCGTTGTCCCAAAGCAGAACCGGAAGCGACAGCCCCAACTCCGCGGCGACGCCCAATTCCTGCATCGTGAATTGAAATCCGTAATCTCCGGCGACCGCAATCACTTTGGCGTCGGGACGACCGATCTTGCCTCCGATCGCCGCCGGAAGCGCGTAGCCCAAGGCGCCGAAACCGGAAGGATGATGCCATCTTCCTGGATTCGTCGCGTCGATCAGTTCATTGGCCGCATACGCGAACTGCGTCATGTCTGAATAAACAATCGCGTCTTCAGGCATGGATCTGGCCAGCGCATCCGCAGCGGGCGCGACATCCGGTCTTTCCGACTCGCAAGATGCGCGCATCGAAAGTCGAATGCGCGCGACTTCTTCCGCTCGCCATTCGCTTTCCTGCCGGGCGCTCGAAAGCTCATGTTCAAGCATTTCGAAAAACAGCTTTGAATCTCCGACCACCGGAATGCTGTCGGGCTCGTCCTGAAACGCAATGCCGGATTCGATATCCACCCGCACCATCGGCGCAGTGTGGCCCAGTTCACCCCGCCATATGTCGACTTCCGACAGAGAGGTTCCCGCAGCGATCAGCAGGTCGGCTGAAGCCAATGGAGCCAAGCTTTCCCTTCGCGCGAGGAATGCGCCGAAGTTCAAGGGATATTCTTGCGGCACGACACCCCGTCCGGCAATGGTCGTGAAAACGGCTCCTTGCGTCAATTCGACCACGCGCCGCGCGGCCGCCGCAGCGCCGGCGGAACCGCCGCCGAATATGAACAGCGGCTTTTTCGAGTTTCGAAGCAGTTCGGCAGCTTTCGCCACGCCGGACCTTTCCGGCGCGGCGGGCCTCCCGACCGGCGGCGGATCCGTCGGCTGCCCAGACGGCTTCGGCAACTCATCGAGCGGCACTTGAATTATCTTCGGCCTCGGGCGGCCCGCCGCAAATTCCTTGAACGCAAGGTCCGCAGCTTCGCAGAAGCTTTCAATGCACGGAGCCGTTTCGCACCAGTCGGCCGCCGATTCAGCGCACATGCGCTGAGATTTCATTTGGTGAAGGCGTTCGCGCGGCGCGCCCTTCGAAGAATCGCTCAAGCAAGCGGCAACGACAAGCATCGGCACCGAGTCTGCATAAGCCTCGCCCACAGGCGTCAGAATGTTCGCCAATCCCGGCCCGCTGATTACGAACGCGACTCCCGGCTTGCCCGTGGCCCGCGAATATCCGTCCGCCATGAAGCCCGCGCCTTGCTCGTGCCTTGTCAAAACATGCCGAATGCGAGCAGTCGAGAGGCCGCGATAAAGCTCTTGATTATGGATTCCGGGTATGCCGAAAACCGTGCGAACGCCGCGGTCCGCCAGCGCTCGACAAATTTGGAATCCGAAGGTTTGACGCCGGGGACTGCAATCCGGTCCGGCCATCTCAACCCCTCCAGAATCTTACGCTCAAAAGCGCGTAAACAGTCATCAACTCGAGCCTGCCGATCATCATTGCGACGACGAGCACCCATTTGCTGAAATCGTTGACTTCCGAATAGTTGCCGGACGGCCCGATCTCACTGCCGAGTCCCGGCCCGATATTCGCCAGCGCCGCCGCAGCGCCGGACACTGAAGTGATGAAATCCAGTCCGGACAGCGCAAGCAGCACTGCGACGCCTGCCAGCGTGCCGATGAATGCGAAAAAGAACGTAATGACCGAAGTGAGGACTTCGGGTTTGACCGAGTGCCCGTCGTATCGAACGGCCGAGACAGCGTTTGGCATTCGGAGCCTTTGGATGCGGATTTTTATCGCCGCGACGAGCAGTTGGAATCGGAAGATCTTTATCGAGCAGCTCGTAGAGCCCGCACAGCCTCCAATGAGGCCGATCAGAAAAAACATGACAACGGGGAAACTCCCCCACAGGCTGTAGTCGGCGCTCGCATAGCCGGTCCCGGAAATTATCGAAACGCTGTTGAAGAGGACTTTCCTCACGACGAATTCAAGTTCGGTCTCGCCTCGGTCGAACTGCCAATAGACCAGGACCGCGAAAATAGCCGCGACGACAAGCAAGAATCCCTTGATCTGGTTATCCTTGACGAGCGGCTTCAAGGTTCCCTGCATGGCCTGCATGTACCGAAAGAACGGCAGCGAAGCGAGAATCATGAACAGCACCGCGACGTACTCGGCCCATTTGCCCATTTCCGTGAATGAGCTGTCGCGGTTGGCGAAACCGCCTGTCGCTATGGTCGTAAGCGAGTGCACGAGCGCATCGAACGCCGGCATTCCGACAGCGATGTACGTGAAGGCGCAAGCAATAGTCAGGCCGATGTAGATTATGGAGATCGACCTCGTGACCTCGACCGCGCGGGTTTGAATCGTCCCCATCGTGTCGTGGCCGTCCCACCGGAAAAGCTGCATTCCGCCGACCCGCAAAAGCGGAAAAACGATGATCGCAACGACTATCATCCATGCGCCGCCCAACCACTGAAGCATTCCCCGCCATAGCAGCAACCCTTCCGGCATGTTGTCGAGCCCGACGAACACGGTCGCGCCGGTCGTGGTCAGCCCGGACATGGATTCGAAGACTGCGTCCACGAAGCGCGCATCCGTCGCTCCGAACAAAAACGGAATCGCGGCGAAAATCGAAATGACAACGAATACGCCGGTCGTGAGAACGAAAGTCTGCCTGATTGTCAGACCCTCGCCAACGCCGTTCTTGCAAGCGATCGCCATCGCGACGCCGATCGCGAACGTGAATGCGGCGGAAATCGCGAATGTGCTCCAATGACCGTTGGCTGCAATCAAATCCGCAAACAGCGGCAGAAGCATCGTAGCCCCCAAGCCGGCAACGAGGATTCCAATGAAATATACGACGGGCCTGATATCAAACATTGCTCGCAATAGCGCTCAATGCGCTTCCGCCAGTCCGCGTGTTCGATCCGTCGGCCGAAATTCCGATCATCGAGCGCATGCGAATTTCATCGGGATGCCGTCTGCGAACGATCATGTTCAACTACGCCGCGCTCAACGCGGCTTCCAAATCGAAAATCAGATCGTCAGGGTCCTCCAAACCGATCGAGAGCCGCACCAAACCTTCCGTTATTCCGAGATGCTCGCGCTGCGCCTCCGAAAGACGCTGGTGCGTTGTGGTCGCGGGATGCGTAGCCAAGCTTTTCGCATCGGCAAAATTGTTCGAAATCTTGAAAATTCTGAGCGCATTGACGAATCTGAACGCAGCATCCTTTCCGCCGTTCAAATCGATGGACAGCACAGTACCGCCTTTTTCCATCCGCGCCTTGGCCAGCTCGTATTGCGGGTGGCTGGCGAGATGAGGGTATATCGCGCGCCCGAGTTTCGGATGTCCGTCCAAATGCCCCGCAATTCTCAAGGCCGCATCCGCAGATGCATTGCACCGGAGCGAAAGGGTTTCGATTCCCTTCAGCATTATCCAGGCATTGAACGGACTCATCGAGCCGCCGGTATGCTTCATGTAAGGTTCAAGAGTGCCGCGAACATAATCCTTGGATCCGAGAACGACGCCGCCCAGGCATCTTCCTTGGCCGTCCAAATGCTTCGTGGCGGAGTAGACCACGACGTCTGCGCCGCACGCGAACGGGTTCTGGAACAGCGGCGTTGAAAGAACATTGTCCACGACCATCATGGCGCCGTTGGCATGAGCGATTTCGCCGACCGCCTTCAGGTCGATGACCTCAAGCGTCGGATTGGAGACGGATTCCATGAATACGGCCTTGGTGCCGGGGCGAACGGCATCCGACCATTGGCGCAGCTCGGCGCCGTCGACGAACGTAACCTCGATTCCGAAGCGCGGCAGCAATTGCTCCGCGATGTAAAGGCATGATCCGAACAAGGCTCTGGATGAAACCACATGATCTCCGGCTTTCAGCATGGAAAAGAGCGATCCATTCACCGCTGCCATGCCCGAAGCCGTCGCAAAAGCGTCTTCGGCGCCTTCCAAGGACGCCATGCGCTCTTCAAACATTCTGACAGTCGGATTGCCGTAGCGGGAGTAGACGTATTCGTCTTCACCCGACTCGATGAAGCGCGCTTCCGCTTGTTCCGCGCTTTCGTAGACGAAGCCTTGCGTCAGAAATATGGCTTCGGACGTTTCACCGTATGCGCTCCGTTTGGTTCCCTCATGAACCGCTCGGGTGTTCCGTGAGCGTGGCATATTCATCCGACTCCTCGCGTTCCAAACGCGACCGACCAAATCCAGGCGCTCTGCAAACGAGCGTCGTGACTTCCGAGTTTGCAAATCATGCGATACGAAAGGCTTGAAATAGCTCTAAAAACGCGACAGTCAAATCAAATCCGAGAATTCCGGCGTCGAACCGCGAGCGAATTTCATCGACAGCGCCGCTGATCCGCCGTCCAATACGCCGAATGCCGCGTAAAGAATTCATGAGCCATCGATCAGAAACGGGCGGAGGGGCGCGTCCACTGCCCGCGCGGCAATCGGAAGCGTCCCGCGCTCGCCGCAATTGATGCGCAATTCGCCTGCGCGACCGCTGTTGCCGCCCAAGCGGGGCAATTTCGACTTGGGCGCAATTCGGATTGAATCCGATTCCCGATCGCGTGTATGACCCCGTTCTTGATCGGAGGCGCGCATGACCAAACCTATTGACCTGCATTACTGGCCGACGCCCAACGGCTGGAAGATATCCATCGCGTTGGAAGAGCTCGGGCTGCCCTACGACTTGCATCTGGTGGACATAGGAGCGGGCGACCAGTTCGATCCGGATTTTCTGAAGATTGCGCCGAACAATCGCATGCCCGCAATTGTCGACCATGAGGGGCCCGACGGAGAGCCGATAGGCATATTCGAATCCGGCGCCATCCTTCAGTATCTGGGCCGGAAACACGGGCGCTTTTACGGCTCTTCCGAACGGGAGCGCGTCGAAGTCGACATGTGGCTCATGTGGCAGATGGGCGGAGTCGGCCCGATGGCGGGACAAGCGCATCACTTCATTCGATACGCGCCGTCAATGGAGCCGCCTCAAGACCTTCCCTACGCGAAGGATCGCTACAAAAACGAAGTTTCCAGGCTTTACCGCGTACTCGACCGAAGACTCGCCGACCGCGATTATGTCGCGGGCGATTATTCGATTGCCGACATGGCGGTCTGGCCTTGGGCATCGCTTTGGGAGGGGCAAGAACAAGATATCGGCAAGTTCCCGAACATGGCCGAATGGCTGAAGCGGGTCGGCGACCGGCCCGCGGTGCAGGCCGGCAGGGCGCTGGCAGAGGACCGGCGAAGCAATATTTCGAATCAGCGGGACGCCCAAAAAATCCTTTTCAACCAAAAGGGTTGAAGTTCAGATCGAGTCAGGCCCCGGGTTGCACGGCGTCTCGACAGGGCATTGAACATCGCACGGATCAATCCGCCGTCGAGGCCGACGTCAATCGCATCCCTGATGGCGGGGCGAATGTCCGAGAAATGGGTGGACGAAACGGCTCGGTTGTGCAACTCCGGCATCAGGTGCTCCTGATTTGGTTGTGTGTCTTGATTCACCTTGCCGCATGTTGCGGGAGGGAGCGCCCCAATACTTCGCAGAACACTTGATGGACCGCCGACGTCGGTCGTCAGTCGAGCCGAGGTTCCGAGGCATCCGCCAACCCTCTCTGAGGGCTGGAGCCTCCTTGGGATTCGGCGATGATCGGCGAGCTCCGCCACGTCCGGCGGAGGGGCAGCCGATCAGGGTCAGCCGCCTAGTTCTGAGCACGGTGCGCTTCCATCTCGGAGGCCGGACGCCGCGACCTTGCGACAAAGCAACCGGCCGCCCTCGCGCCAATAGTGCATGAAAACGCCGTACTGCTCGAGATTCAAAGGAGACTGATTCGCCGTCTGCTCGTTGGCCCAACGTCGCAAAAGCGCCGCCGCCTCCGGATGGCGGAATCCCTTTCCCGTGCCTCGACTGCCATGACGACCTCTGCTGCTCGCGCCCGGATGCGCGGAGCCCGCCGTTCGCCGGTCTTCGAAAGCCGGTCCGGAACCGATCCATGCCGTACCTCGAGGACCGCGTCTGCAACCCTTGAACACAGAACTCCGGTGAAACCGAAAGCGCGGAACCGTCTCAACCTAAAAAAGAATTGCGCCCTCCCTCCGGCGGTTTCCGTCCATATACAGCCTTTGCCAACGAAACTACAAATATTGAAATGAAATCACTTGCTTGAACAATATGAACTTTACATTTGACTTAATCCAGACAACCCCGCATCAAGGGGGAGTCGCATCAATGGGCGGTCAGACCACTCGTCGATGAAATCCCTGCACCATGCTTCTTTCCGCTCGGTTCTTGCGCAAGGAACCTAACGGCCAAATCAAATGGGCAAAAGATTCCCCAAAACATATCCTCGCCGAACCTTCGGCCAATTTGTGTTACCCAACTGCAACATTGGGCGACGGACTCCGTAAAATAAATGAAAGAAAAGGCTTTTTCAGGCATGTCGGAAATAAAGGCTGGGAAGCAACCTACCCGAGGCAGGGGGGGGGGTTGACATATTGATTTCATGAACTTTAGTGTCCGCCCCGATCTTCAATTCATACCGTTGAGATGGCTCGGTCAAGCGGTTTGCGTCCAAAGAGGCAGTGGCAATGACAAAGTTCGGTTTGTTGATAATTCCTATCTTCACGTTGAGTCTCGGGCTTGCGGCCTGCTCCGGCGGCGGCACTCCGACTGCTGCACCGGGGGGCGACCCGAGCCAACCGACAGATCCAGCGGATCCAACCAGTCCGGAATTTCGACAGGCGCGAATGGATCTGCGGAACGCTCAGCAGACCATCATGGAATTGGAGACTGAATTGCAGACCGCGCCTGCGGCGGAACGCGCCGTCGTGACCTGGCGGCTTGCCGTGGAACGAGCGAACGAAAAATCTCTGATGGCGAACGTGAATCTGTTGACAGCTCAAAGTCGGCTCGCCGCTGCCGAAACTGCTGCGGAGCGCGCGTCGACCGAGGCGGCGCGGACGGCTCTTGGCGAGGCGGTGAGGCTGCTTGCGGACGCGGTCAGAGAGGCGCAGGCCGCCCGGGACGACGCGGCCGCCGTGGGCGACGCGCCCACCGGAGCGAGCGCTGCGGCGCAACTCCGGGCGCTTGATGTGCAAACGGCGACGGCGCGGTTTTTCGCGCAAGTCCAGATTTTCCAGGTTGCGGCCAATCGCCGGATTGAGGCGGTGAGACAGCTTGTCCCGTCGACGGGGGAGCCGGATTCTGGGCCTTACTCCCTTACGAGAAGGCTCGGACCGGTCGCGGGGGAGCCCGGAACGGCTCCGTACGTGGGGAGTGCCGCGATTGTCGCCCATCCGCGCGCCGCGAACGACGGCACGGCCTTGCCGGACGCCGATCGTCTTGAAATTCAGCAAGACGCCGTGCCGTATTCGGATGGCAAGCGCGTCATTTCCGCGGACAGTCCGGGCTCGACCGACGAGTTGCCGCTCCGCCAAGTGACCGTCCGAATCGGGACGACCACGGCAGGCGACGTCAAGATTCAGGGGCAGGACGGCACAGGCGAAACTTACAGCAACACGGACGGGGTGCCGGTTTCCTCCATTCGGATGGACGGGAACAGAATCGTCTACAAATACGGCGGCGCCGGCGTCGCCTTCCATGACAATCAACGCCGTTTCGACATCGGCAGCAGCATCGACGCATGGGAGGATTTGGGAGCAGACCTTCTGCCCAACACGGACGACGACGAAAATTGCTGGCAAAAGGACCTCGCCAAATGCACCGCGTGGAATTTCGACGATCTGTCCGTAACTTGGACGGGAACGCCGGGAACCGATCCCGGCGGAGAGCGTTCTTACTATTGGAGTTCCCGAGTTCCCTTGAGGGGGCAAAGCGCGCAGCACAGCAATTTGCTGAATTACTTCAGAAAGGGTCGGACCTTGTGGGATCTCGGGCTCTACGAGCTTTGGGTGACCAATTACGGAGGGGTCGACAGGCAAACGGAATATCCCAAGGGCAGACGCTACGCCGAAGACGACGTCGAACAGTTCCTGTCTTATGCCGCCTACGGAATGTTCGTCCATACGGACACTTTGGCGGATCTCTCCACTGCGGCGCTGCCCAGCAGGATGCAAGGCTTCCACTTCGGCTACGATGCGTTCGAGGATGCCGAGGGCAAAAAGACGACCGACATCTCCTCGCCCGTCAACCTGAGCTTTCAAGGCAAAACCATGGCGCTGATGTATCAGCACTTCGACAACAAGAACCCGCTCAGGGTCGATTTGCGAGCGGACATCATCCTGAATGCGAGGATCGGTTCGGGCGCCAACACGATTTCCGGCGAATTCCTGAATTTCGAGCAATTGGCGCCCGAGGGCGTCTGGGTCAGGTGGGACGAAGCGATAAGGATCCGCCAGACAGGTGAGAACGAACCTGACAAGCACCATCGGCTGGTCTTGGCGAGCAGGGACTACAAGTCGGACAGCGGCACTTGGGAGCAGGATTATTCGACAGATGGAGCGAAGATCAACGCCGACGGGAGCTACGAAGGAGGGATATTTCACCAGTATTGGACTGGTTCGGCGTGGCGGACGATTAGCTGGGTATTCGATTCGTCCGCAAGCTGGACGGAATGGTGCGCCGCCCCCGCCAACGGCTGCTACGACGATTATCCGACCTCATTCGACGCCAGTCCTGCGACGTTCAGCGGCACGTTGTACGGTCCCAGGGACAATTTGAACGAGCTTGAGACAGCCGGCTACTGGTATCTTCCCGGCGATACGCGAAAGAAGCGCTGGGGCGGAATTGTCGGCAGTTTCGGCGCGGTTCAAATACCGTCTGAAGAATGACAAATCGCGCGGAACGGGCGGGTGGACGGACGCTCCGCTGCACTTGGAAATGCTATTCAGGATCGAATGAGGTAATGACAATGGGTAAGCGATTTTGGGTAAGTTCGAGCATTGCTGCCTTCGTTCTTGCAGCTTGCAGCGGGAGCGGGCAGTCTCCGGGGACGGCCGAAGCGACCGGACCCGTTGCGCCGAAACTGGTTGCGCCGAAACTGGCGGACGAGCACTCGAGCCTGATTTGGGCTGCGAGGGAGCCGACGACAGGGCCTTTCGTTGAAACGCCGGCGACGGTCGCCGCATCTGAAGCATCCAGCATGTTTGCACGGACTCCGCGCGCTGCCGCGGACGACGAAGTCGGAGACAAAACAGAAGACAGCGATCGGCTTCAGGTGGTGAAGACTGCGGTCAGGTATGAAGACGGGAAATCGCTGTTCGTGCCCGGCGCAAGCGCTGCGACGGAAGAATTTCCGGTCAATTCGATAACGATTCGGATGGGGAACTCCGGAGATCTTGAATTCATTCAAGGCGACGACGGAACCCCGCCTACATTTACTGCAGGCGGATTGACCACCGGCCTTTACTATTCCGACGGAGTGCTGGACTACTCGCTGCAGCCGACGGCCAACGGCCTTGTCTACAAAATGCGCGGCAACGCCGTTTATTTCGATTTCCAGCGGCGATTCGACATTGGGGAATACTTCAACAGCTGGTACTCGACCGGCCCGGACGGCATTGCGGGAACCAATGACGATGGCCTGGACACGCCCCGGGCTACCCGCGTAGGCCCGGACGGCATATTCGGAACCGATGACGACACCGGTACAGGTTTGGACAACCACCCAGACCCAGCCAAGCGTCTGGAAGGGTGCTTTTCCGATCTGGCCGACGCCACCGCGGACTGCACCAACTGGAACTTCGACGACGTACAGGTCACGTTCGGGCTTCCGGCGACGGCTCCCAACACCTCTCGCGCATGGTACTGGAATGTTCGAGTGCCGTTGCGGGAAGGAACCAGCAGCCTCGACAGAAATATCGCAAACCAGTTCGATTACACTTACAACTCCAACCGGGAGGATTTGGGATCCTACGAGATGTGGCTGACCAACCTCGGAAGGATCGACCTGAATTTGGAAGACAGCGATCAGCCGCCCAATACGGGGGACGACGAAAATAGATATCTGTCCTATGCCGCCTACGGATTGTTCGTATATTCCGACAATTTCGGCAGTTTCCAGAAAGTCGCCCGAGCGCAGGCGCTGCATTTTGGATACGAGGCATTCGCCGATTCCGAAGATGCCCGGACGACCGACATCTCGTTACCCGTAACCGCGACTTTCACGGGAAGAACGATGGCCCACCGCTATTTGCATTTGGCCGGCGGCGACCAGCGGCGCGGCGAACGGGAAGAGTTGATCGCCGACATCACTCTCAATGCGCAAATCGGTGGATCGGGAGGCGGCGGAGTTACGGGCACAATCTCCAATTTCCGCATGATCGGGCCTGACGGAGTGTGGAATAGGCACTTCGGAATCGTCGACCCCGACCAGACGGAGCGCTTGGTGCTGGCGGGAGCAACTTACAAGAACAATGCGGATGCGAACGGAGTTTTCAACGACGCGAATGACGACACCTACAAAAGCTCTCCGGCGAAAATCAACGCTGACGGAACTTACAAGGGCGGCGTGTTCCTTCAAACAAAGACCGGCGGAAGCTGGACAGACAAAACCGACGTGTTCGACACGACCGTGACGACTGCGTACACCCCCTCCGGAACAACAACGCTCCAACCCGGAACGTCGCAATTCGGAGGGAGGTTTTACGGTCCCACGAACAACAACCTGAAGGATCTTGAAACGGCCGGCCACTGGTTCTTGAGGGCTGACGCAGCTTGCAAGTACTTCGGCTCCGGTTGCTCGGGAGATCTGGAGCGCACAGGCGGCGTCTACGGAAGCTTCGGAGCGTTCAATACCGAAAAGGAATTCGCCTCTGAGTGAACAGTCCTCTTCATGCCTGTTGAAATGAGATTTGCCGACTTGTCGCGTCTTGCCCGGCGGGCCAACAATAGCATTTGGTTGCATTGAGTGAGAGAGGCGGGTGCGCCCATCGCAGGATGGGCTTGCACTCGCCGGTTCTTCAAAGCCGAAAAAGCGCATAGCAGTCTGTTTCCGCTGCTCGACCGAGGGAATTCCAAGGTCATTCCGATAAAAAAGGATCGGCCTGCGCCGCAGGAGGAAAGCCGCGGTTCGGAACGGCCCTGCCCCGGATCAAGTTCAATCGGACCTTAATGGCCGCGGCCTTGAGCAAGCTCCGGTCCGCCGACTCCGCCTATGTGCAAACCGCCATGGCGATGACTCGCGCGACCTTCGTCATCGGCTTCTTCGTCTGGAAGATCTTCGGATGGCGCGTGTCGCACTCGATGGCAGCGAGCTTCCGCCCGACGCCTTCAAGCATGCCATCTGCCGCCGCCGTTCCGCGCAAGACGGCGTGATTCCGACCCCCGGACCGCAGCATGCGGCACTTTTCATCCGATGCTCCGAACACAGCTGGCGGAATTCGGCATCGATACCTCGGCCCGCGGAAAACCGCCCGCCAATCCGAGCGGGAAGCCTCAAGTGGATGGGCTGGAACGCCGAACAGCGACACCTCGCTGGCCGTCGGCGACCGGCGCCGACAAAATGGAGGATGCATACACCGGAAACGGAAGAAACGTGAAAAAGTGTCGCGACTGTCGAGCGGATTGCTCCACGGAAAGCCCCGGGGCAATTCCTGAAAATATCTCCTTTCCAAAACAGGTTCGTTCAAAAAGCCCGCGCCGATGAATTTCCGCCGGGCGTTGCTAAGCGCCGTCGCGCTCCCGCCTCGATTCCGGCGCTTGCCGCATGTTGCGCTTCAAACCGCCGGTCCGACCGCGATTGATTGCCGAAATTATCCCCTGCCCGGATCGGAACGCGGGATTCACTCTTCGGTGCCGCGCGGCTCGGCGGAATGAGTTGCCGCCAGCCGGAAGATGTTGATTCCGAAAAACAGGAAAACCGCCAAGGTCACGCCGAACGTCTTGAAGTTGACCCATGCGTCCGTCGACATGGTGCGCCAGACCACTTCGTTGGCCAATGCGAGCGCGGCGAAGAACGCTGCCGTCCTGCGAGTCAGCTTCATCCACCCTTGGTCGTCCAAATGTATCGCTTCATCCATGACGTACCTCAGCGCCGACTTGCCGCGGAGCAAAGCCGCGCCGAGTATGATCGCGAACAAGGCGTACAATACGGTCGGCTTCATTTTGAAGAATCGTTCGTCGTTGAACCATACCGACATGCCGCCGAACGCGACAACGATCACCGCCGTGGCTGCCTGCATTCGCGAAAGCTTGCCGCTGAGGCGCCAAAGAATGCCCATTGCCGCCAGCAGCAGCGGAATGAACGCCGCCGTGACCGCAACAAACCCGCTGTACTCGATCCCGGCGACTGTGAACGTCTCATCTTTCAAAATCGTGTAGGCGACAAAAAACAGGAGCACCGGACCGAGCTCCAACGTCATTTTGATCCCTTGGCTGACTTGCCTTTCCGACATGTATCCTCGCTTACTGCGTTGCCGTTGATCCGTTCGTCCAAATGGCTTCCGCGACTCCCGCGCACGGCGCGCATGCGCGCCTCGTCTGCCCGGGCAAGCGCCTGAAAACCGGCCAAGGACCGAAGTTCGCTCCGTCTTGCGCAAGGCGCCCCCTCATCATTCAATCCGAGCCTGTCAATGCTTTCGCAAAATCATCCGGATCGAAAGGCGAAAGATCATCAATTCCTTCGCCTACGCCGATCGCATGAATCGGAAGCCGGAACTTGTCAGCCAAAGCAACCAGTATTCCGCCTTTCGCGGTTCCGTCGAGCTTGGTCATGACCAGACCGGAAACATCTGCAATTTTCCTGAATATCTCCACTTGCGAAATCGCGTTCTGGCCGGTGGTCGCATCCAGCACCAGCAAGGTGTTGTGCGGCGCGGTCTCGTCGCGCTTCCGAATGACCCGGATGATCTTGGCGAGCTCCTCCATCAGATCCTTTCGATTTTGGAGCCGGCCGGCCGTGTCGATCAAGAGCAGATCGGCATTGTCGCTTTGCGCCGTTTCCAAGGCCGTGTAGGCCAAAGCCGCCGGATCCGTGCCTTGGGCCGCCGTCAGAACCGGCACGTTCGCGCGATCGCCCCAAATGCGGAGCTGGTCCACGGCGGCCGCCCTGAACGTGTCTCCCGCCGCGATGACGGTTTTCTTTCCCGATGCTTGGAACTGGCTGGCCAGCTTTCCGATGGTCGTGGTCTTGCCGGAACCGTTCACCCCGACGATCAGAATGACCTGGGGCTTTTTGGCATACAAAGGGATCGGC
Organism: Paracoccaceae bacterium; assembly: GCA_965205055.1. Lineage (GTDB taxonomy): Bacteria > Pseudomonadota > Alphaproteobacteria > Rhodobacterales > Rhodobacteraceae > CBDBBY01. The sequence goes on along the minus strand of OZ242030.1, from coordinate 4,700,961 downwards.
TTCGCGACCGGCTCCAGCAGGTTCGCCACTTCCTCCGAAATCAATTTCTTGATTTCGCTCGTCGCAACCATCTTTCCGAAGCGGCCTTCGGAAAGATATGCACAAACTCGGGACGCCGTATCGACGCCCATGTCGGACGAGATCAGCAGATCCTCCAAGCTTTCAAGCATTTCGTCGTCCAGCTTGCGCCGAGGTTCCCGAGAGAAGCCCTGCTGCCCGCCGAGCAGCTTTTTCAGCAAGCCGGGCCGTTCAGTTTCCGTTTCCGCGGTTTCGGAACCGGACTCGGCTGTGTCGCCTGTCTCGCCGTTTCCGGCGCTGACGATTTCGTCCAGCCCTTCGTCCAGCTGCGCCGACGAGCGGAGGAGTCGTTCCTTGAGATTCTTGAAAAATGCCATCAGCGCCCGCGCGCGGCTGTCATTGGGATGCTCAAGCCGAACAATTCGTCGGCAGGGCCGATGATCGGCGACGGAGCTGTCGGCGTGAACAAAGCATTATTGCGCATCGGGCGGACTCGCTGAGTTCCTGAGAGCCACCGGCACCCGCCCATCCTGGAATTCGATTTCCAGATTTTCCGCTCGGCATGCGTCGGCTTGGCGAACCACCACGTGCTCCCCTGACCGAATGACAGCGAACCCGCGTTTCAAGGTTTGAGGATAGCCGAGCGACTCGACAAGTCTGCCCGACGCACTCAGCTTGTCGTTCAAAGTTCGCAGACGTGCGCGGATTGCGATTTCCGCGCTTCTGGCAGCATTTGACAGGTCGGTTTTTCTTCTGGAGACGTTGGCGGCGATCAAACCGGGTCTTGCGCGTTTGCCAGCCGCTTCAAGCCTATGCGTCATTCGGTCCAGCTGGCCGGCCATTGCGCGTTCCATGCTATCTCCGGCCCGGTCCAGACGCCGCATCGCAGTGCGAAGTGAAGCCGGAGGTCTGAGTTTGGCGTCGATTTTGGCAAGCCGAATTCTCTTGCTCTGCACATCCGATTTCAGGCTGAACTGGAGGCTTGCGGCAACCTGATCCATTCTTTGCTGCGGAAGCGCGATCAATGACGCAGCGGTCGGAAGCGCTCGGCTCAAGTTCCGATGCTGCTGTTGTCGCGAGGCGAGGCTTCGATTGATGCCGCGGATGATTCTGGAATCAAGCGATGCCGCTTTCGCAGACAATTCCGAGCGCACCGGCACGGCCAGCTCCGCCGCGGCGGTAGGCGTGGGCGCCCGAACATCGGCGGTAAGATCAATCAGCGAGGTGTCTGTTTCGTGACCGACTGCGGAGATCAATGGAATCTTGCTGCGATGCGCGGCTCGAACAACTATTTCTTCGCTGAAGCCGAACAGTTCCTCAACGGAACCGCCGCCTCGGGCGACGATCAGCACATCGGGACGCGGGACGGAACTTGCCGGACCGATCTTGTTGAACCCGTCGATCGCGGCGGAAACTTCGATCGCGCAGTTCTCGCCCTGAACAGCCACCGGCCAGAGCAAAACATGGCACGGGAACCTGTCCCTCAGCCTATGCAGGATGTCCTGAATTGCTGCGCCTCTCGGCGACGAAACCACCCCGACAACTCTTGGAATCAAAGGAAGCTTCTGCTTGCCGGCGTCGTCGAACAGCCCTTCCGCCCGCAGCTTCGCCTTCCGCTCTTCAAGCATCGCCAGCCATTCGCCTTCGCCGGAACGCACCAGACGCTCGATCACCATCTGGTACACCGAGGTTCCGGAAAAAGAAGTGATTCTGCCGGTGGCGACGTACTCGATTCCCTCTTGCGGTTTCGTGGCTATTCTGACGGCGGCGCTTCGCCATATGACGGCGCGCAACACATGTCTGCCCTGCTTGAAGCTGAGGTAGATGTGGCCGGACCCCGGCCGTGACACGCTGGAAACCTCGCCGCGCACGCGAATCCGATTGAAGCCCCTTTCAAGAGCCTGCTTTATCGCGCCCGACAGCTCTTCCACCGAAAACTCCGGAATGTTGTCTCTTGTCGGCGGTCCGCCGACATCTCGTGGCTGCATCCTCGCATCGGGTGCGCTTCGCGGCTCGCTGAACAGCGACCGTCCGTATCCGCTCGAATTCGATTGGGACATGCGCGGCGCTTCCTGACTTCTTCGGGCCGCGATCAGATTTGGCGCTCAGGCATTCGCACGACGAGCCCGTCCAGATCATCCGAGACTCTCAACTGGCAAGTCAGGCGGGATTTCACCGGATCGGGCTCCCAAGCGAAATCAAGCATGTCTTCTTCCATCGCTTCGATTTCCGGCAATCGATCGACCCAAGCATCGTCAACATAGACGTGGCATGTCGAGCATGCGCAGGAGCCGCCGCAATCAGCCTCGATTCCGGGAATGTCGTTGTCGCGGGCACCTTCCATCACGGTCAACCCGCTGGGAACGTCGACCACGTGCTCCGTTCCGTTGAATTCAATGTATGTAATTGTCGCCATGCCGATCTCAGCCGTTTGAATCCGTCCGCTGTCTAATGCATGCTCCCGAATTCCGCCATAGCTATTCCGTCTTAATGACGCAGGAACCCGCCGGGCAAGGCACAGCCGAGATACAGGATGTATCCAGTATGGTTCAGTCGGAATGCAGTCCTCAAAGGTCTTAGAGCCCTGCATTGCGAAGGGCGTAGGATTCAGAAGGGGCATGTTTGCAAGCAGAAAAAAAATGGGACGCACCCGAAGCTCTGGTCTGCCTGAACGACCTTCGCACCGATGATCCAGCTCTACCGGGACTTCAGGAACTACGGAATGGACCACGAGTTGACCGCGGAAAATTGACGATCCTTCCGACTCGTGACCACCCAAAAGAACACCTCGCAAAGGGATCACTTTTGGATGCCCAATGGGGATCATTATTGAATGCTTATTGACAAGCCCCGAAGGTTGCGGGTTCGCCCGCCTCCTCGCACATTGAGAGGCGGGGCACAGGCTGTGGCGCGGTGAATCTGTAAAGAGCCATGCGCAATGATTTCACAAAGAAATTTTTGCCAAATAATTTTTTGCCAAATTTTCTATTGCCAAATTTTTCATTGTGCCATATATTCCGCCCGACTGCCCAACGGCAAAGCAGGAGTTGTCCATGGAATGCGTGGTTGGACCGCCCGTGACAGGTGACAATCTTTTCGGGCGGGAGAACGAACTGAATCACATTTGGGATAGACTAGAGAGTGGTGCTCATGTGCTTATGACAGCTCCGAGGCGAGTTGGGAAGACAAGCCGGGTGCATCCCATTTTTTGTGGAACCGGGTAGCTCCGCGCTTTCGTGTGTCGCTCGGGTTTTGCGTTCCGGGGGTTGCCATCGGGGGCTGCGGGGTCCGGCATGGATCGGTCCCGGGGCGGTTTCCGAAGACCCGCGCACGGCGGGCGCCGCGCCTCCGGGGCGCGAGCAGCAGAGGTCATCATGGCAGAGAAGATACGGGACGCGGAGTTCCGCCATCCGGAATTGGCGGCGTTTTTGCAGGGTTTGACGGACGAGCAGGCGGCGGCGCTGGGTCCATTGAGTGTCGAGCGCGACGGCGTTGCGTCGCAGTACTGGCGCGAGGACGGCCGGGTGCGTTGCCGCGAGTTCGAGGCGGCGTCCGGCGGGCCGTCCTCGGAGATGGAGGCGCTGCATGCGGAGATCGCGGCGGCGTTCGGCCGTTCGCTTCCTCGGATGAGGGCGGAACTGCGGGGCGGCGGCGTTCCGGATCTGGACGCCATCGAGACGTCGATCCGCGACGATCTGCCGGGCGGCGGGGCGAAGTGCTACGCTGCGCTGCTCGAGGCGTTCGACGCCGCTCTTCCGCCCCCGTCCTGCCCGCGTTGCGGCCGGCGGATGGACCGTCACGGCCGGGTCGGGAAGACGTTCGGGACGCGCTTCGGACCGGTCCGGGTCGAACGGCGCCGTTTCCGCTGCCGCGGGTGCGGCGACAGCTGTTTCCCTTTGGACCCGGCGCTGGATCTGGAAGGCAAGAACGTCACGCCCGGCGCGGAAAGCCTCTATGCGGACGCCGCCAGTTCCGACAGTTATGAGCAGGCGCGCCGCCAGCTGAAGAACTTCGCCGGCGTGGAGGTTCCGGCGTCGACTCTCCAGCGCCATGTCTTGAGGATCGGCGAAGAGATGCAGGCGTTCGAGCGGGCGGACGCCGAGGCGTCGCCTCCGGCGAAGCGGGTTCTGCTGGGGATCGACGGCACTGGAGTTCCGATGGCCGCCCGCGAGGTCGAGGGCGTGGCCGGCAAGCAGGCGGACGGCTCGGCGAAGACCCGAGAGGCGAAGGTCGTCGTCTGCCGCGAGGCCGACAGCCTGGATCCGAAGACCGGGGAGCCGCGGACGGACCGGAAGAGCGGAGCTGTCAGCGTCCGCATCGACAGCGCGAGGTCGGCGGACGGGGCCGGGCGGGCCTCGGAGTTCGCCGTCCGCCTGGAGCAGTTCTTGCACCGGAACGGCGTGTTCGCGGCCGAGGAGGTGGTGGTGCTGTCCGACGGAGCGCCGTGGATCCGGACCGTCTGCGAAGAGATCCTGCCCGGACGGAAAACGACCTTCATCCTCGACCTGTACCACGCCCTCGAATACGCGGCCGCCGCCGTGCAGGCGGTGACGCCGGACGAGGGCGAGCGGAAGGCGTGGATGGACTGGATCAGGAAGCAGCTGGACGCCGGGCGGGTCGACCGGGCCATCGCCGCCCTGAAGCCGCATCGCGACCGGTCCGAAGCCGTCGCGGCCTGCATCCGCTACTACGAGGCCAACAGGGACCGAATGCGCTACGACCTCTACCGGAAGCGCGGCCTGCCGGTCGGATCCGGCGTCGTGGAAAGCGCTTGCAAGCGCATCGTCGGAAGCCGGCTCAAAGGAGCCGGGCGCCACTGGTCGAAAGCGGGCGCCAACGCCGTGCTCGCCGTCAAATGTTGCTTCGAAAACATGCGCTGGCCCGACTTCCTCGATTGGAGGGCTTGCCGCGCCGCAGCCGCATAACCAAAAAATGGGATGCACCCAGACAAGCCTGATGATGGAACTGAAGCGAGAACCGAAACCAGGATGGACTGTCGTGTATGTTGATGTCGAAGCATGCACGGACGCGCATAGGTGCATAACGGAGATAGTTGATGAGTTGCTGCGTCAACCGAGGTTCAAGAAGTATTTTCAGTGGACTCAACTAATTGAATCATTTCAAAATTTTACCGGAGATTTTGACTTTCATGTACGCTCCGTCAGCGTAGAACGCAAGCCTCGTGCGAACCGCAGCTGGATTGGATATGCGAAAAGGGTCCTAAATTGCATAGAGAAAATGGCAAATGAAGACATTAAGCTGCTTATCATCATTGATGAACTGCCAATAGCGATCGCTCGAATGACAACTGTTGCAAACGAAGCGGAACTATTTCTATCTTGGTACCGACAGTTACGACAGAGTCCTCAGTTGCAAAGGAAAGTCAGCACGCTCGTCGGCGGGTCGATAGGGCTTTACGGGATCGTGCACCGGCTGAGTACATCAACGCAAATTAATGACTTTATCTCCCTTCCGATAGATTCATGGTCAATAACGACGGCCGCGCAATTCCTCCAACGGCTTGGAAGTTCTCAGGGTTTCCCAATTGGCGACAAATACATAAAGCAAATGCTGAATATGCTGGAAGACCCGGTTCCATACCATGTTCAACTCTTTTACCTGGAACTTCGAAAAACTTGCGGCAACAACTCTAGTGCAATTTCAGCAGAAGCGGTTGAACAGTGCTTCCGGAACCAACTCGTCGAAGAAAATAAAGATGCACTGGTAGCGCAACTTTTGGAAAAAATGTCGTATATTTTTGACAAGCAAGAGGCCATATTGGCACAAAAGGTACTGGATGCACTTTCTGAAAAACAAGAAGGCATAGAAAAACCGGTACTTGCCGATCAAACCGGGTACGAACTTACTGAAGTCAACAAAATTATCGGTGAACTAAAAAAGGAGGGAGACGTGGTCCAAATTAATGATCGAGCAAGATTTCGATCCGGTTTCGTTCGAGAATCGTGGAAGAAACATTACAGAGGGAGGTAAAATAGTGGGAAGGCAGCAGCTATATAATCCTGCACTTCTTTCAAAAAAGGATCTTAAAAATACGTTTACAATTCGAAAAGATACATTGGATGAATTAATTAATCATATAGCGGGACATAGGCCCGAAGAACCGTCTAGACATATAATGATTGTTGGTTCGCAGGGAATGGGGAAGACAACTCTCGGCTTACGCGCTTTGTACGAGATTGAAGACAACCCGAACCTCCGTTCGAAGTGGCAACCTGTGCCGTTCATGGAGGAAAGTTACGGAATTTGCGATGCGGCGGACTTTTGGCTATTGGCGTTGAACCATTTGTCGTACGCGGTAGGCGACGACACTTGGCTGGAATATTCGAAAAACATAGCCAATTCTGAAGCAAGTAGTCAAATGCTAGAAGTTTATGCTCTTGATGCTTTGAATGAGTACTGTGACGATTCCGGGAAACGCTTAGTACTTTTTGTCGACAACATAAACAATCTATTTGAACAGTTTAAGTCCAAGCGGGACGTTCACGCAATCCGTGCGGCGCTTATGAAATATCGAAGATTGCTTCTTTTGGGATCCGCGCATTCCGTATTTGTTGAGCACAAAGATTATTGGGCGCCATTTTATGGACTTTACCAAACGATCCGGCTTCGACGAATGGACAGTTGCCAGACGAAGCAATTGCTTATCGCAACGGCTGAGCGCCTTGGTGTCAGGGCATCCGATGTCGATTCATCAGCCATGTACGGAGAAATCGAAGCCATTCGGGTTTTGACCAAGGGGAATACACGATCAATTTCGTTGGCAATTCAAATGTCGATTGAGGGCTGTTCGGACGGAACAGATTTATTGGAAAAGTTAATCGACGAGCATACTCCATACTTCAAGGCAAAAATTGAGGAGCTGCCGATTCAAGCTCGCAAGATATTTAACGAGCTTGCGATTGGGTGGCGCCCGATGCTTGCGCGGGAAGTAGGGGCAAAGGCAAGATTGGGGACATCTCAAACTAGCGCGCAATTACGAATTTTGATCGACCGCAATTACGTCAGCGAAGCGAAACTGGATAGCGAGAACCGCGCTCGGTATGAACTTCAAGATCGCCTACTTAACATATACTACTTGTTTAGAATGTCGCGAGCCGAACGAGAGCGATTGCGCTGTTTTGTAGCATTTTTATATAACTATTACAGTTCTCCCAGGATCTGCAGTCTATATTTTGGTGCTCTAAGGGAGTTTCCGGTCAGGGATTGCGATTTTTCTCAAATCTTTGAGCTGCAAAGTACCCTGAGCGTATACGTATTAATTTGGGGAAGCATTGCGGAGAATAGAGTATTGATGGCTAAAAGGCTGCAGCATTTTGGAGGATATTCTTCGGGAACTATCGAGTTGAGTCAGAATGCAGACGACCCACGAGTTTGGGCAAGATTTGGCGGGTCTCTGCAACTGCAATGCCAGTTCATTGATGCGTTCCAAACGTATGGCCATGCGCTTGGGTTAATATTATCGAATTCGCTCAAAGACTTTGAGGAAGTGGGCGCGGGCGAAAAAGGAAGTCATGATTCTCTCACCGACGGCGGAACGGATTGCGATCTGGTTGAAACTATTTTTCACAACACTTCCGAAATATGTTTGAACACAAGTTCAATACACCATAGATTCCTTTTTGGATGCCTTAGTGCGTTTATTGCGGTAATTGGGGCAGTAAATGGAAAGGATGCACTTGCTGCAGATGCGCTGCGCCATGCGTTACAATGTGCAAGCATAAGAAAATTGAATGATCAGGAGGATCCGGAGTCAAAGGCAACGTTATTGGCTGTAATATTGGGCATAATTCCGATGATTGAAAATCTCGGCGAAGGGAGGATACTTGACGAAATCATTGAAGAAGGCGTGGTTCCAATGATTGAGGACTTGCGAGACGGCAAAGAACTGAGAGGCCGTATTGATCAATGCACGAGAATGTCAAAATCTGCTGGCAAAACGTTGCGTGGGCTTGTTTTCATTGGAGCGATGTCGACGGGAATGAGAATGATTTCAAATGGGCATCCGGATCGTGCAAAAAGCTTTTTTTCGTGGATGGCTCGTGAGTTTTCATTTCGGAATGTCGCTTGGGGACTTGGTGCAGAGTTGGCGGCAAGTCAGCTTGGTGACAGGTGGTATTTGAGTGCCGGGGAGTTCGTCGACAAGGCGCTGGTCATTCGGCCGGATGATCCGGGGAGCCACTTTGTTGCGTTTGTTGTCGCGTCTAAGCTTGAGACATGGGGAAACGCGCTTAAGCATTTGGAGAGATGCTTGGAGTTGGATCCGGGATTTGGAGGCGGCGGTTGGCCTGAGGTCGCCGACATGTTGGTTCGAGCTGCGTGTGCGGGTGAAAGTAGAAAGGTAGGAAAAATTATGGAGAATGGTAGTTTGAAGAATGAGCTTGAACCGTTGTGGTATGCATTGAAGCATGAAGAGAATTTGCATGCAACGCCGCTGCCGCGGGAGATTGTAGATGCGGTGGAAGATATTAGGAGCAGGCTGAGCATCGAAACAGGAGAAGATCGCTAGAACGAACTGCTTCGCCGTTCGCAATCAAGCAAATTTCACTGGTTTATCCGGGGTTGGTAAACGGAACTCATTGTTAGAACTCACCCATTGTTGTGACTCCGCCCAGACGCTGGGGCGGCGGGACCGATCCATGCTGAACCGTGCAGGTCCCGATTGCAGCCCTTGACTGCAAACCTGATCGATACCCGAAAGCGTGGAACCGCCGATCTTCCCAAAAATGGGACGCACCCCCGGATTTCGGTCTTTCGGCAGCGTCGCAAAATCAATGATTCCGCAATGGCTCTCGAGCGAATCCGCGCCGTTCTCGGGGTCTGCCGAAAGCGGCGCGTTCAAGCTCGGGACGGAAGCGATTACTCCAGCGAAAGGGCTAAATACCGGGTGACGTCCGATCTTTGCACAAAAATCAGCAACGTCTTTGATCCGGCTTCTTTCGCCTCTTCAATTTTGGCAACGAAATCTTCAGGGCCGACTACCGGCTCGTAGTCGACCTCAAGTATCAAGTCGCCTCTCCGGATGTCTTTGGAATAAGCATCGGATTCAGCATCGACCTCGACCACGACAACGCCTTGGACATTTTCGCCGAGACCCAAACCGTCGCGAACGTCCGGAGTAATCTCAGCAACGACGATTCCCAAGATGGCGCTCTCCGTTTCAGGCTCAGCAGGAGAAGCCGATGCGACGCCTACAGCTTCAGCTTGCTCGCGGCTGGCAAGCTCGACTTCGATCATTTGCATTTCCCCTTGGCGAAGCACCCCTACCGTCACTTTGGTGTCGGACTCCGTCTCCGCGATCATCAGCACGAGATCTCGGCTGCTCGGCACGTCTTTCCCGTCGAAGGTCAAAATGACGTCGCCTCGCTGCAAGCCTGCTTCAGCGGCAGGACCATCGAGCAATTCGGCGACCAGAGCGCCGGACGGCGCGTCCATCCCTAGCGCCGCTGCCAAATCTTCCGTCACCGATTGGATTCTGACGCCCAGCCAACCGCGCCGGGTCGCTCCGAATTCTCGCAGCTGATCGACCACATTCGTCACGACGTTCGACGCCATCGAAAATCCGATGCCGATCGAGCCGCCGCCTGACGCTCCGGGCTGGGAACTCAAAATCAACGTGTTGACGCCGATCACTTCGCCGTCGGTGTTGAATAGCGGGCCGCCGGAGTTGCCTAGATTTATGGCCGCATCGGTCTGGATGAAGTCATCGAACGGACCGGACAGCTGCCGGTTTCGCGCGGAAACAATTCCGGTCGAAACAGAGAATCCCAATCGATGCGGGTTGCCTATCGCAAGGACGGTGTCGCCGACGCGGACCTCATCGCTGTTTCCGAATCCCACCGAAGAAAGCGGCGTTGCGCTCTCGACCTTCAGAAGAGCGATGTCGGTGTTCGGGTCGGCGCCGACGAGAGTCGCCTCCATGTACGTTCCGTCGAGGGTTTCAATCTGGATTTCGCTCGCATCGACGACGACGTGGTGGTTGGTCACGATGTATCCGTCTTTCGAAATGATGAACCCCGCGCCGGCTCCGACCACGGGCTGGGTCGGCAGCCTTTCCTCGTCCGGATTCATGAATCTGCGGAAATACTCTTCGAACGGCGTGCCTTCCGGCAGGTTGAAACTGGGAATGTTGGCGGCCTGCTCTTCCTTCGTGACGTTGATGTTGACGACCGACGGCATGAGCTGCTCCACCAGATCGGCGTATCCGTCGTGAGCGGCCGCCGCGCTCCCAAGAACCGCCTGTCCCGAGACCAATGCGAAACTCGTAAGCACTCCCTTCAATCCGGTCATTCCGCTTCTGAAATCCAAGTTTCTGCAAAAACTTGCTGGCATCATGCCTGTTTCTCCTTATCTGTCGCCGCTGGACGGCATTCTCGCATACCCTTCCCAAAATTGGATTTCGGCTCGTTGCATTCAAGGCAAGCAGCCTAAATCTTTTGTTATGCAAGACGATCGGTTCCAGCTGGCGAGCGGCGGTCCTCCATCTTGACGGAATCGGAACCTGGGCGCGACGCGGCCATCGCATCGGCGAACGGACCGGCGCAGGCTACAGCAGGTTCCGCGCAATCCAGATGATCAATACGCCCAGCGACAGCGCGGAAAGTCCGATCAGTCTGCGGGCTTCGGGCGACATCGCTGCCAGGATGCGCATCGCATCTTCAATGCGCTTAGGGGCCAGCGCAAGCACCAGCCCCTCAATCGCTGCGACCAGCCCGATCGCAAGTACGAGTTCGCTTATCACTCTTCGACGAAATCTCCGACGGCTTCGAGATATTCGAAAAATTCGCCGTCCGGGGCTATGACGAACGTCGTGTTCTCCGATTTGAAAGCTTCCGAATAGGCGTTCAAGGATCTGTAGAATTTGAAAAATTCCGGATCCCGGCCGAAGGCGCTCGCAAATATGCGGTTCCGCTCCGCATCCGCTTCGCCTCGCGTGATCTCGGCCTGCTTCTGAGCTTCCGATACGATCTCGACCTGCGTCCGGTCAGCTTGCGCGCGCACCTTCTGAGCCGCTTCTTCGCCCCGGGCGATTTCGTCGGCTGCCTCACGCTCCCTCTCCGCCCGCATTCTTGCGAATGTCGCCTCCAAGTTCTGCGTCGGAAGATCGGTTCGCTTGAGACGGACGTCGATGATGGCGACGCCCAGATTTTCCGCCTCGCCGATCGCGGTATCTCTGATCTGCCCGATCAAGGCTGCGCGGTCAGCCGAGAGAACTGTGTTGGACGCGACGGAGCCCAGAACTTCCCGGGTCGCGGCGTTCAAAATCCGTTCAAGCCGGCTTTCGGCGGAGCGCACTCCCTCGACGCCTACGGCTTCCCGGAACCGGACGACGTCCACGATTCGGTATCGCGCGAAGGCGTCTACGACCAATCGCCGATCATCGAGCGGCGTCACCTCCAAAGGCTGCGTCTCCAAAGACAATATCCGGTCGTCGTATCGCACGACCTCCTGGATGAGCGGAATCTTGAACGACAGGCCTGGATCTTCCTTGACCCTGCGAACCTGGCCGAATTGAAGTACAAGCGCTTTCTCGCGTTCATCGACGATGAAGACGGAACTCAGCACGCCCGCCACGAGGATCACCGCGATGGCGATAATAATGGTAATTCTGCTCATCAGTTCGTCCCTCCTTTGCGGAGTTCGTTGAGGGGAAGATAAGGAACGACCCCGCTCCCTTCTCCGGTTGCGCCCTGATCCAGTATGACTTTGTCCACGGATCCGAGCACGCGCTCCATCGTTTCGATATACAGTCGCCGCCCGGTGACTTCCTTCGCTTTCTCGTATTCCGTAAGAACTGCAAGGAACCGCTGGGCTTCGCCTTCGGCCTGGTTCACGACCTGCGCCCGATAGCCTTCCGCTTCTTCAAGCAATTGCGCCGCCTCGCCGCGGGCGCTCGCTGTCACGCGGTTCGCGTACGCATCCGCTTCCTTTTCCAGCCTATCGCGCTCCTGCTCGGCGGCCTGAACCTCGCGGAAGCTGTCGATGACCTCCCTCGGCGGGTCCGCGCGATCGAAGTTCACGCGAACGACATTCATTCCCGATTCATATCTGTCCAAGGTCGATTGAATCAGCCGCTGGAGATTTGCGGCCACGATGCCCCTGTCCCTATTGAGGATCGGAGCAAGATCGCTCTGCGCCATGATCTCACGCATGGCGGATTCGGACACCGCCCGGATGGTTTCCGTAGGGTCCGCCAGATTGAACAGGAACTTCGCCGGATCGCTGATGTTCCATACGATCTGGAAGTCCACGTCGATGATGTTTTCGTCGCCGGTCAGCATCAAACCTTCGTCGACCCGCGCTCCGCGACCGACACCGATGTCTTCCGTTCGCTCGCGCGTCACGGAAATGATTTCCTTGGTGACCACCGGCCATGGCGCAAAATTCAATCCGGGCTGGCCGGTTTGGGAGTATTCGCCGAGAAGCAGCTCAACCGAACGCTCTTCCGGCTTGACCGAGTAGAATGATTGGAAGGCCCAGAGCCCGATCAAGCCTAGACCGACAATCACGACCAATCCGCGCGGAAACTTCGGCGCGTCCCCTTTCGGGCGCTTGCGGCCGCCTTGCCCGCCGCCCATGATGTCCTTGAGCCGGTCTCGACCGCGCTCCACAATTTTGTCGATTTCAGGGATATTCGGTCCTTGATCGCCGCCGTAGCCTCCGCCACCGCCGCCCCAAGGACCTCCCTTGTTGTTTCCCGTCATTGGAAAATTCCGCTCCTGTTTTCCGAATCGAATGAGCCATTGTGTCCAAATGTGTGAGTCGCCGCAATGATTCAAGTGGACCGCGCCGGTTCCTTGAATGTCACCAGCTCCTCAGCCGTCGTCGGGTGAACCGCAACCGTGCGGTCGAAATCCTCTTTCGTCGCTCTCATCTTGACCGCGACCGCGGCGAGCTGGATCATTTCCGCAGCGCCCTCGCCGACGATGTGAACTCCCAAAACGCGGCGGTCCGGTCTGCCGACGACAAGCTTCATCAGGACTTGTTCCGTCTTTCCCGAAAGCGAGCCCGACAGCGGCCTGAACCGCGCGACGTAAACATCGGTCGGACCTGCCTCGGACGCCTGCGCCTCCGTCAATCCGACCGTTCCCACTTCGGGACGAGTGAACGCCGCAGTCGGCACATCCGCATGGTCGACCGGAGTCGGATTCCCTTTGAACACGGTCTCCACGAATGCGGCGCCTTCTCTGATCGCGACCGGCGTAAGATTGATCCTGTCGGTCACGTCGCCGACCGCGAATATCGACGGCGCGGCCGTCTGCGAATATTCGTCCACGACCACCGCGCCCTTGGGCGTCAGTTCAACGCCCGCGGCCTCCAAATTGAGCCCTCCGGTGTTCGGCGCCCGGCCGGTCGCATAAACCACGGAATCGACGACGAAAGTCCCGCCGTCGGATGCTTCCACTTCCAAGCTCGTTCCGGACGGGAAGATTTTTTCGATCCGTGTTCCGAGCCGCAGATCTATTCCTCGATTCGACATCGCTTCGGACACGTGCGATCTGATGTCGTCGTCGAAGCCGCGCAGAATTTGCTCGCCCCGATAGCATTGCACAACCTCCGAGCCCATTCCGTTCAGAATTCCTGCGAATTCGCAAGCGATATAGCCGCCGCCGACGATCAGAACCCGAGCCGGAAGGCTCTCGAATTGAAACACATCGTTGGAGGTTGCGACATGTTCCGCTCCCGGAACCTTCGGAACGAACGGCGACCCGCCGGTCGAGACGAGTATGAATCGCGAGGCAATCCGGCGGCCTGACCGCAACAGAACGGTGTGCGCATCGGCAAGGACGGCACGCTCGCTGAAAACTTCGACGCCGGCATTCTCGAGATTTTTCCTATATATTCCCTCAAGGCGTCCAATCTCGAGAGCTTTGGCAGCGATGAAACGGGACCAGTCGAACTCGGAGCCGTCGACGCTCCATCCGTAGCCGTTCGCGTTCTTGAAGGCATCGGCGAAATCCGAGGCATAGACCATCAGCTTTTTCGGAACGCATCCTCGAATGACGCAGGTTCCGCCAAGCCTGTATTCCTCGGCCAAGGCCACTTTCGCGCCTTCCGCCGCAGCAAGCCTTGCAGCCCGTATCCCTCCGGACCCTCCGCCGATCACAAACAGGTCGTAGTCGAATGTCATCGGCTCTCTGCGCAACCTCTCGCCCGCCGCTCCAGCAAGTTTCGTCGGGCGGCGAATGATTTCAAGCATATGCCCGCCAAAGGGATGAGCGTCAAGGCTACATCGGCCCAATTGCGGCGATCCGGCTGAATTCAATGCCTCCTTCGCAGCCGGACGGCAAAACTGAACGCCGCCGGAACGACGAACCGCTTCGATTCAATCAACGATTCTGACGCTGCCGTCTTCGCTCCCGACCGCGACGCGGTCGCAGAGCCCGCAGAACAGGCCATGTTCCAACACGCCCGGAACTTCGCTTAGCGCTTTGGACAAATCCCCCGGATCAGCGATCTCTTCCATAGCGAAATCCAGAATGTAATTCCCGCCGTCGGTTTCGAACGGTTCCGCGTCGGCGAATCTCAAAGTTCGGGCGCGATTCCCGTATCGAAGATCGGACAGCGCCTCTTCGACGCGGGCCGCCGTCGCGCTCCAAGAGAACTGCGCGATCTCAACCGGCAGCGGAAAGCGGCCGAGCCGCCTTACCGCTTTGGTTTCGTCGGCGATGACGAACATCCTTTTCGAGGCGGCCGCGACGATTTTTTCCCGCAGAAGCGCGCCTCCGCCGCCCTTCAGAAGATTGAGACCGGCATCGAATTCATCCGCTCCGTCGACGGTCAGGTCCAATTTGCCGTCGATTTCGCTCAATTCGGCCAAGGGAATTCCTTCGTCGCGGGCAAGTTCGGCCGTCGCAAGCGATGTAGGCACCGCCAGCAGCCGCAGCCCTTCTTGTCGAACCTTTTCGCCGAGCAATCTTACGAACCATCTTGCCGTCGAACCGGTGCCCAAGCCGACGCGCATTCCATCGCGAACTTCGTCTAGCGCACGCCTCGCGGCGGCGATCTTGGCCCTGTCCGACGGCTTAAGTTCGCGCTCGGATTCGATTCCCCTGATCGGCAACGGTTTGTCCTCTGAGAGAAGCATCCGAATCCGTAAAGCTTGATTCGAATGCGGATTTGGCGGAATTGCAGTTCATCTGTCGCATTCGTTACACCATGTTCCCGCAAACTGGAATCGGTTGCAATATCTTCATCAGGGTTTTCCTCAATGTTCCTCAGCGTCTTCGATATATTCAAAATCGGCGTCGGACCGTCGAGTTCGCACACATTCGGGCCGATGATCGCCGCTGCGCGATTTCTCGACCTGCTGCGAAGCAGCGACTTCACGCCTTGGGCCTTGCACGTGTCGCTGCACGGATCTCTCGCATTCACCGGGCGCGGCCATGCGACCGACAGGGCCGTCACTCTCGGCCTCGCGGGATTCGATCCCGAATCATACGATGCCGAAAAAGCGGAGACGGCCCTCGCGATGATCGCGTCCCAAGGTTCGGTCTCTCCGGACGGCCTTGGACGGCTGCGCTTCAATCCGGCCGAAGATATTGAATTCGCTTACGACGACCGATTGCCGGGCCACACGAACGGGATGACATTCACCGCGCTGGACAAGCAGAACGACGTGATCCTTCAAGAAATATTCTATTCCACAGGCGGCGGATTTGTCGCGACGAGCGCCGAACTCGGCTCGCAGCGCTCCCGCCCCGCCGGACCCGAAGTGCCGTTCCCGTTCCGGAATGCCGCCGGGCTGCTCAAGCAATCGCGCCAAAGCGGATTGGACATCGCGTCCTTGATGCGCGCCAACGAACTCGCGATTCGATCCGCGAAAGAAATCGAAGACGGAATCGAAGACGGAATCGAATCCATATGGGACGCGATGAGCAGATGCATAAGCCGAGGATTGGCGGCTGACGGCGTTCTTCCCGGCGGCCTCGGCGTGAAGCGGCGCGCATGCTCGATTCATAAAGCGCTGATGAAGGAACGCGGAAACAATCTGATCGCGCCGCATTCCATCAATGACTGGATTTCGGTTTACGCAATGGCGGTGAACGAGGAAAACGCAAGCGGGGGTCAAATCGTGACCGCGCCGACCAACGGAGCGGCGGGCGTCGTTCCCGCAACGATCAAGTATTTTCTCGATCACGTGCCGACCGCGCGGCGCAATCAAGTCGCCGATTTCCTTCTTGTCGCAGCGGCCATCGGCGGCATCGTCAAGCGCAACGCCTCCATCTCCGGAGCGGAATGCGGCTGCCAAGCCGAGGTCGGAACCGCGTCCGCGATGGCCGCCGCGGGACTGTGCGCGGTTCTCGGCGGCACGGCGGAGCAAATCGAGAACGCGGCAGAAATCGCGCTGGAACACCATCTGGGAATGACATGCGATCCCATTGCAGGGCTGGTCCAGATTCCCTGCATCGAACGCAACGGCCTCGGAGCCGTGAAAGCGGTCACATCGGCTTCCCTCAGCCTGAGAGGCGACGGGATGCATTGCGTGCCTCTCGATTCATGCATCGAAACGATGCGGCAAACCGGCAAAGACATGAACGAAAAGTACAAAGAGACTTCACTGGGAGGACTCGCCGTCAACGTCCCGAACTGCTAATTCGCCGACCGTCGGCTCGCCCCGAAAAACCAAACAAACCGGACACTGGAAAACAACCCAACCAAATCCTATAACCCAGCCTCGGACGCAGACGAATCGGACCCCGAAACGTCGCATAAATGCTGAGCCTGTAAAGTGCTCGGAGACGCCGAATTGATACTCGGACTGACGGCGGAAGGCGAAGCGGACGAGGGCAAGGCTGTGATCAAACCCGAGCATATGGGATCGATCGACACGCAATCGGTGCGGGATCTGCTCGAGGACATTCTCGAAGGCGGCAGGGATGCTTTCGAGACCCGTCGGCTGAATACGGATTTTGAGGACGTCCGATGAACAGGGCCGAATTGCTCGACCTGCTCCGCGGCGGCGAGGACTCGACCGTGGAATTCAAACGCGACGACGTGCAGAACCATGAATCTAGCCAAGGAGCTCGTTGCCTTTCTCAACCTTGATGGCGGCATCGTGCTGCTCGGCGTCGAGGACGATGGCAGCGTCTCCGGCACGACTCGGGATTGTCTGGAAGAGTGGGTGGTCGAGCTGTGCCGGAGCAAGATTGAACCCCCGGTGCTTCCGAATCTGTCATGGGCGCGGGAGGTCGAGCCGGGTCGGAACGTGCTCGGCGTCCGCGTCGCGGTCGGCCCGGACAAACCCTACGCGCGGGTCCACGACAATCGTCGAACCTATTACATCCGTGCGGGCAGTACGTCGCAAGAAGCGAGTCGCGAGGAACTTGAACGGATGTACCAAGCGTCGGGCCGCCTGCGCTATGGCTTGAAGCCCGTGCCCGGCGCCGGTTTCGACGCGCTTGATCTCCGCCGCCTTCGCGATTACCTGACCCGTGTCCAAGGAGGCGATGCGCCCGAGACAGACGACCGGGCCGGTTGGGAAACGCTTCTCAGCAATTTGGAACTTATGACTGAGTCCGCCGGCGCGCTCGTGGCCACGGTCGACGGACTTCTCCTCTTCGGGCTTGCGACGAAAAGATACCTGCCGCAATCGGGCGTCCGCGCGATCTGTTTTCCGGGCCTCGAATCCGACTATGCGACCCGCGCCGACGAAGACCTGAACGGTCCTCTGGTTCCATTGGGGGCCGCCGACGGTTCCATCGTCGAAGCTGGCCTCGTCGATCAGGCGTGGGACTTCGTACGCCGCAACATCGCGCCCACGGCACGCTTGGAAGGCGCGCGCAGGATCGCCGGCTGGGAATATCCGGAGAGCGCCGTCCGGGAAGGTCTCGTGAACGCGCTCGTCCACCGCGACTACAGCATCGCCGGGACCGACGTCATGCTGGCGATCTACGCCGACCGCCTCGAAATCCGAAGCTCCGGTCGGTTGCCCAACACGGTGACGGTCGAGGGCATGAAGGCCGGCATGCGCTACGCCCGCAACCAAACTTTGGTCAACGTCCTGCGCGATTACGGCTATGTCGAGGCTCGTGGCATGGGAGTGCGCAACAAGATCGTTCCCGGGATGCGCGCGCACAACGGCACGGAGCCCGACCTGATCGCGGAGGAGCACCGCTTCACCGTCCGTCTGTGGAAGGAGCGGAGGGCCGAGGAAGATTAGGCCCGTCTGCGCCGGAATTTTGCTTGGCTCAACGGGTTTTGGAGTGCCCGAAGGCTCGTTTCCTGTTCGATTCGCTTTGCAGGAAATTCCGGCCGCTCCGGAGTCTCAATCGGGTGTTTCCACCTCGAAGGTTTTCAGGGAATCCGCAGCCGGGGGTATCAGGGGGAAGCGCGGAGGCGAAGTCGGACGCGCCTTTTCGGTAACGGCTCCGAGGCAGGGATGGACTTGAACTCCGATCAAGGCGGTCGATCCTGCGCCGATGCGGGTCGTTTTCGGGATATTCCGTTGCGCCGCCGCCAAAGTCCCGCAGGCATCGCTCGGAACTGCTTTGCCGACCGACGGGATGCGTTTGCGAACCTCCATGCGCGCAAATCGCGCAATGGGCACAGGTGAATCGCAGTGCCTGCAATGACCGTTTCCTTTCGAATGCAATTTGCAAAACTTCCGTATCTCAACCATGATCAGAAACTGAAAAACCCTCGCTGATTGCGCTTGCTGCAATCGAGCGAATTTACAATACGGGATCGGACGGCTTTTTTCGCCACGAGGATCGAGAGAGATAAATTTGAATATTTCATCGCCTGAATCCGGGGCTTTGCTTGCCCGCATCGAAAGACCCGGAGCGGGGCCTTGCCTCGCGGCCATTCGGAATGGCGCGGTTGTGGACGTGACCGGCAAATCCGCACCCACTTGCCGAGACATTTGCGAACACCCCAACCCTTCCGACTTTTTGAACGGTCTTGAGGGCGAGCGAATTGGAACTGTCGAGGAAGTCTTCGCGAACTCCGTGGAATCCGATGCGAAACCGGATGGCCCGAGATTTCTTTCTCCGTGCGACCTGCAGACGATAAAGGCTTGCGGCGTTACATTCGCGGGATCCATGATCGAGCGGGTGATTGAAGAGCGGGCCGAAGGCGATCCGGGAGCGGCGAAAGAGATCCGCGCGCGAATCGGGATCAAAGTCGGCATGCGGCTCGACGGCATCGTTCCGGGATCGGAGGAAGCCGGAAAAATCAAGCAGGTTCTGGTCGAGGAAGGGCTGTGGTCGCAGTACTTGGAAGTCGGGATCGGCCCGTATGCGGAGGTCTTCACCAAAACGGCTCCCCTGTCGTCGGTCGGCCCGGGAGCGAGGATCGGAATTCACCCCGACTCGCGATGGAACAATCCGGAGCCGGAATTGGTTCTGATCATCAACTCGGCCGGAAAAATCGTCGGCGCAACATTGGGCAACGACGTGAATTTGAGGGATTTCGAAGGCCGGTCCGCTTTGCTGCTCGGCCGCGCGAAAGACAACAACGCTTCATGCGCCATAGGGCCGTTCATCCGATTCTTCGACGCGGATTTCGACATCTGCGCTGTGCGAAAGATGAAAATAGACATGCTGATTGAAGGTCCGGACGGCTTCAGACTCGAGGAGCGGAGCAATATGTCCGAAATCAGCCGCGACCTCCGGGATTTGGCCGGGCAGACATTGAACGAAAACCATGCCTACCCGGATGGGCTGGCGTTGTTTTGCGGAACGCCGTTCGCGCCCGTCGAAGATCGCGATGCGCCCGGAGGTGGATTCACGCACCATATCGGCGACGTCGTGACAATTTCCGCGCCGGAAATCGGCGCGCTGTCCAACAGCGTCGCCCTATGCGCAGACTGCGAACGGTGGAACTTCGCCGCCTCCCACCTCATGAGAAGCCTTGCCAGACGCAATTTGATATAGGCCAGAAATGGGTGCGTCCCATTTTTTTGGCAAGCGGTAGCTCGCCCACTGCAAATTAAAAGTTGAATTGTACCCGCGCTGGTATCAAAATCTATATTAAATTATCACGCAATCTGATATCCAATACTGCAATACCACTCAGAATCCCAGAGTGCTTTATAACATGCTGTCTGCCAAGAATTTAATTGAATACTTTCCTCTAATCGCCACATACGATGTAGCTCACGTTTTACAAATGAAGCACCGCCGCTTTCAAATTGTGCCTGCAAACTGCTTTGTATGATACTCATTCTGCTTGAAGCTTGATCCGAATATAATTTTTTAAGTTTTAGCATCCGAAATTGATTTCCAACTCGTTCATTTAGTGCATCGCTCCAACCTGCAATTGGCTTTACAAAAAACTCTACTGCTGCAGTATGCTGTTCATTCACTTCAGCATGCAACCATTGGGGCTCATCGATATCTTCGAAATAGGGATGTATCACTCCATCGTACTCTGAAGTAGGCGCAATATCACCCTTAAGTCGATTGCATGGCTTGCAAATTGCAACAAGGTTGTGAGGTACAACAGAAAAAACTGGGTATTTAGACTTAGGTAACATATGATCAAGACTCGCAATCTTCCGATGGCCACAAAACGGACATAGGTTATCTGCGGGCAATTCCATTATCTCGTCGTAGATCGCTCGACCACAACTTTGAGTATCGCGCATCCCATATTCATAAACATTCATCAATTCTTTTCTAGTTACTTCATCAATTTCATTTACAACTTCATAGAGACAACCATTCTTCGCCCGCTCAACGTAATCAATCGCTGCCATTTCAACTTCACTTTTCATTTCCATCAACTTGTTTTTTAATGTTTCATTAAACAATCCCCCAATACATTTTTCATAAGTTTCTCCAGCGTCAATTCCAGGATAATTTACACTCCGCATTTACTCTTGTTCCTCAGATTGCTTGCGATCCTGCTGCTGATCAGCGCTCGACCCTCAGTGCCAACACCATCATCAAATTTGGCAAGAACCTCGTCAACACTATAGGCATCGATTGACTCCTCGTTCAACATCTTATGAAACCCGGATTGCGTGACTTCCAAACCAAAAATTTCGCCCGTTAAAATACCAACATTCTCGGCAAATGTTTGCCTACTTGGCCTACGTGCCTTAATGTGTTTTCCGTACCGGTAAATCCCCCAAACACAGGAGCGCGGCACTTCTTGCAGAACAATTGGGGAATGTGTCGCAATAATTGCTACACCATTTCGATTAATCATAAGATCCGAAAGAGCCCGTATAAAAGCAGACAATAACGGAGGATGTAAGTGCTCTTCTGGTTCCTCCATTAAAACTAGCGTTTTTTCTTGCACACACTCAATAAGCTTTGTAATTGTCAACAAGACAATTTTGTGACCGGAACTCAGCTTTTTATAAATCGCAAGAGATTCGCGCTGAAATTTATTATCTGATAGGCCCACGAGATTGGCAACTTCGGCATCGGCAAATACGGCATCTATTTCGAGTACACTTAATGCCTTCTTCCACCTATCCGCTCTTGCACCTTTTGTGCATAACTTGGCGCTATTTAAAAATTCTTCCGCTAACTGATCTGGGTTTTTAGTTAATGTCACCTTCCTATTCATAATATCTTGCAAACCGATATATGTAAATTGAATGTCACTTGAATTACTATCGCGCTCTTGAAAGTATTGAAAATCATCGAATGCACTGAAGGAAACATGAACTACATTGGAGAAGGGAAAGATATTTTCGTCGCTATTTGTGAAAATGCATCCATCCTCGTTATTCTTCCTTCCCGGCGACTTTAGGACACGAATCATGGAATTTAAGATATGTGTTTTCCCAACGCCATTTCCGCCAATTAACACATGTATATTCGTAGGAGGTCGAGACTCTGGTTTGACATCGAATTTAAGTTCAATTTGATTCACTTTTTCCTGTAAAATCGGCGTTGCGAGATAGCAAAATGAATATTCTGTCAATCGAGCACCACCGGACAAAATTCGACGAAATTGTACTTCTATCGTTCTATTCGTCAAGAACCGAAATAACGAAACATTTGTGATCTCTTCATTTGATGCACGGGAATATAGTTCTTCATTGGCTGCAATATCATTTAAAGAAATTAGCAATTGCCTACGTGCCTTTTCGTTGTTCAATGACATGATGTTGGAATAATAGTCAGAATCTTGCCCAAGAGAAAAGAATTTGTTGGATAAACAATCGAAAGAGTTCGGAATATTTGGACAAGATTGTCTTTCTTCCATATTAAACTCTCCAATCTTTAGCGCACCTATGTCATATCGCTTACCGGTTGGATCGAAATACTTCAAATGATACATTGTTTTGAGTCCGTGATCATTCCAATTGTCGGCCCACAAATAGGCAACGTTTTCGCCTAATAGAGGCACATTTTGATGATTGGGAATTACTTCAAACCTCATTTTATCCTCCTAGCATCATTAAGCAGCTAAATCTTACGAAGCACTGTGATCAGTAGTCCACAACTTTTGAACTCGCTGATCTCCAAAATTTTGGTGGGCCATGCTTTGCTTTGGTGATCGGGTACTTTGTGATCTTTGCATATTTCTGATCCCTTGCCACCCTTTAACCATCGGTCCCTTCTCGAAACATGTGTATATAGAAGTCTTTGCCTGATGTCTATGAAGTATTTCGACATAGGTTGTGCTAAAAAATGATTGGAAAATTGGTGGGCGATTTCTTCCCTGGCGATCGCATTGTGTTCGGAGCAGGCGGTGATCTGGACAGATTTCGATAATATCCAAGCTTCTTTGATTGAGAAGTGAAAGTGTGCGCAATGTTACTGTCGGTTTACTTGAACTGTCCTCTTCGGTTTGGAGGATACGGGATACCATAGATCCATCAATGGGGCAATTTCGGATGTTGCGCACCTGAAAGGAGTGCATCCCACTTTTTGGGTTGAGAAGGGTAAGGGGCGGCTGGTTGAAAGGGGAGCCAAAGCCCTGCTTGCCGTAGAATGTTGCATCAACAACAATAATTGATCCGACTTCGCCGATTGAAGGGCTTGTCGCTCTGCCGCTTGGCCAAGAAGTGGGATGCACCTGCCAGAAAGGAGCGCCTCGCGTCCGGAGGCGCTGCGCCGGGGAATTCTCAGAATCACATGGTGACGCTGCTCTCCCGCCAGCAGGGAGCTCGGCGCAAGGCACCTGCGACTTCGCCAATCCGTTTTCTGCCGACCAGGACCAGCATTCCGGGTTTGTCGAACGAGAGTTCGACAACCTCAGCGGCTGCCACGTTGGAGGTCCCGATTCGCCCGGTCGGCGAAAATCTGATCCCGTCGATGGGCCATTTAAGACCCCGTCCGCTGCCCGTCGTGTCGTGCAGCGGGAACAGAGACAGCCTCTCGCCGACGGCCAAGCGAAGCGTGAGCCTCGGCGGTGCAAGGAAGCAAATATCCGAACCCGACAGAATGATGACGCGCTTGCGCCGATGCTTCGCAATTGCGTTCAACGCTGCGAGTCCGTGATCAAGCCTGGGAGCGGTCACGCCGACCGCGACGATCAGCGGCGCGCGGATTCGCATCAGACACTTTTCGAAGTCCGTCGAATCCTGCTCGTCCACCGGATGCCGCGATGCTTCCGGGATTTGGTCCAGTGCTTCGTGCGCAATCGAATCCATGTCTCCGATGACCGCGTCGACCGCAAACCCGAACTCCAGCGCCCTTGAAGCGCCGCCGTCCGCCGCAACGAGTCGCGGAGCGATCCTCAATGCGTCATCGATATCCTCGCGACGCGCATATCCTGCTCCGAGTATCGTTACCCCAGCGTCGGACTCAATTCGCGTTGGCAGATTCGTTTTGCATCCTTCCGGCATGCGTTTTCCTCTGGACTGCAATCAAGAAAATTCCCGTCCAACTGGAAACGACCGATTGAGACTTGAGCAAGCCGGTCCGTCTCGGCGGGGTTAGTTGTCCAATACGCCCGGCCAATTTCCGTCCGCCGCCTCGATATTGCCCGGAACGTCCCAGCGCCAAAGTCTCTGAACGGCCAGATCGTAATTGAGATAAAGCTTTCCGTCGTGAATCGTGAAGGCGTCGGGCTCCGTTTTGGCCGTGCTGCCCCGCGATACGGCATACGCGCAGTAGCCGCCGTACTGCGGCGCGAACAACTCTGGATTTTCCAAGAAACGCGATCGGTTGGCCTCGCTTGTGAAATGCCAGACTGCTCCGTTCCACTCCGCAGCGAATTCCGGCGATCCCTCAACAGGCTGAAGATGATCGAAGTAGCCGACAGGATCGTACCCGCCTATCGCGACGCCGTCCACGGAATAAACCGGCGGTTGCATCGCGTTGGCCAATGATGCGGCGCCGATGAAAAAAGCGAGAACCAGCCACTTCGCAAAGGACATTTATTGATCTCCTTGGATGTATCGGAGTTCGCATCTCAATGCGATTCCGTGCGCGGGATACAAAATCCGCCGACGAATCAACGCTCTGAATCTGGAGACTACACTAAGCGGGTCTGCTCGATCGCCGCGCGTATGAAATCCGCGAACAGAGGGTGAGGATTGAACGGCCGGGACTTCAGCTCCGGATGGAACTGCACGCCGATAAACCAAGGATGGTCCGCGATCTCGACGATTTCCGGCAATCTCCCGTCCGGGGACATTCCTGAAAACCTGACGCCGTGCTCTTCCAGCCTCGATCTGTATTTTGTGTCTATTTCGTATCGGTGCCTGTGCCGTTCCGAAATCTCCGTGGCTCCGTATATGGAAGCGGCCTTGCTCCCTTCCTCCAGCGTCGCCGGGTATGCGCCGAGCCGCATTGTCGCGCCTTTGCCGTCGCCCGGACGGCGGATGATCGTCTCTCCGTCTTTCATCCATCGACCCATGTAGTAAACGACATGGTCGAATTTGCCGTCTCCGATGCCTTCGTCGTTTTCGAACTCCTCGGATCCTGCGTTCTCAATTCCCAGCAAGCTGCGGACGGCTTCGATGACGGCCATTTGCATGCCCAAGCAAATTCCAAGGAAAGGGATCTTCCGCTCCCGGGCGAAACCGGCCGCCTTGATCTTCCCTTCGATGCCGCGATCGCCGAAACCGCCCGGAATCAAGATTGCGTGACATCGCTCCAAGTATGGAGTCGGATCTTCCTCCTCAAACACTTCGGACAATATGACGTCGGACTTGACGCGGACCTTGTTCGCGATACCGCCGTGGCAAAGGGCTTCGTCGATTGACTTGTAGGCGTCTTCCACATCGCTGTATTTGCCGACGACGGCGACCCGAACCTCGCCTTCCGCTCCGGTGATCCGTTCGGACACGTCGGTCCAAGTCGACAGGTTCGGCTTGGGCAGAGGCGCCACTCCGAACGCCCTGAGAACAGCGTCGTCCAGACCTTGATCGTGGTAGGCAAGCGGTGCGTCGTAAATCGAATTCAGATTCGGAGCGGAAACCACGTCCTCGGCCCGGACATTGCAAAAGAGCGCTATTTTTGAACGTTCTTTCGCCGGAATGGGCTTTGCCGAGCGGCATAAAAGCACGTCCGGGGATATTCCGATGGAACGCAGCTCCTTGACGGAATGCTGCGTCGGCTTTGTTTTCAGTTCGTTGCACGCCTCGATGAAGGGAACCAATGTGAGGTGAAGGAACGCGCACTGGCCGTTCGGGCGGTCATGCGCGAACTGGCGAATCGCCTCGTAGAACGGCAAGCCTTCAATATCCCCGATCGTGCCGCCGATTTCGCACAGCATGAAATCGGCGTCGCCTTCACGGTCCGAAATGAATGCTTTGATTTCGTTGGTCACGTGCGGGATGAACTGGATCGTCTCGCCGAGGAACGCGCCCTGCCGTTCTTTCTCCAATACTGTCGAGTAGATCTTCCCGGAAGAAATCGAGTCGTTCCGGCAGGCCGCCACGCCTGTGAAGCGCTCGTAATGTCCGATGTCCAGATCGGTTTCGGCGCCGTCGTCCGTGACGAACACCTCTCCGTGCTCGCACGGGCTCATCGTTCCCGGATCGACGTTCAAATAGGGGTCGAGCTTGCGCAGGCGGACCGAATAGCCTCTGGCTTGAAGCAGCACTCCCAGCGACGCGGCGGTCAAGCCTTTGCCCAAAGACGACACGACGCCGCCGGTAATGAATATGAATCTCGTCAAATGATTCCGATCTCCCGCGTCGGCCTGAGCCGCACCTGCCTCTTGGATCGCTCACTGCGAACACGGGATTCATTCGGTAATGCACAGTCGCCGGGATGG
Source organism: Paracoccaceae bacterium (assembly GCA_965205055.1). Lineage (GTDB taxonomy): Bacteria > Pseudomonadota > Alphaproteobacteria > Rhodobacterales > Rhodobacteraceae > CBDBBY01. The sequence goes on along the minus strand of OZ242030.1, from coordinate 4,674,789 downwards.
CAAACAGGATTTTGGTCCGAAGTCTCTCGCCTGCCGACCCCGGCGCCGGCCGTTTCCCCTTATTCCGCCGGGGGCGGAAGGGTCGGGGCGTCAAGAACGGGCGGGGGCAGCAGATCTTCGCCGGCGATTGAATTGTCGCCCCCCGCATCCGGCTGGTTTCCGCCGGCGCTCTCGCCAAGGCGCTCCAGCACGGAATCTCCCGCTTGCTCGCGCGCCGTCAGAATCGTCAGCGCCAACGACGTGCAAAGGAACGCGATGGCGCATACCCAAGTGAGCTTCCCAAGGGCGGTCGCGGCCTGGCGGCCCGACATCACCCCGCCGCCTCCGCCGCCAATGCCCAAGCCGCCGCCTTCCGACCGCTGGAGAAGGACGATGCAAATCAGCACGAGGGCCAAGATCAAGTGAATAACAAGTGTTACGTTGCTCATCGGGACGGGTTGCTCGCCAAGAAAGGCATATATGCCGGACGTTCCGCGACGCAACTAAACAATACAGGTTGCTAGCGCAAGCGATAATCAATACCAAGCGACGCTTGGCTGCCGTGGCGGGGCACGACTTGGGATCGGCATCTGCGAAGCGATATTCTCCGGAGTGAACTCCAAATGACAGACACAGTGGTAGTCGGCGTTCAATGGGGCGACGAGGGCAAAGGAAAATTCGTCGATTGGCTTGCCGAAGAGTTCGATGTCGTCGTTCGATTTCAAGGGGGCAACAACGCAGGCCATACGCTGGTCGTGGAGGGCGATACGTTCAAGCTGTCCATGCTGCCTTCAGGTGCGGTAAGGCCGGGCGTCCTTTCCATCATCGGAAGCGGGACCGTCCTCGAGCCTTGGGCGATGCTTGACGAAGTCAGCGATTTGCGGAGCCGTGGCATTCCGATCGATTCCGACAATTTGGTGATCGCAGACAACGTCGCCTTGATCCTGAAACTTCACAAGGAGCTTGACGCCCTGCGCGAAAGTGCGGCCGGCGGCGGAAGGATCGGCACCACAGGACGCGGAATCGGACCTGCGTACGAAGACAAGGTTGGCAGACGGGCCGTGCGTTTGGCGGATCTCGGCGACGAGGCTTCAATGAGCGCGGCTGTTGATCGGCTTCTGCGGCATCACAACGCGCTGCGGAAAGGCCTGAACGCTCCCCCTGTGGACGCGGAGAATTTGATTCGCGAACTTCGAAGCATCGCCCCCAAGGTTCTCCCGTTCGCAAAGCCGGCTTGGAAAGCGATCGCGGACTCGCGGGCTCAGGGCCGCAGAATTCTGTACGAGGGCGCCCAAGGCGTCCTTCTCGACATCGACCACGGAAGTTATCCTTACGTGACTTCTTCATCTACCCTTCCGGGCAACGCGCTCGGCGGATCCGGATCCGGCATGGGGACGATCGGAACCGCGATCGGGGTCGCCAAGTCCTACACGACGCGCGTTGGCGAGGGGCCGTTCCCCACTGAACTCCGAGACGATGTCGGGGCGTATATTGCCAAAGCCGGCCACGAGTTCGGAACCGTCACCGGAAGGCCCAGACGATGCGGATGGTTCGACGCGTGCTTGACGAAGCAAATGTGCGGCATTGCCGGGATCGACTTGCTTGCATTGACGAAGCTGGATGTCCTCGACGACCTGGATGAACTGAAGATCTGCGTCGGCTACAGGATCGATGGCGACTTCCATGATCATTTTCCCGCGGCGTCCGCGCTGCAAGCGAAAGCCGAGCCCGTTTACGAAACGGCGCGAGGCTGGGCCGGAAACACCGCGGGCAAGCGAAAGCAATCGGACCTGCCCCTTGAAGCGCTTGAATATGTTCGGCGCATCGAAGCGGCGGTCGGCGTCCGCGTCAGGTATCTATCGACGTCGCCAGAACGAAATGACGTCATTGAGTTGAGCGAAGCCTGATCCGGCAGGACGCGGACGCCACACACGGACAACCGGGTTGAAGCCTCGCAACCTTTGAATTATCGCGGAAGGCATGCTCCGATCATTTCTGGCAAGATTTACCGCACCCGATCCAGAACCGCTTTCCGAGGAAGACTGCCGCCTCGCTCTTTCCGTTTTGCTGGTCAGGATCGCGCGGTCCGACAGTTCCTATCTGCAAGTGGAGCGGGACCGCATCGATCAAATTCTTTGCACGCGATACGGACTTGCGGCGGCAGGCGCTGCGGAGCTGCGCTCGGAAGCCGAGATTATCGAGGCGGACGCGCCCGACACCGTCCGGTTCACCCGGATGCTCAAGGACGTCGTGCCGTTCGAAGAGCGCGACGCTCTGGTGGAAGCCCTGTGGGACGTCGCATTGTCCGACGGCCGCCATGAAGATCAGGAGCATGGCCATATGAGGCTGATCTCCAGCCTCCTCGGGATTTCCGATCGCGAGAATGCGCTTGCGAGACGAAGGGTCATTGCGCGCACGCAATGATCGCTTCACTTCCGATGTATGATTTCCCGGAGGCGGCCGACGCGAACGACAGATTGTGGAATTCCATCCGGGCCGAATTGGCTCGCGAGGGCATAGAAGCGCCCGCCAAGCTCGAGCGGGAAGCAGGTCGCCATGAAGTCTGGAGAAATGAAAAACTGCTTCTTTCGCAAACCTGCGGTCTGCCGTTCCGCAAGGAATTGCACAATTCTCTGACTCTTGTCGGCACGCCGGACTGCGAGCTGGAGGCATGCGAGCCAGGCTACTACCGCAGCGTCTTCGTCGCATCGAACGCCTGCGCGAAGTCTTGCTTCAAGGACTTCGACGACGCGCGGCTTGCCTTCAACGGCGAAGATTCACAGTCCGGCTGGGCCGCTCCGATGCAGGAAGCGGCGGCCAATGCGATCGCCTTCTCCGGGTTGCTGGAGACCGGCAGCCACGAAGCGTCGGCATATGCGGTTTTCCGCGGCAATGCGGAGATTGCGGCGATCGACGCGTCATCTTGGAAACTCTTCTTGATGCTGAAACCGTGGGCGAAGGATCTGAAAACTGTCGGTTTCTCGAGGCCGACGCCCGGCCTGCCCTTCGTCACCAGTTTTCCGGACATCGCGGACGCTCTGTTCCATGCCGTTCGCGCCGCGGTGAACTCGATCAACGACCTTGACAAGAAGGTCATTCCGTACCGCGGATTGGTCCGAATTGCGAAATCCGAGTATTTGAAAATACCGCCGCCGGCCCGTCCGCCGCAAGGTCCGATCGTCAGCTTGTCCGGAGAATCGACATTCCGGAACGATCATCGCGCGGCGCGCGGTACCTTCCGCATTTGACCTATCGGGCGGACTATCCTAATCCTGAGACAAGGCGCGTTCGGATTGCGCAAAGAGCAAATAATGAAAATCGGCATTCTGCAGACAGGTCATTTCCTCGAAGGCAAGGAGCATGACCACGGCGAATTCTCGGACATGTTTGCCCGGTTCCTCGACGGAAATGGGTTTGACTTCGCAATCTGGAATGTAGTCGACAGCGAGTTCCCAGCGTCGACGAGTGACGCGGACGGCTGGCTCGTGACCGGTTCGCGATACTCGGTATACGACGAATTCGACTGGATCGGTTGCCTCCTGCGCTTCTTGAGGCAATGCTATCGAGACCAAGTTCCCGTCGTCGGCGTCTGCTTCGGGCATCAGGCACTCGCGACGGCGCTCGGCGGGACGGTCGAAAAGTTTTCCGGCGGCTGGGCGGTGGGTCGAACCGAGTACGATTGGAACGGGCGACGGGTTGCCCTGAATGCTTGGCATCAAGACCAAATCGTCGTTCCGCCCGAATGCGCGGATGTGACGGCGACGTCCGATTTCTGCAAATATGCGATGCTCTCTTACGGCGACCGTGCGATGTCGATTCAACCGCATCCCGAATTCAGCGCCGATGTCATCGACGCTCTGATCGAGAACCGCGCCTGCGGAATCGTCCCCGACGAATTGCTGGACCGCGCCCGCAATGGAATGGCAAGCCCGACGGACAGCGGCGAGTTCGCCGACCTGATTGCAAGCTTTTTCAAGGCCGCTTCCACCCGAGCTGCGGCGTCGAACGGCGCCTGAACGCGCGCTATTGTCCAAGTTGACATCATGGTGCTCCAATGCCCGGGTTGACCAGATATCTTCAGACGAATTCCAATCTGATGGAACCCAATGCTCCGAAATCCGCGGCCAGCCCGTTTCCCGCGGAAATTCGAGCATACTTGGTTGAGGACCTCGACATGATGATCGATTCGGCTTTGATTGATCCGTCCAGCCAGCCCGGCTGCCAAAGCGTCTGGATGCCCCATGAAGTCGGACGCCATCCCGGAAAGGGAGTCGCCGTCCGTCTCAATTGTAACCGGCAGCCTGTCCAACTCGATGTCCCGCGGGGTGCTTCCCATTTTATCTGGCCAGGCGGTGCGACAAGCTCTAAATTTGAGAAAGTCAACCCAACGACTGTTTTCGATTCAACATTCGACGGCGAGCAGAGCATTGGCACCCGCTTTCGATAGCAGCGCTGCGCCCATCTCAACCAAGAAAATTGGGATGCATCCTCGAAATACCAAGTGGCGATGCCGGTGGCAGAGCAGGATGAAGGATGCCAATCCTGACGAATTGCCTTCGGCCGAATTTTCACGTCCAATTACCCGTGAGCGTCACCAAAAGATACTTTAGCCCGGGTCGTTCATACCCTATATTGCTCACCATGACTAACAACCCGATAGACGAACGCTTCATCTGCGCCGCCGAGGCCCGGGCGGCCCAGCAGGCAAGCTTGGGGGTCAAGGTCAGATACGAAGATATCGGCGAGCGGTTGATGGAACTGCGCAAGATTGCTTGGGACCGTTACGGCGCCACGGCTCTCTGGTACGTGCCGCCCCATGCGACCTACAGCACCATGGACGAAGTTGCCAACGGTTTGCGCCGAAACGGCGACCTCAAAGCGGCCTACTTGGCCGCGGCGATCCTCAAGGAGATCGAGGCAAGGACCGGCGATGCCGCTTGACGAGTTCCAAAAGAGCGTCATTGCGATCATCAGCCGCAACCGGGATTCCAAAAAGCCCCTTCGCCGACGGCGCGGTGATCCAGCAGCACGGCTTTCGTCTTTCTGAAGATCAGGACATCTTCACGACCGGGGATGAGCAACTTGATGACTTGGTGCAGGCCGACCGGGCGGCACTTGAGGCGGCCGGGTTTGCAGTTCATCCGCGCCGCAGCTTTTCCGGTTTTCGGGAGTGCGCTGTCGTGAAGCCGATGAGCGGCGAGCCCTCCATTCGTGGTATTCGGGCCAGCGCATGTTTTGAGGCAGCATCTGAAGGCGAACACGTCGTTGGCGCCCGCTTTCGACCAGTTGCACCCCGACTGTTTGAACCGGTTCCCGACGATGCGCTTGCAGACGCTTCCCACGATGCCGGATCCGACCGGCAAGCCGCGCTTCCAGTAGAGATCGCAGCGCATTCGGTCCGCGTCGGCCTCGCAATAGCGGATGCAGACCACGACGGCTTCGGACCGGTCGCAGTGCGGCTTCAGAGCAGCGATGACCCGGTCGGCGTCCAACTGCTCCTTGATCCAGCCCATCTACGCCTTACGCTCGCCCTCATCCAGCGCCGATCTCATCGACGCTCTGATCGAGAACCGCGCATGCGGAATCGTCTCCAACGAACTGCTGGACCGCGCCAGGAAGGAAACGGCAAGACCTACGGACAGCAGTGAGTTCGCCGACTTGATAGCAAGCTTTTTCAAGGCCGCCTCCACCCGAACCACAACGCCGGCCGACACCTGAACGCGTTGCTGTTCGGATCGGAATCGCGCTGGTCCAACGCCCGAATCGATCCGGTGCCTTCAGACGAATTCCAATCTGATGGAACCCAATGCTCCGAAATCCGCGGCCAGCCTGTTTCCGGCGGAAATTCGAACATACTTGGTTGAGGACCCCGACATGATGATCGATCCGGCTTTGATCGATCCGTCCAGCCCGCCCGACTCCGACAAGCGTCCTGCAAGCCAAGCCACCGAAGCCGCCGGATGCCCCATGACATCGGACGTCATGCCGGAAAGGCATTCACCGTCCGTCTCAATTGTCACCGGCAGCCTGTCCAACTCGATGTCCCGCGGCCCGAACGATGCCGCTCCGAGCACGGCTCTCGCCGCGAGCACATTGTCCGCGACCATGTCTGCGGCCTGCGACCGCCGCAGCCCGCACCGCGAATCCACTATTTCAATCGCAGGACGCACGCGCCCGACGGCGTCAAGCACGTCTTCGATCGTTGCAGGGCCACACAGATCATGCGCCATTTCGAATGCGATTTCTGGTTCCGCGCATGTCTCGCAAAACTTGCTGACAACTACAGGGGCGGCATCCCCAAGAATGTAGTCGTCGAACAGGAAGCCGAATTCGGGTTCGTGAATTCCCAGCGAATCCTGCATGACCTTTGAGGTGAATCCGATCTTGTAGCCGCAGTGCTCGCGTCCCCCGGCAACATGCAACTCCGCCAGCATGCGCCGGACCACCGCGGCATTGGCGGCGCCCATCCCGCGCGTCGCGCTGGGCGGGTCGATTGGCCTCCCGTCCCGATGGGCGTTGAACAGTTCTTCCGCAATCAGGCGGAGAACGGATTCAGACAGACAGGTTTCGGCACTCATTCGCCGCTCTATTCATTGCCATTCTCAAAGCTTGCAATTTTTGCCTGCAAGTCGGAAAGCGTACGCTTGATCTCATCCAAATTAGGCGACGCATCGGGTTCAGTCGACTGTTCGGCGTGCCTATCAAGCGGCTTCGATTTGGCGCTTCCGGTTCTTAGCATTTGCGCAATGAAAGCCTGCTGCTGATTCTGCATTGCATCGAATGCGGCGATCGGCGACATGGTCGCAAAGTTCTCCATCAGCTTGGTCTGGCTTTCCCTGAACGCTTCAAGCGAACTCTCGAGAAACTTCGGAAAGACGTTGTAGGCTTGGTCATTGTATGACCGCACGGCCTCCGTAAGCAGATTGACCGGCAGAACGCCGACGCCCTGCGATTCTTGTTCTGCGATAATCTGAATCAGGTACTGGCGGGTCAAATCTTCGCCCGTCTTCAAATCGACGATGGATACGTCGCGCCCTTCCCTGATAAGCTTCGCTATATCCTTGAGCGTCACATAATCGCTCGACTCAGGATTGTAGAGTCGACGGCTCGCGTACCTCTTGATTACCAGAGTTTCACCTTTTTTGCTCATTCGCGCCTCGCACAATGGCTTCTCTTCGCAAGCAGCGTTCAAGCTGCGATTCTTTATCCCGGCCGCCCATCTCCCAAGCGGGATTGAAGAAAAAGCGGCCCTAGATTTCGATTCCTGCCCGACGGCAAGCCGGTTCCGCCCGCGTCGCAATCCTGCTCAATGCACGGCGGATTCGACAACGTAAGTGCCCGGCGCGGGAGCAAGGACTGCTCGGTTCCGCTCTTGAATGAACTGCGCGGATTGTTTCGCGCCGGAACGGCGAGCCGCCCACTCTGCCCACCTGTCCCACCATGACCCCTTGTGGAACTCGGATTTCTCTTTCCATGAATCCGGGTCGACCGACATGTCCTCGCAGGTGAAATGCCCGTACTTGCCTTTGGAAGGCGGATTGATGATCCCCGCGATGTGGCCCGACTCGGAAAGAACGAACGTCTTGTCGCGACTCCCCATTTTTTGGATGCCTTTGAAAGAATTCTTCCAGTCCGCGATATGGTCGGTTTCGCATGCGATCGCCATAAGAGGCCTCTGCACGTCGCTCAGGCTGACATTCTTTCCCATCAATTCAAACTCGCCTTTTGCGAAACTGTTCGATTGACAAAGCCCGCGAAGATATTCGATGGCCATCCGAGCAGGAAGGTTCGTTGAATCGCCATTCCAGTAAAGCAGATCGAAGGCTGGCGGTCGCTCTCCCATCATGTATGAGCGAATCGCAGGACCGTAAACGAGGTCTCGAGCGCGCATGAACGAGAATGCCCTCGACATGAAAATCGACCGGAGCATTCCCTTTTTCTCGACTTCTTTCTCGATGCTGTTCACAAAATCCTCGGTGAGAAACACCGAGAGTTCTCCCATGTCGGTGAAATCCGTCAAGGTGGTGAAAAAAGTCGCGGAACGGACGGATTTGTCGCCCACCTTCTGCATGTAGGCGAGCACGGCCGCCAGCAAGGTGCCGCCGATGCAATATCCGATTGCGTTGACCTGCTTCTCGCCGGTCAAATTCTTTATTTCCCTGATCGCAGCCATGCATCCGTCGTCTGCATACGCTTCCATCCCGGCGTCTCTGAGTTCAGGCCCGGGGTTGACCCAGCTCACGACGAACACAGTGAAGCCCTGCTCAACCGCCCATTTGATGAAACTGTTTTCCGGCTTCAGATCCAATATGTAGAATTTATTGATCCAAGGAGGCACGATGACCAACGGCACCTTGTAAACGACTTCCGTTCTCGGCGCATACTGAATGAGTTCGAACAAGTGATTTCGAAATACGACCGAGCCTTCGGTCGAAGCCAGGTTTTCGCCGACCTTGAACGCATCCGGATCGGACAGTGTCACCAGCAGCTCGCCATCGTTCTTCTCGATGTCGCGGACCAGATTTTCCAGTCCCCTGACAAGCGAGTCGCCTTCGGTTTCAATGGCTTTGGACAATGCCTCGGGATTGGTTCCCAGGAAATTGGCCGGGCTCATCATGTCGATGATCTGCTGGGAAAAGAACTTGATCCGGCGTTTCTCTCGCGTATCCAGGCCATCCATATCGTTGACGGCTCTGGACATGGCTTCCGCGTTCAAGAGGTACTGGTCCTTCACAAGCTTGAAATACGGATGCGCTTCCCACAGTTCGTTCTTGAACCGAGCGTCCTTCGGACCTTCGGCATCCGATCCGGCTCCGCCATTCTCGACGAGCGATTTCTGAGCATCCATCCACAGCTGGAGCGATTGCCCCCAGTAGCTGACCTGCTGTTCAAGCAATTTCGCCGGGTCAGAGATCGCGTCCCTAAGGTACGCTGACATGGCGTTGGCGTAAAGATCCTGTCCGGGGCCGAGCAAACCTGGTTTGGTTGGCTCCTTCCGCGCGATCGCATTGATGAATCGCTTGTTCAGGTCCTCTATCTTCCTAAGATTTTCGTTGACCTTGTCGAATTTGGCGTCATTCGCCTCCGGTATGCCCGTCATGGCTAACGTTTCCCTTCTGGCAAGATTGCCCCATTGCAGCTATATGCGGTCGTTTGGCCCGATCATACGGCAAACAAACCGAAAGTTTAAGGCGTCGCCAAGCATGAAATCTTTGCCCACATACGACTTCATTGAAACCGGTCGTCTCGCGAGCGAATGGTGCGGAGCCACCGCACGAGCTTATTGGTCCTCTCCGGCATTCGGGATTGCCGCGAACCCCTACCCCGGAATCTTCGCAGCTTGGGGAACTGTCGCGGAACGAAGCTTCAGCAGGATGGTGGAGAAGCCCGACTGGGGAATTGAGACCGTGATCAGCGCCGGCGACGAATATCTCGTCAATGTTGAATGCGTGATCGCCAAGCCGTTCTGCGATCTGATCCAGTTTCGGGTCCGCCGGCGAAAGCCGTCTGCGCGCAAGGTGCTGCTGATCGCCCCGATGTCCGGTCACTATGCGACACTCCTGAGAAGAACCGTTGCAAGCTTGCTGCCGACCTGCGACGTCTACGTCACAGACTGGAAGAATGCCCGCGACATCCCCGTTTCGCAAGGCAAGTTCGATATAGAAGACTTCTGCCGCTATCTCATCGAGTTCATTTTGCATTTGGGCAGCGACACAAATGTAATCGCGGTTTGCCAACCGGCGCCGCTCGCTCTTGCCGCGGTCGCCAAAATAGCCGAAGAACAGCACGACAAGCAGCCTCGCACGATGACCCTGATCGGCGGTCCGATAGATCCCGACGCGGCTCCGACCGAGGTTACCGATTTCGGCAAGCGCTACACGATGGGCCAGCTTGAGCACCTCGTCGTCCAGCATGTCGGCGCAAGCCATGCCGGCGTCGGGAGGCTGGTCTATCCGGGAGTGCTCCAATTGGCTTCATTCATCGCGATGAATCTTCCGTCCCATTTCGACGCATTCTTCAATCAGATCATGAGAGTTTCAAAAGGCGAAGCCGCCGATCACGACCGACACAACGCCTTCTACGACGAATATTTGGCCGTCATGGACATGACGGCGGAATTCTACTTGTCCACAGTGAAGCGAATCTTCAAGGCGCGGGAAATCGCGGAAAATCGATTCAAGGTCGGCGGCTGCAGGATCGACATCGGGAAAATCTCCAGAACCGCCGTCAAGATCGTGGAAGGAGGCCGGGACGATATTTCCGCGCCGGGCCAGTGCGCGGCTGCCCTTCCGCTCCTGTCCGGCCTTCCGGAAAATCTTAAGGCCTATCATTTGGAGCCGGAGGCGGGACATTACGGAATTTTCGCCGGCAAATCGTGGTACCGGAACATACGGCCTCTTGTCTTGGACTTTATCGACGGGAATTCGTCGGCGCATTAGCGTCTTGTCGCTGCCGCCGGCATTCGAGCGGGCAGCGCGAACGGCTGTTTGGATGCCTTCGCCGCTTCGGACCCTGCTTGACCCCGCCGCTGCCCGGGAACCAAGCGCTGCTTGTGCCTTGCCGCGAAGAACCATGCTCGGCGATCTGGACGTCGGCAAACGCCCAAGCGTTCGATGCATCGGCACTCCTTTGTTTCAAGAGAGAATTTCAATTCATTCAAAGGGCTGCGGGAGGCTTGCGCCGGCTCGACGCTCGCGTTTACCTTTTCCGGCTGCACCGCGGCGCCAAGTCGCATATTCCGAATTTGAACTGCGGAGGTCCAAATGAGCAAGGAGGAGATCCGGGAGCTTAAAAGCGAAATCAAGCGCCTCAAGCACCTCTTGCGATTGAAGAACGATCCGAATCCTGTTTCACCGCTCGCACCGAAGGGAGGATTTCCGGAGCTGCCCGAAATAGGCGGGGTGGAATTCGCGTCTGCCGAGGCCGCCGTGCACCGCAAGAACCGAGATGACGTCATGCTGGCGAGGATCGCGCCGGGCAGCACGTTGGCGGGCGTCTTCTCTCGTTCGGCGATGCGTTCAGCGCCGGTTTTGGACTGCGAGAGCAAAATCGCCGAGCTGCAGTGGAAAGAGCCGGATGACGACGGTTTCGCGATCCTGGCGAATTCAGGAAATTCGAACGCCTTCACCGGCGCTTCCGGGGTCAATGCGGTCGAGAAACTCACCGGCTTGGTCTCCAAGACTCTGGGGATTCCTCAGCGGCGCGTCTTCACCGCGTCCACGGGCATAATCGGCGTTCCGCTTCCGAGCGAGCGAATCGCGGCTGTCGTGGGATCGTTGCGTGACGGATTGCGGTCCGACGGAGTTGAAGGGGCTGCGCGCGCGATCATGACGAACGACACCTTTCCGAAGGGCGCCGGCGGCTCAGTCGAAATCGGCGGATCGACGATCAGGATGGCCGGGTTCGCAAAAGGATCAGTCATGATCGCGCCCGATATGGCCACGATGCTTGCTTTCATATTCACGGACGCATCCGTTGAACGGCGCGCGCTCCGATCCATCGTATCGAGAGCCGCTGCCGCAACCTTCAACAGCATCACAGTGGACAGCGATACCTCGACTTCCGACAGTGTTTTCGTTTCGGCGACGAACAGGTCGGGCGCGCCATGCATTGAAGACGAGAAGTCAAAAGAGGGAAGACTGTTCGGCGACTTTCTGACCCGCATCATGGACGACTTGGCCAAGCAGATTGTCCGAGACGGAGTTGGGGCCACGAAGTTGGCGGAAGTAAGGGTGACCGGAGCCGATTCCGGCAAGGATGCCGTCATGGTCGCCAAGTCCATTGCAAACTCGCCGCTTGTAAAGACGGCGATACACGGCGAGGATCCCAATTGGGGACGGATAGTGATGGCGATCGGAAAGTCGGGCGCGAAAGCGGACCGCGACCGGATATCGATCAGTTTCGGCGACCACATCGTGGCGGAATCCGGGTTTGTTTCGCCGAATTACGAGGAAGAGGCCGCAGCGCGCCACATGCGGAACGAAGAGATCCTTATCAAGGTCGACCTCGGGATTGGCGATGGTTCTGCCGCCGTCCGAACCTGCGACTTTTCCGACCGCTACGTTTCCATCAATGCCGATTACCGCTCATGAATAGATCCCTTGCTGCGGCGGCATTCTGTTGAGCGGCGGTTGTCGGCGAGCATGGAGGTCGCCGGCTTGCCAAGCGATTCCCAGTAGGACGGCTGAAAAATGGAATTGCGCGATGCGCAGGCCTGCATGAAGAAGCGAATTGCGCGTCGGCAGCAGCGGAATTTCCAAGAGGGAAACCTTGGATTCGCGTCGCTGGACACGCCCGAATTCAATATGTCGGATTCGAGAGAACTTTCTTGAACAGCAACTGCGCCGGACGGTGCTGCATCGTCCGGCGCAGCTGCATTTCGGGAGCGCTTGCCGGCGGCGGCGCGGCGTCAAAAGGCGCAGGCGACTTGGTTCCGCCAAGTTCTGCAGCGGAATGCGGTGCTGTCGGCGGTATCGGTGATTGCTTCGAAGCTGACCGTGGATTCCGCGGAATGGACAGGCGCCGTGAGGAACATGAATGCGAAAACGATTGCGATTGCGGAGGCTGTTTTCATTGGTCTTTACTTTCGTCTCTTGAGTTGTCTGATAGAGAATCTATTAGCATGTCATTCATAACATTTCAAGTATTATTTGAAAGGTTATTCAAATTATCACGAAATTGTGAACATCGGGTGCATTGCCGGACAGCCGCGTCGAATTGCTCGGACGGCGGGCGCGGCGGGAATCCGTGCGGACAGGCGGCCTTGATGTTTCCGGGTTCGAGCCGGGATGCAAAAGCGGCCGCTTTCAGGGTGCGACTGGCTTTCAAATGTTCCTTCGCTGATTCGAAGAGGCGGGACGGAGATGCTGCGCTCGGAAGCGACCGCAAAGATTCGGCGGACTCGTTTATTGAACATGCCGCGCGCCTTGCGAAAATGCAGGCAGCTCGGCCATTAATGCGCTTGCGTCGAGGAGGAGGCTCAACTTGCGATTGACCCGGCCCGCAATCCGGTCATCGTCCCAAGCGACCAGATGGAATCCCCGATCGCATGAACCGCATGTGAATCGACGTGCAAGATCTTTGAAATTCCTTTAGGCTTCCCGGAACGAGCGCGTTCAATTTCAAGGCTGTTTGGAGAAGAAACGATCCAGTCGGAAATTTCGATGAGCGCTGCCCGCCGGGCGCGTCGTCTGATTGGGCGGCTCTTCTGACGCGCCCGGCGGGCAGCGCTCATATTTGGCTGCGGTTGGCGTTCCTCTGGTTGCCGACGCAGTCGTTCGGCTCGACCTCGTCCGAATTCATGGGTTCGCAGAAAACCGCCGAATTTGCCGACGCACCGGCGAACGCGGGCGGAACAACTGCCGTCTGCGCGGCGGCATCCTTGAAGGTCGGCAAATCGGCGGCGTATGCGTCGGCGGTCGTCATAGCTTCAACACCTTCTTTCATTGCCAATTCATGATCAATGAATTTTCATTAACATATCTTTTTATGACATTTAAGTAGATAATTTAAAAATTATCAATTTTCACAAATTTGTGAACACCCGGCTTCCTTGCGCGGCGAATTCGCCCGTTTCGGAGAATTGCGCGGCAGGGTCCGCCGCCCCGCGACTTCAACGGTTCGGGCTGGTTTGCGCCGTTTCGCCTTTGCAGGACCCCGCGCGCGAGGGAATCGCGGTTTCGGCGGACTGAACGGCCGATGTAGTGCCTCTTTTTCACATTTTTCTTGATGCCGCTTGAATTCCATGCCAAGTGCACGGGAAACGACGAATCAGGGACCGCCTCATGTTCATCCGCGTCAAAACCAAGCCCGGAAGCCAACGCAAGGCCGTCCAGCTTGTCGAATCCGTACGCAGCGGCAAAAAGGTCAGCCAGCGCATCGTCCGCCACATCGGGATCGCCGAAAACGAGGCCGAACTTGCCAAGCTGAAGGAGCTCGGCGAGCTTATGAAAGCGGAAGCCCGGTGCGAACGGCAGCCGTCCGTGATCCCGCAGGAGGATCTTGTCGAGCTGGCCATCAAGGCCCGGCGGACCGGCGGGAGGAAGGGGCCGCGGGTCATGATCGAAGAGACCAGCGAGGAGCATCGCATCGTGACCGGTTTCCACGAAGCCTACGGAGCCGTCTACCGCCAGCTGGAATTCGACGACCTGTGGCCGAGCGTTCGCGACCGCTCGGAGCGCGAGACGCTGCAGCGCATGGTTATGGCGCGCATCGCCAATCCCGACGGCGAAAGCGACAACGCATGGCGGCCGGAAAGCGAGCTCGGAGTTTCGATCCCGGTGCAGAGGATCTGCCGTATGATGGACCGGCTGGACGACAGAACGGTGGAAAGAATGAAAGATCTTGCGGGCGGAACCACGCTGAGCCTGCTGCCGGAGCCGGAGAAAGTCGTCTTCTTCGACTGCGCGACGCTGCATTTCGAATCGGTCGAGGAGAACGGCCGTCATAGCCGGACGCAGGTTCTGCTGGCGCTGATGGTGAAGCCCGACGGGCTGCCCGTCGGCTACGAAGTGTTTCCCGGATCGGAATGCGAGGGGAAAAGCCTGATCCCGACGCTGGAACGGATGCGGGATCGCGAGGCGGCCGAGACGGCGGTCCTCGTCGCCGACCGAAGCATGTTCGGCGAGGAAAATCTCAAGGACATGGAGGATCGGGGGCTCCAGTACATCGTCGGCGCCCGGCTGAAATCGCTGCCGAAGGAACTGAAGGAGCGGATTCTCGACCTCGGCTCCTACCGGCCTGTCGACGGCTCAGAGGGATCCTTGTCGGCGGAGTTCGAGCACAAGGCCCGCCGCATCGTCGTCGGCTGGAGCAGGAAGCGGGCCAAGAAGGACGCCGCCGACCGAAAGAAGGCGATCAACAAGCTGGCCCGCAAGCTCGGCCGAAGCGCCGATCCCGCGAAGGCGCTCTCCGGCTGCAGCTTCGGACGGTTCGTCAAGGTCGAAAGCGATGCCCGGCTCGAATTGGACGATGACAAGATCAAGGAGGACGCCCGCTGGGACGGACTGAAAGGGATCGTCACCAACGCGCCCGACATGTGCCATTCGGAGCTGTTCGACCGCTACCGCGAACTCAAGAGAATCGAGGAGAGCTTCCGGATCACCAAGCAAGACATCAAGGTGCGGCCGGTGTTCCAGTGGAAGCCCGAACGGGTGAAAGCGCACGTCGCCATCGCCTACATGGCGTTCGCCTGCGTGCGCCATCTGGCCTATCGGGTCGAACTGCAGCAGAAGAAGCGGATGTCGCCGGAAACAGTCCGAACGGCCCTCTCCGCCCGCCAATGCTCAATCATGCGCGACACAAAGTCGGAACGGCGCTACGCGCTCCCTTCGACAACGACGCCAGACATGGAGCGCATCTGCCGGACTCTGGGACTCCCGCTGTCCCGAACGCCCTACTGGATCGATTGAAGCCGCCAAGAGCGACATGAAACACAGCCGGGTGCAGTGTCTGAAAAACAAGTGCTTATCGGAAAAATTTCCAAGCCGGGATCGCATAAAATTGAGCGGCGATGACGGCGACCCTGATGCAGCCGAGGCGTCATTTTGGACGCCCCTATCAATAAAATCCACTTGTGCGATCTGTTTTGAGGCGCAGAAGAACGCTCTGAACGCGGCCAGCACAGAGATTGCATTGAGGCTGAATCGGAATTTGCGGCCAAGCGCTGCAAAAATCAGCGCATGGCCGCAATCCGACCTCCGTCCTTGCGTCGGCCGCGGC
This sequence comes from Paracoccaceae bacterium, assembly GCA_965205055.1. GTDB lineage: Bacteria > Pseudomonadota > Alphaproteobacteria > Rhodobacterales > Rhodobacteraceae > CBDBBY01. The sequence continues at coordinate 4,659,090 of OZ242030.1, read as the reverse complement.
TGTTCGTCTCCGGACGCAGGCGATGTTCGGAGGCGCGCGCCGGCAGCCGAGCATTTCACTCTTGTTTGCGGTAATGTGACCGCTATAGCGAATGCGGCAATGCGGCATAGTCGGCGGACACCATGATCATTGACGCTTTGATTGAATATTGGCAGGCACTCGCGGTCATCCTGATCGTGGCCGCCATGTTCGTGCTTTTCGTTCGCGACGCGTTTCCGACAGAGGTCGTGGCGTTGAGCGGAGCAGCGGTTTTGCTTGCCAGCGGCATCCTGCCCTATGCGGAAGCGCTCCAAGTGTTCTCCAACCCCGCGCCTTGGACAATCGCCGCCATGTTCATCATGTCCGCCGCGCTTCTGCGGACGGGCGCGCTGGCCGCCTTGACCACCTGGGTCACGAAGATCGGCAATGTCCAGCCCATATTGATGCTGGCCGTGCTGGCCGCGTTCGTCGTTTTCGCTTCCGCATTCATGAACAACACGCCTGTGGTCGTCATCATGATTCCGATCACGATCCACTGCGCCAAGCTGCTCGGCACTCAATCTTCAAAGCTTCTGATCCCGCTGTCCTACGTTGCGATCCTCGGCGGCACATGCACGCTGATCGGGACCTCGACCAACCTGCTTGTCGACGGCGTGGCGCGAAGCGCCGGGCTTGAGCCCTTCACCCTGTTCGAAGTGACCCCGCTCGGCTTGGTGCTCGTCGCATTCGGCATCGCTTACCTCGTCATATTCGGACAACGGCTTCTTCCTGAGCGCGACTCGATGGCTGAACTTCTCCGTGACCGGAGCCGGATGAAATTCTTCACCGAGGTGATCCTGCCGCAAGGCAGCGAACTCGCAGGGCAGAACGCAGTGCAGGCCGAGCCCTTCAAGCGGGACGGCGCGCGCGTCATCGATGTGATCAGGGCGGAAGAATCGCTCCGGCGCGATCTGAAGAACATCGTTCTCAAGGAAGGAGACCGCATCGTACTGCGAACGAATGCGGCGGAAGTGCTAGATCTGCAGCAGCGCAAGGACATGCTGCTTGCCGACAAGGTTTCGTCAAGGCAATCGAAGACTGTCGAAGCCTTGATTTCTCCCCGGTGCAATCTCGTGGGCAAAACGCTGGGCGATCTTCATTTGAGACGGCGATTCGGCGTCTACGTGATCGCATTGCATCGCCCTCGCGCGCCGCAGGCGTTCACTCAGCTCGACGAAGTCGCCATCCGGGTGGGCGATACTCTTCTGATTGAAGGCGCACCGGAAGACATTCAAACTTTGGCGCAAGAAACCGAATTGCTGGAGATCACCGAACCGACGGTTCGGTCTTTCCGCAGAGGACGAGCGCCGATCGCAATATTGACATTGGCAGTTGTCGTCACTCTCGCCGGACTGGGCTTCGCGCCGATCGCGGCGCTGGGAATGATCGGCGCCGCGATCGTGCTCATAACGGGATGCATCGATGCCGACGAGGCGTTCGCAGCTGTCGACGGCAAACTTCTTGCTCTGATTTTTTCCATGCTGGCCATAGGCGCCGCTATGGAGGAATCCGGAACGGTTGCCCTGATCGCAAACGGCGTAGCTCCGTACCTCGGCCACGTTCACCCGTTCCTGGTCGTCTGGTCGATCTATCTTTTGACTTCGGTATTGACCGAACTCGTATCGAACAACGCGGTGGCGGTTGTCGTTACGCCGATCGCGATCGCGGTGGCGTCGTCGCTGGGCATCGATCCCCGCCCGCTGGTCGTCGCGGTCATGGTCGCCGCATCCGCCAGCTTCGCGACCCCCATAGGATACCAGACGAATACGCTCGTGTACGGTCCCGGCGGCTACGAGTTTTCCGACTATTTGAAAATCGGCATCCCGCTCAATCTTTCAATCGGAATTCTGGCGAGCTTCATGATCCCGATGTTCTGGCCGCTTTGATGCAGCGCAATGCAGTTGTCATATCGCGGCCGTCGGCGACCGCCCGCCGCGTCCGGAACTGTCGTCTGGCCAACAAGGATCAGCGTCCGAGCGCGTTGACCGGCACCTTCAAATACACGCGGCCTTCCCGGTCCGCTTCGGGCAGGTTGCCCGCGCGCATGTTGACTTGAATGCTCGGAACAATGAGTTTCGGCATGCCGAGTTTCGCGTCCCTCTCGGTACGGAGCTTCACGAACTCGTCCTTGGAGCGGCCGGATCCGACATGCACGTTGCGGGCTCTCTGCTCGGCTACCGTGGACTCCCAAGCGAAATCCTCGCGGCCCGGCGCCTTGTAGTCGTGGCCGACGAACAGGCGCGTCTCGTCGGGAAGCGACAGTATTTTTTGAATCGAATTGTACAGCTCTTCTGCGGAACCGCCGGGAAAATCCACTCGGGCAGTCCCGAAATCGGGCATGAAAAGAGTATCGCCGCAAAACGCGGCATCGCCGATCACGTAGGTCAGGCAGGCGGGAGTATGGCCCGGCGTGTGGAGAACGCGGGCTTGAATGTCTCCGACCGAGAATTCGTCTCCCTCCTTGAACAAGCGGTCGAACTGCGAGCCGTCCCGCTGGAACTCCGTTCCTTCGTTGAAAATCTTGCCGAATTGCTCTTGAACGACGGTGATGCAGTCGCCGATGCCGATCTTGCCGCCCAGCCGCTGCTGAACATACGGCGCGGCGGAAAGGTGGTCCGCATGGACATGGCTTTCAAGGATCCAATCCGCCGTCAACCCTTCTTTCCTCACGAAACCGATTATCTCGTCCGCGAACTCGGTTCCCGTGCTGCCCGACGCATAGTCGAAGTCCAGAACGGAATCGATAACCGCGCACATTTTCGTTCCGGGGTCGCGCGCCACGTATGAAATCGTGTTCGTTTCCGCGTGAAAAAAACCTGTCACCTGCAGTTCCATGGAGTCCTCAATCCGTTTCCAAGATTTCGCGTCAGGCTCCGTTCGGCATAGGCGGGCATCACGACTGCCGCGGCGAGCCTCGCGAAACGATTCCGGACGCTTGCCGAATTCACTGCCGACTCGCCGTGAACGCTTCCCAAGACCGCCGGAATGTCTCGAAGTCGTACTGCTCCGAGTCCCGAGCGGGCTCGAGCACGATTCTTTCCCGCTCGATCAAAGAGCGAATTGCGTCGGGCAAGTTGTCCAACAGCATTTCCGGCACGACGAGCGCTCCATGCCTGTCGGCATGAACCAGTTCGCCGGGCCGCACATCCATGCCGAATATGCTCACCGGCGTATCGAATTCCAAGACATGAACGAATGCGTGGCTGACTCCGTGCGCGCCCGCAAGGATTGGAAACCCGCTCGGAAGAGCATCTATGTCGCGCGCCGTGCCGTCCGTAACGACGCCTTCGACATTGAATGCCTTGTGGACCGTGGCGTTGATCTCGCCCCAGAAAGCTCCGTGCGGTTCCGGCGAGTCGAGGTCCTGCATTGCGACAATCGCCGGTTTTCCGGCTTCCGAGACGTATTTGTAATAGTCCATCCTGATTTTGCCGATCTCCGCCGCAGGACGCGTCGGCGGAGATTTGGCACGAATTTTCGCGGTCAGCGCGCGACCGACGACCGGCGGGTCGCCGGTGCGGACGGGAACCATCTGCCGCTTTGTGAATCTGCGGAAATCGCGGCTGCCTTGGGCGAGCTCTATCGCGTTGCAAACGGTTGGCGTGTCCGTCGCCTTCAAGATATCGTACAGGTCCGGCGTCACAATGCTGTTTCCAGCCATTCCGAAATCAGTTCGTTCGTGCGCTCGGGCTGCTCGAGCGGGACCAGATGGCCAGCGCCCCGCACCACTTCCAGCTTTGCTCCGGGAATCAGGCCGGCCATGTCTTCGTGAGTCTGGAGAGTGCAAAGCTTGTCCTCTTCGCCGCAAATCACGAGCGCCGGCAAGGCGGCCCGACGAAGGGTTTCGGCTTGATCGGGCCGCGACATGATCGCGCGCGCCTGTCGCGCGAACACTTGGCTGCCGAGGTTCATCGCCATCGCCATCACGAGCTCCAATATCGGCTTGTTCCGCGGCCCGTCCGCGAGATACGCGGGCTTCATCTCGTCCCTCATCACGGATGCGAGCGGAAGCTCCCCGCTTTCGACAAGCGCGATCGTGCGTTTGCGAACTTGCGCACGCTCATGGGTTTCCGCCCGGTGGTTGGTATCCATAAGCACGAGTCCCGCAATGCGGTCAGCTGCAGTCCGCAGGATTTCCATCGCCACGATCCCGCCCATCGACACTCCGCAAAGCACGAAGCGGGGCGGCGCCGACGCAAGCGAATTCGCAGCGAATTCCGCGATTGTCGCCCCAAGCTTGAAATTCGCCAAATGCACGGCGCGCTCGGATGAAAACGCTGCGACCTGATGCGCGAACAGCCTTCCGTCGCACATGTGTCCCGGAAGGAATACCAACGGCTCGTTCATTCGCCCGCCCGATGCGCTCCTTCGGACAAGGCCGCCAGCTTGGCATAAGCGATATCCGGGTCCACCGCTCCGAATCCGGCGAAAGTGCCGAATCCGCAGTCGGAACCGGCGACAAGGCGGTCCGCGGACATGATGCCGAGGAACCGATCAAGTCTCTGCACGATCAAATCTGGATGCTCCACGAAGTTCGTGGTGCTGTCCACGACGCCAGGCACCAGCACCTTGTCGTCGGGAATCTCGGATTTCCTGTCTCGGAAGACCGTCCATTCATGAGCATGTCTCGGATTGGATGTTTCAAAAAGCAGATAACGCGCTTTCGCCTTCATAAGCGTCGCGAACACCTTGTCCATCCCGATGTCGCAGACGTGCGGACCTTCATAGTTTCCCCAGCAGATATGGACGCGTATCCTGGACGCGTCCAAGCCGTCCAAAGCATGGTTCAGGGCTTCCATGTTCTGCTCAGCGACCTTCACGAACTCGTCGTCGGACAAATCCGTGAAGTACATGTGCCGAGACAAGGCGAGATCCGGACAGTCGAGCTGAAGGTGCAGGCCGCTGTCCACGATCATCCTGTATTCGTCCTTCAGAGCGTCGGCGAGCTCCGAGAGATAAGCTTCGCGCGTAGGCCAGTAAGCGTTGGGGAGAAACAGGCTGACGACGCCCGGAGACGCGGCGTTCATGAAACCCTGCTTCGCGCCGTGCTCGGCCATTCCAGCCTTGAGATTCGCGATGTCCTTCTGCAGATCGCCATGCCCTTTGGAACGTATCGGACCGGTGCATTGCGGACGGGAATATTGAGGCGTGCCGCCCGACTCTGCGATGCGTTTCAGGAACTGCGGGAACAGCTTGAGGTCGGCGGGCGCGTTCCTGGGCGAATCGCCTTCGAAACCTGTGTATCTGTCCTTGACGTAGGTGGCGTAGGAAATCTTCGAAGTTTCGCCGTCGGAAACGATGTCGATGCCGGCTTCGACTTGTTTGCGGACGGTTTCGGACGCGGCGGCGGCCATCGTGCCGTCGAATTCGGTCCGGTCGAATTCTTTCCCGTGCTCGCGGGCGAAAATCATGTCCACGACGGCTTGGCTTCTGGGCAAGCTGCCCACATGGGTGGCCAAAAGGCTCATCTTTCAAACCCTCCTTTCCGCATCCGGAAATCCTGACGCCGGATCGTCACCCCGTCGGCGCTTGCCATGTCGGGCCTGCGGCATCTCCGGTGCTCAGCACCCTGAAAAGGCCCGCCTCGCCCGAAACCGCCGGCGCCAGCGAATGCGCCACGCCATTCGGCACCGCGCAGGTGTCTCCCGGGTCCAGAACGGCTTCGCCTCCGTTCCATCCTATCTTCCAATGCCCTTCCGACACCATGAGCACGACATCCCGCTGCGTGGACCAAGGATCGGCGGGAACCGAGCCGCGCGTCAGGAATTCGACTTCAAAGCCCGGCTTGTCGACGATCATCGCGTCTTCGCCGATGATCTTGGCGGGGCGCTTCGCCGCCAGCGCCTCCATGTCAAGCCTACGTCCTATATAGCGCGGAACGACCGAACTGGCGGGGAGTTCGGGATAGGACGCAAGCTCTTCGTCCGTGAGAAGCGGCATCGGCCCGACCCCTTCGGGAAGGCTCTCTCCCTTCTTCGAGTCGTAGAGCCGCCCCGTCTCCGCAAGGATCAATCCGTGGTCCTTCGCTTCCTCGACGACCTGCGGAGCCCAGACGACGCCGCCCCCGGCGTCGTCTCCGCCGATGATCGCCATCAGCATGCCGTGCTTGAGGCCGATGTTCTCGAATCCCCTGAATATCCCGGTCGGAATGTTGAATATGTCGCCTTCTTCAAGCACGACTTCGCCCGCCGTGCCCCAGCGGCCCCAAAAGAATCTCCAGCGTCCCTTGAGAACGAAAAAGACTTCGGCAGTCCTGTGCGAGTGGAGAGAATTTCTGCACCGAGGCGGCTGGCCCGCGGCGCCGATGTTGAATCCGGGCGTCTCGCGTAGGTGGACATGCTGGTCGGCGCTTTCCGAAACGCCGCCGCCGATGATCGTGAAGTTCTCCTTCAGATCCGACCCGGGCGTATGCGTGTCGATGAACGCAGTCCTGCAGGGCACCAGCTCTCCGTAGCGGACGATCCGCTTTCTCATTTCTTCAGGCGTCATGGCTTTGCTTCTCCGTCCTTCCGCTTTGAATCCAGCAGGTCGGGCCGCAGCGCGGCGCTCAGGAATTTTCCAATATCTGTTTCCAAACAGCGACCTCATCGTAAAGAACGAACTCGCGGCGCAGGCCGCGCGGGCCGTATTCCGCGTGGGACATTCCCATTATATGGACGTCAGCCTGCGAGGGCGTCCCGAACGCCCCCAAACCGTCATGCTTTCCCGTCAGGCTCCATCTCACGGCGGCGCGCGGCAAGCGGCGCCCATCTTCCTTGCCCATGCGATGCTCCACCCGGAACGCCGCGTTCGGGAACGAGGCGCGCAACCCGAGCCAAAATCGTTCAGCTTCGCTCCAGCCGTGGCCAGTTCGCCCGCCGGGCATCTCGATCTGGCATGCTCTGTCATACTCGCTTCTGATCGCCGAGATATCCGCGTCCATGATGCGGTCGAGCATGTCGGCGTAGCGCAGCCCGGGCTCCGCATCATTGCCTTTGCCCTTGTATGGGCCGAGCGGTTCATCGCCTCCGGGAATGAAGGTACCTTTGGACCGGCCGTAGCCGCCTTCCCTTCCAATGAGCTCCCGCGCGAAATCCGAAGGCTTGCTGCCGATCTGCCGTACGATGGCTCCGAGGTCGCGCACGAGCCATTCGTCATTTATCTGCCAGCCCCACTTCGAATCCGCCGAAGCGTGGCAATCCGCAATGATCCGATAGGACAGCCGCTTATTCGTCGCCCACCCGAAAAAGCCGTCTTCCGCATGCGTCGCCAGCGATATGATCCTGTGCGACGAAAACCAGCTGTCTTCGCCCATTCGATCCCAAATCACGTCTTCGCCCAGAAGCTCGCGGTCAGGAAACTCCGAAAGCGTCGCAAGTGTGGCGCTGATGACCTCTTCGTTGCCGACAACTAGGGACAAGGGAGATCGAACCGGGATATCGTCCGAGTAATTCTCGCGCAAACTGGCGATATTGCGGCCTTCCCAAATCGTTTCGGTGACGCCCAATATGTATTCAGCGAAATCCGTATATTCTGGCGACGTCATGCGCTTTCCTTTCAATTCTCGAACCAAGCGGATTTGCCGACGATCAATTTTCCGTCCAGCTTGACCCGCGAAATCGCAACCACAAGCGTTTCAACCCATTCAAGCAACCGTTCCGCCGCAGCGGTGACCACCGTCGGCAGCAGCTGTCGAACTGTCGTCAAATCGCAGGCGGGCATTTCGCCGCAGGAACGTCGCATTCGACGAATGCCGCATGGCCCGGAATCCTGAGTTCGAATTCATATCGCAGCACGTCCATCGCGGCAAACGCCATATCATCGCCGCCAACGAACAGCGAGCCGGGACGCCGCGGTTTCGAACAATCGAATATCCGGCGTGCCGCCTCGACCGCCTGGTTGCACGCCCCGTCGGCGGAAACCGAATGTTTCTGCCGCGCCGCTCCGGGCTGTATCGGAATCTTTCCGCGCGCCGCGGCTGATTTCGAGTTCCTTCATCCCGCCGTCCAGCCGCCGTCAATCAAGATATGCGTGCCCGTCACGAGGGACGACGCATCCGAAGCAAGATAGACCACCGCGCCCATGACATCCTCGACCTCGCCAACCCGCCCAAGCTTGATCTTCGACCGTATCCACGCGGCTTTTTCGGGGTTTTCAAGGGTCTTCGCCCCGAGATCGGTCCTGATGAAAGTCGGGCAGATCGTGTTCACCCTGATGCCGCGATCGGCCCATTCGATCGCCATCGCTTTGGTCATGCCTTCGATCGCGTGCTTGGACGCGCAATAGACCGAACGTTCCGGCCCGCCAACGAACGCCATCTGGCTGGATATCTGAATGATCGATCCGCCGGCCTCGCGCATGCCGAGCGCCGCCTCGCGAGCCAAAAAATAGGCCCCTCGGGCATTGACCGCCATGACTTGGTCATAGTCGTCGGCTTCGGCTTCGAATGCCGGACTGTGCCGCACGATTCCGGCGGAATTCACGACGATATCGAAACGGCCGCGCGTGTCGAAGAACCTGCGGATTGCCACCGTGTCCGCAACATCGAGGACATCTCCTTCCGCATTGGCTCCCGACTCGCGAAGCGACGCGGCGGCGCTGGCCACGCTCGCCTCGGATCGCGAAGCGATCATCACATTCGCTCCTGCTTCCGCGAGCGCGGCGGCAGCGGCGAATCCGATGCCGCGCGAGCCGCCCGCCACGAATGCTCTGCGGCCGTCCAGTCGAAACGAGGGAGTTTTGGGAATGCTCATTGCGAATTCCGCAGAATTCCGTCGGCATCTCCGAGCCGTCCATCGCCCGAACGGCGCGGCGCGGCCGCGCCGTAGGGCAAGTTCAGCCCGCCGAGCCGCCGAAGCCGGACGTTCGACTGCTCGGCGTGGCCGACGAACCCTTCAAGCATGGAAAGCCTGGAGCAATACTCGCCGACTTGGACGGCCGCTTCGTCGGAGGTGATCTTCTGGTAGCTGTGCGTCTTGAGGAATTTGCCAACCCAAAGGCCGCCCGTGTACCGTCCGGCCTTGCGCGTCGGGAGAGTGTGGTTCGTGCCGATGACTTTGTCTCCGTTGGCGACATTCGTGCGGGCGCCGAGAAACAAAGCCCCGTACGACGTCATGTGCTCAAGGAACCAGTCGTCCCGGTCCGTCATGACTTGGACGTGTTCCGACGCAATATCGTTGGCTGCGTCGAGCATTTCCTCATAGGTGTCGCAAAGGATGACCTCGCCGTAGTCCTTCCAGCTCCGACCTGCCGTTTCCGCCGTCGGAAGGATCTTTAGAATCCTTTCGACTTCGGCCATCGTCTCCTCAGCCAGCTTCCTGCTGTTGGTGATCATCGCCGCGGGGGAATTGTAGCCGTGCTCGGCTTGCCCAAGCAGATCCGTGGCGCAAAGTTCCGCGTCGACCGTATCGTCGGCAATCACCATCGTCTCGGTCGGGCCTGCGAACAGATCGATCCCCACCCGTCCGAAAAGTTGTCGCTTCGCCTCCGCGACATAGGCATTGCCCGGTCCGACGATCATATGCACGGGGTCGATGGATTCTGTTCCGAGCGCAAGCGCGCCCACGGCCTGAATGCCGCCGAGGACGTAGATTTCGTGCGCTCCGCCGAAATGCATCGCGGCGATCACCGCCGGATTCGGCCGGCCGTTGAACGGCGGAGTCGCCGCCGCGATCCTCGGAACGCCGGCTACGCTGGCGGTCGCGACCGACATGTGGGCGGAAGCGACCATCGGAAACTTGCCGCCGGGAACATAGCATCCGACGGACTGGACAGGGATGTTCCTGTGACCCAGTATCACGCCCGGAAGCGTCTCCACTTCCACGTCCGTCATGGACGCGCGCTGGATCTTCGCGAAGTTGCGCACCTGCTCTTGCGCGAACTTGATGTCCTGCAGATCCTGATCGCTCACGGCGGAAATGAGCGAGTCGACTTCCGATCGGGAAAGCCTGAAGGAAGGCGGCGAATATTTGTCGAATTTCTCCGAATATTCCCGAATCGCAGCGTCGCCTCTCGCCTCGATCTCCTTCAAAGCGGATTCGACCATCGCCTTTACGCCTTGATCCTCCGCCTGCCGCGAAACGTCCGACATGCTGCGCTTGAGATACTTCACCGGCACCACTCGACTCCTTTATTCCTCTTCTGCCGTCGGCGGCTCTTTTTCGCCCCGGTCGAACGCCTCCCAGCCTTCGCCTCGGAAGACGTCCACGCCGATCTGACGCAGAACGTCAGGGAAATCCACCATCACCCAGTTGTCCACTATCTTGCCGTCGACAACCTTCCAAAAGTCCATGTAGCGGATTTGAATGCGTTTGCCAGTCGGTCCGACTCCGAAGAACGTCCCGGAATGCGTCGCTTCCTGCCGCCCGAACGCGGCGGCCCACTCGCCCATGAAAAGCCTCGCTTCGTCCACGCAAACCTTGTCCGAGAAAGCCGCTTGAAACGGCCGCTGCCAATTGTCCTGGAATTCCCGCAGCCCGTTCTTCACGCCGCAGCCGCAATTGCCCATCCATCGGAAGCCGTCCGAGAAAAACTCGCCGATATCGCCGATCCGATGGTCGTTCAAAGCGTCCACCATCGCTTCGACGACGCGCTTCGTCTCTTCCGTTTTCGCCTGGTCCGCTCCGCGCGTCAGCACCGCTTGCTCGGGACGCGCATTCACCATTCGGGTTTTCCGCCCATCTTTTTCGACCGTGCCTGCTCGCCCCTAACCCTTTACAGCGCCCGCAGTCAGCCCGCTGACGATCTGCCTCTGGAACACCATGACCAACAGGAGCAGCGGGGCCGTGATGGAAACGGCCGCAGCCACGGCCTCGACTTGATCGGTAGTTGTCGTTTCCATGTTGAAATAACTCACGATCGCCGGGACCATGGTCTGATTCTGCGCATCCAGCAGCAATGAAGTGACGAGAAAATCGTTGTATGCGAGAAGAAAGCTGAACAAGCCGGTCGTAATTACGCCCGGCCACATCACCGGCATGATGACCCACCTGAACGCTTGGAAATGCGTGCATCCGTCCACGCGGGCGGCTTCGTCCAGATCCGCCGGGATATTCTGGAAAAATGAACGGAGCATCCATATTGTGAAGGGCTGGTTGATCGAAACCAATACCGCGATCACCGCCAGCGGCTGACCGTAAAGAGTCGGAGCCGCCTCTCCGAGGATCGGTCTGAGGATCTCGGCCGAGTTCACGAAGACCGGCAAATATCCGGCCACCAGCACCGAATGCGGCAGCGCGCGGAAGATCAGCGCGGCGACCAAAATCCAGAAAGCGATCACGGAGCCGGAGCGGGCGAGGCCGTATCCCGCCAAGGTGCCGACCGTCAGGGAAACCACGACGACGCCCGTCGTCACGATCAATGAATTCATGAAATTCCGCGTGAACTGGTTTTCGATCCACACCGCGACGTAATGCTCGCCGGTCACGCCGATAATCGGCCTGCCGATCGGACCGAGCAAATTGTTGACCGCGCCGAGAACGGGCGGAAGAAAAACGAAAAATACGGCGACGAACGCCAATCCCAGCAATATCGCGCCCGCCATCCAGCCGAACGCGCCGTAACCGGCCGGAGTGAACTGCCGGACGTAATTCGGAAGCCTTCGGGAGGCAAATCGGACGAAGCCGTAAAGCAAGACGGCACCGACCGCGATGTCGATGACGGAAAGGCCTTTTCCGCTTGCCATGGTCGAAGCGCCGAAAATCACGTGAAGCGGATTCGCGGAAAACGCGTCGAGCGGCAGCTTGACGCTCATCACTGCGATCCAGAAGATCGGGAACGCGGCGAGCAAGCACCAGAATGCCACGAACGCACCGGACGCCATCTTCAAGGACGGCGACAATCCAAGCGCTCTCGATCCCTCCATCAGATCCTCCCCGCCCGATGGTCGCGCCACGTCTTCATCAAAAGCGGCACCAACAGAATCACGATGCCGACCATCGTCAGCATCGCGCTCGACGACGCTCTGCTTATGGCCCTGTTGCCGGCATCGTCGGGCGTGAGAAAATCGTAGGTCAGCCACTGGAGCGAAATGACGTGCGCTTGCGACGAAAATCCGACAATTTCCTCGAATACTCTGTATGCGTCCATCAAGTGTATCAAGGCGACGAATACGATCAGGGGCATGAGGTGCGGAATGACCACGTACCTCAGCCTTTGGAATCTGGTCGCTCCGTCGACCACTGCGCTCTCAAGCGTATCGTGGTTCACGGTCTGCAATCCGGCGTAGAACACGACGAAAGCGAACGGAGCCACATGCCAGACCCGATAGAAGAGCATCAGGATTTCTATCGTCCAGCCCTGCGCGAACATCGCGATGTCGCGCTGCAACCAGTATTCGAGCAGGGCTGTAAGTATTCCGTCGCCGATGAAAAGCCATCGTATCGACAGGGCGCCGATCACCGGCGTGATGATGAAGGGCAGCAGCGAAACGAAGATAATCTGGCCGCGGATTGCCCGCGCCGCGCTGTTCACGGCGAGCGCGATCAACAATCCGGTTCCCACCACCAGCGGCAGCGTCAGAAGAGTGAATGTCAGCGTGAAGCGAAGAGCCTTCCAAAAATCGATGTGCGCAAGGTCTTGGTAGCTCAACTTGGTGATCGCCGCCCATGCTCGCTCAGGCTCGATGACATTCCAGTAGCTTTGCAGTCCGACGAACTCGGTTCGGGTGACGATCTCCCCTTCGTCATCCAGCACCATTTGCATGCGGGACTCGACAACGCAGGTTTGACCGGTGAATCCGGGCGTGCATGCCTCGACTTCGACGGTCTCGAAGATCGGCTGCGTGACATAAAAGCTTTGAAAGAAAACGCTGATCAGCGGAGCCGCAATGAACAGGAGCATCATAAACATTGACGGACCCACGAATGTTGCAAAGGTCCGAAACTTCATCTTTCACTCCCAATCCGGCTCGCCGATGCATCGAGGGATGCGCCGGCATGCAAAGCCGACACGTCCTCAAATTCCCTTGGCTACTGTATCACGCCTACTTCTCGAGCAGCCGTGATGTAAGCAGCTTCGATATCCGCGAGCGTGGTCGGCGCATCTTTTGCGCCGGTCAGGTAATCGGCGACGCCCTTTCCAAGCTCATCGTGCATCAGGCTCATGGCGGAACTTGCCGGATACGGCACCGCTCCTGCCTCCGCCGTTGCAGCGGCTCCCGCAGCGGATCTCGTCGGAACGTATCCGTCGATGAGCCAGATCGCCTCGTCGTTGTTGGCTGTCACCATCTCTTCGTCCAAGCCTTCCATCGCGACACGGAACGCTGCGTCGGCTTCCTCGTCGGTGATGTTGGCAGCGATGACAATGCCGTCCCACCAAAGCGTGGATGCCGGACGCACTGACGCGCTCGGAGCCGCATCCATGATCACCAGCCCGACCACTTGGCTTTCGTCCGGGTTGTCCATTGCGCCCGCGCGGGAAGCCCAAAGGTTCGCCATGGCGATTTTGCCCTGTTGGAATTGCTGCTGCACGTACGTTGAATCCGAGACGAGGTATTCGGGATCCATGTATTCGGCAAGGGCCTTCAACGTCTCGAGAGTCATGATCCCGGTCTCGTCGTTGATGGCCGGGTAGTTGTCCTCGCCGACGAAGTCTCCGCCGTAGGCCAAATGCATGTTTATGAATTCCTCGCCGAGATTCCATCCGGTCTTGAAGGTGCCGCCAAGGGCGTATTCGACCGCGCCCGCCTCTTGTATGGCAGCCGCCGCTTCAAGCAATTCGTCGATCGTCGCCGGCGGCTCAAGACCGAGTTCCTCGAAAATGTCCGAGCGGTACATCAGGTGCTGCGCATTCACCATCATGGCGATGGCCCATGTTTGACCGTCGAGCTTGATCAATTGGTTCGGAAGCAAGTGCTGGCCGTATTTCTCGATGAGATCGTCCAGCGGCCTGATCGTGCCTTGCTGATGGAGCGTATTGAACGTTCCGTTCGCCACCCCGCCGATGTGGTACAGAGACGGGCTGGCCGCGAACGCGTCGGGCTGCTTCTCCCGGAATTCCTGGTCGAGTTCGGATTCGATATTGCCGCATTCGGCCCAAGCCGCTGAGACGATTTTCCATGCCGGAAAACCCGCCGTCAGCGATTTGAGCGGAACATTGTTTTCAAAAGCGCAACCCGCCCAAGCCGCGCCCGCCGATGCCGTCACCGCCGCTGCGGCAGCAAAATTAAGGATTTTCATTTTTTTCTCCAATTCAACGGACGCGCGCGATTCCGACGCCCCCTCCACCATCCTGCTTTTCCGCCCTCGCAGGAATTCCAATTTCCTCATCCAGCCTTCAACGCTTTGCCGGTTTCATTGTCGAACAAGTGGCATACGGGCGAGGGTACGGAAACCGAGACCATATCGCCGATCTCTGCGCGATAATCTTTTGCCGCTTTGACCGCGACCAATGTTCCGCCAACTTTGATCGTCAGCATCGTGGCTTCGCCGAGAAGCTCCATCGTGAATACGGGCGCCGAGATTTCTGCAGACCCTGAACTTATGGCTGCATCCTCCGCCCTGAAGCCCAGCTTGACGGGACCGTTCGGCGCATTCATGCCGCCGATTTTGACGCCGTCGGCGACGAAAGCGCCGTCCGAGATTTCGCCGTCGACGAGATTCATCGCGGGCGATCCAATGAATCCGGCTACGAATGTATTTTCCGGGCGGTCGTATATGTCGGCCGGCGTGCCGACCTGCTGCACTTCACCGCGGTTCATGACGACTACGCGGTCTGCGAGCGTCATCGCTTCAATCTGGTCGTGGGTGACGTAGATCGTCGTGACCTGAAGTTCGTGGCTCAGGTTCTTTATCTGGGCGCGCGTGGATACGCGCAGCTTCGCGTCCAAATTCGAGAGCGGTTCATCCATGAGGAACACGTTAGGCTCTCTGACGATCGCGCGCGCAAGCGCGACGCGCTGGCGCTGCCCGCCGGAAAGCTCTGCAGGCCGCCGATGCATGAAGTCCGTCAATTCCACCATTTTCGCCGCCGCCATGACGCGCCGATCATGGGTGGACGTGTCCACTTTCCGCACTTTGAGCGGAAAGCGAATGTTCTCGAACACGTTCATGTTCGGATAGAGGCCGTAAGACTGGAAGACCATGGCCACATCTCGATCCTTCGGCTCAAGATCATTGACGATTTTGCCGTCTATCTTGATCTCGCCCTCGGTCACGTCCTCAAGGCCAGCGATCATCCGCATGGTCGTCGTCTTGCCGCATCCCGAAGGGCCGAGCAGCACGAGGAATTCCTTGTCCGCGATGGTGAGATCGAAACTCTCGACGCCGGTGAACGAACCCCAGCGCTTGGAGACTTTGCTTAATTGGATCTCAGCCATCACCTCCCCCTTGGCCCTGGCATGCCGCATTCGTTGCATGCTAAGGCAGAAAGGATATCATTTCAACACAATTTCGTGCAAGCCGAATTTACGGAACTCTAGAGGCACGTCCATGAGCGCACAAGCGAATCGGGCAAATGAAAGTTCGGCGGTCAGGAATTTTCTCTGTTCGCTGCTCAGGGTCGACGACCGGGAGCTGCCCCGGTTCGCGCAAAGCGGGTTGACCGATGACACCGTTTGGGACGTCGCTCATCCGCTTAACCGTATCAACGGCATCAATGAAGTGATCGAACAGCTGATACTCCCGGTCCGGCATGCGCTGACCGGCGTCTTTCGCCGCGACGAGCTATTCATCTGCGGCAGGAACACGTGGGAAAACGGAGGTGACTGGTGCGCCTCGGTCACTCATTACGTGGGCAATTTCTCGAACCCGCTGTTCGGAGCGGAGCCTTCCAACAAGCTTGTCTACCTCCGCTCGGGAGAGTTCTACCGCATCGAGCGCGGTAAGATCGCCGAGGCGAAGTTGATCTTCGACTTTCCGGATCTGATGCGGCAGGCCGGACGAAATCCGCTGCCGAATTCGCCCGGAGTCGAGATGGCGTTTCCGAGTCCCGCGACCCATGACGGAGTGCTTCCCAACGACCCGGCAAAAGGGGCG
This sequence comes from Paracoccaceae bacterium, assembly GCA_965205055.1. Lineage (GTDB taxonomy): Bacteria > Pseudomonadota > Alphaproteobacteria > Rhodobacterales > Rhodobacteraceae > CBDBBY01. The sequence goes on along the minus strand of OZ242030.1, from coordinate 4,643,119 downwards.
GAGAGCTTGAAACTCGTCGAGCGCATGCTCGAGAATCTCGGCATGTCCTACGATCCCGTGACTCTCGAGTCTCCCAAGCAGACCGGGCCGGACGGCTGCTGGCATCCCGACATGCAATGGTACGGGCCGGGAGGCATCGGCTCCAACTACCGCTGGGAGGGATTCGTCAAGGATCATCGACGATCGTTTCTTGAAGCGTTTCCGGACAGGGTTGGAGGAGACCACTACTGCAGAATAGGAGACGGCGCATACGCTGCGGTGTCCGGCTGGCCCTCCATGACCATGACCCATGCCGGGCCGTATCTCGGCGTCCCCGCGACAGGCCGAAAGCTGACCCTGAGAGTCATGGATTTCTATCGCTGCCAAGATTCGAAAATCATCGAGAATTGGGTTCTGCTCGATTACGGAGACCTGTTCCTGCAGATGGGCGTCGATCTCTTCGAACGGGCGCGGCCGCAACGAACTCTTGGCTGAGAGAAATAAGGACAGGTCGAAATTGCCGGATTGCAAAATCAACATGAAATGGAGATCCGCATTCGCTTACGCTTGGGATCTTGCAGAACGCGGCACGGTGGATGCCGCTGCCGAATTGCGCGAGACGGGACTGAACGCAGTAACGGTTGCAGGCAGCTATCACGCGGGAAAATTCTTGCGGCCGAGAGCGGCTGGCAAAGTCTATTTTCCGGAAGACGGAACGATTTATTTCCGGCACGATCCGTCGCTCTACGGCAAAATTCGACCTGCGCGGAATTCGATCCTCCAGTCGAGCGATGTTATCGGCGAACTTTGCGATGCGGGCGACATTGCCGTCGGCGCCTGGCTGGTGCTGCTTCACAATTCGCGGCTTGGCTTTGACCACCCGTCGTCTTGCGTCCGAAACGCGTTCGGCGATCCGCTGTATTACAGCCTTTGCCCTTCCTCCGCGGAAATTCGCGCCTATGCTACGGCGCTCGTCCGCGACGTTACGACAAATTACCCCGTTGCGGGCGTATCGCTTGAGACGCCCGGCTTTCTGCCTTACGTGCACGGGTATCATCATGAATTCGCCCTCGTGCGCGGGAACAGATGGCTCAACAATTTGCTCGGCCTATGTTTCTGCGAACACTGCGTCAGAAATGCGAACGCGGACGGCTTGGATATTCAAGCGCTGAAGGATCGAGTCGCTGCGGACATTTCGGACTATCTTTCCGGCGACGCGGATTTCCCGGACGACATGGCGGAAGCATTCTGGTCGGCGGATCTGGTGACCGACAGCGAACTGTCGAATTTCTTCGCTTGGCGGTGCGGCGTCGTGACTTCGCTGGTGGAGGAACTTCGCAATTCGGCCCGCTCCGACGCGTTCGTTTCCGTCATTCCTTCCGTCGGGCGACCGACCGCCGCTTCTTGGTACAGCGGAAGCGACTTGAAGTCGCTGGCGGCGGCGGCCGGAATAGTCGAAGCATGCTTCTACGAGCCGTCGCCGGCGCGCGTTTTGGCGGATTTGTTCGATGTCAAGAGGAGAATGCGGGGAAACGGCGAGCTGAGAGGAATACTCAGGCCGAGTTTCCCCGACTTGGACAGCGCCGGCGACGTAGCCAGCGCGGTAAAACTGCTCGCGGATGGCGGCGTCCAAGGAATATCCTTCTACAATTGGGGTTTTCTGCGGCAACGCAATTTGAATTACATTGCGCGCGCCATGTCGGAATTTTCCTGATCGCCGGTTCGCCGGCGCATCGCGGCAGCGGGAGCCGCCGGATGGATCGGATGTTCGCCTTGAAAGCGGTTTTTCAGAGCCGCCGACGGTGGGGCGCTGATTGATCGCCGGAAGAAGATTCAAGTCGGCGCAAATGCAGAACCCGATGGGAAATGCATTGTCTCGCAGTCTGCTGAACTTCAAGTTGAAAAACGCAATTTCCCTTGGCAGCCAAGAGATTCTTGCCTGCCGACTTCCGGGAACATTTTCGCCGGATCGATGCCCGATGGAGCAAAGGTCTATGGTTGCTAAATTTCTTCGCCGCTCAAATCGCGGGTCATGACGCTGTTGCCTGCGGAAAGTCCGCAATCGACGGGAACCATTGCGCCGCTCACTGCGCTGGCCGCATCGGAGGAAAGAAAGAACGCAACCTCGGCGACTTCCCTCGGCTCCACGATCCGTCCGAGCGGATACCAACGCTCCAGTTTCTTGAGAATCTGAGGATTCTTGTTTCGCCTTTCATCCCAGACCGGAGTCCGAACCGTTCCGGGAAGGACGGCGTTGGCGCGCACGCCGAAATGGCCGTATTCGACTGCGATCGATCTTGTCAGTGACATGAGGCCCGCCTTCGCAGCGCTGTATGCCGGATTGCCCAAAGCGGACACGCCGTTGACAGACCCTATCGACAGCACGACGCCTTTTTGATTTTCAACCATCGCCTGAAGAACTGCGCGCGAGCAATTGTATGCGCCATTGAGGTTGCCGGACACATGCTCAGCCCATCCGGCGGGCGTTGAACTCGCAAGAGTCCGTTCAAACGTGAATCCGGCGTTGTTCACCAGAACGCCGAACGCGCCGAATCTTTTTCGGAATGCCTTGAACGCATCGTTGACTGCGTCTGCGTCGGAAATGTTCACAACGGCAGCCTCGGCATCCGCGCCGCTTTTGCGCAGCTCTTCCGCGACATCCCGGACCTCTCCGCGCCGATCAATCAAGGCCAATGAATCGCCAGCCTCTGAAAATCGCTTGCATAGCGCGCGACCGATCACTCCCGCAGCGCCTGTTATGGCGACAAGCCTGCCCGGACCGCTCATAAGGAAAATTTCAACACGGCTCGCGCGAACAAGACGCTCCGCAAGCGAATCGCACCTTTCCTGCCGTGATCTCCGGACAGGCGCGGACCTGTTCCGGAACCTATTCGCGATGCGGTTTCGGACCCATGCCGCGTCGCCCGCCCATTTGACCGGGCCGTGCGATACCTGAGAGAAGAACCGCTGGGCAGGGCTTCCGCTGTCGATGAATCGCTATCGATTGAACACATAGTCCGGCAAGCTCAATGAAAGTTCAGGCCAGTAGGTGATGACGACCAAAAAGATCAAGAGTGGGAGATAGAAAGGCACGGTCGCACGGAGGAGCGGCTTGTATTCGACTTTGGCCACTTCCGTCATGACGAACAGCAGGATGCCGAACGGTGGCGTCAGCGTGCCGATCAAAAGATTGACAACCATTATCAAGCCGAAATGGACCGGATCGATTCCGAGGGTCTTCATGACCGGCACCAGCACCGGCACCGCCACCAGCAGAATTGCGGTCGTGTCCATTACCATGCCAAAAATCAGCAGCGCGATGTTCACGATCAGCAGAACGACAAGCGGGTTCTCGCTGATGGACAGCAAGAAGTCAGCCATCATTTGCGGCACTCCCTCGAAGGCAAGGATCGCGCTGAACGGCGTTGCCGCTGCGATGATGAAGACCAGGACTCCGCAAGTTGTGACCGTGTCCTTGATCGAATTCCAAAGATGTTCAAGAGTAAGGTCTCGCGTCGCGAAGCCCAGAAAGATGGCGTAGACGACCGTCAAAGCCCCGAGCTGGGTCGGCGTCGCGAAGCCGGACAGAATGCCGGCAATCAAGAAAACCGGCGCCGCCAAGGCGGGCAGCGCCCGCCAAAACACCCTCCCTATTTCCATCGGCGTTTTGCGCGGGACGAGAGGAGCAACGATGCGACCGGTCTTGGCAAGCCAGTATACGACCGCCATCAGAAAGAACGACATCAGCACTCCGGGCACGATGCCCGCCAGAAACAGGTCCGGAACCGAGACATTGGCAAGCACCGCGTAGATGATCATGATGCCTGACGGCGGAATGATCGGTCCGATGATGGAGGACACCGCCGTGATGGCGGCGCTGAACTCAGGGGAGAAGCCGTGCCGTTTCATCTCTCGCACTTCGACGGCGCCGAGGCCGGCGGCATCTGCTTGGGCTATTCCGGACATTCCCGAAAAGATCACGCTGGCGACGATGTTGACGTGGCCGAGGCTTCCCCTGATATGACCGACGCAGGCGACCGCAAAATCGAAAATTCTCTTGGCGATGCCGGCGGAATTGAAGAGGTTTCCCGCAAAGATGAACAGCGGGATGGCCAAAAGCACATAACTTTCCAAACCGCTTGCAACTCGCTGCACCACGAGCATCGGCGGGATGCTGTCGGTAATGATCAAATACATCAACGTCGATGCCGGCAGCGCAAACGCGATCGGCATTTCGAACAATACCATCACTGCCAGAATGAGCAGCAGAAGCCAAATCATGAGAAATTGCCGGAGATTGGCGAAAGAAGAGGCTCGTCGGCGTCGTGCCCCAACACGCCGAGGAGAGCCTCGAACAAGAACAAAAGCGACGTCAGCGCCATCAATGCGCAACTGACCATCAAGGGAACAGAGAAGAAATAGGATCGAGGAAAATCGACGGGCAAAGCAACCGTGGTGGTACGGGCTTCAATTGTCATGATCGGCGAGAGCTCTCGCATCAGAATGTACAGCGTCCAGAGAATGATCCCGAAAACCGCCGCTCGGATGGCGTTGCGGACGCGGGCGGGAGTCTTGCCGACGAAGGACACGATCGTGACATGCCGCATGTATTTCAGTGCAATCGATGCCCCGATGAAAGTCAGCCAAACCAACGCGTAGGCCCCCGCTTCCTGCTCCCATGTAATGGGACGCCCCAAGCCCGCGTTGAGCATGACTTGGACGACAATCATCAGGACGATGCCGACAAGAATCGCGGCGGCCAACAGCATCTCGATCTGGCCGATGCGGAAAAGCATTATGCGCACGTTTCGCCGCATGCTTTCCATGGGCATTGTCTTCGAGAGCGTTCAGGGCGGGACCGGCCCGCCCTGAAAGTCGCTTAGCTTTGTATATCGCGAATGCGCTGCCAGAGTCCGGGGCTCCACAATCCTTCCGCCTCCATATCCGGCACGGCCTCGCCCGCCTTTGCGGCGAAAGGAGCATTGTCGATCTCCGAAACCGTGGCGCCTTCGGCGACCATCTGATCGAGCACTGCTTGAGATTCAGATCTTGCGGTTTCAGATGCCCAAGACACGGCCTCCACCGCCGCTGCCAGCAATATCGCCTGCTCGTCGGCGGAGAGGCTGTTCCATTTTGCCTCGTTGACCGAAATATGCAGCGCCGACATCAGGTGATTGGTAAGGGTGATGTTCGGCGCAGCGACGTGGAACTTCTGGCTGTATGCGCCGGAAGCATCCGCCTCGGCCCCGTCGACAGCCCCGGTCTGGAGAGCCAAAAAGGCTTCGGCCCAAGCGACCTGAGTGGGCACTGTGCCGACCGTTTCCCAGAGGCGCAGGTAGGCTTTGATGCCGGGAACCCGCATCTTGATGCCCTGAATGTCGTCCACGCTGGATACCGGCTCCCGGGTGTAAAGGATTCGGGGCTGATCCACAGCCGCTGAAAGCACCCGGACGCCCATCGCATCAACTGCTTTTTGCGCCATTTCGCCGAAGATGTCGCTGTTCAGGAAGGCTGTCATGTGATCGCGGTCGCGGAACGTGAATCCCCAACTCATCACTTGAAAATCGGAAACGCTGGCAGTCAGCCAGTCGGGCCGGGAATACATCACGTCGACCGATCCCGCCTGATGCTGTTCCATGACTTGCTGGGCGTTTCCAAGCGATTGCCCGCGGATCAAATTCACGTCGAACGCATGGCCGCCTCTGGCCTCAAGCGCTTCCGCGAATTTGACCGACATGCGATCAATCAACGAATCGACGGCTTCAGATCCCGCGACAACGAGTTTGGTTTGCGCAATCGCGGACGTCGCCATCATCGCGGAAACAGCCAATACGGCGCCTAGTACTACTGTTTTCATTCCTCTTCTCCTTGGTTGTTTAGAATGAAGGCTTTTCGGCAAACCAGTCTGGTCGGCCGGGGTCGAGGTAGGCGGAACTGATTGATTCAGTTCGCCAAGTTTCGAGTTTTTCAGGATCCACTTCGACGCCCAGCCCGGGCCCTGTCGGAACATGCGCATGTCCGTTCTCGAACACGATGCGCTCCTTCAGGATATCGTCGGCGTGATGCTGATAGATGGTGTCCAGAGCAATCTTGGCGTTCGGCATGGAAGCCGCCAGATGCAAATACGCGGCCTGCGTCAGACCTAATTCGCCGCCTGAATGCATGCCGACATGGATGCCTGCGGCTTCGCACACCGCCCCGGTCTTGAGACACTGCCATAGCCCGCCCGCTTCGTGCGGGTCGACCAGGATCACGTCTGCGGCGCCCGTCCGTATGGCGGTCATCGTTTCCTGGAGAGTATAGGCTCCTTCATCGATGCAGATGGGCACCGGAGAGGATGCTGCCAGCCGGGCAGCGCCCGCGATGTCCTCCACGAGCAGAGGCTGTTCGATGTATTGCAGATCGAATTCCGCAAGTTTCTCGATCATTCGCTTCGCGGTGCTTGGCGTCCAAGCTCCGTTCGGGTCGATGCGGATGTTGGCCGTCGGTCCCAGCACTTCCCTGGCGGTTCGGACCAATTCGACGTCTTGATCCGGATCAAGTCCGACCTTCAGCTTGAAGGATGAAAAACCCTGATCGCGATATTCCGCAAGCATGCTCGCGACAGTTTCCGGGTCGGAAATATAGACGTAAGCGCACATTTCGATCCGGTCTCGATAGGCGCCGCCCCACATGTCATGCAGCGCGAGGCCCGCGATTTTTCCCCGCGCGTCCCACATGGCCATCTCCAAGGCCGAAAGGGCGAAGACCAATGCGCGCTTGTGATGGTAATAGCCCGCGCCTTCGGCCGCTCGGGTCAGCCGCTCGACATCCGCAATCCTGCGGCCCAATCCCAACGGAACGACAAGCTTTTCGAATACAACCGGAACGAAATCCAGAAGGCAGATGGTTTCCCCGTAACCCTTGGTTCCGTCCGATGTCGTTATCTCGCATATCAAGCGGGTCGAGCCGCTCCGCACCCCGGACGACCACGAAATCGCTGAAGTCAGCGGCACATGGACGATCCAATGACGGATATCCGTTATGGTCGCAGGCCCCCGCATCATCAATCCATGCACAGACCGCCGTTGATATTGATGACCTCGCCGCAAATGTGAGCGGCACGCTTCGAAGCCAGGAACAGGGCGAGGTCGGCAATTTCGGAAGGTTCAGCGAAGCGATTCTGCGGGATGAAGCCCATAATCTTTGCGCGGGCTTCGGCGTCGTGGACGGATCGAATGAGGTCGGTATCCACAACTCCGGGGGCAATGGCGTTCACTCGAATTCCCTGGGTTGCGCCCTCGAAAGCGGCTGCGCGGGTCAGTCCGGCGATTCCATGCTTGGCAGCGACATAAGAACTGTTGTTGCCGAACAGCGTTGAACGCTTGGATGCAAACGAGGCCAGATTCACAACCGAGCCGCCGCGGAACGACAATTGCGTCCAAAGCGCGCGAGTCAGCCGGAACGCCACGCTCAAGTTCACGTTCATTACCGCGGACCAATCTTCATCGGTTGTTTCCGGCAAGGGGGCAGGTCGGGAGATTCCTGCATTGTTGATCAGGACATCCGCGCCGCCGAGCTTTTCGGACGCATCGGCGACTTGTTGCGCGGCTCCGGACTCAGCAAGATCGATGACGAGGCTTTCGCCGCCGATTTTTGCCGCCACTTCTCGAACAATATCGTTCAGATCCACCAGCAGGACTCTGGCGCCCTCCTCGACAAATCCCGCCGCGATCGAAGCGCCAATTCCGCGGGCCGCGCCTGTCACGACAGCAAGCTTCCCACCCAAGGCCAAGTTCATGTTCGTCTCATTATTCGAGATAGCATCTTGATTATCAAGATATTTCGTTTACATCTACATTTGCGGCATCTGCCTGTCAATTGCTCTGCGTGGATGAACAATGACCGAAACATCGACCAAAGCCCGGTCAGCTACACTTGCCAAAGGTTTGAAGGTGCTAGATTATTTGGGATCATCCTCGTCGCCCCAGACCTTGCGGCAGGTTATGGCCGGCTTGGGGATGACGAAGCCGACGGCGCACCGGCTGTTGGCTACGTTGGCCGACCACGGATTGATTCGGTTCGATACGAACGACAACACCTATCGATTGGGCATGCGTCTTTTCGAGCTGTCGCGGCAGGTGTGGCAAGACTTCGATCTTCGCGGATCCGCGATCACGGAAATGCAGAAATTGCATGCCCGGACTGGCGAAACGATATCGCTTGCGATCATGACGCCCGAAGGCGGCGTCTATATCGACGAGCTTCAAAGCAGCCACCACCTCAGAGAGCAATCCCGCGTGGGGCAGCGCGTTTCCAAGTGGCACAGCGCGATCGGAAAAGCCCTGGTTTCAGGTCTGTCGCATGGCGAACGGATGTCGCTTCAGGAGTCCGACCAAGCGGAAATATTGTCCAGCGGGCGATATGGCGACCTGTCCGACCTCAACCGCCACCTCGACCTCGCGAACGCACGCGGCTACGCGATCGATCTTGACGAGGACGTGGACGGAGTTTCCGGCGTGGCTGCTCCAATCGTCGATCACAGAGGAATTACAGTGGCGGCAATCGGCCTTAGCGGTTCTTCGCTGAGATTGGACCGCGAAGCATTGCACATGCTTGGACCGGCGGTCATTGAAGCAACACGCTTGGCTTCGCTGAAGGCCGGAGGATCTCCAAGACCGGTATCGAGCGCACCCATGCCCGCGAACCTGCCGCGACCGCGATACGAGGTGATGGCAGACGTTCGGAACCTCATCGGCGAGGGATTGGCATTGGGCCGCGACGGCCAGTCGATCCATTGGGTCGATATTTGCCGACCCTGCATCTTCTCCCTGAATCTCAACTCGAACGAATTGACCAGATTCCCTCAGGAAGAGATGGTCACCGCCATCAACGACACCGAGAACGGACTTTTGGTAGCCAGTTCGTCCGGGATTAGACTCATCGAGCATTCATCCGGACGAACATTGCGAACTCTGAGCGATCCGGAAGCCCACATTCCCACAAACCGATTCAACGATGGCAAGTGCGACAGCAAGGGGCGGTTCTGGATCGGTTCGACTGCGTTCAATCTCGAAATTGGCGCCGGTTCGCTTTACCGGGTGGACGAGGATGGAACGACCCGCACCTTTGAAACCAATCTGACGTTGCCCAACGGGATGGGCTGGTCCTGTGACAACCGCACTATGTACCTTATCGATACCGCTGACCGTTTGGTTTACGCCTACGATTTCGACGAGGCAGGCGGTGAAATTTCAAATCGACGAACGCTTGTCGAAATGGACGAGAATTGCGTCGGGAGTCCAGATGGCATGGACGTCGACGACGAAGGAAATCTTTGGATTGCCATGTGGGACGGCTGGAGCCTTAGGAAATACTCTCCGGATGGCGTTCTCCTGAATGAAGTCACCGTACCGTTCCCTCGCCCCACGTCCTGCCTGTGCTTGGGCAATGACCCGAAACGACTGATTGTCGCGTCGGCCCGGATTCGAGTGTCAAATGATCTCCTGGAGAAGCATCCCTTGGCTGGAAGTGTAATTTCACTGCCGCTGGGCTGATCGCTTGAAGCGGCCATGCGGAGTTGCCTCTCAACGCTGCCAGCAAGCATCCTACAGTGATTTCCCGAACGAATTCGCGGCCACCGGACCGGGAAATGTTACTTCGGCGCTATTGGGGAGTTTTAACCCGGTAGCAACAACGGGGCGCCTTGGATCCGGACCGCCTGCGAGGAGACCGCTACTGCAGAATAGGAGACGGCGCATATGCCGCGGTATCCGGTCGGCCTTCATGACCATGACCCACGCCGGGCCTTGCCTCGGCGTCCCCGCGACAGGCCGGAAGCTGGCGCTGAGGGTCATGGATTTCTATCGCTGCCAGAATTCGAAAATCATCGAGAATTGGGTTCCGCTCGATTGCGGAGACCTGCTCCTGCAGATGGGCGTCGACCTCTTCGAACGGGCGCGGGCTCAACGGATTCCTGGTTGAGCGAGCAGGGGCGATTCAATCTTCGAAAATCAACGAACATGTGCGCCATTCCACGGATTGACAAGACGCAGCCCTGCGTTTTCAAAGTCTTGGGTATTCCGCGTGGCGATTGACATATCATGCGCCAACGCGACTGCCGCTATCAGGTCGTCGAACCGCTTGACCGGCCGGCCGACGGCTTTCCGGGCGGCGGCAAGCTTCGCATAAACTCCCGCCGCGGCGCTATCGAATGGCAAGATTCGATTGGCGAAGCCGATCTGCAAAACACGCTCAACGGATTCACCCAGACGTTCCCGCGCTTTGCCCAATGGCTTGATCTCATAGCCGTAGCGCATCTCAGCCTCGTTGATGGAGGTCAGATACAGGCTCGTCAGTTCTTGGCTTGATGCCCAAGCTCTGACTGCTCGATTTGGATTGGGAAGCATCAATTCAGACACAACATTGGTGTCGAGAATGTACATGGATGATGTCTAAACCGAAATCCACAGATTAGCGAGGCGGTAGTTCAAGCTCCACGCCTCCGAGGGGGGCAACGCAATCCTCAATGATTTGCGCCAAGTTCTTTGGCTTGGATTCACCATCGACCGCTTCACGCAAGTTGGTTCGCGCTTCTCCCTCCGCTGCACGGCTGGTTCTTTTCGCCCGTGGGCGCAAGCAAGGATCCACATTTTCCCCAAGTTTGGCGATAGTATTGCCTGCCACGTTTGCCTCTCGAATCATCACATGTCCCGTTCAATCTATGTGGCAAAAACAACGTAATCAATTATTGTCGCCGGATTAGGGCTTGTCTATGCTAAATCGGATATCCTGACTTCGACATTTTTTTCGCTAAACACTTGTTTTTACGTGTTTGCGCTTAAATTTTAGACACTACATCTTGCTGTGTTTCAGGCTGCTCCCGGCAGCCTCATTCGATCCAGCACGGCGTTCGGGACAGCGGCAGGCCCAAGGTCCGGCAGATGCGGTCCATGCCCGGCGTCGTTTTCGAAGGGAGCGCGTAGTGCCGTTTTTGTCAATGGAAATGGACATCCAGTCATGCCCCTTTCAGGCACCCAAATGCGCCCCCGGCGAAAAGTGGTTTTTCGGGGTGAGCAGAACCGGAAGAGAGCTTTCGGGCGGGTTTGAAGCAGGGACGCTGTTTCGGGCGGTAGGCCCGCCGATCAGCCTACGATCCGTTTTTGAACCGCCAGCTTTCGTTGCCGGTCTCGACGATCTCGCAATAGTGCCGGGCCGGTCGAGCAAGGCCGCCGTCATCTTCGCGTCGCCGAACACGCTCGGCCAATCGCCGAACGCGAGGTTCGTCGCCGCCACGACCGACGTGCGCTCGTAGAGCGTGCCGACAAGATGGAACAACCACCGTCCGCCGCTCAGAGGGAACGGCAGGGCAGTTCGTCCAGAACAAAGCAGTCCAAGCGGGAGCGCGCGCCCGCCATCCGTCCCTAGCGGTCCACCTTGGCCTCCGCGTCGAGACGGTCCGCCAGATCAACGATATTGAAGAACCGGCCGCCAGACGACATCAATGTTTCGCGTTCGCAGGCGCGGCGCGCCCTCTCGGACAGGACAGAGTCCAAAACCATAAGCGCCGCAGTCACGCACTCCACGCGGAAGATTTCGGACGCATTTGAGTCCAACGGCATCCGCTTGTGAAGACGCGGCAGATCGCCCGACGAGCCATGTTGGCGATCAGGGCCAGCGGGCCCAAGGATGCGGCTCCCCGGTCAAATCCTGGTAAATCGACTTCTGCCGTTGATACGCGCGCAGGCCCGCCCGGCCCTTTTCACGTCCCATCCCAGATGCACCGTCGCCCCCAAAGGGTGTCGAGATCGAGAACTGCTTGTAGGTGTTGATCCAGACCGTTCCGGCCCGGATGCCGTGCGCCACGCGCCAACATTTCGGTGCGTCCTTCGACCAGATGCCGCAGGCCAGCCCGTAGTCGTTGTCATTGCTGCTGGCAATCACGTCGCCTTCGTCCTCAAACGGCATGACAACCAGAACCGGGCCAAAGATCTCCTCACGGCAAGTTGCGGCGCTGTTGTCCAGCCCGGCGATGATCGTCGGCTGATGATAGACTCCGTGCCCCAGCCCGTCTGGACGGCTGCCGCCGGTCAGCACCTCACCGCCCTCGTCCCTGGCCAGCTGCACGTAGCGTTCGACGCTGGTGCGGTGGTCGACATGCACCAGCGGGGCGATCTGTGTCGCCGACTCGAATGGGTGACCGACAACCAGACGTTCAGTCGCCTCGACCAACCGCGCAACGAAGCGGCTGTAGACCCCGCGCTGAACAAAAAGCCGGGAACCGGCGATGCAGCTTTGCCCCGAGGATGAGAAGATGCCGAATAAAATGCCTGCAATCGCTAAATCTTCGTCACAATCGTCAAATACGATTGTTGGGGATTTCCCGCCCAATTCCAACGAAACCGGCATCAGTTTTCGCGCCGCCTTTTCCGCCAGTTTGCGCCCTGTTGCGGTGCCGCCGGTAAACGAAACCTTGGCGACGTCAGGGTGCTCCACCAGCAAGTTGCCCACTACGCGCCCTGATCCGGGCAGAACCGACAAGAGCCCCTTGGGCAACCCTGCTTCTTCGACGATCCGCGCCAATTCCAGAGAGACCAATGGCGACCAACTGGCAGGTTTCAGCAGCACTGCGTTGCCTGCCGCCAGCGCCGGGGCGATCTTCTGCGCATCCGAGGCGATGGGCGAGTTCCAAGGCGTGATAGCACCCACCAGTCCCAGCGGCTCATGCACGCTCAGAGTCAGGTAGTCGCCGCGCGGCACCGTGGCCAGATCATCCGAAGTTTCCAGCACCGCACCGAAATAGCGGAACGTGCCCGCGGCCGAGGCCGCAAGGGCAGCGGTTTCGCGCAGCGTTTTACCCGTATCGCGGCTCTGAATCAGGGAAATCCGCTCAATGCTGGCCTGAAGCCCATCGGCGATCCGGTAAAGAAAAGCAGCACGGTCATGCGGTTTCAGACCGGACCAGGCGAGATTGGCCTGCGCCTTCTTCGCGCGCTCGACTGCTTGCAGCGTGTCGGCGTCCGATGCTCCGTTCAGGCGCATGTTTTCGGACCCGTCGGCGGAAAAAGTCGAAACAATCTCGGCCCCGCCACCCTGCTGCCATTCGCCGCCGACAAACAGGCGTCCATCAGGAAAATCGACTTGCATGGGCTTACACCTTGCCTCCGGCGGCGCCTGCGGGCGGACCGGCAAAGGCTTCGGCAAATGGACCGATCGCATGCATGTCCACCTCAAGCATCATCGGACCGACGGCGGCCATCGCAGCGTCGAACTGCGCCTCGAACGCCGCGATTTCGGTTACTTTTTCGTGGTTCATGCCGATGGACTGGCAGAGCAACCCGAAATCCGGCGTCTTCAGCGCAGAATAGTGCCGCCGTCCGTCATACTGTGCATCTTGGATGTTGCCGATCACGCCGTAGGCCTGATCGTTCATCAGCAGGTAGAGGATATCGGCCTCTTCATCGACCGCTGTGATCAGCTCGGCAATACCGAGCATCGCACCGCCATCGCCCAACAGCGTCACGGTTCGACCCTGTCCAGATGCCATGGCGGCGCCCACGCCCATCGCAATCCCTTGCCCGATGCCCCCGCCAAGAGCGTGGACGCCAAGGTTCGGCGCGCCGATCTGCACGTGGCGGTTGCCGAATGTCGAGTTGGGAATCGTCACGTCCCGCACCCATGGATGCTTGCCATCGCGCACCCGACCCAGCAGATGATCAGCGATCCGTTGATACGGTCCCAAACGCCGTCGCAACGCGCCTTCGGACTTGGCGCGCGCCACTGCAATGTCATATGCGTGCTGCGGGTCCACTTTGAGCGCGTCCGGCAACAAGTCCAGCAGCCGCGCCAAAGTATTCTGCGCATCTCCATGCAGGAACAGGTCTACAGGATAGTTGCGCCCGCACTGAGACACCTCGGCGTCGATCTGCACAAGGGGTGAAGGCAGCGGCATGAGGTTGTTCCGGGTCTCGTTGCCGCGCAGCCGGCTGCCGACTACGATCATCAGGTCGGACTTTGCGTAAATCTCCTGCGCCTCGGGGGTCATGTTGTATGCGCCCAACGTGGAGGGGTTGTCTTCAGGCACCACGGCGCGCCCTTGCGTGCTGGTCACGGCGCCGAAACCGCGACGGACAAGCTCGGTCGCTTCGTCCACTGCACCGCGCGCGCCGCCGCCCAACCATAGCATCGGGCGCCTGGCCTGGTGCACCAGTTCGACTAGTTCGGCGATCCTCCTGTTCGTTGCCCGGGGTCTGACCGCCTGCGGCGCAATCCGATGACCGCCAGTGGCGGGAAGCCGCTGCACATCGACCGGGATCTCCAATGAAACCGGGCCCGATGGTGCAGAAATAGCCGAAGAAATCGCGGCCTCGACGGTGCCGATCACTGATCTTTCGTCCCAGATCCTGTAAACTGCCTTGGACACGCCTTTCAGCATATCGGGTTGTTTCGGCACGTCGTGGATCGCAGCCCGGTCACGGTCCATGAATTGCCGATCCACCTGCGTTGTGATGTGTAGCAAAGGCGTGCCGGCCGTCAGCGCTTCGACCTGCGACCCCGCCGCATTGCCTGCCGCCGTGCCGGTCGAAGTGATGCACACGCCCAGCTCGCCCGACACCCGTGCATACGCATCGGCCATGTTCATCGCCCCCGCCTCGCCGCGGGCCGGGACGAACCGGATCTGACCCAGCGCGGCAATGCCGTCCAGAATCGGCATGTTGTGAATCGAGATCACGCCGAACGCGGTCGACGCACCGGCCTCGGCCAGTAAGCGCGCGATCTGGTATCCGACTGTTTCCTGCAGCCCGGTATCCTTCGGGATCAGATGAACCGGGATACGCCGCCCGAAACCTCGAGCTGCGCGCCGGTGATGTAGCTGGCGGCTGGCGAAGCCAGGAAGGTCAGCGCCCGCGCGGCCTCCTCCGGCTTGCCCATCCGTTTCAGCGGGATGTTCTTTTTCGCGGCCAGCGCGCCGAACCAGTCGTCACGGCTTTGCGCCTTGTCCTCGCGCGCCTCGAACCGGCGCTGCCACTGTGCACTGTCAACCAGACCCATAAGGATTGAATTGACACGAATTTTCGGGGCGAGCTCTACCGCCAGCGATTTCAGCAGGTTCTGCACCCCGGCGCGCGCGGCGGAGGTGCAGACCATATGCGGCTCCGGCTGCAGCGCCAGCAACGAATTGACGGCGACGATCGCCCCTTGGCCGGCTTTGTTCAGCATGTCCTGAAAGGCGCGGATTGGGTGGACTTGGCTAAAGAACTTCAGTTCCAGCTCTTCGCGCCAATCCGCGTCCGAAGTGTCGGCGAACGTGGAAACCCGCCCCTGCCCTGCATTGGTGACCAGTGCGTCGCAACCGCCAAAACGATTCTGCACCGCTTGCGCAAACTCCGCCATCGCATCCCGGTCCAGCACTGAACAGGCCTTTGCGAGAAACAGCTCCGCACAAAACTCGGCGGTCAATTCCCTGGCAACCGAGTCCAATCTGTTCGCATCGCGCGCGCAGATTGCCACATTCGCGCCGTCGGCCAGCAAAATCCGCGCCGTCGCCAACCCGATGCCCGACGAGCCGCCCGTGACGACAACCGTCTTTCCGTTCAACCCAAGATCCAAGGGCTTACGCCTTAACCGGAAAGCCCGGGTCGGGCCGCCCCTGCATCACCGCGCGCTGCGCCGGGGTGGGCGGTCCAGCGGTCATCCAGCGGTCCATCCTCTCGGGCACGCTGCGCGGCCATACCTGCGCTTCATGCGTGGCTTCGTCGATCTGTTGCAGCTCCGACGTGAACTCGATCACGAAGCCGGAGGGCGAAACGAAATAGGCGAACGGATTATTCCCCGGTCCATGCCGTCCGGGCCCCCATGTGGGCACTTGTCCTTTCTGCTTCATCCTGCCAATGCCGCGCATGAAACTATCGAGGTCGGGCATTTCAAACGCCACGTGGTTCACGGATGGATACTCCCCGCGCACCAGCGCGATCGAATGATGATCCGAGTTGCAACGCAAAAACACCATCTGGTCGGCTGAATAATCGCTGACGCGAAAGCCGAGCAAGTCAACATACCAATCCCGCCGCCCTTCCATGTCAGCCGTATTCAGCACCACATGGCTGATCTTGCGAGGATAGGCGTATTCGTAAATGGACTCGCGTAGCTCCAAATCTGCAGTAAAGCGCAGGCGGCGGTTGTCGGGGTCCAGAATCTCGAAGCCGTAGCCACCAATTGCGTCATCGAATTCGGTCAACGCACCCAGCACCGTCGCGCCTCGGGCGGTCACCTGTTCATGCAAAGACTCCATTGAAGTCCGGTCCGGCATGCCGAAATGCACGTATTCGATGCCATAAGTCGCATCATTCTTCAGCCCGTAGATGAATGGCTCGCCGCCGGTTCCGCGCAAATAGGTGATATCGTCGGCCTCTTCGGCCAGTTTCAGCCCCCACAGATCAGTATAGAACCCCGCGGTAGCGGTGATGCCCGGCGCGCGCATGACAATGCCGCGCAGATGGCCAACTCTGACGGGGTTAGACATGTCCTGCCCCTCCCTCATGCTTTGCTGCAATCCCCATGAACCGGGCGACGTGCGCTGTGAATTCCTGTGGCTTCTGCTGGTGAACCGCATGGCCCGCGCGTTTTATGCGTACGATTTCGGGCTCAAACCCGCCAGCTTCTGCGCGCGCTTTCGCGGCCTTGAAGGTCTGGATCTCTGGAGTAACGTTGTCGTTCACCCCGATGATGAAATGCGTTGGCGCCGAAACCCCGCGCAGGCTGTCTTCCAACCGCCCGGAGGCCAGCATCTTCGTCGCCTGCGTATAACCGCGACGCCGGACTCGAGCCATCGCGTCGCGCACCTTGCCGACCAATTCCGGGTTAAGCTCCGGCTCAAACACCAAGTTTGGAGCGCGGTGGCAGGCAAACTCTCTCGTGCCCAGCAATTCGCGATCCTCCAGCCGCTTTGCCGCCTTGGCCGGCAAGGTTGTGCCCGACTCGACCCGATAGCCGGTGGCGGCCGAAGCGATGATCAGCCTTGCGACCCGATCAGGATGGGCCCTCGCAAAGCGTGCACCGATAAGCGAACCCAGCGAGTGGCCGACCAGCGTCACCCAATTCAGCTTCAGCGCATCCAGAAACGCTAGCAGCCGCGCGGCGTACTCGTCTTCGGTGGGCCAGCGCGGATCCAGCGGCACTGAGTTTTCATAGCCGGGAGCGTTCCATGCGATGACGTCCAGCTCCGCGGGCAGCAGGTCGATAACAGGTGAGAATGACGAAGCGTTCGAGCCTATTCCATGCAACAGCACCACGCTGTCTTCCTTTCCGGCTCGATGCAGGTAGGTGATGCCCGCCGCTTGTTTTTCCTCGACCGCCGCCATGGCTGTCACGAGCGCTTGATCGAAGCCACCGGATGGTCGGACGGATAGGTCGGCGTCACAGGCTTGGGATTGCCGATCATCACGCACATCAGCGCTTCTTCGATGCCTTCGTTGCGCAGGCCTCGGTAAACCCCGGGCGGGACCGAGATGATGTCGCGTTCGGTCAATACGGTCTCAACCTCCTCGCCCTGATGTTCGATGAACAAGCGGATCTTGTGGCCCTTTAGAATGAAGAACACCTCCTCCGCGTCGCGGTGAATGTGGCTCGGGCCTTCGCAGCCTGCAGGCAGCACCATGGTGGAAAAGGTGAAATGTTCGGCGGGAATCACGTTGTCATCAAGCTTCACACCTGTTGCGCCGGTGCCGATGTAACGCATCTGGGCACGCTTGTATTTCGGATCGTAATCGGCTTGAAATTTCAGAGCGTCCCAGTCCAGCTTGCGGGTTTCATAGCGCGCCACGCGGCTCTCGATCCATTCTGCGAGGGATTTCCCCTCGGGGATCACAACGTCTTCGGGCTCGATCGGGGGAAACTGTGTTTTGGTCATCGCACTCTCCATCGCGTCTGGCCGAATCTTCCATTAGTTTTGCACTTGTTTGAACGATCTGTTCACTAGATTTTCCTAACATTCACGGCAAAGATGTCAATAAGCACGCAAAAGCGAGACCTGTATCGCCAGAACAGTTGATGGACCGCTGCCTTCGCTTGTCGGTTGAAACCGGGTTTCCAGACCTCCGCCAACCCTGGCGGGGGAGGGCACGCGGAGCCGCCGAGAGGACAAGCCATGAAGCATCCGGAGAAATACGAATCCCGCTGCGTCCAGAGACGACATCCGGTCTTCCTGAAAACGCGCGAAAGGAGCCGCGAAGCCGCCAGTCTGGATGCTTTTAGCCGCAGGTGAACTCGACAGCATTTCGTTTCACAACATATAGATTTAACGGCTGGATATATCAAGATGGTGTGCTTTGGATGCAAACAAGTCCGCCTTATTTTGGGCACGTCACGATTTTATGGACAGCCTCCAAGAATCTTCGCCGACAAGCGAAGGTGCAGGAAAGATGTGGCAGTCCATGCCCGAACCGCGACCTGTCCGGAAGCGTCGGCAGGAATTGCCGATAGGCTTTCCATACTGCTCGGGCACCATCGAGCGCCAAACAACCGAACACCTCGGAAAACAAAACGCAGAGCCCTAAAAACAACGCGCCCAAATCCTGCTAAACATCCTTTGGCACTGCCGAACGGACTCCGAAGAATCGCAAAAATCCTGAACTTAAACATTTTCTTGACCAGAACTTCGCCACAAAATATATTTAGCGCCAAGTTCATTATCGAGCAACATTGAATATTATCCTTTGGAAGGAGTAAATTTGGCAGCACTCAGAATCGGCATTTGCGGAGGCGGCATCAGTGGATTTTCCGCGGCGATTGCCTTGCGCAAGATGGGCCATGAGGCCGATGTGTTCGAGCAGACGCCGCAGTTCAATCGGGTCGGCGCGGATATCAACCTGACTCCGAATGCCGTATTTGCTCTCGACCAACTGGGTGTCGGGGAATACGTCCGCGAAACCGCCGCCCGCCCGACCCACCGGATCAGCCGTGACGGGCTCACGGGCGAGGAAACCTCGCGCCTGCAGATGTCCGATGCCGCAGAAAAAAAATACGGCGCGCCGCAGTTGACCATTCATCGGGCCGACCTGCTGAAAGCTCTGCAGGATTGCCTGCCTTCTGAAAGCGTACATCTGGGTCGGAGCTGCAACGGAGTTGAGATGGGGAGCGACGAGGCGACGGTCCGCTTTGCGGATGGAACGAGCCGCAGCTTTGATCTGGTGGTTGGCGCCGACGGCATCCATTCGGCGGTGCGCACCGCCCTGTTCGGCAAGGATGATCCGAAATTTACCGGCATCTTGTCCTATCGCGCTGTATTCCCGCGCGAAAAAGGCGAGGGGCTGCGCGATTTGGACGCGTTCACCAAGTGGTGGGGCGAGATTTCGGAGAAACAGATCGTAACCTTTCCGCTGACCGGCGGCAAAGAGATCTTCGTCTTCGCCACCACAAAGCAGGATGGCTGGAGCGAAGAGGGTTGGACCCTGCCGGGCGATGTGGCCGAACTGCAGGCGGCCTATTCCAATTTCCATCCGGAGGCACAGAAATTGCTGGCGGCCTGCACCGAAGTAACCCGCAGCGCGCTGCATGTGCGCGAGCCGATGCCCGGCTGGTCCAAGGGCCGAGCCACGATCATGGGCGATGCGGCGCATCCGATGGTGCCGTTCATGGCACAGGGCGCCTGCATGGCGATTGAGGATGCAGTGGTTCTTGCCCGCGCGCTGGACGGAGTAAGTGTGGATGGCATCGAAAACGCCCTAGCTGCTTATGAGGCCGAGCGTCGCCCGCGCACGGCAGAAATACAGCGCGCTTCGCTGGCCAACGAATGGATGAAAAAGCATGGCAATGCCGACTGGGTCTATGGCTACGACGCATGGAGGGTACCTTTGGGTAGGGCTGATGAACTTGATTAGACATCATCAGAATCCCGCATCAACCTTCTGACCGCCTCTTAGGACACAATTGCTTTCGGACCTTCGGCGTTTCCTTCCGCAAGGGGCAATCATCCTTTGCAAGTGATGATTGAAGTTGCGCAGGTGAATATATAAGCTTCCTTTTAGTCGTAGGAAGAACGCGTGAACTAGATGGAGAGGAGAATGAACAAACTGCTGACATCCGCCGCACTGGCGGCGTCGCTGCTGATGGCGCCACTGGCCGCCGCAGCCGAGGAGATCACAATGAGCGCCGTGTCGCTGGTGCCGAAAAAGGCTGGCATCGCCCGAGGATTCCACATGTTCGTGGATGAGATCAACGAAAAATTCAAAGGCGAATTCCAGATCGACTGGCGCGGTGGGCCCGAGGTCATGCCGCCCTTCAAGCAGGCCGAGGGCGCGCGCGGCGGGGCCGTTGACATAGCCTTCACCAGTCCAAGCTATTACTCTGGCTTGGTGTCAACCTCGCCGACGATGAATCTGTCATTCAAGGATTACAACGAGATCAAGGCATCCGGCTACTATGACCGCATGGCGGAAATTCACGCCGATAAGGGTCTTGTGCTGCTGGGCGAGGTGCCCGCGACCGATGTGCAGTTCTATATTTTCTTGCGCGACAAGATTGATAGCCTTGATGACCTCAAAGGGCTGCGCATTCGTGTCTTTCCGTCGCTGTTGCCGATGATTGAATCTTTGGGCGCCACCCCGCTGGTGCTGCCGATGGGCGAAATCTACACGGCAATGGAGCGGGGTGCGATCGACGGCTTCGTACGCGGCAAAGTTGGCTGGGCGGAACAATTCGAAGGCTTGGTCAAATACGTGGTCACACCGGGCGTTTATCGTGCCGGCTTCCCGATTCTAGTCAACGCCGATGCGTGGGCGGAAGTGCCCGAAGATCTGCAGAACCGGATCAGAGATTTCGTGCAGAACGATCTGGCTCCGCGCATCGATGACAGCTGGGGCGAGTTCCTCGCGCTTGGCGATAGCCAGATGGAAAAGGCTGGGTTCGAGACCATCGTCCTGCTGGGCGAAGATCATGATACCTACATCCAGAATGCGATTGCTTCAGCTTGGGCCGCGATGGCCGAGAGTGCAGGGGCGGATGTCGCCGCCGAACTCGAAGCGATGCTGGTGGATTGATGCCCGTTTGAATGAGCTTGAGGAAGTCGGGTTTGCTCGGCTTCTTTTTTTCGCCCGTGAGGCAGGGCGGTGGGCTTGTGCTCAGGTCGGAACAGACGGGCTGCAACAAATGCAGGCCGTTTCCGGGATATTCCGCGCGACGCCGCTGAAATCGAACAGGAACCGCTTAAACGGCTCTGCCGGTGTCTACCGTACCGATGTGTTCATGAAACGGCCATGCCTGCAAATCGCTAAATGAGCCCCTTTTTAACCGGGAACGGCCATGACTTCAAAATATGACCGCGTGATGATGGTGTTCAGCCGGATCAATCTGGCCTGCGCCGTTCTTGGCGCCTGCATCATTTTTGCGATCGTCAGCTTTGTGTTTTTTGAGGTCGCCTCTCGGTATCTTTTTGGCACTTCGCGGCTTTGGGTGATTGAGGTCAGCGAATATTCGCTCTTGTTCATGACCTTCCTCGGCGCGCCTTACCTGCTGGAAAAAAACCGGCATGTGGTGATCGACATCGTTTATGAAAATCTTTCGCCCGGGCCCAAGTTGCTGGCCACGCGGTTCAATGCAACACTTGGCTTGCTGATCTGCGCAGCACTGACCTATGTGGGCTTGGCCGTGGCGGCCGACCAGATCGACACCGGCGTGCGAGAGACCACGGTGATGATGCCAAAAAGCTGGTGGATCAGCTGGTGTTTCCCGCTGAGCATGGCGCTGATGGCGGTGCAGTTTCTTGACAAGATCGTCCGCACCCTCATCTCGGACGAGGGGCATTGAGCATGGAATGGTATTGGGTCATTGCTCTGGTCGTCGGCAGCTTGATCGTTCTGATGGGGCTAGGCCTGCCAGTGGCGTTTTCTTTTATCGCCATCAACCTTGTGGGCAGCTATCTGTTGTTGGGCGGCATGTCGGGGGCCCAGCAACTCGTGATCAACACCTTAGACAGCGTGACCAGTTTCACGCTGGTACCCATCGCACTGTTCATGATCATGGGCGAGGGGATGTTCCAGTCCAAAATCGCCATAGACCTGATGGATACTCTGGACAAGTGGTTTGGCAAACTTCGCGGGCGGCTGGCCTTCATGGCGGTGGGCGGCGGGGTGTTGTTTTCGACATTGACCGGCAACTCAATGGGCTCGATCGCGCTACTTGGGTCGTCATTGGTTCCCGAGATGGAAAAGCGAGGCTACAAGAAACCGATGTCGCTAGGGCCGATCCTCGGTTCAGCTGGGCTGGCAATTATGATCCCGCCCAGCTCGCTAGCTGTGGTGTTGGGCGTCGTGGCGGAACTTTCAATCGGCAAGATCCTGATCGCAATCATCCTGCCAGGCCTCCTGATGGCGGTGCTCTACGCAGCCTATATCCTGATCCGCTGCACTGTTGAACCGGATGTGGCCCCCAGTTTCGACGTTCCGCCCGTGCCGATGGACAAAAAACTGCAAGCCACAATGGTCAATATCCTGCCGCTTTCGGTGGTTGTTTTTTCCGTCGTGGGTGTGATTTTTCTAGGCATCGCGACACCCAGCGAGGCGGCTGCCACCGGCGCCTTTGCGACACTGGCGCTTGCGGCATTGAAAAAGCGGCTGACCTGGAGGGTGTTCGCCACTTCAATCTTCAACAGCGCGAATATCTCGGTGATGGTGCTGATGATCGTGTCGGGCGCGGTGGCCTTCACTCAGCTCTTGGCGTTCACCGGCGCGACCGAGGGCATGGTCAACACCATTGTATCGCTCCCTTTGGGAAATGGCACGGTGGTTCTGGCGATGATTGCCACAGTGATCTTCCTGGGCATGTTCATGGGTCCGCTGCCAATCATGCTAATCACCCTGCCGATTTTCATTCCCGTGGTGATCGAGCTCGGGTTCGACCCGATCTGGTTCGCGGCAATGTACTTGGTGGCGATCGAGACCGGCTCAACCTCGCCCCCACTTGGCGGTGCGCTTTTCGTAATGAAGGCGGTGGCACCCAAGGATACGAGTATGAATGACATCTACAAGGCGGCGATGCCGTTCATCATATGCGACATATTGGCCATCGCAATCATCTTCCTTTTCCCTGCTATCGTGACATGGCCGGTAGAGGTGATGTTCTGACGGGCAGCCGGCAGCGGACAAGTGCGGGCAAATCTTCGGAAACCGACTCCAACGGTCGAGGCGTAGCCGCTGGTCGAAAGCGCGCCAACGTTCTGCTCATAATCAAATGCGGCTTCGAAAACAATCGTTGGCCCGACTTCCTTGATAGGAGGGCGTGTCGCACCGCAGCAGCCTGACCAAAAATGGGATGCGCACTTCTCAGGATTGAATTTCGGCGACCGGAAGATGCGACCGATAAATGAAATCCGCTCTGGCTACTGCGGTCTCATGCGTTCCGGCTCGAGCGCTATCGGCAGCTTGTCCCGCAGCCTCGCATCGACATCCAACGGCACCGGGTTGGGAAAATGGCCGGACAGGATTTCCTTCACCTTGGCCTCGGCCCGGTCCAGAGCAAGTTCCCGATTCCGCTCTCCCCATTCCTTCGGGCTCAATCGGTCGCACACGACGGGATACTGGTATTCGGTCTGCATCAGCTTCAAGGTTTGATCCGAACCGAGGTAGTGATTGGGGCCGTTCATCGTGACGTCCGCGATGACGCCGACCGAGAGCGTGTCGTCGTTCACTTCGATTCCCCGGACGGTTCGCATCGCGGCGCCCAATGAATCGTTGTCCAAGACAAGCGACTCGTAGCACGCGCCCAGCAGCGACGCATGCATTCCGGCGCTCTCGTAGATCATGTTGGCGCCTGAATTCCCGATCAGCGTCTGATTGCAGGCTTTTTCGAATCCCGACTGGATGTCGGGCATTTTCGAGTCCGACATTCCGCCTGCGACGCTGACGGGAATCCCGAAGGAGTTCGCCACCTGCGCCGCCGCGCACATCAGTATCGCCTGCTCGCCGGATCCGCCGCACATGGCCCCTGTCCGAAGGTCGGAAACGAAAGGCCAAAGCCCGAGTATCGCCGGAGCGCCGGGAACCATCGAATTCACGTAAACCAGCGCCGCCAGACATTCCGCCATCTCTTGGACGACGGTGCCCGCCAGCGCTGCCGGCGCGGTCGCGCCGGCCTGGCCGGCCGCAAGCAGGTTCACGGGCATCCCTCCGTAAACGGCCGCCTCCAAGCAATTGCAGGCGTCTTCAGCGAAAGTCATGGGGGGAACGATGAAACACGAGTTCGTGGAACAGAAAGGACGCGCGCGCCACGCGTCTTCGCCTCCGGCCACATCGTGGAACATGCCGAGCGTGGCATGCACGCTGTCGGGAATGGAGAATGAACCGCCGATGTGCTTCGTCGTTCCCTGCAAGCATGCGTAATGCGTGTTCACATCCAGCTCGAACGGATCGGGAAGATCGCGTGCGACCACCGTTCGATAGTAGTAGTGCACATGCTCGCAGCAATCCACAACGCGGGCCATGTCGTAGATGTCGTGAAGCACGGAGTCGCGGTAGTCCCCGGTTCGGGAGTCGACGATGTGCACGGCTGCGCCGCCCGTTCCGAAATGAACGCGGCTGCCCTCCAGAACAAGGTCTCTTTCGGGGTCGCGCGCATGCAGCGTAATCTTTCGACAGGCCGTTTCCATGACGTCGGCCACGACTTTGCGCGGAAACCTGAGCCTGCCGTCGTCGCCGAGCACCGCTCCGACACGGGTGCAATGCTGCATGATGGATTTCGTCGGATTGGCGAAGCCGACATCTTCCATCACCGCCAAGATCGCTTCATGGATCAGACCGATGTCGGATTCGGAAAGAACCTTGTATTTTCCGCTGACGAGCCCCGGTCGAACCGGCTTCAATTCGTCGGGGAGAGCGGCCTTCCGTTCGGCAATCCTGGAGGCGCGGCCTGCGCTTTTTCGCCTGAGGGTGCCGCCCGGACGAGTCGATCGCATGATTTCGCTGTCAACCGCCATCTGTAGCTCCATTGAAGCGCAGCATTGCAAACAGACTTCGGAGTAGAAACCGGCAAATCTTCGTATGTCCAGACTTTTTTTCGGACTGCGCCGCATCCGCGGAAATTCGCGCGATGTCGGAGTTGGCCGCACCTCCCGCTTCGGACCGAATTGATGCCGAAAGTTTGCTCAAGCTGCGACCGCGCGGCGCCTTATTCGGAGGCTGCCCCGTATCGGCTTATCGATGTCCAAGCGCCGTTTGCCGCCGAACTGTCAAGACAGGCTTGTATGAATTGCATTCCTTCCACGCCGTCCTTGATGCCGGGCATTTCGACGTCTTGCGGAATGGGCTTCCCTGCCTGATGCGCCCGGATCGCTGCCGCCGCTTCAGCATAAATCACCGCGAATGCCTCCAGATATCCTTCGGGATGTCCGGCGGACACGCGAGCGACCCGACGAGACGCAGGACCCGCGCCGTTCCCCGCGCAGGCGATGATCTGCTTGGGCTCGCGTAGCGGGGTATGAACCAGATAATTCGGGTCCGCCTGCACCCATTCCAATCCGGCCTTTTCGCCGTAGACGCGAATCTTCAGACCGTTGTCGTGGCCCGGCGCGACCCGCGACGCCCAAAGCATGCCTTTCGCGCCGCCCTCGAAACGGAGAAGAACTTGAACATCGTCGTCGACGCGGCGCGTGCGGACGAATGTCGACAATTCCGCGCACAATTCTTCAACGCGCAACCCCGAAACGAAACGCGCCATATGGTAGGCGTGCGTCCCGATATCCGTCACGCAGCCGCCCGGCCCGGATCGGGACGGGTCCATCCGCCATCGCGCCATTTTCAGGCCCATGTCCTCCAGCGGTTCTGAAAGTCTGCCCTGCGGATACTCAACATGGACGGTTCTGATCCGGCCGATCTGTCCCTTCCTGACGCGGTCGCGCGCTTCGCGAACCATCGGATATCCCGTGTAGCAGTAGGTGACCGCGAAGACGTTTCCGGTCCGGAGCGCCGCTTCTTCGACGGCCGCGGCTTCGTCGAGCGTGGCCGTCAGCGGCTTGTCGCAAATAACATGGATTCCGGCTTCCAGAAACGCCACGGCGGGTCCGGCGTGAAGGTGATTCGGGGTCACGATCACCACCGCTTCGATTCCGTCGGGCCGCGCGGATTCCGCCTCAGCCATTTCTTGAAAGGAATTATAGCTTCGCGCCGGATCAAGTCGCAGATCCGCGGCCGAAGCGGCAGCGACGCCAGGGTCGGAAGACAACGCGCCGGCGACAAGCTCGAAATTATCGTCCAGCCTGGCGGCGGTCCTATGCACATGTCCGATGAAGCCATTCCGCCCGCCTCCGAACATGCCGTATCTGATCGGTTTCAAATTGCTTTCCATGGCGTCGCCCGTCCGTTGCTCGCTTAGTCCAATATTGGCGCTGCATCTTTCTAGCGACGGCGCGATTTGCCCGCAAACAGGTCGGCCTGCGACCCTGAATGCGGTCTCCGGTCACTTCTTCGCAGACATTCTTCCTTGCGGCACGCCATGTTGACAGGAATCGGTACGGCGGTCGTACGCTTGATCGCAAAGTTTCCGGGCGGCGACCTTCGCTGCCAAGTCTCTTATCGAGCAAATTTGCTCCGACTCTTCCGCAACCGATCTGTCCTGTAGATAGGCGGCTTCTTCAAGGGCATTCCGGATTCCGTTTCTCTCCGCTGCCGGTTCAAAAGCCGACCGACAGAGGCAGCTGTCCGGCAGGGCGGGACAACGCTCGAAGCCAGGCGGGTCGCGCGACCGCTTCGGCTGCTCGCCCTCGAAATGACGCGGCTTGATTTGGCGCCGGTCTCTTTGCTGGTCTGAAATCCTGTTCGCCGCACGGCTGAAATAGCAGGTTGCCGCAGCATGGCCATCGGTTCCTGATGCAAGGCGGCGGCAACACGTGATCGTGAAAAATCGCATGAGCAGATGCTTATCGAATTTCGCTATTGACCTGCGTACGGACATCGCGAATCTACTCGCGACTGCTAGTTCACGTTCCTCAGGTGCGACAAAGGGTGGCGCTATGGATTTCGACCTGAATGAAGAGCAAGAGCTGATTGTCGAGTCCGTTCGATCCTTTGTGGCTAAAGAAATTTATCCCCACGAGGCAATGGTTGAACGAACGGGTTCCGTTCCGCGCGAACTCGGCATGGAAATCGCCGACAAGTGCAAGGCGGCGGGGTTTTTCGCTTGCAATCTCCCCGAGGAGGCGGGCGGCGGGGGGCTCAGCCATCTCGACTTCGCCCTCGTTGAGCGCGAGCTCGGCCGGGGATCGCAAGCGCTTACCGTATTTTTCGGCAGGCCGTCCGGGATCCTCATGGCCTGCACGGACGAGCAACGCGAACGCTATCTCTACCCAGCCGCGCGTGGCGAAAAGTTCGACGCGCTCGCAATGACCGAGCCCGGCGCCGGTTCGGACGTGCGCGGCATGCAGTGCGCGGCCCGCCAAACGGCCGGCGGCTGGATCCTCAACGGCACGAAGCACTTCATATCGCACGCGGATTTGGCCGATTTCGCAATCGTCTTCGCCGCGTCGGGAGAAGAGCAGACGCCCCGAGGCACAAAGAAAAAGATCACATGCTTTCTGGTGGACCGGGGAACGCCGGGATTCGAAATTGCGCACGGTTACAATTCGATTTCCCATAGGGGTTACCAGAACTGCATACTTCGTTTCGAAGACTGCAAACTTTCGAACGATCAAGTTCTCGGCGAACCGCACAGAGGATTCGAATTGGCGGAGGAATGGCTGTTCGGGACGCGAATCACAGTGGCGGCAATGAGTGTCGGCCGAGCGCGCCGCGCTTTCGAACTCACTGTCCCCTATGCAGCCGAGCGCAAGCAGTTCGGCACCAACATCGGGCGTTTTCAAGGCGTCAGTTTCAAGCTTGCCGACATGATCACTGAAATCGACGCGGCTGATTGGCTGACTTTGGCCGCGGCGTCCAGAGTCGACAAAGGGCTTCCGGCGAATCGGCAGATCGCCAGCGCGAAGCTTTACGCGACGGAGATGCTTGCCCGCGTGACCGACGAGTGCATTCAGATCCACGGAGGCATGGGCCTCATGGATGATTTGCCGTTCGAACGCTTCTGGCGCGACGCAAGAGTCGAACGGATTTGGGACGGCACATCTGAAATCCAGCGCCATATCATCGGGCGCGAGCTGCTGAGGCCCCTTGGGGGATGACTGGGAGGCCATCCCGGCTGGGCAGATTGCTCAGGCCGAGCCACATAGCCGCATTCGGAGGCGGTTGGGCAGAGCAAGTTGTCGACCAATGCAATAAAATGGGATTCGATGGCGATGTCTGGCCGGTCCATCCGAGCAAGGAAGCCGTTCACGGTCGCAAATGCTACAGGAGCGTGGACGATCTGCCTTGCGCTCCCGATGCCAGCTTCGTCGGCGTCAACAGAAATCTCACGCCCTCGATATTGACACGTCTGTCCGAACGAGGCGCCGGGGGCGCAGTTTGCTTCGCTTCAGGTTTCGCCGAAGCCGAAAAGGAGGATCAGACCGGCGCCGAACTGCAAGCTGAACTGCTGAAAGCTGCGGGGGAAATGCCGTTTCTCGGTCCGAACTGCTATGGCTTGATCAACTTCCTCGAAGGGGCTCCGATCTGGCCTGACCAGCACGGAGGAAAGGTATGCGGTTCAGGGGCAGCCATTCTGACTCAAAGCAGCAACCTCGCGATCAATATCTCGATGCAAGCCCGCGGCCTGCCGATCTCCTATCTGGTGACTTCAGGCAACCAAGCAAGCGTCACGCAGTGCGAAGTCGCGAAGGAACTTCTGGATGACGACCGTGTCACGGCGATCGGCCTGCATATCGAGAGCCTCTCTCCGGCTTCGCACTACGAAGAATTGGCGGATTTTGCGCGGAGGCGGCGAAAGCCGATCGTCGCGATCAAAGCGGGAAGCAGTCCGGAAGCGCGCGAAGCGGCTGTCTCGCATACGGGCGCTATGGCAGGAAGCGATGCGTATGCCTCGGCGCTCTTCAAAAGGCTGGGAATTGCGCGGGTCGGGAGCATTTCCGTACTTATCGAAGCACTCAAGATACTGCATGTCGGCGGACCTCTGGCGGGCCGAAACGTCTGCTCGCTTTCCTGTTCCGGAGGCGAGGCATGCTTGATGGCGGACGCGGCCGAA
This sequence comes from Paracoccaceae bacterium, assembly GCA_965205055.1. Classification (GTDB taxonomy): domain Bacteria; phylum Pseudomonadota; class Alphaproteobacteria; order Rhodobacterales; family Rhodobacteraceae; genus CBDBBY01. Next base: position 4,614,049 of record OZ242030.1, on the reverse strand, counting down.
CCGACATCGCTGCGCTTCGGAGAGCTGAAGCCCTCGCAGACAGAGAAGCTTCGCGAAGCGCTGGGGCCCATGGTGCACCTTGCCAACCCGCTCGACTATCACACCTATCAGTGGGGAAACGAACCGGCGCTGCGGAGAATTTTTTCGGCGATGCTGTCAGGCGGCTATGATCTCGGGTTTCTCGTAATGGATTTTCCAAGAACGGATCGTTGCGCCGATGCTCAATGGGAACCGGCGGCGAACGCGATCGAGCAAAGCTGCCGCGATACGGGCATAAGGACTGCCGTAGTCAGCTGCCTCCCGGAAAATCTGTCCGAAACTTGGTCGGAGCGGTTCATGCAGCGCGGCATCATTCCGCTGCATGGCATTCCGGAAGCGATCGAAGCCGCCGAAGCCGCTGCCGAAATCGGAGAATGCTGGGCCGCGCCAAAACCTCCGCCTATTCAGCAGGTTCAGAGTAATGCAGGCCCAATTCGGACAATGGACGAAGCCGAGGCGAAGACAGCTTTGAAAGCGCACTCGGTTCCTGTTCCTTACGGAGCGACGGCGCCCGATGCGGCGGCAGTCGCCGACGCGGCTGAACGGATCGGCTACCCCGTCGTTCTCAAGGCCCTCGCATTTCAGCACAAGACGGAAGCGAACGCCGTCGCGGTCAATCTTGCGAGCCGGCAGGCAGTTGAAACCGCTTTGGCGGCGATGCCGGACGAAAACGGCTTTCTTGTCGAGCAATTCATAACGGATACTGTCGCTGAAATGCTGATCGGCGTAATGCGCGAGTCGGAAGGTCAAGGATTGATGCTGACTGTCGGAGCGGGAGGCGTATGGACCGAATTGATGGCCGACGCGCAGTTTCTGCTTCTTCCGACAACGCGCGGCGAGGTCGAAGCCGCATTGAAACGATTGCGCATTTGGAAGCTTCTGGCAGGATACCGAGGGGGAAAAGCCGCCGACGTCGATGCTTTGATCACCGCCGCAATGTCGCTGGCCGATTTCGCTTTGGCGCGGGCGGACAATTTGATCGAAGCGGAAATCAACCCCTATCTGGCGCTGCCTTCAGGCGGATTCGCAGTGGACGCTTTGATTCGGGAGGTTGAAAATGAATGAAGAAGTTCCGTCGCCCTTGGGCTTGCGCAAATCCGGCGGCATTCTTGAAGTCAGTCTGAACAGGCCCAAGGCGAACGCCATCGATTTGGCGACCAGCCGGATCATGGGCGATGTTTTCGCCGAGTTCAGAGACGATCCCGACATGCGCGTGGCCATCCTGAGAGCGGAAGGGGAACGCTTCTTCTGCGCCGGATGGGATCTCAAAGCGGCGGCTGAAGGAGACGCCGTGGATGGGGACTACGGAATCGGCGGCTTCGGAGGCCTGCAGGAACTGGGAAACATGAACAAGCCGATCGTCTGCGCGGTCAACGGGATCTGCTGCGGCGGCGGGCTGGAGCTCGCCTTGTCGTGCGATTTGCTGATTGCAAGCAAGACGGCGACATTCGCCCTGCCGGAAATCCGATCCGGAACGGTAGCGGACGCGGCCTCGATCAAGCTGCCTAAACGGATTCCCTACCATGCCGCCATGGACCTCCTGCTGACCGGGCGCTGGTTCAACGCGGAGGAAGCCCGCGGATGGGGGCTGGTGAAAGAAATCGTCAACGCTGAAGATTTGCGAGAGAAGGCTTGGGACCTTGCCCGGCTTTTGGAGAGCGGCCCGCCGCTCGTTTATGCCGCGATCAAGGAAATCGTGCGCGAAGCCGAAGACATGAGGTTTCAGGACGCTTTGAATCGAGTCACGAAACGGCAACTCGCGACGGTCGATCGCCTTTATTCCAGCGAAGACCAGATCGAAGGCGCGAAAGCATTCGCGGAAAAACGCGAACCCGTATGGCGCGGCCGATAGCGCGCTGAATTCGACATTTTTTCCGATAAACATTTCATAACAATCACTTGGCGTAGATCAGGATTGAACGCTAGAGTAAAGGCCCCAGATTGAGCTGCGGCATTTCCTGAGTCTACGAGATCGTTTGCGTATTCTCCGGGCCCGAGTTTCACAAGACGGCACCGGCTTTGTCGGCGGCTGTTCCGTCCGACAGCGGTGCAGCATTTGACGGGCGATCAAGATTTCTGAAACTCTTTATTTCTTTCGCTTTGACGATTATGCGCAGTAAAGGCCGCCTACTCCGGCACGAAGGGTTCGGTGCCACCAAGTTCAAAATGCGACAGCAAAAAGCTGGCCTCCGCGCGGGATATTTCGCGAGGCATTCCTTCGGCGGGAGCAAGAATCTTTCGTCTGCGCGTCGACCCGAGGAGGCCGGGCGTCGTTTTTGCGTCATTGGCGACGGCCGGAAGATGAGTCGCATGAAGCGATGCCCGTTGAGGGATAAATGAGGACAGAACATGCCGAATTTCATCGAGTCTCTTCGCGTTAAAGGTTTTCGATCTCTAGCCGACGTCGAGATCGGCGACATGCCTCGTGCCGCAGTGCTGATCGGCGCAAATGGTTCTGGAAAATCCAATCTCGTTCGCTTCTTCGAGATGATGAGCTGGATGATCCGCGTCCGTCGCTTGAACGAGTTCGTTCAGCGCTACGGCGGCGCCGACGATCAGTTGTTCGGCGGCAGCAAAACCAGCCTGCGGATGGAAGCCCAGCTGGCCATACGGACGGAGTCCGGACGCAACGATTATCGATTCACGCTTGAATACGCGCAGCCGGACCGTTTCCAGTTTGTGGATGAGGCATTTCGATTCACCCGCGTTGGATCCGGCTCCGAGGCACCTTGGCAGGAACTTGGAACAAGTCATGTTGAGGCGAAAATCGTTGAAGCCGGACAGTCGGACAAATCCGTCGACTTCGAACGGAAAGCTGCAGGAGTGCTTGTCCATCTTTTGCGGCGTTGCTCCGCTTATCAGTTTCACGACACCTCTTTCAATTCTGCGTTCATGACGAAATGTGATCCGACAGAAAACAACTACCTTTTGTCCAATGGCGGGAACTTGGCCGCAATCTTGCTTCGTCTGGAACGCGAATATTCGCGCCGTTTCGAATCCATTTGCGACTATATCGGGCGATGTCTGCCGAATTTCGATCGGTTTCAAATTGAAGAGGACGCAAGGGCGGTTTTGCTTCAATGGAAGGCGAAGGGCATGAACAAGACTTTCGGCCCCAACCTGACATCGGATGGCTCTCTGCGCCTCTTCGCGCTGGTGACGCTGTTGAACCTCCCGCCCGAGATGCTCCCCGACGTGCTGCTCATGGATGAACCGGAGCTGGGGTTGCATCCTTCCGCCATCGCCTTGGTCGGAGACATGATCAAAGCGCTCGCAGAGGAGCGGCAGGTCATCGTTGCAACCCAGTCGCCCCTGCTGGTCGACGAGTTCGACTTCGACGAAATCCACGTTCTGGAGTTGAAGGACGGGCGGACGAGGATTCTTAGGCACGACAAAAGAGAGTACCGGCACTGGCTGGAAAAATACACGACGGGCGAGCTCTGGCAAAAGAACTTGATAGGGGGCCGTCCTTGATTCGGCTCGCCATTTCAGTGGAGGGCCAGACGGATGAAGGGTTCGTCAATGAAGTTCTCGCCAATCATTTGTGTCCATTGGGAGTCTACCCGTTTGCTATTCGGATCCACCGCGCCAGAAGCGCCAGCGGTTGCAATGCCGGCGGCGGCAACGTCAGCTTTGAAAAACTCGTATCGGACATGGTTAATTTAAGCTGGAATTTCAACGCCGTAACGTCGCTGGTCGATTACTACGGCTTTAAGGACAAGGGAGAGCGGTCGGTTGAGGGTTTGGAGAAAGATCTCGGTCAGGAAATCCATAGAAACAATCTCGGCACAAAACGGGTGTTCCCGTATGTTCAGAGGCACGAGTTCGAGGGGCTGCTGTTTTCTGACACGTTTGCATTCGGGGCAATTGAACATGTGGCGGAGCATGAAATCGCGGCACTTTCGGATATCCGCCGACAATTCGAGACGCCCGAAGATATCAACGACCATCCGGAAAGCGCGCCGAGCAAGCGAATTTTGAATTCAGTGCAAGGATACCGCAAACGCCGTGACGGCCTGTCGGTTGCGCGGGCGGCGGGATTGACGAAGATCCGCTCGGAATGCCCGCGGTTCAACGGTTGGTTGAAGAGCTTGGAAGGGCTGGCGCCGGATTCCCGAGCTTTTGGAAACACATGATTACCTCGAGTCCGGCAAAAGCTTTGAAATTGCGCGCGAGATGTTCCGCGACGCGCTGCTCCTGAAGGAGTCTGAATTTGGGCTCGCATCCAGCCGCGACCCGGCGAACGTCCATGTTTCACCTGCAGTTGGATGGATCGAATGATTTTCCGATGCTCGGAAATCCTTCCTTGCGCCCTTGTCGGATGGCAGCTCCGTGACCGATTCCGCGCCTCAGTTCGGCAGTGCCGATCATTGGCCAATGCGGGGAAAGTATCAACCGCCTGGAGAGGCTGAGCGGTTCAGTATCCATGCGATTGTTCGGGGGTCCCATGCGCCTGCGTCCTCGACTGCATGCCTGATCGGCCGCTCGTCCCGTTGAAGCGGCAACATCCGATCGACAAGGGCGGAAAATGCATTGGCCGCGGCGGCGGGCACAGAAAAGGGCCGCAATGCGTCGGCAAGACATGCGGCGTGAGGAGCACGCAGATCCGCATGATCTCGGCAATCGGCCGGATGCAGTGATTGCCAGCCCTTTCGGCTGGCAGGTCCACACGGATGAAGGCTGACCCGAAAGCCCGGCGGGACTAAGACCGCCGATTCCGCGAGCTGCGGAACAAGGCCGAACGGTTGTTCCGCAGACTCAAGGGTTGTCGGCGCAACTGCACAAGATTCGGCAGACTCGAAGTGATGCCTGCGGATTCCATGAATTGCGCTCTCATCGTCGAAACGATTTAAGACTCGGCGCGGAAGGCGACTATTTCATTGATCATTCGTGGCTGACACGAAATCATCAATTCCTGAGTAACCGGCCAATTCTGCCGGTGAAGGATCGTTGCCCATGCAAGTTGTCCCTTCGCAAATGCCGTCCACTACGTTTCTTGTCATTCTATCGGGGATTGGAGGCGCGGCCGGGGCGGCTGGTTCTTGAGAAGTTTCCATCGACGACGAATACGAAGCGCCTTGGAAGCCAATGCCTGCGGGGGAGCCACTATCCGCAAATGCAGCAACAGGGGGCTTATCCGCAAATGCAGCAAGAGGTGGCATATCCGCAGATGCAGCAAGAACGCGCTCAGTGTCGGCCTCGTATGAGCTTACTCTGGTCATATCGTCGCTGCAAGAAGTCAAAGAACCTGCGGCAAAGACGGCAGCAATCAGTGAAATTCTTGAAGTCATGATTATTCTCCTAACGGATCATGCGTTGTATTTCGACTTCTAGTGGCTTGTTTCCCCCACTAGATTCCGATACAAGGCTTGCGAGAACGGCGCGGAGCAGGCGCGAGACAAGCGAGAGGCGGGACGATGCGGACGGGAGTGGATTTCGATGTTTCGGACGAGCAGCGCGGGCGGCTCGAGAAGATTGCGAACAGCGGCAACAGCCGGACGAAGCACGCGCGCCGGGCGCGGATCATCCTTCTGACGGACGACGGCTTGGGAACGATGGCGGTCGCGGAGGGCGCCGGCGCGTCGAAGCCGACGGTCTGGCGTTGGCAGAGGCGGTTCATGGAGGAGGGGGTCGAGGGCCTTCTTCGCGACAAGACGCGCAAGTCGGGGACGCCGCCGGTGCCCGAGGAGAAGGTCCGCAAGCTTTTGGAGCTTGCGCCGACCCGTCCGCCGAACGGGGAGACGCACTGGACGGTTCGCGCCTTGGCGAAGGAGGTCGGCGTCTCGCCGGCGACGGCGCACCGCATCCTTGTCCGCCACCGGCTCGCGCCGCACAAGGTGCGGCAATTCAAGGTTTCGACCGATCCGAAGTTCGCGGAGAAAACCCATGACGTCATTGCGTTGTACATGGATCCGCCGGACCACGCGGTGGTTTTGTCGATCGACGAGAAGACGCGGATCCAGGCGCTCGGGCGGACGCAGAAGGGACTGCCGATGAAGCCGGGACGGCCCGCCACGATGACGCACGAGGACAAGCGGAACGGCGCCACGACGCTGTTCGCGGCGCTGAACATTCTGGACGGGACGGTCATCGGCAGCCACTCCGAGCGCCACCGGCACCAGGAGTTCATCGCGTTCCTCGAGCAGGTCGACAAGGCGGCGCCCGCCGGGCAGGATATCCACGCCATCCTGGACAACGACTCCGCCCACAAGCACAAGGCCGTCTTGGAGTGGCTTGCGGACCATCCCCGCTGGACCCTCCAATTCACGCCGACCTCCTGCTCCTGGACGGACGCGGTCGAGGGCTTCTTCGGGAAACTGGCCAACCGCCGTCTCCGGCGCGGCGTCTACGATTCCCTCGAGGATCTCATGGCGGCGATCGAGGAGTTCATCGCGCTGCACAACGGGAAGGAAGCGAAGCCGTTCAAATGGACGGCCAGCCCGGAGCCGGCTGATCGCCGCACGCCAAAGAGGGTATCAAATGACTGAAATCGACCACTAGCACAAGGGATTTCGGCGCAAGTGAATTTTGATTAATCTCACGAAATCGTGCTGGCCAGTTCGGTGTCGCGCAGCGCCTAAATTGAAATTCCGCGGCTGCCTCGAGAATTTGCGTTGGTCCGACCTACTCGAATGGAGGGCTTGTCGTATCGCAGCGGGCGTCCACACACGAAAGCCCTGCAGGCCATTATGGTGCGATTGCTGTCTGAAGGCAAAAACATTGAGGCAAGAAAATTAAATTCGATGTTAACGGCATATCCCACTCACGGGTACGTGATTGATCGGAAAGAGGCAAGCGAGTGGTTCCATACGGTACTTGAACAGACATCAACAGGAAAGCGTTTGGAGGAAGAGCTCGGTAACGGAGCCAGGCTGCCCGATTACTCGGTCTCCGAAGGGCGGAAACCGTATCAATTTCTGTCAAGCAGGCAATCCATGAATGCGAACAAATTCAGCCGAAAGAATCGAGAGGACGACGAACATGCAAGACTCGGAGACGTTGAAAGCCCCGGATCTGAGGACGCTGTTGAGGCTGCGCCAAGAACAGCATACGGAAGATATTGGGGAAAAGGGGACTATCACGCAGCTTGACACTGCCCGTGACAAACGCACCTCAACCTGAACAGAAATCTGCTGGATCCAAGCAGAAGAAACGTTCAAGTGCAGTTGAGAGCGATTGAAACTGCAAAATTTTGAATCACCCCGGGTTTCCGGAGAGTGTTTTGGTCAACACCTGCGCTGCTTTGCAATTGATCGAACCGGGAAGCCCAAATGGCAGAGGCAGTTCGACTTTTCTTCGACTATTGCGCATCCAAGTCGAGACTCCGCCAGATCCTGTCATTGGCGTTGTCAAACCCTATTCGATGCTGAAGTGATTCCTATCGGCTCAACAGGCGCAAAAGCGCGGTCGCGATTTCCTATCGCGTCACCACTAGATGGCAGCCCAAATCCAACGCATCCTTTTCGAGCAGCCAGCGGTGCTTTCTCTCCCACCTTCCGCTTCGAATATCGTCCTCCAAACGTTCCAGAGGTTCCTCCAAGTGGGTGCATCCCATTTTTTGGGCAGACCGCAGCGCGACAATCCCTCCAATCAAAAAATTCAGCCCAACGATTATTTTTGATGCAGCATTTGAAGGCGGTCATAGCGGTGGCCCCGCTTTCGATCAGCGGCGCCTCTCCCTCCTCACCCCAAAAAATGGGACGCACCCCCTCCAAGTTGCCGATTTTCGAGAATGTGGATATTGCCCCGCGAATTTCCGGATCCAAATAGGCCGCGGGACGACGCCAATATGCGCATAGCATGCCATCGACGCAGTCGTGCGGAATAGGAACTTCAATGCGGTCGACTGGACCGAGCGCATTTTCAAAATTCGACAAGAGGGGCATCTGTTTTCGATCTACCCTTCAATCGACGGGAGATAGTCCAGCAACCAGAAGTCTGCATTCAATGGATCGAAGGTCAGGATCACGATCTTGCCGCGCGTGCACGCCGCATTTCCGCAAGACCTTTCCGGAAACCGGCCCAATGATGAACGGCGAGTATCGAAAGGGCGGCATCGAAAGATTTGTCCCGGAACGGCAACTCTTCGGCACTTGCTTGAACGACAAATGCATCGCTTGGAAACCTTTGATTGATCATCACCTCGGAGGGTTCGACAGTGGTGACTTTGAGATGGGGCGGTTCGTACGAACCGGTTCCGGCTCAGACGTTCAAAACGGTTTCCGCACCGTTCAATTGGACGTGGATCGCTTCGGCAATTCTCGGATTGGTTCGGCGGACTTTGGAGAAATTGATCCCGATGGTGTCGCAGAGTGCGCCCATTCCATCAAAGTCAGGACATGGCTGCCCTGAGCCGAGGCAAGTTCAACCCGTTCAAATTGATCTGCGCCCCAAGCCGATATCAACCTCGGAGCGGTTCCGATATTCCCTATGACCCGGCGGCCGATTCAAACCTTCGACCGCCGCGATTCGATCCGGATCCAGCTGCCTGCTGTCGCCATCGCGACAGCAGGCAGCCCGCAGACGAGTCCGTTCAGAAAACCCTGCCGAATGCGAATTCAACGCGCGTCCGATTATATTCCGCCGTCGGAAGATTCGATTTGGTCGTCTCGTAAACAAGCGTCACGGTCGGCGCGAAGTCGTAAATCGTGAAGTTTATATTCGAGATCGAAAGCCGAGCCGATTTGCTTCGATCCCTGCGTGGATTCAGACTAAAAAAACCTTCTGGACGCTCGTAATTCGTCAGCGAACGGTCATACGAGACGCCCGTCCGAAACCCTGATACGCCCAAAATCGGGGGCAAATCGAAATCTGCGAAGACGCCGATCGATTTCCTCTGATTTTTGCCGCTCAGGCTTTCGGGTCTGCTTCTGTCCAGACCGAGACGTCCGCCGACAAGAATCGCAGGAGTCAATGTGTAAGCAAGGTTCGTTCTGAAGTAGTATCGCGGCCCGTTTCTGCCGGGGTTGTTTCGATACCTGCGATTGACCGCTTCAACGCCGCCGCCCCAAAACAATCTGTCGGTCAGGCGAATATCGCCGTTCAACTCCAAGCCCAAGCCGTATCCTACTCGGCTGCCCGACGCCCAGCCGTAGTCGCCCAAAGCCAGCAGACTTGCCCGCGCGCGCTCAAAAAGAACTTCCGGTCCGGCTCGAAGATAAAGTGACGTCGTATCGAATCTGCTGCCTTTGTAATCGCTCCTCGCAAGCGTCGTTCCGATCCGAATCCGCGTCGCGGAATTAGGGAACAAAGACCCTTCCAACGGATGCCTGTAATCGGCCGAGCCGGAAATCCTTAAACCGACGCCCGAGACCGCTCTGCTCTCCTCGTTGAGTGCGAATGGTACATTAGGCCCAAACGGAACGGAAATAAAATACGTCGCCGAAGTAGCTGCATTGATGTTCGTGTCCGGCGCGGCCGTTACCTGCAATCTCGCGGTCATTCTCTTCCGGGCCCTGATGATGTTCAGTTGCCAATTCGTGACTTCCGCGAGGAAGTCCGGCAGCGAATCGGTCGCAAGCGCCCGGCGGTAATGGTGAGCGGCTTCGTCGCAGTCATCGCCCAAGATGTGCTCGAGCAGATCTTCCGGAGGAAGATTGCATTTGCCGCGAAAGAAGAGCGCCCTCGCAAGCTCCAGCCTCGCCCCGGCAAGATTCGGCCGCAACTCCAAGACTTTCCTGAAGCTTTCTATGGCTTCCTCCCGCAACGCGGCCTGCTCGTCTTCGGCAAGCGGTTGCTCCAGGAGAGCCGGATCAAAAACGGACAAATTCAACGCCGCCGTTCCGCGGAAATAGAGCACGTCAACGTTTTCCGGATCGCGCTCCGCCAGCGCCCTGAAAGTTTCCAATGCGGACGTCAAATCCGCCGGATCGCCTGTAAAGATCAATTCTCGGGCAGCGGCGATTTCGTCGAACATTCCGTCCGCAGCGTCTTGCGCGTAAGATGTTGCACAAGCGAAAGAAATCATCGCAGCGGCGATGATCCTGCGAAACACGCCGTTGTTAACCATCATATTGTCCTTTTCGTGCTGCTCGCGCGTCGTTCTGGAGACTCGCTCAAGTTACAGCCGCTTAAAATAATTGCGGCCAAGTTACCGCTTGCAGCTAATGCATTTGCGCGCCTCTCGCAAGTGCGACAAGCCGCATCCGAATAGCGATTTCTTGAATGCACGGGCGCAGGCCGTGCCAAGGTCGCTGCCAGATTCGCGATGGCCATCGTCAGCGCAGTGCCGCCGCCTCTCGCAGAGTGAGGTCGGCAAGCTCTCGAAATTCCAGAGAATGCCAAATCCCGTCCGTTTCGAGAAATTTCAATCGTCCTTCCGGACAATGCCCAACCGCCGATGCTCGACTTTCAGTGAAAATCAGTGGAATTCAGGATTGCGACGCATCGTCCGCCGATCTTGTCCGGTCCGGTTTGAGAGCGGCGCGGAATGACGGCAACTTCCGGTTGCCGAAACATGCAACCGGCAATAGAAGCGCTTGCGATATCGGACGCGGAATGAGCGTTCCGACGCAATTGAGAACGCGGCGCGATGAACGAAGAAGAAAACATCCGATCAAGATGCGAAGCGGGAATATCGATTTGCCGGGACGCCGGAGCTCAGGCGTTGGACTATTTTCGTAATGTCGATGCGCTTTCGGTTGAAGTCAAAGCTCCGCAGGATCTCGTTTCGGAAGCGGACAGGAATGTCGAGCTGTTCATTCGGCAAGAAATCGCGAAGAGATTTCCGGACGACGGCGTCGTCGGGGAAGAGCATCCGGAGGCTGAGGGATTGACCCCCTACACTTGGATCATCGACCCGATAGACGGCACATCGAACTTCGTTCGCGGAATTCCGGCTTGGACCGTAGTCCTCGCTTGCCACATGGACAAGCACACCGTCGTCGGAATCGTATACGACCCCGTGCACGACGAGTTGTTTCACTGCATGCGCGGAGAAGGCGCGTTCCTCAACGGCAATGCCACGCGAGTAGCGAAGGCCGAGAGTTTCGCCGACGGACTTGTCGGACTTGGAACCGCGACCAAACGGCGAAAAAACCCGGCGCCCGGTTTCATCGAGCGATTGAAGTCGCAAGGCGGCGAGTTCGTGAAGAACGGCTCCGGCGCGCTTTGCCTGGCGCAAGTGGCGGCGGGCAGGTTCATCGGATATTTCGAGGACAACATGAATTCTTGGGACTGCATGGCGGGGCTGCTGCTTGTTCGGGAGGCGGGCGGCCGGGCCATGGATCTGGATGAAAGCGGATCGCCGACAGCAGCTGGAAGGGTCGTCGCAGGCTCCCCGGCGATAGCGGATAAAATCTTGAAGATTGCCGAGGATTTGGACGACGACGCGCGGTCCCCTTGATCAATCGGGCATGAACCTGCATTCGACAGTTCCGAACGAACCGAAGTCCGCTCTGAAAGAGCTTCCGGGAGGCGCTTCGATCGGTCGAATGAAGCTCCCGGACAGCACCAGGTCTCCGGCTGAAATGCATTTGCCGATGCGGGCAAGACGGCGAGCGAGCCACAACACGGACTCGAGCGGATTGCCGAGCACCCCGGCTCCCAATCCGGTTTCCTCGACGACGCCGTCGCGTCTGACAATCGCGCCCACCCATCGAAGATCGAAATCGTCGATCTTGTGAAACCGATCGCCAAGCACGAAGGCCGCGTTCGCGGCGTTGTCGGATATCGTGTCGCAAACCGTCCGACTCTTCCCGGTCTTCGGATCTTTGCGGACGATCCGCGTGTCGAGAATTTCCAGAACGGGCGCGACCCGCCGCGTCGCGGCGGAAACGTCCTCCAAGGAAATCCGGTTGCCGGACAGCGAGGAACTCATCTCGAACGCGATTTCCGCTTCCACCCGAGGTTGAATGAAGCGCGTGCCCGGCAAGTCCGAGCCCGACTCGAAACGCATGTCGTCGAACAACGCCCCGCTGTCGGGCGTCTCGATTCCCAGTGCGCTCTGCATCGCTCGGGAGGTCAAGCCGATCTTCCAGCCGACAATCCGCCGGCCGGCTTCGGTTTTCTTCCGGATGAACGCTTCTTGAATGCGATAAGCGCCGTCCAAATCCAAGTCGGGATGCCGGCCCGAAAGCAGCCCGATCTGCTTGCGGCTCCGCTCGGCCTCGCGCAGGTCGGCGGCGGCTCGATCAATTTGTTCAGCGGTCAAATTCAATTCGAACGATCCTCGGCGAAGATTTCATTCCATAGGAACCGTCATCGTCCGCAACCGGACGAAGCGTCGGAAGCATGCGTCAAGCGGCGATGCTAAGGGGCGATGATCGGCACGCCCGCATTGACAGGCTCGCTGGTGTCGGCGCCGTCGAAGCAGGTTCCTTCTTCAAACCAAGATCTCGGAGCGGGCGCGCCCCAGAGCGTCTGCCTCTGAGGATCTTTGAGATCCCACTTGATCGGTTCATGGTCCGGGTCGACCGTTTGGTAGTCCGAACTGTAAATTTCAATTCTGTTTCCGTCCGGATCCCGCAGATACAGAAAGAAAGCGTTCGATATGCCGTGCCGGCCCGGCCCGCGCTCGATGCATGAAATCCTGCCTTTCGCGGCCAGCAAATCGAGCAGATCAATAATGTTCAGCGGCGTGGAGACCCAGAATGCTGAATGGTGGAGACGCGGACCTAGTCCGTTGGTCATGGCGATGTCGTGGACGTTCCCCTTGCGGTGCATCCAAGCGGCCCAGCATCGTCCGGTCTCCTCGTCCTCCGTATATTCGGTCAGCCGAAATCCGAGTCGTGTGTAGAACGCCACGGACTTGTCGACATCCGGAGAGAACATGTTCGCATGATCGATGCGCAGCGGCTTGACGCCTTTGTAAAGATCGTACCTCTGATGGATGGCAGGCAGCCGGTTCATCTCGGCGAAGAACTCAATCGGCACCCCGAACGGGTCGCGCGCGCGGAGCGTCCGGCCCTGGAAGGGCCTGTCCACCCATTCCGTCGGAAGATCCTCCTCGCGGAAGAAGTTGTTCAGCTTGTCGAGATCGGCATCGTCGAATACTTTGAAGCCGAGCAATTTGACCGTCGTCTCGTTTGATTTCGAGAGCACCATCGAGTGATGCCCCCGCTCTTCCATCGCGCGAAGGCAAATGCGGTCTTCGTCCTCGTGGCTGACAACCAGCCCTAAAGAACCGACATAGAATTCCTTCGACGCCTCCAAATCCGAAACCCCGTATTCAACATGGCTGAAACGCACGATGTTGAACGGCGGATAAAGGACGGGCGAATATCCGGTCACGAATCCGCCTCCTGTTCAATTGCCGAGCTTCGGAATGCGATGCCCGCCGAGAGCCAAGCCGACATGTTTCTGCTCCATGTAGAATTCGAATGACCAGTCGCCTCCGTCGCGCCCGATGCCGCTTTCCTTTATGCCGCCGAACGGCGTCGGCAAGTGCCGGACATTTTCGGAATTGACCCAGATCATTCCGGCTTCCAGCCTGTTCGAGACGCGGAGGGACCGTTCCAGACTTTGCGTCCAAACATAGGCGGACAATCCGTAGCGCACGCCGTTGGCGACGGAAATCGCTTCATTTTCGTCGCCGAATGTCATCGCCGTAAGGACGGGGCCGAATATTTCCTCCTGCGAAACGCGCATGCCCGGAGCAGCATCAGCAATCAAAGTGGGCGCGACGAAGCAGCCGGATGCATCGATTCGCTTGCCGCCGACCACAATCCTGGCGCCTTCTTGCCGGGCGATATCGAAATAGGAAGCCACCTTATCCAAATGCTGTTCATGGATTAGCGGCCCGAGTTCGGTCGCAGGATCCAAGGGGTTCCCTGTGCGAATCCTGGAAGCCCTGTCTGCGACGCGCTCGATGAATTTTTCTGCGATCGTTTCCTGCACGAGAAGCCGGCTCGACGACGTGCAGCGCTCTCCGTTCAGCGAGTAGATCATGAACACGACCGCATCCAGCGCCCTGTCGAGATCCGCGTCGTCGAACACGATCACCGGGTTTTTCCCGCCCAATTCGAAATGCACGCGCTTGAGCGTATCCGCTCCTTGCCTCATAATGTCGGCGCCTGTCCGGCTTTCGCCGACGAATGCGATGGCCTTGACGTCCGGGTGCCGGGTCAGGGCCTGCCCGGCTGTTTCGCCGAAACCGTTCACGACATTGAGCACGCCTTTCGGAAGCCCCGCCTCCTCCGCAATTTCGACAAGGAGCCGCGCCGTCAAAGGAGCGAGTTCGGCAGGCTTGTGGACTACCGTGCATCCGGCGGCCAACGCCGGGGCGATTTTCCAGGTCGAGAGCATGAACGGCGTGTTCCAAGGCGTGATTACGCCGACAGGACCGATCGGAACTCGCGAGGTCAGGTTCATGAGCGTCGGCGAGTGCAGCGCTTGTCCGTCGCGAGCAGACGGCGCACGGTCCGCGAAGAACCGGAAATTCTCCGCCCCTCTGACGGCGGCCTTCGACATGAAACGAATGGCTTGGCCTGTGTCCCAGCACTCGCACAGGGCTATCTCTTCGGCCCGTTCCACAATCAAGTCGGCAATCCGGTGAAGGATTTGCTTACGTTTCGCGCCCGGCAGATCCCTCCATTCCGGAAACGCCTCTTTGGCCGCTTTTGCTGCCAGATCCACGTCGTCGGAATCGCTCATCGCGACTTCGCAGATCGAGCTCCCGTCCACCGGCGACGCGGTCTTGAACCACTTTCCGGCGGCGGCAGGCTTCGGCTCCCCGGCAATCTGGTTGAGCACGCCAGTTTCCCTGAACTTGCCCAGATGCGAGTCGAGTTTTTTCAAATTGGCATGAAGTTCGTTCATATTGGGACGTTCGCCTCAATCACTATGGAGCTTTCCTTCGGACTGAGCTCGGGGTCGATATCTCGCATTTCCATCGAAAGCGCCAGAGGCCGCTTGCCGAATGCGCCGGACAAATGGGATCGGCAGGCTTCAAACAGGTGTTCGACGGCTTTCCTTTTGGTCTGGAGCGGCCGACCGCCTCGCAGGCGGACCGAAATGTCGATGAAACAGTTCTCGGGACACCCATCCGCAACCGCGAAGTGATCGCATCGAATTGCCCGCACACGCACCCCTTTGATCGCGAACACTCCGGTTTCGATGGCTGCCAAGCGCAGAATCTCGCAAAACTCGGAGAAGTCGACAACTTCTTCCGCATTCGCGGAGTACTCGACGATCAAGTGCGGCATTCAAATCGCGCCTTGGCGAATGCAGTCGCGACCCGGCGAACGAGGCATGAGCCGTACAACCAGCATTGATTCAGTGCGAACCTTCAGAGTCACGCTGCGGCCAACCCTATGTCTACAGCGTCCAGAATCGACTGGACATCAGATGACGATATGATCAGCGGCGGAGACACGAGAAGGTTCGCCCCAGATATGCGCACCATGACGCCCGCATCGTACGCGGCGTCATGAATCCGATCCATTGCCTCCGGACTTAGCGGCTTCTTCGTCGTTCTGTCGGAAACCATCTCGACGGCGCCCATCAAGCCGTATCCGCCACGAACATCTCCGATGACTTGATGCCGATCCTTCAGTTCAAGCAGACCTTCGTACAACTGTCGGCCCCGCTTTCGAGCGTTGTCGTGCACGCCGAGTCTTCTGGTTTCCTCAAGGCATGCGATTCCCGCCGCCGCTCCCACGGGATGCCCGCTGTAGGTATAGCCGTGCCCGATGAATGCGGAGGAATCTTTGCCTGACTCGAAGGCTTCCGCGATTTTCTCGGAAACCAGCGTTCCGCCGAATGGGAAATACCCGCTCGTGATCCCCTTCGCGATCAGCATCATGTCCGGCTTCACGTCCCAAAGCCTGGCTCCGCACCAGGCGCCCGTGCGCCCGAAACCGGTGATGACTTCGTCCGACAGCAAGAGAACTCCGTGCCTGTCGCAAACCTCCCTCACCATAGGCATGAAACTCTTGTGAGGCGGAATCACGCCGCCTGCGCCGATTATGGGCTCCATGATGAAGGCCGCAACTGTTCCCGGGCCTTGAAATACGATCTCGTGATCCAGCGCCGCTGCGCATTTTGATGACAGATCCTCCGGATCATCCACGCCGAACGCATTCCTGTAAGGGTTGGGAGCGGGGATGTGATAGCAGCCCGGAAGGAGCGGTTCGTAAGCCTCGCGAAATCTGGCGTTGCCGTTGACGCTCGCACCTCCGAAATGCGTGCCGTGGTATCCGCCTCTCATGCTGATGAATTTCGTGCGCGCGGGCTCCCCGCGCAGTTTGTGATACTGCCTTGCAAGCTTCAGTCCGGTTTCCACGCTGTCCGAGCCGCCAGACGTGAAGAATGCGCGGGCCATTCCTTCTTGCGAGAAGAATTCCATGAGCTCGAACGCAAGTTCGATGACCTTGTCGTTCGTGCTTCCCCGGAACGCGGAATAATACGGCAGGTTTTCCAGCTGCTTCGTGATCGCTTCCTTGATAGGGCTGCACGAGTAGCCAAGGTTGACGTTCCAAAGACCGCCGACCGCATCAATGAGTTCCCGGCCCTGCAAGTCTCGAATTTTGACGCCTTCGCCGCCGACAATTATCGACGGCGGCTTCCCGGCGACTTCGGACGGATTCGACATCGGCTGCCAGAATTGCCTGCCGTTGTAACGAGCAAGGAAATTGGAGTCTTTCATTGCTGCCTCCCTCCGACCCCGGAGCTCCTTGAAATTGCGCATGCATTCACGGACTTCCAATTAATCAGTGAATGCTGAATTGGCAACACGGGCGCGATCCGCAGCATATCAAGCCGGATTTCCAATCAAACCACTTGGCAGTTCGGGCGACCGTTGGTTGCAGATTGACAGCAGCATCAAGCCGCAGGAGATTTGGACGGCCCAAATCCACAATCGACCAACCGCTCGAAGGCGATTCCAATTTGCCTAGTTGTGAATCTTCTCTTGCGTTCACTCCATTCGTGAACGCTCTTGATTGCTTGGATTTCTTCGGTGACACCTTCGTCCTGCATAACCCAATGAACTGTCGCCAAAAGTTCCATTCCGAACGGGAACTCAAAACCATCGATCAAATTGCAAACGCATTCCAATCGAGCCTTGGTATCCGGATGCTCACGAAGCAATGCTTCCGCATCATCGACTGCCCCGGGAACAAGCTCAATTTGCTTGCGCGGGTTGTCTCCACCATCGGCGCAGCCTGAAATGAAATGCCCTTCGATCGCGTTCATGACGTGCCGAAGATTTTCCGCATGCGGCCCAAATTGATGCTTCTTGAACTCCAATCTGAGCGGCTCTCCCGCGGCCTGCATGAAGTACATCAATTTGTGAAGTTCGACCAGCGTGACGAACGGATCAAGAAGGCCTCTCAAGTATCGATTCATCAACAAAACGAGCGCAGCCCGCGCCGCAGTCATCTTCGGCGGTTTCCTGGTACGGGCCGCCGACCTCGCATCGGAAACTTCTCCGGGTTCGTACACGATGATCTCCGCAGTGGTTCCTGACAGCTCATTTACGATCAAGCGACGAACATCGGGCCAATCAAGCCCTCCAAGGCCACTCCCCAGCGGCGGAATTGCTATCGATGTTATGTGACGCGCTTCAATCTCGTCGCGCAGCATGAGAAGCCCGAACTGGATATCTTCAATTCTGCTTTTGCCTCTCCAATGACGCTTCGTCGGGAAATTCACGATGAATCGCGGCGGATCCGGCGCTGTCCGCACGGTAATGAACATCTTGCCCGGCACGACCTCTCCGCGGTCGCAGGCTTGCTTGTATTCTTCGAAATTCCTGGGAAACTCCTTCTTGAACTGAAGCGCGATCCCGCGACCCATTGCTCCGACGCAGTTCACGGCGTTGACCAGCGCATCCGCCTCGCTTCGCAGAAGGTCTCCGGAAGTAAATCGAATCATTCGAGTTGCCCATTCATCGAACTTGCCGATCGTTCTCGACCCTCGCGACCGACGGCTTGCTTGCCTGGCAATCGACGCTCAGAACTGCCCAAAGGACGCGATCAAAGGCAGAAAGACGCTCGCCTCATCAGGCCGGTTTCGCAGGAACTCTCTGATGATCTTGCTGCGGAATTCACGTTGATCCGGGACGGCAGGGAATTCAAGTCCGGGCGCGCAAATTCTATAACTTCCTCAAGGACTGGTTTCCGCCGGACCGCAGATCAGGAAAGAATTCGCCATGCCGACATTCGCAGATGGACTATTTGAAGCAGCCCGCTTGGTCTACTCGCTGGATTCCTCGCTCGTGGAAATCGTAACTCTCTCGCTGCAAGTCACGTTCTTCGCTGTGGCCATCGCATGCCTGATCGGGTTTCCGCTCGGCGCCTTGCTCGCCGTCCTCCGGTTTCCGGGAAGAGGAACTTTGATCGTCACCGTGAACGCATTCATGGGGCTTCCGCCGGTGGTTGTCGGGCTCGCGGTGTATCTGATGCTTTCCGCGAGCGGACCGCTCGGACCGCTCGGCTTGCTGTACACGCCGACGGCTATGGTGATTGCCCAGACTGTTCTCGTGACGCCGATCATCGCGGCCATCACCAGGCAAGTCATCGCGGACCTCGCTGAAGAATACGACGAGACTCTTCGCGCGATGAAGGCGACCAGGACCGACGTCATCGGAACTTTGCTTTGGGACGCGCGTTTCGCGCTCTTGACTGCGGTGCTGGCGGGAATGGGACGAGCGCTGGCCGAAGTCGGGGCGGTCATGATAGTCGGAGGAAACATCAACCATGCGACCCGGGTGATGACGACCTCGATCGCGCTGGAAACATCCAAAGGCGACATACCCTTGGCGCTCGGACTCGGATTCATCTTGCTGTCGCTCACGCTCGCGATCAATGCGTCCGCTTTCATAATTAAGACAACGATGGAGCGGAAAGCTTATGCATAGCGCGCAAGTCGTCGCGTTTCCCGGCCGAGCCGAGCGCGCCGAGCCTGAATGGTCGGTTCTTTTCGACGGAGCCACTGTCGAGGGAAGCGGACGCCACATCATCAAAAACATCTCATGCCGGATGTCGCCGCACGGGATTACCGCGATAATGGGAGCGAACGGCGCCGGCAAGTCAACGCTCCTGAAGGTCGTTGCCGGGCTTTCGCGTTTGACGGCCGGACATGTTCAGATCCATCCGCAATTCGCGGGCAAATGCGCCCTGGTCTTCCAGAAACCGATCCTCCTGAGACGATCCGTCAGGGCGAATCTGGCCCATGCGCTTCGCGTAGCCCGCATAGCGAAAGACGAAAGACGAAGAAAAATGAAGGGGCTTCTCGACATCGCCGGCTTGTCCGGCTTGGAATCGCGCCCGGCACGCTCGCTGTCCGGCGGTGAACAGCAGCGCCTTCAGATCAGCAGAGCGCTGGCGGCGGATCCCAAACTGCTGTTGCTGGACGAGCCGACCGGAAGCCTTGATCCACAAGCGACCGCGACGATCGAGGCATTGCTGAGAACCACCGCCGCCAGCGGCGTCAAGATCGTTCTGGTTAGCCACGACATCGGCCAGGCGCGCAGGCTCGCCGACGAAGTTCTTTTTCTTCATGCAGGTCTGCTGGCCGAAAGGGGAAATGCTGCCGAGATGCTTGAACGGCCGAAATCAAAGGCCGCAGCCGCTTACCTTGAAGGGAAGCTCGAATTTTGACGCGCGTTCCAGGATCGCTGCTCGCCGCGGCATGCATTGCGATCGCACTTGAAGCCAAAGGAGACGAAAAGGGGTTCATTCTGCTCCAGTCGACGACGTCGACTCAGAATTCGGGACTGTACGAGTGGATACTGCCCAAGTTCTCCGCGGCGACCGGCATCGAGGTCCGCGTCGTGGCGGTGGGCACCGGACAGGCTCTGATGAACGCGGCGAACTGCGATGCCGACCTTGTCATCGCCCACGACAGCGAAGCAGAAGCCGAGTTCGTCGATTCCGGTTACGGCATCGAGCGTTTCGATCTGATGTACAACGACTTCGTCATCGTCGGTCCGAGCTCCGACCCGGCGGGGATAGCAAATTCCGGATCGGCGGCGGAGGCATTCGCCATGATCGCGGAAGCCGAGCACGAATTCGTCTCGCGAGGCGATCTGAGCGGCACGAACAAGAAAGAGCTGGCAATTTGGCGAATCGCGGGCATCAAGCCTTCGGGCCGATGGTACTTGGAAACGGGCTCCGGCATGGGCACGGCGCTGAATATATCCGTGGGCAAGAATGCCTATACGCTGTCGGACAGAGCGACTTGGCTCAGATTCCGCAACAAGGCCCAACACGCGATTGTTTTCGAAGGGGGAAGGGATCTTTTCAACCAGTACGGAATCGTCGCGGTCGACCCGAACCACTGCCCGTCCGCCAAGACCCGGCTGACGGCGATATTCGTGGACTGGATGCTATCCAAGGAAGGCCAGCGAGCGATCGGCGAGTATTCGCCCGACGGAACTCAGCTGTTCGTTCCGAATGCAGTCGAGACCGAATAAACTCCCCGACTGATGCGCAACATGCTCCGCCGGCGACGGGGCGGGGCGGCTGCGAATCCCATTCAAGGCCGTCCCTTCCAATTTGAGCGGACGAACAAGCCGCCGAGTTCGGCTCGGCGGCTCGCCTGCTCTTCGCTTTGCTTGCCTTGAAGCTGATCGTCCGCTTCAAGCGGCGGCGACGGCCCGTCGGGTCATCACCTTCACCAAGTGCGCACGGTAAGCCGCCGATCCGTGAATGTCGCTGATCATTCCGTCTTCGGCGAGCGACAGCCCTTCAACCGCCGACACGTCGAAATTGGCGGACAGGGCTTTTTCCGCTTCGCTCCACCGGAACACGCCTCCTTCCGAAGCGCCGGTCACCGCCACCCGAACATCGCTGCCGAACTTGGCGACGAAAACGCCGACAAGAGCGAACCGCGACGCGGGCTGCTCGAACTTCTGGTAGTTGGCCGCATCAGGCACGGGAAACCGCACTTCCGTGATCACTTCGCCGTCGCCCAAGGCGGTCTCGAACATGCCGGTGAAAAACTCGTCTGCGGGCATCTCCCGTTGATTGGTTACGATGGCGGCGCCGGTTCCCAGCGCGGCTGCAGGGTAGCAAGCCGACGGGTCGTTGTTGGCGAGGCTTCCGCCAACCGTGCCGCGGTTCCGAACCGCCGGGTCGCCGATATTGTCCGCCAGTTCGGCGAGCGCCGGAAACTTTCCGGCGGATTCGGCTGCGACGTCCGCGTGCGGCGTCGCGGCGCCCACGCACAGGTTGCCGCCGCCGTCGCTGCAGACGCCGCGAAGCTTTTCAATGCCGGTAAGGGAAACCAGCTTCGACGGATTGGCCAGTCTATTCTTCAGGGTCGGGATCAAGGTCTGCCCGCCGCTTATCGCTTGCGCGCCTTCCGATCGAAGCGCCTCGACGGCATCGGCGACGGTGGAGGGGCGTTCGAATTCAAAGTCGTACATCTGAGTTGTCTCCTAATGCGATTGGATATTGGAGAAGGCTCTTGAAGCGCCTTCTCCTCCGTCTCTGTCTTTACCCGTTGATCGACGCCCAGACCCTGGACGGGCTCAAGGGCATGTCTATGTGGCTGACGTCGTGCCCGCCGCGGCAAAGCGCGTCAATGACGGCGTTCACGACCGCCGGCGGCGACCCGATCGCGCCGGCTTCGCCGCACCCTTTCACGCCAAGCGGATTGTGCGTGCAGGGCGTCCGGCAGGAGTGGTCGACCACGAAGCTCGGAAGATCGTCCGCGCGCGGCATCGCGTAATCCATGTACGAGCCGGAAAGCAGCTGGCCGTCGCTGTCGTAGAACGCGTGCTCCCGGAGGGCCTGGCCCACGCCTTGGGCTATGCCGCCGTGGACTTGCCCGTCGACAATCATGGGATTGATGACGTTTCCGAAGTCGTCCGCAGCGGCGAATGAACAGACATCGACCTTGCCGGTTTCGGGGTCGACTTCCACCTCGCAGGCGTAGGCACCCGCCGGGAAGGTGAAATTCGCCGGATCGTAGAAAGCCGTTTCCTCAAGGCCGGGTTCGATCTCTTCTATCGGATAATTGTGCGGCACGTACGCCTGAAGGCAAACATCCCCCCATCCGACGGACTTGTCCGTTCCTGCGACCGTGAAGTTCCCGCCGCTCAATTCGATGTCGTCGGCCGACGCCTCCATGAGATGGGCGGCGATGCGCTTCGCCTTCGCGATGATCTTCTCCGTCGCTCGAACCATCGCGGCCCCGCCGACCGCGATGGATCGCGACCCGTAGGTCCCCATTCCCATCGGCGTGCTGGAGGTATCGCCGTGCTGGATGTGTACTTGGCTCTCGTCGATCCCGATCATCTCGGCAATCACCTGCGGGAAGGTCGTTTCGTGGCCTTGGCCATGCGAGTGGCATCCCGTCATGACCGTTATGGAGCCGGTCGCGTTCACTCGGACCGTGGCGCTTTCGTACAAACCGGCGCGAGCGCCGAGCTGGCCGACCAAATTGGACGGAGCTATGCCGCAAGCCTCGATGTAGCAGTTGACCCCCAGGCCGCGAAGCTTGCCGCTGGCTTCGGAAGCCTTGGCCCGCGATTGAAAGCCGTCAAGGTCGGCGATCTCGACGAGCTTGTCCATCGTGGCATCGTAGTTGCCGGTGTCGTACTGCAGAGCGACCGGAGTCGTGTATGGGAACTGGTCGGGCTTTACGAAGTTCCGCCTTCTGATTTCGACGGGATCAATCCCCAATTCACGTGCCGCTTTGTCGATGACCCTTTCCAGCTGGAAGGTCGCTTCCGGCCTTCCGGCGCCTCGATAGGCATCTACCGGGACGGTGTTGGTGAACACCGCTTTCACATTCACGTAGATCAGAGGCGTCGCGTAGTTGCCCGCCATCAGAGTGCCGTGAAGGTAGGTCGGCACGGAAGTCGAAAAAGTAGAGAGATACGCCCCCATGTTCGCCATCGTATTGGTTCTGATGGCCAGGAACGTCCCGTCCTTCTCGAGAGCAAGATCGATCTTGGTGACATGGTCGCGGCCATGCGCGTCCGAGACGAACGACTCCGCGCGGTTCGCGGTCCACTTGACCGCGCGCTTCAGTTTCCGCGACGCGAATGTGCAAAATGCTTCTTCGGCGTAATGGAAGATCTTCGATCCGAAGCCTCCGCCCACATCCGGCGCGACGACCCTCAGCTTGTGCTCAGGCAGACCAAGCACGAACGCGCCCATGAGCAGCCTGATGACATGTGGATTCTGGGACGTCGTGTAGAGAGTCGTCTCGTCGGTCGCGGAATTGTAGTCGCCGATCGCGACCCGCGGCTCCATCGCGTTCGGCGCAAGGCGATTGTTGACGAGCTCCAAGGTCGTGACATGCGGCGCATTCTTGATGGCCTCGTCCACAGCCTTGCGGTTGTCTTCGATGAAGCCCCAATCGTAGCAAAGATTGGTCCCGATATCGTCGTGGACCAATTGCCCGCCCTCGAGCGCTGCGCCCATGTCGACAACCGCGGGAAGCTCCTCGATTTCGACATCGATCGCTTCCGCGGCGTCCCTTGCCTGTTCAAGCGATTCCGCGACGACCGCCGCGATCGGATCGCCGACATGCCTGACTTTGCCTTGGGCGAGCACCGGATGGGCCGGCTCCTTCATCGGCTCTCCGTCGCGGTCCGTAATCAGCCAGCCGCAGGGAAGCCCCCCGACGCCTTCGAAGTCCTTGCCCGTGAATACGGCCAGAACGCCCGGCATTGCTTCCGCTTTCGACGCGTCGATCAATTTAAGTGCGCCGTGCGCGATTTCAGATCTCAGGAAATAAGCGTGAGCTTGTCCGTTGATGTTGAAATCGTCGGTATAGCGACCGTTTCCGGTCAGGAAACGCACGTCTTCGCGCCGCTTGCTGCTAGCGCCGATACCTCCATCTTTCGGCATTGTGTCCTCCTTCCATCGAGTTTGGCTTCTTCGCCTCGCGCGCTCGCGCGCCTATTGAGCGGCCGCTGCCGCTTGAATGGCTTTCACGATGTTGTGGTAGCCGGTGCAGCGGCAAATGTTGCCTTCGAGGTAATCCCGGATTTCCGCCTCGGAGGGGTCGGGATTCTCCTTCAAGAGCGCCGCCGCCGACATGACCATCCCGGGCGTGCAGAAACCGCACTGAAGCCCGTGATGATCCATGAACGCCTGCTGGACGACGCCCAGCGAGCCGTCGGGATTCGCCATCCCTTCAATTGTCGTGATCTCCGCGCCCTCGGCTTCAAAAGCGAACATCGTGCACGACTTCACGGCCTTGCCGTCGGAATGCACGACGCAGGCGCCGCATTGGCTCGTGTCGCAGCCGATGTGGGTGCCGGTAAGATTCAGATTGCCCCTTAGGAAGTCGGAAAGAAGAGTGCGCCCCTCAACTTCGCCCGACACTCGTTCGCCGTTGACCGACATGCTGACTTTCACCATGATTTCCTCCATGTTCCGCCGCGACCGATTGCACAGCATTTTTTCACGCAAGGCAACTGCAAATTTCGCGCTCCGGCGATAATGTCATCCAATCTCGAAAGCGAACTCCCGTTGATCGATCGCGAGCCGCTCCATGCTTCTTTCGTCTTGCAACGTGGATAGCGGCTCGAAGAAGCGGCGTCCGAACAGGACGGGACCGCCGCGACGGAGCGAATTTTCGGAAACATAGCAAATCTCGCGATCATCTGCAGGACTGAATGCTGCGATCAACCGATTCAATAATTCGGCATCGGGCGGCGGCGAATCGCTGCGAATCACCAGCACGGCGTCCGCGCCGGTCTCGACAGCTTCCATCCCCATCCTGAAGCCATGTGCGTATCCGCCGAATTCTTCAGTGGAATGCATGACGGCAATATTGGATCGAGAAGTCAAATCCGCAGCGGCCAGCACGGCATCGGAAGCAATGACGCGGACGCTTTCGGCATCCGATGCCGAAGCAGCGGCCGCCATCGCCGAAGCATCGCCGTCGGTATCGAACAATAGGGCCAGAACTGCTACGGCGGGGCGAGCCGAGGAAACGGCCGCAACTCTCGGATGCGGGCGAACGGGGATCTCCTTGAGCAGTCCGCCGACCCCCATCGCAGCAAAGTCTTCGTCCTTGATCTCAATTCCGCAAACGAGCCGTTCAAGCACCCAGTCCGCCCCGTTCAAGGCAGGCGACCGCGCGCATCCGGGCATCCCGACCACAGGCCGGCCGGCCAAAGTCCCATGGAACAGCAGATTGCCGGGATCGACCGGCATTCCGAATCTGTGGAGCGTCCCTCCTGCCGACCTCAAACCGGCCGGACCCACGTCATTCGAGTCCGAGGTCGCGGACCCTGTGAACAAAAGAAGGATTGATCCTCGGCATTCCGACAATGCTTTCCGCACCTCTTGCGTTTCATGCTTCACGACCAAGGTTTCGGCCAATCGGATGCCCAAGGCGCCGAGACGCTCCCGGACGGCCCTTTTCCCCTTCTCGACAAGGCTCGGCTTCTGGCCCGGAATTTCCGTGAATATCAAACCCGCATCGTCGAGCATCACTTTGCGAAGCCGCAGGGCATCCTTGGCGGCTTCTTCCGCCGCAGCTACGTACTGCTTGGAAACCGCATAGGTGATGATCTTGATCGTCGCGGCCATCGAACGGGACGAAACGCGCGACAAATTCGGCAAGGTGGCCAACGTGATCGCAGGGTCGATCCGGTTGATTCGGAAAACCGTGTCCGGATTCAACTCGATCACGCCGGGCCCGTCCGCATAGAGATTAACCCTGCCGGTAAACGGCGCGGACTGCGACAGCCCTTCGGCGTCGCGGAGCAGCGCTTTCGCAATTCGGTCCGCAGCGGCATCTTCGCCGATGTCGCCATCCTCCAAAATCGCGACGTTGACGTCTTCAATTCCTGCCGCCTTGAGATTTTGCGCGTCTCTGTCGGTGAGCGTGCGGCCTTTGCGAAGTCTCTTAGACCCCAATGCGATGGAATGCGCGAGGATTCCGCCGACGCAATCGTCTGTTGAAACCGGTCCGAACTTCATTTCGCCTCGGGAGGTCGCCTCAGCGATGCAGTGACTTCCGCCATGACCGCAACCGCGACTTCTGCAGGCGATCTTGCGCCGATATCCAAGCCGACCGGGGCGTGTATTCTGGCCAAGTCGGCTTCGCTGATTCCAGCCTCGGCCAGCCTGTCGATCCGCTTCGCATGCGTCCTCCTCGATCCCAAGCACCCCAAATAGAATGCATCGGAATTCAGAGCAGCGCGGATCGCAGGATCGTCGATCTTCGGATCGTGGGTCAGCGTGACGATCGCCGTCCGCGCGTCGGGCGACTCCGAATCAATCGCTTCGTCAGGCCAATCGTGACTTATTCGCATGTCGGGAAATCGCGCCTCGGACGCGAACGCTTCGCGCGGGTCTACGATTACGCATTCGTATCCGGCGATTTGCGCCATCTGTACGAGCGGCTGCGCGATGTGGACGCCGCCGACGATGATCATTCGCAGCGGCGGATTATGGACGCAGATAAACCAATCGCCGACAAAGCCTGATCGGTCCAGACGCATCATTTCATTCGCGGCATTGTCTATTTCGGTGCAGCCGGTTCCATCGGCCATTCGGCGTTCCCATGTACGAACATTCGTCATGAGAGCGACAGCTCTTTTGTTCGACTGCGCCTCGACAAGCTGAACGAGCAGCTCCTCGCTCAATCCCTTGCCGATTCCGGCCGGCTCGACCAGGATTTCGATTTGCCCTCCGCAGGCGAGACCGACCGAAAACGCATCGTCATCCGAAACTCCGAAATCGATAATTCGCGGCATTCCGTCGACAAGGGCATCCAGCGCCTCTGCGACGACGGCACCTTCCACGCAGCCTCCGGAAACGGATCCCGCGATCTTGCTGTCGGACGAAACGGCAAGCTGGCTTCCGACCTGTCTGGGCGCCGACCCCCAAGTCCCCGTCACGGTCGCCAATGCCGCGCCGCCCTCCCGAAGCCACTCAAGCGCAATTTCGGGAATCAGATCGTGATCTTTGGACGGCATTGCTCGTTGCTCCAAACCATCAAGGCGCTCTGCGCCGGTCGTGCATAAAATTGCACATTACGATTATTCGCGGCACGGTCATTGCAATCTGGCGACCCGCATCAACCTGTCTCTCTCGCCGGAATCGAATGGACGGGAAATCGCCTCCGCCAATCCTGCCAGGGAGTCAATCGAATGGCAGGCTCTGAAGCAATCCACATTCGGCAGCATGGCCCTTATCCCGAGTGCTTTCGGCGCGAAGGACTCCCACCGCAGCAACGGATTCACCCACATCAGAAATACGGAAGACAACCTCAGCCTCTGCATTTCCCTTTGGAGCAATTCGGGATCTTCGCTTTCCAAGCCGTCGGTTATCAACAGCACGATCGCGCCCTGCCCCATGACCCGGCGGGACCAAGCAACATTGAACGTTCGCAGGCATGTTCCGATACGTGTCCCTCCTTCCCAATCCTTGGCTTCGGAGCCGGCCGCATCCAAAGCCGCGTCCGGGTCGCTCAAGCTGAGATGGCGCGTTATGTTCGTTAGCCGCGTTCCGAACGTGAACACGTGCGCCTTCGCCCAAGCCGAGCCATTTCGTTTCGCGACCGAGTGCATGAAATAAAGCAGCGTCCGCGAGTACGCCGACATGCTGCCGGAAATATCGCACAACGCTATCAGATTCGGCCATCGTTTGCGATTGCGCCGGCGCAGGATATTCCGGATTTCGCCGCCCGTCCCGGAAGCAGCCCGCATCGTGGCCCTCCAGTCGGGGTGGCGCCCGTTCGGGTCAGAGCGCTTGCGACGCGAAGCGAGCGGAGGCACGGGCATCGCGAGGGTCGAAATAATGCGTCTTGCTTCAGCCATTTCCGCGCTGGACATCTGCTCGAAATCAAGCTCCCTCAATCGCTCTTGCGATGAAACGGTCGCCGAAGCATCAATGTTCACGACGGCGGCGCCATCCTCATGATTCAGCTCCGGCATTTCCGCGCCCGCGTCTTGAAGCAGAGACTCCGCCGCCCGCTTTGCAGCCGCTTCCGCTTTCCGCTCTTCCTGAGCGCCCCGCAAGATCGGTCGAAGCATCGACATCATGTGCTCAAGATAGCGCGGGTCGCGCCAGAACAACCTAAACGTCTGGGCGAATATTTGACTGTGATCTGGCTTCGACGCGAAACACGCATGAAGCGTCCAGAAAAAATCGTCCTTGTCGGAAAGACCGGTCGCTTCGACGGCTTTGGCCGCGCCGACCACTTGACCGGAGGTCACCGGGACGCCGGCATGGCGCAAGGCCCGCGCGAAATGCACGAGATTCTCAATGATTTTGCCGCCGGCCGCAAACCCCGCGCCTCGGGAAAGTGCTTCGTCTCCGGATTCCTGGACTGCAACCATCATGCCGCTTCAAGCGCGTCTCTGACTTCGTCGAGTATTCGTTTCGATTCGGAGCCTTGCAGTCTCTGGATGTCGTCCCGGTATTTCAGCACCGCTCCGACGGTATCGGCGATCACATCCGGAGACAATGCCACAGCGTCCAACGCGATCAGGCATCGGGCCCAGTCGAGAGTTTCCGCAATTCCCGGCTTCTTGAACAGATCTTCCGCCCTCAGCCGATGGACGAACGCGACGATTTCCCGGCTGAGCGTTTCCGGAGCGTCGGGCGCCCGCTCCCCGAGTATCCGCATTTCGGTTTCGAAGTCGGGGTATTCGACCCAATGGTAAAGGCAGCGCCGTTTCAGCGCGTCATGGACTTCGCGCGTCCTGTTCGAGGTCAGCACTATGATCGGCGGACGGTTCGCCTTGATCGTTCCCAGTTCCGGAATTGTGATCTGGTAGTCGCTGAGCGCTTCCAAAAGAAATGCTTCGAACGGCTCGTCGGTCCGGTCGATTTCGTCGATCAACAGGACCGGCGGTTTTGAGCCGCGATGCCTGAGCGCACGCAGGAGCGGCCGCTCGATCAGGAATTCCTCGTCGAACAATTCTTTCTTCAACGAAGACCGATCGACGTTCCCCGATGCTTCCGCAGTACGAATGGCGATCATCTGAGCAGGAAAGTTCCATTCGCAAACCGCCGAGGCCGCGTCCAAACCTTCATAACACTGAAGCCTTATCAACTCCCGACCCAGAGATGCGGAGACCGCCTTTGCGATCTCGGTCTTGCCCACGCCCGCTTCGCCCTCGAGGAACAGCGGCCTGCCCAGCTTGATCGCCAGATACGCGACCGTCGCAAGCGGCCGTCCGCAGACGTATCGCGCACTCGCCAGCTTCTCCTGAAGCGATGTTATCGAGTCGATTTCGTGGTCCAATTGGAACTCCTCGCGGAACAGCCGCCTTTGCAACACGGAGCTGGCCGGTGGTCAAGCGACTCCTGTTTGGCGGTGTCTCATGATGAATCGCCCCGGGGGTTTCGGAGAATAATCGGCCGAATATCAAGGAGTTGCGCACCGCCAACGAGATCCTGAAGAAGGCGTCGGCCTGTTTTGCCCGGGCCGAGCTCGACCGCCCGTTCCGCAGATGATCGCTTTCATCGAGAAGCGTCGCGAGGCTGCGGAGTCGCGCCGGTCCGCATTTTTCGGCGACCTATTATGCGCATGCCGCCGTCGCCCGCGACCTCGGAAAAGCGTCCGACCGGCCCAAAAAGGGACGCCGAAACCCTCAAGACGATCCGAAGCATCCACGATGAAAGCGGAACGGGACACCATGAAATAGGTACATTGATTCAACAAGGACAGATTGCATGGTACGACCGGCTGCCAAACCCCGAATAAAAAGCAGAATGCGTTCCGCCAGCAAAACAAAGAGCTTGAAAAAGCAGCCTGAATGTTGAACAAAACATTCTCCGGAAAATCCGGGGCAATTCAGAGTAGCAGTTCTGAGCAAGCCTTTGATGACGTCAAACTCTTTGTGAATACAGCAAGCTTTATCGCAAATGCTCTAGACACGCGTTTAAAGAAAAAAGGATGTAAAGCCTAAATCAAAACTTTCAAAGTTTGTGGAGCAATCAAAACTCCCGATACTTGCTATCCCAAAGGCTTCTACTACGCCAAAGCAACGAGACGTCGAGACTGGAATTCCAAGTGAAATCAGCACCGCGATCTCGCAAGCGGATTATGACAGGTTAAAACCTGGATCCACTCAAGCACCCATCGGCAGCAGCTAAAAATCTAACAGTAGCAAAGAGCTACGTCGCCCTTTTTCCGAAACCCTGAAGTATTGATCCTCCGAAGATGAATAAGTCATTTTTTGATCTTTATCTTGAAAGGAATAGTAGAAAAATTTTAGAGCGTGAGTTGGTTGAATTGAGCCAAGCACATTTTATCAAAAGTCAGAAACTGCACCTCTTGCAATTCAAGGCAATGTCTTGTTTACTTAAGTCCGCCGAGTCTAAATTTTGTTTGTTCGGCGCTGCCTGAGTTCACCCATTGATGCGATTGCACCTTGACGCGGGGCAGCGGATCCTTCGAATTCGCGCTGAAAGCCGGGCGAAACGGTCGAACTCCGAACAATTCTGACCGAATTTTCGAGCCGAAAGCCATGCTCCGGCGAGAATCAACATCATGTGGCTGCGGACTCAGAGCAATAAGCCATCCCTAGTTTTTTGAATTTCGTTCACCGTGAAAATATTTGCTCAAATCTTCGGCGAACTTCGCATACATTTTGACTACTTCACCGCGGCTTGGAACTTCGATATCGTCTTTCCTTTTTACAAATGGACAGTTGACGGTAGCGGCGGCGTTTCCAAAGGAGTCAAAAACGGGAAAGGCAAGGTTTGTTACGCCAACCGTTGTGTCGGAACCTGCAATCTCGTATCCGCGTTCTCGTATCGCTGGTAGTCTATCGATCAAGTCTTTTGCACTAAATTTTGGTTCGCCTTCAGCCAATCGATGTGATTTGATTAACAATTCAAGATCATTGGGATCTCGAAACGCTGCCAAAACCCTTCCCGATCCTGTATTATGCAATCCGATGACTGAGCCAGTTCGCAATGCCAAACCCCAGTTGCCTGGTGCAGTTACCGACGCAACCACGACAATGTCCCCGTTGTCTTCCATTGCAATGTGGCAAGACTGCCAGGATGCGAGTGTCAGCTCCCTCATTTGTGGTATTGCGTGCTGCAAAAATCGGTTGAGAAGCGGACGCCTCAGAGCTGTTGCGTAGAGCTTAAGCGAAAGAGAATATCGATCATTGGAACGTGAGCGACTGACATAGCCTCTCTCGACCAATGTCATCACCATTCTGAAGATTTCGTTGGGCGACCGTCCGAGCCGTTCAGCAATGTCCTTTAACAGAAGCTCGTCTTCGGACAGAGAGAGCAATTCAATAATGTCTAAACCCTTGTCCAGTGCGGGAGCACTGTACTTCGTTGCCTTGTCGCTAGCTTTCGCCATTTCGTTTCCCTTTGCTTTTTCAATTGAGAGTTCATTTGTCGAGCAAAGTAAACCGACAAAAAAGACTTTCTGAATCGCCCCGGGGTTCCGGAGGATGTTTTGTTCAACATTCAGACTGCTTTTTCAAGTTCGTAGTTTTGCCGGCAGAATGCGTCCTCCTTTTCGTTCGGAGTCTGCTAGCCGATCGCGCCATGCAATCTGTCCTTGTTGCATCAATGCACCCATTTCATGGTTTCCCATTCGAGTTTGCCTTTAGTTTTCCACGGGTCGGGATGCTTGACGACTTCGGTCTTGAACAGTCCGATGACGGTTTCAGCCAGAGCGTTGTCGTAGCTGTCCCCGACGCTTCCGACCGACATGTCGATGCCGGCGACGGCGAGCCGCTCGGCGTATCGGATGGACAGACAATGCATGGCGCGGTGCGAGTGGTGGGTCAAAGAGCCCATCGCGGAACGCCGTTGGCAGATGGCTTGGTCGAGGGCGTCGAGGACGAAGCTGGTCGTCATCGAGGTCGGAGCGCGTGACCCGACGATCTTCCGGGCGAAGACGTCGACGACGAAAGCGGCGCCTGCCATTCCCGTAGCAGTGTGCACGCCGTAGCAGTGTGCACGTAGGTTAAGTCGGCGAGCCTGATCGGGGCATTGGCCTTGAACTGGCAGTTGACCTTGTCTTTGGGGCATGGCCGGGCCGGATGTCAATAGGCATCTAATCATGACCCCATTTAGGCATTCAAAAGGGGCCCGGCGAGGAGTGGTGTTCTGAAGTGGGCATGAGCCGGAGGGGCTTTCGGGCGGGCTCGCCCTCCTTCCGCCGAAATTGTCGCCAGACCTTGCGCGCTCCGTACCGCCCTCCGCTTTCATCGTGGATGCTTCGGGTCGTCGCAAGAGTTTCGGCGTCCTTTTTGGGCCGGTCGGACGCTTTTCCGGGGTCGCGGGCGACGGCGGCATGCGCATAATAGGTCGCCGCAAAATGCGGACCGGCGCGACTCCGCAGCCTCGCGACGCTTCTCGATGAAAGCGATCATCTGCGGAACGGGCGGTCGAGATCGGCCTGGGCAAAACAGGCCGACGCCTTCTTCAGGATCTCGTTGGCGGTGCGCAACTCCTTGATACTGGCCTCGTCGGCGCTGCTCCGGCCCGGTCACTCCCCGGCGTCGCGCTCCGTCTGGATGCGCCATTCGCGAAGCGGGGGCATCCGAGCTTCTCGGCGATTGAGGCGCAGGCCGCGCTGCCGCTGGATTAGTCGGAACGATTTTCCTTGAACAGCCGAACTCCGCATGCGCGGAGCTCGTCCGGTTGCCTCGGGCTGTGCTTTCTATCCGGCACGAAATCTCTCCTCCGAGCCTCCGGGTCATTCGTTCGGCCGATTGCTCTCCGAAACCCCCGGGCGATTCACGATTGCATACAAAAATACTTTACATACAAAAAATATTTTGACATACAAAGATTGTGACTCGCGAAAGATTCTCGATCTTGGGTCTGAGGACAGGAACTGACAATGACGCTTCTTAAGCGTTCGGAGAATTGGAATAATGATCGCCCCGCTGCAGCGCGAATCCTTGGTCGCGCACGGACGGTCGAAGCGGTGAAAGCACTCCAAAGTTGGATTTTGTTGTTCTCAAGCTCTCACTTTGCAAGAAGCCGTGCATCATTGCTTGGAAGGCCAACGCCCACCCGTCCCCGTGATGCTTTGGCTGAAGGGCTAGAAATCTTGGAAAGTGTTTTCTCCCCAACTTTTTCCTCGATTTTGATTGGGCGCCGCTTCTTCATTGAAGATTCAAACAATACCTGAAGGGCGGCTCATCTTGACGGCGATTAAAGATGTAAACTTTGTGCGCCTCAATGAACACGACAATGTCGTTGTTCTCACAAGCGCAACTGAAGCAGGTGACACTGTTTCAAACTGCGCGGTCAAGGATGACATCCCTCCAGCACACAAAATGGCGACCAGCGAGATCCCTGCAGGTAGCGCAGTTATCAAGTACGGGCAGATCATCGGCTACGCGACCAAGGCCATCCACCCAGGCCAACACGTGCATTCGCACAATCTGGAATTTAGGTCAGTGAATGTTGAGGCAGACGTGGGAAGCGTACAGCACACGATCGAGCTCCCAGAGGGGTTGCCCACTACGTTTCAGGGGTATCAGCGAAAGAATGGGGCAAATGGTACGCGAAACTTCATTGCAGTTTTGACGTCGGTAAATTGTTCAGCAACAGCTGCACATATGATTGCTGCCGCCTTCTATGATGATCAAATCGCACAAGAATATCCCAATGTTGACGGTGTCGCCGCCTTTTCTCACGGTACGGGTTGCGGACTCGCGACGAATGCTGACGGATTTGCTAACTTGCAGCGCGTTTTGTGGGGCTATGCCACCAATCCCAACGTCGGCGGCGTCTTGTTTGTTGGGCTTGGCTGCGAGGTCAATCAAATCGACTTCTTGCTGGAGGCTTACGGCTTGCAGCAAGGCCCGACCGTTCAAGTCTTGAACATTCAGAATTCCGGTGGTCTTCGCAAAACAGTCGAGGCTGGCGTTGAAATTGTCCGCTCGATGTTGCCTAATGCCAACGGGGCAAAACGGACAGAATGCCATGTTTCGAAGCTGGCCGTGGCGTTGCAGTGCGGTGGATCGGATGGATGGTCAGGCATCACCGCAAATCCGGCATTGGGCTACGCATCCGACCTCATCGCGGCGGCGGGCGGATCTACCCTTTTGGCTGAGACGCCAGAGGTTTACGGCGCCCAGCATCTTCTGACCAGCCGAGCGACCAATCAAGCTGCGGCAAATAATCTGATCAAGCGCCTGTCTTGGTGGGAGCACTACACCAAAATCAACGACGGTTCGATGGATAACAACCCGTCGCCGGGAAACAAGC
This sequence comes from Paracoccaceae bacterium, assembly GCA_965205055.1. Lineage (GTDB taxonomy): Bacteria > Pseudomonadota > Alphaproteobacteria > Rhodobacterales > Rhodobacteraceae > CBDBBY01. Next base: position 4,579,940 of record OZ242030.1, on the reverse strand, counting down.
GGGGTGGTTTAACGACGATCCTGGAAAAGTCTCTTGGGGCCGTGGCCAAAGGGGGAACCGCCCCTTTTCAAGCCACGTACCGGTATGGCGAGAAGATCAAGGCCCCTGGACTCAGTTTCATGGACAGCCCCGGATATGATCCGGCATCAATCACCGGTCAGATCGCGTCTGGGTGCAACATGGTTGTGTTCACTACAGGCCGAGGGTCCGCATTTGGCTCAAAGCCTGCGCCAACCATCAAAGTCAGCTCGAACGATGCGCTATGGTTGCGGCAGGAAGAGGACATCGACGTCAATGCGGGCACAATCGTGTCACAGGGCAAGACCATCGAAGAGTTGGGCACTGAGATTTATTTGAAAATCCTTGATGTTGCCTCCGGCACATCCAGCAAATCCGAAGCACAAGGTTTGGGAGACCATGAGTTCGTACCGTGGCAAGTCGGTGCGGTTATGTGAGTCAGAAAAAGAAATGACCGAAGACTATTTTACCTACGAAGGAGACGCGACGCGGTATGCTTCATTCCCACTGGGCGGCATCGGAGCTGGTTCGATCGGAATCGGCGCAGATGGCAGATTGAAGGATTGGGAAATCCACAACCGCCCTGCGAAGGGCAGCCTGAACGGGTTCACGCATTTTGCCATCAAGGCGATGCGTGGCGACCAGTTGGTTGATATCCGCCTGCTCAATGGTGAGTACAAGGGCAATGCGGCCGGTGAGTTGCGGGGCACGCCTTACAACACCTTCGGTTTCGGCCCACAGCGCGAAACAATGGCCGGTTTTCCTTGGTTTGAGGAAGTCTCGCTCAAGGGGCCTTATCCGGTCGCCGAGCTGCGCTTTGACGACAAGCGTTTCCCAGGTCGGGTGAAGATGGAAGCGTTTTCGCCGTTTGTCCCATTGGATTCTCGCCTGTCGTCGATGCCAGCGGCGCATTTCGAAATAGAGATCACGAACGACGGTGAAGAAACGCTTGATTACTCGATCTACGGCTGCATCGGATTTCCTTTCGACAACGCGGTCGTCGAAGCCAAAACCGGCGAGTTGAGCAGCCTGACAGGGCGCGCCGTCTGCGAGAAAACATCTGTCGACTATGGCGAGGTTTGTATGGCCACAGACCATGCCGACACCAGCTATCAGCGCAACACCTTCCGCGGCAGTTGGTTCGATACGATGGAGGTCTATTGGCAGGACATTTCCGCACCGGGAAAACTGAAAGACCGTTTTTACGGCGTTGACGGCGAAAAAGCAGTCGACATGCCGCTCAGCAATTCTGAACACGGCGTTTCGGCCAGCCACATGACGCTTCTGCCGGGTGAATCCAAGCGCGTCCGCTACATCATTTCATGGTTTGTACCCAACGCGACGAAGTATTGGGAAGGCCAGTCTGCACTGCTGGAAGAGCCCAAGCCGGTTCCCGAAGTTTGGACCAATTACTACGCATCCGAATGGTCGAGCGCAGAAAACGTCGCGCAAGAAGCCTTTGAAAAATGGGACTACGCGATTGATCGCACCAAGCGTTTGAAAGAACTGCTGGTCGGCACGTCTGCGCCTGTGGAAGTTGTTGACGCGATTTCGGCGAACCTCTCGATCATCAAAACGGCCACGACGATGCGTCTGCAGGATGGCGCGTTCTACGGTTGGGAAGGGTGTCACCCGGAAGGAGGGTGCTGCGAGGGGTCTTGCACCCATGTCTGGAATTATCAGCAGGTTCTGCCGTTCCTTTTCCCGGACCTGGAGCGCTCGATGCGCGAGGCGGACTACACCTATAATCAGGTGCCCGACAGCGGCGGCATGGCATTCCGCCTGAAGCTGCCTTTGGGTATCGGAACCGGATTGGCCCGCCCCTGCGTCGACGGGCAAATGGGCAACGTCCTTAAAACCTATCGCGACTACAAGCTCTTTGGCGAATTGGAGTGGCTGAAACAGATTTGGCCGGCCACCAAAGCGGCCCTGGAATATGCATGGCACCCTGAAAACTACGACAATTGGGATCCTGACCAGACCGGCGTCATGACGGGCCGCCAGCACCACACGCTTGATATGGAGCTGTTTGGCCCCAACAGTTGGTTGAACGGCTTCTATCTGGCCGCTCTGCTGGCAGGCGCCGAAATGGCGGAAGCCATGGGCGAGCCTGAATCGGCGAAGCTCTATCGAGACATCTATGAACGCGGTCGGAAGTGGACGAACGAAAACCTGTTTAATGGCGAGTACTTCATTCAACAAATTGACCTTGAGGATAAAAGCATCCTCAAAGAGTACGACACGACCAAGGGCCACGTGGGCATCTTTGATGCCGACATCTATGGCATGTACTGGTCCAACGAAACAGCCGAGGTGAAGTACCAGGTTGGCGAGGGTTGCGAGATCGACCAAGTGCTGGCCGAATGGCACGGCGCGCTATACGGTCTTGAGCCAGTGTTTGATGAGGACAAGTTCAGAAAAGCTGTCCTGTCGATCTACAAGTACAACTTCAAGCCGCGTCTGGGTGACACCGCAAACCCGTGTCGCGTGTTCGGCATGGGGGACGAGGCGGGCACCATTATGTGTGCTTGGCCTGAAAATGTCCGCCGCCCGCGGATTCCGGTGCCGTATTCGCAAGAAACCATGCACGGGTTCGAATATGCATTCGGCACCCAGTTGATGATGATTGGCGAGCTGGAGAAGGGTTACGAAGTCTTCAAGGCAGTTCGTGACCGGTACCGGGGTGATAATCGGAATCCATGGAACGAAATCGAATGCGGGTCGAACTACGCGCGATCTATGGCGTCATACGCCGCGCTGCTTGTCCTGTCTGGCTTTGAGTTCGACGCTGCCAAAAAGACATTGGGTTTCAACCCGGTAACCAGCAACAACGGAACTTACAGCTCTATCTGGTCCAACGGTCAATCGTGGGGATCGATACAGATTGGGAAAGACGGAGCGACGCTCACGGTAGAGGGCGGAAAGCTAGAGCTGACCGCACTTAGAATTTGCGATGCAACTTTAGACGTTGGGGCATTGCAGATAGCAGGCGCATCAATCGTGGACGGCGATTTGGCGGTCGTGACCGAAGGTCAGGCGCTGCGCGTGTTGGATGGAGGATTCAATCTGCCTTCGCAAACGAAACAAGCATCATCACCAGGAGGATGAAATGAAACTTAAACTACTCACGGCTACTGCCTTTTCAGCGCTCGCAACTGTTGCGACGGCGTCTGATATTCCAGCGGACATCGAAGCGACTCTGACCGTATGGCAGTGGGACAACCCACAGATCATCGCGTCGACCGACAAAGCTATCGAGCGTTTTACCGCGCGTTATCCAAACGTCACCGTCAATCCACTGTTTGGTACGCCTGCCAACGGTTGGGGTGAATACTCGAACGCGTTCTTCAACGAAATCGCAGCAGGCAACAACATCGACGTGTTCGCGACCGCTATCGAGGGCTTCGAAGAAGTTGCAGGCAAAGGCCTTCTGCTGAACTTGGACGCTCTGGTTGAAGCAAACCCGGCTGCTGGCGCGGTATTCGACGAAATCGAACCAAACCTGCTGGCCGGCATGCGTTCGCGCGTTTCGGGTGAGCTGAACTATCTGCCGACCGAGTGGAACAACATCGTTGTTTACTACAACAAAGACATGTTCGACGAAGCAGGCATTGCTTACCCGGCAGACGACTGGACTTGGAACGACTTCCGTGAAACTGCAAAAGCGCTGACCGTTAAAGATGAAAACGGCAACACTTCGCGCTTCGGCTTCGCACTGCCAGCCGGCAACTTCGGCCTACAGCCTTGGCTGCTGACCAACAACACCGGTTACCTGGACAGCACCTGGACTGAAGTCACCGTAACTCAGCCTGAGTTCCGTGAAAGTCTGCAGTTCATGCATGACCTGATCCACGTTGACGGTTCGACAGCGGCGTTTGAAATGACTGGCTACCAGGACGACAAGCTGGGCGCAGGCCTTATCGCAATGTCGACCGCGGGTCACTGGCCAGTAAACAGCCTGCGTGCTGCCGGCATCGAGAACCTGGGCGTTGCGAACTTCCCGCGCAACAAGTCGAACTCGACGGTCTTCGGTATCGGCGGTGTTGGCGTAACTTCGACTTCGGCGAACCCTGATCTGGCTTGGGAATTTGTTCTGGAGCTGACTGGTGAAGTTTACCAAAAAGAACTCGCAGACTCGGGCGTTTCGATCCCATCGTGGCGTCGTTTCGCGACCACTGAAGAGTGGACAGCGTACCCGGACAACTCGGCGATCTTCTACGAGAGCGCCAAGACCGCGATCCCAGTCCCATCGCCAGGCAACTTTGCTGAAATGGAATCGATCTTCATGCGTCATCTGGAAGCGTATCTGACCAACAACCAGGATCTGGATACGACCATTGACTCGATGAACAGCGAAATGACCCGTTCGATGGAACGCGCTTCGCGCTAATATAGCCAAAAGCCGACCCAAAACATCTTGGGTCGGCACCCTTCAGCGCTTTCGCTCTTAAAATTTTTGTTTTTCATTTCCGCTTCATGATTCCACTCTTCGATCAAAACAACAACGAAGAGCAGCATTCGAAGGCAGAAGATGGAAGGATTCCGATTTATTTTTCAAGGGGTTGAGGATCTCCGCAAAAGCAACGCAACGAAGCATGATTTGACCGACATGCTGGCAATCACCCTTCTGGCGACGCTTTCTGGCTGGTCGTCGTGCAGTTTGTTCGCGCGCTACGCGAGGTGCAAATGGGAGTTTCCGAGCGGATCATGGAGCTCAAGGGCGGCCCGCCGAACCGCGACGCGTTCTCCGACCTGTCCGACACTCTCGATCCGAAGCAGCTGGCGGTCGCCATGACGAAGTTCGCGAACACGCTGCTGGCGGCACTTCCGAGCGACCAGGTGGCGGTCGACGGCAAGGTGCTCCTGGGCGCGGCCCTGGACGCCTTGAAGCGGTCCGCTCTGCATCTGGTGCAGGCGTTCGAGCCCGGGTCCGGTCTCGTTCTCGGCCAGGTGAAGGTCGACGGGAAGTCGAAGAAGACCGCGGCGATCCCCGGCCTTCCGGAGATTCTGGATCTGATCGGGCGCACGGCGGCGACCGACGCGATGCACACCCGGCGCGAGGCGTCGGCGCGGATCGTGGAGAAGGACGGCGACTGCGTCCTTCCGGTCAAGCGCAACCAGAAGTTGCTGCGCGAGGACGTGCAGGTCTGGTTCGCCGATCCCGAGGCGCGGAAGGAAATGCTTTCTTGCCAGCATGGCGGCGGCGGCCACGGGCGCGTCGAGACGCGCTTCGCGAGGGTCTCGCACGATGTCGGCTGGCTGAGGGACCGGCATGACTGGCCCGGCCGCCTCAAGGACGTCGGCAGGATCGAGGCGGTCCGCGAGCGGAAGGGCAAGGAGGAGCGGTCCGTCCGCCATTTCATCATGAGCGCGGAGATTCCGCCGGGGCGGGTTCTGGAGCTCGTCCGCAATCACTGGACGATCAAGAACGGCCTCCACTGGGTTCCAGACGGCGTCATGGACGAGGACCGGATGCGGAACGGTCCGGAATGCCTCTCCGGCCTCCGGCGCATCGCCCTGAACATCGTGCGCCTCATGGACGACAGGCACTCGCTCAAGGGACGGATGGAGACCGCCGACATGAACGACAAATACATGCTCGGCATGCTGGCCAACGTAGTCGGCAAATTTTAAGAGCGAAAGCGCTGGGCGCCCCTGAACAGGAAGGTCATCAACTGTGTCGGTCTTATCCAGAAGAGAAGCGCGCGCGGGCTATATGTTTCTTGCCCCAGCCTATGTGCTTTACGCACTCTTTATTGCCCTACCTCTGGTCGCAGCACTTATGCTGTCCGTTCTCCAAGTCAATCGACTGACATTGGACATCACCTTTGTAGGTCTCGAGAACTATGAATGGGTCTTCGGCGATCCACGCTTCTGGACAACCTTCAAGAACACCTTCTTCTTTATATCGATGGCTGTCATCGGCAATGTGGGTGGCGGGCTGATCCTTGCGGTCATGATGGATCGTAAATACCCGAACTTCATCCTGTATCTGCTGCGGCTGGCCTACTTCTTGCCGGTCCTGACCTCGCTGGCTTTTGTGTCTTTCATTTGGAAGTTCCTGTTCGCGACGGACTTGGGTGTTATCAATTATTACGTGCAGCAACTGGGCTTCACCAAGATCGGTTGGCTGTCGGATCAGAACGTTGCGATGTATTCGATCATCCTGGTGGATGTCTGGAAAAACGTCGGTTTCTTCATCATCATTATCCTTGCAGCGCTGCAGGGTATCCCGCGGTCGCTCTTGGAAGCTGCCAAAATCGACGGCGCTTCGGAATCGGCCATCATGTGGCGCATTAAGGTGCCATTCATCGCACCTGTGTTGTTGTTTCTTGTGACGTTCGCCACGATTGGCGGTCTGCAAGTGTTCGACTCGATCCGTATAATGACCAACGGTGGTCCGGGCGACGCTACACGATCGGTTGTCATGTACATGTTCGAGGAAGCCTTCAGTGCTGGTGACAGCGGTGCTGGCGCGGTAGCGGCACTGGTTCTTCTGATCGTAATCTCACTGGTTGTCGCAGCGCAGTACGCGATTGCGCAAACCTTCTTGCCAAGGAAGTAAAATGTCCGACGTTCGGACCCTTTCACCGAATGCCTCCGTGACAGAGCGTCTGCAGTCCGCGATGCAAGCCATTCACTGGCGAAACACTGTCTTGCTGGTCATTCTTATCATTGGCGCCGTTTTCATGCTGCTGCCGTTCCTTTGGATGTTTGCAGCATCGATGCGGCCGGCCGCCGAGGCATACCAGCTACCTCCAAGTTTCTTCCCGAAAGAGTTCAACCTGGAATCCTACCAGCAACTGCTGAACAGCCCCGTGCCGTTCCTGCGCATGTATTGGAACAGCTTTGTTGTTGCGAGCGTGACGACCGTTGTCGTGATTATCACCTCTGCAATGGCGGCATACTCATTCTCTCGTCTGCGTATGCCCGGATCGAACACCTTGTTCGTGATTCTACTGGCTGGCCTGATGGTTCCCCCTGCAATGCTGATTATTCCTTTGTTCTTCGGCGTCGCTTGGGCCGGCTTGCACAACACACTGTGGGCGATCATTCTGCCCGGCTTGGCAAATCCGTTGGCCATCCTGATGATGCGCTCGTTTATGCAAAGCCAATCGCGTGCATATGAAGAAGCCGCCTTTATTGACGGCGCATCCTACTGGACCATCTTCTGGCGTATTTCGCTTCCGCAAATGGGGCCACCTATCGCAGCTCTATCGATCATCGTGTTCACGACCAGCTGGAACAACTTCCTGTTGCCACTCGTCTTTGCACGAAGCCCGGAAGTTATGACACTTCCAATCGGCATGGTCGCAATTTCGAATGTCACATTGGGCGTCGAGCTTTCAGTCCTAATGTCTGCCGTAACACTGGCGCTTTTGCCGCTGACAATAGTTTTCTTGTGCGCCCAACGCTTCATCGTCGAGAGTATCGCGAGCACGGGCATCAAGGGTTAAGATTTAGATCTGAGGTAGGAAACGTGAGTGAACTCGAACTTAGATCGCTGAATAAGCACTTTGCTGACTTTCATGCTATCAAAGATGTGAACCTAAAGATCAACGAGGGTGAATTGGTCGTTCTTGTGGGCCCCTCGGGTTGCGGAAAATCGACAATGCTTCGGCTTATCGCTGGACTTGAGGATATTACGTCCGGCGAATTACTGATCAACGGCGAAGTCGCCAACAATTGGGGGCCGGTCAAACGCAAGGTTGCAATGGTATTCCAAAGCTACGCGCTTTATCCAAACATGACCGTTGCAGGCAATATCGCGTTTGGTCTTCAACAGGCGAAACTGCCCAAAGATGAGATCAAGAAACTGGTGGCCGAAGCCTCGGCGACGCTCAAACTTGACGAGTTGCTTGATCGCCGTCCGTCGCAGCTATCCGGAGGACAATCTCAACGTGTCGCAATCGGTCGCGCGATTGTTCGCAACCCCGGCATTTTCCTTTTTGACGAGCCCCTGTCCAACCTTGATGCCGAGCTGCGAGTACATATGCGTGTGGAACTTGTCGCGCTGCATCAGCGCATCAAAAAAACAATGATCTACGTGACGCACGACCAGGTCGAAGCAATGACGATGGCTGACCGGATCGTAGTGTTTAATACAGGCGTGATTGAGCAAGTCGGCACACCGTTGGAATTGTACAACTCTCCAACCAATGAATTTGTAGCGGGCTTCATCGGTTCACCAAAGATGAACTTCCTCGAAGAAACGGGTCGACAAGGGGATGCCATCCTGGTTCCGGGAGGTCAATTTATGACCACGGACCTGACGCAAGGTGCTTTGCCACCAAAGATCAAAATTGGCATTCGCCCTGAGCATACAAAGATTGGATTGACGGGAGACATGCCCGTCACAGGCCAAGTGGAATTAGTCGAGCGCCTCGGCTCTGAATCGTTTGTATACGTGGATGTTGGGCTTGAAAACGCTCTGGTTGCACGAATTTCTGGTCAGGCCGCCCCGAATGCGGGCGAGACAATTGGATTGGGCCCCCTAGATGGCCTGACATACTTGTTTGACGCAAATGACGGAGCCTGCGTCTCAGATATTTCGTCAAAACTTGATGAGACCAAATCATGACTGGTCGACTGCAGGGATGGAAGTGAACTGCACCGGATTGACGGCGTTTCCGTTCGACGCCGATCAGCCCGGATGGCGCATTGAGCGCCGTATTCCGATTATGGGGCCGGAAGAGCAAGGTGGCCATTGTGAGATCATCATTGAAGGCCTTGAGATTGATGACAGCAATCGCTTGATGGAAATCGGCGACGGCCTGAAGGCCACTCAGATCCGCTTTGGTACGGCACGTTTGACACACTGCATGCGGTGGCTCGGCTTGTCCAAGCGATCAATGGAAATCGCGCGCGAATATCCACGCATGCGCTATGCCTTCGGTAACCCAATTAGCGAGCGCGAAAGCGTTCAGATTGCGATAGGCAAGCCGGCGATGGACATCCAAGTCGGACGTTTGCTGATCATGAATGCAGCGTGGAAACTCGACCAAGGCGATTTCGCGTGCAAAGAGGTTTCGATGGCCAAAATTTCGGTGGTGAACGCGCTGCATGAGGCCGTGGATACGGCGATTCAGCTAAACGGCGCACGCGGCTATTCCAAGGACACTGTGCTTGAGTGGATCTACCGCTATGACCGCCAAGCGCGTTTGGTCGATGGTGCAGACGAAGTGCGCAAGATGGTGTTGTCGAAATTCTACGGTCGCGAAAGCATGGACTTCTGGAAGTGGGGTCTTTGATTTGTTCGACGCTGCCGCACTAGAACGGCACTTGTCCGAAAATCTTCAGGAATTCGCTGGCCCGATAGAGGTGCGTGCGTTTTCCGAAGGGCAATCCAATCCGACCTTCCTGTTGGAAACGCCAAAGAAGAAATACGTCCTTCGCAAGAAGCCGCCCGGTGTCTTGCTGAAATCTGCGCATGCGGTCGATCGCGAGTATCGTGTGCAGCGCGCGCTATGGAACACAGACGTTCCCGTCGCGGAGGTGCTCCATCTTTGCGAAGATGAAGCGATCATCGGGACGATTTTTTATGTCATGGAATTCTTGGAAGGGCGCATCTTCTGGGATCCAGCATTGCTCGATATGCAGACGGCTGAACGCGGCGCGATCTATGACGAAATGAATCGTGTGCTGGCAGCGATCGCTTGGTTGACCGAGAATCTTCCAGAAGATGATGGTCAGGCGTCTTTGGTGCACGGGGACTACCGCATCGATAACCTGATGTTTGCGAAAGATAGTCTGCGCGTCATGGCTGTATTTGATTGGGAATTGTCGACGCTTGGTCACTCTCTTGCGGACTTGGCCTATCAAATCATGCAGCGCTCAATGGGGCGCGATTGGCATTTGCAAGGATTGTTCGGGCTGGATTGCAAGGCGTTGGGCATTCCATCTGAACGGGACTATGTTGAGGCTTACTGCAAGCGCCGCAATCTGAACCGATTGAATAACTGGAATTACGCAAAAATCTTTGCGTTCTTCCGCTTCGCAGCCATCTGCCAAGGCGTCAAAAAGCGCGCGTTGGATGGCAACGCCGCCAGCCCTGATGCTTTGCGTGTTGGCGCGATGGCGCAGCCTTTGGCGGCGCTTGGCGCATCCCTCATTCCAAGCACGCCTTAGCGTCGGGTCTTCGGAGAACGATCATGAACCTGCGCCCAGTTGACCTGAACGATAAGTATGACCTCGACGCTAAGCGGGTCTTCATAACAGGTACCCAAGCCCTGATCCGCCTGTGCTTGATGCAAGGCCGCCTTGATCGCAAAGCGGGGCTGACCACGGCGGGCTATGTCACCGGGTACCGCGGTTCACCATTGGGGGGATTGGACAGCCAATTCCCGCGCGCGCGCAAGCAGCTTGGCGAAATCAATGTCGTGTACGAACCAGGTTTGAACGAAGACTTGGCCGCAACTGCGTTGTGGGGCTCGCAACAGGCCGAGCTTCGCGGCGATGGCAAGTTCGATGGCGTTTTCGGCATGTGGTACGGCAAGGGCCCTGGCGTTGACCGTTCCGGTGACGTTTTCCGTCATGCCAACTTGTCTGGCTCTTCCAAGTATGGCGGCGTTCTCGTTTTGATGGGCGACGATCACACCTGCGAAAGCTCGACCACCTGTCACCAAAGTGAATACGCGCTAAAAGACGCAATGATGCCGATCTTGAATCCGGCGGATGTCAAAGAGATTTTGGACTATGGCCTGCACGGCTGGGCTTTGTCGCGCTACGCGGGCGTTTGGGTTGGTCTGAAGTGCGTCAAAGACAACATTGAATCGACCGCATCCATCCATTCGGATGTAGACTGTTTCCAACCCGTTTCGCCGGATTATGTGCTTCCGGAAGGCGGGTTGAACATCCGGCTGGGCGATACACCGCAAGCACAGGAAGCGCGCTTGCATCAGCACAAGCTGGAAGCAGCAAAAGCTTATGTGCGTGCCAATAAGCTGGATAAGATCATCTGGTCTGGCGGCGCGTCGCCACGCGTGGGCATTGTCTCGACCGGAAAATCTTACATGGATGTGTTGGCTGCGTTTGATGCCTTGGGCATTGATGGAGCCCTTGCGAACGAACTGGGCATTGCTCTTTGCAAAGTGGCCATGCCGTGGCCGCTTGAACCTTCTGGAATTGCTGATTTTGCCTCTGGTTTGGATCAGATCATCGTCGTCGAAGAAAAGCGCGGGCTGATTGAAGAGCAACTGCGTGGCCAGCTTTATGCGCAAGCGAATGCTCCCAATAGCATCGTTGGCAAACGCGACGAGGTGGGCGAAGCTCTTTTCCCATCCGAACTGGCATTGAACCCTCTACAAATTGCGGCGGCCATTGGGAACCGCATTCAAAACGACGCTGTTTCGGCAACAGCGAAGACCATTGAAGCTGAATTGGCCAAGGACAGTGAAAGCTTGGGGCTGAAGCGCTCAATGTATTTTTGTGCAGGGTGTCCGCACAACTCTTCAACGATCATTCCTGAAGGCGCGCGCGGATATGCCGGCATTGGCTGTTCGTGGATGTCCCAGATGATGGATCGTGGCGTTGATGGCTATACCCATATGGGTGCCGAAGGCGCGAATTGGATCGGGGAAAGCAAGTTTTCGACGCGCGACCACGTGTTCCAGACTTTGGGCGATGGCACGTACAACCACTCGGGTTTGCTCGCCATTCGTGCCGCCGTCGCATCGAAAACGAACATCACTTACAAGGTTCTATTCAACGACACAGTGGCCATGACAGGCGGTCAAGATCACGAAGGCGATCTAAGCCCCTTCAAGATTGCGGCCGAGGTCAAGGCAGCGGGTGCAGCACGTGTCGTGTTCATGAGCGACCGTCCAGACCTCTACAACACTACGCAATTCCCGACAGGCACCACGATCCACCATCGGGACGAGCTCATTCCGGTTCAGAAAGAGCTGGCCAAGCAGAGCGGGTGTACCGTCATCGTCTATGCGCAAACCTGCGCGGCTGAAAAGCGACGTCGCCGGAAACGCGGCAAGATGGAAGATCCAGCCAAGCGCTTGTTCATCAACCCTCTGGTCTGTGAAGGGTGCGGTGATTGCGGTTTGAAGTCCAACTGCGTGGCCGTCAACCCGCTGGAAACAGAATTCGGCCGCAAACGCCAAATCGATCAGTCGTCCTGCAACAAAGACTACTCGTGCGCCAAGGGCTTTTGCCCGTCCTTTGTCACGATCGAAGGTGGCGGCTTGAAGAAGCCGGCACCCGCGGGCGGTGAGCTTCCCGATTTGATCGAACCAGCGCGCAAAATCGAAATGACCCATCCCTTCGGCATAGTTTTGACCGGTGTTGGCGGCACGGGTGTTGTGACCATTGGCGCATTGCTGGCCATGGCTGCCCATCTAGAGGGCAAGGGCTGTGGCATCATCGATATGCTGGGCATGGCGCAGAAAGGCGGGGCGGTCTCCTCGCATATTATGCTGAGCAACAAACATGACGACATTTCATCGGTACGGGTTGCGCCAGGTGGGGCCGATCTGATCCTTGGATGTGATGTGGTTGTGACGGCGGGCGAGCAAATCCTGCAGCTGGTTAAAAAAGGCCGTGCACGCATCGTGGCCAACACCCATGAAATGATGACCGGTGATTTCACACGGAATACCGAATTCACGCTACCCGCCAAACGCATGGCTGATCGCCTAACGAATGCAGTGGCCGACGGCGATTCTCATCTGGTGAATGCAACGCAGATCGCACGTTCTCTGATGGGCGATACGATTGCCGCAAACATGTTTATGTTGGGCGTGGCCTACCAACTCGGTTTGATTCCGCTGAGTGCGGAGGCCATCGAGCGCGCGATTGAACTGAATGGTATTGCAATTCTGTTCAACAAAAAGTCGTTCCAATGGGGGCGGTTGTGGGTTCAGGACCAAGAATTTGTCGAAAAGCAAATCGAAGCGCCCGCGGCAGTTGCGACCCCGGAGTTGCTGAGCGTGGATGAACTTGTTGCACGTCGCACCGAAGACCTGACGCATTATCAAGATGCCGCCTACGCTGATCGCTACAGCGCGTTGATGGCACAGGTTTTTGCGGCAGATCCGCAGCAGAAATTCAGCAAGGCCGTTGCGAAATACGCCTACAAGCTGATGGCGTATAAAGACGAATATGAAGTCGCTCGCCTCTATACGGACGGTCGTTTTGAAAAAGCGCTGTCTGAGCAGTTTGAGGGCGACTTCACGCTCAAAATGAACTTGGCACCTCCGCTGCTCTCGAAGCGGGATCCGGAAACCGGGCACCTTTTGAAGACGGAATACAAGCCTTGGATGTTCAGCGCGATGAAGTTCCTGGCACGATTCAAACGTATCCGCGGCACGTGGATGGATCCGTTCGGCTATACGCAAGAGCGTCGGTCCGAAGTCGCGCTGGTCGAGGAATACTTCGAAACGATTCAGTCAATTCTGCCAAAGCTGAACGATGTGGATTACGAAGTCGCCGCCGAGGTTGCCTCGGTGCCTGAGAAGATCCGAGGATATGGTCACGTAAAAGAGAAACACATGGCGGATGCTGCTGAGCTGCGCCAAACGCTGTTGAAAACGCTTGAGGCTGAGCCTCTGAAAGCCGCTGGCTAGTGGCAGGTTCGACTCACTAGAGTCCACTTGATGCTTGCTGGTTCCCGCGCAGCGTCTACAATTCCATCAAACGGACTGAGAAGCTGATCTCGGAATTCATTGAACCGTACAACGGAAAAGGTGCGAAGACCTGCAGCTGGGCGGCAAACTTTGATCGCGGCGCTGGATGCTGTCCTGAATGCGCTGGCCGCCGCCCCGGCTACCGAAGGAGAGGTCGCGTGAGCACCAATACGAACAAACCAAGTCTTGTCATCGTTGGCGGCGGCTATCTGGGCAGTGATCTGGCCAAGTCGCTGGAAGCGGAAATGGACGTCACGCTGATCGAGCGGGCCACGCATTTCACCCATGCCCCTGCGATGATCCGCGCGATGGTGGACCCAAAGCTGATGGATCAAGCGCTGATCCCCTACAACAAGCTTCTCGAACTGGGGAAGGTCGTTCAGGGCGAGGCCATCTCGGTTGACGGCACTAGCGTGGCGCTGGCCGACGGGTCGCGGATCGAGGGCGACTACATCGTGCTCGCGACCGGATCGTCAAACCTCGTACCCGTCAAATCGGCTGCCGGCGACATTAACACCTTGCGCGAGGACAATGCGCGCTGGAACAGCGCCTTACGACAGGCACGCCGCGTTCTTATCATCGGGGCAGGGGCCGTGGGAACGGAACTGGCCGGTGAAATCGGCCACGCACATCCAGAAAAGAAGGTAACGCTTGTCGCCAGCGATCCGGCCTTGTTCCCCGGTTTTCCCGCAAAGCTCGGCACATCGCTGCATACCAAGCTCGAAGCGATGGGCGTGAAGGTCATCACTGGCGCGCGGTCCCGAACCTTGCCGGGGCAGGACGCGCCGGAAGGCGGCACCGTCGCGCTCTCGGATGGTCGCGAGATTGAGGCCGACCTGATCGTGCCTGCCGTCGGCTCGCGCGCTCTCACATCGTTAGCCGAGACACTACCGGACGTGGAACGCGTTGCCGATGGCCGGATCAAGGTTGATGGCTACTTTCGCCCTTCGTCCTTGCCGAACGTCTTCGCCGCCGGAGACGCCGCCGCCGCCGGCGATGCCATGACCATCGTCGCGATTTCGCGCCAGAAACCTTGGTTGGAAAAAGCGCTCAAATCCATCGCATCCGGCAAGCAACTCAAAGAGCTCAAACCCTATGCGCCTTGGGGCGACAAATCCCCCATCCTTGTACCGCTTGGTCCTGAACGCGGCAGTTCCTTCCTCATGATCGCCACTCTCGGAGACTGGATCACACGCACGATGAAAGGCAAGGACCTGTTCCTCGCCAAGTACCGCAAACTGCTTGGTCAGGGTTGACCGAGCACAAATGTTTTGGAGACGCAACAAGGAAACAAGCACAATCAACAGCGCTGAAAGTCGCAGCCGTTCTTTGGGTCAGGGGGACCGTGCATGCCTTCGCTGGTGTGATCGTTCTGACCTCCAGCGCCTCGGGCGGGTTTGCCGCCATCGCCGATGCGGTTGATCCAGCCCTTCTGGCAGGGGATTACCATCCGGACGCTGTCGGCATCCTGAACCAGCACGGATGGAACCTGCTCTGGTTCGGCATGGCGACCCTCATCGGCGGCTTGATGATTTGGCGTGGCAACATGACAGCAATCTGGTTCACCGGCATGGTAGGCGGTCTGGCCGACCTTGGCTACCTGCTCTTCGTTGATTTCCCGGGCTACGTAAACTTCTTCCCCGGTACCGTGATGACCTTCATCTCCGGTTCGGCCATCCTGCTCAGCTTCTGGGTTTGGCTATCGAACCGAAACTCGTAAGCGGTCAAGGCGTGAACCACGCAATTGCGGCTGCCGGAGAATTTGTCCGGCAGCCGTATCCCTAAGTCACGAGCTACCAATG
The DNA here is from genome assembly GCA_965205055.1 of Paracoccaceae bacterium. Lineage (GTDB taxonomy): Bacteria > Pseudomonadota > Alphaproteobacteria > Rhodobacterales > Rhodobacteraceae > CBDBBY01. The sequence goes on along the minus strand of OZ242030.1, from coordinate 4,564,486 downwards.
ACAGATCAAAACCGCCTTTGGCGCGGTCTATGGCTCGATCATGGTCATGACCTTCCTGATGGCCATGCACCAACCGATTGAAAAGCTTGGAAGACAGACACTCGCCCGATTCGGAACGGTGACGGTTGTGGCGGTCGCCAAGGCTTACGCCGAAATATTCAAACGCGTGCTCACTTTGGGCGAAAACAGGAGTAGTGTGCCGATATAGGCGCCGCTTGACAGCACAGCAAAACCGTTCTGTTGGCCGCCAATGGGCCAGCGTTGGTCTTCGCATTGTCTTGGGCGGGCGCCTTCGGTCCGGCGACGGCGTTTTCCATTGCCCAAACACCTGCAATCAGCGTGCTCGCCTATTTCGGCGCCCGAATGGGTGGCTCGTCGGAGGCAACGTTGCAAGCGCATTGGTGGGCGCAGGGATTACAGACGGCCTTGGGTTGGCAATCAGCCTTCTGAAACAAGCAGTCCACTGGATTTAAGCTTCAAGTTGAAAGGACAAGAAATAACACGATTGTCTTGAATGGTGCTTGTCGGCTCGAACTTGATCCCCTTGACGACCAGTCTATTGGCGTCGTTCACCGGAGCGGAGCTTTTTGTGCCCGAAGGGCAAATCACTGTGGATTTCGATGCACAAGTTTCTTGTCTGCGGACTCCGGTTCACGGCGATTTTCTTTCTCGGCCTTCGGATGGCGTTCATCGTAGAGACCTGCGGATCTATGCTGAAGATTGTGTTTTCACTCGTCGCGCTTGCATGTGCTTTGTGCAGCTACGCGATGTTCGCGACGGGAGAGCTCCCCATCTCGACGCTCATAGACGCCATTGTCGAAATCGCCATGCTGGGCTTTATTCCTTGGCATCGTCATATTCTGCGTCGCACTGCGGGCGCGCGCTCCAAAAGACACTGAAACCATTTGAACCGAGGACCCTCCCATGTGGGACAAACGCTACGATACGCAAGACTACGTCTACGGCACCGAACCGAGCCTCTTCCTCAAATTCAACACCGAATTCCTGCATGCCGGAGACACTGCTCTTGCCGTCGCTGATGGCGAGGGTCGCAACTCGGTTTTCATGGCCGAGCAGGGCTTGAATGTGACGGCCGTGGACAGCTCGTCCGTCGGTCTGGAAAAGGCCCGCCGACTTGCCGCGGACCGCGGTGCCAAGGTGGATTTCAGGTTCGCGGACCTGCGGGATTGGGACTGGGACGCAACCCAATACGACGTGGTCGCCGCGATCTTTATCCAATTCGCCGATCCTGCCTTTCGCGCGGAAATCTTCGACGGCATGGAGCGCGCCCTCAAGCCCGGCGGGCTTCTGATGTTGCACGGGTACACGCCCAAGCAGCTCGAATATGGAACCGGCGGCCCGCCGTTGCCCGAATTGTTCTACACACGCGATATGCTAGAGCGTTTTTCACTAAGTTTGACCCACTGTACCCGTCCCGTATCCTGGTAAAGCCCAACGGAGATTGGAGAATTCTCAGATTGAACTGGGTCAACCTTAGTGAAAAACGCTCTAGCCGGGCGCTTTTGCGATTGGGACGTTCTCCGGCTTGAAGACTACGAAGCTGAACTGCAAGAAGGCCCCGGTCATTCCGGCATGTCGGCTCTCATTGATTTGATGGCCCGTCGCCCAACTAAATAATGTCGATATCGCGGCTTGGGTCGACCGCGTGAAAAGGCAGCGGACATGAGGCGATGTGACAGATACCAAAAGCTGATGAACAGACTCCGCAAGGGTGCGCGCATCATAATTGATGGTGGAACCGGAACCGAGGTCGGGCGCCGCGTCGGGACCGCTCCATGCTGAATTTCAAAAACCCCGTTCGCGACCCTTGAAACACTCGACTCGGGCGACCAAGAGATCGCGGAACCAACTCAAAATCACGAGATGCGCATAAAGCGCACCCACATATTGAAAAGTACTTGTAGAAGCTTCAATTAGTGCATCGCTAAAGCACTATGGAGGATACATTGCCACATTCTATCCATGCCAGCGTGACCGCCAGCATAACGGAACTGAAGCGCAATCCAATGGACACAGTGGCCGCTGGGGACGGCGTTACCGTATTGATCCTGAACCGCAATGAACCCGCGTTCTACTGCGTTCCCGCAAAAGAGTACGAAGCCATGCAGGATGAGATCGAGGATGCCGAACTGAATGCCATTGCCGACGCACGCGCCGAAAGCCCGGAAATCGCGGTGTTGCTTGATGAACTATGAACTTCGCTTCCGCAATGAGACAAAGAAGGAGTGGGACGGACTTGGCGCGACCGTCCGCGCTCAGTTCACGAAATAGCTCGCGGAGAATTTGGAAAATCCGCATGTGCCATCCGCCAAACTTTATGGGGCAACGAACCGCTGCAAGATCAAGCTACGCTCATCCGGCTACCGCCTGGTCCATGAGGTCAGAGATGCCGAGCTGATTGTCAGCGTTGTCGCAGTAGGAAAGAGCGAACGGAAAGCAGTCTATCGAAGCGCTTCCAAACGGCGGCTGATGTAGCCTCGGCGCAGAACGCATTGAAGATCGCCGGTTCTTGTCGACGCGGCATTCGCCGCGGCGCATCCGATTCGGACGGTTGAAGTCATTCCGTTCGGACAATTCGAAGCATTGACGCGATAGGACTGTATGGATACACGAGCAACGTCTATTCGGCAGCTTCTGGAATTGGATGTTACGCAATGCTCCCGGTTGCCAAGAGGCGAAGGGAATCTGGCGGAGTAGCTCAGTTGGTTAGAGCAGCGGAATCATAATCCGCGTGTCGGGGGTTCAAGTCCCTCCTCCGCTACCACCCCCAATGCAACACTGAATTTGCTGAAGGGCGGTCTCTTTGGAGGCTGATTTGCCGACCGCCGGTTTCCGGTCGGCATCATGGCGATATCTGCTGGACATGAAAAGGCGGCATTTTCGAACGCCGATAACACGAGCCTGATGCTGCGTCGCTTGCCGAGCCAATTTCGTGCAGCCGCAATCTGGGCAAATGGAGCCACTCGGGATGTTGCCGATTGCGCCGCCCGTATTTCAATCGTGGTTTCATGCGATCAGGCCAGTGCATCGAAAGTCGCATTTCCTGAATTCCGCAGCGCAATTTCGCCAAAATTGACAACTTCACTTGCAACAACCGTTCAATCATTTAGCTTTTTGGTTTCAAATGAATATTGTCTGCATCTGAAATGCGCGGAAATGGCCGTCATCATAATTCCTGCGCAGCGATTGGTTTGCAGCCGGCCGCCATGAGCCGCCAAAGAGAGAGCGCCAAGCGGATGACGCACTCAATGCGAGACAGGAACGGAACGATGCCTTCGACAGCCATTTCCAGAAGCATCATGGAACTTGAGACGGTCGGCGGTCTGAAGGGCGCGGACATCGCCAACGCAACAGGCGTGTCCAAAGCAACCGTTTCGAGGTGGCGCACAGGCGCCAAGCGACCGCAACCCGCCAGCGAACGGGTTTTTTCGGATCTGGTCTACGTCGTCAGGCGTCTTGAAGATTACTACGCGAACGACCAGATACGGACATGGCTTTATGCGCGACACCCACAGCTCGAAGGCCGGCGTGCGATTGATCTGATCCATATGGGCCGGGTGGAAGAGATCTTCCGAATTCTGTATCGGCTCGATGCGGACGGATACCTGTAACCGATGGCTGCAGGACCCTTTTCGGGCCGTCCGCGTTTTTTGCGGCGGCAGCGTGACCGGCGCGTTTGCGCGACACGCGTTCGGAAAGACGCTCGCGATCCACTAAAAACAATACCCAACATTGATCGCATCTGCCGAACTCGGGGGAATCCGGCTGTCCCGAACACCCTGCCGAATCGATTGAGGCTGCTCAGAACAACTTAAAATACAGCCGGATGTAGTGCCTAAAAATAGATGAAAACACGCAGAAACAATTGCTTATCATACAGAAGTGTCGAAGTCATGGGTGGAGGTCTCATTCGCTGGAAAAAGTGAGCTTTCGCCGCGTTTGCAAGAACGATTACTTGAGTGGCATAGGCCTTACATTGTTGCCAGCTTGCCCTTTTCCGGCTTTCCGGTGCTTGTTCGCGGCATTTCGTCAAGGACAACCAAATGCTTCGGCACCATGAAGGGCGCCATCCGCTCGCCGCAATATGCCCTTAGCGCTTCTATATCGATATTGTGGCCATCTTTTGTGGTGACAAACGCCTTGACGTCCTCCTCACTCATCTTGCCCGGCACCCCGATCACGGCGCAATCTTGCACTGCAGGGTGTGAAAGCAAGCCTTCTTCGACCTCATAGCCTGAGACCATTTCGCCCTTCACGCGAATACGCTCGCTGACCCGGTGCATGAAATAGAATCGGCCCTCTTCATCCAACCGCCCGATATCGCCGGTGTGGAACCACAGGTTGCGGCGGCTTTTCAGTGTGCGCTCGGGCATGCCGAAATAGCCGTCGGCCATGACTCCGGGTTCGTTGGGGCGAACGACCACATGTCCCGGCCTTCCAGTTGGCAACGGTTCGTCATCGTCGTCAAGAATGCCTACTTGGAAATGTGGCAGAACGATGCCCCCTTCGTGATCCCATTGCGGCACCACGACCCAGCCAGCGTCAACTGAACCGTAGCCGCCGCCGGGGATCAGATAGGTGTTGAAACGCTCGTCGAACTTCTTTTTCGGCACCGGCGCCGGCGTGGACCAGCAGCGAGTCATCTTGTGGGATTTCTCCAGATCGCTAGGCGGATTGGCCCACAGGAGCTGTTGCACGGAACCGAGCATCATGAACCAGGTGACACCATAATCATTCGCCTCCTTCCAGAAGTTCGACAAACTGAAGCGCCGCCGCAGAATGACCCGTCCGCCCGTCATCATGGTGCTCAGGATGTCGTAATAGGCCGCCCCGGCGTGGCTGAGAGGATAAGGGGAGTAAATGCAATCCTCCGATGTCACGCGAAACGGTCCAATCATGTTTTCCGCCGTGCGCACTGCGTAGCGATGCGACAGAAGGCAGCCTTTGGACACGCCTGTGGTCCCCGAGGTGAACAGGATGGTGGCGGTATCGGTATCCTTCGCAGGTGAAGCGATATGGTCTTCGCATTCCGACAGCAGAGCGTCGAAGCCGATCACCTCAAGCGCGGGAAACAGGCGTTTGGCCTCGGCGACCCCGCCCAGCATCACCAAAGTCTTCACATGCGGGATCTCGTCGCGCACATCGTCAAGAGCCTCAAGATGTTGTTCGGAAGTAAACAGGACCGGCGCCCGGGTCTGATCGATCATCCGCGCCAGCGGCGCGCCGCGCATCGCCCGGTTCACCGAAACCTCGACGGTGTTGATCTTTTTCAGAGCATAGGTCGTGGCCAGGTATTCGACGCTGTTTTCGAGAACAATCGCAACATAATCCAGCCCTGCGCCGAATCGATCCCGCATGCCATGGGCGATTCGGTTGGTCAGGCGTTCGAATTCCGTGTAGCTGCGGGTTTCACCAGTCTCGGCAATGGTGACGAAGGGCCGGTCGGCAAAGCGCGCGGCACAATCGTGCAACAGGTCTCCCAGAGTGATCTTGAGCGCCATCCTGTTCTCCTGAAGTTGGTCAGAAGTTTCCTCGGCAAATAGCGCCACGAAACCGCCGTCATAAGGGGGTGAATTGTTATATCAAAATAAGGTAGACCTAATATTATGTGGAATCGGATACCGCCAATTCAGAGCCTGAAGCTCTTTGACACTGTCGTGCGCCACCGCTCCATGACGAGGGCGGCAACCGAAACCGGCAGATCACAATCCGCTGTTAGCCAGTCGATCCGCCGGCTGGAGGACTTCGTTCAGACGCCTTTGCTGGATCGCTCAACCCGGCCCATGACCCTGACGCATGCCGGAGAAGAGTTTCACCGCGTCTGCGTCGAAACCTTGGGGCGGCTTGCTCATACGGTTGAAGAAATCCGCCGGGTCGAAAAAGGCGACGACAATTCGGTGACGGTCTCGTGCAATCTCGGGTTCGCCACCTATTGGTTGATGCCTCGATTGAACTATTTCAGTACGGAGCATCCTGAAATCGAGATCAATGTCATGGTCGCCTATCAGGGGGCAGCGGGCTTGCATGATGAATCGGACGTTGCCATCAGGTTCGGCGGCGGCCAATGGCCGGATGGTCCTTGGAAACCTCTATTCATGGAAACCCTGATCCCGATCTGCTCGCCTCAGTACTTGGAAAAGCACGGGCTGATCCTGAACGCGGAAGACTTGGCGTCCAGGCGACTTATCCATGTTGCAGTCGGCGATCCAGATTGGTTGGGCTGGAAAGAGTATTTCAGCAAAATCGGCCGCAAAGGCGGGTCGGTCATCGGCGGCTTGAAATTTGGCAACTACGTTCAGGCAGTGCAGGCGGCACTGGCCGGAGACGGCATCATGCTGGGCTGGCGGTCGGTTGTCGGAGATCTGTTGAAGTCGCAGCAACTGGCGGTCGCTTTCGATTCCCCGGCGAATCTGCACAGCGGCTATTTCGTCAACGTTGCGTGGTCCCAAAGTGACCAAAGCTGTGCAGCAGATTTTCTGGAATGGCTGTGTCGCCAAGCGGAAGACACCCTGGACTTTTAGTCGGAAGTTCCGTGCGATTTTGAAGCTTTGTCGCACTTTTTGTCTTGAAAAACAATGGATCAAGGCGATTTCGGCCCGCATTTCCGCTTGCAGAATGTGACCATGTTTTTTGTCGATTGATCACGATTTTATATATCGATAATAAAGTTTTATCATGATATATAAGTGGACATGTTCGTTGATGTCGTCCCGAATCGCAAATCGCCGCCCACGATTCTGATCCGCCAGTCCTGCCGCGAGGGCGGAAAGGTCAGGAAGCGCACCCTCGCCAACATCACCAAGCTTTCCCCGGATACGGTCGAGAAGATCCGCGAGATTATGCGCGGGGCCGTCCTCGCCGACGCACCCGCCAAGCTCGAAAACGCATTCACGATCTCCCGGTCGCTGCAGCACGGGAACGCCGCCGCCCGGCTCTTCCGGCCGGAGACGGCGGTCTCCACATTGGCGTCGCAGCTCGGACTGCCGGAGAACGCGGACGAGGACCGGCTCTGCGAAACCATGGACTGACTGCTCTTGATTCAAAGGCGTGTTCGCTATTCCAAGCAATTCCCAAGAGCTTCGTTGAAAGCGTCCGGGTGCGTCAGATGTGCGGCGTGGCCCCCTTTTTTGATCCAGCGTACAGCACCCTTGCTTCCTTTGACTTGATCTGCGAGGTACTCTGCCGCTGCGGGTAAACAAACTTTGTCTTCAGAACCATGGATCACATGTGTTTCAACGGCGATTTCGTCCAAAATGCCCACCTGGGATTGCGCGCCACCTGATGCGAGCGATGCCAGCCCGACTCCAGGGTTCGTGCCGATCATGACACCTGTAAGGAAAGCTGCGGTCTCTGCATCCCCCGGCGCACAGGTCTCCGCAAACCCGGCACAGCCTGCCGCAAAGTCGTTGTCAAAGACGCCCGCCAACTCGCCAACCGCCTCTAGCGGGAGCGCATGTGGGAACCTCTCGTCGGCCACCAGTTGAGGCGTCGTTCCGTACAAGACAAGCCGCCGCAGGCGTTCTGGCGCGATTGCTCCCATGACTTGTCCGATTGCGCCGCCCATCGACCAGCCGACATAGGTGACATCCGCGAGATCAAGATACTCCAGCACTTCGTTGATCCGCCCAACGTGATCGGGAAACAGTTCTTCGCCGGTGCCGGGGCTTTTGCCGAACCCCGCTAGATCAATCGTAACCACGCGATACGCGTCGCGGAAAGCCGCGACCTGCTTATGCCAGGTGGTCTCGTTCATCAGAACGCCGTGCACTAGAAGAAGCGCAGGCTTGTCACCGCCTGTATCTGTAAAATGAAGCATCAGAGTTTCCTTTCTTGTGGCGGTACGCGCCATTTTGCAATGAAGCCTTCGATCAACCCGCTCAACCCGCTGGGGCTGGCCACCATGATCAGCACGGCGATGGCACCGAGGAGGATCAGATAGAGCGCCCCAAAATCCGCCAGCGTGTTGCGCAAACCGAAAAACAGCACCGCGCCCAACACCGGACCCCAGATACGCCCCTGTCCGCCGATGATGACGATGAAGATCACAAAGGCCGTCCAGTCGATCAGGCTAAAGGCCGAGTCGGGCGTGACACGCAGTTTGAACAGCAGGACGACCGCACCGATGGCCCCGGTGATGGCAGCGGTGGCGACATATACGCCCAGTTTCAGCGGCACAGGGCTGACGCCCACGCTTTCGGCCGCGCCCTCGTCATCGCGCATGGCGATCAGACCATAGCCGGCGCGAGAGCGCAGAAACAAGACAGAGCCGATGAAGATGATCACCACCAGCGTCAGCACCGCAAGAAAGATGAACATCTCTCGATCTGCGCGGCTAGAGCCCATCGCGCGTGCGATCTTGATCGGCAAACCGATGCCGGTACCCGCGCCCAGTTTCTCGGTGTTGGCGACGGCCAGCAGACACATCTCGGCCAGGACCCAGGACCCTATGGCGAATTGCGGTCCGCGCAGGCGGAACAGAACCGGGAAGGCCACCAGCGCAAACACTGCCGCGACCACCGCAGACAGTCCCACGGTGGCCAGAATGGGCCAGCCCATCAGCGCCGTTCCGACATAGAGCGTGTAGGCGCCGATCCCCACAAAGGCCTGTTGCCCGACAGAGATCAGCCCGGCATAGCCTGCCAAAAGGTTCCAGTTCAGCGCGAGTGCGAGGAAGATCAGGAACTCGGTCAATTGCCGCAACTGCGCGGTGGGCAGGGTTTGGGCCAGAGCGAACACGCCCAGCAAAGCCACAACGGGCAAAAGGACGTCCAGATGGCGCCTCATCCGTGATCAACCTTTGGAAACAGGCCCTTGGGTCGCAACATCAGCATCACAAAGAACGCCAGATGCCCCGCAAGAAACTGCAGCCCCGGATCAATCGCCGCCCCGATCACTTGGGCCAGCCCCAGCAGGATGCCGCCCCAAAGCATTCCCCAAAAGCTACCCAAACCGCCGATAATCACGACCTCAAAGGCGATCAACAGGCGTCCGGGCCCGATGAACGGATCGAAGTTGCTGCGCATCGCCATCAAAATGCCCGCGATGCACATGGTCGCAAAAGCCAAGGCACTGGCCACGGCGAACATATGGCGACTGCTGACTCCGAAGGCGTCCAATATGGTGGGATCATCCGAGGCCGCACGCAGGTTGCGCCCCAGCCACGTATGATAGAGAAGCCAGTTCAGTCCGGCGATGACCGCAATGGCCACGCCGAACGTGATCAACGGCAGCACGCCCACGGACAGCCCTGCGATGTCGAGCGCACGAAACGCAAGATCCCCGCCTGGCAAAAGCTGCGTATCGGCGGCGAACCCCAACAGCAAAGCATTCTGCACGATGATCGACAGGCCAAAGGTCGCCAGCAGGGGCCGCATCGGGTCGCCATCAAAGAGCCTGTTGAACACGCCTCGCTGCAGTACATAGCCCAGCCCCATCATTACTGGCAGAACACAGGCAAATGCCAGCCACAAAGGTGCGAGTGTGCCTTGCACAACCAACAGCGCTAGATAAGCCGAGAGCACCACGAAATCCCCATGGCTCAGATTCACCAGCCGCATCACGCCAAAGACCAGCGACAAACCCGTCGCGAGCAACGCGTAAAGTCCACCCAACATGAGTCCTTGGATCAGAATGGTTTCTATGCTCATGCCGCATCCTTGGATGTACCGAAATAGGCGGCCTCGACCTCGGCGCGGTTGACCTTGGCGGCCTCTGCTTCAAGTGTCACTTGTCCTTGGCGCAGACAGATCAGCCGATCCGCGATGGATAGCGCCTTATCCAGATCCTGCTCGACCACGATCATCGACATGTCGCTCTGCCGGATCTCGGCCAAGACGCGATACATCTGCGACACGACCTTTGGCGCAAGACCCAGCGAGACCTCATCGCACAACAGCACCGCCGGGTTACCCCGCAAGGCGCGGGCAATGGCGACCATCTGTTGCTGTCCACCGGACAGCGCGGTGGCGGGGCGGTCCATAAACTGCGTCAGATCGGGGAACATGGCGATTAAACGTTCCATATCCCACGGTCCATCGCGGCGAGTTTCGGCCCCCAATTCAATGTTTTCGCGTACAGAAAGCGACGGGAACAGCCGCCGCCCCTCCGGCACATAGCCGATGCCGACGCGCGCGCGGGCGGCTTGTTGCGCAGGGGCAGGAACATCGTCGATTTTAACAGAGCCCGTCCCCGGCTGCGCCCCGGCGATGAAACGCATCAGTGAAGATTTCCCCGCCCCATTCGCCCCAACAATGGCAAGGCATTCGCCCTTTGCGACGCTCAGGCTGACGTCCCGCAGTGCGGGCAACACGCCGTAGGACACGCAGACCGATCGCACCGACAGTGCGGTCACGCCGCCCCCAGATAAGTGTCGCGCAGCATGTCAGAGCGCATGACCTCCTCCACACCGCCATCGGTCACCAAAGCGCCCGCATCCAGCACCATCAAGCGCCGCGCCAGCTTGGTCAGCGCGTGCAGCACATGCTCTATCCAGATGATAGTCACACCACCTTGGTGGATCTGGCACAGCAATTCGATCAATGGGTCGCATTCGCGATCCAACAGGCCCCCTGCGATCTCATCCAGCAGAAGCAATTCCGGTCCACAGGCAAGGGCTCGCGCCAGTTCCAAGCGTTTGCGATCCAAGAGCAGCAGTTCACGGGCAGGCAGATGCGCCACGCGGACCAACCCAGTTTGCTCCAAAACCCCCTCGGCCCGCTTACGCGCCGCGCGCAAGCTCTGCCCGCCCGCATGGCAGGCCGCGACAATCAGATTGTCCAGAACGCGCATCTGCCCAAAAGGCCGCGGGATCTGATAGGTCCGCGCCAGTCCAAGACTTGCGCGCTTGCGGGCGGGAAGAAGGGTCACCTCTGTCCCGCCCAGATGGATCGAGCCGCTATCGGGGTACAAGTCGCCTGAGATTAGGTTGAACAGGGTCGTCTTCCCGGCCCCGTTCGGCCCGATCACGCCGACGAATTCGCCCTTGGCCACGGTCAGGGAAACGCCACGCGCCGCCCTGACAGCGCCAAAGCTTCGATCCACGTTTTTCAGAACCAGCAAGGACATCGGCTACTAGTAGGTCAGTTCCTCGAACTCACCGCCTTTCGGGATGTCCTCGGCACCGGGGTTGGTGGTGATCACCAGATCGTAGTTGAAATCCCCATCCGATTTGCGCCATTGCCCACCGACCAGCGGCGTGGCGGCGACATTGGCGATGGGGCTGGTCTTCCAATCAACCTTGCCCACAACCGTGTCCACCTGCGTGTCCCTGATCGCGGCAATCAGTGCCTCGGGATCCGTGCCGCCCGCCTTGTTCAGCACATGCGCGCCGACCTCGAAGAGCGCATGGGCAAAGCCGATAGGCTGGGTCCATTGCGCGCCGGTGGTTGCGGTGAAATCTGCGGCCAACTGCCCGGCAGACGCGCCGGTCAAAGACGACGCAAACGGGTGGTTCGGAGACCACCAGATCTCTGCCGAAAGGTTATGGCCCGCGTCGCCAAGGCTGTCCAAAGCCGCCGGGAACAGGATCGCCTTGGCGATGGTGGCAATCTTGGGTTGATAGCCCTGCTGCCGTGCCTGCGTCCAAAACGTCGTGAAGTCCGGCGGGATCGGGTTGCCCGTCAAAATCTCGCATTCAGCGTCCTTGAATTTCAAGATAATCGACGAGAAATCATCGTTCAGCGGTGTGAAGAAGCCAGAGGGTGTCACGTCAAAGCCAGCACCCTTGAGCATCGCGGGAGAGCCGATTTCAGGATCGCCCCAGGCGCGGCCATCCACGTCATTGGGATAAAGCCCGGCCACTTGTTTGTTGTTCGAGACCGAATTCCACATCTCCGCCATCACGGGGATCAGCGCCTCAAACCCCCAGAAAAAGTGGAAGGTGCTTTCAAACCCTTGCTCGGGGCTGCTGCCCCGGCCGAAGGTAAAGGCCTGCCAAGGCGCCACTGTGGAAATACAGGGGATGCCGTTCAACTCGCACACATCCGAGACAGGGTTAACCGTTTCCGGCACCGAGCTGACCAGCATCAGCGAGATCTCATCGTTCAGGATCAGCTCATTGGCAACTTCCGCCGCGCGGTTGGGGTTGGATTGACTGTCCTTGACCACCACCTCGACGGAGCGTTTCACACCACCGACCATGATCCCTTCGCCCAGTTGGGCCTGAAGGCCCGACAAAGTGAACTCATCAGCCTGCGCAAACAGCGACAAAGGCCCGGTCTTGGGTGTCACAAGCCCGACTCTGATTGGCCCGCTTTGCGCCAAAAGCGGTGCGCCAAGGGCGCCCAAAGTACCTGTCGCAGCGGCGGTTTTGATCAGCCCACGACGCGAAATTTGATTAAAGGCCATTTTTATGTCCTCCTGAATAGAACCATGTTTTCCAGAGAGTATTTTATTCAACTTTCAGGCTGCTTCTTCAAGCTCTCTGTTTTGCTGGCGGAATGCGTTCTCCTTTTCGTTCGGGGTTTGGCAACCGATCGCGCCATGCAGTCGGTCCTTGTTGCACCAGTGCGCCCATTTCATGATTTCCCATTCGAGCCGGCCTTTGGTTTTCCACGGGCCGAGGTGCTTGACGACTTCCGTCTTGAACAGTCCGATGACGGTTTCGGCCAAGGCGTTGTCTTAGCTGTCTCCGACGCTTCCGACGGACATGTCGATTCCGGCTTCGGCGAGTCTATTTGCGTATCGAATGGACACGCAATGCATGCCGCGGTCCGAGTGGCGGGTCAAAGATCCCATCGCCGGACGTCGTTGGCGGATGGCCTGGTTGAGGGCGTCGAGGACGAAGCTTGTCGTCATTGAGGTTTAGACGCGCCATCCGACGATCTTCCGAGGGAAGACGTCGATGACGAAAGCGGCGCGGGCCGTTCCCATCGCGGTTTGCACATAGGTGAAGTCGGCGACCCGGAGCTGGTCGGGGCGTCCGCGTTGAAATTGCGGTTGACCTTGTCTTGGGGGCATGGCCGGGCCGGATCGGGGATCGTGGTTTTCTTTCGTCCTCTATCTAACCCATTGAAAATAAATGGAGGCGAGTACCGGAATCGAACCGGTGTACTTTGCCGGTCGCAGTATGTCTGAACAAACTGAAGAAACGGCGTTGCTACCCGAAAAATGAAGCCCGACGCATGGATCTGGACAACATTGTTCTCGTGGTCGACGGACAGATGCCGGTCAGAGCCAAACGGATCAAATATTACGAAGATCGGTTCTTCAAAGAGATCTTTGATCAGCAATCAGGGGATTTGCCGTATCCTTCTGCCACAGATCAAATGCGCGGCTTGCAAGGTCAGATCCATGCATTGGAGCAGAAGATTGGGGCGATGCAGGTATCGGCAGGGAAGAGAGCAAAAACTGTAAGGCGTTCTGAAATAGATTCGATAGCTGCTGAAGATGCCGGTGCAGAACCGCAACCAGTGCCAGACGTCGAGGCCTATCAGGACGCGTCAGCACGGGTCGATCAATTTATGGAACGGGCCGCAGGGAGTCAGAGTTGAACGGATCAGTTGCGGATTTTTCTTTCTTGTGAAATATATTTGCCGTATAGTTCCTGTGTGAATGGAGGTGTTCATGGCAAATCATGTGATCAATCAGCCAGTGCCCGCTCGTGGGGCCGTTTTGACCAAAGCCGCGATGCGGGCGGGGGCGCGGCTTGGCCTGTCGGGAAAACTGCTCTCAGATGTTCTGGGCATTTCTGAGGCGCAGGTGTCGCGCATGCGCAATGGTGAGGCTGATCTCAGCGAGAACACCAAAGCCTTTGAACTCGCGGCGCTGCTGGTGCGGGTGTTTCGCTCGCTTGATGCGATCGTCGGCGGGGATGAGGCCGCCGCCAAGGCGTGGATCACATCTGAAAACACAGCATTAGGCGCGCGCCCGATCGATAGAATGGCTTCAATACAAGGGCTTGCTGATGTCGTCACATACCTGGACGCAAGACGCGCTCCAATCTGAACTGCATCCTTTGCAAACGCCTGTCTGGCGTTTGGTTGAGGCACAGCATGTGGTTTCCACGCTCAGTCTGGTTGATAATCTGGACGAACAAAACCTGCTTGAGGACATTCTGGAGGAAACCAAACCGCCTGTCCCAGCCGAGTGTCAGCACCTTGATTATCTTCTCAGCACCCCGTTTCGTTATCGCCCTTATCCTTACGGCTCGCGGTTTCGCAAACCTGGCCTGACACCTGGCGTTTGGTATGGGGCGGAACAGCCGGAAACAGCGGTGGCCGAAATGGTATTCTATCGTTTTCTGTTTTACGCCGAGAGCCCGGAAACCTCATTTCCGAACAGTCCGGCGGACTACACAGCGTTTTCCGTGGGGGTAGGAACCGAATGCGCGCTGGACCTGACGGTTGGTGCGCTTGCGGGTGATCATGCGCTCTGGACTGACCCGACAGATTATTCAGCCTGCCAAGATCTAGCCGAGACCGCGCGTGAAACCGGGACTGAAATCATCCGCTTTCAATCTGTCCGAGATCCCGACAATGGGCCAAATCTGGCAGTGCCAACTTGCGCTGCGTTTCAGGACGCCGCCCCCGTGGAACGCCAAAGCTGGCGCATCCGTATCAGCACTTCCGGAGCGCAAGCCGTCAGGGATCATCCTCGTTTGGGGTTAGAGTTTAATCGCAACGCCTTTGATTTTGATCCAAGGGTTGAGGGGATGGTGTGGGAGCGGTGTGAAGTGGTTCCGGGAATCCGGACAGTCAGCTAAGGCGTATCCCAAACCTTTGAAGTGATACGAGAATGGCGAAGCGCCAGAGTTTTACAGATCGGTTTAAGGCCAAGGTGGCGTTGGAAGCGCTGCGAGGCGACAAGACGGTACAGGAGATTGCCGCGAAGCATCAGTTGCACCCGAACCAGGTCAGCACTTGGAAACGTCGGGCCATCGGACGTGTTCTCTGGCGGCAAGCAGAGCGGTCCAACTGAAGCCGAGATCAAAGATCTTCACGCCAAGATTGGGAGGCTGGCAGTTGAGAACGATTTTTTGTCGGAGGGGCTCAAGAAGTGAGCCCGGCGAAGAAATGATCGATGATCCAGCGCGACCATCCCAAGCTGGGCATCAGTCAGCAATGCAAGCTTGTGAGCCTGAGCCGGTCGGCGTTCTACTACACGCCCGTCGGGATCGATGCGGCTACGCTGGACATGATGAAAGAGATTGATCGGGTGTTCACCAAATACCCGTTCTTCGGGTCCCGCCAAATTGCGGCCTATTTGCGCCGTTAAGGGACCGTCGTAGGCCGCCATCGCGTGCGCCGTCTGATGGCAAAGATGGGCTTGGAAGCAATCTACAAGCGTCCAAGAACCAGCCAGCCACATCCACAGCATCCGGTCTATCCGTATTTGCTCAGGAAGATGGCCATCGACCGACCCAACAAGGTCTGGAGCGCGGACATTACCTTCGTGCCGGTCAAGAACGGCTTCCTGTATTTGGTGGCGATTATGGACTGGGCAACCCGGAGGGTGCTGAGCTGGAGGCTGTCGAACACGATGCACGCGGACTTCTGCGTTGAGGCGCTGAACGAGGCCATCGCCAAACACGGCCCGCCAGAGATCAAGAATACGGATCAAGGCAGCCAGTTTACCGGTTCGGCCTGGATTACCACGTTGACGGAGGCCGGGGTGAGCATCTCGATGGACGGGCGTGGCAGATACCTCGACAACATCTTCATCGAGCGCCTGTGGCGATCCCTGAAGCAGGAGGCCATCTGTCTCGAAGGAATCGACGATGGCTTCAAGGCCCGCCGCGTCATCAAGGACTGGATGGCCTTCTACAACACCAAACGCCCCACTCCGCGCTTGATAGGCAGACGCCAGATGACGCATATTGGATCGGCTTGGAGCAACGAAACGCAGCATGAAACCTAAACCCGATACACCTTAGATACGCTGCAAACCTGTCCGAAAAACTGGGACCACTTCATACAAAGCCGGACAGGCTGCCTCTGTGTTTATCCGTGAGGCACGGGAAGCTGGCTGGCTGAGAGCAAAGTTTGAGATCAAACCCGATGGCAACGTTACGGTTGACGCCGGGATGGTTGATCCAGAAGCGGCTGACGATTTCCTGTCCAGCGATCTGAGAATGGTCAATGACACGTAAGAGCTTGCCGAAATATGTCTGTAGTGACAGGGGCTATCTGCGCTTCATTCGTCGATCCCGAGGCATTTCTGTAATGATGCACGAAGAACCCGGAACACCTGAGTTCTGGGATCATTACAACCGGTTGCTCAAAGGAAAGCCTGCCCCCGCACCGGTCAAACGCAATTTCGAAGCGCTGATACTCAGCCACTATGAAAGCGATGCCTACAAGAAGCTGAAACCGCGCACGCGATCAGATTATCGTCGGTATATCAGTCATATCCGGGAGATTTGGGGTGAGAAGGATCCAGCCCGGATCGAAACGCATCATATCTATGAGCTGCATCGCGCCAATGCATCACGTTGGCGGCAAGCGAATTATCTGGTGCAGGTGATGGTGGTTTTGATGAACCACGCCCGGTTGATCGGCTTCATCAAGAAAGAGCACGGCAATCCCGCCAAAGGTATCCCGTTGTTCAAGCAAGAAGGCGAGGGCTGGGAGCCGTGGCCGTAAGATGTGCGCGAGGAATTCGAGGCGTTGGCCTCAAAACGGGCACGTCTTGTCTATGAGCTTTGTGTCGGCACAGGCCAGCGTATTGGCGATGTCGTCAAAATGCAGTGGTCGCATTTTTCGGATGACGGGTTCGATTTTACGCAAGGCAAAACGGATAAGCCGCTTTGGATCCCTTTGACAGACAGGCTCAGAGACCATCTGGCCGGATACGAACGAGGGGAAGGTACGGTTGTAACCAATACCAGAGGCAAGCCTGTCAGCTATCGTATTGTCGCCGAAGAAATGCGCGCGATCAAAAAGAAGACGAAGCACGAGAAGGCCGGTTACTACAAAACCCACGGCTTGCGGAAAAGCGCGACGATCGAGCTTTATCTGGCCGGATGTGATGACGAAATGGTCAAGGCTGTCACCGGTCACTCAGGCGTTGAGATGCTGAAGAAGTACGGTGGGCCGATCCGGCAGAGGGAACTGGCGAAGCGCGCTCAAGAGGCAAGAAATCAAATGGAACGAAGCAAGACCGAAACGTGAAAGTTTCAACGCTTGTTTCAAAAATGGCAGTGAAGGAGTAAGGGTGTGACGCAAGTCATTGATTTTATTGGAGGCGAGTACCGGAATCGAACCGGTGTACACGGATTTGCAATCCGCTGCGTAACCATTCCGCCAACTCGCCTCTGCGTACTTGTATAATTCCGGCGCAACCTTGTTGCAACCGGCAGCTCAGCGCGTTGCGGTTTCGAAGCAAATAAAATCTCCGCAACACCTTCACGAGTGGCAACTCTTCGCAAAACGATGCCAGTACTTTGCGGGGCACCTGATGGACCGCTGACATCGGTTGTCAGTCGAACCGGGATGCCGAGGCATCCTGCCTCATGCGAACTCAACAATCCTGCAAGCAATTCTTGAACGCAAATGCGCGACAGTTTCCTATGCGGCCGGATGGCGTTAAACGGCTTTTCGGTAGATACTTCTAAAGACTCGGAAATTGACCGATCCGAATTTGCAATTTTTTCGTCCGTTTCCTGAATGCAATTGCACCGCTTCAACCCACTCGGATGTCGCGTTTCGTGATGGCGATGAATGCTGGAAAGCCCAACCGGCGTGCCTTTGACCTCCCGCGATCAACGGCCCCGCTTGCATCGCTCGTCAGCAACCGCTGCGGCCAACTCCTGCAATCGCGGGATAGATCTCCTGCCGAAGCCTTTTTCGGGCTGGTTTGAAAAAAACGGCTGGACCGTCAGGCCGCACCAATTGGAGCTCGTCCGCCGCGCCGACGAAAAAGCGCTTCTTCTCGTTGCGCCGACAGGAGGCGGAAAAACGCTCGCCGGATTTCTTCCCAGCCTGATTGAATTGTCCGAAACACATTCGGCAGGTCTCCACACGCTTTACATATCGCCGCTCAAAGCTTTGACGGCCGACATCGGCCGCAATCTCGCCCGCCCGATCGGCGAACTCGAACTGCCGATTCGGGTCGAAGAGCGCACAGGCGATACGAAGCAGACGACGAGGCTCCGGCAACGGGTCGACCCGCCGCACATCCTGCTGACTACGCCGGAGTCTTTGAGCCTCATGCTGACCTATGCGGAGGCTGGCCGAATTTTCAAATGCCTGAAGCGCGTTGTGGTCGACGAGATCCATGCTCTCGCCGAATCCAAGCGCGGCGATCTGTTGATGCTTGCCTTGTCCCGGCTTCAGGGGATCGCGCCGCAGCTTCGTCGCGTCGCTTTGTCGGCTACAGTCCGCGATCACGGCGAAATCGCGGAATTCTTCGCGGACCATCCCGATGGCTGCAATATCGTTCGCGCGGATCCGGGTCCTCGACCCGACATCGGAATGCTCCAGACGAAGACAGCCCCGCCCTGGCTGGGCGGCGGAGGGCGGTACGGAGCTAAAACCGTTCTGGAGGCCGTAAAGAATTCCAAGCTCGCGCTGATATTCATCAATACGCGGGCGCAGGCGGAGCTGTTTTTCCAGGCCCTGTGGCACGAGAACGCGGACGACCTTCCGATAGCCATCCACCACGGCTCGTTGTCGCTTGAGGCAAGGCAGCGGGTCGAGAGAGCAATGGCCGAGGGTTCTTTGCGCGCAGTCGTATGCACCGGCACGCTCGATCTCGGCATCGACTGGGGAGACGTCGATCTCGTGATCCAGGTCGGCACTCCGAAGAATGTAAAGCGGCTGGTTCAGCGGATCGGCCGCTCCAACCACCGATACGATATGCCTTCCCGGGCGCTGGTTCTGCCGGCCAACCAATTCGAAGTGATTGAATGCAAAGCCGCCTTGCAAGCAGTCCGCGACGACGATCTGGACGGCGAGCCGCGCCCGGGCGGTCCGCTTGAAGTCTTGTGCCAGCATATCCTGATTGCAGCATGCTCAGGCCCTTTCGATGCCGAAGAATTGTACGCGGAAGTGAGTCGAGCCGGACCCTACCGCAGTCTTGCGCAACGGGATTTCGACGAATGCCTCGAGTTCTGCGCGACCGGAGGATACGCGCTCCGCGCCTACGACAGATGGCGCCGGCTGATGAAGACCGAAGACGGCAAGTGGCGGCTGCGGGATCCCAGGACGGCCAGATCGATTCGGATGAACGTCGGAACAATTGTCGGGACTGAAACGCTCAGGGTGCGGCTTGGAAAAAACCGCGGCGGAATGAGGCTCGGCGAAGTCGAAGAAATGTTCGCGGCGACGCTGAGGCCGGACGACACGTTTCTGATCGGCGGCGAGGTCGTCCGATTTGAAGGGCTTTCCGAATTGGAAGTGCGAGTCAGCAGGGACGCCGGAGGACCGCCCAAGATTGCTGTTTTCAAAGGAACCAAGTTCGCGACATCGACGCTTTTGTGCGACCGGGTGCTTCAGTATTTGCAGTCCGGCGAAAGGCGCGATCTGCCGAAATCGGTCGCGAACTGGCTGGACATGCAGGAAAAAATCTCGAAGTTTCCAAGTCGAGACAGGATTCTGGTGGAAAGTTTTCGCCACAACGGACGGGAATTCACGTGCTTCTACGCATTCGCCGGATACAATGCCCAGCAAACGCTCGGGATGCTGCTTACGCATCGCATGGAAGAAGCGGATCTGAACCCGCTCGGAATGGTCGCGAACGATTATGCCGTTCTCGTTTGGGGGCTGAATCCGGTGCGCGATCCGGGCAGCCTCCTGAACCGGGAGCAGATCGTCGACGACGTCGACGACTGGCTTGCCGGAAACGCGGTCATGAAAAGAAGCTTCAGAGGCGTGGCAATCATCGCCGGTTTGGTGGAACGCTCGATTCCGGGGCGGCGCAAGACAGGGCGGCAGATGACGTTCTCCACCGACATTATTTTCGACACGCTGAAAAAGTACGACCCGGATCACCTTCTGATGCGGGCGACGCGCGAGGAGGCGAAGCGAGGATTGATCGACTTTTCGCGGATTGAAGAGATGCTTGCTCGAATCGAAGGACGGATCGAACACGTGCATGCGCCTCACGTCACGCCCTTCGCGGCGCCGCTCCTGCTCGAGGTCGGAACGGTTCCCATCAAGGGGAAAGCGCAAGAGCGGCTCATTGCGGAAGAAGCGGAAGAATGGCTTCGAATGACCGGAACTCGAAAGCCTTCTGCCGCTGTTTGAAATCCATAGGCCTCCCTTCGAATGCAGCACTGCGAGTTCATGTTCCAAGGCGAAAGATTGCAAGTCCTTCAACACGGCGCTCTTTATTGGCCGACGGAACGGTTGCTCGCGGTTGCCGATCTTCATGCGCAAATCCGCCAGAATGGCGAGAACCGGTAGCGGCCTGCATCCCCTGCCGCGAGGCCAGCGCGGACCGAATGCACTGCGACCTCTGCCGCAAGCGCGGATTGCCGGTCGGATCTGGCGTGGTGGAAAACGCCTGCAAGCACATCGTCGGGAACCACTGGTCGAAAGCGTGCGCCAACGGCCTGCTCTCCGCCTTATGCTGCTTCGAAAACTTGCGTTGGCCCGACCTCCTCGATTGGAGGGCTTGTCGCGCCGCAGCCGCCCGACCAAAAAATGGGATGCGCCCGGGTTCTTGCGGCTTCTTTGCAACGAAGCGAAAAACATGCTAGTGGCTTGTTTCCCCCACTAGATTCCAATACAAGGCTTGCGAGAACGGCGCGGAGCAGGCGCGAGACAAGCGAGAGGCGGGACGATGCGGACGGGAGTGGATTTCGATGTTTCGGACGAGCAGCGCGGGCGGCTCGAGAAGATTGCGACCAGCGGCAACAGCCGGACGAAGCACGCGCGCCGGGCGCGGATCATCCTTCTGACGGACGACGGCTTGGGAACGATGGCGGTCGCGGAGGGCGCCGGCGCGTCGAAGCCGACGGTCTGGCGTTGGCAGAGGCGGTTCATGGAGGAGGGGGTCGAGGGCCTTCTTCGCGACAAGACGCGCAAGTCGGGGACGCCGCCGGTGCCCGAGGAGAAGGTCCGCAAGCTTTTGGAGCTTGCGCCGAGCCGTCCGCCGAACGGGGAGACGCACTGGACGGTTCGCGCCTTGGCGAAGGAGGTCGGCGTCTCGCCGGCGACGGCGCACCGCATCCTTGTCCGCCACCGGCTCGCGCCGCACAAGGTGCGGCAATTCAAGGTCTCGACCGATCCGAAGTTCGCGGAGAAAACCCATGACGTCATTGCGTTGTACATGGATCCGCCGGACCACGCGGTGGTTTTGTCGATCGACGAGAAGACGCGGATCCAGGCGCTCGGGCGGACGCAGAAGGGACTGCCGATGAAGCCGGGACGGCCCGCCACGATGACGCACGAGGACAAGCGGAACGGCGCCACGACGCTGTTCGCGGCGCTGAACATTCTGGACGGGACGGTCATCGGCAGCCACTCCGAGCGCCACCGGCACCAGGAGTTCATCGCGTTCCTCGAGCAGGTCGACAAGGCGGCGCCCGCCGGGCAGGATATCCACGCCATCCTGGACAACGACTCCGCCCACAAGCACAAGGCCGTCTTGGAGTGGCTTGCGGACCATCCCCGCTGGACCCTCCAATTCACGCCGACCTCCTGCTCCTGGACGGACGCGGTCGAGGGCTTCTTCGGGAAACTGGCCAACCGCCGTCTCCGGCGCGGCGTCTACGATTCCCTCGAGGATCTCATGGCGGCGATCGAGGAGTTCATCGCGCTGCACAACGGGAAGGAAGCGAAGCCGTTCAAATGGACGGCCAGCCCGGAGCCGGCTGATCGCCGCACGCCAAAGAGGGTATCAAATGACTGAAATCGACCACTAGCTGCTGAAAAGATAGTGATAAGCCACTCGCCCGATTTGTTGCGCCGCATGGAGCGAGGCTGCTGAATGAACCGCTCCCTCTCGAACGTAAGACGCCGTTGTGCTTGGTGAAGTCTGTTTTCCGGCCGCGTCAGCAAAAAAAGGACTTGGAATGACGAACGAACCGCCCAGTCCTAAGCCGGTCGGTGCAATATGGCGGCCGTGCAAGGACCTTTCACCCAGACTGCGCGGACTCGCACACGCGGAATTGCGCTTGCAAGCCAAGTCCTGGAAAGAAGCGCGCGCCCGGCTCAAAGACCGCAAGATGGGCCGGGAGGCGATGGATCTGTGGCTGGCTGAGCAAAAGCGGGATTTCGCGATTGAGACGGGTCAGATTGAGGGGCTTTACGTCCTTCGCAGAGGTGTAACCGAAACCCTGATCTCCGAAGGATTTGAGGGGGTGCGCGGTTCGCATTCCGCGACGGCGATCTCGAGCGAAACGTTGAAAGGCCTGCTGCAGGACCAGGAGGAATCTCTTGAGATGATGTTCTCGCATGTGAAGGAAAGGAGGCCTCTGACCGCCTCTTCCATTCGCGAATGGCATCAGCTTTTGACTCGGCATCAGGAGACGGCGGCAGGAATCAACCCTTTCGGAAAGCGTGTCGAAATCCCACTGCGCCGCGGCGCTTGGAAGATTAGGCCCAACAACCCGCGACGAAAAGACGGATTTGTCCACGAATATTGTCCGCCCGAGCAGGTTGAATCCGAAATCGAACGCTTTCTTGAATTCCACCGCGGCCACGCGGAGCTGAATCTGGCGCCGGAGCTTGAAGCGGCGTGGCTTCACCATGAATTCGTCCGGATTCATCCTTTTCAGGACGGAAACGGACGGTTGTCCCGACTCCTCATGGCATTGCCATTCATCAAGGCAGGCGAATTCCCGCCGGTAATTCGCGCAGCGGAAAAAGGAGGCTACATCAATGCGCTTGAGGAAGCCGACGAAGGGCATTTTGAGGGCTTCGTGACATATCTTGGCATGGAAGCCGCAACGCGCATGTATCGTGCGACACTAAGTGCAAATGCTGTCTTGCGCGGATCTCCTTACCGCCACCCGAACGGCGGCTATACCACTGAAGGGGTGTATCATCCTCCCGAGGACGAAGATTGGAATCCCTCGCCGAAGTAGTTAATATCCCGTCAGCTCGCAAGTCGAGCCAGCGGCATATTCCGAGGCCTGTCTGAGCTGGAATTTTGTTTGGGCCTATGCTTAAGTGCCTATCGATAAAGACATAAAAATCGAGCGGGGTTCAGCCATGAAGAAAATTGCGGCAAAACGTTGCGCGAAAATCCATGCCTGTCCGCGGGCGCGTCCCATTTTTTGGATAGGGAGGGAGAGGCGCCGCTGATCGAAAGCGGGGCCAACGCTCTGATCGCCTTCAAATCTTGATTGGAGGGTTTGTCGCGCTGCCGCCTGCCCAAAAAAAGTGGAACGCACCTTGATGCCTGCGCATCGGATGGAAAGAGCGGACGAATGGCTTCGAATGACCGGTACTCAAAAGCCTTCTGTCGCTCTTCGAAATCCATAGGAATCCCTTCGAATGCAACATTGCGAGTTCATGTTCCAAGGCGAGCGGCTGCAAGCCCTTGCCAACGGCGCTCTTTACTGGCCGAGGAAACAATTGCTCGCGGTTGCCGACCTTCATATGGGCAAATCCGCAAGAATGGCGAGAACCGGACGCGGCCTTCTCCCGCCCTACGAATTGATGGAGACCTTGGACCGCTTGACGGCGGAGGTGGACGCGGTCCAGCCGAAGGTGCTGGTGTCTCTCGGCGACAGCTTCGACGACGATGCAGCCGCGACGGAGCTGGGCGTTCCGGCCGAACGAAAGCTTGAAGCCATCTTGCGGGGCCGCCGATGCGTGTGGATCAGCGGGAATCATGATCCGCGCGCGCTCCGTTTCGACGGATTGCATGCCTCGGAATACAAGGTTCCGCCGCTCTCTTTCCGCCATATCGCCAGCGGCCAAGGCAACGGAGAAGTCACCGGCCATTTCCACCCGAAAATCGCGATCAAGACCAAGGCGGGCAGCTTCACCCGGCCGTGCTTCCTCTTGGACGACCTGCAGCTGATTCTTCCGGCATACGGCGCCTACACCGGAGGTCTGCATTGCGATCAGCCGCCGCTCAGCGAGCTGTTGGCGACCGGCGCCACGGCGATCGCGCTCGGCCGGCCGCCCAAAGCGATTCCGCTGCCGAGCCCGAGAAAGCGGTCGCGGCGACCGCCGATCCCCTTCGCAGGCTGATGCAGCTCCAACCGACGTTCAGGAAAGCCGGATGTTCTCCACGGGCAGTCCGAGCGACATGCGGCACGCATCGAGAGTGTTTGAAAGAAGACATGCGATCGTCATCGGACCGACGCCGCCCGGCACCGGCGTGATCGCGCCCGCGATGCCGGCCGCGGCTTCATAATCGACATCGCCGACAAGTTTCGCCTTGCCTTCGCCGAGGTCGGGCGCCGGCACGCGATTGATGCCCACGTCGATCACCGTCGCGCCCGGCTTGATCCAGCTCCCCTTCACGAAATCAGGCCTTCCGACGGCGACGACCAGAATGTCGGCGGTCCTGCAAAGGCCCGGCAGATCCCGCGTCCGGCTATGGCAAATGGATATCGTGCAGTTCTCTTGAAGAAGCAGGCTGGCCATCGGCTTGCCGACAATGTTGGAGCGGCCCACGACGACAGCGTTCAGTCCCGTGAGATCGCCGTGCTGCATGCGGAGCAGCTTCAGACATCCCAGCGGAGTGCAGGGCACGAAGGCTTGCTGCCCGGTAAACAGCCGGCCGGCATTGGATACGTGGAACCCGTCGACATCCTTCGATGGCGAAATCGCGTTGATGACCGATTCAGCATCCAGGTGGCTGGGAAGCGGAAGCTGCACGAGAATTCCATGCACCCTCGAATCCTGGTTCAGGTCCGCAACCAGCCCGAGCAGCCGGTCGTTGCCGACGTCCGCGTCCAGAACATGCTTGAACGAAGCCATTCCCGCTTCCTCGGTTTGGCGGGCCTTGCTTCGGACGTAGACGCCGCTTGCCGGATCGTTGCCGACGAGAACGACTGCCAGCCCCGGCGTGACGCCGGTTTCCGCCTTGAGTTTCCCGACGCCGGTCGCGACTTTGGTCCGAAGCTCCAGCGCGACGGCCTTTCCGTCAATGATGTCCGCAGCCAAAGAATGCCCTCCCTTCTGCGCAATCCATGCCGATTCCGCAATTGAGTTCGAATTGCGCCACACAGCGGAAACCGGCGCAAGTCAACAGGAAAAACCAAAATCGGCGCGCGCAGTCCGAATCTCGTCGGCGCCGGCGAAGGAAACGGATCTCTGCAAGGATCAAATTCCCTTGCCGTTTCAATGCGGCCATGCCGGCTGCGCCGGCACGAAGAGCGTGACGCGGTCGTTGCGTCTCACGACACCTTCACGTTCGACCCACGCAGTGATGCCTCGGCGCCGCATCGCGGCCATCTTGAACGCGCGTCCGCAGCCGGGCATTTCTTTCTCGATTTCTCGTGCCGGGAGATTGCAGGGATGGTTTTCGAGATCGACGACAAGCGTAGCTCCGGATGCGAACTGAAGGCGCGATGCGGGCGGAACAAGCGTCAAATCGGGTATTCCGGAGGTCAGGATGTTCGCGCCGAGCAGCGCGGGCGGCAGCTCGCCGATGCCCATGTCTTTGGCGATGAGGCTCAGCTCTTCAGCGGACAGCACGGATGCCTGACGCGTATTCCGAATGGGCGTATCCAGCGGATAGACGTCTTCGACCCGAACGCATGAGGAACGGGTCAAACCGCCGTGGGAATCGCCCGCGATCCCTTCGAACAAGAGCTGGATTTCATCCGCGGGTTCGGCGCGCAGCGTTTCTTCGCGGTTGCCGACGCCTCCGACCCAAGCAACCTCTCCTGAGAAGCCGGATTCAATCAATGCCGTCATTCGAAACACTCATGCTTGGATGCTTGCGCCGGGTCGGCGCGTATCAGGAGCCGCTGCAACAGCCGCCGATGCGCATTCGGTCGCTGCAGGATTCGTTCTGTCCTTCAGTGCTCCGGCGCCGCGCGCCGACGCCCGGCGCTCGGAAACTGCGTCACGGTCGCCTTTCGCTTCGGAACGGAAGGCAAGTCGGTGTGCCGTTCGGAAGGCAAGTCGTCGCCGGCAAGAATCTTCTTGATTTCATCGCCCGTCAGCGTTTCGTATTCGAGCAGGCCGTTCGCAAGCTTCTCCAAGTTTTCGCGCTTTTCCACAAGAATCGACTTGGCGGCATCCCAGCACTCCTCGACAATCCGTCGCGTCTCCTCCTCGATGATCCGCTTGGATTCTTCGCTCGTCGAATTGCCTTGGCCCATGCCGCCGGGAACCATTTCCCCGTCGTTCGTGTAGCTTATGTTGCCGAGCCGAGGCGACATTCCGTACTCGGCCACCATCTGGCGGGCGATGCCGGTTGCCTGCTGCAGGTCGCTTTTGGCTCCTGACGAGACGTTCTCAGGCCCGAACACCAGCTCTTCCGCAATCTTGCCGCCCATCGCCATCTTTATCAGGGAAAGGAATTTCGTCTTGGTGAACGAATATTGATCCCGTTCCGGCAGGCTGACCATAATTCCGAGGGCCGCGCCGCGGGGAATGATCGATACCTTGTAAACCGGATCATGCTGCGGAACGTTCATGCCGACGATCGCGTGGCCGGCTTCGTGGTACGCCGTCAGCCGCCTTTCGTCCTCCGTCATGACCAAAGATCGACGCTCCGCCCCGAGAATGACCTTGTCCTTGGCCTTCTCGAAATCCTCCATCATCACGTGCTGGCGCCTTGCGCGGGCGGCCCGCAGCGCGGCTTCGTTGACGAGGTTCGCAAGATCCGCTCCGGAGAATCTCGGCGTGCCTCTCGCCAGCGTCCGAAAATCGACGTCATTGCCGAGCCGAACTTTGCGCCCGTGAACGACGAGAATGGATTCCCTGCCTTTCAGGTCCGGCAGCGAAACATACACGCGCCTGTCAAATCGCCCAGGTCGCATCAATGCCGCGTCCAGAACGTCCGGCCGGTTGGTCGCGGCAACGATCACCACGCCGTCGTTGCCTTCGAATCCGTCCATTTCGACGAGCAGCTGATTCAGGGTTTGCTCTCGTTCATCGTTGCCGCCGCCGATGCCGATTCCCCGCGAGCGGCCGACCGCGTCGATCTCGTCGATGAACACGATGCACGGCGCGCTCTTCTTCGCCTGCTCGAACATGTCGCGCACGCGGGATGCGCCCACGCCGACGAACATTTCAACGAAGTCCGATCCCGATATCGTGAAGAACGGCACGTCCGCTTCGCCGGCGATCGCGCGCGCGAGCAAGGTTTTTCCTGTTCCGGGCGGCCCGACGAGCAAGGCTCCCTTGGGTATCTTGGCG
The DNA here is from genome assembly GCA_965205055.1 of Paracoccaceae bacterium. Lineage (GTDB taxonomy): Bacteria > Pseudomonadota > Alphaproteobacteria > Rhodobacterales > Rhodobacteraceae > CBDBBY01. The sequence continues at coordinate 4,537,250 of OZ242030.1, read as the reverse complement.
CCGACCCGCGTGAATACGCCGGGGTTTCGCAGGAATTCGACGATTTCCTCGAGCTCCTCCTTCGCCTCGTCGATGCCTGCGACATCGGCGAACGTCGCTTTGGCGCGATCTTCATTCAGCAGCTTCGCGCGCGATTTCCCGTATCCGAACACACCGCCGGGGCCGTTGGCCTGCTTGCGCATGAGATAGATCATCAGCGCAAGAAAAATCAGTCCTAGTATGAAGGGATTCATGTTCGTCCAATTCCGCCCAGTTTCGCCAACCAGCAGCGCCGCGACTGCCGAACTTTGCTCGCCGCCGGGCCGGTCGGTCCGGCGACGATGATCCGCTTGAACGATCCCGGCGAAACGCGGCGTCGGGACCTTAGGTCGGCTCCGGCTCCAGCTGGCCGCCCGTCCCCCGCGCCCGCGGCTTGCTGGTTTTCGGAACAGCGGTCGCCGTCCCTGCGTTGCTCGAGGAATTGTCCTCGCCGTCCTTGTCCAAAGACTCTCCGGCAAGGATCTGCGTGATCTCCTGGCCGGTCAGGGTTTCATATTCAAGCAGGCCTTTGGCGAGGCTTTCAACCTCCGACCAGCGCTCCCTGAGAATTGTCGTCGCGGAATCCCATGATTCGGTGACGATCCTTCGGGTTTCCTCCTCGATCAGCTTCTTGGACTCTTCGCTGGTGCCGCCTTGCCCGAAGGCTGCGGAGTACATGTCGCTTTCATCCGAATAACTGATATTGCCGAGCTTCGGGGACATTCCGAACTTCGAAACCATTTTCCGCGCTATCTTCGTCGCCTGATCAATGTCGCTCGCCGCTCCGGACGTCACGTTTTCGTCTCCGAACTTGATCGACTCCGCAGCCTTGCCTCCCATCGCCATCGTGATCGTCGACAGATATTTCCTGTAGGTCACCGAAAGAGGATCGCGTTCCGGCAGGCTCATCATGATTCCGAGCGCGGCTCCGCGAGGGATGATCGAAACCTTGTAGATCGGGTCGTGCTGCGGAACATTCATCCCCACGATCGCATGGCCCGATTCGTGGTAGGCGGTCAGCTTCCGCTCGTCTTCGGACATGACCATGGAGCGCCGCTCCGCCCCGAGCATGACCTTGTCCTTCGCCTGCTCGAAGTCCTCCATCGTGATGTAGCTTCGATCGACGCGCCCGGCCCTGAGCGCCGCCTCGTTGACGAGATTCGCCAGATCGGCGCCCGAAAAACCCGGCGTGCCTCTCGCGATGACGCCGAGATCGACATCCGGTCCCAGCGGACGCTTCTTCGTGTGGACGCCCAATATCTTTCGCCGGCCGCCGATGTCGGGGTTGGGCACGAAGATCTGCCGGTCGAACCTGCCGGGACGGCGAAGTGCGCTGTCGAGCACGTCGGGCCGGTTGGTCGCGGCAATGATGATGACTCCGTCGTTCTCCTCGAATCCGTCCATTTCAACGAGGAGTTGATTGAGCGTCTGCTCGCGCTCGTCATTTCCGCCGCCGATGCCGATGCCGCGCGACCGGCCGACCGCATCGATTTCGTCGATGAACACGATGCACGGCGCGTTCTTTTTGGCTTGCTCGAACATGTCCCGGACGCGGGAGGCGCCGACGCCGACGAACATCTCCACGAAATCAGACCCGGATATTGAAAAGAACGGCACTTTCGCCTCGCCGGCGATCGCGCGCGCGAGCAGCGTTTTTCCGGTGCCGGGCGGTCCCACGAGGAGCGCGCCCTTGGGGATCGTCGCCCCCAATCGCGAGTATTTCCTCGTATCCTTGAGGAATTCGACGATTTCCTCGACCTCCTCCTTGGCTTCGTCGATCCCTGCGACGTCATTGAACGTTATCGGATCTCGCCGCTCGTTGAGCAGCTTGGCTTTGGATTTCCCGAATCCCATCGCGCCGCCGCGGCCGCCCCCCTGCATCCTGTTCATCAGGAAGACCCACACGCCGATCAGAATAAGGAACGGCAGGAGCGGACCGACGAAGGCCATGAACCCGCTCGGCTCCTGGGACTTCGCCTCGATCTGGACGCCATTTTCCATCAGCAGCTCGGTGACGTCGACCTCCCTCGGCTTGATGGTCGTGAATTCGGAGTTGTCGGTCGTGGAGAACACGACCTTCTCGCCGTCGAGGACGGCGCGCGACACCTCGCCGGCTTTGACCCTTTCAACGAAATTGGAATACGAGATTTCCCTCGGCTGCATCGCCGAAGGACCTCCAGTGAACACATTGAACAAAACGACGACCAATCCAATCAGCAAAAGCCAGATCAGCAAATTCTTCAAAGTCGACGACACTTGGGATCCCTCCGAATAAATCCGCCAAGTCCGCAGGCGGATGCGGCCAGTTCAAACTCGTCAGCAACGAGCGTCCGACCTGAACCGTCCAAAACAATCGGCGCGGTCGGCTTCATACACAACAAATAGCGATAATGAAGGAATTTTCAATCCGGCAAAAGGGATTTGAGGAAAGCGGTGGCATCGGCGGACAATCTCGCCGTCCAGCCTCGCCCTTCCCCTGCAAGCGGCGCCGACAGAAGCTCCCCCTCTCCGCTCCAAAGAGCGGGAGAGCATAGCATGCTGATTCGCGGAAGATCAAAGCGCTTCCAATCCGCACACTGCCTGAGGCCTCTTTCGCCGAGCGCGCCGACGGCGGCGGCGTCGTACGGATTTCGGTATCCCTCGATCATCCATCGGCCATCCCATTCGTCTCCGAACTCGACCCGGGGCGGACAAGCCGCAAGCTCGCGAGCCACCAGCAAGCCGCCGCCCGAAGTTCGCGCCATCGCGCATCCCGACAGAGTGGCCGAGCCGCCGCCGCTCACCGCATCCAGGCATCTGCGCAATGTCGCGAAGCGCGGCTTGTAAATTGCACCTGATCGAAATCTCAGCGCTTGAGCGGCAAGCCGGTTCTTCAATTCCTCGGGAAGGTCCCAAAATTCCGGTTCGAACTCCACATCCCCCGCCGTTCCGACCTTGGCGATGCGGCACGCAGCGTCATAAGCGGCGCCTTCAAGCGCTCGCCGAGCCATGCCCATTCTCTCGGCGGTCGCGGCAAGGCGCTCTGCGCTGGCCCCCAAAGGCGCAGTCAGATCCAATATCCGCCGCGCCTTGACCCGGTCGTATGCGCTGTCTTCATTCGAAGGATCCTCGGCCCAGCGGACGCCGCGTTCCGAGAGGTATTGCCGCAGTTCGGCACGGCTTGTCGAAAGCAGCGGCCTGATCCACAATACATCGTTCCTGCGAAGCTGCCTGGGCATCGCCGCGAGGCCATCGACGCCGGACCCCCGCGCAAGATTCAGCAAAAGGGTTTCAGCCTGGTCATCCAGAGTATGCGCGAGAGCGACAACGCCGACCCGGTTGAACTTGGCCCAGTTGGCGATCAGACGATAGCGGGCGTCGCGCGCATCGCTTTGGACATTGCCCGCGCTTTCGGAGCCGCGCTCCCACTTGAGCGTCTTGTGCTCGTGCCCGAGCGAGTGCGCCAAGTCGCGCGCGAGACCGCATTCAGCTTCGGATTCAGGGCGCAGGCCATGATCCACGCTTACGGCAAAAAGCTCCGTCCCGCGGTCCGATAGCTGCTCCGACATCATTGCGAGCAAAGCCATGGAGTCGCCGCCGCCCGAAACCGCGACCGCCATCCGTCGGCAATCCTCCGGAAGATCCAGCTCGGCAAGTCCCTCATTCAGGGAACGGATGCTTGTTTCGCTCAGGCGCAACCGACTGTCGACATGCCGAGCCGAGCGGCGTTCGCCTCCTCGGTTTCCGGAAATTCTTCGGCGATCACGTCAAATATCTGGCACGCTTCCTTCAGCTTGCCCATCTGGTTCAAGCTTTCAGCCAGCCGCAAAGCCGCTTTGGGCGCGAGCGGACTGTTGATCGATGTCTGATAGCTTTCCAGAAACGATTTCGCAGCTTGTTGCCATTGCTGTTTGAAATACAAGGATTCACCCAAGTAGAAATGCGCTTCCCCGGCATAGGCGCTTTCGGGAAACTCGGCGACGAAATTCGAGAAATGGACTTCTGCCGCGGGATGATCGCCCGACGCGAATGCCGCCTTGGCCGCCTGAAAGGAGCGCCTTTCCCTCAATTCCTGCTCGTCGGAAGCAATGTCCGGTTCGACAGGATCAAGCGTCGGCATCGGCTGTTCTATCGACACGCCGCCCAAGGTCATGCCCCAGTCGATCTGCGAAACATCGCCGCCTTCCAGTTCCACGAGTCTCAATTCAAGATCGCGCAGCTGAATGGAACCTTGGCGAAGGACAGTCTGGATTTTGGACTCCAACCGTTCGATCTTGCCGATGTTCCCCCTGAGCTCGGCTTCCAACGCATCAAGTCGAAGCAGGACGCTCTCCGGAACCGGCCCGGCTTCCAAATCCTGCCCTGCGCGCTGGTTGGCCCCTATTCTGAGTTCGGACTGCAGCGCGAGAAGTTCGCCGCGAAGATCTTCCAATTGGAACCGAACATCCGCAAGCGTTTCTTCGTTCGTCTGTGCGCCGGCAATGCCGGCGCACATCAGGATCTGCAGCGCGAAAACTGCTGCAATTCCGCGACTTTTCATTTTCCGGAACGCCTTTTTCAGCTGCTCGGCATCAGCAGTACGGCAGTAATCGCCCTCCGATTTTGCGACCAGCAGGATTCATTGGAGCAGATGGCTACGGGCCGTTCCTTCCCGTATGTGACGGTCTGCAGGCGCGCATCCGGAACGCCTCTGCTGACCAGATATTCCCTGACCGCGCTCGCGCGGCGGGCGCCCAGCGCCAAGTTGTATTCCCTCGTGCCGCGCTCATCCGCATGTCCCTCGATCAGCGCGGTGTAGCCGGGGTTCGCAATCAGCCAACTTGCTTGCGTTTCAAGGATGGCGGCCGCATCGGCGTTGATCGTGCTTTCGTCGACCAAGAAGTAAATCTTGTCGCCGATCGTATTGCTGAAATACTCGGGCGATGACTCTTCGTAGCCATCCAACGCGCCTTGTTGGATTGAATCATCGGCGCCAACGCTCCCTGGTGCGCTTCCGGTTGGGTCGCCGGCGCCTTGCCGCCCCATGTCCATCAGACTCCGGTCCGTGCAAGATGCCAATGCCACTACCGCCACGGTCCCAACACCAATCGCAATTTTCGTGATTTTCATAGCTCTGCTCCGTTTGCCTCACCTTGCGCGCCTCAACGGCATATTTTGAAGATAGGTTACCACAATTCAGTCCCGCTGAAAATCCAATTAATTTCTTAGAGGCCCCCATGCCGGATCGGAGGCGAAGCGGTTTCCGGGCGTGTCCGAAGCAAGGATCGGAACGTTGACTTTCCTCAAGTTCCGACCGGTCAAGTCCACGGAATACAGCTCCGGGCCGCCTTGCTCGCCGGGCGTCTCTCGGAAAAACATCAGCACCCTCCCGTTCGGCGACCACGTCGGCCCCTCGTCCAGAAACGAAGACGAGAGCAATCGCTCCTCGCTCCCGTCCAGGCGCATGACGCCGATATGGAAACGGCCGCGCCTCTGGTTGGTGAACGCCACGTAATCCCCCCGCGGCGACCAAACCGGCGTTCCGTACCGACCTTCGCCTCGACTGATGCGCCTCGCTTCCCCGCCGGATAGATTCTTGATGTAGAGTTGCTGCGTTCCGTTCCTGTCGGATTCAAAGGCGATCCAATCTCCGTCTTCGCTGTAGCTCGGCGCAGTGTCGATCGCAGCGCTTTCGGTCAACCGCCGCGTAGACCGCGTATCAAGATCGGTCTCGTAAATGTCCGTGTTCCCGTTCCGCGTCAGAGAGAATATCACTTTTCTGCCATCCGGAGAAAACCGCGGAGCGAATGTCATTTCGTCCGCACGAAGGTCGACCAGCGGGCGAATCTCTCCGGTTTCGATGTTCATCAACAGAACGCGAGGGGAGCCCGATTCATAGGATGTGAAAATCAGTTGCGAATCGTCCGGCGAAAAACGGGGCGAAATTACGATTTCGTCGCCGCGCGTCAGATATCTGAGATTGGCGCCGTCGTAATCCATGATCGCAAGTTGCTTCGTCCTTTCGTCTTTCGGACCTGACTCGGAAATGAATGCCACGCGCGTATCGAAAAATCCCGTCTCGCCGGTAACCCGCGAATACACCGCGTCCGCCACTTTGTGCGCAATCCGTCTCCAGATGCCGCTTCCGGCCTTGAACCGGACGCCGTCGCCGAGCGGTCGCTCGGCGCGGACGTCGAAGAGCCTGAATTTGACATCCAAGCCGTCGTCTTCATCAAGCAGAACCGAGCCGATGATCAGGATTTCCGCGTTGATCGCTTTCCAGTCGATGTATTGCGGGGGCGAGTCGATATTGGTCACATCGCTGATGTGAGCGTCCCTCGGAATCTCTCTGAACAGCTGCGTGCCCACGAGGTCCGCGACGACGACCGCCGACAGCATTTCGGCTAGCTGCGCCGATTCGGCGTTTTCCGCGATGAAGCCGGGGGCGGCCAGCGGAAGCGGCTCGATCACGCCTTCGGTGATTTCGATCTTCAGCGGAGCCGATTGGGCGAAGGCATCGCCCGCAAACCCGGAACTGAACGCTGAAATTGCCAGCATGAAGGTCGCTGAAATCCTTGAAAGACTCATTTCGGTCACATCTCCTCGGTCAAAGGATCGATTCGGAATTCCGCCGAAGCATCGCCGGAAGCGAAGCCGATTCTCGAATTCGCCTGTGCTCGTCCCGTCGACAATACATCTCTCGCCACGACAACTGAATTGTTTGAACGCCAAGATCGGCGCGGACGAATTCGGTTCTCAATTGTCGCCCCAGTCCGGCCGGAATGCAACGAAATGGCCGCTCCGCCTGGATTGCGGCGTCGATGCCCGCTTGTCACTTGCCTCGCATTTGCTCCGGGTCGAACCTCATCTCGATATTCTGCCAGCTCGAATAGCTTTCCGTCGGGAATTCCAAGTTCGCCGCGAGTCCGCAGATTATCGCCCGCCGCGCAGCCTCGAAGGCCCTGCTCGTTGCAATTTCGGACTCGGATTGCGCATCGACCAGCTTGATCGTTTCCCTCCTGAGGCTCCCGTCGATATCAAGGGAAAAACCGATCGTCAGGACGGTGCGCATGCCTGCCGTCGACAATGCCCCTACATTCCAGCAATCTCTGATCGCGCGTCGCAGACCCTCGCTGATGCTGCTCGGAATCAGAGCGCCTTCATCCGACAGCGCAATCAAAGGCTCCGCCGTTGACTCCTGCTCTTCCGCGCTTTCAACTTGCTCCAATTGCGACTGTGCAATCAAACTGTCGATTTCCGCCTGGTCTGTCGTCGAAATGCTCGGCGGGTCGTTTGCGTCCTCTGGCAAAGGCTCTGCTTCAGGTTCTTCCGCCCTGTCTTCAGGATCGTCCGGCGAATCGGCAAGGGATGCAAACTGAGCCGGACGACGAACTGGCGGCGATGCGCGCAATTCCTCCGCCTCGTCCGCTTCGGTCACAATTTTCGTGGCGGTTTGTTCAGGCGCCGTGGACTCCTCCACTTCCTCCTGCGTCGGCTCTGTTGAGTCGTCGGGACTGGTCGCCACCTTCACTTCGTCATCCTGAACGATATCCGGTTCCGGTTCGGGCGCAGCTTCGCTGCTGATCTTGGGCGCGGCTTGTTCCGCCGGATCTTCAACCTCGGGCACCCTTTCCGGCTCCGGCGGCGGCGGCGGAGGCACCACTTCCGGAGACTGCATTCTGGACGGCGGCTCGGGCGTCGAAAGAACTGCGAATTCAGGTCTTGTCGGAACCGCAGGGGCAACCGTCGGGACCGAAGCGCTCTGAGGAGCTCCGGGCGTCTTCACGACGGGTTCGGAGATCGGAATTGCTGGCACAGGCACGTCCTGATCAAGAACGTCGGCGCTCGACAATTGCGCCGGCTCCTCAACCGGCATCGGAGCCGGCGTCGAGATAGCGACCCAATCGTCCAACTCTACGATTGATACGTCGGCGAATTCAAATTCAGTCTCGATGCTTTCGGGCGTCGCAATGTTCGCGAAATACCCGAACAACAACAACGAGGCATGCGCCGCCAAGGAGATAATGAAGCAAATGCGCACCTCGGCCTCTAGCTTCCACCTCCGTCGAACGTCGGACCGCCGGGATCGGTTATGAGTCCGATGTTGCGAAACCCGGCGTTGTTCAGAGCCCCCATCACTTGCATGACGACTTCGTATTGGATTTCGCGATCTCCGCGAATGAAAATCTTGTCCGACCGGCGTTCAGCCATCACCGCGCTCAGACGGGGAATCAACTCGTCGATGGAAATCTCGGTCGCCTGAAGAGCAACGGAGCCATCCTTGGAAATGGAAATCGAAAGCGGCTCCTCATCCTCGGACGGCAGCGCGCTGGCGGCGGACTCCGGCAGCCGAACCTCTACGCCCACAGTGAGCAAGGGCGCGGCGACGATGAAGATGATCAAAAGGACAAGAACGACGTCAACGAACGGAGTGACGTTGATTTCCGACATCGGCTTGTGGCGCGATTTCCCTCTGCGCCTCCGCCGCTTGGTCGTGTCGGCCGATGCGAACTGCATTCCTAGTTGTCTAGCTGCCGAGAGATGATCGTCGAAAACTCGTCCGCGAAATCCTCGAAATTGGCTGCAAGCCTGTCCGAAGCGGCCGAGAGATTATTGTAGAAGACGACGGCCGGTATGGCCGCGAGGAGTCCCAGCGCGGTCGCCGCGAGCGCTTCGCCGATGCCCGGAGCAACCGCCGCGAGGCTCGTATTCTGCTGAATGCCGATTTCGCGGAAAACCGTCATGATCCCCCAAACGGTTCCGAACAGCCCGACGAACGGCGCAGTGGCGCCGACGGTCGCAAGGAATTCAAGTCCGCGCGTAAGCTTGTTGTTTTCTCTCGTCACGGCGAGATCCATGGACCGTTCGATTCTCGACCTGACCCCTGCTATCAGCACGCCGTCCGAACGATGCGAACGCCGCCACTCGTCCATCGCGGCGCAGAATATCCTCTCCGAGGCGCCGAGGCGCCGGTCGCCCATGTCCGCGTGCATCTCGTCAAGAGGCTCGCCGGACCAGAACGCCTTGTCGAACTTGTTCGTGTCCCTTCGCACGCGCCCGTACGTGATGAACTTGAAAATGATGATCGCCCAACTCCAGACGGATGCGAACAGCAGGAGCAGCATGACGAACTTCACGACGATGCCTGCCCTGACAAACAGGGTCACAACTGAAAAATCCAGTTCCTGAACTGCCGATAGCGCTTCAGTTTCCATGCTCTGCCACCGTCTGCATCAATGCACAAAACGGAGTTTTCTGCTCTTTCGGACGACCTTAACCCATTTCCGACAGGAAAGAAATTGCAAATGCGCCTATCGGTTTCCACGGGCATGCCGCCGCAATGCCGCCGCCGCAATCTCCGGAAACCTGCAGGGCCTTCCGGAATCGGCAATGCAAGCAATGGTGACGCGCGATGAGAAAAGTCGGTCATTGTTTCTGAAGACATCCTGTTTCAATACGGCGCGGGCGCCGGACAGGCTTTCCAACGATGTGACCACCGCAAGCTCGTCGTCGAATTTCGCCGGCTTCAAATACTCCGCTTCAAGCGAGCGGACCGCGAACACCAGCCCGGTTTCAACCCGGAAACGCGTCTGATCGATGCCGAGCGAGCGCATGAACTCGGTTCGCGCCCTTTCGATGAACTTGAGGTAATTCGCATAATACACGACGCCGGCGAAGTCGGTGTCCTCGTAGTAGACCCTGAGTTCAAAACGATGCTTCAATCTTCCCGCCGGAACAGCTCGTCCTGCTCCGGCCCCGTTTCGGCGAACGCCTCGGACATCCCGAGATGAGTCCACGCCTTGTGCGCGAGCACCCGTCCGCGGGGCGTGCGCTGAATAAACCCTTCTTGCAGCAAATACGGTTCAATGACGTCTTCGATCGAGTCTCGCGATTCCGACATCACCGCCGACATCGTTTCAATGCCGACTGGGCCTCCCGAGTAGTTTTCGGCGATGATGCGCAGATAGCGTCGGTCGGCCGCGTCCAAACCGTGCTCGTCCACCCCCATGCAATCAAGAGCCCTTTCGGCGATTTCCAGATTTATCCGGCCGTCCCCTTCCACGACCGCGAAGTCGACGACCCTGTTCAGAAGACGGTTCGCGATGCGCGGGGTTCCGCGCGATCTTTTCGCGATTTCCAATGCTCCCGCCTCTTCGACGCTTAAGCCGAGCAGCTTGGCTCCCCGCACGACAATTTCATACAGCTCCTCGGTCTTGTAATATTCCAGACGGACCGGAATGCCGAACCTGTCCCGAAGCGGCGTGGTCAGGAGTCCGAGCCGGGTCGTCGCCCCGATCAAGGTGAATTCCGGAAGATTGATTCTGACCGTACGCGCGGCCGGGCCGGATCCGATTACGAGATCAAGCGCATAGTCTTCAAGCGCCGGATAGAGCACTTCCTCTACCAGCGGGTGAAGCCTGTGTATCTCGTCGATGAACAGCACGTTGTGCCGTTCGACATTCGTAAGGATGGCCGCGAGGTCACCGGCTTTCGCAAGCACGGGTCCCGAAGTCATCCTGAAATCCACGCCCAGCTCCCGCGCCAAGATTTGCGCCAAGGTCGTCTTGCCCAGTCCTGGAGGTCCCGAAAACAGGATGTGGTCCATCGCCGCGTTGCGCATTCGCGCGCTCTCAACGAAGATCCGCAGATTGGCTCGCGTCTCGCGCTGACCGATGAATTCGGCGAGCGAGTTCGGCCTCAGCGCGCGGTCTGGTTCGGCAGGCTGAGCTTCGGGCCGAAGCGCCGGATCCGGTTCGGGCATCGCAATCTACCCGCGGTCAAGCCGCTTCAGCGCGGCCTTGATGAGCGCCGACGCATCAAAATCCGGATCGTTTCCCGCGATTTCCGCCACGACGCGCGCGGCCTCGCTGCGGGCATATCCGAGATTTGCAAGAGCGGAAAGCGCGTCCGCGCTAGCCCGAAAGGCCTCGTCATCCAGCTCGCGAGCCGGTTCTTCCGTTTGCGCGGGCTCCGGCCCGTCGCCCGCCTCAACCGTTCCGTCGACGATTTCAAGGATCGACTCGGTCTTGCCCTGAAGCTCATTCGCCACGCGCTGAGCGAGACGGGGACCGACTCCGTAGGCAGCCTTGATCGCTTGCCAATCCCCCAGAGCAATGGCGCGCAGGCAGCCCTCAACGCCCAGCGCTCCGCTGATGGCGAGCGCGGCCGCCGCGCCCACGCCTTGAACTGTCATCAGAAGCCTGTGCAGCTCCCGTTCCCTCCTGGACCGGAAGCCGTAAAGACGAACTAGATTTTCTTTGACCAACAGGTCGGTAAAGAGCGCCGCGCGACCGCCGGGTCCCGGAACTGCCGACAATGTCCGTTCCGAGCAGTATACTTCGTACCCGACTCCCCCCGCGACGATCATCAAGTGATCTCTCGATCTGTAGTCAATCACGCCTTCGAGTTTGCCAATCATTGCGTCATTGCTCTGCATGGGCGACAGCCCGTTCGAGGTTTCCCGAATATCTGCCCAAAAACGCATGCGTCAATGCGACCGCCAAGGCGTCCGAAGCGTCCGGTCCGTTGATTTTCGCGCCTCCCAGCTGCATCCGCACCATGTGCTGGACTTGTTGCTTGTCCGCATGGCCCGTGCCAACGACCGCCTTTTTGACGGAATTCGGCGCGTACTCCGCAACCTGAATGCGGGCACGCGCGACGACCAGCAGCGACATGGCGCGGGCGTGCCCGAGTTTGAGCGAACCTGTGCTGTCCGTGTTGACGAATACTTTTTCGACAGCTGCGGAATCCGGACTGAAGCTCTCGACGACTTCGGAAAGCTGATCGAACAAGGTGAGGAGCCTGTCGGGAAGCGACGAGCCGGACGAATTGCATGCGCCGTTCGCCACATGACTTATGTGGTTGCCCGAAATGTCCACGACGCCCCATCCCGTCACGCGAAGCCCGGGATCAAGTCCGATTATCCGCATCGCAGCCTCATCTCGCGACAGTGTACGGAGGCAGCCGAACCGGGTTCAGCAAGCTGCTGCCTCTGCTTGCGCCGTTATGTCGGCAATTGGCGCACATGTCCATCAGAAGTGCTTCCCGGCCTTCGATGCGCGGCTTGAACGATCTGAACGCCGCCATCCAATCGCTTGAATAAGGCCCGGGCCGCGCGCGCAAAGCTTTGTCCGGCAAAATCGATTCGACCCCCAGCCGCTGCCGAAACTGATCGAATTGTCGATGAATTGCACGCGACCAGACGGAAAACGGCGGGAACAGCTCCGAATGTGTCGAATTTGTTCCCAAGGCATTCGAAAAGCGCAACGCGGAATTGCGGAATTGGCAATTGTTCAGCCGTAATTCGAACATATATCTCGTTCTCAAAGATGTTCCACATCACTCACGAAAGGAATGAACCATGTCCGCTATTGTTTCCGCACCCAAGATTGGAAGCTTCGAGTCGGTCGCTTCGCAGGCGGTGAGCTATGTAAAGTCAACTGTCAGTTCCGTGACTTTGTGGGAAAAAAATCGCAGGACGCGCAATGCGCTTTTGAGGCTCAGCGATCACGAGCTTGACGACATCGGTTTGACCCGCGGCGATATCGACGAGTTGGCGTTCAAGATTGCCCGCGGGCGCTGACACGAGAAACTCTTCATTACGATTTCCTCCGGGAACAGCGGCCTTCGGGCCGCTGTTCTTTTTTGAGCGACAGTCACTCGCGCAGAAATCCTCAAGCGCAGGGCCTCGGCGGCATCGCTACAGCAAAAGACGCGGATAATTTAAGGAGTCATCGGCACAGAACTCTCGCCGATCTCTCGACCATTGCCTTGAACGACATCTCCGCTCGCCACTCCTGAAGCTTTGCGGCGGTCACAGCCCCGAAACCCGGAAAGTACGGCGCCTTTGCACCCCTGACATCGTTCCCGCGGAAATGTTCGCGGCATCAGGCAGCGGATACGCCTGGGATTCGAAAGCGGCCACGAAGCATCTTCCGACGGAAGGATGGCCGAGCGGTCTCCGCCGGATCAGCTGTCGCTCAAGGGGATGGACATGAGCCATGCGCGAATGTAGTCGGATGGCCGTCGGGATCATGCGCATGCCTGCGGCATTCGCCGCGTGACGCCCGGCCGGCAACAATGATTCTGCGGGCGCAATCGACATGCCGCGCACCAGCGAAGTCGCATTCAACAGTTTGTTCGCCGAGGTCCTCCGCGGCAAGCATCCGCTGTGGCGGGACCATCTCCGCGTCGAGCAGAGCGGCGTGTTCCCCGACTCGCCCCGGCTCCGGCCGGATCTTCTCGTCCAAGTACCCGACACCCAGCCGGTGGCGATCGAAACCGAGTACGATCCGGCGTCCTCGGTCGAGGACGACGCGAAGGCCCGGCTCGGCAGAACGCCCGCCGGGTCCGCGGAACCCATCGAGCAGGCCCTCGCCGTCCGCGTCCCCGCATCCCTCCGCCGCGGCCAGGCCGATATTGCAGGGCGCATCTCCTCCGTCGATTTCGGCTACTGCGTGTTCTCCGGCGACCCGGCGGCGCCGGACCGCTGGCCGGACGCGGGCTGGCTCGCCGGCGATATCGACGATGTCGCCCAGTCCATCGAGCATGCCATGGTCTCGGAGCGCCAAATCCGGAGGGGCATGTCGATACTCGAGAGCGGCGTCCGGACCGCCGCCTACGCCATCCGGGACGTCGTGGCGCGCGGCTTCGGCGACATCGAGCGCGACATGGGCCGCGTTCTCAACCAGCGCGCCGGCAAGCAGACCAACCGGATGGCTTTGACCATCATCGCCAACGCGCTCACCTTCCATGCCGCCATCTCCGGACGCCACGACATCCCGCCGATCTCGCGTATTCGGACCGAGCGGGCATCCTTCCAGTTCGGCGTTCTCGACGCTTGGGACCTGATCCTGCGGGACATCAACTACTGGCCGATCTTCAAGGTCGCGTCCGACCTGCTGTCCTATATGCGCGCCGACACGTCCCGGCGCGTCCTCTTCGCGCTCGGCGAGGCGGCGGAGCGCCTTGCGGGCATAGGCGTGACCACGCGGCACGACCTGTCCGGCAGGATGTTCCAGAACATGATCGTCGATCGGAAGTTCCTCGCGACGTTCTACACGCTGCCGGCCAGCTCCGCGCTTCTGGCCGAGCTGGCGGTCGCCCGGCTGGGTTTCGACTGGAGCGACCTCGACGCCTATCCCGACCTCCGCATCGCCGATCTGTCCTGCGGAACGGGCACGCTCCTCACCGCCGCCTACCGCGCCGTACTGGGGCGCTTCCGCCGGGCCGGCGGCGACGACGCGACGATCCACGGCGCGATGATGGAGCGCGCCATCGTCGCGGCGGACATCATGCCGGCGGCAGCCCATCTCTGCGCGTCCCAGCTGTCGAGCGTCCATCCCCACGTGGTTTTCAGCAACACCCGCGTCTACACGATGCCCTACGGGACCGGCCGCGGGGAGGATCGCCACCGCGGGACCACCATCGGCTCGCTCGACCTGGCCGGCGCCGGGCGGATGCAGTCGCTGTTCGCCACCGGGCAGCGCCGGACGCGCGGCGCCGAGGGCGACGCGGAGGTGTCGGACGTGGAGGTGCCGCACGAGTCGGTCGATCTGGTCATCATGAACCCGCCTTTCACGCGCCCGACCAACCACGAGACCGCGGAGGTTCCCGTTCCCTCTTTCGCCGGTTTCCAGACGACGGAGGAGGAGCAGCGGGCGATGTCCGACCGGCTCAAGGCCATCCGCCGCGAACTGGCGCATCCCGTCGGCAACGGCAACGCCGGCCTCGCGTCCAATTTCGTCGACCTCGCCCACGCCAAGGTCAAGCCCGGCGGCGTGGTGGCGCTCGTGCTTCCCATGGCCGCCGTGCAGGGCGGATCCTGGCGGAGGGCTCGGGAGCTGCTCGCCGACCGGTACGAGGACGTCGCGGTCGTCTCGATCGCCGCTTCGGGCAATCTCGACCGCGCCTTCTCCGCCGACACCGGAATGGCCGAGGTCCTCGTCGTCGCGACGAAGCGGCTCGATCGCGACGGCCCCTCCGGACCGGCCCTGTTCGTGAACCTGCGGCGCCGGCCCGCCACGCTGCCGGAAGCTGCGGAAACCTCGCGGATCGCCGGCCGGGTGGCTGCGCATTCGGAGACGGGCTGCCTCGGCGCCGGCGGCCAGCTGCTCGGAAGCTACATCCGCGCCCCGCTGAGCGAGGGCGGCTGCGCCGCCCTCCGCGAGTCGGCGCTCGCGAAAACGATGATGGCATTGCGGAACGGCGAATTGCATATGCCCCGATGCGGCAGGCGCCACGCCCTGCCGATCATCCCTCTCGGCCAAATCGGCGAACGCGGATTGCTGGACCGCGACATCGGAACCAAGAACGACGGGACGCCGCCGTTCCGCGGACCCTTCAAGATTGTTCCAGTCGGAGGCGCGCCCAGCTATCCGATCCTCTGGGGGCATGACGCCGCCCGGGAGCGGCGCATGCTCGTGCGGCCGGACAGCGAAGGAGAGGTGCGCCCCGATTGCGAGGGCCGCGCGGCGGCGGTCTGGAGAACCGCGACGCGCCTGCACTTCAATCGTGATTTTCGAATCAACTCCCAAAGCCTTGCCGCATGCGTGACGCCGGACCGCGCGGTCGGCGGCCGCGCATGGCCGAACTTCCGGCTTCAGGACGCTCGCTGGGACGAGGCGCTGGCCCTTTGGGCCAACTGCACGCTCGGGCTGATGGCCTTCTGGTGGGCGGGATCGCGCCAGCAGCAAGGCCGGGCGGTCATGACGGTCTCCGAATTGCCGAAGCTCATGGTTCTGGATCCGCGCCGGCGGCCCGAAGCTTGGCTGGCGCGGGCCGCCGCAATCTTCGCAAGATTCAGGGACGCGGAGCTGAAGCCGGCGAACGAGGCCTATCGCGACGACGCGCGGCACGCGCTGGACCGCGCCGTCCTGGTCGAGCTTGCCGGGCTGCCCGAAGAGGCGCTGGAGGCGTTCGAGAACCTGCGACTCCAGTGGTGCAGCGAACCTTCGGTCCACGGAGGCAAAAGCACAGGCCCGACCAATATCCGTTGACCGGCCGCCTTTGACCAGTT
The DNA here is from genome assembly GCA_965205055.1 of Paracoccaceae bacterium. Lineage (GTDB taxonomy): Bacteria > Pseudomonadota > Alphaproteobacteria > Rhodobacterales > Rhodobacteraceae > CBDBBY01. Next base: position 4,521,256 of record OZ242030.1, on the reverse strand, counting down.
CCGGACTCTGTCAAGCAGCTGCAGGAGCCGGCCGCGGAATTCACGAATTCGCCAAGAAGGAACGAGGTGCGATTAGCCGGTCTCCCAGCGCGTCCCGGGACAAAGTCCACAGAAAGGGGATGAGAGCACCTCTCCAATGCATGCGCCGGAATCGACGCGATCAGATCGGCGCGAGGCCGAGCTTGAGGTCGAATGCCCCGGACGAAGACCCCTTCAGCGCGCTGCTTTTTTGTGAACCCGCGTCGGTCAAGCAAAGGATGCCGTCATCGCGCCGCGTCGTCAGTTCAAACTGTCGGTCGGTTCACAAAGGAGTGCATTCGAGCTCAAGACTGGAGTCCTTCAGCGCAATTGATAATATTGGACGCTCGACCAAATGAATGAGGTGCAACATGCTCACACGCAGATTGTTCGCCGCGGCGTCCATCGCTGCAATATGCACTCCCGCGCTGGCAGCGAAGCCGCCGGTCTATTCCGCGCGGGGCGCGGCGATTCGCGGCTATGATCCGGTCGCATATTTCAAGGAAGGCAAGCCTGTAAGAGGCTCGGATGAATTTACATTCGAGTGGAACGGCGCGACCTGGCGGTTCGAGAATGCCGAAAACCGCGACTTGTTCGCGGAAAACCCTGAAATGTACGCGCCGCAGTATGGCGGTTATTGCGCTTGGGCCGTATCGCAAGGCTACACGGCCCGGATCGATCCGGACGCATGGTCGATATACGACGGGAAACTTTACCTGAACTACAGTCTCGGAGTCCGGCGTCAGTGGAGTGGAGACATTCCGGGCAATATCGCTCGCGGCGACGCCAATTGGCCCGGAGTCCTAAAGTAATTCGCTATTGACATCGAGCGGTCGGCGATCAGCGATTTCGCTGCGCACCTTTTTCGGCTGGAAAGCCATCCCTTGCGCTGCCGCAGACCATGCGCGAATTGCCCAATGACTCATGATTCATGGTTCTCAGGAGCGTCGATTTCGCAAGGGGAGCGATGCCGCCGAATCCGGTAATCCCGCAAGCCGAATGAACAAGGAGACGCTCAACGCAAAATGCCGGTCGCTTATCGCCGAGTTGGGCATTTGCAGCAGCGATGAAGTCAAGTCAATCGTACCACTTGGAGGCGGCGTCTCCTCTGAAATCGCAGCCGTCGATCTTGGCTCCCGCCAGATTTGCGTAAAGTTTGCGCTTGAGCAGCTTCGCGTCAAACAGGATTGGCGCGCACCTGTCGAACGAAACAAGGCCGAATACGACTGGCTGGAATTCGCTGCTGAAGTCGTCCCGGGATCCGTGCCGTCGGTTTTGGGGCGCTCGGAGAACCTGAACGGCTTCGCGATGGAATATTTCGGCCCCGCGAGTTCAACCCAATGGAAAAACGAAATTCTGGCTGGAATCTTTCGGAAAGAGGATGCAACGGCCGTCGCTGAGTTGCTCGGAAGGATCCATGCTGCGTCCGCTGCCGAAAATTTCGATTCGACGAAGTTCCAGAATCTTGAGGACTTCCGACAATTGCGCGTCGATCCCTATTTGGTCGCTGCAGCCGGCCGCCATCCGCCGTTGGCCCGAACACTGCTCAGGCTGGCCGAGAAATTATTGAGCGGGAAGGTCTCCATCCTGATTCACGGTGATGCCAGCCCGAAAAACATTCTGCTCCGCGACGGCGGTCCGATACTGCTGGACGCGGAGTGCGCGACCGTCGGCGATCCCGCCTTCGATGTGGCGTTTCTTCTCAATCATCTGACGCTGAAGGCGATTCACCTTCCGCAGCTGAAGGCTGAACTCATTGAATCGTCCGCGATGGTATGGCGGGCGTACCGCTGTTTCGTCAACTGGGAAGACAGCCGCGATTTGGAGCGGAGGACCTCCGAACTGCTTCCGGCGTTGATGCTCGCGAGGGTGCACGGCAAGTCTCCGGTCGAGTACCTGTCAGAAAGCGAGATGCAAAAAGCATTGCGTGCTGCGGAGACGCTCTTGATCGATCCGCCGCAATGCATATCGGAGTTTCTCGAGCGCGCTCACCCAAGTCGCGTTTCGGATTGATCAGACGAGAAACGCCGCTGCGCAACGCTATCGAATGCGAACGATTCCTTCTTGCTTAGGCGACAATGCTCTGGCTTGCTGAATGCATGGCGGATTGTCGGGGAATCGGAATCAAATGAAAATCAAGGATGCCGCAGCGCGCAGGATTTGGGACTCAAGAGGCCGTCCCACTTTGGAAGCGATCATTCGCCTTGAGGGAGGCAAATCAGGCAGAGCCGCCGCTCCCGCCGGCGCATCCCGCGGCTCGCGCGAGGCAGTCGAGCTCCGTGATGGCGGCAACAGGCTGCTCGGCTTCGACGTGCAAAGGGCAATCAGATCCGTCGAGGAAAAAATCGCGCCTCGGCTTGCCGGAATGGACGCAACGGATCAAGCGGCAGTCGACGCCGCCTTGATCGAGCTGGACGGCACGTCCAACAAATCGCACTTGGGCGGAAACGCGATCACTGCGGTTTCGCTTGCAGTCTTTGATGCTTGCGCATCGGCGTTGGAGGTTCCGGTCTGGCGGCGGGCGGCGATGCACGCCGGGCGTAAGCCGTCGGTGCCCCTCCCGGAAATTCAGATCTTCGGCGGAGGGTCGCACGCTGGTCGCCGCGTCGATATCCAAGACTTCATGGTGATGGTCCCGGGAGCCGCATCGTTCGACGAATGCCTCGAATTGACCGCGGAAATCTACCATGCAGCCGGATCGATCATGCTCGAAAGGGGCCGTGCAGCCGGCGTCGCGGACGAGGGCGGCTGGTGGCCGGACTTCAAAAGCAATGCGGACGCGTTGGATACGCTCGTGCTTGCGATCGAAAAAGCCGGCGAGAAACCGGGAAAGAACGTCGTAATCTCGCTGGACGTCGCTGCGTCCGAGTTCGGCAGCGGCGGCAGATACAAGCTAGCGCTGGATGGATTGGAATTGGGCAGCGACGAGATGATTGATCTTTTGGGCGACTGGATCAAATCTTATCCGATCATCTCGGTGGAGGATCCGCTTGCTGAGGATGATGAGGTCGGAATGCAAGCATTCACCAAGCAATTCGGCGAAAGAGTGCAAATTGTCGGGGACGACTTTCTGGTTACGAACGAGCGTTTGATTCGAGAGGCCGCGAACATCGGCGCATGCAATGCCGCGTTGCTCAAGGTCAATCAAATCGGCACGGTTTCCGAAACCATCGCAGCGCTTGAAGCGGCTGAGAACGCAGGCTGGCGAAGCATCGTTTCCGCGCGGTCCGGCGAAACCGAAGACGCGATCGTGTCCCATTTGGCTTCCGGCTGGAACGTCGGCCAGCTAAAGGCAGGGAGCTTCGCCCGCTCCGAGCGCACGGCCAAATGGAACGAGTGCCTCAGGATCGAGGAGAAAATCGGAAAGAAGCGTTTCGTGGGTGGTCGACCGCTTGAAAATACTTGGTGGGGACGCGAGCGACGCAATGAGGAAAACGCCCGGTCGCGACTGCCGAATTGAAGACCATCGACAGATTCCGACCAAGGACGAATTCAAACCAGCCCGGAACGGGGGCCTGCCGACTCCTTCCGCCGCAGACCGCCGGGAACAGTGCCATTCGACAGTCCGACCAAGAATAGGGGCGGCGAGCCTATTGCTCATGTTCGTGTTGCTCGTCCTTCATCGCAACGCTTTCCAGCCAATCATCGAATTTCGACCTCTGCTGATCCGTTAGATGGTAGGAATGTTTCGTTCGTCGTTCAAGAATATCTTCCGAACTGCGAGCCCACTCGTTTTCGATCAGCCAGCGCGCCTCTTTCTCGAACAGGAGATCGCCAAATTGTCGACCAAGCTCCTCGATTGAATGAATTCCTTCAAGAATCTTGAAGGCGAAAGTGCCGTAGGTCCGAGCGTAGTGATCCGCCAAGGCGTCGGAAAGCCATGGTCGGCGGAGCTTGAATTCGTTTGCCCACGCCTCAAAATCGGAATCCATCATGTCACCCCCGGGCAGGGGCTCGCCGGCAGTCCAAGACGAAGACATCTGCGGAAAATGGCCCTTGAGCATCTTCATGACATCTTCCGCGAGTTTCCTGTACGTCGTCAGCTTTCCGCCGTACACCGTCACCGCGGGGCATGCGCCTTGGTCCATTTCAATGGAATAATCCCGAGTGGTCTTTGATGCGCTTTCAGCCTGATCTTCGAACAGCGGACGCACTCCGGCAAATGCGTCCGCCACTGAAGAACTCGAGAATTCCTCTGTGAAATATTCGTTGATAATCCCGATCAGATAATCGACTTCCTCTTCGGAAATCGCAGCATCTTCCGGCGGGCCGTCGAATTCGACATCGGTGGTCCCTACCAACGCGAATTCGTCCAAATACGGATAGACGAAAATAACCCTTTTGTCCGCCGCCTGAAGGACGTAGCCAAAATCGCCGTCCCACCATTTTCGAATTACGACATGGCTGCCTTTTACAAGCTTGATATGCCGCTTCGTAGCGACTCCTTCCATTTTTCCGACAACGGATTCCACCCACGGTCCCGCCGCATTCACGATTGCTCGCGCGCTCAGCACCCGGGATTCGCCCGTGACGCTGGAGCGCAAAGTTGCCTTCCAAAGACCGTCCTCCTTGCGCGCCGCAACCATTTCGTTGCGGACCAGAATTTCGCCGCCTTTCGAACGCGCGTCCAGCGCGTTGGCGACAACCAGCCGCGAGTCGTCGCACCAAAGATCCCAGTAAGAAAGTCCGCGTTTGAATCCCGGCCTCAATGGCTTGCCCTCGGGGGCGCTGGACAGATCAATCGAGTTCGTCCTCGGCGTCGGCTGCCGGCCGCCGAGAGTGTCGTACAGGAGCAAGCCCAGCCTGATGAGCCACCACGGGCGCATGTCGGGGCTGTGAATTAGAACGAGGCGCAGCGGACGGGCAAGGTGCGGCGCAATCTCGAATAGAATTCTCCTTTCAATCAAGGATTTTCGGACGAGCCCGAATTCGTAGTTCTCAAGATAGCGCAATCCGCCATGTATGAATTTCGTGGATTTGGATGACGTGCCCTGCGCCAAATCGTTCTTTTCGCAAAGCGCAACCTTCAGGCCCCGCCACGCCGCATCGCGCGCGATCCCGGCTCCGTTGATGCCGCCGCCCACGACCAGAATGTCGAAAACGCCGTTCAAGTCCCCTTGGCCATGACCTGTTTCGATATTCATTCAGAACTTCCCGTACATCTGGTTGCGCACCCTGCCGCGAATAGCTAATTCGGCTGCCGAAGACATCCGGAATTGCCGCGGCCATTGCGACGCGCCGGGATCAGCTAGCGGTTTCCGCAAGCGTTCAGGGGCAGCCATCGCAACCAGTATTCTGACTTTCGGCGATCCCTATAGCCGTGGTTAAGCGCATCAGTCAAAAAATCAAGGAGACGTTATGAAATTTTTGCGAATTGGACATCCGGGCGAAGAAAAGCCCGCGGTCCTCGACGCCGCCGGTCGAATCCGCGATCTTTCCGGCAAGATTGATGACATTGCAGGAGACGCCTTGGCTGATTTGTCGTGGACGAACGGCCTCGACATCGAAAGCCTCGACGTCGTTGAAGAATCTCCCCGGATCGGTCCTTGCGTCGGCTCGGTCGGAAAAGTGATCTGCGTCGGCCTGAATTACTCCGATCACGCCGCTGAAACCGGCCAGACGCCGCCGAAAGAACCGATTCTGTTCGGCAAAGCGACTTCGGCGATCGTCGGCCCGCATGATGATGTGGTGCTTCCTAGAGGCTCCAAAAAAACAGATTGGGAAGTCGAACTCGGAATCGTGATCGGCAAGGAAGCGAAATATGTCAGCGAAGAAGACGCGCTGAACCATGTCGCCGGATACTGCGTTGTCAACGACGTCTCCGAACGCTCCTTTCAAGCGGAACGGTGCGGGCAATGGATCAAAGGCAAGAGCGCAGACACGTTTGCGCCGATCGGCCCGTGGCTTGTGACTGCGGACGAGATTGCGAACACTTCCGACCTCCGCATGTGGCTTGAAGTGGACGGGCACCGCTATCAGGACGGTTCGACCAGCACGATGATCTTCGGGGTGGCATTCCTTGTGAGTTACATCTCGCAATTCATGTCCTTGCAGTCGGGAGACATCATTCCGACTGGCACTCCGCCCGGCGTCGGAATGGGCCAGAAGCCGCAAATCTACCTGAAACCGGGGCAGACGATAAGGTTGGGCATCGACGGCCTAGGCGAGCAATGCCAGAACGTCGTCGCGAGCGACTGAAAGCAAGTCAAAACATGCCGGAAGTTCTGAACGACAAGCTTGGGCGCGCGCAGCTGCGCGCGCCTATTCGAGCTGACCTTTCCGAAATGTGACCGTTGTCCAATCGTTTCCTTCCCTCGATTCCATCAGCTTGAATCCTCGGCTCCGGTAGGCATGGACGACATCGCGCGCTTGCGTTTCAAGCAAACCTGACAAAACCGCCGTTCCCCCTTCCCGCACGAATTCACTGAATTCGGCGGCGAGCTCCAGCAGCGGATCCCTATGCAAGTTTGCGAGCACGAGGTCATACGGGCCGGTGCGACGATGAACAGAATGCCGGAAGCCCGCAGCGGCGTGAAGCTCTATTTCTCCCGAAAGGGAATTGGCGGCGAAATTCGCGGCGGCGACTTCAATCGCCACAGGATCGATGTCGGTCGCAACAATTGCACCTGGCCAAATCTTCGCCGCGGCCATTGCCAACACTCCGGTGCCGCAGCCGATATCCGCGACCGCGGCAAACTCCCGTCCTTCCCGCGCGAAATCATCAAGCACCGACAAGCAGCCGGTCGTGGTTGGGTGGTGCCCTGTCCCGAATGCCATCGAGGATCGAATCTCCAGCGGCATGACCCCTTCCGGCACAGCATCGCGAAGATGGCTTCCGTGCACCCAGAACCGGCCAACTCTGACAGCCTTCAGATCGCGTTGAACTTTCGATACCCAGTCGGTTTCGGGAATCTCGGAGATCGCAAAACCCGTCGTGCCGAATGCCGACGAAAGCAGGGCAAGCTCAAAGTCGTTCGGCATTGCGCCGAAATAAGCGCCGACTTCCCAGCATCCGGAACCGTCTTCAATCTCCGTCGTTCCGATGCAGGCCGGCGGCGGATCAATGCGCTCAAGCACCGACGCGAGCGCCTCCGCCCGATCACGGCACGGCGCAACAGAGATTGCCGAGAATGTCCGCGACGCGTCGGGGGAGCTCAATCCTGAATTGCCGGACATTCGACTCCCGTTCCGCGGAGATTGCAATATCCTCCTGGAACCTTGGCCAAATATTGCTGGTGATAATCCTCGGCGAAATAAAACTCCGGCGCGCAGGCAATTTCTGTGGTCACCCGCCCAAGCCCGGCCGCCTTCACGTTTTGAGAATAAACATCTCTGGACCGCAGCGCCTTCGCGCGCTGCTCCTCGCCGAACGCGTAAATCCCGGATCTGTATTGCGTTCCGACATCATTGCCTTGGCGCATTCCCTGTGTCGGATCGTGATTTTCCCAGAATGCCTTGAGCAGCCCATTGTAGCTGAGCACGGAAGGATCATAAACGACGAGCACGACCTCGTTGTGACCCGTCAGTCCGGTGCAAATTTCCTTGTAGGTCGGGTTTGGCGTGTAGCCGCCTGCGTAACCGGACGCCGTAACCCAGACGCCCTGCATTTTCCAGAACATCCGTTCAACGCCCCAGAAGCAGCCCATGCCGAACACGGCCTTCGCAAATCCCTCAGGATAAGGACCCTTCAGTGCCCTCCCGTTTACAAAATGGTTCCGCGCCGTGGGCAGCGGATCTGCGCGGCCGGGAAGTGCCTGGTCTTCCGAAGGCATTTTCGATTTGGCCGATAGAAATGAAAACATGCTATTCGCCTTTCATGGTCCCCGCTTGGCTTGCCGACGGCAGTGAGCCCCGGCTCATACGAATTTGCCGCCTGCCAGCTTGGAAAAGATCGTCTCGTTTCCCGGCGCCGGATTTCTCGGAATCATGAGTGCCAACAGCAGCGAGACAACCGCCATGGCTGCCGCGAGGCCGAACACAGCGCCGGGAGACACGATCCAAAGGTATCCGAGCAGCGCGGGCAAGAACACCGCGGCGATGTGGTTGATTGTGAACGCGACCGCTGCGGTCGGAGCGATGTCGCCGACGTCGGCGATCTTCTGAAAATATGTCTTGAGCGCGAAAGCCAGAGCGAAAAACAAATGGTCCAGAATGAACAGGATCGCAGCAAGCAGAACGCCCCAACCGAAATAGTAGATCCCGCCGTAGGCAAGAAATACGGCGGCGAGTCCGACATATTCGAAAGCCAGTGCGTTCCTTTCGCCGAACACGCTTATGGCCTTTCCCATCATCGGAGCAAAAATCATGTTCGCGACGAAATTCACGAGAAAAAGCGCCGTGAGTTCGTGAACCTCCAGCCCGAATCGCTCAACCATCATGAATGCAGCGAAGACGACGAATATCTGCCTCCGGGCTCCCGACATGAATTGCAAAGCATAGTAAAGCCAGTAGCGCCAGCGAAGCACCATTCTCGTCCGCTGCGGATTCGGCGATTCGAATTGAGGGTAAGCGAAGATCGAGAAAACGGCGACGGCCGCGGTGGTAAGTCCGGCAGCGAGATAGACCGAATTGTATGACAAGTCGAACATCTGCCAACCGATGATCACCAGACCGTAGGCGACAAGCGACGCGCCGGAACCGATCGCCACGATCCAGCCGAGAGTTACGGGAGCCTTGTCCTTGGAAATCCACTGGAGCTGAAGAGATTGGTTGACCGTCTCAAAATAATGGAACCCTATGGAACTGATGATCGTCGTCAGCAGCAGGCCTTGATAGCTCGGAAACATGGCGACGACCGCCGTCGCGCCGCCGAGCGCGATCAACGAGATGATCCCAAGAACTTGCTCTCGAATGACGATGATCAGGGCGATCACTCCGATCGCGAGAAATCCGGGAACTTCGCGCACAGTGTGCAACCAGCCGATGCCGACGCCGTCGGTCTGCACGACCTCAACAACGAAGTTGTTCAGCAGCGCGCTCCAAGTCGCAAAGGATATCGGCATTGCCGCCGCGAGCAGGAAAAGCAGAAAAACCGGCTGCCGCCAAATTGGGAGACCGCGCGCGTCATCCAAGAGAACGGTGCGGAACAAACCGGCTTTCAAAGACTTCACTTCAGCTTTCCAATCAATCCGAAGCCATATCCCAAAGCGGATCGCTCAAAGATCATTCCGACGCGTCCAACCGGTCCGGAAGCGGAATTCCGCGCGCGGGACTCAAATCCGCTGCGCCCGAACACGGCGCTCGCGGCAGAGAGAGCCATCACGGATTGGGAACAGACGCGATGTCCTGCGACGCGTCAATTCTTGGCGTAGTATTCGACCACCAGGTTCGGTTCCATGATTACGGCATACGGGACATCGTCGAGCTTCGGAACTCGGACCAGTTCCGCCGTCATATTCGAGTGATCGACCCGAACGTATTCGGGAACCTCTCTTTCCTTGTTGTTGACCGCTTCAAGAAGGATCGTGAGCTGCTTCGATTTTTCGCGGACCTCCACGACATCGCCTTCCTTGAGCCTGTAGGACGGAATGTTCGCTTTCCTGCCGTTTACGAGAACGTGCCCGTGGTTGACGAACTGGCGGGCCGCGAACACGGTCGTCACAAATTTCGCTCTGTAGACGAAAGCGTCCAACCGGCGCTCCAGCAATCCGACCAGGTTTTCGCCCGTGTCGCCTTTGATTCGCTCCGCCTCGGCGAAAGTGCGCCGGAACTGCTTCTCGGTCAGGTCGCCGTAGTAGCCTTTGAGTTTCTGTTTGGCTCTAAGCTGAATACCGAAGTCCGACAGCTTGGCCTTTCGGCGTTTTCCGTGCTGTCCGGGGCCGCCTTCACGGATGGTCACAGGGGATTTCGGGCGTCCCCAGATGTTCTCGCCCATGCGGCGGTCGAGCTTGTACTTGGCAGACGTACGTTTGGTCACGGCTGTTCTCCTTCAAATTTGCGAAGGGCGTTGTCCTCTCCGGATCCGACATTCCGAATCCGGCGACAGGATTCCTCTTGCGAGGCCCGCCAACACCAAGATTGAACCGCGCGACCTGCGCGGCGCGGCCTTTTACCAGCACGAATTTCGTATCGTCAAGGCGGAGTCGCATTAATGGGTGAACTTAAGGATCCATGGCAGGCCGGCCTGTTCGAGACATCCCCGCACTGCGTCGAGGACGAGCACATCCTGAAACACAGCGCCCCGAGTTGAAGCTTGAGAATCAATGACGATTTGCTCGCCAAACCGCGATACGCCTGTAGCGTATTCGCCGATTGGATCGGATACCGGTTTCGCCGGCAGACGTCCGGAATCCGGCGTCGCCGCTCTCCCCGCCGACGTCCTCGGAAAAAGGTTGACGATTGGACGGCGAACCGTGCGGCAACTCCCGATCCCGCGGTCTTTCCACCGCTTTCCGCGCCTTGGATTCGCCGACGCAAACGAGCAGCTGGCCGAGCACTCGACAATTTGATCGCTCGTGGCCTCGATTGCCCGGACCGCGACGAAACACATGATCACTCGCAAATTGTGTCCCTTCGCGCGCGGTCTGCAATTTGCCATCAAGATGTCCGACTCCGGTCCGCAGCGTAGGAATTCGTGCGAAAGCCGAAATGATGTTCACAACTTCGCGATAAAAGAAAGATGCTTTAAAAAAAGCATTAAAATAACTAGTGTCTAGCAGAAAAGGCACCGGTTTTCACTGACGGACGGCTTGCCGGGTGTCTTCCGACGCGCATGTTCGAGGGGGAACGACGCCGGTTCGGCTCCGAGGGCCGACATTTCCGCGTCCGCCTCGGTTTTCCGGGGTTTCGGCGCAGGCTCCGCCGTCGGCCGCCTTCCGGCCGGCCGGTTTCCGGGAAAGCGCCGCTCAGGCGGCGCGGAGTCGTCGGCACTGTTGCGGCGGTTCGCGGTCCTGCCGCATTCTCTTGCGCTCCCGCTCCAGCCGTTTGCGCTCCTCCTGCATTCTCGTGCGTTCCAGCCGCATCCGCTCGCGCTCGCGTTCGCGCAGGATCTGCCCGATCCGGTGGAGGTTCTGGGCGAGGACGGAGAGGCCGACCGCCCGCTCGAACCCGTCCGGGCCGCGCAGACGGACCCGGTCCAGCCCCCGGTGCTCCAGGCTGTTGATCGCCGACTCCACTCCCGAATGCTTGCGCCGGGCCGCCGCGAAGGCCGGATCCGCCTCGCGCTCGCGCTCGGCGGCCGACAATTTGCCCTTCTTCGGCAAGGCGTTCAGTTCCAGCAGCTTGTCCAGCTCTTCGCGGTTCGACGGGCTGTGGAAGCCCCGGTCGAAGCTGCACCCCCGCAGGTCGGGGAACGACTCCCGGCAGCGCCTGATCAGCGGAACCGCGACGTCGGCGTCGCCGCCCGCCCACATGATCTCATGGCCGAGCACGAACCCGTTCCCGTCCTCGACGACGCAGACCGGAACGCCGAGCTCGACCGTCTTGCCGGCCTTGCCCTTGGAGATCCAGCGGGTGTGCTCCTCGAAGATCGAGAACACCTTCTCCCCGTGCGGAATCTTCTCCTTTCGGAGAACGCGGCGCTTGATCTGGCCCGCGAAGCGGCGCGCATGGGCGGCGAGCCGGGCGATCCCGTCCAGAACCGGTTCGGGGCATCCCGCGCCCTTCAGCGCCTCCAGCGAGCCCTCGGCCTTGCCGGCCAGTTTCAAGCACGCCTTCAGATAGGCCCGGACCGCGTCCGGCCGGGAGCGCTGCAGCGACGCCGTCCTCACGGCGTTGAACAGCTCGCCGACCGTGCGCTCCCAATGCCGCCGCTGGCGCCATCCGGGAACGCCGAACGCCCCGCAGGACCGCGACGCCTCCCGGACCAGGCGGAGGGCCGAATCCCGAAGCAGGTTGACGTCGGTCGGATAGTGGACGTCCGTCTCCACCACGAACGAGTCACAGCGCCCGACCAACGCTGCGCCAAGCTTTTTTCCCGCGACCTTGTGGCCCGTCCCGACAACCAGGTCGCTCACCTTGCCGAGAAGCTCCGGCGTCAGAAGAGCCACATTGTCCCGGATGTTCTGAAGCTCGTAGCGGCAGGGGTCGAACCAGACGTCGTGGCCCAGGAACGCCTGGACGTCCGCATGCCGGTTCACGATCTCCCGGAGGCGGTCGAAGTCGCACCGGAGGCCCTGCTTCAGAACCCCCATCACCAGAATCCGCCACAGGTCCATCCCCGGGCGGCCCGTGTTCCGGCGCCGGCCCGGAAGGATGTGCGCCTCAAGAAGCCGGAACAGCTCCCTCCGCGTCGCCTCGTCCAGATAGATCGCCTGAAGCCCGATCAGGAGCGCCGGGATGTCGTCCCGCGACTTCGCGTCCAGCTCGATCGCCCCGATGTCGATCGATCCCAGAAAGGACGGCTCCGTGATGACTTTCCGCATGCCGAAATCCTCCGAAGATTCTGAAACAGACGCCGAAACTGCGGCGAATCCGGGGAATCCTACCGAATCCCGGACATCTTCGCAAGCGAAAATCCGATTTAAAGACGAAAATTCAATGCGTTGGAGTTTTCTGCCAGACACTAACTATTGAAATATCATTAAATGATATGAGATGGATGATTCCAACAGACACGCAACGCCAGGACATGAAAAGGATTGAAACAATGAAGACCCTCGCCGCTTTCGCCGCCGCCTTGTCGCTCTTCACTATCGCAGCCGCGCATGCTGCGGTTTCTCCGCACGCGCTCTCCAGCGGGGCGAAAACCTCAACCATCTTCCTTACGCCACCGCCGACAGGGTCGGGGCCAGCTCCGAGTTGGTATTGCGAACAGGAAGGTCGGGACCCGACACGCTGCTAAATTCGAGCCCTGTCCGCCTGCGTCGCGCAGACGGAGCAGCAATTGGAAATGCGCAGTCCAGCAGGATTCCATGCGAAAAGGCGACGATCAGTGTCGAAAGGTATCTGATTCAGAGCCAAACGGTTCTTGTCGATGCGAAGAATCGCAGATGCGTTGACATCGCAGCCTCGTTGATTGACTGTTTCATGACTTGGGAATTAGTTGAGGTTGAAACTCCACTTCAGCGGTTGTGCAGAGCCTCAAATGGACGAACAAAGCGGCAGTCTGAATTTGATAAAGCTCTGCGTCGGCTGCGATTCCGTCGAGCAACTGCGGCAATGGCAATCCGAACGAATTCGTTCCGGCGCGTTCGCCAACCCCGAGCATGTGACTCGAATGCGACCGAGGCGTGAAGCCGAGCTGCTGGAAGGCGGCTCGCTTTACTGGGTGATCAAGGGCTTCGTGCTCGCCCGACAGCGGATAATCGATTTGGAAAGCCGCGAAAGTCCGGACGGCATCACGCGGTGCGCGATCATTTTTGATTGCGAAATCGTGCGAACGATCGCAGTCCCCAAGCGTCCTTTTCAAGGATGGAGATATCTTCGGTCGCAAGACGCTCCGCTCGATCTGTCCTTGCAGGGTTTCGCCGAGCACGAACTGCCGCCGAAGCTGGAAGCGGCATTGAACGAAGTCGGAGTCATTTAGGTCGCGTTGATTGCGGCGGTGAATCCGCCGACGCGTTTTTCGATCTCGGCCAGTACGTCCCTGCCTGTCGCGGAGAGTCGTTTCTCCGTCGACAAGAAGAGAGCCGCTTCCGATTTCAGAATCACGCCGTCGGCCAATGGCTTCAAACCGTTCGCTTTGAGCGTTTCGCCGGTAGAAACGATATCCGAAATCGCCTCGGCGCTCTGGTTCGCGACCGTGCCTTCGGTCGCGCCTTTGCTGTCGACCAACTGGTAGTCCGCAACGCCGTTCAAACTCAGGAACTCCCTTGTGAGGTTGTGATACTTCGTCGCGATCCTAAGCCGCCACCCGTGCGTCCCGCGGAACTGCGCCGCCACCTCGTCGAGGTCGTGCAGCGTGTCCGCATCCACCCAAACCCTCGGAACGGCGACGAGGAGGTCGGCCTTTCCGAATCCGAGCTTTCGCAATTCGGTTGCTTTCAATTGCCAGTTCGGAACTCTTTCGCGCATCATATCGATGCCGGTGATGCCCAGATCGATGCTGCCTGCGGACAGTTCAGACGGCATGTCGCTTGCCGAAAGAAGCACTAGTTCCAGATTCTCGATCCCGCGAACTCGCGCAGAGTACTCTCTGCTGTTCTTGCTTCGCACGACGTGCATGCCGACGGTCTCCATCCAAGAGATGGCTTCGCTTTGAATTCGGCCTTTCGCGGGAATTCCGATTTTCAACGGCATCAGGTCAATCCCGTAAGGCTGACCGCGGCCTCCGGCCTCACGACGCCTCCCACTGCCGGAAACGAATCCGCGCCGGACAATTGGCGCGTAAGGTAGTCGTACCGCCCGCCCGAGACGACAGGAGGAGCCTCATCGCCGGATTCAGGAACGAAGCCGAAGACGAATCCGTCATAATATTCCAGCGTCGTCCGCCCGTAGCTCGCCTCGAAAAAAATTCTCGACGGATCAATCCCGTGCGATTTCAACGCCTTCAAGCGATCTTCGAAACCATCGAGAGACAATTCGATTCCAGGCAGCTTCCGTTGGATCGCTCGCAGTTGATCAAGCGCTGACTGGGCGCGGCCGCGCACGCCCAGAATTTGGCTCAGCGCCTCTACTTCCGTCGGCACCAGCGGCGGCGCGCGCGTCTCGTCCGCAATGGCTTCAATGCGCTCGAGTATTTCGGTTTTGCTGCGCAATCCAATCATCGGCCCTGCACTGTCGATCAGACGCTCTGCAGCCGACGGGTCCAGACGCCGCAATCGCTCGGCGCCATCGCCACTCTTGCCCGAATAGGCATCAATCAGCGACTTGAATTTGAACGGCCGCCAAATGTGCCGCTTCAGAGCGGCTTTCCTGGCTTGCGTCGTGGACATGCTGTCGACAGCCGAGAGAAGGACTCCCAAGTCTCCTGCCACAGCGTTCAAACGCAGCGAAGCGACCGCCTCATGCATGAGCGCGAAGACCTCCGCATCCGCATCCGATCGGCAGGATTCTCCGAATATCTCGCAACCGACCTGCAGGAACTCGCGCGCGCGGCCGCTTTGCGGCGCCTGCTTTCTGAACACCAATCCAGCGTATGTGACACGGGCCGGTCCGACGGCACGTTTGATCTGCTTTTCGGCGACCGGAACCGTAAAGTCCGGGCGAAGCATCAATTCGCCCCTGACGGGGTCCATCGTGACGAACGCGCGCGCGCGGATGTCTTCGCCGTAAAGATCCAGAAGCGTATCCGCTGGCTGAAGCACGTCCACGTCGATCCGAATCGCCCCCGTCGACTCAAAGTACCGCAGCAGACGCTCGGTCTCTGTCCGATAAGCGGTGGCTGAAGATGCCAACATGTCAGCCTGCTGAAGACTTCAGCATACTCGAAGCTGCTTCGACCAGCGACGATCGCGGCACTTCAACTTGCGCTTCGTGCTTCTTCCATTCGTCGAGAGTCGCGCCGGACGCAATTTTTGAACCGAGCACCAGATCCTTCAATATGACCTTATCGCGCGTTCGCTCGTTGTCGCCCTGTATCACGGCGATGGGCGAGTTTCTTTGGTCGGCGTATTTCATCTGGCGACCTAAATTCCTAGAATTGCCCAAAAACACTTCGGCCTTGATTCCGGCTTTGCGCAACTCGCCCGCCATCTTCATGTATTCGGACATGCAGTCGCGGTCCATCACCGTCACGACAACCGGCCCGACCTCTTTGGCGGCAATTCCTTGGCGTGCCTCCAAAGCCGTCAGCAATCGATCAACGCCGATGGAGACGCCCGTTGCAGGGACCTTTTGGCCTGTGAAACGCTCGACAAGACCGTCGTACCGCCCCCCGCCCGCAACGGATCCGAATCTGCGCGGTTGGCCCGCTTCGTCCCTGATTTCAAATGTGAGTTCGACCTCGAGTACCGATCCGGTGTAATACCCCAGACCCCGTACGACGGTTGGATCAATTTTTAGCTGATTCGACTTGAAACCATGACCGTCCAGCAGTTCAACAATTGCCTTCAATTCGTTCAAACCCTGCATGCCGATCTTAGATCGCCCTTCGAAATATGACTTTATTTCGTCGAGCATATTTAATGGGTTGTCCAATTCTGCTTCTAGAAATTCCCGAATATCCTCCGCCTGATCGGGCGAGAGTCCCGCGCCGCGCGTAAAATCGCCGCTTCCGTCTTTGCGGCCCTCCTGCAGAAGAGCGGCCACGCCTGCGCCGCCGATCCGATCAAGCTTGTCCAATGCCCTGAGAACGCTGTTTCGCTTTGCATCGCCTTCGTCAGTCGATAGGCCCGCGTTCTCGAGGATTCCGTCAAGCAGCTTGCGGTTGTTGATCCGAACCAAATATTCGCCTCGGACAATGCCGACAGCTTCGAGCGCGTCGCTGACGAGCATGCACATCTCTGCGTCCGACGCCGCAGACGCCGAACCTACGGTATCTGCGTCGCATTGGTAGAACTGCCGGAAGCGGCCTGGTCCCGGCTTTTCGTTCCTCCAAACCGGCCCGATCGCGTACCGGCGGTAGGGCGAAGGCAGCGAATTCCGATGCTGCGCGGCGACGCGGGCGAGCGGCGCGGTCAGATCGTACCGCAATGCAAGCCAGCCGGGCGTATCCTTCCAAGCGAATACGCCCTCGTTCGGCTGATCGATATCCGGAAGAAACTTCCCGAGGGCGTCCAAGTTCTCAACCGCGGGGGTCTCGAGTGCTTGGAAGCCGTACGTCTCGAACACCTCTGCGATCGCCCCAAGCATTTTCGTGCGCTTGGCGACCTCGTTTCCGAAATAATCCCGGAATCCTTTGGGCGTTTCAGCTGCTGGCCGACGTGCGGATCCCATTTTCGCCATCGTTGATTTCATTCGCGCAGGCCGACAGTTCGCGCCGCCGGTCAAAGCGGGCAACTAGCCCAGGGCGCGATGAACGGCAAGCATTCCGGCAATTGTGGCGATGCCCGCGATAGACGCTTTGAAGATCCGCGACATGAGATTGCATGGCAAGCTCAGACCGTGTCGACGTGCGCGACGCCTTCCAAGCTTCCGATGGCTTGCCGGATCTTGCGCCCGACAAAGTAATCGCCCGGCACCTCAATTGCCGTCTCCGAAGGCAGATCATCGGCTACCGGGCAAAAAATGAGAAACCCTCGCTCGCCGCCCCTTCCGCTCTTCTTCTCGCGATCCATCAAAGTGCGAACGGAGGCCGGAGCGACGTCCGAGTTGAAGTAGATCTTCAGCCCATTGGGCCCTTTGGCCTCCTCCAGTTTCAGGGGTCGTATCCGGTTCACTTTCAACCGCGTGGATCCGTTTTCGGCCGCGGTTTCCACGTCGAGCAGCACGCGCGCGCCGACCTTGAGAAAACCGCTTGATTGTTCCAGCTCTTCCGAGAACACCATGACTTCATAGACTCCAGAGGTATCAGACAACTCCACGAATGCGTAACGCGTCTTGTTCTTCTCCGACACCCTCATTTGCACCTTTGAAACTGACCCGGCGAGCCTCGCAGCGGCTTTCCTGCCTTCCGCACGCTCACACAAATTCAAATATGTCTCCACTCTCGCCCGTTTGAGCTGCGGACCGAACTCGTCAAGCGGATGACCCGACAAGTAGAATCCCAATGCTTCGAATTCGCGCTCCAAGCGCTCCGGTTCGGTCCAATCGTCAACGACCGGCAGCTTTGGAAGCGGTAGCGCAACCTCGGCATCGCCGAACAGCGACAACTGCTCCGATTGACGTTCGGCGAACACTGATTCCGAATACCCGATGAGCGTGTCCAGGCTCTCGTGCACGCGTTTGCGATTCTTGTCCAATGAATCGAACACGCCGGCGCAAACCAGCATCTCGAGCGCGCGTTTTCCGAATTGCTTGAGCTCCACGCGACTCGCCAAGTCGAAAAGATCGCAAAATTGCTTTTCTTTGCAAGCCGCTACCGCGCCGTTCGCAGCTTCGCGTCCGACGCTCTTCAGCGCGCCCAGACCGTAAAAGATTTTGTTTCCGTCAACGGAGAAGCCGGTTTCAGAACGGTTGATGCACGGCGGAACAAGTTCAATTCCCATCCGTCGCAGTTCCGTTGAATAATTGCTCAGCTTTTCGGCGTCGCTGCTGTCGCAATTCATGACGGAGGCCATGAACTCCACAGGATGGTTGGCTTTCAGCCAAGCCGTCTGGTAGCTGACGACCGCATAAGCGGCTGCATGCGCCTTGTTGAATCCGTACTCGGCGAATTTCGCCATAAGTTGCCACACCTCTTGGGCGTCTTTCGCATTGACTCCGTTTCTTTCCGCTCCAGCCAGGAATTTCGGCTGTTCCGCGTCCATTTCGGCTTGTTTCTTCTTTCCGATCGCGCGCCGAAGCAGATCCGCGCCGCCGAGACTGTATCCGGCCATCGCCTGAGCGATCTGCATGACCTGCTCCTGATAGACCATGATTCCGTGGGTTTCCGCCAAGATGTGATCGATCGAAGGGTGCTGGCTCTTCCTTTGTTCTTTTCCGTTCTTGACAGCGCAGTATTGCGGGATGTTAGCAATCGGACCTGGCCGATAAAGGGCGACGAGCGCTACGATGTCCTCGATGCACGTCGGCTTCATCATTCGGAGCGTGTCCTTCATGCCAGAGCTTTCCAACTGGAACACGGCGACCGTCGAAGCGGACGAATAGATCTTGAACGTCTTTTCGTCGTCCAGAGGAATGTTGTTGATGTCGATCTTCACGCCGCGGCGTGCGATCAGGTCGACCGCGTTCTTGATGACCGTGAGCGTCTTCAGCCCCAAGAGGTCGAATTTCACCAATCCCGCCTGTTCGACCCAGTACATGCTGAACTGCGTGGCCGGCATTTCGGACTTGGGATCCTTGTAGATCGGAACGAGTTCGTCGAGCGGCTTGTCCCCTATCACGACGCCCGCCGCATGCGTTGAGGCGTTCCTTAGAAGACCTTCGATCTCCCGCGCGTTGGCGAACAACCGGCGGATGGCAGGATCGGAATTCGCCGCCTCCTGCAGCCTCGGCTCGCCCATGAGAGCCTGCTCAATGGATAGGTTCTTGGCGCCGTCTCGCGGGATCATCTTGGCCAGCCTGTCCACCTCGCCGTAAGGCATGCGCATAACTCTGCCCATGTCCCGGACGGCCACGCGCGAAAGCAATCCGCCGAAAGTGATGATGTGCGCGACTTTTTCCGCCCCGTACTTGCTCCGGACGTACCTTATGACTTCGTCCCGCCGCTCCTGGCAGAAATCGACGTCGAAGTCGGGCATGGACACCCGCTCGGGATTCAGGAAGCGTTCGAACAGAAGATTGAACCTCAACGGATCCAGATCGGTAATCGTCAGCGCATAGGCGACCAGCGACCCGGCGCCGGATCCCCTGCCCGGACCGACCGGAATGCCCTGTCGTTTGGCCCATTTGATGAAATCCGCGACAATCAGGAAGTATCCCGCGAACCCCGTTTCCTCGATGACGTCCAACTCGTAGTTCAGACGGTCCGCATATTCTTGCCTGTCCGCGGCAAGCGTTGTCACCTTCAGCCTTTCCTCAAGGCCGCTTCGCGCCTGATTGCGCAGTTCTTCAGATTCGTTGTCGGCGAATCGCGGCAGGATCGGCGATCTCTTCTCCGCGCAGTACGAGCACCTGCGGGCGATTTCGACCGTGTTTTCGACGGCTTCGGGCAGATCGCCGAACAGCTCCGCCATTTCATCCTGAGATTTGAAGTAGTGTTCCGGGGTCAGTTTCCTCCGGTTGGCGGTCTGGTCGACATAGGCGCCGTCAGCGATGCAAAGCAGCGCATCGTGCGATTCGAACTTCTCCTTCGACTGAAAATGGACTTCGTTCGTCGCGACCAGCGGAAATCCGCCTCGGTATGCAAGCGAAATCATCTCGGATTCGACTTCGGATTCGATAGCCGCGAACGGCATGCCGGGACTCGGATGCCGCTGGATTTCGACGTAGAGTCCGCCGTCGAAAATCTCGCCAAGCTTTCGCAGAACGGCGCCGGCCTCGTCCGTCCGCCGGTCCAGCGCCAATCTGCCGATCGGACCTTCGGAACCTCCGGTCAGGCAGATCAAGCCGGATCGATGATTCGCCAGATCATCCATCGCAAGGCTCGAAACCTCTTTCCGCTTCAGATAGATGCAGGAATTGAGCTTGAGCAGATTGCCGTATCCTTCGCGGTTCTGAGCGAGCAGAACGACAGGCGCGGACGCCGCCGATTCGGCGTCGTAGACAAGATCGACCTGACAGCCGTGAATGGGCTGAATGCCGTTCGCGCCAGCTGTCGTGGCGAATTCCAAAGCGCCGAACATGTTGTTCGTATCGGTCACCGCCACGGCTGGCATGGAATGCTTCGCGCACAAGTCGGGAAGAGTCTTTACTTGAACTGCGCCTTCCAAAAGCGAGTATTCCGTGTGAACTCGGAGATGTATGAATTTCAGATCATTCGTCATGACGGCGCCTTATCCGTTCGCTGCGGGCCTCAAAACCATAGTCGGCGGACAATGACAAAGCGGTAGGCCGGAAAATGATTCTGCTGGAGTTTTGCCGTGAACACGCCTAGTCATTGTCCGCATGCTTTCCCGATCAAACGGGCCGGGCTGTGCGAGTATAGGAAATGGCAATGGTAGAGTTCACTCTCAATGACAAGCAAGTCGCTTTGGCCGATCCTGACCCGACGCTCACTCTGCTCGAATGGCTGAGGGAATCCCGGATGCTCACCGGGACGAAGGAGGGCTGCAACGAAGGAGACTGCGGCGCCTGCACGGTTATTGTGACAGGCCTCGAGAACGGGAGGCCGATGTCCCGCGCCGTGAACGCCTGCATTCTTTTCGTGCCGCAAATCGACGGGAAAGCCGTCCGGACCGTCGAAGGCGTCTCTGCGCCCGACGGCCGCTTGCATCCCGTGCAGCGAGCGATGATCGACAACCATGGCAGCCAGTGCGGATTCTGCACGCCCGGTTTCGTGATGTCCATGGTCGCGGCGCATGAGAACGGAAACGCTCAGCACGACGACGTGCTCGCAGGCAATCTGTGCCGGTGCACCGGATACGCGCCTATCGTCCGCGCGGCGGGCGTCGCGGCGAATCAACCGAGAACGGAGTGGCTCGAGAGCGATCGAACGAATGTGTCGGCGCGCAATTCATCGACAGCATCCGAACGCATGTTCATCCCCGCGAATTCGGACGAACTGGCCGACTGGTACGTGGAGCACCCGCATGCGACCTTGGTGGCGGGCGCGACGGATGTCGGACTTTGGGTCACCAAGCAGTTCAGGCGGCTGCCCTTGGTTTGCTTCGTGTCCCAAGTTCCGGAGCTGCAGACGATAAAAACCGGCCATAAGGCGATGGAGTTCGGAGCGGCCGCAACGCTGAACAGAGTCAGGGAGGCCGTCGCGGAACGGCATCCGAGCTTCGCCGAGCTGTTGAGAAGGTTCGGCTCCGAACAGGTGCGCAGCTCCGCCACGATCGGAGGAAACATCGCCAACGGTTCGCCGATCGGCGATTGCGCGCCGGCGCTGATCGCCCTCGGAGCGGAACTGAAGCTTCGTCGCGGTGCGGACCGGCGAATCGTGAAGCTGGAAAATTTTTTCGTGGATTACGGCGTGCAGGATCTTGCGGAGGGCGAATTCGTCGAATCGATCCTCGTGCCGAAGCAAGCTGACCGACTCAAATGCTACAAGCTTTCAAAGAGATTCGATCAAGACATCTCCGCCGTTTGCGGATGCATCAACCTCCGGGTCGAAGGCGGACGCGTGACCAAGGCGCGGATCGTCTATGGCGGCATGGCGGCAATTCCGAAACGGGCGCGCGAAACGGAACGGGCGCTGGAGAACGCGGCTTGGGATCAAGGCCGAGTCGAGGCCGCGATGAACGCCATGGAAGACGATTTCGCGCCGATGTCGGACATGAGAGCGTCGGCGCGGTACCGCATGGAGGCGGCGAAAAACATGCTGCTGCGCTATTTCCTAGAGGACTCGGACGAAGCGCACTCGCTTCAGGTGCTCGAGGTGCAGGCATGACCTTGGTCGGCGACGCTGTTTGCCACGACGCAGCCTTGCTCCACGTCACGGGCGGCGCGACCTATGTCGACGACATCCCGGCACCGAGAGGAACGCTTCACTTGGCGTTCGGCCTTTCCGAGATCGCGCATGGCAGAATCAGGCGGATGGATCTTTCGCAGGTGCGGGCGGCACCTTCTGTGGTCGCGGTGATGACTGCGGAAGATCTGCCCGGCGCAAACGACGTTTCTCCGGTCCCTGTGCAGGAGCCGCTGCTGGCGGAAGGGACGGTGCATTTCGCAGGCCAGCCCCTGTTCATCGTCGCGGCGGAGTCGCACTACGCCGCCCGAGCAGCCGCGCGCAGAGCCGAAATCGATTACGATCCGCTCCCGGCGATCATCACCTTCGATGAAGCGATCGCCGCGAATGCCGATCTCGACGAACCGATGATCTGCGAGAAAGGCAGCCCGGACGCGGCGATTTCGTCGGCGGCCCATGTCGTCGAAGGAAAAATCGAAATAGGCGGCCAAGAGCATTTTTATCTTGAAGGCCAGATTGCGCTCGCCCTCCCTTCGGAGTCGGGAACGATGGCGATCCAATGCTCCAGCCAGCACCCTACTGAAATTCAACACAAGGCGGCGAACGCGCTCGGCGTCCCCATGAGCTCCGTCAAGGTGGAAGTCCGGCGGATGGGCGGCGCGTTCGGAGGAAAGGAATCGCAATGCAATTCGCTTGCCTGCGCGTGCGCTGTCGCGGCCAGGCTGACGGGCAGGGCTTGCAAGATGCGTTACGACAGGGACGACGACATGGTCGTCACCGGAAAGCGCCACGAGTTCCGCATCGAGTACCGGGCCGGCTTTCATGACGACGGCAGGATCGCCGGCGTCGATTTCAAGCATTTCGCCCGCTGCGGATGGTCGCATGATCTATCGATGGCGGTTGCGGACCGCGCCGTGCTCCACTCGGACAACGCCTATTTCCTGCCGGACTTCAGGGTCGTGTCGCGCCGGCTCCGCACCAACACGCAATCCGCGACCGCGTTCCGGGGATTCGGAGGCCCGCAAGGAACGATCGGCATTGAGCGCGTCATGGATCACGGCGCTTCGGCGCTCGGCCTCGGCCGCGAGGTCGTTCGCCGCGCGAATTACTACGGGGCTTCCAATTCGGCTTCGCCGCAGACGACTCACTACGGCATGGCGGTCGAGGATTGCGTCATCGCCGAAATCACGGACGAGCTTCTGGAAGTGTCCGAGTTCGCCGCGCGGCAGTCTGAAATCAGAGAGTGGAACGCCTCGAACCGCTACATCAAGCGCGGCATCGCTCTGACGCCGGTCAAATTCGGAATCTCGTTCACGCTGACCCACCTCAATCAGGGCGGCGCGCTCGTCCAAATCTATCAGGACGGCTCCATTTGCATGAACCACGGCGGCACAGAGATGGGGCAAGGCCTGTTCGTCAAGATCGCCCAGATCGCGGCGGACGCATTCGGCCAGCCGCTCGCCGCCGTCAGACTCACCGCCACCGACACCTCCAAAGTGCCCAACACCTCCGCGACGGCGGCCTCGTCCGGATCCGACCTGAACGGAATGGCCGTGAAAAACGCCTGCGACGAACTGGTCGGCCGCATGCTCAAGCTGCTCGCCGAATTGCACCAGACCAACGTTGACGAAGTTCGATTCGCGGACGGAGCGTTTCGCGTCGGGAACGAGTCATACGAGTTCAGCGATGCGGTCAAAATGGCTTACGAGCACCGGGTGTCGTTGTCCGCGACCGGCTTCTACTCCACGCCCAAGGTCGGTTGGGACCGTGTGAAATGCCGAGGCCGCCCCTTCTACTATTTCGCTTACGGCGCGGCGGTGTCCGAGGTCGCCGTCGATCTGCTCACCGGCGAAAACCGGCTGCTCCGCTCCGACATATTGCACGAAACCGGCAAATCGCTGAATCCGGCGATCGACATCGGCCAGATCGAAGGCGGATTCGTGCAATGCGCGGGGTGGCTCACGACGGAAGAGCTTGTCTGGGACGAGAACGGCCGGTTGAAGACCCATGCCCCGTCGACCTACAAGATACCGGCGTGTTCGGACCGGCCGCCGATTTTCAACGTACATCTCTGGGACAAGGGCCGCAACCGGGAGAACTCGATCTATCGGTCGAAGGCCGTCGGGGAGCCGCCCTTCGTTCTTGGCATTTCCGTCCTCGCAGCCATTTCGGACGCGATCGGATCCTGCGGCGACGGCTCGACGTTTCCCGAACTCGACGCTCCGGCGACGCCGGAACGCATCTATTGGACGGCGAAACGCCAGCGTGGGAGCGCTCCGTGAGCTTCGACGCCGATGAATTGGAACGCAAGGTCGCCGAGGCGGGACGGGTGGCGCGGGTCGTCGTCGCCAAAACCCGCGGATCAACGCCGCGCGAGGTCGGCGCATCGATGCTGGTCTGGGACGAAGGCGAAAGCGGCACGATCGGCGGAGGGACTTTGGAGCTCCAAGCGATCGGCGGCGCGCGCAGCCTTTTGGAGAGCAGTTCCGAATCGGCGACGCTGAGGCAGTATTCGCTCGGCCCCGGCTTGGGCCAATGCTGCGGCGGCGCCGTCACCCTATTGACGGAGATTTTCGACCGAGGCGGCTTCGACGAAGCAAAAAAGGGAGTGGCGCGAACCGGCAGTTTCGCGCGCCACGCGGAAGGGTCGGAAACGGATCCGCCGAATGCCGTGAAACGCACGCTCCGCCGAATCGGAGACTCTCGGGGCAGCATGCGCTCGACATTGGTGGCAGGATGGCTGATTGAACCAGCCCGCTCGCCGGAGAGGCATGTTTGGCTCTACGGCGCCGGCCACGTCGGCCGGGCGGTCGCGGACGTCCTCGGCCCGCTGCCGGGCTTCCGCACGAAATGGATCGACGTGGCGATGAAGCGCTTTCCGCAGAAATGTCCTTCCAATGCTGAAATTTCGGTTGAAAAAAACCCGGCTGACGCCGTAGACTGCGCTCCCGAGGCAGCGGATCATCTGATTCTGACCTTTTCCCACGCGCTTGATCTGGAGATTTGCGGAAGATTGCTGGAACGTCCGTTCAGAACTGCGGGTTTGATTGGCTCCGACACTAAGTGGGCGCGATTCAGGAAGAGGCTGGTTGAGATCGGCCATCCCGAATCGTCGGTCGATAGGATAAAGTGCCCGATCGGAGACCCCGCTCTCGGAAAGCATCCGAGGGCGATCGCCATCGGTGTCGCTGCGAGCCTTCTGGCAGGCCCCGGCGCTTAGCCGCGAACTGGAGAAACAGGCCATTGACCAAATTCTTCTCAGTTGACGGGCTGACCAAATCCTATCCCGGCGTCCTTGCCAACGACGGCATTGCGTTCAGCTTGGAGCAAGGCGAAATCCATGCCTTGCTCGGGGAGAACGGATCCGGAAAATCGACGCTTGTGAAGACGGTCTACGGCGTGATCAAGCCGGATGCCGGGCGGATGTGGTTCGGTGAGCACGAGCACGTACCTGCCGACCCGAAAGACGCGCGGTCCGCAGGCGTCGCGATGGTGTTCCAGCATTTTTCATTGTTCGAAGCCCTCACCGTCGCCGAGAACATCGCCTTGGGCATGGAGCATCCGCCGGTCGCCAAGCAGCTCACCCGGATGATCATCGACACCGCGGAAAAATACGGCCTTCCGCTTCGCCCCGAAGAGCGGGTGAGCCGTCTTTCGGCGGGCGAACGGCAGCGCGTGGAAATCATACGCTGCCTGCTGCAGGAGCCGAAACTGCTGATCATGGACGAGCCGACTTCGGTCCTGACTCCGCAGGAAGCGGACATCCTGTTCAGCACGCTTAGAACTCTGGCGAAGAACGGAACGTCGATTCTCTACATTTCGCACAAGCTTGAAGAAATCCGCGCGCTTTGCAGCGCCGCGACGATCCTTCGCGCGGGTCGCGTCGTCGCGAGCTGCGATCCGAGGCGAGAATCCGCTCGCCAGCTTGCCGAGCTGATGGTCGGCGGTACGTTCAAGTCCCCTGTGACGAGCAGGAGAACCAAGTCGGAAAACCCGATTTTCGCGGTTGAGTACCTTTTGACCTCGAAGGATTCGCCGTTCGGAACGAAAATCAGGAACCCGTCGTTTTCCGTGAAAGGCGGGCAAATCTTCGGGATCGCGGGAGTCGCGGGCAACGGGCAGGACGAGCTTATCGCAGCGATTTCCGGCGAAGCGCGGGTTACCGGCGGCCGCATTCTGCTGAACGGGGCTGAAATCGAAACGCTCGGCACGGACGCCCGGCGGCGCATCGGCTTGATGACCGCGCCTGAAGAGCGTCTCGGCCACGCGGCGGCGCCGGAAATGAACTTGATTGAAAACGTTCTTCTTGCCGGAGCGTCGCGGAAGAACTTGGTCAAGCGCGGCGTAGTGGATTGGAGCAAAGCGCGCAGATTTGCGGAGTTGATCGTGCACCGGTTCGACGTCAGAACGGCCGGCGTCGAAAACGCGGCTAGTTCGCTGTCGGGCGGCAACCTCCAAAAGTTTCTGATCGGAAGGGCTATCCTTAACGATCCGCTTGTACTAGTGGTAAACCAGCCGACTTGGGGGTTGGACGCGGCGGCGACCGCCGCCATCCGGCAGGCGCTGATCGATCTCGCCCAGAACGGGTCGGCCGTCGTTGTGATCAGCCAGGATTTGGAAGAGTTGATTGAGATATCGGATGTCATCGCTGTGCTGAACGAGGGCCGCATGTCGGAGGCGAAGCCGTCGAACAGGCTGACGAGAGAAGAAATAGGACTGATGATGGGAGGGTCCCACGGGATGGCCGTCGCGGCGAGTGGCGTCGATGCTTAGACTTCAGCGTCGCCAGGAAGCCTCGAGGGCTTGGACTGCGGCGACCCCATTGATCGCGGTCGCGGCCACAATGATCGCGGGCGCGATCATGTTCGCGGCACTGGGAAAAGATCCCTTCGAGGCGATCAAAACAATTTTCTGGTCGCCGCTGTTCGATCCCAACCTTGCGAGCTATGCCAGACCCCAAATCCTCGTCAAGGCCGCGCCTCTTATCATGATCGCGATCGGTCTTTCATTGGGTTTCCGGGCGAATTTTTGGAACATCGGCGCCGAAGGCCAGTACATCATGGGCGCGATCGCCGGAGGCGCGACCGCGCTCGCCCTTTATCCGCTCGACGCATGGTGGATCTTCCCGCTCATGATCATCGCAGGAACCGCAGGCGGATTCGCTTGGGCGATGATTCCGGCCATCTTGAAGAACCGATTCTACGCCAACGAGATACTTGTATCGCTCATGCTCGTGTATGTCGCCGAGCATTTCCTGGCGGCCATGTCAGTCGGCGCGCTCCGGAATCCGGAGGGATCGGGATTTCCCGGCTCGCGCAATCTCCAATATTACGACAGCGCTTCCAATCCCGAACTTATCCCCGGAACCGGGATTCACTTGGGCATCCTGTTCGCCGCCGCCGCCGTGCTGGGCGCGCATCTTCTCTACAAGAGGCACTTCATCGGGTTTCAGATCAAGCTTGCGGGCGAGTCGCTGCGGGCGGCGGCATACGCCGGCGTCAAGGTCAATTGGCTCGTGGTGTTCTGTCTGGGAGCCGGAGGCGCCTTGGCAGGCCTGACAGGAATCATGGAGCTTTCCGGACCGGCGGGCCAGCTTTCCATCGACTTCAACGTGGGATACGGTTTCACGGCGATAATCGTGGCGTTCCTCGGGCGGCTCCACGCCGTGGGCATCACGCTCGCAGGAATCCTCATGGCCTTGACCTACATCGGCGGCGAACTCGCCCAGCTCATGCTCGGGCTGCCGGCCGCTTCGATCCAGGCCTTTCAAGGAATGCTTCTGTTCTTCCTGCTGGCGCTGGACTTCCTGTCGGTATACCGCATTCAAATTCGGCTGACAAAGACGGAAAGCGCCTGATATGGACTTTTCTTCCATCGATCCGCTAACGCTGATTGCCACGATTCTCATCGCATCGATACCGATACTTCTCGCGGCGATCGGCGAGCTGGTTGTCGAGAAGGCCGGCGTGCTCAATCTCGGGGTCGAAGGCATGATGATCACGGGCGCGGTTTTCGGATTCATCGCGACGATCGAATCCGGAACGCCGTGGCTGGGTTTGCTTGCGGCGGCGTTCGGAGGGGCGCTGCTGTCGCTGCTGTTCGGCGTGCTTACGCAGTATTTGAAGTCGAACCAGGTCGCCACAGGCCTTGCGTTGACCATGTTCGGCCTCGGGTTTTCCGCGATGCTCGGCCAGTCGTACGCGGGCATCAAGCCCCCGAAATTTCCGTCTCCGGAAGGCTGGTTCCTGAGCGACATTCCGATCTTGGGAAAGATCCTGTTCAGTTACGATTACTATGTCTATCTTGCGCTGGTGATCGTTGCGGGCGTCTGGTGGTTTCTGAAATACACGCGCGCAGGTCTCGCCCTGCGGGCGGTCGGCGAAAATCATGATTCGGCTCACGCGCTCGGTTACGGAGTCGTTTTGACGCGCATAGCGGCGATCATGTTCGGAGGCGCCTGCGCAGGGCTTGGAGGAGCGTATCTTTCGCTGGTGAGGATTCCGCAGTGGACGGAAGGAATGACCGCCGGTGCGGGGTGGATCGCGCTCGCGCTGGTCGTCTTTTCGTCGTGGAAGCCCGGACGCCTGGTAATCGGCGCGATGCTGTTCGGCGGAGTGACCATGCTCCAACTGAATCTGCAGGCCGCCGGCGTCGATATCAACGCCGCCTACATGTCCATGGCTCCGTTTATCGTGACAATCGTCGCGCTAGCCGCTATATCCGGGGCACGGTTCCGGCATATCGCGAGCGCGCCCGCTTCGCTGGGCAGAACGTTTCACGCGTCCGGATGATTGGTTCCAGTTCCGGCAGTTCCGCCGGATTGCAAAAAGAGGAGAACTCCATGATCAATATGAAAACACTTGCGGCAGCCGCGTGCTCGATCGGGTTGGTTGCTGCCTTTGCAGTCGGCGCTTCGGCACAGCAGGCGAAGGTCGGTTTCGTGTATGTCGGCCCGATAGCCGACCTGGGATGGACATACGAACATGACCAAGGTCGGCTGGCGGTCGAGGAAGCGTTCGGCGACGATGTGGAAACCACCTTTTACGAAAGCATTCCTGAAGGCGCGGATTCCGAGCGCGTGATGACGCAGCTCGCGCTGACAGGGCATGATCTGATATTCACGACTTCGTTCGGCTACATGGATCCGACGATAAATGTTGCCAAGAAGTTCCCGAATGTCAAATTTGAGCACGCGACCGGTTACAAGCGCGCGCCCAACGTATCGGTATATTCTGCGCGCTTTTATGAAGGCAGGGCCATCATCGGCCATATCGCCGGAAAAATGACGGAATCGAACGTCATCGGCTACATCGCCTCGTACCCGATTCCTGAGGTTATCCGCGGCATCAACTCCGCATACATCCATGCGAAAAAGGTAAATCCGGATATCGAATTCAAGATCGTCTGGGTGAACACCTGGTTCGACCCCGCGAAAGAGGCGGATGCTGCGACCACGCTGATTGACCAAGGCGCGGATGTCATCATGCAGCACACGGACAGCGCGTCTCCCATGATCATCGCTGAAGAAAAGGGCATTTTCGCATTCGGCCAAGCTTCCGACATGATGGAATTCGGACCGACCGCCCGCCTTTCATCGATCATCGACAATTGGGCGCCGTATTACGTCGCGCGGACGAAGGCCGTCATCGACGGAACTTGGGAAAGCGTGGACACGTGGCATGGAATCAATGAAGGCATGGTCAAGATCGGCGAGTTTTCCGAGAGGATTCCGCAGGAAGTCAGGGACGAGGCGCAAGCTCTTTCCGACGCGATCGCCGCGGGCGAATACCATCCTTTCACCGGGCCTTTGAACCGCCAGGATGGCTCCGTTTGGCTGGCCGAAGGCGAAGTCGCGGACGACGGGACGCTGCTCGGCATGAATTTCTATGTTGAAGGCGTCGAGGGAAGCATCCCTCAGTAGCGACGGCGATGCTTAGCCTGACCTCTGGAAGATTCGGCGAAGCAGCGAATTCCGAACCATTGAAGGGCGGGAACGACCCGCCCTTTTTTCTTTGGATATTTTGCGGCGATTGCTGAGAGACCGGAATTTCAATCGTTGTCCGAAGCTTCGGAACCTGCCCCGGCTCGTCTGGAATGGTCCGTCGCAGGCACGTAGGATTTGGCAGCCATGGCCTCCAATTCCGACCAGGACGAATCGTCAAGCTCGAATCCGTCGAACGGGATGCCGGGTCGGATATGCGATTGGACCGGTTCCGAGCAGACAAGGATTTCTCTCGCCGAAATTGCTTTTGTCTGGAGGATGTCGCAGCAGGCGGGACCTACAGTGAAAATCATGCCTCTTGAGTCCGTAGCGACAATGTAAACTCCGCGAGTCTTGGCGGCGACCCCGGCAAATGCGGCCGGTCCGACTACTTCTTTCGTCGACGCCAGCAAAACGCAGTCAATCCTCGGGTCGGCAAGCCGATCCATTGCTGAAATCACTCCCGCCGCGCCCTCTGGAAACTTCATCAGATCTCCAGCCTGGCACGGCGCTGCCGACGCCAATCCGGGTTTCATGCAATCCAAGAGCGCAGGAATTGCGTTGACGCCAAGCCCGGCCGCCCACGATGCGGCGCGCCCGAATTCTTCGGCGATTCCATAGGGCCAGCCGCAAGCAATCGCCGCCTTCCGGATTGATTGCTCGATTTCGTTGATCGAAAGACGCAGCGCTATTCTCCGAAGACCGGAAAAAACCAGCCGTCCGGATCATCGGCGGCAACTGTTTCGAAGGTCGGCGCGCCTTGAAACATCGTAATTCGCGTCCAGAGATCCGATTTGGGATCGAACTTGGTAGCTCCGAAAAACGAAAGCTTGCATCGCAGCATGTCGATCGGACGGCAAGAAGAGCCCGTCAGGTTGTCGCGGATATCGCAGTATGGGAAGTTTGCCGAGCATTGAACTCTTCGCACGGCATGGCGATGCTCCGGGAAGTCGGAGAGGAACTCCGCGACGGTCCCGCCGTTTCCAGCTTGCAGGTCGTTTGCGAGCCGATTCACCCTGAATGCGACGTCGAGCGGCAACTCCAACTCCGATCCCGGCTCCCGAAATCGATCGCCGAGTCTGGGTTCCAGCTTTTCCTCGGACACGTACCAGAACAGCCGACGCGATTCGGCATCTTCAAAATCCGAGTCCTTTGCCCAAGCGTAATTTTCACTTATCAATTCATCGAGTCGCGAAACCTTCATGTTCGGATCCACGCAAGGCACGCTGCTGCTGGACATGGACTCGGCAAGGCCGTCAACGATCTCACCGTGGGGCTCGAGCACAATCGAGACCATCAGCTCCTGCGTCTCCAACGACCAATCCTTCGATGCGCGCATCAGCCTGTTCCAAGGAAATTCCAAAGAAAGCGCATTTCCGGAGACCAGCGCCATCGCATTTTCCAACTCGCGTCTCGCCGTCTCGATGCGAAACATCTGACGCTCGTCTTCGACATTCCATTCCCGAAGATGCTTTGATGCCCGTCGGCAAATCTCCGGCATTCTGCAAATCGAAGCCGCGGAGGCCCGTTCCATTTTGCGAACGCGCGCCAGAGCGGTTTCGCGCGCAACCATCCAGTTGTTCAAGAGCATTGAATGGCTGACCAGGAAAGGCGCCATGCCCAACCCCGTCGCGTTGCCGATGCCGAGGTGTCGTCTGAACTTCCCATGCAACGGAGCGAATGAGCCGGAGCTTCGGGATTTGGCGATATGCTCCACGAGATCAAGAGTGAATCCTCTGATCAGCCACACTGTCAGGAGTTCGGCTTGGAACGGCTCATGGAATCCGGCACGGTCCGCGATCACATGTCGGTCCGCTATTCCGAACTTTCCGTTTCCGTATACTGCGGTGGTCCGCATGAGATAGCCCGTCCGCTTCACCAATTCCGCATGCGGCTGCAGACCTTGCGCCAAACGGTCGACGACATGTTCGAACAACCGCACGCTTTTGTTGGCGCGGCTGATCACAAGTTCTTTCGGACTATATCGGCCTTGCTCCTGCCGACTTACGTTCTGCTTGATTCGTTCCAGGTCGGATGCGGTCGGCAAGCCGTCGTACAAAGCGAATGTCGCGTCCCATCTCGTCGCGATCACCCTGTCCGTACGCTCAGATTCCGACAGTGGCGCCGTGAATGCGCACAGGCTGTAATGCCGGCCGGCGAGATTCAGTGAATAAACCGCTCTTCCGTAGCCGTCGGCGTCGAATTCCCATAGCTGTCGCGAAACGCGAGCGCTTTCCGAACTCAATCGCCTGATCAGAATGCGCATGAAGCTCAGGCGCGTAGGATGGAATGCGCCCATCCGCTCGAGTCGCATGACTTCTGAAGGATGCCTCAAAGCAGGCGCAGTCGAATCGACCGAGTCGGCAGTTTGCATGATCAATCCGATACTCCGAAGGACGATTCAAAGAAGCGCATCCAATTGCCGCCCATGATCTTGTCGATTTCCTGGCCGTCGAAACCGACACCGGCCAGCGCCTCGGCAATGTTGGCGAAATCGGTGTTGTCCTTGAACCACGCGGGCTGCGGCGGAAATTCCGCCCGATCATGATTCACCTTTTCCGCACTCGTTTTTTTCCATCTGCCTTCGCGCATCCAGCTTAGGACGCTTCCCGGCTGGTCTTGGCAGAGATCCGATCCGATTCCCAAGATATCGACCCCGAAGGTCTCGGCGCACCGAGCGATCATCTCGGCGAAAGACTCGGCTTTGCAGTCGGAACCTCCGGCGAGGTGGAGCGGGTAGATTGAAAAGCCGATCATGCCGCCGGTATCGCTCAAGACTTCAAGCAGCTCGTCGGGAACGTTGCGTTCAACATCTTTCCACCATCGCGGATTCGCATGCGTAACGGCAACCGGACGCCTCGAGTATCTCGCGGCTTCCAGCGCGGATTTCCGGCCGCAGTGGCTCAGATCGACGACCATTCCGACCCTGTTCATTTCGTCGACAACTTCGCGGCCCATGCGCGTCAGGCCGGAATCGGACGATTCGGAGTATCCCGACGCGAGCAGCGATTGATTGTTGTACGTGATCTGCATGAAGCGGATGCCGAGCGCGTAGAGGATTTCCACCAAGTCGATGTCGTCTTCGATCGGCGAAGGATTCTGGAGTCCAAGAAAAATCGCCGTCCGGTTCGATTCATTCGCGCGCTCCACGTCGAGCGAAGATCGGCCGGGAATAACCAGGTCGGAATTCATTTCGAACAGTCGATTCCAGCGGCAAAGATCCCTTACGGCATCGCGGAAGTTGCCGTGGTACGAAACAGTAGCATGCACCGCGTCCACGCGACCCTTGCGCATTTGCTCGAATATCCGTCGCGACCAATTGCAGTATTGGAGGCCATCGACCAGATAGGTTCGAATTTCGTGCACCATGCTATTTATCCCGGCGTGATCTCGGCTTGCGTCGCGCGGCCGATTGCACATTTGCTGGAGCGTTGATGATACTAAAGCACTTGATTTACCCGAATCAATCAACACTTCGACAGGTAAAATTGGAACAAGAGCATATCATTAATGATGTCCATCCGGTTCGCATAGCTGAGAAAGGGCGGCATGCCGCCAACCTATGCGTGCATCGACCAGAGCGGCTTTGTCGATTTGGAATTCCCTTTTCCGTGCTGGCGCAGTTCAATCGCTCATCCGGCCTATGTCCGACAATCACTCAAGGGTTGTCCGGTCCCGGTGCAAGATGAGAGCAACTGCCTTTTGCACCGATGCGAAAACTATCTCGCTTGGGCCGCCTTGATATCGGCGCAAGAGAAATCCATACCCTTGAACAGCAGCGGAAGAGCCGTCTCCCGAGCAAGTGCATATGCGAAGACGTCGCCAAAATTGAGGCCCGCGGGATGACGACCCCTGCCGCAGCGCCGATAGGCGTGCCCGGCGACAGCTTGTGCCGCGTCCAGCGGCTTGGACAGAGATGAACGGCTCATCCAAGAACGCCTGTGCCAACGAGAAAAGATTGCGGTCGCGACTGGTGACGGCGGCGAACTCGACAGCAGTGCATTCCGAAACCATAGCGCCACCGGCCTTGCCGACCCGGTCGCGGAACGAGGCGGCCTACTACTCCTTAAAAAAGGATAACCAAGATCGCCGAGTTATCGAGAACGATCACTCTGGCAGCCCGCGCTCGTCGTAGAGGGCTTGCTGAAGGGAAAGCGACAACGGCGGACCGCTGTCGTCGCCCCGAGGGGTTAGACGCTTGCACAAATTGGATCCATTGATGATGTAACGATCAAGCGACGCCTCGATGGCCGTCCGATCCGGTCGGTCTTGTGCCACGCGCTCCTCAAGAAGATCAAGCGCTTGTTCAATCGTCTCGGTCTTGCGTCCGCGACCCGTCAGCCCGAGACGACCGGCAAGTTTCTCGACGCGGCTGTCGAGATCCGGTCTGTGCGCTAGATTAAAGGCCATCGGTCGCCCCCGTTGCTGAGCGGCATCTACATGATTGTAGCGTTCAATGTATATAAAGGTATACGCGACGAAACTCTGAAGAAAAATCGCTTTTCACGCGCTAGCCTTGAATCTCTTCAATTCTTTCTTTGCATGTCGTATTCCGCCGGGAATTGAGCGAAACGTCGATCTGGGAAGCGTTTTGGATTAGCTCCTCACGGCCGTGCGCAAGTGATTGAATCCGAGCGAAGTCAAAAAGCTTTCCTGAATCCAAAAAACGCTTGACGGGAGATTACGTGCACTGGTCTTTCTCTTTACGCGACGCGCTCCGGGTTTTTGCCCGGGGACTGCGGGTCACCAATTACATTCTTGACATAACTGACCGAATTTGCAGGATAATTGGCATACAACTGAAGCTTAGAGGAACATGCGCGTACGAAGCCAACCGGTACTCCCGCTCCATCCTGAAACGCGCCGCATGCCGTTGGACAACATCGTAGCCAGCGGCGTAACCCAATCCCGAAAATCTTCGAAAATCTGCAACAGCATCAATCGCTCGCGTCTCGGAAAAATCTCGTTTTCCGCCAAAATCACGTCGAACTCAGATCTCCAAGGCGCGGTCTCCAGACGCGGCTTCATATTGCACTCATACGCGAACTCCGTCGCCGAACGAACGAACAACCTCCGAACAGTCGCCCGCGATGCATCCAAATCGCGGCTGATCCCCCTTGACCGAACGACCGATATTGTAATCTTATAATTTGATTAAGCAACTCAGCGCGACAGGCAAATCAAACTAATTGTGTAAAGGTTACTGCCTTCCTTAAATACTAGTCCTTAATACAACGAGTCATCGCATCTCTTTGCGCATAAGGTAATATCACGGCATAAGCGATGGTCCCGGTAGATAACTACCTTAAATTAATTGATACCCAACTTGCGAAAAAATATTTTATTCCTCATCTCTGCATCTTGCAAAATTTTATCCCAACTTATTACCTCCAAGTGCAAATTCATATTTCCATGCCACTGAAACCACCCCATTTTATCAGGCATTGGTTTGAAATTTTTATCAAACTCAAGCCAATCTTCTACATTCTTGCTCAAATCACATACAACATATCCATAAATCGGCGTATTATCTAACACCTGAATACTCCGACCCTTTTGAGTTTTGAAGTTCCCATTACGAATGCCTTTAACGTACCTAATGATTTGCTGAATCGGATCATCACCTGCAGATGGATTCACGAAATCATCGCGTTGCGGTCTTTTGAACTCAAAGATCGATACTGGATTACTTGCCTCATTGTTACCTCGAAACAAAACTCGTCTATTAAAAGCAACCAGGTCCGGCCTGCCGGTATTGCTATCATTCAATGGCTTGTCAGAGCACACAAAACTTGTGAAGTTCAGCCGCTCATCAATTATCCATAAGTTATGTTCCTCAAATGGGGTTGAATCCGTATCATTCCGTCTAGGAAAAATAATGTCATGCACTGCGCCCTCCGAAGAGTACCGGCCATCCGGATCCAGCTCCAACTTCCTGCTGAAAAGTTCCAAAACCTTTCTCCTGAATACTACGTAGTGCATAAGATCGTTCTTACTTGATTCAGATATTTGTTGCACGATTTCCGTTATATTTTCCTTTAAGATACCAATATCTTTGTCTTCCAGAATCCGGTTCACCTTTTTTGAAATATCTGCTTCAATACGAAACTTTTCTTTTTGAAAACTTAACTCCATTTCCTCACTGGAGGGACGATAGGAAATATTCGAAAGATCAATAGATTTTAGGAGTGACTTATGCCAAGGCGCATCATTATCAACGTACTCCTGCACCCAAAGCCTTTTTTTCTCCTGCCGCATAGTAATTTCATCTCCAACAGCCATTCGCGCAATTTCCGCAGCCTTCCTTTCGATGTCCTCTTGCGCCACCGGAGTTAGCATGTCGCTCCGCAACCCAAATTCAAACCCACCGCGTTCTAGTGAAACATTTTCGTCAAGATAATCACTTAGAATATACGCTTTGATGATATAGTTCCGCTCCCTATTTTCCGAACCGTTTGTCTTTTTCTCAAAAAATTCGTCAGCAAATTCCGGAACATATTTTTGAATTGGTGTATCTGCCACTTCGCGTCTATGCGCAACTAAACTAACTTTACTTCGGTGACTTTTTGGCGAATAGAACTTGAATACACGAACTTTGAATTTATGTTCGTTATCTCCATCCTTTAGGATAAAATTATTATCCGAAACGTCTATTTCCTGTATTGAATCAGTTAGCTGATTAGTAAAGAATTCGTTGAGTATGATTTTACCGGATCCGTCAGCTTCAGATATAGAGATATCGGGCGGTGTGTATCTGCTATCTATAAAATATGGAAGTAGTCGCTCAGTCAAAACTCTAGCTATCGTCGGGAGCATTTTGTCTATGAACTTTCCATCCTTTATTTTTGAAAGTTTTACAGTAGTCCCTGTATTGCGCTCATCGCTGTCGCTGATCTTTTCGTTTACTATAATATCATTGCCCTTGCCCATATTAAATTCTCTACTCCTATATCTTTGCCCGTCTTTAAAGACGCTTTTAACTATAAGATCTTCAAAGTATTTTAAGCACGTAAATCTACCAAATCCCTTTCCCCCTTGCGAGATCCTGTGATCCGAAAACAATGTATCGAATGATTCTCTGTTTTCTTCCGTAAACCCAACGCCATTGTCTTTGATAAAAATACTATCGACGGCTGGTGTTCCGTGATCCAACTCTTCTTGACTTGATCGCTCAACGAAAATCTCAATTTGGCCGTCGCTTGAATTTTTGTCAGCAGTAGCTTGGACTGCGTTTACAATAATTTCAACTACCGGTGTATAAACCGTAGTGCGCGACCTAATGTTTTCGACCGCCCTAAGTATATTGATTTTACTCATTCTTTTTTGCCTCGTAGTTCGTTTATTGAACCGTTTCTTCGACAGGTGCTAGCTTAGTTTTGCAAGTATGCAAATTTTACCTTCGTGTAAAATAAACAGTTCCAGTCGGGCATGTCGACTCAAATTTTGCTTTTTTCAGGCAAAAAACCGAAGTAAGTCTGTTCAGTATCCCAGCTTAAGGCCACGGCAGCCTGTGCAAGAATACCGGAGTGAATCGTTGCTTGCAACTTGTCGCGTGCTTTATGCCGGAATTCGCAGATTAATCACTATTAACAACATGTTAAGACGCAAATTTGGTAAAGGGAATATAGCATGAACACCGAAACAGGCGCCTATTGACAAATAATCTTGCGTGCTTGGCCAACATTCTTTGAATTGAATCGTTTGCTCAAACAGCGAGGTAAGATTTCAGCTTCGAGTGGTCGGACCTGAGTTCGTCGGCATCGACGGTCTCTTTGTTCATGCCGTTCTCGATGAATACGGCAACGTCCGCGACCGGAAGCACGGCATCGAAACGCTGCTCAACCAGAAGCACCGC
Organism: Paracoccaceae bacterium; assembly: GCA_965205055.1. Classification (GTDB taxonomy): domain Bacteria; phylum Pseudomonadota; class Alphaproteobacteria; order Rhodobacterales; family Rhodobacteraceae; genus CBDBBY01. The sequence continues at coordinate 4,483,471 of OZ242030.1, read as the reverse complement.
CAATCCGTCGGACTTCATTCGCAACATGACTTGTTGGATCGATTCAATCATTGAGGGCTGAAGCCCTTCCGTGGGCTCGTCCATCAAGAGCACCCGGGGTTCAAGGCAAAGGGCCCGCGCCGTCGCAAGCATTTGCCGCTCGCCGCCCGAAAGTGTCTCCGCGGGCTGACCGAGCCGATCCCGAAGCCTTGGAAACATCTCCAGCACCCGTTCACGCACTTCGCGTCCTGCCCCTCGCGCCATCAACCCGATCTCAAGATTTTCCGAGACGGTCAGTTCCGCGAACAGCCTCCTGCCTTGCGGTATGAAGCCGATCCGCCGTTTCGGAATCTCATGCGGGGGCAGCGCACTGATTTCCTCGTTGTCCAGCAAAATGAGGCCTGAACTGAGTGGCAGCCACCCCATGATCGATTTCATCAAGGTTGTCTTGCCGGCGCCGTTCCGGCCCATCAAGCAAACGATTTCTCCCGGCTTGACCGTCAGAGAAACGCCGAACAGAACGCGCGAGCGACCGTAGCCCGTGTGGATATCTCTAACTTCAAGCAATCAGGCGGTTCCCAGATAGGCGTCTTGGACCGCGCGGTTGCTCCGAACCTCCTCCGGAGCGCCTTCCGCCAGCGTCCTGCCGTTGTTCAGAACAGTGATGTAATCGGCAATTTCCATGACGACCCTCATGTTGTGCTCAATTAGAAGAATCGTGGTTTCGCCCGAGAGGCTTCTGATGAGTCCGTTGAATTCCTCCACTTCGGATTCAGACAAGCCTTGCGTGGGCTCGTCGAGTACGAACAGCTTGGGTCGCTGACCGAGACCCATTGCGATTTCCAACAGACGCTGGTGGCCGTAACTCAAATCCCCGGCAAGCCGATCCGAATGTTCGTCCAGCCCGACCCGCTCCAATGCGTGGTCCACCGCTTTGCCGGCTTCAGCGCCCTCGGCTCGGAGCGCCCGTCTTACGCCCAAGGCCACGTTTTCGCGGACCGGCAATCCGGCAAAAACGGAGGTTATCTGGAATGTGTAAGCAATGCCAAGGCAGATGCGCTTGTGGGCCGGCAATCGCGTGACGTCCGTTCCAGCAAACCGGACGCTTCCCCCCGAAGCCGGAATGCGGCCGCACACGGCTCCTACGAATGTGGATTTTCCTGCGCCGTTCGGGCCGATCAGCGCGCGTACCTGACCCTCCGGCAATTCGAAATCGACATCGCGAATCGCGTGCAGTCCTCCGAAGGACTTTGACAACCCCCGGGTGGAAAGCAGGCTCATGGCAGCCATGCCGCGGCCCGCTTGCGGATTTCGCCGGCGATGCCTTGCGGCGCGAACAGCGTGAGCAGCATGATGGCCGCTCCGACCACGATCAGATAGGCGGTCGTTACACCGCTGGACAAATCGATGAGATAGAATGCGAACGCCGTTCCGATCAGCGGGCCTATGGTGGTTCCGGCACCTCCGAGCAAAACCCAGAGGAGCGGAAATATGGAATACTGGACCGTAGCGAACGTCGCTCCCGCATAACCGAACAGGAGCGCGTAAGCGGCGCCCGCGACGCCGGATATGGTTCCCGACACGATGACGGCGAGCAGCTTATGCGCCGAGACGTCGTAGCCGATCATTCGGGTGCGCTCTTCGTTTTCGCGGATTGCAACCAAGCACCGACCGAATTTCGTCCGGACGAGCCACGCGGACAATGCGAAGCAGACGGCAAATACGGCGAACGCCGCATAGTACCGCGCCATAGGCCCAGTCAGGTCGATGCCGGACAAAATGCGCTCGGATTGCTGGATGACGAAGCCTTCGTCGCCCCGCGTGTATTCGCCGAACAGGAGGATTGCCAAATATCCGGCTTGGGAGAACATCAAAGTTACAATCATGAACGCGACGCCCGACGTCCTCAGCGCAAGAAATCCGACGGTCGCGGAAACAGCCGCCGCGGACAGTGTTCCTGCCAGAAATGCCGTTGTCGGCGCGAATCCCAAAAACTTGATCGAAAGGCCGAGACCGTACATGCCAGCCGCGAAGAACAGCGCGTGGCCGAGACTCAGAAGCCCCGTGTAGCCGAACAGGATGTTGTAGCCGATCGCGTAGGCCGCAAGCACCATGATTCGGGCGAAATTGCCGACATGATACTCCGGCAGGATGAAGAACAGCACGGCTAGAAACGCGAGGACTCCGCCGTGGAAAAGTGTCGAACGGCGAGACGAAATCAAGCGATTCGCCTCCCGAACAAGCCCTGAGGCCTGAAGATCAGCACGAATGCGACCAGCAATGTGGCCAGTATCTTCGCGAGCGTCGGCGAAAAGAATACCGAGACAATTCCGTCGCTCATGCCGATCAAGACCGCCGCGGCGACCGTGCCTCGCAAGCTGCCCAATCCGCCGATGATCACGGCGATGAACGAAAGCAGCAGCGGGTCGCCGCCCATTAGATAATGCGCTTGCTTGACGGGCACGATGAGCACTGCGCCCAGCGCGGCGATTCCGGCTCCGAGTCCGAACACTGCGGCATAGACCCGATCAACCGGAATTCCGAAGGCGAGCGCCATTTCCCGGTCGAGCTGAGTGGCGCGCATGACAAGGCCGAACCGGGTCCGCGAAATCACCATCCAAAGCAGAATCAGAACTGCGATTGCCGCTGCGATGACGAACAACTTGTAAGTCGTCGTCCCCAATCCCCAAGGCCAGACAAGCTGCAGCCCGGACGAGCTGAATTCCGGCCAGGGAATTGAAATCCTTGAATTGAACGGAGGCTGAACTGGCCTCGGATCCGGCCCGAACGTCATGAGGGTTGCTTGCTGCAGCACGTAGAGCAGCCCGATGGTGGCCATGATCGTGCGCTCCGGGTCATATCCGAGCCTGCTCAGAAGAAGGCGGTCCGCGCCCGTGGCGAGCGCGGCCACCAAAGCCGGCGCGATGATCAAAGCGGCCACGAATCCGACAGCCGGATGGCCGCCGAAAGCGGATGTCACCCACCACGCGGCCACGGCGCCGAGCATGAAGAATTCGCCGTGGGCCACGTTCACCACGCGCATGATCCCGAAAACGATGCTCAAGCCGGCGGCGGTGAGTGAAATCACCGCCGCCGTTATCGCTCCTTCAAGGATCGCGAGGAAAAGATGCGGGCCGAAATCCATCTTCCGCCAATATCGGCTGTTCCGTTCGAACTGCTCCGGAGCAAACTTGGTTCAAGCGGAAACGCGGACAAAGGATTCCACTGAATTCAGATCCGCTCTAGAGCATCTGAGTCGTGTAATCGGTTTCGTCGTCGTAGAAGGTGTCTTCAATCGATGTCGTGTGCACGAGATCCAGCCTGCCTTCGGAAAGCTTCGTGATGTACTGGTGTCCGAACACTTGGTGGGTACGGCCGTTGAAGACCTTGGCGCCTTGCGGGTGACGAATTGAATGAGGCAAATCCGTCATCGATTCCACGGCTTCAATCAGGGCGGGCCTGTCGGCAGGTCCTTGATAGTCCGCCGCCTCCATCGCCGCCTTCACGACGTGCAGCGTCTCCCAGCATCCGAACATGTGGCCGTAGGTGGAGACGTCGCGGCTATCGGAAACCGATGCGCCGTTGGCATCCACCCCTACCGCCGATCGATAGGCCGTCTCGAAATCCGCTTGCCCGGCTTGCGCGTACCGAGGGTACCCCTCCCAGAAATAGGTCCCGTCAAGGAACTCAAGGCCGGGGCTGCTGACGTCCACCGCCTCCAGGCTGTCGATGAAACCGAACAGTTCCGGCTTGTTCGGCCCGAAAAACTCGCCCAGCTCCTTCACGAAGGTGAGCACCGCGGGCCCGACCATCACATGATAGATGACTTCCGTCTCGCGCGGAATGTTCGGAAAATAGCGGGTGAACGAAGTCTCGGTCGGCGGGATTGCGATCTTCGCCACGACCTGCCCGCCCAGCGCCTCGAAGGCCGGAGGGAAATTGTCGCGGTGGTCGTATCCGAACGCATAGTCCGGAAACATCATCGTCACCTTCTTGCCGAGATTCGCTTCCACGAACGGAGCCATCGAGAGCGATTGGCTCTTCACGTCGGTGATGCCGGGCTGAAGCGTGTACCGGTTGAGCATTCCGCTGGCGACATGGTGTCCTTCGGATACCACGAAATAAGGAATCTTCAGTTCGCCGGCGCGCGGCGCCGCTCCGATCACGACGTGGCTGAACAGCGTGCCGAACGCGATGTCGCAATTGTGCTGCGTCGCGAATTTTTCGACCACCTCCGCTCCGCGCTTTGGATCGGTTCCGTCGTCTTCGGCAATGATTTCGACAGGACGCCCGTTGATCCCGCCTTCGTCGTTGATCTTCATGGCGGCGGCTTGAGTTGTCCGGTCGTACCAGCGACCGTACGCGGCGCCGATGCCCGTACGGTGCACTTGGAAGCCGATTCGGATCGGCTCCGAGCTTTGGGCTTGGGCGAAGCGGGTCAATCCCGCGCCGACGGCCGCGCCCGCACCGATCGTCTTCAATGCCGCACGCCGGCTGATATTCGAAATGCTGTCGTTTTCCATGTTGGCCTCCTCAATGCTTGCAGAAGTGCGTGAGCGATTTCGCTGGAGAAAGTTTGTATCGGACTCGCTCCAATGTCCAGTTTTTGTTTGGGGTCGGCATTCATTCGCCTCGCTTCGGGTCAATTCAAGCGCCGCGCGGCGATGCGAGGAGCCAAAGGCTGAACAAAGTATATAGAACCATGAGCGCAGCGAGCGGGATTTGGCTGGCGGCAGCACTCCGCGCCCTGCCGTAAAGGTCGACGGCGATAGCATGCGCAAGCAGAACCGCGAAGATATGCCCGAGGACGACGGCAACGCACTGCGCAAGCCAAATCATCCGTACCGTGGCCAGAGTGTTGAAGAACCCGGTGGTCACGCTGAAGGCGCCGAGACCGAGCAGGTCGCGGCCTGAATCGAGCGGGTCCGACGCGGCGGCAATGGCGTATTGCCCGTTGACCATGAACGAAGTCAGGTAGTGGGCGAAGTGATAGCCGAGCGCGATCGGAAGAATGGACAATGCGAATCGCCCGATGCAGACCGGCAATGTCGTTCCCTCCGAAGCATCCGGTCCGGCAAGCCTGTGCCCTGCCCAAACGCAGCCGACGAACACCGCGGACAGCAGCATGATCGCAAAAGCGATTCCGAAGACGGTTTGAATGACAACGGCTGAACGCCCCGGAAACTCGAGCGGATTGATGTCGAGCCGAGCCAGCCACCAGAATGTTTCGTTCAATCCGTCGAAACTGCCGACTGCAAGCAGGGCCAACGCGAACACGGCGGCTCCGAATTCCGCAGGAGGCGATTGGCAAATCTTCCATCCCGGCACTCCGATTCGGAGCGATTCGTCTTCCGCCCGGACAGGCGCAAGCCTGGCGAAATATCCGAGCAGCATCGTCAAGCACTCGCACCTCGACAACCACTCGTCCTTGCCGAACGCAACCATCCCCGCGAAAGTGAATGCCCAATAGCCTGCCGCGAACCACGCCAAGCGGTCCGGATCGTCCGGCGCGGGATATGCAAGCGTGAACGACGCAAACCCGAACAGAGTCATGACGCCGGGCCAGGCGCCGAATGTTTCCGGCAGCTTTGCGCGCGCGCGGCCCGATGCTGCGCGGGGCAGCAGATCATAAAGGCCGGTCCAGGGATTCAAAACCTTCCAAACGTCCCCGAACACCGCTTGGATGACCGGCATCAGGATCCACCAGATCGTCCAGACGAACAGCGGCAGAGGGTTGTGCAGCGGATCGCGCGGCCCCGCGAATCCCAAAATCAGCAAGCAGACGAAAAAGGCCAGAGATGCCAAGCTTATTGCGGTTCCGACATGCCGCCGCAGCGGTCGGCGAGACCGATCCACGGTCGCGAAAATTCGAAGCGTCATCTTGGGCGGAATCAAGGCAAGCGCAACCACAGTCAGTACGACCGCGCCAACCCCTGCCGCAGTGTAAAGCTCTGTCGGGAGCAGCAAGACAAAACTCTGTTCCGTCGCATGAGCGGCGGCCTGTCGCGCAGTCGCCGCCAGAGCAAATGCGCTGACCAGAGCATGAGTTGCAACAATTCGGTTCATTCCGGGACGGAGGCCGCTTCGCAGAAAGAACCGCAAAACTGACAGCATTCGACGGTATTGCAAGATCGGCCGCGAGGCAAAGCAGGATTGGAGATCGACGGGCCCGCGCTACGCCAAATTGCGGAACCTTCGCGCGTAGGCGCCCGACGGATTCAAACCCTTCGTCTGAATGCGACGGAAGCAAACCATCCGGCAAATACTGCAAGCAAGACGCACAGCGCGCCATAGGCGAGCGGCTGCTGATGGGCCAAGGCGAAAATCCAGCGCTGAAGCCCGACCTTCCTTACGAAGATCCCGGTTTCCTCCTTGTCGACGATCCGTCCGTCGCGCACGAGGAAAAGCCGAACCGTATAATCTCCCTCCAGCAGATTTGCGGGCAGTGCGATGCGCGTGCCGATGAGCGTCTCCTCTTGGAAGTCAATCTTCACCGGGGCCGATGAATAAAGCTCCATTCGCTCGCGGATGCGGATGAGCGCGTCCGTGAACTGCTGCGAATCCATGATGGATTGCGGCGCGCCTACGGATCTGATCAGCCTCTCGACGCTGATCTTGTGCCTAAGATCTTCTGTTTCCGCCAGAATGTCCGTCAGCGGCCCGCCGGATGTCGCGACGGCATAGAACGACGGAGCCAAGTCGATCTCGACCGCATCCAAATTGACCCAAATGCCGAACATTCTACGCTTCCGCCTGACCAGCACCGGCTCCATGGGCCCGGCAACGGTCACGATCGCGTGCAGAGGTTCGCCGTCCCGGGCAGGCGCATCGCGCTTCACCGCGCCGTAAACGAAGATTTCCGAGCCGTCGAAATTCGCCGTGATGGAGACCCGGTTCTGGCTGAGCGCGGCGATGATCTCTTCATCGGCGCTCGCGGCCGTCGCGAACAACGCAGCCAGTGCGGCGAGAAATCTCGGAATCATTCCGTTCCGCCTCCGACCGAGTACAGCTCCGCCGGCTGCGCGAGCAAATCAAAGGCCAGTTTGCCGCACACCCCGAGCACGAGCAGAGCGAGCAATATCCTGAGCTGCTCCGCGGGCAGCTTGACGCCGATCCTGGTTCCGACCTGGGCGCCTATGACGCCGCCGATGAAAAGCAGCACCGCGAGCACGATGTCCACTGCGAAATTCGTCGTGGCATGCATGACGGTCGTGAATGCGGTGACGAACACGATCTGGAACAACGAGGTTCCGATGACGACTTTCGTCGGCATTCCGATGATGTAAATCATCGCCGGAACCATGATGAAGCCGCCGCCTACGCCCATGATCGCAGCAAGAACGCCGACGATCATGCCTATCGCGAGCGGCGGTATGGCGCTGATGTAAAGGCCCGAGGTCCGGAACTTCATCTTGAAGGGGAGGCCGTGCACCCAATTGTGCTTGTGCAGCTTGCGAGCTGCGGTCTTTTCGCGCGACCTCCGGATCGCCCGCGCGCTTTCGACGAACATCAAAATGCCGATGACGCCGAGGAAAAGCACGTAGCAAAGCCGGACGATCAGATCGACCTGTCCTATCGCTTTCAGTTCCGCGAATGCTTGAACGCCCAAGGCCGAGCCGATTATGCCGCCGAAAAGGAGCACCAGCCCCATCTGCAGATCGACGGTCTTCCGTTTGTAATGGGCAAGCGCGCCGGAGAACGAGGAGGCGACGATCTGATTTGCTTCGGTCGCGACCGCAACCGGCGGAGGAATGCCGATGAAGAACAGCAGAGGCGTCATGAGAAATCCGCCCCCGACCCCGAACATTCCCGACAATATTCCTACCAACCCGCCGAGACCGAGCAATAGGAATGCGTTTACTGACACTTCGGCAATTGGCAGGTAGATCTGCATATGCTGGGAGCTGCGCGCAGGAGTGGGAACATGCGGCGGACGCCGGAGATTTGGCGGCCGCATCGTCTTTAATTCCCAATTCGTGCAAAGCGCAAGGCTTAGTTCCGGCTGAAAGCAAAGATTCCATGTTCAAATTTGGTTGCGCCGCTGTATCGCTTGGCAGATGGCTTCCGCGTGGAGTCGTCCGGATGCTCGCGACGATGCAGCGCCCGTCTCGGCGGTGAACTTTCGATGGCGCACCTTTTGAAGTAATACGGCTCCGGGCGGCGGCCGCGGAATTCGGCGGAAGAAACGCTCATTTTGTCCCATTCACCGGAATGGAAGCGAACATGATCCATGCATGAAGCCGACTTCATCGTAATCGGATCCGGCAGCGCCGGTTCCGTGATCGCATCGCGCCTTTCGGAAGACCCGAAGACTTCGGTGCTGGTTCTGGAATGCGGAGTTTCGGATTTCGGCCCGTTCATCCAGATGCCCGCCGCCCTGTCCTATCCGATGAACATGCGGCGTTACGATTGGGGATTCGCAACCGAGCCGGAACCGGGGCTGGGAGGGCGCAAGCTTGCATGCCCCCGCGGCAAAGTCGTGGGCGGGTCGTCGTCCGTCAACGGCATGGTTTACGTTCGAGGCCACGCGATGGATTTCGACGGGTGGGAAGCGCTGGGGGCCGCCGGCTGGGCCTACCGCGACGTTCTTCCTTATTTCATGAGGATGGAAGCTTGGCACGGCGCCGACGGGGGCGGCGACCGCAGTTGGCGCGGGTCCGGCGGCCCGCTCCATGTGACGCGCGGAAAGTTGGACAACCCTTTGTTCTCGTCCTTTGAATCGGCAGGAGAGCAGGCAGGATTCGAAACGACTCCGGACTACAACGGCGAAAAGCAGGAAGGATTCGGCCCCTTCGACAGAACGATCTGGAAGGGCCAGAGGTGGTCGACGGCGAACGCATACCTCAAGCCCGCGCTCAGGCGCAGCAATGCTGACCTGCTTCGAGGCTTTGCTCGCCGCGTGCTCATTGAAGAAGGACGCGCGGCGGGAGTGGAAATCGAGCGCGGCGGGGCCAAAGAGGTCGTACGGGCAAGGCGCGAAGTCATCGTTTCGGCTTCATCGATAAATTCGCCCAAGCTGCTGATGCTTTCCGGGATCGGACCCGGTTCGCATCTTCAGGAACTCGGGATCGAGGTTGTGAGCGATCGGAGGGGCGTTGGAGCGAACCTTCAGGATCATCTGGAAGTCTACATGCAGCAAGCGTGCAAACTCCCTATAACGCTGCACAAATACTGGAACCTTGCGGGTCGCGCTAGGACCGCCGTCCAATGGCTGCTGTTCGGATCGGGTCCGGGCGCATCGAATCATTTCGAGAGCGGAGCGTTCATTCGCTCTCGGTCCGGCGTCCAATACCCTGACATTCAAATCCATTTCTTGCCTATCGCCGTAAGCTACGACGGCAAATCCGCGGCAGGCGGGCACGGGTATCAAGCGCACGTCGGTCCGATGCGCTCGAAGTCCCGAGGCCGCGTGGCGCTGAAGTCCGCAAATCCGGAAGAATCGCCATCGATTCGATTCAACTACATGTCGAACGAAGACGACTGGCGGGACTTCAGGCACGGCATCCGAGTTGTTCGCGAAGTATTTGCGCAACGCGCGATGGATCCGTATCGCGGCGAAGAGATTTCGCCCGGATCCGGCTGCCGGTCCGACGAAGAGCTGGACGACTTCATCCGGAAACACGCCGAGAGCGCCTATCATCCGTGCGGGACTTGCAGAATGGGTGCAGCCGACGACGATCTCGCCGTGGTGGATCCGGCCTGCAAAGTTATCGGCGTGGAAAGGCTGCGCGTTGCGGACAGCTCGATCTTCCCGCGCATCACTTACGGCAATCTCAACGCGCCTTCGATTTTGGTGGGAGAGAAGGCATCGGACCACATCCTCGGCAAGCCGGCTCTTCCTCCGGATGATCGAAAGCCGTGGATCAATCCGCGCTGGGAGGAAAGTGATCGTTGAGTGCGGGCAACGCGGACTCGGGATTATGGCCTAGCAATTCCCGCAAACGCCGAATTTCGACCCTGTCGGTTTCTCGAATGCGGCCTCAGACCAAGCGGCGTTATTGCGTCAATGGCATGACGCATTGATTTCGACGTCCGCCCGTCCCGGCGCAATCATCGGCATCCGTCTGATTGCCGCTGATTCTTGCAAACTACCCAATCTCAAATTGAGTTGTGATATATTATAACATTCTATAGTGTTGCTGATCCTGCTGCATACGGTTGTTGGCTGGATCGTCGGCGGCATTCCGAAGGCGTGAATGCGCTGAACTTCGAAAAGTTGAGGAATTGCGAAGAGTTGCATTCGAACAATGTCAGCTTCGAACGGCCATCTTCAAAACTGCGTTGAAAGAACAAATGCCCGACAACTCAATGATTCCGACTAGACCTCACACTCGGAACAGAGCGGACAAGTGCTGATCTCCGTCAATGGAGCCAGCTTGGCATTGCCTATCGGCAACGTGCTCGAGGACATCGAGCTGTCCGTGGAGAAAGGCGAGATCGTCACGCTCGTCGGTCCGAACGGCGCCGGCAAGTCCACATTGCTCAAGCTCATCATCGGGCTGGCGGCGCCGTCGTCCGGCATTGTGACCAAATCTCCGAATTTGAAGATCGGCTATCTGCCGCAGCGCATTTCTTTGAATCAAACCATGCCAATGACAGTTGATCGATTTTTGAAACTTCGCTCGAGCGCATCGGACAGCAATGCAAAGGAAGTCAAGGATCTGACCGGGGTGTCCGCGCTTGCTCGGCGGCAAGTGCATGCCCTTTCCTTCGGACAATTGCAGAGAGTTTTGCTTGCTCGCGCGCTCCTCGGTTCGCCTGATCTCCTAGTACTGGACGAGCCCACTCAATCTCTGGACCGGAACGGAATCAGAGACTTCTACCGCATCATTCGCAATTTCAAAGCCGAGACCGGCGGCGCCGTGCTCAATACAAGTCATGAACTGGACATCCTCGTCGCATACGCGGACAGGGTCATTTGCATGAACAAGCGGATCGTTTGCCAAGGACCTCCGAGCAAAGTCGCCAAGTCCCAGGAATTTCTGTCCATGTTCGGCGGCGAAGTTGACGGAGTCATGGCGATATTTCCGGCGGCCGAGAATCAAGCCTCTGAAGCTTGGAATTCAAATCATGATCATTGACGATTTCATGATTCGGGCGATCATCGCAGGCATCGGAGTGTCAATCGCTGCTGCGCCGATCGGTTGTTTCGTCGTGTGGCGCAATTTGGCGTATTTCGGCGACGCGACCGCCCATGCCGCCATTTTGGGCGTTTCGCTGGCTCTTTTGTTCGAATTGTCGGTATTCGTCGGCGTTTTCGGCGTCGCACTGGCGATGGCGCTGACCGTATCGACAGTCGGTCAACGATTTCTTGGATCCAATACAATCTTGGGCGTCGCGTCGCAAACTGCGCTCGCTGTCGGAATAGTGGCGTTTTCGCTCGCGGCGGACTCCCGAGTTGACCTTGATGCGTACCTTTTCGGGGAGATTTTGGCAGTCTCAAATTCGGACATTCTGGTGATCTGGATCGGTTCAGCCGCGATTGTTTTCTTTGTCGCTTCACGATGGAGCGCGCTGCTGCTGTCCACGTTCAATCCTGAAATCGCGCAAGCTTCCGGGCTGCATCCCCACCGCGAGCAGCTCTACATGAATGTCGCGCTCGCAGCTTTGGTGGCCGTGGCGATCAAGGTCGTGGGCGCATTGCTCGTTACCGCGATGCTGATTATCCCGGCTGCGGGAGCTCGGCCCATTTCGAAATCCCCTGAAGGAATGGCGGCAGCTGCCGTCGCGATCGCTAGCGGCTCCGTACTGGCCGGACTTTGGATATCGAATTTGGTGAATTCGCCTGCGGGGCCTACGATCATTGTCGCAGCAGCGGTTGCGTTCTTGGTATCAATGCTGCTTTCAGCGGCAAGGAACCGGGAAATCTAACGTTTCAAATTCCCTGCGTTCAGGAAGCGTACCGCAAACCTGAACGATTGCTCATGCTGGCGGCGCAACATTCGTTGCTCAATCCACGAATGCCCGCTCAACAACGAAATCCCCGGGCGAACTGTTGGAACCCTCAACCATTCCGATGCCCTCGAGGATCGACTTCACGTCCTTCAGCATCGCCATCGACCCGCAGATCATGGCCCGATCCCCCATTCTGGACAAGCTCGGCAAATTAAACTCCCGGGACAACGTTCCGGAGTTAAGCATATCCGTTATCCGCTGGCCTCGCTTGAATTCCTCTCGAGTCGCGGCCGGAACATAAACCAGCCGACCTTCCGAAGCGTCGTCGCCGACCAGCGGGTCGGTCAGCGTGGCATCCACCAATTCGCGTCCGTATTCGAGTTCGGCAACCAATCGACAGGTATGCGTGAGAATGATTGTCTCAAATTTCTCGTAAGTTTCAGGATCGCGAATGATCGAAGCGAACGGAGCGATGCCGGTTCCGGTCGAAAAAAGATAGAGCCGTTTTCCGGGCGTCAATGCGTCGTTCACAAGCGTGCCCGTAGGTTTTTTCCGCATAAGGACGACGTCGCCCGATTTGATCTTCTGCAGATGTTCCGTGAGCGGCCCTCCGGGAACTTTGATCGAGTAGAATTCGAGCTCATCGTCCCAGCTCGGACTCGCAATGGAGTACGCTCGGTAAACCGGACGTTCCGCGTTCGGCAATCCGATCATCACGAATTCGCCGGAGCGGAATCGAAACGTCGAGGGCCGGGTCATGCGAAACTTGAACAACCGGTCCGTGTAATGAACGACGTTCGTCACAGTCTGCGCGAAAACGCCGGGCGGCGCCGGAAAAGTCTTTTCCTTTTCCTTGACGGACAAGGTCGAGTTCATGTCGTGCTTTCCTAATGGAGCGGATTCGTCGGGCGACAATTCAGGCCGTCGATCCGCTCATTGGGCTTCACTTGGGCGCTGCGGATGAACTAGTTCCGTCCTGGTGCCATGTCAATGTGGCGCGACATCACCGTCTTGCGAGCGGAAGCGTTGGGAAGGCGAATCATAGGACGCGCCCTGACCGCTTGGGTAAATTGGCTCCACCCGCGAAAGATGCCTGCAGGTTCCTGCCTTGAAAAGCTGTCATCTTGGCTTAAGCTGGCGAGGTGAACTGAAGTGCAGGAGATTGAACAGATGGGAGGAGACACGAAGAAACTCGCAGTCCGCAATATAGGAATGATTCTGTCCGGAAGGATTGAACAGCCTGTTTTGGACGGAGATTGCGTTGTCGCCGTCGGCGGGCGGATCGAGACCTTCGGATTCGAAAAAGATATGGATGTCGACAATTCCGACGTCATCATCGACGCGAATGGGGTCACGCTCGCCCCAGGTTTGATCGACAGCCACGTCCATCCGGTCGTGGGCGACTACACGCCGCGACAGCAACAGCTGCACTGGATAGACTCGACGCTGAACGGCGGAGTTACAACTCTGATTTCGGCAGGCGAAGTCCACATGCCGGGTCGGCCCAAGGACATCGTAGGCTTGAAAGCGATGGCCATCGCGGCGCAGCGTTGGTACTCGAATTTCAAACCATCAGGCGTGAAGGTCCTCGCCGGAGCACCGGTTGTCGAACACGGCATGGAGGAGCAGGATTTCAAGGATTTGGCGGACGCGGGCGTGACGCTGCTGGGTGAAGTTGGCCTAGGGTCGGTCAAGGATGGACCGACTGCCAAGAAAATGGTCGCTTGGGCGCGCAAGTACGGAATTCAGAGCACGATTCACACCGGCGGCCCATCAATTCCCGGCTCGGGCCTTATCGACAAGGATGTCGTTCTGGAAGCGGACACCGACGTCATCGGACACGTGAACGGCGGGCATTCGGCCCTTCCCGACGATCAGATCATCTGCCTCTGCGAGCAGTGCAGCAGAAGCTTGGAAATCGTGCACAACGGAAACGAGCGAGCCGCGCTGTTGACGGTCAATACCGCTCGCGAACTCAAGCAGCTTGACCGAATCATTCTGGGAACCGACGGTCCGGCCGGTTCAGGCGTTCAGCCTCTCGGCATACTTCGAATGATCGCGATGCTATCGAGCCTGGGAAACGTCGCGCCGGAAATCGCCTTTTGCTTTGCGACAGGAAATACTTCGAGAATGCGAGACCTCGACGTGGGGTTGATTGAAAACGGATACGCCGCCGATTTCGTTCTGATGGATCAAGCGCAGCATTCGCCGGGCGCGACGATGCTCGAGTCTGTCCGGCAAGGGAATCTTCCAGGCGTCGGCATGACAATTATAGACGGCGAAGTACGCTCGCATCGCAGCCGAAATACACCTCCAGCTCAAAAGCTCCCCAAACTCGTTGCCAGCTGATTGGCATGACGACGTATTGCAATACAGGAAGCCTAAATCGCAGTGATAACCGACCGGGTGTAACGCTTGCTTGAACATTGAACTACCGAAAAACTCGGGCCCGTTCCAGTTTCGCCACCACTCGTGGGCACAACGCCATCAACCGCGTTGGTTCGACCCAAAACCACAGCGAATAGATTTTCTAAATCAACCCGGACATATGATCCAATGACGATAAAGGCGATCAAAGATTCAAAGAGATCTGCCTTGCTAAACAACTCCATAACAACGTCAAATTTTCATCGTTCCTATAAGCATCACTGAACTAAATTCACTTCCGGTTGCATTTTTTGCACTGTCTGCTAACTTCCCTCAATAAACTCCTTTTTTGTCATCCAAGCCGCTGCCCCTTAAAGTTGAATAAACACGACCAAGTGGATTATCGATTATACTCGGCGATCAAAAATCCGCATGCAAATCTTTGTCATTAGAATACAACAGTCGTGCACCACTCGCTATAGCTAGTAAAATAACATGCTGATCGTTTGACTGGAGTGCGACTCCGTCGATTTCATTTTTTGCTTCATTTATTTCCAAATCACCTACAACAAACACTTTTGCGCTAAGAGCAGCCTCCGCAAGCTACTCTAAAACCTTGTTGTCATCTCTTGTTAATTCCCTCGTCAGTTTGCCACCCACCACAAGTCTCATAGTTTTGCCTTTTATGTCTCCGTTAATCCATCTAAAGAATCCGCACCAGCTTCCGTTTTCCGATTGATTCCAAAAATCTCGTGCTTCACATTCGCATTCAATAAAGCGCACATCTACAAACCCAAAACTCTACGTTTCTCTTCCATGAAAAAATCTTGATATCCGTGCGGTGCGTTAATTATATCTCCATTTTCATCCAATTTCAATGAACTGATCTCAACGCCAGATGATTTTCGCTCAAAAAACAGTATTGAAATCATGTCGTGTGTTATCTTTGATTGCCCGTCACGCATATCTATTCGTATTCTATCAAGCAAATAATCGCTGTGCGTTTCGACAACGAGCATTTTGCCCTCGCTGGCGGTTCGACAAAATAAACTGCCTAATTCTACCTGAGCTCGAGGATGAAGATGCACCTCCGGTTGCTGGAACAAAAACAAACCCTTGGACTCGCCAGCTGATAGCTCTGTTAAAATCGGAAGAATTTGGTTTACTCCATACCCCATGTCAATAATATTGCTTGGCTGTTTCCCAATTCCGTCTTCAGGC
This sequence comes from Paracoccaceae bacterium, assembly GCA_965205055.1. Classification (GTDB taxonomy): domain Bacteria; phylum Pseudomonadota; class Alphaproteobacteria; order Rhodobacterales; family Rhodobacteraceae; genus CBDBBY01. Next base: position 4,468,009 of record OZ242030.1, on the reverse strand, counting down.
TTTTGGAATTGAACTTGAAATGGACCTTGGTTATTTCCCCAACGCCGATTTTGTCAAACATTCCGGAATCATTACCAAATTTTTCCAATCTTTGCCTTAACAGCTTCCAGCTCCTTTTGTTCTGTCTATACACATTTGCGAGATATTCGGGAATATATGCGCCTTCATGATCACGAATATTTCCAGTTTGCTCGTACGTTCGCATCGGTTGCGATCTGATCGATGCAGTTGCGTGTAGCTCACTAAGTTGAGAATCCTTGATTTGCCAGTAATTCAAAGAATCAATTAATGTACATAGTAATTCAATTTCATCTTCGTCTAACTCGCTAATTTTAAGATAATCATATTGCTCCTGCAACAATTGCTCTACTGAACTTCGGTCATGTTTTGATTTTAATGCTTTCCGAATTTTAAACAGAAGTAAAACTCTTGAATTAAATCACTGCTGTCTACGAATTGAAATTCTATTGATGTTTTATTGTAGCCGGTAGAAACCGATGCCAATATTTTATTGTTATTGGCGTACTTCATGAGTATTTTTATATTATCTTCGGTGTTTATTATTCGAAATTCAGTTGGCCGCGGGCCAGATTGATATTCGCTGAACTCGACTTCTAAACAAATTGGACATGATTTCAGATTTTTTTGTGGTCTCTATATGTATTTTTGCTTCAAATTCTTTGCCCCTATTTTTCTCTTTTGGGTAGTTTGAAACTATTTCATCAAATCCTCCGAGTGGAAATATAGGATCATTGAAATTGGGCAGCCTACGTCTTTTGGACAGGTGCCACATTATTCTGATCAGCGCCAAAAATGACGATTTACCAGTGCTATTTCACCCACCAATAGCGTCAGTGGAGCCAAGCGAGCGTTTTGCTCGCTATAGAAGCAACGGAAATTTGATAGATCTATTCTGTGCATGCCGTCTCGGATTTGGAAGCGAACCTGCCTTTGGTCTAGATGCCAATGGTATCGATGCCGCATTTCATTGGTTGAGTCTAGTTTTTATGCTTGGCTTTATGTATTTGCGAGAAGTGTCTGAGTTCACCTATCCTTGAGACGTTGACTTGACGGCAGACTTCAGATCTCAAGCTTCTGCATCCTCCCTAGAGCGATTGGATTCAGCGAAGGCCGTCCTCGCCTTTTGCGGCCGCGGCTTTCAGCCCGCCTACGCGCGGGAGCGGGCGGCCGCTGTCCGTAACTGCGACGGCGACCATGATCTCGTCCGCTCGCGGCGCGTCGCAGAGTCTGACTTCCATGCCATCGAAATGGGACCTGACATAAGCCGCATCCTTGTGACCCAGCGGCACATCCAGCGGGATGCCGGGTCCGCCCATCTTCTTTGAAGACGGCACAAGCGCGGCTCCCTTCTCAACCGCTTCACGCAAGGGCTTGCCGAGCTTGGGATGGAGAATTGCCGCCGCATGCTCCAGTTCGCCTCTTTCGCCAACCATGGCCGCCTTGCCGTAGCTTTCCGCCTGAACCGGCTCAATCCGCAGCGCCGCAACGCATTTTTCTCCCAGCAATCCGCCAAGCTCCGCGCCCACGTCCATCAGCGGCTCCAAGTCCTCGACAAACGCACCGGCAAACGGATTCGCAATTACCGCCACCGCCGCCGCCTTTCGCGTCGGCGGATTGATGCCCCGCCCGCACTCGCAACGGGTCTCCTCAACCGTCACAACGATTTTCCGTATGTCAGCCTTCATCTCAATCCATCCTCGCCTTTGATGTCTTTAGCTTCGAGTCCCAAACTGCGGTTGTGGATCCTCGCTCCTGTGGACATGACCAGCACAAGGCACATCTCACATGCGCCGGGACCGTCGGGAACTCCTACCTCCATGCTGCCGAAGTGGCTGCGCACGTACGAAGCATTCACATGGGTGATCGGGACGTCGAGGCGCGCACCGATCCCGCCAACTTTTTTCGTCGATGGAACGATTGCCTTCGCTCCTCCGAGCAACTCGCGCATCGCGTATCCACCTGGCGCGTGCCAGAGCGCCCCGTGTTCAAGCTCTCCGTCGGCGCCGATGATCGCACCTTTGCCGTAGCCTTCCACAATCGAGGGGTTCCCGCCCAAGATGTCGATCAAGCGCTGAGCCATTTCCAAGCCCAGCGGCTTGAGATCCTCCATGAAGCCAGCGATTTCCGGTTCGTAGCGCCCCGCGAACGGATTTTCGATGATCGCCAAAACTGCCGCGCATTTGAGCGATTCCGAAGGAGGCGGCCCTCCTTCATGGAAAATCTCCTCCAAATGCGACACGATTTTCCGAATTGCCGGTTCAGGCATTCTTGCCTCTCTGCGCTTGCTGTCCTTCTCCCATACCTACGAACCGGGAAACGCCTCTTAGATATAGTGCAGCCGAGACTATCAAACCGGACTCCGCCATGCCAAGCGCAGAATTCTCCCCGTAAGAAAGGGCTTCCTGAATCTCGTCATCGGCAAGAATGCCGCGCTGCGTGACAACCATGCGCTTGCCTAAATCGGATTCGGGATTCAATTCGTCCGCAGGCCTGCGAACAATGGCGGGATGCTCCGGCAAGTCGACGGCATTCGCGATGAGCGTCGCCGCTGCGTCGGCTGCGGCGGCGCTTGAAGCGAACACGGTGACCGAATCCGCTATGCCGAGCGTAAAGCTTCGACCGCCGACGCCGCTGGTGGCAAGTCCGCCTATGCCTTGATCCGCTTCTATCGCGACGCGAGCCAATTCCGTCCCGCTATGCGTGCGAATGGCGGTTTTGAAGATCCGGCCGTCGGCAAGCGCAAGCGCAATATCGCCTCCGTTGTTGACATATGCCCTCTGCACACTTGCGGAACGCGCGATCGCTTCGAGGACTTCGTCGGCGACCGAGCCCGCCACCGCCGCCATCGGCGTTATGAAATTCCCATCGGCGTGCGGATGAACGGCGTCCCACATCCGCTTCGCGACCTTTCCGGTCGGGAACCGGCTATTTGCAGGTCGTTGTTTCAGCAGCGGAAGCTCGGAAACAATTTCTTCCAGCAGTCCTTTGAACCGCATCGCCGCCGCGCGATACGCGACCAACCGATCCTTCGCGGGATCGGTTTCGGCGGAGATCAACAAGTCGATCGGACCATGGTGAAGATGCAGTTGATCGCCGCCGCGAAGAAGATTCGATTCGAAATCCGTCAATGCGGACTTCCGTCTCTACTGCGACCGCAATCCGGTGTCCCGACGAGTTGCGGCAGCGGGACCGTCTCCAGCGGCAACCCGCCTGACTTCGGGCGTTATCACGCTTTCAACCGGCTGAATTCGTTCCACGTGCCCTCCGAGCCGCTCATAATTCGCCAGCGGAAGAGTGAACTCTATCGGAGCAACCAACGCCGGCGTAGGAACGTAGCCGAACGAGTCCTCAGGCATCTTCATGACGTCGGCCATGAAAGTGATTCCGCCGCCCGGCCAGATGTATGCCGGAGCGCCGCCGCAAGTCACTCGCGTGAGCGATTCCCGGACGGACACGGTCAAGTTCACGGGATTCACTGTTACCCCGGCGCGCAGCGATCCGCCGGCGCCCCCCATGAACAGCACGGAGCACTCGGACGGCTCGCAATTTTCGGCGACGCGCTCGACAGCGATCATCAATTCCTGCGGGAGTTCCGCCTTCTGCGGGGACAAAGCGTCATCCAGCACAAAGTAGGCCCATTGTTCACCGGTCGTCGAAACCATCAACAACCGCAATCCCGGCCAAGCGACCTTGGCATCTATGCGTTTGATGATTTGCAAGGGATCGTCGATGTCGGTCCCTCCCCATCCGGCGCCGGGCTGCGCGACCTGGAAATAGCGCCCCGGCGTTGACCGCCGCCCGCACACCCGGATTCCTGCCGGAGGCATATCAAGCTGCTTGCCGGCCTCGTGCTCGGTGAGCACCCCTGTGATGTGGTCGTCCACAACGACGACTTCGTCCACATGCGATGCCCATTGCTTCGCAAACATTCCGATCGCAGCCGACCCGCAGCCGACGCGCATCAACCGCTCTTCCGTTCCGTTCACGATCGGCGATTTGCCGGCTTCGACGGTCAGCTCTGCGCCTCCGTCCACAGACAACTCGACTGCTCCTCGGTTGCAAAGGCGCAGAAGGGTGTCGCAAGTGACGCGGCCCTCATTCTTGGATCCGCCGGTCAGGTGCTCGACGCCTCCCAGCGAAATCATTTTCGAGCCGTATTCGCTCGTGGTCACATGGCCCACGGGCTCGCCTTCGGCACGCACGACATCGCGCTCCTCTCCGATATGGCGATCCGTATCGATTTTCACCTTCGCGCCGCAGTAGCTGAAAATGCCCTCGGTCACCACCGTGACCATGTCCACGCCTTCGACTTCCTGGCTCACGATGAACGGCGCCGGCTTGTAGTCCGGGTAGGTGGTTCCCGCGCCGATCGCGGTCACGAACGGCCGACTGCCCTGCAGCATGTCGCCGTCCCAGTCCGCGCCTGATTCGCCGAGCAGAAACGGAACCGACTGGCCGCCTTTTTTCTCCGTCGATTCGATGACGGTCAGAGGATCCAAACGGACGAGGCTGCCGTCGCGGTTGGCGTACCGATCGCATGCTCCGGACATCCCGTCGGCGATGAAACACATGACGGGGCAGGCGTCGCAGCGGATCTTTTCGGGTCGGATGCGCGCAGCCTCATTCATTTGAGCAAGCCTTTATCGCCTCCAGAAGCCTTGACGGCGTCACGGGAACGCGCGTCATGCGCACGCCGCAAGCGTTGCTGATGGCATTCAATATTGCGGGCGCTGTCGGAATCAGCGCGTGCTCGCCCAATCCTTTTGCGCCGTAGGGACCATGCTCGTCCGGCTCCTCCACAATGATCGTTTCGACAGGGGGAACGTCGCCGATCGTCGGAATGAGATAGTCATGCAGGTTTTCGGTGCGACCGGGAATGTATTCTTCCATCAGCGCCATTCCGAGACCTTGAGCAATTCCCCCTTGCACCTGACCTTCGATCAGCAGCGGATTTATGGCTTTTCCGACATCGTGCGCGGCGACGATGCGGATGGTCTTCACGGTGCCGAGAGCCAAGTCAACTTCAACCAGCGCGAGCTGAGCGGCATAGCCGTACTGAGCGTAGGGCGAGCCCCTGCCGTTCGCGTCGAGCGGTTTGGTCGGCGGATTGTAGGTCTCTTCCGCCCGCAGAACATAGCCGTCCGGATCCGCCTTCATTCTTCCAAGATCGATCAAGTGGCTTCGCACTCCGTCCACGACCTCGACGACTCCGGGCCGCATTCGAAATTCCGCGTCGCTCGAAGCGTTGCAGCGCTTGAGGATTTTCGCCCGCAAGGCCTCTCCCGCAAGGCGGGCGGCGTTTCCGCTTACGTAGGTCTGTCGCGAAGCGGAAGTCTTGCCGGCATCCGGGGTGACGTCCGTATCGGCGCCCACCAAGCGAAGGCTTGCAACAGGCACGCCGAGCGCATGCGCGAAAATCTGCGGGATGACCGTATTGGCGCCTTGGCCTATATCCACAGCGCCTTGATGCAGCACGACCGTTCCATCCTTGCGTATTCCAGCCTTTATCGTCGACGGATTCGGAAGCGCCGTATTCCCGCATCCGTACCAACCAGCGCCGAGTCCGGCTCCTCTTCTCAACGAGTTTCCGGATGTTTCCGCGCTGCGATTGAATGAATCCGCTTCGTCGTTGGCTGCCTTCCAATGCTTGCGAAGCGCCGCCAGACACTGCTTTATGCCGACGCCTGAATTGAACACTTGTCCGCAGACAGTGGGCACGCCGTTCTCCAGCGCGTTGAGCAGCCGGAATTCCAAGGCGTCCAGTCCCAATTTCGAGGCCAGTTCGTCGAACAATGATTCTTGCGCGATGGCCGCTTGCGGAACGCCGAAGCCCCGGAACGCTCCAGAAGGCGGGCAGTTCGTATGGATTCCGCTTGCCTCCGCAAAATAATTCGGCACAGCGTACGGTCCCGACGCGTGCACAGGAACTCGATTGATGACTGTCGGCCCCCAAGACGAATATGCGCCTGTGTTGTAGCGCCCGCGGAAATGGATGCCGCGGATGCGACCGTCCTTGTCCGCTCCAATGCGCATCGAAATTTCCGCGGGATGGCGCTTGGTCGTAGATTGCATGGACTCTGTACGCGAATAGGCGAGTCGAACGGGCTTGGCTGTTTTCAGCGCCGCAAGCGCCAAGTAGGGCTGCACGGATATGTCGAGCTTGGATCCGAACCCGCCGCCCACGCCGGTCGGGACAATCCGGATATTCTTTCGATCGATGCCTAGAATGCTCTCAAGCGATTCCAAGTCCATGACCGGAGTCTGCGTTCCCACATGGACTTCCAGCCGTCCGTCCGCGACCCGCGCAAATCCGGCTTCAGGTTCGATATACGCGTGTTCCACGAACGAGGTATCAAATTGTCCCTCCACGGTCACGCAGGAACCGGACAGACCGTCCTCGACGTCGCCGGTTCGGACGAATCCGCTGCACAAGATGTTTTCCCGGCGGTCCTCATGGATCCGGTCCGCGCCTTCCGCAACCGCCGCCTCCATCGCATCGACGAACGGCAGCGCGTCCCACTTGATCGGGAAATCATCCTCGTCGAATGCGCTCACCGCCGCTCGCGTTCCGACGACCGCCGCGACAGCCTCGCCTCGGAATCGCGACTCGGATACGGCGAATACGGGCTGCTCGGCATATCCCGGTATGACGCCGAAATTGTTGCGGCCGTCAACATCCGCAGCCGTGAAGACCGCCTCGATTCCCTCTCTTTTTTCGACGAACTCCTTCAGATCGCCGAACTTGAAATGCGCGCGCGGATGCGGAGATCGAATGATCCGCACGACGAGCGCATCCGGCGGTCCGACGTCGTCGCTGAACCGTTCGGTTCCCTCCACCTTAAATTTTCCGTCAAGCCGCGGAATCGGGTCGCCGACGCTTCCGCTCCAATTGGCCGTCGCGCGGGATGAGTTGGCGCCGCATGCATCAAGGACAGCGTCGATTATTTTTCTGTAGCCGGTGCACCGACAAAGAACGCCCCCGAGCGAGTCTTCGATTTCAACCAAATTGGGTTCGCGGTTCGAACGCATAAGCGCTACGGCGGATACGAGCATTCCGGGCGTGCAGATGCCGCACTGCGCAGCACCGTGCTTCAAGAACGAAGTGGCCAACAGACTGGCCAGCGGTTCGCTGGCTGTCAATCCCGAAAGAGTTTCCACCTCGCGGCCGGATGCTTGATGAACTGGCGTCAGGCAAGCGCAGACCGGATTGCCGTCGACAAGAACCGTGCAAGCGCCGCAGTCGCCGGCGTCGCAACCGACCTTCACATCGCGCGTAGCAAGCCGCTCGCGAAGCGCTTCGGACAATCTTTCGCCGGTCGGGGCCGACAGGACGACGGCTCTTCCATTGAGCCTGAATCCAAGTTCTTGCTCCGGACTCTCCAATTAGCCGTCCCTCTCTGCCAACGCGGCCGCGACACCTCGCCTGCACAATTCCGCGGCGGCGGCAAGACGATATTCCGCGCTTCCCCGGATATCGCCGATCGGCGCCAGATCCGAAAGATCCTCCATTGAAATCGGCTCGCCGCCGCGAACGTCTTCGGCCTGCATCCCGACCAGCTTGGCTTCAAGGTTCTTCAAGCGCATTGCTACCGGAGAGCAAGCACCTACCGCAATCCGCATTCCCTCAATAATTCCCCGGTCGTCGGTCCATGCCACCACTGCGATCATCACGATCGAAATCACCAGATACTTGCGACTGCCGAGCTTGAGGAACGAACTGGCTGAATGCTCGGGCGCCGACGGAACTCGAACGGCGACAACCAGTTCGCCAGGTTCCAGATCGACTTTTCGGACGCCCCGCACGAAGTTCGCCAACGGAACCCGCCGGAATCCCGCCGGAGCCGCGATTTCAACTTCGGCGTCAAGCGCGAGAAACGGAGGAACGCCGTCAGCTGCAGGCGAGGCGTTGCATAGGTTGCCTGCAACTGTTCCCGCGTTCTGTATCTGGATGGATCCGACTTCGCGACCTGCGGCCTTCAGCCCGTCGAAATATCGCGGCAGCGGCGTTCGGATCAATTCGCTCCAAGTCGCCGCCGCGCCGATGCGCCAGCCCGTCCCGGTCCGGACAATCCCTTTCAACTCTCGGATATTCGTAGGATCCAGTATGACGCGCGGCGGGTTTCGTCCATTCAAACCCGGATAGAAGTCCGTTCCTCCGGCTACGATGCTCGCATCGTTCCGTCTGAGAACATCAAGCGCGTGGTCAAGCTCAACCGGAGCAATATAACTCACGGTTCAATCCTATCTGCATTCGTCGCTCGGAACGAGCATTGGCATGAAATTACAATTCGGGAATTCGGAGGCTAGCACCAACGCTTGCGTACAGCAATCGGAAGATCGGACAGCCGTTTCCGCAAGTCAATTGCATCGCGTTCAACTGCGGGTAAAACTCATTTCCATCGACTTGCGGCCGGAGGCGAAGCAATCAAAGTTGCGCATTGCGCTTCCTCAAAAGCCAGATGAAGAAAGTTCCGCCTGCCAGGCCCGTTACAACTCCGATCGGTATGACTTCCGGCGCCATCAGAGTCCGCGAAACCGCATCGCACCAAACCAGAAGCAGCGCTCCGACCAGCGCGGCGCACGGAATGACCCGCGCGTTGTTTCCCCCTACGATCATGCGAACGATGTGCGGCACCATCAGCCCTACGAATCCGATCATGCCGGAGTAGGCGACCATCACCCCGGTCAGAAGCGCAGATACGACAAAAACCTCAAGCCGGAAACGCGCAACAGGTATGCCCAAGGTGGAGGCCGACTCGTCGCCGATGGTCACGGCGTTGAAATCCCGCGATTTGAACCAGAAATACGCGCCGCAGACAGCGAGCGCGGCAAGCGGCATTGGAAGACGTCCCCATTCAGCCAGCCCCAGTCCGCCGAGCATCCAGAATAGGACCGTATGCGAGGCGCGAGGATCACCTAGAAAAATCGATATGTTGGCGCATGCCATCAAGACGAATGAAACCGCGACGCCGATCAGGACCAGCCGTTCGGCTCTTGAAGCTCCGGCAAATGACGAAAGCCCCAGAACCATCGCTGTTGCGCACAAAGATCCTGCAAATGCCATTGCGGGCACCGTCGCAGGTCCCAAGAACATCCCCGTGTGCATGATCGCGAGAATTGCGCCGAATGCGCCGCCCGACGAAATACCCAGCAGGTGGGGATCGGCCAGCGAGTTCCGCGTTACAGGCTGAAGCGCGGCTCCGACCAAGGAAAGACCGGCGCCGACGAGGCAGGCCAGAAAAATGCGCGGGAGCCTGATTTCCCACACGATGGCTTCCCTTCCTTGAGACCACGTCTGCTCGACAAGTCCTGGCACAACCTTGTTCGCGATGATGCCGACAACTGTGGAACTAGGGACGGATACGGCGCCCAATCCCGCAGAAATCGAAATTGAAACGAGAAGAGCGGCAACGCAACCGACGGCAAGGATGCTTGGATTGACCGGAATTGCGTCTTTTTGCACGGGCGTCTGTTCGCCGGCATCCGATGAAGCCTCGTGCGTGTGATTCATTGCCATTCAGCGGATGGGTTAACGTTCCCTGAACGCCGTCGCCAGCCTCTTGGCCGCATCGATGTTGCGCGGTCCGGGAGTCGCTTCCGCGTAGTCCAGCACAAAGAAGCGGTTGTTCTTCACTGCCGGGATGTCTTCGAACGCCGAATTGTTGCGCATGAATTCGATTTTCTGCTCGGCGGTCACCTCGCCGTAATCTACGATCACGATGACCTCCGGCGCGCGCTCGACCAATGCCTCCCAATTCACGGTGGCCCAGCTCTTTTCGAGATCGTCGAAAACGTTTTTGCCACCGGCATATTCGATCAGCGCGGTCGGCATCGCATATTTTCCGGCAGTGAAAGGCGCATCGATTCCGCTGTCGTATATGAATATGCGAACGGGCGACTTCAGTTCAGACAACCCGGCCTTGAACGCGGCGAGCTCCTCGCGGTAACTAGCAACAAGCGTTTCAGCACGTGCCCGGATATCGAAAATCGTTCCCAGATTCAGCAAGTCGGCATAAAGGTCTTCCATCGAAGCCTTCGACTTCGGTCCGACATGTATGCAAGATTCTGTCAACTCGTACACTGTTATTCCGAACGGCTCCAACGCCTCAGGCGTTACCTCGCCGCCAACTTTCAGCCCGTAATTCCAGCCGGCAAAATAAAAGTCCGCATCGGCGCCGACGAGCACCTCCTTCGTCGGGTATTCCCGCGAAAGTTCGGGCAAATTTGCCACGCGTCCGGCGAACGCCTCCATTTTTCGCGACCCCGAAACGCCGGTGTAGCCGACCATGCTCGACTCCAGTTCAAGCGCAAGCATCATCTCCGTCATGTTGGAGTCGTTCGATACCGCCCGTTGCGGAGGTCGTTCCAGTTCGATTTGCCGACCGCAGCTTTCCACCGTGACGGCATCCGCCAAGGCTCCGGAGGCGATTGCCAAATATGCAAATGCGCAGGCGAATAGCCTCATAATCCTACCACTAGTTCAATTGGAACGAGAAGCGCCGACGACCGCTCACGGAAAGCTCTTCAAGCTTTGCGGATACAAAGTAGACCGACGACACGAGATGGGATGAAAGCGCGCTTTCCGGATCTCCGAAAGCAGCGACGCGGCCTTTCGACAGCACGAGCGCCTTGTCGGCGTGCTCGACCGCCGCATCCAGATCGTGGAGGCTGCACACCACGGTCAATCCCAACTCTTTGACCAGCTCCAAGAGTTCCAATCGATATCGGATATCGAGATGATTCGTCGGTTCATCCAGAATCAAGACGCGCGGCTCTTGAACCAATGCCCGCGCGAACATGACGCGCTGCCTTTCGCCGCCCGACAAGGTGCCGACGCATCGGTGCGACAGCATTCCCAGATTCAGCCGCTCCATGGCGCTTTCAACGAGTTCGGCGCTCCTGTCCCCGCCGGCTGCGAACAGCGAACGAAATGGCGCGCGCCCAAGCTCGACAACCTCGCGGACAGTCAGCGAAAACGTCGCCGGCTGCTCCTGCACTACCACGGCGGACAACCGGGCGGCCGCGCGGGCGCTGATCGACCAGATGTCCGTGCCGTCAATCAATGCACGCCCGGCGCGCGGGCGCAGATAACGATAAAGCAAGCGAAGCAAAGTCGACTTGCCCGCGCCGTTCGGGCCGAGCACGCCGAGGACTTGACCGGCGGGCAGCGCGAAGCTTACGTTTTCGAGGATGTTCGCCGCGCCCGGCGGCCCCCACGACAAGTCCTCCGCTACCAGAGTGGCCGGCACTTTTGCAAATTTCGCGCCGCGGTGCCGATCATCGCAAGCAGTCAAGCGCGATGGCGTTCGATTTTGCTGTTCACCATTGGCTTGCATTTCAATTGCCGCCCGGCCCGCTGTAATCCGGCCGGCAATGACAACGAAAACCGAGAGGTGAAACTGCAGATGGTTTCAAGCGAAAACTCCCCGGGCCACCCCGCCCGAACAGGTTGAAATCAGACGGCAGGTCTCCTGGCTTGCGGGTCCAAGCAATCCCGATCCTTCCCGGCCTGAATGCCAGTGGTTCGCTCGGGACGCTCACCGCTCACAGTTGCGGGGGCAGCCGCGGATTCGGTGGCTGGTGGCTTCACCTCACCGCGTTCCCTTTTCATCCTCAGCGTTTTGTCGACACTGATGAAACCGTCGCTTTGCTTGTTACCAAACCTAGCTTGCTCGGTAAAGGCGGAAGATGGCGCTTGAACACGTTTTCTCGAAAGCTGAACCCTGCAGACTTCGGGCTTGCCAATCCAGGAATCAAATTGCCGTCGTTCGCGGAACATCTTCAAATGCGAACATCCGCCTCGTTCGCTCCGAAAACGCTCGCGCGCCGACGCCGAACGAGCCGGATCAATTCCGAAGCAGCGTTTTTTTTGCGAGAAATCCCGCGTCGCGGTCGGGATGGTGGAGCCAAGGGGGATCGAACCCCTGACCTCTTGAATGCCATTCAAGCGCTCTCCCAGCTGAGCTATGGCCCCGTCCGATTTGAGTGCAGTTTAATGCAAGTGACGCAGTTGCTCAACTCTCGTCCTCAGTGGAGACGTTTTTGATATCTTCCAGCGGCACTGTGTCGCTGTCATCGTCCAATACGTCATCTTCAAGAGCGATGTCGGCATCGTCCAGAATATCGTCGGCGACATCGGGCGCTTCCGCCTGATCTTTCACAGCGGCATCCGGACCCGCACTGTCCAATTCCGCGTCGTCGGCAACTTCCTGCTTCGGCCCATCTTTGACTTTTCCACAAACCGGGCAAACAATCGGCTCCCGCAGCAGGTCGTAGAACTTCGCGCCACATTCCTCGCAGCGATGCTTGATACCCCACTCTTCCTTCGGCATTCTCGTTCCTTCACCAAAGCGACGTCTCGGAAAGCGCCAACTGCCACATTTGCGCGATCAATGTCAAAGCAATTGGCTTTCCGGTCGTCGGCATTCCCACGAGTTATTTCCGGCCACGTCCGGTCGGACGTTCTCGGCTGCCATGGGCATTGATTGTCGCACGCCAATCCGAAATTCCGGCACCCAGAACTCCATGATGCCGCAAGCCGCCTGAAACAATTCGCCGAATTGCCCGATCCGGGCTGCGGTCTCAGCGCAATTGCGGATTCTTGTCTGCTTTCCTGGTTCCAAGTCTATCCGCGCGGCATATTGATCCATTCGCACCAGTCCGACTTCTCACTTGGGCCCAGTCGCATTGCGCGCGCTCCGCACGCCAGATCTTTGCCCGTTCATGAAGAAAAAAGTCTTGCGAAGTATCGCACATAAATTGCGCTTGAGGCGACCCGCCATCCGATTCGCGGGTTCAGCGCCGCATGCGCCGGTCGCGGACAATTCGGCACCGAATCTTCCTTCTCGCAAGCAGGCGATGTGAAGAAATTGATACGTCACCCGATCACTTATTTTAAATGACTGTTGTATTTTTGTTTCACAAGACTTCCGATTCGCGACGGATCGACCCACCCTCCGTAGACACGAAGCCCATTCGTCATTTTGAGCAAGAAGTAGTGCTACGCTTCACGCCAAGTTCACAATTTCGTGATAGATGAAGAAATTTGCAGATTTCTGTTAAATATCATTTGAAATATGTTCTGATTTATGATATAAGATGATTCACATGAAGCGCAACACCGAAATAGAAAGGATAAGAACAATGAAGACCATTGCTGCTTTCATCGTCGCCTTGTCGCTCTTCTCGGCTGTCGCTGTGCATGCGACGACCGACACCGGACCTGCGACATACGAAGCAGGGCCTGCGGCGGCGGCCTCGCCCGTATTCATGGATAGCGCCGAAGTTCCGGACGCATGGCTTTTGCCTGGCGGCCCTGATCAAGTTCGCCAGCCGGAGGACACTGCGTTTCTCTTCTTTCTTTGGCTCATAATGTGCTTGGACGGCACGGCGTGCTGATCACGAGCGCTGCCCCGGTCGCTCCCGGACCGCCCAACCACTTCCGGAGCGACCGACGGCAGCGTTCCGCGCGAACTCCCCTTCAATCTCCCGGTATTCGTCGCTTGCTTCCAGTCAATCCAAGGCTAGTGGCACCTTCAACACACAAGAGTCCCTTTGATGCTTGCTGGCTCCGGTGCGGCATCTGCGATTCCATCAGGCGGATTGACAAACCGCGTTTGCAATTCGTTGAAATGCACGACGAGAAAGAGGCGAACTCGTTCAAATGGGCGGCCAGTTCGGATCGGCTCGTCGCCTTCGGATCCAAGAGGATCTCCGTCCTCGGGAAAACTCGTCGAGGCTCCGCGGCGAAACCGCAAGAATTCCAATAATCACCTGCACAAGTCGCAAGATGCAGCACCCAATTGCATTGAACGAAAGAAATTCGTGCGGGAAGCTTACACCTATCGGTAGACTCAAACGAAGTTGATTATCTCTGCGCTGTATCCACGATGTCTTCGACCGCAACACCTTCAAGAAACCGTATAGCCGTCCAAAAAATTGAAATGATGTCGCTCCGAGCCGCACTTTGCCGGGGTCACTATCGAAAAACTAGCTTCATCGCCTTGAAAGCCGAATAATCTGCGTCCGCCAAGCTGGATGCTTCAATGTCACCACGCAATGTCTTATGAGACAATTGTCCGGCATTGCGCCAGTTTGAACTGCAACTGCAAAGACGAGACTCATTTCGGCTGAAATTCCCAGCCAGTCGTCGGCCCAAGTCAAGGTTGTTCGAAAGCCGAGGGCGCGCAGCAACACAAGCATAGCAGCCCAAGCCCACTTAAGCGTTCAATACACTGGAAAAAATGGATGCCGAGATGACGGTATGTTGCAAAGTGAAATTGGACCTATAAGATACTACTAAAAATGTATCATCTTAATCTTCACCGACAGCATCATCCGCACTAAACTCGCTCCGGCACTGCAAAATACGAGACACATCTCCCCAATTGAATTCAACGCATTTCCTGCATCACTGAATTCTACAAATTGATTGATTCAACAAACTTGCGTTTGATTTACTCGAATAAATACGCCCCCTTGGATTATCTATAAGAATCATATTTTTGAAATCCCTTATTAAGTTCCGATCCGTTGTATATAACACTCTAGCACCAGTAAAACTAGCTAAAGCCAAAATGTGAAAATCATCCGACTTGCACAAATTGCTTGTCGTAATATCGCTCTCAATTTTCTGGAATTTCTCCGCGCTTACAAGTATGGCGTTGCCTTTGGCCGCGAGTTTGCTCAATTTGATTCTCGCAAACGCGCTAATTTCATATTTGAATTGACCGCCCGATGAATACAGAATCTTGCCACCATTCCTTAGCCATCGATAAATTGGATCGCAGTTTTCGTTTTCCGGCTCACGCAAGAATTTTTCCATTACGTTTGCATCAATAATCATGCACATCCCATCATCCTTAGTCACGAAACCCTAGAACCGTATCTACTTCCGCAACAAAGAAATCACGATACGAGTCCGGCGCATTGAGGATATTTCCGTCAGAATCAACATCAATATTAAATATTTCAACTGAATTTCCGTCCGGTTTTCGCTCAAAATATATAATTGACACATCAGATTCCTTAATAATTCCTTTCCTGACCATGACACGAACACGGTCCAATATAAAGTCGCTATGCGTTTCGACCATGAATCTATTTCCAAACTCCGCATATGTAGTGCAAATCAAATTTCCGATTTCTGCTTGCGCTTTCGGATGCAAGTGCACCTCCGGCTGTTGCAGGAGAAACAAGGTGTTCCCCGATTTTCCGTTGATGTTTCTATTCAGGATGTTCGTTACCATTGGAAGGCACTGGCTTACGCCATAGCCTACATCCATCACATTTATAAATTTTCCCGAGCGGACCTTGAACTGTATCTGAAACGGGCTGCTACCCTCATCTGCGTAATCTTTAATTTTGATGTCGGAGAAAAGTTCAGCGGACATCCCGAATGCAATTAACCGTTTGCGAAACTCCTCCCAATACGTCTTATTCGTCTTGCTAAGCTGCATTAGGACCATGGGAATGTGATCGCCTTCAGGACTAGGTGATTCACCAATCGGATCATAAGTTCTCTTCGGCTTTGAACGAACTGGAGCAATTGCGACCGCTTCCCACAGTTTTGGCATCAAACTGGCGAGATTGTGCCTGCGTTGATCACTTACCTGAACTAGATGTGTTAAAATTTTAGTGGTTTCCACCAACAATTCCTTATTATCGTCGACTATATGACTTGCAAAACGTTCTATGACCTTCCCTGAGCGATCCTTTGAACTTCGCTCAAACAAAATTTCACCAACGGCAAAATCGATAAATCTATGAATGCCGGACAATGGCCAATCAAATGTTACTGATCGCCTAGGAATGCTTATTTTAGTACCGCTAGATATACGTTCAAATTCAATATAACCGTCTGAACCAAAGTCATGAAGAATCTTATGTATTTGAGGTGATTTATAGTTTTGACGAAAAGTTACATTTAGCATATATATATTTTCTTTCTCGCTATTTCCAGTGCTAAGCTCAATTCTGAATTTGCCCAAACCTTCATCTGTATCTCCAAAGGAATGAGCGATATCGTAAAATGATCCTAATGCAAATGGCTCCAAATTAAAATCTGGCTTATCGTTTATTAATGGCCCTTTAAAACACTGGTCCATAACCAAATAACTTGCCATAAACGATGATTTTCCGGTGCCATTTTCACCGACCAATAACGTTATCGGGCGCATGCGGCCGCTCTGTTCGTCACAGAAACACCTAAAATTCTCCAATGTCAGTTCGCTGAATTCGTTCATGGCAATATCCTGCATGTGTTGCTCGTGTGCAATATACATTAAACAAGGATTTGTTAAATTAGCGTTTTGAGAATTTGGCAAACCGCCATTGATGGTGGTACTTGCGCCCATTATCGCTGCATGTTGTGGTTTTCTGAGTACTACTACTAGTGGTGTACAAGAAAAAAAGGGATTTTGACCCTTGGACCCATTTCGGGATGATTGAGAGCGAATAGCAAAAAATTTCAGGGCGGGCTTGTCGATCACGTTCGTGTTTCTCCGCAATCGTTTGTGCTCCTTGACCGCCAACCGGACCCGCATCTCATCGCCGTCCGTTTCGACGCGCTTATCTGAATCTGCGTGCCGTCAAGCACAAGCGATTGCGGCAGGGGCTCATGGATTTGATCGCGTTCGTAGCGGCTTCGCAGGACGGCAAAGCTGTCCGAAAATGAAATAAGATCGATCTGAGATGCGCTTTGAAGGTCTTCATCGCGAAACAAGCATCACCGTTTTGGTAGTGGCATTATCCGCGCCTACCAAATACAGTGCCTCGGATTCGCCACGCAATGTGTCACGAAGTCCGTGAAACGATTGTCCGGCATTGCGACAGATTGGACTGAAACTGCACAGATGAAATTCACTTTGGCAGAAATTCCCGGCGAACCGCCGATCCCGGTCAAGGTCGCCCGGTCGCCGAGAACTCGCAACATCAAGCTGCGAGTTTCGCGCACCGACGGAATCGTGACGCTGTCGATGCCAGCCCGCGCCGATCTCGCGGAAGCGCTTGAATTCGCGGCATCGAAACGCTCGTGGATATTCAAAACATTGGAAAATGTGGAGGCCGTGATTAGTGTTCGCTATGGGATCGATTTTCCTCTCAAAGGCGTGTTTCGAAAAGTATCGCCCGCGACTTCTCCGGCGGCGTGCCATGACGCGTCCGATATTTTCGTTCCCGGTCCCGAGGCCGACGTGCCGAAGAACCTTCTGCGCTATTGCGTGGAGATGGCCTCGCAAGAGCTTTTGTCCCGGTCGAATGCCTACGCGGAGCAAATTGATCGCAAGATATTCCGAATCACGATTCGTGACACGAAGTCGCGCTGGGGATCTTGCACCAAGGTGACGGGCACCCGCGGAGGCAGGATCAACTATTCCTGGCGATTGATCATGGCGCCGCTTCCCGTCCTGGATTATGTCGCGGCCCATGAAGTCGCGCATCTTGTGGAACCCAATCACTCCGGCAGATTCTGGTCCGTGGTTGAAAAGATCTGCCCCGACTACGACGACCACCGGGCCTGGCTGAAAAAGAACGGAAACCAATTGCAACGGTATGTGTTTTGACACGGCTCTCAAGCAGAACGGACGGCCGGTATCGGATGCGAATATCGCTCACTTCCGGGCAAGCGCCGTTCGGCAGCTGAATGTCGGCCAAGAATCCGAATGGCCGTCGAATTGACCGTCGATCCGAGCAATGCCGTTTCGCCTTGGAAGGGGCCAAGATAATTCAGGCATGAGCTGAAATCGACGAAGCCGCCGCGCATTCAAGAATGAATTGGCCCGTCTCCGCAGGCCAGCGCCGCCTCGCGGACGGCCTCGGAATATGTCGGATGCGCATGGCAAGTCCTTGCAAGATCCTCCGAGGCCGCGCCGAACTCCATTGCGACCGCCACTTCATGGATGAGATCGCCAGCGGCCGGCCCCAATATGTGGCATCCCAACACCCGGTCGCTCCCGGCATCGGCCAGAATCTTGACCATCCCGTCCGACGCGAATGTCGCCTTCGCACGGCCATTTCCTTTGAACGAAAAACTGCCCGCCTTGAATTCGACGCCTTGCGATTTCAAATCCTGTTCCGTTCGACCCACCGATGCGACCTCCGGATGCGTGTAGATCACCGAAGGGATCACATTGTAATTCACGTGGCCCGCTTGCCCGGCAATGGATTCAGCGGCGGCCATGCCCTCGTCTTCCGCCTTGTGCGCAAGCATAGGGCCGTCCGTCGCGTCTCCTATCGCGTATATTCCAGGAACAGACGTGCGCATATGGCCGTCCTTGCTCACGAATCCCCTGTCAGAAACCTCCAAGCCGACATTTTCCAATCCCAAGCCTTTGGTGAACGGTCTTCGTCCCGTCGCAAGCAGCACGACATCGGCATTTTCCTGAAGCACCTCCGAGCCGCCCCGCAAAGCGTAGTGCACTTTATGCCCGCCGTTCGATTTTTCCGCGAGTTTCACCTCGGCGCCGAGAACGAACTTCATGCCCTGCCTCTTGAGCAGCCGCTGGAATGCCTTGGTCACTTCGGAATCCATTCCTGCGGCGATCGAGTCCAAGTATTCAAGAAACACGACTTCGCTTCCCAGTCTTGAGAACACCGAGCCGAGCTCCAGTCCAATGACGCCGGCGCCGATTACGACCAGTTTCTTCGGGACGGATTTCAGTTCAAGGGCTCCGGTCGACGTCACGACCGACTTCTCGTCGACTTCGACGCCGTTCAATTCGGCAGGCTCCGAACCTGTGGCGATGACTATGTTTTTCGTTTCGCAGCGCCGGCCGTCGATTTCGACCGCGCCCTGTCCGACGATTCGCCCCCATCCTTTCAGCCAGTCGACTCCATTCTTTTTGAAAAGGTACTCAATCCCGGACGTATTCGCCTTTATCGTCTGGCTTTTGTACGCAAGCATCTTTCTCCAATCGAACGAGGCTTCTCCCAGCTTGATCCCCATCTTGCCGAAATTGTGTTCGGCCTCGTGAAACATGTGGCTTGAGTGCAGGAGGGCTTTGGACGGGATGCACCCCACGTTGAGGCAAGTGCCCCCCAGCGCGCCGCGCCCTTCGACGCAAGCGGCTTTCAGCCCGAGTTGCGCCGCTCTGATCGCGCAAACGTACCCTCCGGGTCCGGCGCCAATGATCACGACGTCGTAGTTCGACATTCAGCCCTCCAAAAAATTGGCGGCAAGCAGCGCCGATGATTCCGACTTTCTCGGGTCACGCTTGCCGGCATGCCTGAATTGGACAAGCGCGGGTGCGCTCACCATCTTACGCTCGATTTCCGTGCTGATGCCGCCGCAAACATCTATCGACGGAATCAAATTTCCATGAGCAATCGGCGAGGATCTTCTATGGCCTCCTTGACCCTGACCAGAAAGGTCACTGCGCCCTTTCCGTCCACGATGCGGTGGTCGTACGACAAGGCCAAATACATCATCGGACGGATTTCGATTTTGCCGTCCACGGCGACCGGCCGCTCCTGGATCTTGTGCATGCCGAGAATTCCAGATTGCGGCGGATTGAGTATGGGAGACGACATCAGGGAGCCGTAAACGCCCCCGTTCGATATCGAAAATGTTCCGCCTTGCATATCGGACAGCGCAAGCCTGCCTTCGCGAGCCATTTTGCCAAGTTCGGCGATGCGCTTTTCCACTTGGGCGAACGTCATTCGATCCGCATTGCGGACCACTGGAACGACTAGCCCGCTGGGCGTGCCCACCGCTATGCCCATATGCACGAACCGCTTGTAGACGATATCGGTCCCGTCGATCTCTGCGTTCACGTCGGGAACTTCCATGAGCGCCGTGCAGCAGGCTTTCACGAAAAACGACATGAAGCCGAGCCTCGTCCCGTGCTTTTTCTCGAACACTTCCTTGTAGTCCGCGCGCATCTTCATGACGTTGGTCATGTCCACTTCGTTGTAAGTGGTCAGCATCGCCGCCGTGTTCTGGGCTTCCTTGAGCCGCGTCGCGATCGTGCGCCGCAGACGGCTCATTCGGACCCGCTCGATTTCAACCGGTTCGCTTTCGACTTCTGCTGCGGGGCGTTGCGCGCCGACGGAAACAACGGCCGCGCTGGCTTCGATCGCGCGCTGGACGTCTTCCTTCATGATTCGCTGGTCTCGCCCGGTGCCTTGAACCGTTCCCGGATCAATCTGATGCTCCGCCATCAGCTTTTTTGCTGAAGGCGCATGCTCGACGTCCTTGGAGGGCGCTTCAGGATTGGGTTTGACGGAAGCAGCGGGCATTTTGGGTTCCGCCGCCGCTTCTTTCTTGGCTGCTGGCTTGGAGGAGGCGGATTTTCCGGCGGCTTGCGGCTTGGTGCCGGCGTCCGCGGCAGCGCCCGTCGATATGGTCGCCAAAAGCGCTCCTTCCAAAACGGTGCTTCCCTCCGGGAACAGGATTTCGCTCAACCGGCCTTTCGCCGGAGCGGATATTTCGAGATTGACCTTGTCGGTCTCAAGCTCGCAGATCAGTTCGTCGGTCTCGACCAAGTCTCCCATGCTTTTATGCCATGCGCCGACCGAGGCTTCCGACACGCTCTCGCCGAGCGACGGAACGCGCACCTCAACAGACATCTCAGCAATCCTCCTTGAGCGTTAGCGCTTCATCGACCAGCTTCCCTTGCTCCCGCCGGTGGTCTGAAGCCAGTCCGGTGGCGGGGGACGCCGCTGCCGGCCGACCCACATACTCAAGACTCAATTTCTTGCGGCGGATCTTGTTCAGCACCCAGAGAATATTCGGCTCCATGAAGGTCCAAGCTCCTTGGTTTTTGGGCTCTTCCTGGCACCAGATGAATTCGGCGTTCTTGAATCGGGAGAACTCCGTCCTCGCGGACAGGTAAGGGAACGGATAATACTGCTCGAAGCGCATGATGTAGACGTTGTCGATCCCGCGCTCCTCGCGCTCCTGGAACAAATCATAGTACACCTTCCCGGAGGTCAGCACTACACGCTTGATCTTCTCGTCGGGGACAAGCTGGATTTCCGAACGGCCCAGCTCCGCATCGTCCCACAACACTCTGTGGAAACGGGAGCCCGGCAGAAATTCGCCGATGTGGGATATTGCGAGCTTGTGCCTCAGCAGTGACTTCGGCGTCATCAATATCAGCGGCTTCCGGTCGTCGCGGTGCAGCTGGCTGCGCAGTATGTGGAAATAGTTCGAAGGCGTCGTGCAATTCGCGACGCGCCAATTGTCGTCCGCCGACATTTGAAGGAACCGTTCCAGCCGCGCGGACGAATGTTCCGGCCCCTGTCCCTCGAAGCCGTGCGGGAGAAGAACGGTCAACCCGGACATTCGCAGCCATTTCTTCTCGCCCGGCGATATGAACTGATCGAACATGATCTGCGCGCCGTTGGCGAAATCCCCGAACTGCGCTTCCCAAAGCACGAGCGCATTCGGCTCTGCGAGAGAGTAGCCGTACTCGAAGCCGAGCACCGCGAATTCAGACAGCATCGAGTCGATCACCTCGATCTTCGCCTGCTCTTTGTCGATGTTGTTGAGAGGGAAATACCGCTCTTCGGTGACCTGATCGATGATCGCCGAGTGCCGTTGGCTGAATGTGCCTCGAACCGAATCCTGTCCGGACAAGCGTACCGGATAGCCTTCCAGAAGCAGCGTCGCGAACGCCATGGCTTCAGCGTCGGACCAGTCGAAGTTCTTTCCGGACGCGAACCGCTTCTTCCGCCCTTCCAGCAGCCGGGCCAGCGTCTTGTGGATATTGAACTCCGCCGGGACCGAGACAAGGGCCTTTCCGATCTGCTTGATCTGCGACTCGGCCACGCCGGTGTCGCGGATGTCTATATCGGGATTCGCCGGCTTCAAGTGCGACCATCGTCCGTCCAGCCAATCCGCATCGTTGGGCATGTAGGACTTCGCAACTTCGAATTCTTCGTTCAGTCGGATCTGGAATTCGGTCTTCATGTCCTCGATGTCGCCTTCGGGAACCAGGCCTTCCTCAACCAGACGGTCGGAATAAATCTGCAGCGTCGATTTGTGCTTCTTGATGATGGAATACATTTTCGGCTGCGTGAACATCGGCTCGTCGCCTTCGTTGTGGCCGAAACGCCTGTAGCAGAAGATGTCGATCACGACGTCCTTGCTGAAATTCTGCCTGAACTCCGTCGCAACCTTCGCCGCATGGACGACGGCTTCGGGGTCGTCGCCGTTCACATGGAATATCGGCGCCTCGGTCATCATGCCGATGTCGGTCGGATAGGGCGACGATCTGGAATGGTGCGGAGTGGTCGTGAAACCAATCTGGTTGTTCACCACGATATGGATCGTGCCGCCGGTCTTGTGTCCGACCAGTCCCGACAAACCGAAGCACTCCGCCACGATCCCCTGCCCGGCGAAAGCCGCGTCGCCGTGAAGAAGCACCGGAAGAACCCTCTTGTGCTCCTCGTCTCCCATCTGATCCTGCTTCGCGCGCGCTTTTCCGAGAACGACCGGATTGACCGCTTCAAGATGGGAAGGGTTCGCGGTCAATGACAGGTGGACCTTGTTGCCGTCGAACTCCCGGTCCGAGGACGCGCCGAGGTGGTACTTGACGTCGCCGGAACCTGAAACATCTTCGGGCAGCGAACTGCCGCCCTGGAATTCATTGAGGATTGCGCGATAGGGCTTCCCCATGACGTTGGCCAGAACGTTGAGCCGGCCGCGATGCGGCATGCCGATGACGATCTGCCGGATGCCGAGCGCCCCGCCGCGCTTGATGATCTGCTCCATCGCGGGGATCAATGCTTCGGCCCCGTCAAGGCCGAAACGCTTCGTTCCGGTGTATTTCACGTGGAAAAACTTTTCCAAGCCCTCCGCTTCGACGAGCTTGTAGAGGATGGCTCGGCGGCCTTCCTGGGTGAACTGTATCTCCTTGCCGTAGCCTTCGATTCGCTCCTTGAGCCAGCTGGCTTGCTCAGGGTCGGAAATATGCATGTATTGAAGCGCGAAGGTCCCGCAGTAGGTGCGCGTGACCAGATCGAGGATCTCGCGCACCGTCGCGATCTCGAGACCCAGAACGTTGTCGATGAAGATCGGCCGATCCATGTCGGATTCGCGGAAACCGTACGTCCCCACATCCAATTCAGGATGGGCGACATGGTGCATCATCCCCAACGGGTCAAGCTTTGCGATGCGGTGGCCGCGAATCCGGTATGCCCGGATGAGCATGAGAGCTCTGATGGAATCGAGCACCTTGTCGCGAACGTCCTCCTCGCTCAACCCGACTCCGCCTTCCGCAGCCTTCTGTCGGATCTTCAGGTCCAGCATCGCCGCCGACGGACCGTCCGCGGCATCGGTCCAGTCGCCGTCGAATGCCGCCGTCGTCTCGTCCGCAGGAACTCGGGGCCAATCGCTCCGCGCCCAGGAAGGTCCGGGATAGGATCGGACCTCGCGGTTCGCTTCCCTGCCCAGCGCGTCGAAATACCGTTTCCAAGTCGCTTCGACGGTATTCGGATTGCGCGAGTATTTCGAATGCAGGCTCTCCACGTACGCGGCGTTGGTGCCGTGCAGGAAACTCGTGGCTTTGAGCAATTCGTTCCGATCGACGTCCTTCATTGTCATACCCCCATGATGCGGCCCTTCGGGAAAACATTGCACGCGGAGATCGACTCGCGCCTGCGGACCGCATCCAGCCAGTCCATCATGTTGCAGCGTTTCATTTCCGGTTCGCAATCGCCTTCTTCACTGCGGCTCCCAGCGCGGCAGGACTCTCCGCTATTGCGATCCCTGCCGACTGCATGGCTTCAATCTTGTCTTCAGCCGTGCCTTTGCCGCCCGACACGACCGCCCCGGCATGGCCCATCCTGCGTCCGGGCGGGGCCGTGAGTCCGGCGACGAATCCGGCTACCGGCTTCATCCGACCGCATTTCGCTTCATCCTTCAGCATCGCCGCGGCTTCTTCTTCCGCGCTGCCCCCGATCTCGCCGATCATTATGATCGAACTCGTTTCTTCGTCGGCGAGGAACAGCTCAAGCACGTCCACGAATTCCGTCCCCTTGACGGGGTCGCCGCCTATTCCGACGCAGGTGGATTGTCCGAGTCCGGCGTCGGACGTCTGCTTCACCGCTTCGTAAGTGAGCGTGCCCGACCGCGAAACGACGCCGACCGAGCCCCTGCGGTGAATTGGGCCGGGCATGATTCCGATCTTGCATGCGTCCGGAGTGATCACGCCCGGGCAATTCGGACCGACCAGTCTGGATCCGGAGGATTCCAGCGCGCTTTTCACCTTGATCATGTCCTGAACCGGTATTCCCTCGGTAATGCAAACGATGAGCTCGACCCCGGCGTCGATCGCTTCCATTATTGCGTCCGCGGCGAATGGAGGCGGCACGTATATCGCGCTGGCGTCGGCTCCGGTCCGCTCTCTCGCTTCGTGCACCGTATTGAATACCGGCAGCCCCAGATGCTCTCGTCCGCCCTTTCCCGGCGTGACGCCGCCGACGACATTCGTTCCGTAGGCGAGCGCTTGCTCGGAATGGAAAGTCCCTTGGGCTCCCGTGAAGCCCTGGCAAATCACTTTCGTGTTCTTGTCAACCAATACAGCCATGAACCAGATCCAAGTCCTTGTCCTGAAGGATATGAGAGCGGCGGACTCCGCCGAGCGATTTCGCGGACGCGCCGGTCAAGCGGAACTCTCCCGCCCGCCGACCGCGGCCACGATCTTCTTGGCGGCGTCATCCAGATTGTCCGCCGCGATCACGTCAAGCCCGCTGTCGTTGATTATGGCCTTGCCCTTTTCGACATTGGTGCCCTCGAGGCGAACCACGAGCGGCACGGAAAGGCCTGTCTCCCGAACCGCCTCGACAACGCCGTTCGCGATGACGTCGCATCGCATGATCCCGCCGAAGATGTTCACCAGAATTCCCTTGACCTTGGGGTCGGATGTGATGATCTTGAACGCCTCCGTCACCTTGTCCTTGGACGCGCCGCCGCCGACGTCGAGAAAGTTCGCGGGCGCGGATCCGTAGAGCTTGATGATGTCCATCGTCGCCATCGCCAGGCCCGCGCCGTTGACCATGCATCCGATGTCGCCGTCCAGAGACACGTAGTTCAAATCGAATTTCGACGCCTCGCGCTCCCGCGGGTCCTCCTCCGTTTGGTCGCGCAGATCGACGATTCCCGGATGCCGGTAAAGCGCGTTCGAATCGAAGCTCATCTTGCAGTCGAGGCATTTCAGGTCGCCGGATCTGGTCGTGATCAGCGGATTGATTTCCAGAAGCTCGGCATCCTTTTCCGTGAAGAGCCGGTACAATGCGTTCGCAAGAGCTACGCACTGCCTGACCTGCCCGCCCTGCAGACCGAGCGCGAAGGCGATGCGCCGGCCGTGGTAAGGCTGAATTCCCGACGCAGGATTGACTGGGATGGTCAGGATCTTTTCCGGCGAATTCTTCGCCACCTCCTCGATGTCCATTCCGCCCTCCGTGGAGCACACGAAAGACACCGACGAGCTTTGGCGGTCGACGAGAAGCGCAAGATAGAACTCGTCCGCGATGTCCGCGCCGTCTTCGATGTAAATCCGGTTGACCTGCCGACCCGCAGGACCGGTCTGGTGGGTGACGAGCGTTCTGCCGAGCATTCGTTTCGCTTCTCCGGCAGCTTCCTCCACCGACTTCGCGATGCGCACCCCGCCCTTGTCGCCGGCGCTGCTCTCCTTGAACGATCCCTTTCCGCGCCCGCCCGCGTGGATTTGCGCCTTCACGACCCATGTCGGGCCGTCCAATTGGGCCGCAGCGGCCTTGGCGTTTTCGGCCCTCAGGACTGATCTGCCGTCCGCGACAGGAGCACCGAAGCGTCTCAGCAGTTCTTTCGCCTGGTATTCATGAATGTTCATGCTGATCGTCCGCCTATCTCTGCAAAAGAATGCATGTTCCGAAAACGATGCCGCCGGCCGCCGAGTTCCTCCCTTTCGCGATAGCGGGCATCCTTGCCTGCCGAACCGCGAAATGCACTAAAGCGCAGGATCGATGGATTTGCATGCGTCCACGAGCTTTTTGACGGAGTCGGCCGATTTCTCGAACATTTCGCGCTCTTCCGGATTGAGCTCGATTTCCACGATCCGTTCGACGCCGCCCGCGCCGATGACAACCGGAACGCCGACGAAAATGTTCTCCTGCCCGTATTGGCCGCTGAGGTGGGCCGCGCAGGGAAGGACTCGTTTCTGGTCGCCGAGGTGCGCTTCGGCCATTTCGATGGCGGACGCCGCCGGCGCATAGAATGCGGATCCGGTTCCGAGCAGATTTACGATCTCTATCCCGCCGTCGCGGGTGCGCTGCACGATTTCCTCCAATCGCTCGCTCGACACCCAGCCCATTTCGACCAGGTCGGGGAGCGGTATGCCCGCGACGGTCGAATAGCGCACGAGAGGAACCATCGAATCGCCATGGCCGCCGAGCACGAACGCCGTGACGTCGCGCATGGACACCCCGAATTCCAACGAAAGGAAATGGCGGAACCGGGCCGAATCAAGAATTCCCGCCATGCCCACAACCCGGGAATGGGGGAGGTCCGAATACTGGCGGAGGGCCCAAACCATCGCATCAAGAGGATTCGTGATGCAAATGACGAACGCGCCGGGCGCATGCTCGGCGATGCCTTCGCCGACCGATTTCATGACTTTCAGATTGACGCCGAGCAGATCGTCCCTGGACATTCCGGCCTTTCTGGGAACGCCGGCCGTCACGATGCAGACGTCGGCGCCGGCGATCGCCGAGTAGTCGCTTGCGCCTTCCAGCCGCGCGTCGAACTTGAGGACTGGGCCGCTTTCCGCGATGTCCAGAGCTTTGCCGCCCGGCACGCCCTCTTGTATGTCGAACATCACGACATCGCCCAGCTCGCGCATCGCGGCGAGATGGGCCAAGGTTCCGCCAATCTGACCGGCCCCGATCATTGCAATCTTTTTTCTCGGCATTTCGCAAATTCCTGATTCAAGGAGCGTCAAGCGTTTCGACTTTACTTGCTGGCAAGCTTCCACGCAAACACTGCGGCCCGTCCTTTGCCCCGCGACATGAAGTAAAGACATGAAACCTTGCAGACAAGCGTTCCATATTGCCAAAATTCAAGTTTACTTGCGGCGAAGCAGAAAATATTTTCCTCTGCGCACGGTTCCGCGGGAAACAATTTCAGTTTCGGATTGCGAATCGCGATTCAAGTTGGCGCGATTCGACGGGCCTGCAAAAGCAAGGAAGCAGGAAAAACAATGTTGTCACTCAATGCCAAACTGATCGGCGCGACAGTCGCTGCGGCAATCGCAGCAAGCGTCGCGACTGCGCAAGACATTTCCGAACTGCAGCGCGATCTCAGGGTTGTCACCGGTGAAATCGCTGCAGCCGAACGCGTCGTCACCTCCCGGGAGCCGGAAGACGTGCGCGAGATCGCCCGCATGCGGCTGGAGGTCATGCGCCTGTCCAAAGCTCTGCTGGAATACAGGATCAATGTGATTCGCTCCGGGCAGGAATCAGTCATCGTCCCTCAGGCGGTCCAGCCGGATCCCTCGGTCGCGGGCGAAATCGAACGCGCGATTCGGGATGCGGAAAACAGAAGCGCGCAAGCGACGCGGGATGCGGATCTGGAGATCGGCGACTTGCGCGAGGCAAAGCTCACCCGGGCGGAAACGGAAAAGCTGACCGCCGCGCAACTCAGACTGGCGCATTACCAAGCCGCCTACGGCTTCTACATTCCCGCTTCGCTCGACGACGCCGACGCAGCATGGGAATCCGCAGCAGCGACGGCTCCCGTCACCTACGCCTGGTCGGATCGCCGCTATCCGCAAATCGATTATTCGCATCCGCTGTTCCAGCGCGCCTATCAGGAAGGAGCGCAAATCGCCGGATGGTGGACAATGGCCGCAACCGCGACGAACGTTTTCTCGAACAATCTGTCCTACTACAGCGCCGCTCGCGATCCGTCCCGCCTCGACGCCCAGCTGCATGTCCAGTGCTTCGACGGCGTGACGTCCGTGGCCTTCGTTCTTTCGGGCTATCTCTCCGGAAACTTGGGTTCAGCCTCTGCCCGGAGTTCCTTCGCGGTCAACTACAGGATCGACGGCGGACCAAGAGTCAGCGACACGTGGAGTTCCGCAGTCGCAGGCCAGGGCGCAAGCTTGGACGGCGCGCCGGCGGAACAACTGATTGAACGGCTTGGCAGAGCGCGCACTTTCCAAATCGAACTTACTGATGCGGGCCGAACGAGGCACGAGGCGGTGTTCGATCTGGCAGGAATCGAGGATGTCGCTTTCGAAGTTGAACGAACCTGCGTCGCCTCGCAGCCGCCTCGCCCGACTCCGCTGCCGCCGCTGACGCGCGACGACTACCGCAAGATTCAGCAGGCCCTGAACGTCGCAGGCCACGACGCCGGCTTGGAGGACGGGATCTGGGGTGCCAGATCCAACACCGCGCTCCGCAATTATCAGTCGTCGGCAGGTCTCTCCGCGACAGGAAGTCCGGACCGGGAAACGCTTCTGCTTCTGGGCCTGATCGACTGATCAACCGC
This sequence comes from Paracoccaceae bacterium, assembly GCA_965205055.1. Lineage (GTDB taxonomy): Bacteria > Pseudomonadota > Alphaproteobacteria > Rhodobacterales > Rhodobacteraceae > CBDBBY01. The sequence continues at coordinate 4,439,517 of OZ242030.1, read as the reverse complement.
ATATCGTCGGCGCGCCCAATCCGCGCGCGAATTTGGTCAACGCAGGCGGCGGCCGCAGAATGAGCGGCCTCATTCGCCGTACGGTATCCAAACGTTCTTCACCTGCGTGGCATTGCGCAAAAACTCGCGCCCCTCGCCTTCGCTCTCGTCCATCCAGTCGCGCGATTCGTGCTCGGCCCAAGTCGGCTTCAAGTTGCCAGCGGAAGCCGACTCAAGTTCGCGGATCAGATCGACCTCTCCGAAGTACCAGATCCCGTCCACATCGTAGTGGCCCGCGAGCGGGCCGACGAGATCCGCCCTCAGCCCCGTCACGATGTTCACGACGCCGGGCGGCACATCGGACGTGTCCAGCACCTGATAAAGATCCGTGGCGGACAACGGCTTGGATTCCGACGGCACCAGCACGCAGGTATTGCCTGTCGCGATAATGGGAGCCATCAAGGAAATCGCGCCGATCAACGGATGCTCATCCGGGCAGAATGCTCCGATCACGCCGAGCGGCTCGTTCATCGCCAGTACGGAACCGCGAAGCGGCACTCCGTGAACGGCTCCGTCGAATTTGTCAGCCCAAGCGCCGTACGTGAAAAGCCTGTCGATCGAGGCTGCGACTTCCGCATCGCAATCCGCCGCCGGCGCGGAAGTCAACTCGGCGATCCTCTTGCTGAATTCGGACGCCCGAGCGGACAAGTTCTCAGCGATGAAATAAAGTATCTGAGACCGCAGATGCCCCGTCGACCGCGACCAGCCGGCCGCCGAGCGTGCCGCTTCGACCGCGTTGCGGATGTCTTTCCTGTTGCCCCGGCCGACGTGACACGCGATCTTGCCCTGCGCATCCCGCACCGCGAGCGAATAGCCGCTGTCGGGACGCGTCTGCCGACCGCCAATGTATTGTTTCGCGGTGCGATCGATCCCCTTCGAAACAGCCGAATCGGCTTCCGCGCGACCCCTGCCGCAAGGGGCCGCGGGCGCTTGCGAAACATTTCGGCGCCGACGTTTCAGATACGGATGGAGTCCTTCCCATCCGCCTTCACGCCCGAAGCCCGACTCGCGCCTGCCGCCGAAGCCCGCCGCGGCATCGAACAAGTTCGTCGAATTCACCCAGACCACGCCGCAGGCGAGCTGCGGCGCGATGCCGAGCGCGAGATTTATGTTCTCCGTCCATACCGAGGCCGCGAGTCCGTATCGCGTGTTGTTGGCGAGCTCCACCGCTTCGCCCGGCGTTCGGAAGGTGGTTCCGACCAGGACCGGCCCGAAGATCTCTTCCTGCATCAGCGGCGATGAAGGGGTCGCACCCGTTATCAATGTCGGCGGGTAGAAGCATCCCGTGCTGGGAACGTCGATCGCAGGCTGAAAGATGCGGCTTCCTTCCTCTCGGCCCGATTCCACCATGTCGTCGATCGCCTTGAGCTGGACAGGGTCGACGATGGCGCCGACATCGATGCCTTTGTCGAGCGGATCGCCCATCCGGAGCGTGCCCATCCGCCGCATCGTCTTCGCATGAAATTTCTCCGCGACCCCTTCCTGAACCAGCAGCCGCGAACCGGCGCAGCAAACCTGGCCTTGATTGAACCAGATCGCATCGACCAGCCCTTCGACAGCGGAATCGAGATCGGCATCCTCGAAAACGATGAAAGGCGATTTTCCTCCCAGTTCAAGGGTCAGCGCCTTGCCCGAACCGGCCGTCGCCTCCCGGATGCTTCGCCCGACCGAAGTGGAGCCGGTGAACGCAATCTTGTCCACGCCGTCATGCGCGGCGAGCGCTGCCCCCGTCCTTCCGTCTCCGGTGACCACGTTCAGCACGCCCGGCGGCAGGCCGGCTTCCGCCGCGAGTTCGGCGAACAGCAGCGCGCTGAGAGAGGTGTATTCGGCCGGCTTCAGAACGCCCGCATTGCCGGTTGCCAATGCGGGCGCGACCTTCCACGCCAGCATCAGCAGCGGAAAATTCCACGGAATGATCTGGCCGCACACGCCGTGCGCCTCCCATCCGGGAAATTCGGATTCAAGAAGTTTCGCTGCGCCGGCGTGGAAATGGAAATGCCTTGCCACGAGCGGCACATCGATATCCCGCGCCTCCCTTATCGGCTTCCCGTTGTCCAGAGTCTCGAGAACCGCCAGCAGCCGCGAATTCTTCTGCACGGACCGCGCGAGCGCATAGAGGAAGCGGGCGCGATAGGCGCCGCCGGCCTCCTGCCAGCCCGGCTGGGCCTCCCTAGCGCATGCGACGGCTTCATCGACATCTTCGGAAGATCCTTGCGCGACTGCGGCCAGCAATTCTCCAGTGGCCGGATTTCTGGATTCGAATCGCGCGCCGTCCTTGCGCTTGATGAACCGGCCGCCGATGAAATGGCCGAATTCGCCTCCATGCTTCCCGATCCAATCCATGACAGGACCGCCGGACTCAGGCGCGGGACCGTATTCGATCGACTCAAAATTCGAGGGCACGTCCATGTCTCAGCCCATCGCGTGCCGATGCTTCGCCGAATACTGTCCTGTCGCGAAGTGCTCCAGCTGGCGTTCAATGTCGCCCAGCAAACTCGAAGCCCCGAATCTGAATAGCGCCGGCGACTGCCACCGACCGCCAAGCTCTTCCTTGACGAGGATCAAATAGAGCAGCGCGTCCTTCGCCTTCGAGATCCCGCCTGCCGGCTTGAATCCGACGCGAAACCCGGTTTCGTCGAAATACTCTCGAATCGCCCTCAGCATCGTGAGGGACACGGGAACCGTCGCATTCACGGATTCCTTGCCGGTCGAGGTTTTGATGAAATCCGCTCCCGCCATCATGCAAACCCAGGACGCCTTTGCGACGTTGCGCAAGGTCCCCAGCTCGCCGGTGGCAAGTATCGCTTTCAGGCGGGCGTCTCCGCAGGCTTCGCGGAATTCGCGCACCTCGTCGTAGAGCGCGCTCCAATTGCCGCCGAGAACATGCCGGCGGGAAATGACCACATCAATTTCATCGGCGCCGGCGTCCACCGATTCCTTGATCTCCGCGATACGCAGCCGAAACGGCGCGAGCCCCGCCGGGAAGCCCGTAGAGACCGCCGCGACCGGAATGTCGCTCCCTTCCAACGCCTTGACGCAAGACTCGACCATGTCGTGATAGACGCATACGGCGCCGACCGTCAGCCCGCGTCCTGCCATGCCGAATGATTCGAGCAAGTCTCTCCGGACCGGATTGCGGGCCTTCATTGCAATTCGTCGAACGCGCTCCTCGGTGTCATCGCCCGAAAGCGTCGTCAGGTCGATGCAGGTTACGGCCTTGAGAAGCCACGCGGCTTGCCAGGACTTCTTGACGGAACGGCGGCCGGGCAGCGATCCGGCACGCCGTTCCACCGCGCTCCTATTCACTTGCAAGTCCGTCAGCTTGGCAACGTCGAGCGGGAGGCCGGGGTTTCCGACGCGGCTTTCGGCGATCCCTTGATCTCTGGACGCGGCCTGCCGATCAAAGCTCGCCAGAGATCGACTCCCTCTTGAAGCGGCGGTCGATTCCGCTTGTGCTGGCCTGCGATCGGAGTCCATCCGCAAACTCGGCATTCCTTCGCGTGGCTTGCCTGCCGGAATCTTCGAGAACGAGAATTCCGTTGGCGGTCAAGTCGTGCGCTCGACCAGCATCTTTTTGAGCTCCGCGATCGCTTTCGCGGGATTCAATCCTTTCGGACAGGTCTCTGTGCAATTCAGTATCGTATGGCATCTGTAGAGCTTGAAAGGATCCTCCAATTCATCGAGCCGTTCGCCGGTGATCTCGTCCCTGCTGTCCAATATCCAGCGATAAGCGTGAAGAAGGGCGGCAGGCCCCAAATACCGGTCGCTGTTCCACCAATAGCTCGGGCACGATGCCGAACAGCAGGCGCACATGACGCATTCATAAAGTCCGTCGAGTTCCTTGCGATCCTCGATCGACTGCCGCCATTCCTTCCGCGGCGTGTTGGATTTCGTTTCCAGCCAAGGCTTGATCGACGCATGCTGCGCGTAGAAGTGCGTCAAATCAGGCACCAAGTCCTTTACGACCGACATGTGCGGCAACGGATATATCCTTATGTCGCCCTTGATTCCGTCCATCCCCTTCGTGCATGCCAAATGGTTCCGCCCGTCGATATTCATCGCGCAGGAGCCGCAAATGCCTTCGCGGCAAGACCTGCGAAACGTCAAGGTCGGATCGATCTCGTCCTTGATCTTGATAAGCGCGTCCAAAACCATCGGTCCGCAGTCTTCGGGATCGATGAAATACGTGTCGAGCCGCGGGTTGCCCCCGGCGTCGGGGTCCCAGCGATAAATTTGCAGTTTCCGAAGACTTTTGCCGTTCTCCGACGGGTTCCAAGTCTTGCCGACTTTGACCTTCGAGTGTCTTGGGAGTGTTAGTTCAACCATCGGCTACCCTTTCATGGACGGATTTCGGAGTAATCCGCGTACGGCTTGCTGCCCGAGCGCCTTACGACGCAGCGTTCGTAGACTTCGTCCGGGTCGCGCCGGGCGATGTAGTCGGTGGAAATCCCGATTGACAGGCTGGTGCTGACTTTGCCGTGCGAGTTCACGCCGATCGCAGCGGTTCCGGTCGGAGTCGTTGCCGCCCTTGCGGTTTCCATGCAGTCGTCCATGGCTTTTTCGACCGACACCAAATTTGCGGTGCAGGCTCCGAGCGCGGGCGCAAGCACCGAGCAAATGATCAATCGGCGCAATTCGACACCCATCAATACACCCTTGCCTTCGGCGCGATCTTGCCCGGATCGATGCCTCCGTTCGACTCGTCAAGCAATGTATCCGTGTGGACGGGCCTGTAGTCGAGCTCAACATCCGATCCGTTCACCCGAGCCAAGCTGTGCACGCGCCAGTTATCGTCGTCCCTGTCCGGGAAGTCCTCGTGCGCGTGGGCGCCCCTGGTTTCCTTCCGGGCTTCGGCGGATATGATCGTAGCGAGCGAATTCGCCATCAAATTCTCCAATTCGAACGTCTCCATCAGATCCGTGTTCCAGACGAGCGATCTGTCGGTAACCTTCAAATCCCGCAATTCGGCAGACATGCCTCTCAGTTTTTCAACGCCTGCCGCAAGCGTTTCCGTGCTGCGGAACACGGCGGCATCCTCCTGCATCGCGGTCTGCATCCGCGATCTCAGATCTGCTGTCGGAACTGCGCCGTCCGCATGCCTGACCGCGTCGAATCGCTCGATCGCCGCCTCTACAGACGGGGCGTTCAAATCCTCGTTGGGTTCTTCCGGATCCAGCGTTTGGCCGGCCCGGATCGCCGCAGCCCGCCCGAAGACGACCAAGTCGATCAAGGAGTTGGATCCCAGCCTGTTCGCGCCGTGCACGGAGGCGCATCCCGCTTCGCCGACAGCCATCAATCCGCGATGCACGGCGTCGGGATCGTCCGCTTGGGGATTCAGCGCCTCGCCCCAGAAATTGGTGGGTATTCCGCCCATATTGTAATGCACGGTCGGCAGGACGGGTATCGGATTCCGGGTCACATCGACGCCCGCGAAAATCTTCGCCGATTCTGAAATCCCCGGCAGCCTTTCCGCCAGAACCTCCGGCGGCAGGTGATTCAGGTGCAAGAATATGTGATCGCCCTTCGGCCCGACCCCTCTGCCTTCCCTTATCTCCAAGGTCATGCAGCGCGAAACTACGTCGCGGCTCGCCAAATCCTTGTAGGTCGGGGCATAGCGCTCCATGAAGCGTTCGCCCTCTGAATTCGTGAGATACCCGCCTTCGCCGCGCGCGCCCTCGGTAATGAGCACGCCGGCCCCGTAGATGCCGGTCGGATGGAACTGAACGAACTCCATGTCCTGAAGCGGAAGCCCCGCCCTGGCGACCATCCCGCCGCCGTCGCCCGTGCAGGTATGCGCCGACGTCGCCGAGAAATAGGAGCGGCCGTAACCGCCTGTCGCGAGCACCACGATCTTCGCGTTGAAGGAGTGCAACGTCCCGTCATCAAGCTTCCAAGCCAACAAGCCTTGGCACGATCCGTTTTCGGCCAAAATCAGATCCGTCGCGAAATACTCCACGAAGAACTCGGCCTTCTGCTTTACCGACTGGCCGTAAAGGGTGTGGAGCATCGCATGGCCGGTTCGGTCGGCAGCCGCGCAGGTCCGCTGGACCGGCGGGCCCTCGCCGAACTCGGTCGTATGGCCGCCGAACGGGCGCTGGTAGATCCTGCCGTCTTCCGTACGACTGAATGGAACGCCGTAATGCTCAAGTTCATATACCGCCTTCGGGGCTTCGCGCGCCAGATATTCCATAGCGTCCACGTCGCCGAGCCAGTCCGAACCTTTCACCGTGTCGTACATATGCCATTGCCAATGGTCGGGACCCATGTTCCCGAGCGAGGCGGCGATGCCGCCTTGGGCGGCCACCGTATGCGAGCGGGTCGGAAAAACCTTGGTGACGCAAGCCGTGCGCAAGCCTTGCTCGGCCATCCCCAATGTCGCCCGAAGTCCTGCTCCCCCGGATCCGACAACAACTACATCGTACTCGTGCTCGACGAGCTCGTAGGCATTTGTCATTCGAGCGCCCCGTTCAACCCGCCAACAAAGAGATTCTGGCGACGGCGAAGATGCCGATGATCGCGAATCCCCAGCACAGCAGGGAATTCAAGATCAACAGCGCGGTCCTCGTCGATTTGGCGTGCGCGTAGTCCTCGATGACGACCTGCAAGCCGTCGCGCAGGTGATGAAAGCCCACGAGAAGAAACATGATCGCGACGAGGGCATTCCAAGGTTTCGAATAGGTCTCGATGACCGCTTCGTAGCCGCTGCCAAGCGCTTGTCCGAATGTGGCGATGAAAAGCAGGGACAGCGGAACAAGTGCTATCGAAGATAGCCGGAGCACCCACCAATGCCGCGTCCCATCCTTGGCCGATCCGAGTCCCGCTACCCGCTTGTATGAAGTTTTGAAGCTCATAAGTTCGCAAAAGCAACGAATGCCAGGAATATGATCGCGGTGCCCGCCATGCCCGCGAACGCGCTGAATTTGACGTTCCGATTGCTGAATCCTGCGCCTGCATCCCACACCAGATGCCGCAACCCGTTGCACAAGTGAAACGAAAGCGCTGCCAAGCAACCTAAAACGACCAGATCTCCAAGTACCGTGGTCATGAGGCCGTCGACGAACTCAAAGTAGTCGCGCGAGACCGATGCGGCGAGGAGCCACCAGACGACAACCACTCCTCCGACTGCCAAAGCCACGCCGGTGATCCTGTGCAGGATCGACAGAACGGCATTCAACGGGAAACTGTATATTGTGGCGTGCGGCGATAGCGGCCGACTGCTGTGCTGAGTTCCTTGCATTCCGTCACCCGAAGCGTGGTTCACGAAACCTGTGTTGTCCGTCGCAGTTGAGGCCAACAGGCCGCGCAAGCAATATGGCGCATCGATTCCGGGATGGCAAGTTTCCGCTCCGCCATGGCCTGCTTACCTGCAAGCCCGCATGCCTGTCGAAGCAAAAGATAGGCGAGGCAATGAGGAGGATCCTTTCTTTCGTGCTAAACAGTGCCCAAGCGGACGAGATAGGCACTCGATTTCGCGTCAGGTTGACGATCGGCGGGACAGTCGGGGTCTTTCGGAAAGGGACGTCGGCATGCGTCAAGTTTTTAAAGATCAAAAATGCTTCCGCTCCGGCGGCGACGGCACGGTCGCTTCATGTGCCTCGGCTTCCCGGGCCGGTAGCGACCGCTCTGCGCAAGGGTTGGCGAGTGCCTCGAAACCCCGATTCGACTGGCCGCCGAAGGCCGCTGGTCCATCGGTTGCTCTCTGAACACTCGATGCCTTTCCGCCAAGAAAGCACGTCCTCGCGCGACCGGCGACAGCGCGTTTCCTACCCTTGGCCGGAGAGAACGAATGTTCGCCCTTCAGAAGTCAAGAACTTGCAGAGTCGAGATGGAATGGCCACGGATTTTTGCGGGAAACACTTGCGCGCCCGGTAAACATGCCCTTCAACAGCAGTCAACGATTGGGGGATGCTCGTGCGACTTCGGTCTCGGGATCACCGGAGCCCTTTGGTCATTCTGAGAAGATTTTTGTCAATCTTTTGCAGGAAGCCCGATGCCGGACCATCGGCATGGGATCTCGACCCCGACCCGCATTTCAGCCGATGCGCTTGGCGCAGTGCGAATACCGCCGCGACGAGCATCGAGCTATGCGCGCAGGGTTTGCTGACCGGCCAACCGCTGATCAAAGCGAGATAGCGACGGCAGCGCAAAACTTCAGGCCAACGACGGCATGCGACGGCGCATATCCTTGAATACCGCTAGAAATCTGAAGCGGGGCGGCCAAGAACCCAATTCTCGAAGAGCGGATCGACAAAACGCCACACGTTGCCCCACTGATCAACAATGCCGAGACGGGCCAGCCGGTTGACCGCGGCCTGGAGTGCCGACTTCGAAGGCGGATTCTCGCCGGTCAAATCTCTTATGAAGTCAGCGCCGATGCGGCCATAGATCCGTTCAACGCGACTCGCCAGCATCCGCGCCATTATTCTCTGATTCTGGGTCAGTTCGAGCCATATCCGGTTGAATCCGAACTCCAATGCAAACTCTGCTTGAACCGCGTCGACCGCGTCGGAATCCGACATGTTCGAATGAATTGCGATCGTCATGAGCCACCGCTGGAAGAACATGGGGTTGAAATTGAACAGGTGGAATGCTTCCAGCGCCTTCGCCCTTTCGATAGTCTTCTTCGACACGGAGCGGAACGCCTTCAGCTGGTGATCGACAAATTCATCCGTCAGAGGCGGAAGATCAATCGGAAGCGCGAATCTGAAAAAAGGAGCATCGCGCTCGGAAAAAACCCGCTGGAGGCCGATTTGGGAGGATCCTGAAAAGACTGCCGCCAAACCGTCGGTGCGCTTGTCGAGACTTGTTCTAAGCGCGGCAACCACGGTCCTCGCATTGTCCCGTTTTTCCAACTCTTGGAATTCATCAAAGAAAAGAAAGGCAGGCTTTCCGTCGCTTGCCAAGCGCTCGCAATACTGATCAAGCAAGAGCAGATGCTGTTCAGGCGCTCTGCCTTTCAACTTGGCGAGATCTATTTCCGTCTCCGACGTGCCGTCTGGCGTCCTGACCTTGAATTTCGGCGCGATGTCGCCGGCAACCGACTTCACCCTGTCGAGGAATGACCCTGCTCTCAATGCGCGATCAAATTCGTACAGCAAGATGGCGAGCGGCGAGTCCAGCGTCTGCCAAAGGCTTGCGTACACAACCCGATGCCCCTTGTCCTCTGCCAGAGGCGCCAGATCATGGGTGAGGAATTGGGTCTTTCCGGTCCTGCGAAGCCCAAATATGCTCACTCCCTGTATCGGCCCTTTCGCAAGCAGATTGTAGACCTTGTCAGCAAACTCTTTGCGAGGGTAATGCCAATTCGAATTGGTCATTATGCGTCAGTATTCCATTTTAAATAAGTATGCAATCGTGCATACTGACGAATACCTGCTTACGCGTCAATGGAAAATTGGGACTGCGATCATGATCGGGTCGCTCGCGCGGTGTCTGCATGCGACCAAATCGACGCACTCTGGCTGCCGACCTCCAGCTGGCACGACAGTGCCAACGGAACTTGAATTGCAACATGCAATTGTGCGAATTGGCGTAGCGCAAATTCCAACCCATCCAGCAGGAGGAGGCGGAAACAATGAAATCTGGAAACAATGCGGAAGCTTTGACCGACTCGGCGAACGCCAATCCCGATGCCGCCAGTGCGCCAGAACCGAATCCGCGGACCGATCCGGAATTGTCGGATTCGGTCGACCTGAGGAGCGATACCGTCACGCGGCCATGCGCCGGCATGCGCAGGGCAATGGCCGAAGCGAAAGTCGGCGACGATGTCTTTGGCGACGATCCAACCGTCAAGGAACTCGAAAGGCGCGCGGCGGAGTTGCTCGGCAAGGACGCGGCAGTCTTCTTTCCGACGGGAACGCAGAGCAATTTGGCGGCAATTCTATCTCATTGCGGGCGCGGCGATGAAATGATTGTCGGGCGATCATATCATACTTACGCCTACGAGGCTGGCGGCGCCTCCGCATTGGGCGGCGTCGTATTCTGCCCTTTGCAGGTCGACACGGACGGAGCGCTCGATCCGTATGAGATCGCGTCCGCGGTCAAAGCCGACGATCCTCACAATCCCCGGACACGACTTCTTTGCCTTGAAAACACGGTTTCCGGCAAACCCCTTTCTTGCGCCGCCATGGAGTCGTCGGCCCGTGCGGCGAGGGAGCATGGACTCGCAATCCATCTCGACGGCGCGCGGATATTCAATGCCGCCGCCGCCCTCGGCACGAGCGCTTCGAGAATCGCGTCAGTAGCGGATTCGGTTTCAGCATGCTTGTCCAAGGGTTTGGGCACGCCTGCGGGAACGATGCTCGCAGGATCGGAATCGTTCGCGCGGGCGGCCCGCAGAAACCGGAAAATTCTTGGGGGCGGAATGCGCCAATCCGGGATCCTTGCTGCGGCCGGCCTTTATGCGCTGGAGCACAATATCGAGAGATTGCCGCAAGATCACATGAGGGCGGATCTGCTCGCCGACGCGCTGAGGAAATTGCCCGCGTCCGCCGAACTGGATGTCAGCCAAGCGACCAATATGGTGTTCGTCACGCCGCGGAGAGAGGATCATGCCTCGTTGATTTCTTTCCTGGCGCGACGATCAGTGCTGGTAGGAAACAAGTTTCCCACCATCAGGATCGTGATGCATCTTGGCATCGGCGATGATGACGTCGAGGCTGCCGCGGCGGCTTTCAAAGAGTTCTATCTCGGCAACGCGGACCGGGCAGCGAATTAGGCCACGATGCCAAGGCCGCATTCAGCAACTGCATCTTTGCTCGTCGGAATTCAGGTTGAATCCGCTTTTTGACGCTGATCGCCCCCAGAAAGGCGAAACTTTTCAAGCCGATCAGCAAATTCGCGAGTGCGCGACCTCGTCTGATGAAGTTGCCGACGTCTTTCGTCCCGCAGATTCCGCAGGCAGCGGCAAACATGCGCCTATCAAGCGGGACGAATTGGGCGTAGTCTGCAAAAAATTGACGCATGGATTGCTGAGAGGCAGGGCGGTTCCCGCCGACAAGGAATGAGTGAATGAAAAGCAGCCTGAAGGGCCGCGTAAAAAACGTAGCCTTGTCAAAGTCGAACGGATTAATGCCATTGTTTGAGGCAGTGGTGAATTCAATCGAAGCGATTGAAGATCGGTTCCAGTCCGAAAGCAAAATCCGCGAATCCGGCCGGATTGTCGTTGGCATTCGGAGACAAGGTGATCTTCAGCGCTTGGAGCTTGGGTCTGGATGCCCGCCGGAACGACCCATTGTTTCTTTCGAGGTGACTGATAACGGCATTGGATTCAACGAGTGCAACTGGACATCCTTCCAAGAGTTGGACTTCACGCGCAAGGAGGGACGCGGTTGTCGAGGCGTGGCGCGCCTGACATGGCTCAAAGCGTTCGAGAAAATTCGGATCAGAAGCTGGTATGAAGAAGAAGGCATTACCAAGGCGAGATGGTTCGACTTTACTGCCGAAAACGAAGTGCAACCAATAGTTGCGCCGAAAAGTGAAGGCGAAATTGGGTCGTCGGTCGTACTTGATGGCTTTCGCACAAGGTATGCGCGGTCCGTCGAAAAGACAGCCGATTCAATTGCCTCAAGGTTGATGGAGCACTTGCTATGGTATTTCGTGCGGACCGCCGGTGTTCCCCGGATCGAAATTCATGATGAAGACGCCGAAGATCCGCTTTGCTTGAATGACATGTTCAATACGGGTTTGCTGAAGGATTGGAAGGAAGACTCAGTAGAAATCAAGGGCGTCAACTTCAATATCACACATGTCAAATTGCGGAGGAATGCGACTCCGAAGCACTCCATCGCATACTGCGCGGCGAGGCGATTGGTGAAGAAAGAAACTGTCGAGATGCCCGGGCTGACATCCAGCATTTCTGATTCCAGCGGCCCATATCGCTATGCGGGCTATGTGGAAAGCAATTATATTGACGAAAGGGTCAATCAAGAGCGTACGGATATTGACATTGATGAAAAATCAACCGGATTGTTTGCGGATTCGGAGGTATCCCTGTCTGACTTGAGATCAAGCTTCAAACCATTGATCCAAAGCTACTTGAGAGATGATTTGGAGAAAAATGTGTTAGCCGGTCGAGAAAGACTGGATACTTATGTCAAAGTGGCCGCGCCGCAATATCTGCCTACCGTCAAGAATCTCCATTCAGACGATTTCCCGGTCGATCCTGGAATTTCCGATGCCAGTCTAGGCCGACTGCTGCATGAAAAAAAATATGAAATCGAACAGGAGCTTCTCGAGAAGGGAGAGAAACTGCTGCAGCCTGATTTGTCGGAAGATTACGACGGCTATAGCGAGCGTGTCGGGAGTTATCTAGCCGAATTGGAGCAGGTGAAGCAATCGTACCTGGCCTCGTACGTCGCGCACAGACGCGTAGTCATCGATCTTTTGCGGAAGGCGATGGAAATCCAGAGCGACGGAAAGTATGCCCGAGAAAAGGTGCTTCATTCGTTGTTGATGCCCATGGGGCACACCAGCGAGGACTTGGAATGCCTGCGGGGCAGCAATCTCTGGCTAATCGATGAGCGACTGGCATTCCATCAATACTACCTCGGATCCGATAAGCCGTTTTCTCCACTGCCTGCTACGGGAGCAGGCAGTGGAGAAAGACCTGATTTGATCGCGATCAACAAATACGAGAATCCGCATATATTTTCCGAAACGGACAACGGTCATCAGACAGCAATTACGATTATTGAGTTCAAGCGGCCGATGAACAATAGATCCGGTTCGGGAGAAGAAACCGACCCTATTGCCCAAGCGTATGGATATCTCAGGAAAATCAGGAGCGGCGGCGTGCTTTGTTCGACTGGCCGCCATGTTTCCAACGCAGAAAATTTGCCGGCACACGTATATATCGTCGCCGATCTTACGCCGCTGATGAAGGAGCGTTGCGACAACGTAGGGCTGCGAATGACGCCGGACGGCATGAGCTACTTCGGCTACAACGCGAGTCCATCAATACGCGCATATACCGAAGTGATCGATTTCCAGGGGCTCTTGTCCCATGCCACGGAAAGAAACGCTGCGTTCTTCCACCAGCTCGGGATGCCAACGGTGAATTAATTCGTTGTAGTTTCCATCGGCTTGGGACAATATCATCGGCTCTTGCAGAATGCTTTGGCTATCAATCTGCAGTAATGCGCATTCTTAGTAGCTGTTTCGCGAGCATGGGCGAGCAATGCCCAGATCTTGCCCGCGAGAATGCCTCGAACGGCTTGATATGCCGCGCGTGCAGTTCACCTGACTTCGACATTTTTTTCTGCTAAACATTTGTTTTTACGTGTTAGTGCCTAAATTTTAGGCACTACATTTCGTTGCGTTCCGGGCTGCTCCCGTCGACCTCATTCGATCCAGTAGGGCGTTCGGGACATCGGCAGTCCCAGGGTCCGGCAGATGCGGTCCATGTCCGGCGTCGTTTTCGACGGGAGCGCGTAGCGCCGTTTCGAACGCATGTCGCGCACGATCGAGCATTGCCGGGCGGCGAGGGCGGTCCGTATTCTCTCCGGCGACATCCTCTCCCCCTGCCGCTGCGCGATCCGGAAGGCCAGATGGCGAACGCAGGCGAACGCCATGTAGGCGATGGCGATGTGCGCCTTCACCCGGTCGGGCTTCCAGTGGAACACCGGCCGCACCTTGAGGTCGTGCTTGGCGGTCCGGAAGCTCTCCTCGACCCTCCAGAGTTCGCGGTAGCGGGCGAACAGCTCGGAAGGGCCCATGTCGGGCGCATTGGTGACGACGCCTTTCAGCCCGTCCCATCGGGCGGCCTCCTTGATTTTGTCCTCGTCGACTTCCAGCCGGGCTTTTCCCGCGAGCTTGACGAACCGGCCGAAGCCGCGTCCGGAGAGCGCCTGCGCGGGATTTGCGCTTCGGCCGAGCTTGCGGACCAGCTTGTCGACCGCCTTCTTCCGGTCGGCGGCGTCCTTTTTCGCCCGCTTCCGGCTCCAGCCGACGACGATGCGGCGGCCCTTGTGCTCGAACTCAGCCGAAAGCAGGCCCTCGGAGCCGCCGACGGGATTGTAGGCGCCGAGGTCGAGAATCCGCTCCTTCAGGTCCTTCGGCAGCGATTTCAGCCGGGCGCCGACAATATACTGGAGATTCCGCTCCTCCATGTCCTTGAGGTTCGCCTCGCCGAACATCCCCCGGTCGGCGACGTGGATCGCGGTCTCGATCCCTTCGCGCTTCCGCATGTTCTCCAGCGACGGGATCAGGCTCTTTCCTTCATATTCCGATCCCGGGAACACCTCGTAGCCGATCGGCAGCCCGTCGGACGTCACCATAAGCGCAAGCAGGACCTGCGTCCGGGCGTGCCGGCCGTTCTTGGAGAAGCCGAATTCGCGCAGCCCGTCCGCATCGACCGACTCGAAGTGCAGCGTCGTGCAGTCGAAGAACACGACGCTCGCCGGCTCCGGAAGCAGCCTCCGCGTCGCCCCGGCCGCGAGATCCTTCATGCTTTCGATCGCTTTCCCGTCCAGCCGGTCCATCATCCGGTAGATCCTCTGCACCGGGATCGAAACTCCGAGATCGCTCTCCAGCCGCCGGGCCGTCCCGAGCTTGCTGTCCGGATTGGCGATGCGCGCCGTCGCGATGTGCCGGAGCGTTTCGCGCGCCGTGCGGTTCCTCTTGGTCGGCAGCAGTTCGTCGAAGCCAAGCTGGCGGTAGACGGCTCCATAGGCCTCGTGGAAGCCGGTCACGACCCGATGCTCCTCGCGGGTCTCCTCGATCACGACCGGCGGACCCTTCTTCGCCTTCTCCCGCCGGGTCTTGATCGCCAGATCGACGAGCTTCTCCTGCGGAAGCAGGGAGGGCTGCCGCTCGCACCGGATTCCGACCTTGATGGTCTCTCCGAGCTCCATGAGCACTTCCAGCTCGGCGTCGGTCTTGGCGACGCCGACGTGGCGGACGATGCGCTGGCCGGCCTTGCGGCCCTCGCGCACGGATTCGACGAGCTGGACGGACTTCCTGGAGCTTCCCGGCCTGGTTTTGACGCGGAGGAACATGAGGCGATTCCTGATTCGGCTTTTTCCGAATCCCTAGCATGCTTTCCCGGATTACGCAATATTATTATCCTTGAAGCACTACATTTTCCGCTGGAGCGCGACGGAGCCGGAATTCCCTTGCGCGCAACGCCCCGGAAAGCCGGAACGGCGCTGAAATCGAGTCAAACTGTCGAAGTCAGGAATGCCCAGATCTTGCCCGCGAGAATGCCTCGAACGGCTTGATATGCCGCGCGTGCAGTTCACTTCGCCCTCGCAATTCAGCCCTTAGCCGGAAGTTCCTTGGGGCTGTTTTGAACAACTCTTTGAATGTCCGGCATTTTCAGTCGATTCCGGCTGTGCGTCCACTGGACACGGCGGGCTGGGAGGGGGCTACCGCATGGGGATCTTCACGTTCAGCAGCTTCAGCGCCTGTTTCTGGATCGGCGTCGGCGAGGCGGGAACGTCGAATCCCGGCTTTCCCGGCCCGGAGGGCTCGATCCGGTTCATCGTGAGCGTTCCGAGCTGCGCGAGCAGTCCCCGGAAGTCGTGGACGTCCTCGCCTGAGCTCGTGCGTTTCGAGGCCGCTTTCCGCCTGGCCTGCGGCGAGCGCTCGGCCTTGGCGACGGGCGAGTCCCGGACCGGGCCGTGCTCGTCGTCGAACAGCATCGGGGCGAGCGCTTCGCGCATGTGCTTTTCGACATAGTACGCGAGCATGCAGATCAGGAGGTGGGCGCGGACCCTCGGCTCGCGGCGATGGCGGATCGGCCGGACCTGGAGGTCGGGCGCCTTCATCGTCCGGAACGCCCTCTCGACCCGGCCCAATCTCTTGTAGGTCTCGACGACGGCGGCGGCGGACATCCGCTTTTCCGGCACGTTGGTCCGGACCACGTAGAATCCGTCCAGGGCCGCCTCGTCGGCGATATTTTGCTTTTTGCGCCTCCAGGAGAAGGATCCCGTTCCGATCTTCAGATCGAAGTGCTTCCGCATCTTGCGCTTTCCGAGGGCGCGCTCGGCGCGGCGCCGGATCGCGTCCGCGTTCCGGAGCGGGCGCTTGTCCCGGCGGACCGCGCGGCGGATCTCGATCAGATCTTGCGTCGCCGCCGCGATCAAGTCCTTGCGCTTGCGGGTACGCTCTTCGGCCAGCAAAGGATTCCTGCAGACGACCAGCCGCTCGCCGGGGAACAGTTCTTGGCATTCGATCTCCGCCATGTCCCGCTCGTCGAACAGCGTGGGCTGCAGCGCTCCGTTTTCGGCCAGGGCGCCGACCCCGGCGGCCCTAAGGGCGAAGATCCAGTCGTAGCCGTTCGGCTCGAGATCCTCGCGGACGCGCGCCTGCGTGATCATGCCCCGGTCTCCGACGAACACCGCCCGCTTCAGTCCGAAGCGGTCGCGGAGCTTGCCGACCTGCGCGGCCACTGTGGAGGGGTCGGACGCGTTCCCGGGGAACGCCTCGACGGCGACCGGTCGTCCTTCGGCGTCGCACAGCAGCCCGAACTCGATCTGCGGCAGCCCTTTCTTGCCGTCGCGCGAGTATCCTCGATCAACCAGCGGGCAGGTCCGGCTGTAGCTCCAGACCGAGGTCAAATCGTAGAGCACGGGGCTTCCTTCGCTCAGGTGCTTCTCGGCAAGCGCCTTCTCGATCCTCGGCTGGCGCTCGAGGAGCCAGTCCATGGTCTCGTAGAGCCGGTCCTCGCTCAAGGTCTCCGGCAGGCCGAGCTGCGACGCCAAGGTGGAGACCGCCGTCTCCGGCCGGAAGAGCCGGGCGGCGGCGAGCTTCGATCCCGGCTCCAGAATCCGCTGCGCGACCAGCGCCACCGCCAAATCCCGCGAGCGCGAGCGCCGGGATGCGATCGCCCGGTCGACGCCGCAGCCGCGCAGCGCCGCGAGGACGGCGGCGGCGTTCCCGTGCTGGAGCGACCGGGAGATTGTGAATGCGTCTTCAAGCTTGACGGGCGCATCGGCGGGATCGGCGCCGCTCAGGATCTTGCGGATCTTCTCGACCGTATCCGGGGGAAGCTTGGTGATGTTGGCGAGGGTGCGTTTCTTGGCCTTTCCGCCTTCCCGGTAGGCTTGGCGGATCAGGATCGTGGGCCGCGAGTTGCGGTTGGGGACGACATCGACGAACATGGATACCTTGTATCATATAAAAAATCATTAATGCAAGGAAAAATATCACAATATGGTGAAGAATGCATGGATACATTCTGCAGCCGGAAAAACGGCCCGGAACCGCCGCAACCCATTGCCGGGGAAGGAAAAAATGCGAGGCGAAGCTTCAAAATCGCACGGAACTTCCGCTTAGCCGACAAAGATGAGATGAACTGAAGATGATGTTGCGCATGCACTTCGTCATCCGCAACGACTCCACCGCGTTTCAATAGCTCAATTTGATCGGTTATGGAGACCGCTGGCTTTCCGAACTTCATGCGATATCAATTTTCTACGAAACCGCTGTCCCGAAAGTAAACAACCCGCCGGGACGCGCAGTGCGGAACGAAGTTCCGTCCGAGGCGCGGCAGGTCTTGTTGATGCAGCAGATAGGGTAAAGGTTTCCGCCGATGCAATGCCCTGTCATGCTGTCGATAAACGAGAAAACGCAGATCGAGACACCCGGGCAAACGCATAAGAGCCTGCCGATGAAGCTAGAACGACTCATCGCCATCCGCCAGAAGGATGACAATGCTTAAACATGCCACTACGATGGCGAAACCAGCATTCACCGGCGAATCTTTCGGCGAACCCAGTCGAACCTTTCGTATGCCCAGTCCTTGAACATCGTCCACAGCCGCCAAACCATTACCGCGAAAAGCGCCGCAATAATGAACCCGGCAATCCTGACCAAACTAATGGGATTCTCTTCGGGACCGGCGACCGGCCAAAGACTCAGCGCGTTTGGGTAGATTGACAGTATTGTCGACCGCCACCCGTAATGCCTTACAGCAACCCATTGCTGACCTGAGCCTTGGTCTTTCAGATGCAACTCGGCATCGGCCTGCAGATCTCCGCTGTTGAATTTGAAATAGGGCGGCCAGCCCCAACCGGTATCCTCGTTCCGGTAAACGCGCGGTCGATCATCAGGAAAAGCGGAGTTGATAAACCTGATGTCCCGGTTTCCGGCATCGTCGGTTGAACCGGAATTTGAAGACCAGAACAAGCTGCGATTGCTGACATCCGTTCTGACAACTTCCGTGCCGACGATTTTCACGACGTCAATCGAAGGCAGATTGTAATCCAGGCAGGCGATGAACAGCGCCGCCAGCAATATCCTGAATCCGTATTTCGCATATCTCATCATTGATACTCCCGAAATCCGCCCGGCACGTCGCAGGGTTGAGCGAATTCACGAAACTCATGGCCGTTTGAGTCCGCGAATGCAAGAATGTCGTCGGCAAGGACCGCCGTCATTGATCCCCGTTTCCAGCAATATGGAGCAAACGTGTCGATGGAGCGAGGTGTCTGAATCACGATCTTTCAAATTCATGCGACTCCCTTCAGACGCATCATTGGCGAAAGATCGGTGGTTGCATTGTTTGGCCGGACAGAGCTTGCCACGCGCAACGGCGGTGTTGGCAATGTCCGGCGCCATGGGTGCATGGCGACCTGTCGGCATTGCCCAAGGCCGCGGGTTCGCCCCGACGGATTTCTCTTCCGCCTCACGGCCATCGCGGGACTTGCATTGACTGAGATGAAACCGACGCGCCCAGCTAGCGAAGCCGTTTGCGTGAACTGCATTGCAGTTCCGAAATGGCCCGAATTCCGTATCGCAACGGCGCCAATGCCATATGATTTCGATAGCGCGATTGCTTTGGGCATCGCCGGATGCGCAACCACCTAGCCGGCCCTCCTTTGCCGTCCGTAGTTGCGGCTGCACCGATACCGCTGTCCGTTTTCGGTTCCGCTTGGTTTTGCGCGTGGCAAAGGATGATCAGGCAATAAGCATGCGTCTGCCGATCAGCACGAGATCGCATTGGCAGGTGGGTTTCAAGAATTGCACTCTGTTCAAAACGGCCAGCCGAAGAAAGCACCCAAAGCAAACGTGCAAGTAATCCAAAGACCGAATATCCACTTCAGTTCTGCCCTATGGCGCTGACTCATATCCGCGTCGCGTTTCGCCATATTCGCATCGCGCCGTGCTGATTCCGTCCTTTGCTCCGCATCGCGCCGTTCCGCATCCGCCTTGTATTCTGCATCGCGCCGTTCCGCATCCGCCTTGTATTCCGCATCGCGCCGCGCTGATTCCGCCCTGTGTTCCGCATCGCGTCGTTCCGCATCCGCTCTATTCTCTGCGTCGCGCTTTGCCATGTCGGCTCGCAGCTCGACCAAGATATTTTTTTGCTCAGCCAAGATACCGTCTCGGTGCGCGTCGCGCGTCGCTATGTCGGCCCGCAGCTCGACCAAGATACTTTTTTGCTCAGCCAAGTTACCGTCTCGGTGCGCGTCGCGCCGAGCTTGGTCCGCTTGCATCCTGTCAAATGCGCTCTTTTGCTTTGCTAGATTCGAATTCATCCTTTCCTCTAGGAGCGCTTGTACCTTGGACAATTCTTGAATCGTCGGCTCGCCCATGACCTGCATCCTTTCGTGGGAACAATCGCTGACACTCGGCGAACCACAGACAGCACCGCTCGGCCATGCGGCACAAACGGCTAAATTTATATCAACATGACATTATTTCCCTCCATTCCGCCTGTCAAACGCTGTTCCGGGTCTGGGAGCATCCCACTTTTGGGGCATATATGCTTAGCTGCACAAAAAGCTGCCTGCGATAGCTTGATTGAACAACGCACATATGCCGACATGAGCGCAACCCGCTGTTGCAATAGAAACGGAATTCCCGAGCGCAGCTGATTCAGGAATGCCGTTATGTTTCGAGCTCGAATAGCCTCCAAAATCGGAACGATATTCTCATTCGTTGTGTAGTTAAGTACATAAGCTCCCATTTTTTGATCAAATCGCTTCCGCGCGCGTACCGTCCGGTTTCAGCGTTTCAAGGGTTGCAAACGGGATCTTCAGGCAACCGAGTCTCGCGCTCATCAAAATTCAGGTCCGCGGAGCCCTGCGAGGTCGGTTGGAATCTCGCCGGGAGCGCGTTGTCGAAGAACTGCAGACGGCGGGGTCACGTTTCCGGTTGAGAGAATTCAAGGGAATCTATTGCCAGAAAACGGAAAGCACGCTTGGCGAAACGGCGCGTTGCCCAATCGGCATTCCAAGGCTAGGGTTGCAGACTGCCAAGAAAAGGACACCTTGCGGAGAATGGCGGACATTCAGCGTTTGACGCACGAGATCGACCAGAGGCGAAGCGATCTGATCCAATTGACCAAGGATCTGATCGCGATACCTACGCTGAACCCGCCCGGGCTGAATTATCGCGAAATCTGCGAGTTCGTTCATCGACGATTGAGCAAATCGGGATTCGAAGCAAGCCTGCTTCGCGCGGTCGGTTCACTTGCCGACAGCGACAAGCACCCGCGTTGGAACGTCTTGGCGCGCAAATCCGGCGTACGGGCGGGAGAATGCGTTCATTTCAATTCGCATATCGACGTCGTGCAGGTCGGACATGGCTGGTCTGTCGACCCGTTCGACGGTCTGATCGCAGAAGGGAAGATCTTCGGTCGCGGCGCATGCGACATGAAGGGCGGCATGGCGGCTTCGATCATTGCTGCTGAAGCCTTCTCCGCTTGCTTTCCCGATTTCAGCGGCGTGATCGAGATTTCAGGAACCGCCGACGAGGAGTCGGGAGGATACGGCGGGGTGGCTTGGCTCGCCGAACAGGGGTATTTCGCACCGGGCCGAGTGGACCACGTCATTATTCCAGAGCCGCTCAACAAGAACCGCATCTGCTTGGGACATCGCGGCGTATGGTGGGCCGAATTGGAAACAAAAGGCCGAATTGCGCACGGCTCAATGCCGTTCCTTGGAGTCTGCGCGGTGCGCAATATGGGAGCGGTCGTCTCGGAAATTGAACGAAAACTCATCCCGGCCTTGGCCGGAAAACACACTTCGATGCCTGTCGTTCCTGACGGCGCTCGGCAATCGACGATCAATCTGAACTCGATCCATGGCGGTGAACCGGAGCAGGACGAAGACTACGCCGGACTCCCGGCCTCATGCGTTCCCGACCGGTGTCGGCTTACCTTGGACCGCAGGTATCTGTTCGAGGAAACGGCGGACGAGGTGCGCGGCGAAATCCGGGAGATCATCGACTGGCTGTCTTCGAATCGGCCCGGATTCGAATGTGAACTGCGCGAGTTGTTTCATGTGGAACCGGTCATGACGGAGAAGAACTCCCCGGTCGCACGGACCGTATCGAAGGCGATAGAACAGGTGTTGCGTACCCAGCCTGAATACGTGGTGTCGCCCGGAACCTACGATCAGAAACATATTGATCGGATAGGCCGCATGAAGAACTGCATTGCCTATGGCCCGGGAATCCTTGATCTTGCACACCAGCCCGATGAATGGATCGGCATCGAAGACATGCTCGACAGCGCCAAAGTCATGTCGCTGACGCTGGCGGAATTGCTTTTGCCGAAAAACGACTAGGCAGAAAATTGGCGCGAAAACGGCAAACGAAGGAGAATGAAAATGTCGCTTAAACAGAAACTGACCGCACTGGCCGCGGGGCTCGCGCTCGTCGCAGTCTGCGGATCCGCGAACGCCGCGAATACGTCGATCACGATCGTCATGCCGCTCGAGCCGCCGAATCTCGACCCCACGGGCGGCGCTGCTGCGGCAATCGACGAAGTCGTCTACGCGAACATTTACGAAGGACTCACCAGATACGCCCCCGACGGCTCCGTCCGCGCCGCGCTGGCGCATTCGTGGAATATCTCGGATGACGGGCTGGTCTACACCTTCCACTTGCGCGACGGCGTCACCTTCCACGACGGCTCCGCATTCGATGCGAACGACGTGAAGTTTTCGCTCGACAGGGCCCGAGCCGAAGATTCCACGAATGCTCAGAAAGCGCTGTTTGAGGGCATCGCCGACGTGGAAGTCGTCGACCCGTTGACGGTAAGGGTCACGCTTTCGAATCCGAACGGAACCTTCACGACGAACATGGCGTGGGGCGATGCGGTGATCGTCGCGGAAGAATCCGTCGGTTCAGCCGCAACCAACCCGATCGGGACCGGCCCGTTCAAGTTCGTGGAATGGCGCCAAGGCGACAGCGTGGAGATCGCGAGGAACCCCGACTATTGGGGAGAGCCGGTCGCATTGGAAAAGGCGATTTTCAAATTCATCACCGAACCTACCGCCCAGTTGGCGGCGCTGATGGCTGGCGACGTGGACGCGATCCCGAACTTCGGCGCTCCGGAAGCCGTCGGCCAGTTTGAAGCCAACCCGTCATTCAACGTCATTTTGGGGTCGACGGAAGGCGAAACAATCCTCTCGACCAACAACCAGTCGGAACCGCTCATGGATGTGAGGGTGCGCAAAGCGATCGCTCATGCCATCAATCGCCAGGAAATCATCGACGGCGCGATGTTCGGCTTCGGCACCCCGATCGGAACACACTTCCCGCCGCACCACCCCGATTATGTGGATTTGACCGGAAATTCGGCGTACGACCCCGAGATGTCCATGCAGCTGCTCGCCGAGGCGGGATACGCCGACGGCCTCGAGTTGAGGCTGATGCTTCCGCCTCCTTCCTACGCTCGCAGGGGCGGAGAAATTGTCGCCGCCCAACTCCGCGCTGTCGGAATCCAAGTGGAGGTCAGCAATTTGGAATGGGCGCAGTGGCTCGAGCAAGTTTTCCGGAACAAGGACTACGACCTCACGATCGTCAGCCATACGGAACCGAACGATATCAACATCTATGCTCGGCCCGAATACTATTTCCTTTACGACAGCTCTGAATTCCAAGAGATCAACGCCGAACTCTCGGTCACCAACGACCCCGCGAAGCGTTCCGAACTGCTGGCTGCCGCTCAGCGCCGGATTTCCGAAGACTATGTGAACGGCTATCTCTTCCAGTTGGCGAAGATCGGAGTGGCGAATGCGAATGTGGTCGGGCTCTGGCCGAATTCGCCCACTCAAGCGAACGACTTGACCGGCGTTTATTGGACCGATTGATCTGAACCTCAATCCAAGCAGGGCGGCGCTTCGCCGCCCTGCCCGCCTTGCATCAGGGCTCCGGTCTTCAACCGGCAGCAGGCAGCCTAGTTTTCCAGCCAATCCGACGGAATGGCCGGAGCGGCATCGATGAGCTGTTTCGTGTAGCGCCGCTTGGGATTGTCCAGCACGGATCTGGTTTCGCCTTCCTCAATGATCACTCCGTCGTGCATAACCATGACGCGATCAGTGATCGCCCTTACGACGGTGAGATCATGGCTGATGAACAAATAGGAAAGCCCATGCTGAACCTGCAGCGCCGCCAGCAAATCCAGAATCTGCGCTCGGATCGAGACATCCAGCGCCGAGACCGCTTCGTCCAGCACGATAAGCTTCGGACGCAGCACGAGCGCTCGCGCAATGGCAATCCTTTGGCGTTGGCCGCCGGAAAACTCGTGGATGAACTTCTCCATGTCGTCGGTCCGAAGACCGACGTCTTCAAGCGACGCGGCGACGCGCTCTTCGCGCTCGGAACGAGCGATGCGCCTGCTTCTGATGAGATGGAACGGTTCGGCTACCAGACGTCCGACTTTGTGGCGCGGGTTGAATGAACCATGCGGATCCTGAAAGACGGCCTGCATTTTCATGCGGACTTCTCCCGAGAGGGACGATTCCGATCTGACCGGCTCTCCATCGACGCGGATTGCTCCGCCCTGAAGGGGATCAAGGCCCAGTATGGCTCTGGTGAGCGTCGATTTCCCGCAACCCGACTCGCCGACCAATCCGAGGCTCTCCCTTGATCGCAACTCGAAACTGACGTTGTCCACCGCCCTTATCCGCTTCGGTCTTTTGAACAGGCTCGTTCTGGGCAATGCGTATTCGCGCACGGCTCCGCGAACCTCCAGCAGCGGCGATTCGACAGGAACGGAGGGCCGATGCGGAACGTGGCTCGATGCGGCAAAGAGTTTCTTCGTGTAGGGATGGCGCATGCGGCGAAAGAGGCTTTCGGTCTCCGCAGCTTCAACGATCCGCGCGTTCTCCATCACGGAGACGAAATCGGCCATGCCGGCGACCACCGCCAAATCGTGAGTAATCAGCATCAGCGACATTCGCTCATCCCGAACCAGCGATTCGAGGAGGCGCAAGATCTGAATTTGCGTCGAGACGTCCAATGCGGTCGTTGGCTCGTCCGCGATCAGCAGTTTGGGTCGAAGCGCGACGGCGAGGGCAATGCACACGCGCTGCCGCTGCCCTCCCGACAACTGGTGCGGGTAAAGGTCCAACGGAAAACGGTTTTCCGGCATCCCGACCCTGTCCAGTTTTTCGCGAGAGACTTCACGCGCATCGGCCGCGTTCATCTTTCCATGCACCAAAAGCGTTTCGGCGACTTGGTCCCCGATGGTCTTGACCGGATTGAGCGCGCTCATGGGCTCTTGGAAAATCATGCCGATCTCGCCGCCGCGAATGGCGCACATTTCCCGTTCGCCCAAATCGAACAAATTCCTTCCGTCAAGCTCCGCCGAGCCGGTGCGCACCGCGCCCTCCGGAAGAAGGCCCATGATCGAAAGCGCCGCCATCGATTTGCCGGAGCCGGATTCGCCGACGACGCCGAAGATCGATCCGGGTTCAATATCCAGCGAGACGTCTTTCAGGACGGGCGCGTCTCCGATCGCCACATTCAAGTTCCTGACCGAAAGCAGGGCCATCAGCGCGCCCGCCTCACTTTCGGGTCAAGGTAGTCTCTGAGACCGTCGCCCATCAGATTCAGTCCCAGCACCATCAGAATGATTGCAAGCCCGGGCATGACCGCCAGCCTCGGGTCGGTGTAGATGAGCGTCTGCGCGTCGGCCAGCATGCGCCCCCAGCTCGGGGTCGGCGGCTGTGCGCCCAAGCCGACATAGGACAGCCCGGCTTCCGCGAGAATTCCCAGCGAAAACTGTATCGTTCCTTGGACGACAATGAGGTTGGCAATGTTCGGAAGAATATGTTCGACCGAGATTCGGAACGCCCGTTTCCCGGCAACCCGGGCCGCAAGCACGTAATCCAGCGTCCAGAGGCTCAACGCGCCTCCTCTCGTCACCCTTGCGAAAACGGGAATGTTGAAGATTCCGATGGCCAGAATCGCGTTGACGGCGGACGGCCCGAACACGGCTGTGATCAGGATCGCGATCACCAGCGACGGAAAGGCGAACACAAGATCGTTGCTCCGCATGATGATCTCGTCAAAAATGCTGCCTCGGTTCGCCGCGGCGGCGAGGCCGAGCGGGATGCCGAGCGCCATTCCGATTCCCACGGCGAGCACGGCCACGCCTATGGAAGTCCGCGCTCCCACCATCAGCATCGACAGCACATCCCTCCCGAAATGATCGGTGCCGAGCAGATACTCGCCGCCGGAAGGCCGGAGCCTCGCCGAAATGTTGAGCGTTTCAACCGGATAAGGCGTCCAAATGAAAGACAGCAGCGCGGCCGCCAGGAAGAACGCAGAAATTGCCGTGCCCGCGACAAGAACCGTCGGCAATCTCATTTTCGGATGCGCAATCTGGGGTCGACAACGGCGTACGCGATATCGACAAGAAAATTGACCGTGACCACGGCGAAAACCAGCAGCATCACGACGCTTTCGACGACGACCAAATCACGCTGGGTGATCCCTTGGAAGATCAGCCGCCCCAATCCGGGAAGGAAAAAGACATTTTCGATGATGATCGCTCCCGCAAGCAGGAACGAGAATTGCAGGCCGATGATGGTGAGCACGGGTATCAACGCATTGCGCAACGCGTGCCTGACGACAGCTTGGCGCTTGGTGAGACCTTTCGCCCTCGCGGTGCGAATGTACTCTTGGGACAAGGTTTCGATCAACGCCGACCGCATGACTCTGGAGAGTATCGACGCTTGCGGGAGCGCCAGCGCGACCGCCGGGAGCGTCAAAGCCTTCATTCCCCCGAAAAAGCCGACCTCCCAACCGGGAAAACCGCCTGCTGAAAACCATTTCAGGCCGATCGCGAAAAATACGACCAAGAGCATCGCGAACCAGAAATTCGGCAGCGCGATTCCGAGCTGCGTAGCGCCCATGATTCCGAAATCCGCAACGCCGCCGCGCTTCGCTGCCGCGATGAGACCGACGGGGAACGCGATCGCCGTCGAAAGCGTCAACGCGTACAGCGCCAACGGCAGCGAAATCATTATCCGGTCGCCGACGAGTTCCGTCACGGGAACCCTGTAGGTGTACGATACGCCGAAATCGCCCGTCAGCATGCCGCCGACCCAAGCGAAATACCTGCCCGCGACGTCGTCCGTCAGACCGAGTTCGCGCCGCAACGCGGCCACCGTCTCCTCTGAAGCGTTCAGCCCGAGCATGAACGCGGCCGGATCGCCCGGTATGATTTCAATCACTGTGAAGATTACCAGACTCGCGGCGAGCAGACTGGCGGCAAGCGAAGCGAGCCGGGACAAAGCGTAGCGGAACATCCTTCGACGGGGTCTTCAGCCCGTTTCCCGTATCACGATCCGCCTTGGGGGAAACAATGGAGGACCGACCGGAAAATGCCTTGCGGCTGACAATCTGGAGAATGAGGCAATCGCCGATGCCAAATCCATGCGCTCGATCTTTCCAAGCACCGGCCCCCGGAAAGGAGGCGGCATCGGCGGTGGCTCGGCATTATCGGCCGCTTCGGGATTGATCTGGTTCCAAGCGAAAGTCATCAGCCTTTGCGATTTCCCGCCGGCCGCAAGGTCTTCGCCGACAAGAACCAATCATTTGCGCTTCCAGATCGGATGGGGAACCGGATCCTTCGCCTTGAAAAAAAACTTCGCGAATATTTCCGAATATCGTCCGTAGCTGTAGCCCTCGTTATCCTCCAGGAAGCGCTCCCGGTTCCGGTCGAACAATGCCGGAAGCCGATACCACGGTTCAACCGGATGCATATGGTGCACGAGGTGGAAGTTGTTGTTGAGGAATATCCAAGACAAGAACCCGCGATCTTCCACAATCGCAGTTCGCCCTCTCGGGCTTTCGTGCGCCCGGTGCTCCAGAAATGTCCGGACCTTCAGGATCGACAGCCCGCCGTAGGCCGCAGCCAAATACCACCAAAATGAAAGCGCGCCGGCCTCGACGATGATCGCGACGACCGGCACGGTTCCCGCGACATGGAGAAGCCATGCCTTCATCACCGAGCGGTTCCCGGAAAGAATCAGAGCGAAGTCCGATTTCATGAAAACCCACTGCGAAATCAACGGGCCGATGAGCATCCGCCCCGCCAGCGAGTTGTTGAATTGAAGCATGCTCCTGCGCGCGCGAGGAAGGTCCGCCCAGACCTCCGGGTCGAGGAAGTTGGTTTCCGGATCCTCGTAAGGGTCAGTCAGGTTCGGGTCGATATGGTGCTGCAGATGCAAGTCGCGGAATCTTTGGTACGGAATGAACAACCCCACGGCGGGAACGACCAGCATTTCACTCCAGAACTTGCTTGGCAGCGGATGACCGTGAAGAACTTCGTGCTGCAGCGACGAATGGAACGCGATTATGAAAGCAAGGGAGACCGCGGCCAGCAGCCACGAAAACTCGGCAATCCACAGCACCGCCGCGAGCCAGAGGACGTAGCACAACGCCATCAGCAGCAATGTGGGAATTTCGACCGAAGAGTACGGACGCCGTGCCATGCCAAGACCTCAAATCGTTTCGCCGCCCCGCCGTCGAACTCAAAATTCCTTCGCAATCGGCGTCGAGGCTGGCGCGAATGCCGAATTAGCTTAATTGCGACTTATTCTCTATTCAACCGTTCCGCTCGTTTGCAAGCCGCCTCCGGCGCCCCGGCGCGCGCGGTCTTCGGGAACTCATTCGCGTTCGCTCTTGATCTGCTCCCAAGCCCTATTGATTGACGCCATCCGGATTTCCGCCAGCTTCACCGCCTCTTTCGGCATCCCTTTCGCTGTCAGCACGTCCGGATGGTTCTCCTTCGCCAACGCTCGCCATCGAGCCTTGATTTCCTCTGTCGGCATGTCCGGATGGACGTTCAATGTGTCATAGGGAGACTCGCGCTTTTCGTATCCGAACCGGTTCATCAGGTTCGCGAAGTTTTTTTCGGGAACTCCGAATATCTGCCCGATCTTCCGCAGAACGTCCGCTTCCGCTTGAGAAATCGTGCCATCCGCGTCCGCGATCACGAACAACCCTTCAAGAATCAGATCGAGCATCCGATTTCCAGGTCCGAAATGCCGGGCAACGCGTTTCGCGTACTGCTCGTACCCTACGGCGCTCCGCTTCGCATAGTTGTACACCTTGGCCGCAAGCGGAGCATCCGCCTCGCCGATGATGAAGATCTTCCGAAAAGCAGTCACTTCGTCCTTCGTCACAAGCCCGTCCGCTTTCGCGATCTTCGCGCCGAGACAAATGATCGCAATCATGAACGATGCGGAATGCTCCCGCGGCATTTCTCTTCGGCCGGATGAATCCGAACTGCCCGCTGCCGCCTTCGGACCGGTGAAAAATTCCAGCAATTGACTCCAAATTGATTTCCGGGAGGCGCTCGAACGGGCATCCTGCGGCAACTCGGCGACCATTTTCTGCATCAGGACAAGGTCATGCCAGCGGCCGAACTTGTATCCGACCTCCGGCATTCTGCCGACCTGCACGAATCCTTGCGCCCGGTGAAAGAGGATGGCCGCATTGTTCGTTCCGCTTATTCCGGCGACCAGCGAATGCACGTTGTTGGTCTTTGCGATTTCTTCGATCCGTTCCATGAGCATTCGGCCGACGCCGGATCTTTGCGCACCGTCCCTCACGATTATCGTATGCTCCATCGTGCGCGCGTAACCCACGCTCGATCTGAACTGGCCGTATGTCGCAAAGCCCAGAATCCCGTTCCTTTCGGCGACAATAAGCGGATAGCCCTCGCGCCCTTTCTCCGCGATCATCGCAGTGATGTCGGACGGCTTCACCTCTATGCTGTTGAACGTCTTGTCCGTCTTCAGAATGATCTGGTTCCAGACGCCTGCGATCGCTTCTGCATCCCATAATTTCGCGGCGCGAATCTTCATGCGCGAATCTCCTTTGAAGACGTCGTCCGACGCCGATGCCCAAGCTTTCAATCTCGCCCGGGATGTCTAATTTCGAACGGCATTCGTTAACTGCGGATCGGCCTACATTCAAACGATCAAATCATTTTCGTGTCCGCAGGCTGAAGTTTCAGCGAACGCCGCGCCACAAATCGCTGCACTTTCAACAACGCCGCGATATAGTGCGCCGAATCCGCCGACAACCGTTCATGGTCGCGTCGGCAATTGATTTGCATGGAGGCAAATTGTGGCGAAGACACTTTATCTTGCGAGCCCTTACGGGTTTTCGAAGATGCAGAAGCAGACACTTCTTCCCGAACTGCAGCAGGCATTGGAATCGCTGGGAGCAGAGGTCTGGGAGCCGTTCGCCCGGAACAACCAGATTGCCATGATCAAGCCAGGCTGGGCCTACGAGGTCGGGCAAGCGGATATGAGAGACGTGAGGGATTCAGACGGAATTTTCGCCGTCGTCAACGGTTGCCCGCCCGATGAAGGCGTAATGGTCGAACTCGGAATGGCCATCGCGTGGGGCAAGCCGACATTCCTGTTCAGGGATGATTTCCGGCGCTGCACCGACAGCGAGAATTACCCGCTCAACCTGATGCTCTATACCGGACTGCCCGAAAATGGATGGAAAGACTCCTGCTACGACTCCATCGAAGAGCTGTCCGATCCCAACAAATCGCTAGTCCGCTGGCTTGCCAAGAAGTAAACCGGAAGCAAGCGCAAGCATTCCATCAGGATATCGCTCAAAGTCCAATAAGGCCTCGGCGGAGCTCGGTTGCAGATCATCCTTTTGGCCGGCTCGCCATGCACTTCAAATGTCGGGTTGTCCATTTGAGATTTTTTGCGTTGCGCCTGTTTCGACAACGTAGGCCATGGAGGGTCAAAACGTGCCAAATGCATTCAGGGATTCTGGATTCACTCCATTGAAAACCGCAGCGATCATCGGAGGCGGCGTCATCGGAGGCGCATGGGCTGCACGATTCAGATTGGGCGGTTGGAACGTGAATATTTTCGACCCGTCGCCGGCGGCTCTCAATAGAGCGGACCGGATGATGGAGAACGCCCGGCGCTCCTATCCCGCTCTTTACGACTGCAAGCTGCCGGAAGAAGGGAGCGCGACTGTCTGCGGGAGCATCGACGAAGCCGTACGCAATGCGGATTGGGTGCAAGAAAGCGTTTCGGAACGGCTGGAAATGAAGCGAGACGTTTTTCGCCAGATCCAGCAAAGCAGTCCGCCCGGCGTCATCATCGCGTCATCGACATCGGGCTTCAAACCATCCGATCTCCAAGGCGACGCCCTTCGGCCGGAAGAAATCATCGTCGCGCATCCATTCAATCCGGTCTATCTGATTCCGCTCGTGGAAATCGTCGCTAGCCCTGCGAACGCGAAAGAAACTGTCGCAGCCGCCAGCAAATTGCTGGGCGGCGTGGGCATGCATCCCGTCACGATCCGAAGCGAAATCGATGCGCATGTCGCGGACAGGCTGCTCGAGGCGGTCTGGCGGGAAGCGCTTTGGCTGGTGAAGGACGGCGTGGCCACCACCGGCGAAATAGACGACGTCATCCGGTTCAGTTTCGGACTCCGGTGGGCGCAGATGGGACTGTTCGAGAGTTACAGGATAGCCGGCGGCGACGAGGGAATGGCTCATTTCCTTGAGCAATTCGGACCGTGCCTCAGCCTGCCTTGGACGCGACTCATGGACGTTCCGGAGCTGGACGCGGGCCTGATTTCATTGATTTCGCGCCAGTCCGACGAGCAGTCCGGGAAACACTCGATCAACGACCTTGAGCGCACGCGGGACGACAACCTCGTAACGATCCTCAGAGGATTGAAAAATCGGAATTGGGGAGCAGGAGAGTTCCTGCTCCAATGCGAGAAACGAGTCGCCGAGGACGTCCTTTTCGCCCCCGACAAGCCCATCTTGACAGCGGAACGCAAAGTCCCGGTGGATTGGACGGATTACAACGGACACGTCAACGAAACCCACTACCTGGAACTGTTCAGCAAGGCTACGGATCGATTCATGGAATTCGTCGGATGCGATGATGCGTACATCCAATCCGGAAACAGCTTTTTCACATTGGAGAGCAACCTTCGTCACTTGGGCGAAGTCTTCTCAGGCGAGGACGTGCGCGTCGAAACTGTCTGCGTCTATTCGGACGGGCGGAAACTGCACCTTATTCATGGGTTGTTCGGCAGCGACGCGACCTTGAAGGCGACAGGGGAACATCTTCTGCTGCATGTCGACCTCGAAACCCGGAAATCCGGCGAGCCGTCGCCCGAAGTCAGATCCAAGCTGATCGAAATCTCCGAATCCCATTCCCGGATGGAACTTCCTACCTGGGCCGCGCCCAAACTCGGATTCCGAAGAGCCGATACTTGAATCGGACCCGCAACCCGCGCTGAACTTGGAAACAGAAATGAAAAAACAGAAGCGGAAACTTGGACTCGGACCTCTTCCCGAATGGAATCTCGACGACCTTTACCCGGGCACGGACTCCAAGGAACTCAAGCGCGATTTTGAATGGCTGGAGAAGGCTTGCGCCGACTTCAGCGCCGACTATCAAGGCAAAATCGCTTCCCTTGATCCCGATCGACTGCTCGAGTGCATCCAGGCACGCGAAAGGATCGATTCTGTCGCGGCCCGCATCAAGGCATTCGCAGATCTTAGATTCAGTTTGGATTCATCGGATTCAGCACGCGGCAAATTCTCCGGCGACTGCAATGAACGAATAACCGGACTCGTCAGCCCGTTGGTATTTTTCGAAATTGAGTTCAACCGGATTCCTCAGGCCGACTATGAAGCAATGCTGGAGGCCGAGCCCGGACTTCGGCGATACCGGCAGGCTCTGGACGGATGCAGGAAGCTCCGCCCTCACCAGCTTTCCCCGGAACTTGAGCGCTACATCAGCGAACGGGCCGTGGTTGGGCGGTCGGCTTGGACGCGCCTGTTCGACGAGACGATTTCAAGCATGAGATTCCGCGTCGGGGACGCGTCGTTGAACATTCAGCAGGCGCTTGACCGCATGAATTCGCCGGCGCGAGCCGTAAGAGAGGAAAGCGCGAAAGCGTTTTCCAAGGAGTTCGCCGAACGGCTTCCGCTATTTGCGCTCATCACCAACACGCTGGCCAAGGACAAGGAAATCGACGATGGCTGGCGCAAATACGAAACGCCGCAATCGGCACGCCATCTTTCGAACGAAGTAGAGCCGGAAGTCGTCGATGCTATGACGAAGGCGGTCGCCGACGCTTATCCGGCCGTATCGCACAGATACTACTGCCTGAAGGCCAAGTGGCTCGGTTTGGACAAGCTTGAAATCTGGGACAGGAATGCGCCGCTTCCTGATTCGGACGAGCGGCGGATTCCTTGGAAAACGGCGAAGTCCATTGTTCTGGATTCTTTCGATTCCTTTTCACCGCGCATGGCTGGAACCGCCTCGGATTTCTTCAAAAACGGATGGATCGACGCGGGCGTCAAGGACGGGAAATCGCCTGGTGGATTCTGCCACCCGACAGCCGCCGCCGTCCATCCGTACATTCTGGTCAACTACCAAGGCCAGCCGCGCGACGTGATGGTGCTGGCCCACGAACTCGGGCACGGCGTGCATCAAATGCTCAGCGCGGAGCAAGGAGAATGGCTTTCGCAGACGCCGCTCACCTTGGCGGAAACCGCAAGCGTGTTCGGCGAGATGCTGACCTTCAGATCACTTTTGGAGCAAGTCAAAACCCCGATCGAGCGTCGTTCGCTCCTCGCGGGGAAAGTGGAAGACATGATCAACACCGTCGTCCGGCAGGTCGCATTCCACATTTTCGAGTCGAAGCTTCACGAACGCCGAAGGAAGGGAGAGCTCACGAAGGACGAGATCAATTCAATCTGGACCGAAACGCAGCGCGAATGCTTGGGACCGGCGTTCAACTTCATGGACGGATACGAAGTCTTCTGGGCCTACATTCCTCATTTCGTCTTCGCCCCGTTCTACGTGTATTCATACGCTTTCGGCAGCGGATTGGCGCAAGCCCTCTTTGCAAAGTCGCAACGCAACCCTGAAGGATTCGCCGACCGGTATCTCGAACTCCTCAATGCGGGAGGATCGCGCCCCTACAGAGAGATGCTCAATCCGTTCGGCATTGACGTCGCCGATCCCAAGTTCTGGGATGCCGGCTTGACGACGGTTTCGGACCTGATTGACGAACTGGAGGAACTGGAAGGTTCGCTAGAAAACGCAAACTGACGCGTCGCCCCGGTTAAATCCGCGGCAAGCCGACGATGAATCCGCTTCAGGATGCAGGCTGATCCAAGCCTCTTTCTGCCGCAAGCTCCAGCGTATACTGCTTCACCTTCTCGAACGCGCGAATTTCCAGCTGACGGATTCGCTCGCGGCTGACGCCGTATTTCTGGGCCAAGGATTCCAAAGTCTCGGGAGTTTCGCTCAGCTTGCGCTTCTCCAAAATGTCGCGTTCGCGGTCATTGAGCTTCGCCAGCGAGGCGACGAGGAGACTGCTCCTGACCCCGGCTTCTTCGGCGGCCGCAATGCGCTCCACATGATCTGCGTTCTCGTCAGGGAGCAGGTCAATATGCTCCGCCGACTGATCCGCGTCTTCCCGAACAGGGGCGTTCAAAGACGAATCCTGCCGCGAAAGGCGTCCATTCATGAACTGGACATCTTCTTCCGACACAACCAGCATCTCCGAGAGGCGCTTGAAATCAGCGGGCTTCATCTCCGCATCGTCGGTCACGCCAATGGAGGCTTTGGCTTTCCGCAAGTTGAAGAAAAGCTTCTTCTGCGTTCTCGTCGTGCCGAGCTTCACCAAGCTCCATGAACGGAGAATGAATTCCTGCACGCTCGCCCTGATCCACCACATCGCGTAGGTCGCCAAGCGAAACCCCTTGTCAGGGTCAAACCTCTTGACCGCTTGCATGAGTCCGATGTTCGCCTCGGCGATCACGTCGGAAGCCGGGAGTCCGTATCCGCGATAGCCCATCGCGATCTTCGCCGCGAGCCGAA
Organism: Paracoccaceae bacterium; assembly: GCA_965205055.1. Lineage (GTDB taxonomy): Bacteria > Pseudomonadota > Alphaproteobacteria > Rhodobacterales > Rhodobacteraceae > CBDBBY01. Next base: position 4,405,390 of record OZ242030.1, on the reverse strand, counting down.
GGTGCGACGTGACCAGCTTGTGCGCTGCATGGGCATCCTCGTCGATGGTCCAGCGCTTCGCCAGCATGTACTCCTCCTCCGGGCTCAACAGCGGAAACCTGTTGATCCTGGCCAAATAGTTGGACAAGCCTTCATCATGATTGGCTACGGGGAGTTTAGCGCCGCCATTGCTCATTCGGATACCCTCGATGATCCCTTACAAGAGATATAGTTCGCTCCAATGCCTTTTCAACGTGAAAGCGAAGATTTTTCCTCGCAAAAATTCTTGATCTCCAAATTTCGAGCGCCGCGCCATTCGACGCACACGCTGTTGCCCCTGCAGAGGGCGAAAAAAGGAGATTTCGGAATGGTCTTTACCATGAAGCAGCGTGGAATTCAATGTTTTGTTTGGCTTCAAAATTTTTGTGACGGGGCGGACGCAGTTCGGCTGCCCTCGCAGATAAGTCATCGGTTTCGGGGGTCGTCGCTTCCCTGCGCCCGCATCAAATGATCACCTCCGACAACCATCGGAATTCATGCCGGGTCGCTTTGGAGCGCGGTCGAAGCGAACGCGCAGCCTGACGTCAAGCACTTTTTCGGGGTTCAGGGCGCGTCTTTCAGCCGTCGTTCCGGATCGAAGGTTTGTCCGGTTTTGATCATTTTGCAGACGACGCTGAGAAGCCGGTCGGCGACGCTTCTCGGGGGTCGAAGCGCAGGCCGCGCCGTCGCTGGAGCAGTCGGCGCGATTTTCTTTGAACAGCCGAACTCCGCATGCGCGGCGTTCGGCTGGTTGCCTCGGGGGTGTGCTTTCTCTCCGGCATGGATCCCTTCCTTCAAGTTTCCGGCTCGTTTGTTTAGCCGATTGCTCTCCAGAAAACCTTGGGCAGGCCACTGAACCTCATCGGAACGGAAGAGGAATTCCTAAATCAAAAGATCCCACACAAATGAAAAACGCTTCAAGTGACAATTATCGATCTGCTGGCGCATATATGGTCAGCAGAAGTTCTGCATCACCAATCAGTCGGTACTCGGGAACCCTGCCTGACAGCATTTTACTGTTTTCGAGGATCACAGGCACGCCCTCGCCGCGCTTATCCATCATTGTCCGGCGATGCGTCGCAAGCGTCGGCATCTCCGGCGGCACGGGGCACTTAGCAAGGATGCTGACGATAACTTCGTTCCGGGTCGATTGCAAATGAGGCAGATCCTGCAGACTCATAGCATGCGGCATCGCGCCCGGCGAGTAGAGTTCGAGACGGTCCTGAAACAAATGTAATCGGATCTTTGATCCGTGAATGGAGTAATCACGGTGCGCCACGGCGTTGACGACAGCTTCGAAAACCGCCTCCATGTCGAATTGCGGTCGGTCAATTCGATCTTGATCATTGAAGGCTGCCACCTTCATGTTTCTTGCGACAAACCGACAGGCTCCCTCTACTTGTTCGTTCAATGGTCCGATAATGTCGGAAGCATCCATTTGGTAGGGATCGTCCATGTGTGCTCGGATCGTCGTACCTCGATACGCGACGGCCTGAATGAATGCGTCGGGAAGCCATTTCGTCGGATCCGAGGAAGCCATGAGTACTCCGGCGACCGTTGGTCTGAGCGAACCGTTCTCGTCACTGCGAGCCAAATGGAGTTTGGCCAACACGTCATCGCGATTGTCCCCGGTACGTAGGGTCCTAAATCGACCCCATATTTTATCGGAGAGATCGTCCAAAGTCGCATTGGGGACTGTTTGTTCATCAAACCGGATAAGACGACCCTGGCTTCGTTGCTGGAACAACCGTGCGAGAGACTCAGGAGACATCGCCCGATTTACGCCGCGGATCCGGTGAAAGTAACCACCCGAAGATCGATGAACAAACAGGCTACTTGGAACATCAATCTTGATAATCGCTACCTCGTCACCATTGGTTGTAGGCAAAAACATGCGTTCAATAACCGGCATCATCGGAGGCTCTACAGAATCGAGGCAAACCTCCTGAATGCAACGCTCCACAGATTCGAGGCGGTCCAGAGGGATCCCGACGATTTCGCGTGTTCCGTCCTCCACACCCAACAAGAAGGCGCCTCCCCGGCTGTTGGCAAAAGCCACCAATCCATCCGTCAAGGCGGCAATGCGAGGAGCCGTGATTCGACTTCCAGAAAATCTTACCTCCTCAAATTCCAGGTTCGTGTCCTCTCCCAGCCGGATCTGTTCCAGCATTTCCTTGCGGCTTTCATACATTGGTCTGCTCCGGCGTAAGGTTGCGGTGCTTGAGCGCCGCCTGCTTTCCGTCAAACGACAAAATTCTTCAGCGCCGATCCTTATTGCTAGAAGATAAATTGCCCACTATTGCGGCCACCCACGCGCAACATCTCTGTATCGCCGCTCACATGCTGCGCGCTCAAGGTTTTCGGCCAATGGCGGCGATAACAATGTCAAGGGTCAACATTTTCGACACTGTGCTGGGCACGATTCGGCTATGCCCAAAAATGAGCTATATGTTTTATAAGCACAGTTTTCCAGCATCCGTATTTTCGGTTTTAAAGGATTATGCTTGTTTGGGAGTTGTCGGCGCACGGACAAAGCGAAGGCTTTTGGATGGTCTGGGAGGTATCCGGGCTGCGGAAGTGGCCGATGATCGCGAACCCGGGTCCATGCCTACCAGGGAGCGACGGTCGCCAGCCCGTGGTTCTTAACTTGATGACTAATCAAAAAACTAGAAACGCCAAATTCGTTTGCGAGGTCATCCAATGTTTCTTCGCTCACTACCCGCGTGCCACGCAAGCGACAGCGCAGGTCCGAAGAAGGAGCGAGGAACTCCGCGGCGAAAGCACGGGATAGCGCCTGACGGTCTGTCTCCATAGAACTCAAGAGCCCAGCACCGGGCTCCGGTCTGCACATAAAGTCGCCAAGAGCTCGCGCAACAAGAAAACGCTTTCCAGATTCTCTCCGGGAAACAACGATGCATGCCGGCGATTCAGCCGCCACAAGTCCTTCAACACGGGCAACGGGCCGCTTTGCAGTACGAGGGGAGATTGCCAATCGCCCCTCAGCGCCAAAATTGAACCGGCCGCCAGATATCCCAAGTTCACTGCGAACGATGCGTGCGAGTTCGTACCCTCGCTCCCACTTTAGAGGATTGTCGATCTTCGGCAGCTTTGTGCGCAACTCCGCCCAGTCGCCGCTCTCCGCACCACCAAGCTTCTTAAGATTTTTGGCCAGCCAAATACGAACTTTGGTCAATCCGTCCGCATCCGTGGCAGCGAGGGCTTCTTCTCGGAGCGATGGTTCGGTAGCTTCCCAAAACGCCGAAATCTCATCGGCGAGGGCGTCTTCCATGTCAAAAGGATCCGCACCGAGAAGTGCCGCCGCACGACAAAATTCCAGTTCTTCCGGATCAAGATCCTTGATAGCTCTCCATTCCGCTTCAAGGTGCTGCACATCAACATCGTGCTCACGGAGCCGATCCAACACGGCTTCAATGATATTCCGTGCCTGTTCTTCAAAGTTTTCGCGCCTTACGTACTCGGTTCTCTCACTGACTGCACCAGCATGAGGCGACTGGTATTGGCGCCAGCTGAGCTGCATCAGTTCCAACATCGGCCTCAATGTAAAATTTGGAAATTCAAAATCATCCCCTGCAAACGCGAGATCATGCCGAGATGCGAAATCCCGACTCTGCTCTCCTTTGTCTACCTCATAAAATATGTGCCACCAGTTGCAGACCAGCCATTCGGCAATGCTGAACATCGGAACAACGATTCGGTCCTGTAGATCTCGGTCGTCTTGGTCGATTGATTTCGTGACGACGTATCCGTTCACTTCAATGCGAAGCGTCGCCATTGAGCATCGCGAACGGAGGTCCGGCCAGCGAGGCACGTCAACCCACTCGAAATCAAAATGAATCTTCATGGCAAACCCCGAACGACCTGATTGGGCATTAGCGGATAGCCGTGATACTCGCCAGATCCCGGCGACCCTTGGCGTGCTTCGTATACTGTATCCTCATCGCGATGCCATATTTAGCGCGGGAACCCACCTTCCCACAACGCACCCACTTGACCAGACATCAACGCATTTCGAAGCCAACATTCCATGAGTTCGCGCTTATCCTTGAGATCTGCCGGGCATTTGCTGGTACGAGGCCGACTCCGCGGGGGTCCAGCGAAACTAGTGGCAGGTTCGACTCATTAGAGTCCATTTGATGCTTGCTGGTTCCGGCGCAGCGTCTACAATTCCATCAAGAGGACTGAGAAGCCGATTTCAGAATTCATTGAACTCCACAAAGGAAAAGGTGCGAAGACCTGTGGCCGGTCCGCAATCTTCAAACATCTCCTTTCCGTCCGCCAAATAAGGTACTATCTGACTAAAATCTGCCACTAGGATGATTTTTGTGGTATGGACTCCCAACATAGCGACAAGCGCCAGCGACCCACGTTAGGTTCTCGTCATTCGACGGCGGCGTGACTGTGCGCACCCTCCAATTGTCTCGTGTATGGTTTGTTCTCTTCATGTGTCTTTCCAATGATTTCTTGTCTATCTTGCCAAGGGCAGGCAGTGCATGCTCGATTTCACGTCGTGCCGCGCAAAAATATTCAGGCGTTGCACCTGCATCGCCGAGAATCGCCAATGTCGCGAGTCGCCCAAGCGAACCGGACAGAACCTGCTTGCCGAGCTTAACGCACCGTCTCTCTCTTTGACATTTGCGCATGAAATTCACACTTTGCCGCAATCAGCGTTGGAATTCGATTCCGCGATTTCTGCTCATTAACTATTGATTCACAGGCGCGTTGGTTTTCGGCGACCGATTGTTTTGATTTTGCGGCCTTTACTCAACAGTTTCCGCCAAGATGTCACGCATCCTTGCGTGATTATCTGAATCAGCGAACAAAGCCGCCGCTCGAAAGCGCTTCGCGAAGCATGCGCATGTCCTGAGGCAGATCGGACTCGAATTGCATACGCTGCCCTGTACTAGGGTGGGTCAAGCCCAGCGACGCTGCATGAAGCGCCTGCCTGGGAAAACTTTCCGCGGCGGCACGCATGTCCGCATCCAAGGAAGTCGAAAACAGCCTGGCTCCTCCGCCGTAAAGCGGGTCGCCGATCAACGGATGGCCGATGCGCTCCATATGAACACGAATCTGGTGGGTTCTGCCTGTCTCCAAGCGGCATTCGACCAAGGACGCATGCCCTTCGGCCAATGGCGCCACGACTCGGATACGAGTTACGGCCCGCCGTCCTCCGGCAACAATCGCCTGCTTGAGTCTGTTTGTCGGATGCCTCCCGATCGAGCCTTCGATCCGAATGACGCCGCCGTCCTCGAACTGCATGGATGAAAGGCTGTTGAAACCGCCTTTTTTGCCGGGCACGCCTTTCACCAGCGCGATGTAGCGCCGGTCCACGCTGCGGTCCATGAACTGCGCGCTCAGGCGGGCCATAGCCAACTCCGACTTGGCGACCACCAGAAGCCCGCTCGTGTCCTTGTCCAAGCGATGCACAATCCCGGGATGCTTGCCGTCTCCAGAGGTCGGCATGACGCCGCTGCAATGATGCAGAATCGCGTTGACCAGAGTCCCGCTTCTGTTTCCCTTCGCCGGATGAACGACCAATCCTGGTTGCTTGTCGACAACGACGATATCCCGATCCTCGAATACGATTTCAAGCGGCAAGTCCTCCGCGACGTCGCTTCGCGGTCCGTCATCCGGCACCACGACTGTCAGTTCGTCTCCGCAGACTGCCGCCGCGCTCGCGCCTCGGACGACAACCCCGTTGCGGGAAACAGCCCCGGCTTTGATCAACTTGGCTGCGCGGGTTCTTGTCATCAGCGCGTGATCCGGCGCATACTTCGCCAATGCCGAATCGAGCCGCGCAGGAGTGTCTGCGCCGATTCGAACAACGAACTCTCTCTCGACGTGCTGCATGAACGAATTACCGGACCAACTTCAGGACGCCGCCACGTTGAAGTGGCTGAAAATTCTGGTCGTCGTCCTTTCGTGCACTTTCATTGCCGGATTCATACTTGTTTGCGTTCTTTTTGTCATTAGGTTCAGCGATTTCGGGCGGCCGACGCCCGCCATGGCGCTGCCTGCCGAAATAAGACTGCCGTCGGGAGTCACCGCGACCGCCTTCACGCAAGGCACGGATTGGTATGCCGTAGTGACCGAAGCCGACGAGATTTTGATATTCGACGTTGACACGGGTCGGCTGAAGCGAAGAATTCGGTTGACGGAATAGTCGCTTGCCAGGAACCTCCATTTCGATGCATTCATTCGCATGAACTTCCCCTCGACTTTCATCGACGAGATCCAGTCTCGAGTCTCGCTCTCCCGCATTGCCGGGAAGCTGGTCGCGTGGGACAAGCGAAAGTCCAAGCCGGCCAAGGGAGAGTATTGGGCCAATTGCCCCTTCCACCACGAGAAGACGCCGTCCTTCCGCGTCTCCGACCACAAAGGGCTCTACTATTGCTTCGGCTGCCAAGCCAAAGGCGGGCTGATCTCGTTCGTGCAGAAAACACGGAACATGGACTTTCGGGAGGCGGTCGAGTTTCTGGCCGCCGAAGCCGGCTTGGAGCTTCCGGCCCGCAGCCCGTCCTACGAGAAGAAGCAATCCGAAGAAGATCTGCTGTTCAAAATCAACGAGTCGGCCGCGGAATTCTTTCGCCTGCAGCTCGGCACGTCGGCAGGCATGGGCGCTCGGGAATATTTGGCCGCACGCGGAATTTCGAATGCGACGATCAAGTCATTCGCGCTCGGCTTCGCGCCCTCCGGCGGAAACCCGCTCATCGGGGAATTGCGGAAGCGCGGATATTCAGATGATCAAATCATCAAGGCAGGGCTTGCGGGAGGAGAGACGGGCGAAAACAGCATTTACGACCGGTTCAGAAACCGGATCATGTTTCCCATCAAAGACTACCGGGATCGAGCCATCGCATTCGGCGGTCGGGCGATGGATCCGGATGTTCCTGCAAAATACCTGAATTCGCCCGAAACGCCGATCTTCCGAAAAGGATCGCTGCTCTACAATTTTCCGGCAGCCAGAAACGCGTTCGCCAAAGCCGGAGTCATGATCATGGTCGAAGGCTACATGGACGTGATCGCGCTTTTCGAAGCCGGGTTTACGGCGGCGGTCGCACCCATGGGAACCGCGGTGACCGAGCATCAATTGAAATCGATGTGGCGGATTGCCGACGAGCCTGTCGTCGCGATGGACGGCGACACTGCGGGGCGCAACGCTGCGATGCGCATGATCGACATTGCGCTGCCGCTTCTTGAACCCGGAAAATCCCTGCGATTCTGCAATTTGCCGCCGGGCAGCGATCCGGACGACTACGTCAGGGCGTACGGCGCGCAAGCTTTCGTTGAATTGCTGCAATCCGCGGACTCGATGGCGGAGCTTCTCTGGCGAAGGGAGGTCGGCAACGGCTCCTTCAATACGCCTGAGCAGAGGGCCGCGCTTGAAGCCTCTTTGGAAAGGGCGGCCTCGACGATCAAGGACGGCAAGGTCCTCAAGCGATATCGCGAGTATTTGCGCGAACGCGTATTCTGGCATTTTCGCGGAGAGAGGGGCAGCCGCTCTCCGTCCGGCGGCTTCTCGAAACCATGCGCCCGACCGAAGGATGAGACGCTTCGAAGCGTACTAGCACGAAACGGCAGGCAAACAAGCAATCTTGATGCCGACAGATGCCTCGAAGCTGCGGTTCTGGCGATTTGCCTGCAGCACCCCGGGATCATTTCCAAGTTTGAAGTCAGGCTGGAGTCCTTGGAGTTGTCGGATGCCGGCCATTCCGAAATATTGAGCGCCATTCTGCGTCTGAACGCTCTGGACGACGGCTGGGAGCATCGGGGCTTCCGCTCCAAAGTCGAGGCGGAAGTCGGAGCCGGGCGCGTGGAACGGCTTTTCGCGGCGGCGGGAATGAAAAACATACCTGCGATAGAACATCCGCAGACCCATGATCCGAATACGGCGCTCGAAGAGGAAATCCGGAAGATTGAAGCGCAGCATGCCGCCCGTGCGCTGTATGCCGATTTTCGCGAGCAATACGAGACCATCCATCCGGATTACGATGCGGCGGCGACATGGAGCTCCGAATTGAAGGAGGCGGCCCAAGACCGGCGCAACGCCCAGCGCGGCATCGACCCGCTTGAAGGCGGGGATTTCATTGAGGGACCGAACCGAATTCCGATCAATCGCTCCGATGCCGAGGAGCTGGACGCGTGGCTCAAGAGCTGAATCCGTCCCCTCTTTAATCGCCGGTTCCAAGCACCTATTTTTCGAATGGGCGGATCTTCTTCGAGCCTGGGCACAGGCTCGCAAGGTCGGGGAATCGGATCGCCGCAGCCGTATGTTGCACGATTGCCGGAATTTGGGAGAATCAACGCGAAGGCAGCAAGATTGACTCTTGCCTACGCGGTAATATGCCGGTTAGCGGATGTGATTCGCGAAATTTGATTCGGAGTCTTCGCTGCAGATGGTCGGACTGCCGCGCCTTCGACAATTGAGGATGACTCGCATGAGCGAAACGATTTCCGAAACCAAGAAACCTGCGGAGCGGCTTGAGCCGAAAGACGCGCTTCGAGGCGGGCGCATCGCGCAAGTCAAGAAAATGATCGCGGACGCGGAAGAGCGGGGGTACCTCACTTACGAGGAATTGAATTCCGTGCTCCCCGACGATCAGACAACGTCCGAAGAAATCGAAAACGTGATGTCCTTGCTCTCGGACAGAGGCGTCAACATCGTCGAGGCCGAGGAGGCGGAGGCAGAGAACGAAGAACAGGATCTCAACGCCAACGCGCTGATTCCTGTTTCAGGATCGCGCGAACTTGCGCTGGCCACTCCGGTGCCGGACAATCTCGACCGCACCGACGATCCGGTCCGCATGTATCTTCGCGAAATGGGATCGGTCGAACTTCTCTCGCGAGAGGGCGAGATTGCCATCGCCAAGAGAATCGAGGCGGGCCGGAACACGATGATTTCCGGCCTCTGCGACAGCCCGCTGACCTTCAAGGCCATCACGATATGGCTCAACGAACTCCTCGACGAGCAAATCTACCTGCGGGACGTAATCGATCTCGAAAGCACCGCCGGTCGATTGCACGTAGCCGGCAACGAAGCGGGCGATCTGGATGACGAGGACATCGCTTCCGGCAACGGCGAATCCCAGGACGACGACGATCAGGGCAACATGTCTGTCGTGGCCTTGGAATCAATGCTGAGAGAAACTTCAGTCGACGCGCTGAAGCAGGTCGCCTCGCAGTACGGCGCCTTCTTCAAGATACAGGAATCGCGCATGAAGCGCCGCATCGGACTCATCAAACGGTTTTCCGCCAAGCAAGAGCAGCGCTACCAAGAAATGAAATCCGAACTTGTTCATAAAGTGAACGCGCTCAGTTTCCACAACAACAGGATCGAGGCGCTGCTGGACCAGCTTTACGGCCTGAACAAGAAGCTCGTGTCGATCGACACGGAAATGGTCCGCCTTGCGGATCGGGCGCGGATCAATCGGCGGGAATTCGTCGCGGCATGGCGCGACCACGAACTGGATCCGGATTGGATGGAGGCGGCGGCTGCGAGGAAGGGCCGCGGCTGGTCCATGCTGCTCGCGAATTCGTCGGACGAAATCATCGCGCACCAGACCCAGATCCGCGAACTTGGAAGATACATCGGCTTGGACATAAGCGAGTTCCGGACAATCGTGGCCAAAGTGCAAAAGGGCGAAAGGGAAGCGCGCATCGCGAAGAAGGAAATGGTCGAAGCCAACCTGCGGCTCGTGATTTCCATCGCCAAAAAATACACGAACCGCGGACTCCAATTCCTGGACCTCATCCAGGAGGGCAACATCGGACTCATGAAGGCGGTCGACAAGTTCGAGTACCGGCGCGGTTACAAGTTCTCCACCTATGCGACATGGTGGATCAGGCAAGCCATCACCCGTTCGATCGCCGACCAAGCGCGCACGATCCGCATCCCCGTGCATATGATCGAAACGATCAACAAGCTGGTGCGGACGAACCGTCAGATGCTCCACGAGATCGGGCGCGATCCGACGCCCGAGGAATTGGCGACCAAGCTGCAGATGCCGCTCGAAAAAGTGCGCAAGGTGATGAAGATCGCGAAGGAGCCGATCAGCTTGGAAACCCCGGTCGGCGATGAAGAAGACAGTCAGCTCGGCGATTTCATCGAAGACAAGAACGCGGTTCTTCCTTTGGACAGCGCGATACAAGGCAATCTCAAGGAAACGACATCGAGAGTGCTTGCCGCATTGACGCCGAGGGAAGAGCGGGTTCTGCGCATGCGTTTCGGCATCGGAATGAATACCGACCACACTCTTGAAGAGGTGGGCCAGCAGTTCAGCGTGACCAGAGAGCGCATCAGGCAGATAGAAGCGAAAGCGCTGCGCAAGCTGAAGCACCCGAGCCGGAGCCGAAAGCTGCGACCGTTCCTTGACGGCTGATCATCCGGCAAATCGCAATACGCGAGTATATAACGTTTTTTGGGTCATGGCGCTCTCGACTTGCTCCCGCCCGGATGCGCGGTACCCGCCGTTCGCCAGCGTCCTGCATCTGGAGACGCCTGCAGCGGCCGAATGCGGATCCGGAGATTCCTGCAAGCAGGTGGCAGCGGAGTCGTCAGAAGTCGCAGGCGCCCGGCTGAGCTTCTGAAACGGAAAAAATAGGCGGCTTTCCCGCAATTGCCGAAGCGGGCGGATCTTGTCGGATCATCGTTCGGCGTTTCAAGGGTTGCAAACGGGACCTTCGAGGTCCAGCATTGAACGATTCCGTTGCGGTTGTCGAAACCTGCGAACGACAGGCGTCGCGCGTGCGGGCAAGAGCAGCCGAGGGCATCATGACAAAAAATGGGATGCACCCGGTCATCGCGAACCCGAAAGGTCGTGACTCCCGCTGTGCCAGCGACCATCAGATGCTCGAGGCGGCACTGGGCTTTCGGGGATTCCCATCGACACGATTTCTCTTCGAAGGCCGAACAAGCTCCCGATGGGATTCGGTCGAATTTCAACGCCTCGCCCGCTCATCCAAGGCGGATGGGAACACCTGAGCCGAATGCGCAGGCGGCGACTGACTCTTGCATGAATGTCCCGGCAAGGAGGACATTTCAAATTCTGTTGTTGATATTGCGATGATTGGTCAGATAATGCGTAAGGCACAAGATGCGGAATAGGGACTCGACATGCGTTGCCCATATTGCGGAAGCACCGAAACCCAAGTCAAGGATTCACGACCGGCAGAGGAGCATGCAACGATACGGCGGCGCCGAATGTGCAGTGCATGCGCCGGCCGATTCACGACCTACGAGCGAATCCAGTTGCGTGATATGGTGGTTCTGAAGGCGAACGGTCGTCGCGAGGACTTTGATCGGGACAAGCTGGATCGGTCCGTCAGGATTGCAATGCGCAAGCGGCCGATTGAGCCGGATCGCATAAACCAGATGATATCCGGCATCGTAAGGCGGCTTGAGTCCGCCGGAGAGAACGAGATTTCTTCAAACAAGATCGGAGCGTACGCGATGGAGGCATTGGCGCGCATCGACAATGTCGCTTACTTGCGCTTCGCCAGCGTTTACAAGAATTTCCAAGCTCCGGACGATTTCGAAGCGTTCATTGCGGAACTTCGCCCGCCTCCGAATCCGCCGAATTAGACATGCGCCCAGCAGAGGAGGACGCGAGGTTCATGCGCCTCGCGCTAACTCTCGGCAACCGCGGCATGGGCCGCACATGGCCGAACCCTTCAGTCGGCTGCGTGATCGTCCGCGACGGCGAGATAGTCGGGCGCGGATGGACCCAGCCCGGCGGACGCCCGCATGCCGAGCAGGCAGCGCTCGAGGCCGCCGGACCGATGCAGACTCGCGGAGCGACGGCCTACGTTACGCTGGAGCCGTGCGCCCACCAAGGGAAAACGCCGCCTTGCGCCAAATTGCTGGCGGAAGCCGGAGTAGCCCGAGTTGTCTTCGCGGTTTCCGACCCTTACCGCGCCCGAAAAGCGGGGTCCGGGCAGATGCTGTTGAAAAAGCACGGCGTAACCGTAGATCAGGGATGCCTCGCCGCCGAGGCAAGACGTGCAAATCTTGGATTTTTTCGAAGGATTCTCGACCGCCGCCCCAAAGTGACGCTCAAGCTGGCGATGTCCTTCGACGGACGCATCGCCGCCCGAGACGGAGCGAGCAAATGGATCACGCGCGCCAAGGCAAGGAGGCTGGTTCACTTGATGCGAGCGAAGCACGACGCCGTCATGGTGGGCAGCGGAACCGCCGCGTCGGACGATCCGATGTTGACGCCCCGCGGTCTGCGGGTGGATTTTTCGCCGATCAGACTGGTTCTGGACTCAAATCTTTCAATCCCTCCGACCTGCAAACTCGGCGCCTCGGCGAAGCATGCTCCGGTATGGATCTGCCATGCCCGCAATGCGCCGGCTGGATCGCTTGAAGCATGGTCGGATGCAGGCGCAGTCCTAATTGAATGCAAAACCGCGAAAAGCAAGCGCCTGGATCTGAAGGATGTGATGTCCAGCCTTGCTCAGAAGGGACTTACCAGGGTGTTTTGCGAGGGCGGCGCCAAACTGGCCGCGTCGTTGATTGAAGACGGCCTGGTGGATGAACTCGTCGGTTTCACTTCAGGACGAATCCTCGGCACGAAAGGAATTCCGGCTGTTGACCTTCCGGTCTTCGACGAACTGACCGCCCCTTTTCGATTCAGACTGGAGCAAGCGGAACGCATCGGCGAAGATGCGATCCATCGCTGGGTGCGAATCGAAGGCAGTTGATGCCAATTCGTTTCTTGAACCGGCGGCGCTCCGAAGAGGGTGCATCCCGTTTTGTTTGGATTGGGAAGGCGCGGCAAGTCGAAAGCTGGCCGCTCTGCTCGCCTCCGGATGCCGCCTCGCAAGCCTGCGTTGGCTTGGCTTTCTCGAATTGCCGGCTATTCGCGCCGCAACCGCCCGACCGGAAGGAACGGGACGCCCCGATTGCTCGACCAGGAAAAACTCTTGGCGGGCTTGGACCGGACGGATGGGCCGCGCGACGGCCGGTCCGAGCTCGAGAACCCCGCGCAAGCTGTCGCCTTCCGCGCCGAGCCTTTGCGGAAAAACGGATGGACGGCCCGCGCGGAGCGATATAGAGTGCGGACATGTGAAGTGGCCATTCGCGCCGAATGGTTCGGCCATGCGGCGTCCGGCTTGATGTGCGCCTGATGAACTTCCAGCGACGGGAATTGGGCGATGAGCGAGCCGACGATGCACGAGGTTTCCAAGGAGCTGGCGAGGCTGGGGGAACAGATGAACACGCATCAAGCGAAGTATGAAAGCGCCTTGGACAGGTTCCGCGCCGATATGGCCCAAAAGGACACCGCCCTCGAAAGGTTCCGCGCCGATATGGACAGTTTCCGCGCCGACATGTCGAAAGGCGACACCGCCTTCGAAAGGCTCCGGACCGACATGGCCAACAACCTGGCCAACAACCAAGGCGCCTTCGAAAAGCTCCGGACCGACATGGCCAACAATCTGGCCAACAATCAAGGCGCCTTCGAAAAGCTCCGGACCGATATGGCCCAAAACGACACCGCCTTCGAAAGGCTCCGGACCGACATGGCGCAAAGCGAAATCAGCCGCATACGATGGATGATCGGCGTGTGGATCGCCGGCGTTCTCGTTACAATCGCGGCATTGGGAATCTTCATCCGTTTGGCGGTCTGAAGCGGCTCGGCGCTCAGCACGCCCATGCTTGCGCTCCTTGGGCTGAACGCGCCGACAGGACTTCCGCATTCCGCATCCTTCGCAACGCGCGCCTCCAAGACCTTCGGGAAACCGGGCGCATCCGGTGTTTTTTGGTCAATTGATTGCACGGCGCGGCAATCCCTCCGATCGATGATTTCGCGCCGGCGGCGGGTTTCCAAGCGGCATTCGCGGCGAGCAGGGCTTCGACTTTCGACCAGCGGCACCCCGTCCGACCAAAAAGCATGGGATGCATCCCTCCGAAGAACACTGCCTTGCGCATAGGTTCCCAATCATATAACTGTCCGTCGAATTTCAATCCCGTAGGCTGCGGAAATGTTTACCGGAATCGTCCAAGAGGTCGGCACCGTCAGCCTGATCGAGAATCCGAACGACATGCTGGTAAGGATCGAAGCGCCGAATTGCGCTTCGGGACTCAGTGTCGGGTCGTCCGTCGCCTGCGACGGAATCTGCCTCACCATGATCGACAGCTCTCAAACCGATCGCGGATGGTTCGAGGTCCAGGTCTCGAGCGAGACCGCCGCCAGGACCTGCGCGTCAGGCTGGGCCGTCGACCGGAAATTGAACATCGAGCGATCGCTGCGAGTTGGAGATGAGCTTGGAGGGCATATCGTCACCGGCCACATCGACGGGGTCTGCCGCATTGTCGGGATGGAAGAAATCGGCGGAAGCGTCAAATCCACGATTCGCATTCCGGACGAATTCGCCGACCTGGTCGCGCCAAAAGGATCGATCGCGCTGAACGGCGTGTCCTTGACTGTGAATGAAGTGTCCGGGAACGAATTTTCGGTGAACCTCATACCGCACACCCGCAAAGTCACAACCTGGGGCGAATCCAAGGCGGGCGATTCGATGAATTTCGAAATCGACGTGCTTGCGCGCTATCTCAAGCGAATGAGGGAGGTCCATCGAGAATGAATTTGACGGATTTCTCCAGCGACGCGACATCCAGCGTAGAGGAGATCTTGGAAGAGGCCAGGAACGGAAGAATGTTCATCCTGGTCGATCACGAAGATCGAGAGAACGAAGGCGACCTGATCGTCCCTGCGCAGATGGCGACGCCCGAAGCGATCAACTTCATGGCGAAGCACGGCCGCGGGCTGATTTGCCTCGCATTGACGGAAGAGCGCACGGAGGCGCTCGGCCTGCCGCTGATGCCCGCGAAAAACTCCTCGCGCCACGACACGGCATTCACGATCTCCATCGAGGCCCGGGAGGGCATTACGACCGGAATTTCCGCGCACGACCGAGCGCGCACGATTTTGGTCGCGATCGACGCGCAGTCCAAAGCGGAAGACATCGTCACGCCCGGCCATGTCTTCCCGGTGCGGGCGCGGAACGGCGGCGTCCTGATGAGAGCGGGCCATACGGAGGCGGCGGTGGACATCGCCAGAATGGCCGGGCTCAACCCGTCCGCCGTGATCTGCGAGGTCATGAATGAAGACGGCACGATGGCGCGGATGCCCGATCTGATCGCATTCGCGCAGAGGCACGGAATCAAAGTCGGCAAGATTTCCGACTTGATCGCACACCGACTGACGGAGGACGGCCTTGTCCGCCAAACGGCCTCGCGTCCCGTCAGATCCGAGCATGGCGGCGAATGGCTCCTTCGAATTTTCACCGACGACATGCAGGGAGCCGAGCACATCGCCTTGACCAAGGGCGACGTCTCCGACGGAACGCCCGTCCTTGCGAGAATGCATGCCGTTGATCCTGTGGCCGATCTGCTTGCTCTCGCCCCGAATCGCTCGAACTTGCTTGCGGACGCGATGAACACGATCGGGAAGGAGGGCCGCGGCGTTGTCGTCCTGTTGCGGGATACCCGGATGAAGCTGAATTTCGGCGGCGGAGCTTCGCCGCAAACGCTTCGCCAGTACGGCTTGGGGGCCCAGATATTGCTGTCGCTGGGCGTGCAGCGAATGACGCTCCTTACGAATTCGCCAAGTCCGAAGATTGTCGGCCTTGAGGGCTACGGCCTCACGCTGGAGGGAACCCGGCCTATCGAACGAGTCGGATGAGCAATGGCCGAATTCAACCCCGACCAAGCGCTTCCCCTGCCCGAGTTCAGCAAGCCGCCGAAAATGCTGATCGTGGCCGCCCGGTTCGACCGCGAGATCGCAGGCCTTCTTGTCAAGGGCGCATCGCGCGTATTGAACGCCGCGTCCGCCCGCCATGAGACCGTGGACGTGCCCGGCTCGCTGGAAATCCCGCCGACGATCAAATTCGCGTCGCGACGGGATGAATTCGACGGCTTCGTGGCACTGGGCTGCGTTGTCCGAGGGGAGACGACCCATTACGAAACAGTCTGCCGGGAAAGCTCCCAAGGCTTGACCATGCTGGGCCTTGCCGGCCACTGCATCGGAAACGGCATCCTTACCGTCGAAGACCGGGATCAAGCGCTTGAGCGAGCGGATCCCGAGCGGCTGGACAAGGGCGGGGCGGCAGCGGCCGCTGCGCTCCATCTTGTGGCTCTGGCCCTCAAATTCAGCCCCGAGCCCAAGGGCGTCGGATTCAAGCTCGGCTAGCTGACGGGCATGACTGAAAACGGTCGAGTGTCGCCGAAACCCAAGAATGGCGCGGGCTCCCTCACGGGAAGCATTCTCGCGAAACGAGTCGCGCGCTTGAATGCGATACAGGCGCTGTTTCAGATGGAAGCATCCGGCCAGGCGCTCGACAACGCGAAATCGGAATTCATCGAGCGGAAATACGGCACCCAGCTTTACGAGGTCGAAATTCATGCTCCCGACGACAAATTCTTCCAGATGCTGGTGGAAACGGCGGTCGAAAGCCAGTCGAAAATCGACCAGATGACGAACCGCGCCCTCTCGCCCAAATGGCCGCTTGCCTCGATCGACCCGACTTTGCGGGCGCTTTTCAGATCGGCAGGCGCGGAATTGATCGAAAAGGTAACGCCCGTCCCGGTCGCGATCAGCGAGTTCGTTGAAATCGCGAATGCTTTCTTTCCCGGCGGAAAGGAACCCAAGTTCGCGAACGCGGTGCTTGAGCAGATGGCTCGGGAAGCCCGCCCTGAATTCTTCGAAAAAAGCTCGCCGCCGAACTAGGCATGGCGTCCAAACGACAATTCGTGTCGAAAAACGAACAAGCCGCAGCATCCGACCCGGTTTAGATGCGATTGATCCTGCGCGGAGGCGCCCATGATGATCGCGATTTCATTCACTTCGCTCTTTCTGT
Organism: Paracoccaceae bacterium; assembly: GCA_965205055.1. Taxonomy (GTDB): domain Bacteria; phylum Pseudomonadota; class Alphaproteobacteria; order Rhodobacterales; family Rhodobacteraceae; genus CBDBBY01. The sequence goes on along the minus strand of OZ242030.1, from coordinate 4,388,494 downwards.
CGGTTGCGCTCGTGCAGCTCAGCTCCGGCGGGCTCTCACCCCTTGATGCCCTTTCCGGTCTTCAGCGGGGGTTTTCCACCGAGCAGATCGGCATGTTGGGGTCTGCACATTTCGTGGGTTTTTTCGTGGGTTGCTGGTGGGCTCCGCGGCTTATCGGCGTGATAGGCCACTCGCGGGCATTCGCAGTGTTCGCTGCTTCCGGCACGACCGGGACGCTCGCGCACATGATGTGGGTGGACCCATACGCATGGTCCGCGATGAGGCTCATGTCCGGTCTCTGCGTCGCGGGCTGCTTCACGGTGATTGAAGGATGGATACAAGCGAAAGTCACCAACGACAACCGCGGGCGCATGCTCGGGATTTACAGAGTCGTCGATCTGGTCGCCGGGGTCGCGGCTCAACTGCTTATCGGCATTCTGGAGCCCGCCCACTATATTTCCTACAATGTCCTTGCCATCTTTTGCTGCGCCTCGCTTCTGCCGCTCGCGCTCACGAGGATTCAGGCCCCGCAGACGGGACCGGTTCTCCGGTTGAAGCCGCTGATGGCCGCCAGAATCTCGCCTGCCGCCGTCGCGGGCGTCGTGGCGGCCGGCGTCACGTCGGCAGGATTTCGAATGGTCGGACCTATATTCGGCGAGCAAGTCAATCTGACGGCGGAACAGCTGGGATATTTCCTCGCGGCATTCGTTCTGGGCGGCGCGATCGCCCAGTATCCCGCCGGCTGGCTCGCGGACCGGTACGACAGGCGGAGAGTCCTCATCGGATTTTCAATCGCGGCGGTCGGCTCAAGCATGCTCACGATCGCGATTTCGGGATTCGGCCCGCGACCGCTGCTGCTCTCGACCGTCTTGTTCGGAATGACCACGTTTCCGATTTATTCGTTATGCGCAGCCCACGCGAGCGACTTCGCCAAACCATCCGAAATGGTCGAGCTCAGTTCTTCGCTGCTGTTCTTCTACGCCGTCGGCGCGATCGCAAGTCCCCTCCTCGTATCTTCGCTGATCGCAAACTTCGGGCCGAGCGCAATGTTCGTGTTCATCGGAGCCATCCATGTGCTGCTTTCATTCTACACCTATGCGCGCATCAGGAGCAGACCGACCAAGAAAGACCGCACCGCATACGTCTACATGCCGAGAACCAGCTTTTTGATTGGGCGCCTGCTCAAGCGGAGGAGGGACGACAAAAACTAGCGTTCGGGTTTTGCGTGCTATAGAGAGGCGTTCTGAAACGGCTGCGCGGTGAACATGGAACGCATTTTGATCACATCGGCGATTCCGTACATCAACGGGGTCAAGCATTTGGGGAATCTCGTAGGCAGCCAGCTACCGTCCGATCTATACGCCCGCTACTTGCGGCAGCGCGGATACGAAGTTCTCTTGATCTGCGCGACCGACGAACACGGCACTCCAGCGGAACTCGCAGCCTCCAAAGCGGGCAAGCCGGTCGCGGAATACTGCAGGGAAATGCACGCGACGCAAAAGAAACTGAGCGACGGATTCAGACTCTCGTTCGATCACTTCGGACGATCCTCGAGCAATCGCAACAGGGATCTGACCCAGCATTTCGCCGCCCGGCTGGCGGACAACGGATACATATCCGAAGTCGAGGAAGAGCAGATTTATTCGAAAGAGGACGGACGGTTCCTTCCGGACCGCTACATCGAAGGCGAATGTCCGGAGTGCGGATACGAGCGCGCGCGCGGAGACCAGTGCGAGAACTGCACGAAGCAGCTCGAGCCGAAAGATCTCATCAACCCGCGCTCCGCAGTCTCGGGTTCGACCGAATTGGAAGTCCGCAAGACGAAGCATCTTTATCTCAGGCAGTCGATGTTCCGGGATCGAATCGCGGAATGGATAGACAGCAAGACCGACTGGCCCTTGCTTACAACTTCGATCGCGAAGAAATGGCTTTTCGACGGTGAAGGGCTGCAGGACCGCGGGATAACGCGGGATCTGGATTGGGGCGTGCCCGTCCGCCGCGGAAGCGAACCATGGCCCGGAATGGAAGGCAAGGTGTTTTACGTCTGGTTCGACGCCCCGATCGAATACATCGCCGCGACCGCCGAATGGGCTGAAGCAAACGGCTATTCCGACGCCGAATGGGAACGGTGGTGGCGCAAGGACAAGGGCGCCGAGGACGTCCGGTATGTCCAGTTCATGGGCAAGGACAATGTCCCGTTCCATACCCTTTCCTTTCCGGCGACGATATTCGGATCCGGGGAGCCTTGGAAGCTTGTGGACTACATAAAGTCGTTCAATTACCTGAACTACGACGGCGGGCAGTTCTCGACGAGCTTGGGCAGGGGCATCTTCATGGACCAAGCTTTGGACATTCTGCCGCCTGACTACTGGAGATGGTGGCTGCTCGCGCACGCGCCGGAACATTCCGACAGCGAGTTCACATGGGAGAATTTCGTCGAGAGCGTCAACAAGGATCTGGCGGACGTTCTCGGCAACTACGCGAGTCGCACGACCAAGTTCTGCAGGTCGAAATTCGGATCGGCCGTGCCCGAGCAAGGGACATGGGACAAGCGCGCGGATGTTCTCGCCGACGATCTCGACCGCCGGATCCGGGCCTATGAAGACTTCATGGATGCGATGGAAGTCCGAAAATCAGCGCAGGAGCTCCGCGCGATCTGGGCCGCGGGCAACGAATTCCTCCAAACGGCGGCGCCCTGGTCGGATGTCCGGAACGCCGAGATCCCGCGGGCCAAGGCATCGACCGCCCTCGCCCTCAATCTGCTGCGCATGTTCGCCGTTCTTTCAAAGCCGTTCATCCCGGACGCATCGGAAACGATCATGCGCGCATTGGGCGCCGACGACTGGTCGTGGCCGTCGGACGCGCGGGCCGCGCTGCGCACACTGGAAGCGGGTCACGAGTTTTCGGTTCCGGACAATCTTTTCAACAAGATATCCGAAGAAGAGCGCGATGCATGGCGCGAACGGTTCGCAGGCATCGCCGATGCTTAGGGCTCCTGCATTCGAGTTTCGCGAGGGCGGCCCGCGAAGCGAGCAATTGAGAAACGCGTGAAATGCGAGTAGCTCCGGCGCATGGAGTCGCCTCGGTCACGCCGGAAAAACATGGCCAGCGAAATTGAGATAACCCCGGAATTCAAGGACGTCGCCGAATACATCCGGAGCGGCGAAGGACACCTGTTCGTCACCGGCAAGGCCGGAACCGGCAAATCGACGCTGCTTCAATTGATTCGAGACCGGATGGAGTCGGAGCCGGTCGTGCTTGCCCCGACCGGCGTCGCAGCAATCAACGTCGCCGGACAAACGATCCACCGCTTTTTCGGCTTCAACATCGAAACGACTCTGAAGACGATAAAGGCCAAGCGGGTAAGGCCGCGCTATCCCCAAGTGATCAAGGAGCTCGAGACGATCATCATCGATGAGGTCTCGATGGTGCGCGCGGACGTTCTGGATTGGGTCGACAATTTCCTGCAAATTCACGGCCCGGTTCCCCGCGCCCCGTTCGGCGGAGTGCGGATGGTGTTCTTCGGAGATCTCTTCCAGCTTCCTCCCGTCGTAAGGAACGACGAAAAAGACATCTTTTCGACGGTCTACGAGTCGCCCTATTTTTTCAGCGCGCCCGGAATCATGAACTCCGAGCTCAAGATCATCGAGCTGACCAAGATATTCCGGCAGACGGACCGGGCCTTCATCGATCTCCTGAACAATTTCAGAAACAACGCGGTTCAGGATTCCGACCTGGAGCTCCTCAACACGAGACTCGATCCGGATTTCGTTCCGCCGCAGGATGAATTCTACATTTCGCTGTCTTCGACCAACGCCCGCGCGGATGCGATCAACGAGGACCGATTGAATTCGCTGCGCGCGAAAAAGGTGAACTCGGAAGCGGAAATCAAAGGCGAATTCACCAAGGACTACTACCCCGCGCCCAAGAGCCTGTCATTCAAGCCCGGCGCGCAGATCATGATGCTCAACAACGATGCGGACAACAGATGGGTCAACGGGAGCATCGGCAAAATTGAGTCGATCAAAAAGAACCGTGAAGGCGAGCGTATCGTCGAGGCACGACTCAACGACGGGTATGCCGTGCAGATCGAAGCCCATGAGTGGAAGCTGGGGCGCTACATGCTGGTCGACGGGAAGATCGAGTACGAAACGATCGGCCGTTTCAGCCAGCTGCCTTTCCGCTTGGCGTGGGCTGTGACGGTGCACAAGAGCCAAGGCAAAACATTCGACCGCGTGATCATTGATATCCACGTCGTGTTCAGCCCCGGCCAAGTCTATGTCGCGCTCAGCCGCTGCACTTCGCTCGACGGGATCGTCCTCGCCCGGCCGATCAAGAAGCAATTTTCCAAGGTCGATTGGAAAGTGCACGAATTTCTGGCGGTTCGAACCGGCACGGAAGTCACTGAAAACCTGACGGATTCGAAGGCGGCAGAGATCGTCAACGCCGCCATCAGGGATTCTCGCAGCATCAAAATCATCTATCTTGACGGGAAGGGCGCCCAGACTGAAAGAGAATTGGTCCCGGAATACATCGACGACATTCAGTACGGAAGCGTCACTTTTTTTGGTTTGCGAGCCTTCTGCAAGACCCGCCGAGATGATCGAACATTCAGGGTCGACCGCATACTGAAGATGGAGATCGTCTAGCGTCCGCAGGGCAGTTCCGCACGGCTGACCGCGTTGCGAGACCGGACACGGCAAATTCCCACCAAAGCGCGATAGAGCATGACCACGACCGAAGCGACAGTCCGCGTCCTTGAAGCCACGGCGAACGCGGCTTTGAAATTTTGGGATCTGCCCCAAGACGCCCGCTCGACTCTCGTCAACCGCGCGGAAAACTCAACGTTCATCGTCGAAGCTGAAAAAATGGACCGCCGAATTCTTCGGCTTCACCGCAAGAACTATCATTCATTGGATGCAATCCGCAGCGAGCTGGCCTGGACGGAAGCGCTGCGGGCTTCCGGGACGGTCTTCACGCCCAAAGCGATTCCCGGAAGAGACGGGTGCTTGGTCCAAGTTTCGCGAGACGGCCCTGCCCCCGAACCCAGATACCTCGCAATGTTCGAATTCGTCGGCGGGCGCAATCCGGACGAGGAGCAACCCTTGGACGAAGTCTTCGAATGGCTCGGCGAAACGTCAGGACGCCTTCATCAGCATGCTTCGGCGTGGGAGCGACCTCCGCGCTTCACGAGGCCGACGTGGGATTGCGACGCCGTATTCGGTCGCGATCCGAAATGGGGGCGATGGCAGGACGCGCAGAACGTATCCGCAGGCGCGGCGAAGCTTATTGCAAGGGCTCAGGACCAGATTGAACGGCGTCTCGGCGCCTTCGGCAAGGCCGCCTCGCGCTACGGGCTGATCCATGCGGACATGCGATTGGCGAACTTGCTCGCCAGCCGAGATCAAACCGCCCTAATCGATTTCGACGATTGCGGCTTCGGATGGCATCTTTACGATTTTGCAGCGAGCGTGTCATTCATTGAAGACAGCCCTCAGATTCCGGCCTTGAAGCAAGCGTGGATAACCGGCTACCGCAGAGTGCAGCCGCTTTCGGAAGCGGAGGCAACGGAACTGGATACCTTCATCCTATTCCGAAGGCTTGCGCTGCTAGCGTGGGTGGGCAGCCATGCGGGCGACGCGACTGAAGCGGCAGCGCTCGCTCCTGCCTTCGCGCAAGGCACTGCCGATCTTGCGGAATCCTATTTGCAGCAATTTGGCTGACATTCGCCATCAACCTCGCCACCTCGATGAAACGCCTTGCGGGATTTCTTCGCGGACTTGCGCATCTCCGAAATGTGGTCCTCGCAGGCCTCTTCGACGGCCGGGCAGGATCCATTGCGATTGATTGAGCGAACCTTTTTTACTGCGTCGCGTCCGAAGGGCGCCAGACCATAGTCGCCATTGATGCGATCCCCGGCCAAGAGCGCGTTCCTCCCGGTCGGCAAACCAGCGAAGTTCGCTGAAGATCAACGTGGCATTCGGGTGACCTGCGCAGCCCGCCAGCACTGTTAAGCTGCGCCTGTCCAGTTCTCCGATAATCACGCCCGTTTGTTCCACCGCCCGATCCTGAGCATGGTGCGCCTCGTGGACGACAATTTGTTCATCCAAAGGCGACTCCTGCGTGCGGTGCAAGTGCCGGAATACCGAATCAAGCTCCTCGGCAACGCCGAGAAGCTTTGAAGTGCAATTGCGCCGAGGACCGCGCCCACTTCCTGATCTGCATGCTCGCACGCCATGTCGAAATGCGCATGCGCGAAGCGCTCACCCCGATCCTGTTCGACGACAAGGACGGCCCGGTCCGGGACTCGCCCGTCGCCAAGGCCGAGCGCTCGCAGCAGGCCAAGCGGAAGGCGGCCGCCAAGCGCACGAGCTCAGGCAAGGCCGTCCACGGCTTCCGGGGACTGCTCGCGCATCTCGGAACACCCACGATGAACCGGATCGAACCGCCGGGGACGGAAAGCCGGGGTAGTTCACATCGGATTAAGCCGCACAGGGTAAATGTTGAACAAAACACTTGCTGCAACCTCGGGGCAGTCCACTATTTTTCATTTCCAAGCATTCAGACGACAATTGACTTGTTGACCAGTGACTTGCATGCGCATGGGAGCTTCATGCAAATGATGCGTTCCGTCCACATCGCGCAATGTCGTCCTGCGAAACGCGCCTCCATGCAGGGGCGTGCTTTGCCAAGATTTCCGCAGGTTCTGATCATTCATTTCAAAGGCGTAATCCACGCTTCGCCTTTCTTCAGCGGGCAATCTTGCTCGAATTTCGGGTCCTCCGAGGCAGTTGCCGACCATGCGCGGCAAGCTGGAAGGATTGATCTTCTTTCGTTCCAATATGAACAGAATGGCCGCGGCGGCACCCAGCAACGCAAGCGTCCAGATCCGAAAATGCAGCAACGCCAATGCCGCGAACAGCACGATCCTTGCGTCAAGAAACATGAATTTTGCGGGACGCTGGGCTTCGCGCCAGCAGTTCGTTTCGCCAATCTTCAATGCGCGCGCCACTTCTCTTGCGGAGATTGCTCCAAAAAATGAATCGCCTCTTTCTGGTCGACCATCCCCGCTGAAACAAGCGCATTTGCAGATTGCTTGAAGGTCTTCTTGAAGATTGTTGAGAACCTGCCGCGATCCGGTTCACGCAAGACGTCTTCAATCAACCACGTCCTCCCATTCTTGTCGATCCGGGCCAAATTCGTCATCCAATGCTCGTAGGAGCCCAAATCGCGGGCCTCGATGTGATCTGACTGAGTACCCGATTTTCCAAACGGGTTCGCGCCGCTGGCTTCCCCTCAAAACGCACCGACTGCGCGCCATTCCCTAACCCAGCCGAGCGCGCTTGTTCAATTGTATTTACGCGTTCAGCATTTCCGCACGCAAGTCCTCGGGCCTCAGGCACGAGTTTCCAGACTTGATTTCCACTCATGGCTGGAAAAAACACAGGCAACCCGCAAGTTAGGAGCTTGACCAAAATTGAGCGGCCCCGTCGAGATGCGGAATCTTTGGTCATCTGAAAACCTGACAAGGATAATGGACATGTCCAGAAACGAGGCCGCCAAGACTCAACTCGCATGCCCTCGGGCTCGGTTCGGACCGATTTGACGGATTAGGAATGGTCATTTATCGAACCGTGTCTTACCCCTCCGGCAAAGAGAGCGCGCCCCGCAGGACGGGCTTTCGGGAGACGGTCAACGCGGTCAAGTACAGGCTTGGCACCGGATGCCAGTGGCGGGCGCTTCGTCCTTGTTTTCCGCCGTCTGCGACGGGAAAGTGATATCATGGTTGAGATACGGAAGATGGACGTTCAGGAAGAGCGAAGCCGGAAATTTGATCATCGCCGATCCAACGGTCAAAGGAAACTGAGCCAGCCTGCGCGCGGCCATTTGGCGATGCTGTGCTTCTCGTTACTGATTGCCGGCTCCTTCAGCTTGGGCGGACGCATTGCGAACGACATCGATCCCATAGCGCTGACGGCGGCTCGATTCGCTGCCGCCGCTTCGTTGCTGTTCGTGGTGACACTTTTCGGAACTGGTTACAGTCTTCGATTGTCCGTCTCGTCATGGCGTCACATCGCTGCCGGAGCGTTGATAGCAACTTTTTTCATCACGATGTTCGAAGGGCTGAAGACTGCGCCTCCCGTTTCAATGAGCGCCATCCTTACGCTGACCCCTGCGATGTCCGCAATATTCGGATGGTTGCTATTGCGCCAAGTTGCGACGAACAGAATGAAGATTGCGCTTCTGATCGGCGGAATTGGGGCGGTTTGGGTGATTTTCAGGGCAGACCTGTCCTCTATGCTTGAATTTCGACTCGGTCGCGGCGAGACCATCTTCTTGTTTGGCTGCGCTGCGTATGCGTTTTACACGCCGTTCGTTCGCAAATTCCATCGAGGCGAGCCCGCCGCCGTGTTCGCTTTCAGCATGACTGCGTTCGGCACAATACTGCTCGCGGTGTTCGGATGGCAAGAAATTGCAGAGACGGATTGGGCTTCGTTGCCGACGTCCGTCTGGGCGGCTCTTGCCTACCTGACCGTGTTTGCAACCGTCGTTTCCTTCGGGCTGCTGAACTACGGGTCGCTGCGGTTGCCTTCAGCGAAAGTGATGGCATACACCTACCTGACTCCGAGTTGGGTCATTGTGTGGGAAAGCTCGTTCGGAAATGGCCTTCCGAGTGCAATCGTGCTCGCTGGCGTCGCGGCGACAATCTTGGCATTGCTCATTCTATTGCGAAGCGAAGCGAGTGCCGAAGGAGCATAACGAGTGCTGATGACAGCCGAACGACGAACGACGCATTCCTAATGCCGCATTGGACAGTTTTGGAACAATTTTTTGCTTGCCAGCATGTCTGCCGGAGCGGGCTGAAACATCTTGCCCTGCGTCTGTTGCTTCCATCCTGCAGTTTCAGCTTGGCGCGGCGCACCTGGGCAAATTATGCGAAATCATATCGAGTGAAGGCTGGAATCAAGAAAGCATCAGGGACTGATGGAGCATGGCCATGACACTAACTGACATCGTTCAGCGCAATGACACTGCATTGGGACGGACATTCGATGCTGTCGTCATTTTTTTGATCATGTACTTGATCCTCACGTTATGCGTCGGCACGCTCCCCAACCTTCCTGAATCCGCGAAATTCTACCTTGAAATCTCCGATTACATCGTCTTCGCGCTTTTCACTATCGAGTACATTCTGAGAGTCGTGACGGCGCCAAACAAGCGAAAATACATTTTCAGCTTTTTCGGCATTCTGGACTTGATCGCTTTGCTGCCCTTCTACCTTTCTTTGGGAACCGGGCTGGAAGCTGCGCGCGTTTTCCGCTTGTTCGCCTTCATACAGATATTAAGGCTTTCCAAATACAGCAGCGCGACCCGCAGATTTCATCTGGCTCTCGTGAAAGCCAAAGAAGAATTGGTGCTGGTGTTTGTCATCACAGCAATGCTTCTGTTCTTGTCTTCAGCGGGAATATATTTTTTCGAACACGAGGCCCAACCTGAAGCATTCAAATCCGTGTTCCACAGCATGTGGTGGTCAATCGCAACCTTGTCCGGCGTAGGCTACGGCGACGTCGTTCCCGTCACAACCGGCGGACGATTTTTTACCGGCGTGGTAATGGTATGCAGCCTGGCCGTCGTCGCAGTGCCGGCCGGCATCATGGCATCCGCTTTGTCGCGCGCAAGCAGCGAAGATCGCAACGACTCGAACGACTAACGACATTAAACCGCTATCCCACTACGCCCCGTATTGATAATGCAAGTTTCACCAACGCAAAACACAGAAAACTCTGATCTATGAATTTGCCCATTTGTGCCTACATTTGACTTCGGATCGTCCGTGCTCTATCGACAATTTTGTCAACTTCATTCATCACAGCATGTGCATCATTTAATTTAATATGAGGTTTCAGATAATTTAACCTCTGGCTTCTAGCTTCAACACTTTTGTTTTCCACTTTTTTATCCAACGTGATATGCAACCCTGTCGCCAATCGTTCAAGCTCACTTACGTTCTTTGATCCAAACTCATCTGCTACAAACTCGATTTGCTTACCGTACGTGCAACACAACTCACTAATATCTTCATAAAATTCCTTGCCGTATTCTGTGACCCTAATTTTTGGGCGAAATCCCCACTGCGGCACTAATTCAATTAACCCGTAGCTGTGAATTTCTCCAATTAAATAGGAGAGATCAAAAGAGTATGGCCCGTATTTATAAATAATAAAACTCCATTCAAATGGAACCTCCATCAGTTCTTGCAAAAAAAACATATTTTTTTGAATGTGCGTTTCTCCGCACCAGCTAGATTTCTCCCACATGCTGTTCATCGTCTTCAGCAGCAGTGATATTATATCACGATGTTCCATTGTCGTTTCCCTTTTGCTTAGTTTGTTGCGTTTTTGTCCGCTTCATCATTCACCCATGACCTGACCTCATCAGATATGGCCCTATCCGCATAGATACGAGAAACTGCCGCCACGAGCGGCTTATTCAACAACTCCGATAAATTGACTGATGAGACAATTTTATCACCATCAACTAAAACCGGGAAATCTTTGACTAAACTCCTTTCAATGAAGTGATCCAATTTCAGCATATCCCTCGGAAATTTCTCGCTTAATCTTTCAAACATATTCGTTGTTCCTCCCTCTCGAATTTTTTCTGCGTTCCACGCAGGTGAATATACAACTTTAAAATGAGTTCTATTCAGGATTCGATTTGCATGTTTTTTAAATTTATTATTAGACTCAATTTTGTCATGAAGTGCAACTATAATTTCGTTGTCTGTTAGTTCCAGCAGTTCGGCACTATTACTAATGCATTTGTTTGGCAACCATTCGACCAAGAAATCCGTCAAATGAATATCATAAATTCGACGAACGGCATGCAAGTATACCTGTTTGTACATATAATATCTTGCTAGATTTAGTGCTTCTACAGCGTGTATACCGCCCTGTTCAATGCCTAGCTCTGGCGCGATATTTGAATCTGCATTGTCCGCTTCGTCGGTTACAAGAAACCTAAGACAATCAATTAGGCGATAGTGGTCAAATTTTCCATATGCAACGCCAATATGATGCGAATCTCGCAAGAGATAATCCATTCTATCTGCGCCAAAGTTGTTGTCAATAATTAAATTCGATAACATTCGCTCCCAATTGGTAAATTCGATATCGTGTGCGAATTTCATCCCAACGGCCAATTGCACTACATGGGTTGGATTTACTGGAGGAATAAAATTTGAAAGCATTTCTCCTATTTCTCCGTTTTTAATTAAGTCCATTGTAAAGTGTTCATGTTTAGTGTTACTTTTTAGTAATCTATCCTCTGCGGCATGAGAAAAAGGCAAATGGCCGATATCATGGCATAACGCAGCGTATCTTAAAACTTGCCGCCAATAATCGAGTGTTTTTTGATCTTTGAGCTCCGGAAAGTGCTCCCGAACTTCATCAGTAACATTTTGAGGGTTGGTAACGACACTAAATGTCCTGGTTGCAAGTTCCATTACCCCTAAAGAGTGTTCAAATCTCTTATGTGACGCGCCCGGATAAACTTGATAAGTCAACGCGAGCTGGTGAATATTTCGTAAACGCTGTACTGGCCTTGAGTTTAAGATTGTTCTTTCGTCGTTATTTAGTGTTATGAAATTATGAATCGGGTCTCTTATCTCATGAATAATTTTTTTCACCTGAAATTTTCCTTCCATCGTGGCTCGCGCGGCTGTTGTATGCCAACCCGCGGCGCGGTCATTGTCGGCGAGTAATTTGACGCTAGAATCAATGCTGGTGAGACAAGAACGTTTGATTTAGCGAATTCTGATGATTGCGGTTGGAGATACCGATGCAAGGACTGGTGCGCTTGATCCGTGTAGATTCCGTCCTTGCAACTACGACATTCAACTGGCGACGGCGTAAGTGGGTTTGTCGATGTCCATACCGATTCTTCATACGTGAACTTTGCACGAACGACTGTCGCAAAGCAAGTGTTCAGAAGTGGGTACGCCCAATCTTTTTTGGTCGGGCGGCGGCGCGACAAACTTTCCAATCGAGGAGGTCGGCCCAGCAATTGCTTTCGATGCAGCGTTCGACGGCAAGCAAAGCGTTTGCGCCCGCTTCGACCAGCGGCGCCTTGCCCTTCCCAACCCAAAAATACCCACATGATCTGCCTTTGGCCGCCCGCGACGGGAAGGTCCGCGAGGACGGCGTTGTCCGCGACCGCGCGGTTCTGATTGCGGACGGACGAGGTCTCAACGCTCAGTGCGTCGCTACAGCCCTATTCCCCGCTGGAAGCCAATAGGTCCTCCAGATTCTCCAAGCTTGACGCCTCGTAATATCCGAAGGACTCCATCCAGACCATTGCATCCGCCAAAGAGTCAGGCTCAAGCTCGCAGGTCGTCATGCGACCTTTTCTTCGCTTCCGCACCAGTCCGGCTTCGGACAGCACTGCGATGTGCTTGCTGGTCGCGGCAAGGCTGTGATCGAAGCGGGCGGCAATTTCCGAAATCGTCAGGTCTTCTTCAAGAAGGAAGGTCAGAATTCTGCGCCGGGTATTGTCGGACAAGGCGCCGAAAATGGCATCAAGATTTTGGACCATGTTCATCAGATCGCGGCTGCTCGCATAAATTCAACGATTTGGTTGAATATTTTCATGCGCAGAAAAGAGCCGGAAGCGCAACTCGAAATCCAACGGAATTTTTTTGATTCTGACAGAGATGTTTTTAAAATCAAACATTTATAGGAAAAACAAGTTTCGATTAGATGCTTGACACCGCCGACGGGGAAAAATAATTGGTGCCGTCCGCGCAAATGGGCGCTTGCCATGCTGGAACCGACAGGACGGGACTCGACGGAATCCATTCGGAAGAGAATTGATGCCGCCAAAGAAGAGCAGAGTCCGACCTCCAGCCAGTTCAAAGCAGCAAGCCAGGCGCACGTCGCTTGGCGCATGGTGGTGGACTTGGTCGCGGGGGTCGGTATCGGCGCCGCCATGGGCTTCGGGCTGGACGCATTGTTCGGCACGACTCCGCTGATGTTGGCGACTCTGACTTTGCTGGGCTTTGCCGGAGGCGTCAATCTCATGCTCAGGACGGCGAAAGAAGTTAACAAGGAAAATGGTCCGCAAAGCGGAACAGATGGCTGAAACTGTTGAACCGCGCTGAAGATATTGAGGTCGAACGAAGTGGCTGGTGAAACGAACGGGAATTCGTCCGGGCTGGAAATCCATCCGATGGATCAGTTCGTCGTGAGTCCGCTATTTCGCAGCGGCGGGGACGGCGCGAGCGTTCTTTGGTACGAGCCGACCAACGTCACCCTTTGGATGTTCCTCGCTTTGATCGCCATTTCTGCGTTTCTCATTCTCGGCACCAGGCGGCGAGCCGCTGTCCCGGGCCGAGTTCAGATGGTTGTCGAACTGTCCTACGGGTTCATTCGCAACATGGTGGAAAGCATCGCGGGCAAAGAGGGTCTCCGGTTCTTCCCCTACATCATGACCATTTTCATGTTCATTGCGCTTTCGAACCTGCTTGGCCTCATCCCGATGAGTTTCACGACGACCTCGCACATCGCGGTCACGGCGGCGCTTGCCTTGGCGGTTTTCCTGACCGTCACGATTCTGGGCTTCGTGAAGCACGGCTTCAAATTTTTGAGCTTGTTCTGGATCTCGTCGGCGCCGCTGCCGCTTCGGCCGGTCTTGGCGGTCATCGAGATCATGTCCTATTTCGTCCGGCCGGTCAGTCACTCGATCCGACTGGCGGGAAACATGATGGCGGGGCACGCCATGATCAAAGTCTTCGCGGCGTTCGCGGGTGTTCTCGGCGTCGGGGCCGTCGTTCCGATCGTCGCCATCTCCGCCGTATACGCCTTGGAATTGCTGGTCGCATTCATCCAGGCTTACGTATTCACGATCCTGACGTGCGTTTACTTGAAGGACGCGCTGCATCCTCACCATTAGGAGCGGCTTCAACCATTTCCATCCCAAAACAAGGAGCAATCAGATGGAAGGCAATTTGACTGAAATGGGTCAATTTATCGGCGCTGGCCTCGCGTGCATCGGCATGGGCGGCGCGGCCGTGGGCGTCGGAAACGTCGCCGGCAACTATTTGTCGGGCGCGCTCCGAAATCCGTCTGCGGCGGCGTCCCAGACCGCGATGCTGTTCATCGGCATCGCATTCGCGGAAGCGTTCGGGATCTTCTCGTTCCTTGTCGCTTTGCTGCTGATGTTTGCTCTCTGAGGCAATCGGCGTTGCCGCGACGTTCCAAACTCGTCGGGCAGCGCTGCAGGATTCGGAAGCCAGGGATATGAAGAATGGCTGAAGACGCGACTGCGACAATTGTTCAAGACGCGGCTCCGCCTGTTGAGCAGGCGGGAATTCCGCAGCTTGATTTTTCGGCGTTTCCCAACCAGCTTTTCTGGTTTGCCGTTTTCATCCTCCTGATCTTCCTGGTCGTGAAGCGGGCGGCCATCCCGCGAATAGAAGGGATATTCGAACAAAGGCGGCAGAGCATCGAGGACGATTTGCGGGAAGCCGAGGAGCTGAATGCGGAGGCCGAAAAGCTGGAAGCGGAAATTGAACAGCTGTTGTCCGATGCGAAGAAGGAGGCCGGCAAGATTTCCGCGAAGACGCGGGCCGAAATTGTCAAGAGCCAGAACATCGCCATCTCAGACGCGAATACCCTGATCGCATCGAAAACTTCGGAGTCCGAAGCGCGAATCAAATCGATTCAAAGCGAAGCGGAGGAAAAAATCATCGAAATCGCGAGCGAATTGGCCGGAGAAATCGTGGAATCGGTGCTGCCGGGCAAGGGCGGCAGGGAGTCAATCGATTCTGCCTTGAAATCAAGGATCGAAGCACGATGAAGCGCATTGCTCTCCTCGCAGTTTCGGCAATTGCGACATTCGCTGCCGCGCCCGTCCACGGCGCAGGCGACACATTCGTTTCTCTTGGAAACACTGACTTCATCGTACTTGTTTCCTTCATCATCTTCATCGGCGCGCTGATTTATTTCAAAGCGCCGCATTTCGCAGGGAAGCTGATCGATTCCCGGATTGATCTGATTCGAAAGCGAATCGAGGATGCATCGTCCCTCAAGTCCGAAGCGCACGATGTCTTGGAGCGCGTGAAAAAGGAAAGAGCGGAGGCGGAGGTTCAAGCAAAGCGAATCGTCGAAGCCGCCGGCAAAGATGCGGAAATCCAAATCAATCAAGCCTCCAAGGAAATCGGACGCACGGTCAAGCGCCGGGTGAAAGCAGCGGAGGAGCAAATCCACGCTGCCGAAGCGGAAGCTGTCGCAAGCATCAGAAACAGCGCGATAGACATCGCGGTCTCCGTCGCGGGAGAAGTCATAGAGGCCAAGATGGATTCCGGCGACCGAAAGAAGATGATCGACCGATCCCTGAAGAACATCGGAGCCTACTTGAATTGAGGCTCGGCGACCTCCGCACCCGGTTTTTCAAGTCAACACATTGCGTCCCGTCGCGCTGATTCGCGCGCGAGCAACGCCCGCTTGACGTCCAGCCCCCAATGGTAGCCGCCCAGCTCTCCGGACTTCCTGAGAACCCTGTGGCACGGGATGAGCCAACTGATCGGATTCCGGCCGACCGCGGTGCCTGCGGCTCGAACCGCGGACGGCTTGCCGATCGCTCGCGCGATCTCGGAATACGTGGTCGCGCAACCCGGAGGCAAGGACATCAATGCTTCCCAAACCTTGATTTGGAATGGCGGGCCGATAAGGAAAAGCGATGTTCCTCCCTTCTCCAGAACGGCAGATTCAACCCAGGATTCAATCATTTCAGGCTTCTCGGCGAAGCGGGCCAGCGGCCAGCGGCTCGTCATGTCTTCAAAGGCTGCGTCCCGCCCGCAGGCAGCTGCGAATGCCAAGCCGCAGAGACCCCGGTCGGTTCCGAGCGCCAGCATTTCCCCGAAAGGACCCGGAAACCAGCCCCAATAGATTGCGAGTCCCGCGCCCGCCTTCGCGTATTCGCCCGGCGACATCGCCTCCCAGCGAAGGAAAAGATCGTGGAGTCTGCCGGAACCGGAGAGGCTGAGATTGTCGGCGGCATGCGGCACGGTGAAATTGCTGCGAAGGAGCAGACGGGCGTGCTGCAGCGTAAGGTACTGATGGTATCGCTTCGGCGATACTCCGACCCATTGCGAAAACACCCTCTGGAAGTGCGAAGGGCTCATGTCCATTCTTGCGGCCAGTTCGGTCAGCGGAAGCTGCCCGTCCTCCGCCGCATCGATAATCTTGATCGCGCGTGCGATTGCGTTGTAATGGTAGCTGTCTTCGGGTCGAGAGTGCATCGGCAATTCCTTTCGCGCGAAATCTATTGCTTTAGTTGAACGCATTCGACCCGATTCTTGCGGAAAATCTCAGCCGGGGAAGAACCAGGTGAATACGCGCAATCGCGGCACACAGGAAAGTGTCAGCAGCGAGTACGACCGGATCCATCAAATCTTTTCGAGGTTCCGGACCGACAAAGCCGAGCCGAAAGGCGAGCTGGAGCATTTGAATGCGTTCACGCTTCTTGTCGCGGTCGCCTTGTCGGCGCAGGCTACGGATGTCGGGGTGAACAAGGCTACAAGAAAATTGTTTCCTGTCGCCGATACGCCGGAGAAGATGGCGGCGCTGGGGGAGGAAGGGTTGATTCCATACATCAAGACAATCGGCCTCTACCGCAACAAGGCCAAAAACGTGATCAAGCTGAGCCGAACGATCATCGACGAGTTCAACAGCGAGGTCCCTGCATCCAGAAAGGCATTGGAGTCGCTGCCCGGCGTGGGGAGAAAGACTGCCAATGTCGTCCTCAACATGTGGTTCCGCCATCCGGCGCAAGCTGTGGATACCCATATCTTCCGCGTCGGGAACAGAACCGGCATCGCGCCCGGAAAGAATGTCGAGCAAGTTGAGCGCGCAATAGAGGACAACGTTCCGGCCGAATTCCAGCAGCATGCACATCACTGGCTGATCCTGCACGGCCGATACGTCTGCAAGGCGCGGAAGCCCGCGTGCGAAACCTGCCTGATCGAAGACCTTTGCCCGTTCGAAGAAAAGACCGTTCCCGCTGCGAAATGATTCTTGATCGATCACACCGCCGCTTCGCGACCGCGCGCGAAGGCATGGCATGTCCCCGACCGTCGCCGGGAGGATCGCAATGTCAATGAAACGGTACGGCGTCATCGGCATTGGCAATGCCATTGTGGACATTCTGAGCCACGCGGACGACGAGTTCCTCGCGGCGCATGGCATCGACAAAGGGATCATGCAGCTCATCGATCTCGAGCGCGCTCAAGAACTCTTCTCGCTCATGGATTCGTCAAGCGAGGTGTCGGGCGGCTCCGTCGCAAACACGATCGCGGGACTTGCCGAATCCGGAATCTCGACAGGCTTCATCGGAAAGGTGAAGAACGATTATCTGGGATCCGTCTTCGCCGAGAACTTCCGCAAGCTGAATTCGGATTTCCGCACGCCGTTCGAAAACGAAGAGGCGAACTGCGAAACCGGCCGATGCATGGTGATCGTCACGCCCGACGGCGAACGCTCGATGAATACCTATTTGGGAGCGGCCGAATTGCTTTCGACGGAAGACATGGACGAGAGCATGCTGTCGTCCACCGACTGGCTCTATCTGGAAGGCTATCGCTTCGACGGGCCCGAATGCCAGAATGCGTTTCGCAAGGCCATCGCGCGCACTCGCGCCGCGGGCGGCAGGATTTCGCTTTCGCTTTCCGACCCGTTTTGCGTGCGGCGGCACAGGAATGCATTCAGAGAACTCATTTCCGACAAGCTTGATCTGCTGTTTTGCAACAAGGCCGAGCTGCTTTCCATGTATCTCACCGACGATCTCGAGCGTGCGCTGGCCGAGGCCGCCGAAGACATCGATATCGTCGCATGCACGCTGTCGGAAGAAGGCGCAATCGTCGCGCAAGGACCGCTTCGATGGACAGCCGAATCGCCGCGCGTCGAAGTCGTGGACGCGACAGGCGCAGGCGACATATTCGCTGCGGGCTTCTTCTGCGGTCTGGCGTCAGGGCGCGGTCTGCAGACATGCGGCGAGATGGGCTGCGTGGCGGCCGCGGAGGTCGTGGGGCATATTGGAGCGCGCCCGAAGCGCAGCATGATCGAGTCGTTCCGGGAACGGGGCATATCGTGAAAAGCGATCGCCCGTCGTTTGAACTCGAGATTGAATTGCCTTGCGCAGCGACCGCTGCTGCGGATAATCCGCGACGCTGCGACATTTGAAACGCCGAGGAGCAAATGGCTTACGAATACGACGACCAGAACATTTTCGCGAAAATCCTGCGGGGCGAGATTCCTTGCGAAAAAGTGCACGAAACGAATCACAGCTTGGCATTCAAAGACATAAGCCCGCAAGCGCCGGTCCATGTGCTGGTCATTCCGAAGGGACCTTATGTTTGCTTCGATCATTTCGCATCCGAGGCCAGCGCCGACGAACTGGCGGATTTCGCAAGAGCCATCGGCGACGTCAGCCGCGAGGCCGGCGTGGCGGAAGACGCAGGAGGCAACGGCTATCGGCTGCTGTCCAATGCAGGGGCGGACGGCATCCAGGAGGTGCCGCACCTTCACGTCCACGTAGTGGGAGGACGAAAACTCGGCAGAATGCTTCAAGCAGGCTGACCGTCCGGATAAATGATCCCTTTTTTGCTCGCGTTGAATGCGAGTTCAATTTCGGTTCGTCGGCGAAAATCGCAGGAAATCGAATTCCTGCTCACGGCCATGCGCATCGCGGCAATGCGATCGTTCACGGCAATTTTGCCGGCGCCCGGTTTGCGTTGAGGATTGACTTGGCTTAACCGGAGTTCATGTCCGCAGCGATTGGTCGAGAAGAGCCGAATATTCGGATTGGGAGCCGGATGATTCGCCGAGGTCGCAGCGGCCGCCCCGCCGGCGGGAGTCCGGACCGGAACGATGACGCAGCGTCGCCTGGGATTTGATTGACCCCGACGTTTGAATTCGAAGTCCATCTTCGGCTTGGAGCCGAATGACCAAAAAGGAATTGACTATGAAAATTTCGATGATCGCTTCCGTCGCGGCGACCGCCGTTCTTGTCGGCATCGCCGCCCAGGCGGATCCGGTCGGCACATGGCTGACCGACAGCGGAAAATCGAGAGTGAAGATCGAAACTTGCGAGTCGGGGCTCTGCGGACGGATCGTTTGGCTCAAGAATCCTGTGAACGCAGCAGGAGAGGACTTGCGAGACGCCAATAATGCGGACGAGTCGTTGCGTGAACGCAAGGTGATCGGAATAGAATTGTTGTCGGGTTTCGCAAAAGCTCGGCCCGGCAGATGGACCGGGGGCAGGATTTACAATCCGGAAGACGGCCGGACATACGACTCGCGATTGGTCGAACAGGACGAAAACACGCTGATCGTCAAGGGCTGCGTTCTGTTCATTTGCAAATCGCAGACTTGGACGCGCGTCGCACAGGATGAAACCAGCGACTCAAATTGATCGAGGGCCATTCGGCGCCGGCCGTGCGCGAGCCGATTGCTCGCTTGAAGTTGCGCCCTGCCGCCGTTAGGTTTCGGCGCGCGGCTTGCGGGCAATCGCAACGATGGAGAGTTTGGAAATGGCGGACGAAGCGCCTGAAATCGAAACGGTCCGCACAACGCGGGTATCTTGCGACGGAGGCGTGCTCGGACACCCGAAGGTATGGTACGAAATCCCGCAGGATGTGGGCTGGGTCGAGTGCGGCTATTGCGACAAAAGGTTTGTTTTCCAAGCGGAAGAACCGACCGGAAGCGAACAATAGAATGACCGCCGCCGGAGCAGCCGCGTGACGGAATTCGGCAAAGGGCATCATCTGCAGCTTGTCGACGGTTTCGGCTACGTCTTCCGCGCTTTCTTCCAAGCAGAGCGGAGTCTTGCCCCGCGCTATCGATATCGAAGCGACGGCACGCCGGTGGGCGCCGTGCATTTCTACTGCAACATGCTGTTCAAACACATCGTCAACGCCGACGAGGCGGATGATCGTCCGACGCATGCCGCGGTCGCGTTCGATACGTCGGCGGCAACGTTCCGCTCGGAGATATTTCCCGAATACAAAGCGCACAGACCGCCTGCGCCCGAAGATCTGGTTCCTCAGTTTCCCGCCACAAAAGAGGCGACGGCCGCTTTCAACATACATTGCGTGGAGTTGGACGGATACGAAGCCGACGACATCATTGCGACGCTTGCGATCAGGGCCAGGGATTCCGGCGCCAGGGTAACGATCCTGTCCTCCGACAAGGATCTGATGCAGCTTGTGGGCGACGGGATCCGCATGATCGACGCCCGGAAGGACGTCGAGATCGGACCGGAACAGGTTCGCGAAAAATTCGGAGTGAGCCCCGAACGCGTCGTTGACGTGCAAGCTCTCGCCGGGGATTCCGTCGACAACGTGCCGGGTGCGCCCGGCATCGGCGTCAAAACGGCCGCGCAGCTCATCAATGAATACGGCGATCTTGAATCGCTCCTGCGGCGCGCCGACGAAATCAAGCAGCCGAAGCGGCGCGAGACGCTGATCAATTTCGCGGATCAAATCCGGGTCTCGCGCAAGCTGGTCGAGCTTGACCGCAATGTTCCGATCGACATTTCGCCGAGCGACCTCGAAATCGCCCGCCCCGCCGCCGACCAGCTGATGGACTTCCTGCTGAAGCAAGAATTCAGGACGCTGACCAAGCGCGCCGCAGGGTATCTCGGCATCGAGATTCCGGCGGTCCCGGAACGGAAAGGACCTTCGCAGGATCAGGCTGCCGCGCGGCAAGACGTCGAGGAGCGCGCGGATGTCCCGTTCGAACGTGACAGCTACGAGTGCCTGCAGACTGAAGAGTCGCTGCATCGGTGGATTGGAGAGATCAGGGAGCGCGGGATTGCGGCCGTGGATACCGAGACGACCGGTCTGGATGAAATGAGAGCCGAGCTCGTCGGAATCAGCTTGGCGCTGGAGCCCGGCAAAGCCTGCTACATTCCAGTCGGCCACACCCGGGACAATCCGAACCTTCTTGAGTCGGAAACCCGCGAATTCGCTCAGCTGGACCGAGAAACCGTTCTAGAGAGCCTGAGACCGATTCTTGAGGACCGGTCAATTCTTAAAGTGGGCCACAACATCAAGTACGACATGAAGATACTCGCCCGCTACGGAGTCCGGATGGATCCTGTAGACGACACGATGCTCATTGCGTACGCGCTCTACGGAGGGAAGCACCGGCTCGCCATGGATTACCTGTCGAAGGAATTCCTGGGGCATGAACCGATTCCGATCAAGTCGCTTATCGGATCGGGCAAAAGCGAAATCTCATTCGACAAGGTGCAGATCGAGGAAGCGACGAAGTATGCCGCGGAGGATGCGGACATAACGATCCGGCTTTGGAGATATCTCAAGCCCAAATTGCATTCGGGCCGCGTGACATCGGTCTATGAAACGCTGGAGCGCCCGCTGATTCCCGTGCTCGCGGAAATGGAAAGCGACGGAATCAAGATCGACCGCCATCACCTCGCGATCATGTCGCAAAAGTTCAAGGAGGGAATCCAAGCGCTCGCGGAAGAAATACATGAAGACGCGGGCGAGGCATTCAACATCGCCAGCCCCAAGCAGCTCGGAGAAATCCTGTTCAACAAGCTGCAGCTGCCCGGCGGAAAGAAGCTCAAGACGGGGAACTATGCGACAGGCGCGGACATACTTGAGGATCTGGCGGCGGAGGGCCACGAACTTCCGGCGAAGGTGCTCGACTGGCGCCACATGTCGAAGCTCAAGTCGACCTATACCGATTCGCTGCAGCAGCACGTCAATCCTGAGACCCAGCGTGTTCACACGAGCTACAACATCGCTGGCGCGAACACGGGCAGGCTGGCGTCGAACGATCCGAACCTGCAGAACATCCCCGTGCGGACGGAAGAAGGCCGCAGAATTCGCGAGGCGTTCATCGCCGAAGAGGGGCATGTCCTGGTTTCGCTGGACTACAGCCAGATCGAACTCAGAATCTTGGCGCATGTCGCGAATATCGAATCCTTGCGGGAAGCATTCGAACAAGGACTCGACATACACGCCATGACGGCGTCGCAAATGTTCGGAGTTCCGATCGAAGGCATGGATCCGAATATCAGGCGCCAGGCCAAGGCCATCAACTTCGGTGTGATCTACGGGATTTCAGGCTTCGGCCTTGCGCGCAACCTGCGGATTCCAAGAGCCGTGGCGCAAGATTTCATCGACAAGTATTTCGAGCGGTTTCCCGGCATTCGCGCCTACATGGACCGGATCGTGGAGGAAGCTGTGGAGAGGGAATTCGTGACCACGATATTCGGCCGCAAAATCCATACTCCCGCCATCCGCGAGAAAGGCGCGCACGGCGCGTTCGCGAAGCGGGCCGCCATAAACGCGCCGATCCAAGGGAGCGCGGCCGATTTGATTCGGCGCGCGATGATCCGGATCCCTCCGGTCATCGAAAAGATGCCGGCGAAGATGCTTCTGCAGGTCCATGACGAACTGATATTCGAAGTGCGGAACGACGCGGTTGAAGATGCCGTCGCCGCAGTGCGGAAAGTGATGGAAAATGCCGACCGTCCCGTCGCGCGGATCAAGCCTTCTCTCGTCGTGGAGGCCGGCTTCGGATCAAGCTGGGCGGAAGCTCACTGAAGCCGCCTATTCCAGTTCGGCCGAAGGTATGAACGGAAAGAACGCGCCCTTCGACCACAGGCCGAACCAACGTCTGCCTTCGCGCGTTTCATGGACGCAAATGTCCACGAGTCTGTAGAAGCTCTTGCGGTCGATCAGCGCTTCCAAATTCGCGCGAACGAGGACGTACGGCGAAACCTCGCCGGTTTCGGGGTCCCTGACGACCCTTAGAGGGCGATCAGGCCCGGCTGTCGTTTCGTCCTCGACGTTGGTCGTGAACGTCACCTCTTGGCTCGGACCCGCGCCGCTGACGTCGAAATCGACCGCGACGAACGGAGCGTCGTCGACCCTGATTCCGACTTTTTCGACCGGAGTGACAAGAAAATATTCGTCGACGTCCTTGCGAATGATCGAAGCGAACAGCTTCACCAAAGGTTTCCGGCCGATTGGCGTTCCGAGGTAGAACCAGTTGCCGTCCCGCGCTATGCGCATGTCTAGATCGCCGCAGAAGGGCGGGTTCCAAAGATGGACAGGCGGCGGCCCCTTCTTCGAGGAGGCCTTCGCCGCTGCGACGAGCGTCTCGGCGGACGGTTTCGCCGGATTGGGCCGTTCTTCCGTTTGGTTCATGTTCGACTTGCCGAAATTGCGATCTTGTTTAGTTTGCCTTGCGCCGGAAACGGCGCCTCCGAAGCATATCCGTTCGAAGGGATTTTGTCATGGCCGCCGAAGCTGAACAATTGCTGAGCCGGATCGAGTCTGTGGGCAAATCGCTTGCCTCCGTTAAGGACATGGTCGGCAGACGGATCATCGGCCAGAACGGAGTCGTCGAACTCTCGCTGATCTCGATGCTGTGCGGCGGGCATGCTTTGCTTATCGGCGTGCCCGGACTCGGCAAAACCAGACTCGTCGACACTTTGTCGAAAGTGATGGGCCTCACGACAAGCCGAATCCAATTCACGCCGGACCTTATGCCGGCGGACATTCTCGGGTCTGAAATCCTGCAGACGCGAACGGACGGAAGCAGGCACTTCGCATTCGATGAAGGGCCGGTGTTCTGCCAATTGCTTATGGCCGACGAAATCAACCGCGCAAGCCCGAGGACTCAATCGGCGCTTCTTCAGGCGATGCAGGAGAACGCCGTATCGATCGCCGGCGAGGAGCGGAGGCTTCCCACGCCGTTCCATGTATTGGCGACTCAGAATCCGATTGAGCTCGACGGAACCTATCCACTGCCGGAAGCGCAGCTTGATCGCTTCTTGATGAGCATCGAAGTCGACTACCCTGATCGATGCGCCGAACGCGAGATCGCCCTCAGAACGACCGGCTTGGATGAACCGGATGTGCAAGCGGTTCTGAGCGCGGCGGAACTCCTCGAGGCGCAGGCGATGGTCCGCAAACTGCCGGTAGGCGAAACCTTCGTGGAATTGGCTCTTGATCTCGTCCGCTCGTGCCGCCCGGACGAAATGGATTCCGAAGGCGCAAGCGCGTCTGTCGAATGGGGGCCCGGACCTCGCGCGACGCAGTCGCTTTTTCTGGCGTCGAAGGCAAGAGCTCTTTTCAACGGAAGGCTTTCCCCCTCCATTGAGGACCTGGCGGCTTTGGCGAAGCCCGTCATGGCGCACCGAATGAAGCTCGGATTCGCTCTCAGATCCCTTGGCTCAAGCACAAGCGCGATCATCGACGATGCGGTGCGCAAAGTGCTCGGAGCGGAGGCCGTCGGTTGAAGGGCGACGAACGAAGAGCGCATGAGCTTGCGGCGAGAGCCGCGAGAACGGCGGCCGCATTGCCGTCGCTTGCCACGCGCCTGAACGCGCCTGCAACCGCGATGCACCGCGGATCCCATGGCAGGCGACGCAAGGGGTCCGGAGACGAGTTCTGGCAAATTCGCGCTGCGCGCGAAGGCGACCCGCGCCGCCTGATCGATTGGAGGAGGTCCGCTCGCGCCGATACGCATTTCGTGCGCGAAACGGAATTGACCGCGCCCGGAAGGGTGCTGTTCTGGGCGGACAGGTCGGCGTCCATGTCGTTTTCCAGCGGCAAGCATCGCCCGAAAGCGGACCGCGCTCGGCTGATCGTCCTTGCGACTGCCATGCTGCTCGACCGCGCCGAGGAGTTTTTCGGGCTTGTCGAAGGCGCGGAAGCCCCGGGCACGGGCCCGGCGCGGCTTGAGAGGATGGCGCTGGAACTCTTGCCTGCGGATGAAAAAGAATACGGAATGCCGCCGCTCCCGTCCTTCGCGAACGGCATCGTCGTGTACATATCCGACTTCCTCGGTCCTTGGCATTCAATAGCGAACGCCGTCAAATCGGCGGCGGCTGCCGGGCTTTCCGGCGTTCTGGTCCAAGTTCTCGATCCGGAGGAGCAATCGTTTCCGTTCGTCGGGCGGACGGAATTCCGCAGCATGGGCGGAAGCATCCGTTTCGAAACTCTCAGCGCGCGCGGATTGCGCGAGCAGTATCTCGCGAGTCTTGAGCGTCGCAAGGCGGACGTCGCGGCGCTTGCAGAGAATGCCGGATGGCAATCGATGTTCCACGGAACCGCTGATTCCGCCGGTTCAGCGGTCGAGGCGCTGCATCGCGTTCTGGCGGACGGAAGATAGCCGATGCTGCAAATCGGCCTGATCGGTTTCGCGACTCCGATGGCGCTGCTCGGTCTTCTGGCGCTCCCTTTCATCTGGCGGCTTCTCCGCGCGGTACCGCCTCCTGCGGCGCGGCGGTCCTTTCCGCCGGTCGCACTATTGGCGGGTTTGCAGGACGCCGAGAGGTTGCCGGACACGTCTCCGTTCTGGCTCAGGCTTATTCGGATTTGCGCTATCGGCTTGGCCATTCTCGGGCTCGCCGGACCGGTGTTCAATGCCGAAAACCAAGCGGGCCAAGCTTCCGTCGCGCCTGCGCTCGTTCTGATCGACGGAGGCTGGGCAAGTTCAGCCGATTGGGAGCGGCGTCTGAACAAGGCCGAGGAAATCCTGAAAGAGCTGAAGCAACGGGGAAGAATTGCCGCGTTCGCTCATATCGCAGATCAAAAAGCATTCGGTGCGGAATTCAGGAGCGCGGACGACTGGCAAGGCGAACTATCCGGCCTCTCACCGAAACCTTGGGACCCGGATTTCAACGGAGTATCCGAATGGGTTGAAACGGAACTGCCGGATGAATTCGACAGCTTCTGGATTTCGGACGGGTTGCACCACGACGACAAGCCGGAACTGGCAAGGATGCTGGCCGAACGCGGAAGCGTGACTGTTTATGAGAGCGGCGGCGGCGTCATGGCGCTTCGCCGCCCCAAGCGCGGCCCGGTCGCCGCAGACGTCCGCGTTTCCCGATCAGGCGCTGAGGGAAATGCCCTCGCGCTGGTCGACGCGATCGGCTCCGACGCGTCCGGAATCGAGCGCAGACTCGACACCGCGACGGTCGAATTTGCCGATGAAGAAGTCGATGCCGTCGCTGAATTCTCTCTTCCGACCGAAGTCCTGAACAGGATAAGCCGATTTGAACTGCGGGACGCGCGGTCCGCGGGCGCCGTGATTCTTGCTGCCGACAGCGTTTCAAGAAGGAAAGTCGCCCTATTGGAACGCGACGGCGGCGACGGAGCAATCCCGCTGCTCTCTCCGTACCACTACCTGAGGCAAGCACTCGAGACCAAAGTTGAACTGATCAGCATTCCATCCGGAGCCGATCTTTCGACCAATCCCGATGTAGTGATTTCGGCCGATACTCCGATCTTTTCCCGGCAGGAAGCCGAGTCATTGCTCAATTGGCTGAACGACGGCGGTCTGCTCGTACGTTTCTCAGGTCCGAGGATCGCAGCCGAAACGGCTGCGCGCGACGTCGACGATCCGCTGCTCCCCGTCCAAATCAGGGCTGGTTCAATGGCCGCGGGCGGCTCGTTGTCTTGGGAACTTCCGAAACGCGTAGCCCCGTTCGAAGAAGGCAGCCCGTTCTACGGCTTGGACGTTCCGGGCGACGTCGAAATCAGATCGCAAGTGCTCGCCCAGCCCGGACCGGAGCTTTCGGATCGGGTCATCGCGGAACTGGATGACGGCACTCCCTTGGCGACCGCCAAACCGGTCGGACGGGGCCGCATCGTGCTGTTTCACATTTCGGCGGATGCGGAATGGTCGAACCTGCCGCTCTCCGGCTTGTTCGTCGATATTCTGGAGCGCTTGGCGATCGCTTCCGAATCCGATCAGGACGCATTGCCGGTCAACGCCGAGAAGCTCAACTGGACGCTCGAGCAACTGGTGACGGCATTCGGCGAAGTCCGCACGGCGGATCCCGGAACCGCGATCCCGGGAGAGCGAATGTTGCGCTTGACCTCCGAGCGGAACATTCCGCCGGGCCTTTACAGTTCGGGGCCGGTTTCCGCATCCGTGCATGCGATCGACGAAAATCGCGAACTGAAGCCTGCCGAATGGCCCGGAACCATTTCCAAAAAGGATTTTGCGACTCTCGGCACGGTTTCGGCGGCTGGACTCTTTCTTGGATTGGCGGCGCTGATGTTTGCTGCCGACATTGTAGCGACGCTCTGGCTGGCCGGAGCGGCATTCGGCGTCCGCGCGGGCGTCTTGGCGATGACGTCCGTTTTCGTCTTCAGCGCGGAGCGCAGCAGCGCCGAAGACGCGTTCGCGATTGCCGCGACCAGAGAGACCACTGTCGCATACGTGCTTACCGGCGACCCCGAAACGGATCGCATGTCGGCGGCCGGCCTTGCCGGTCTCGCCGCCGTCCTCCGCGTGCGAACCGCAGTCGAGATCGCGGATCCTGCTCCCATCGACATCGAACATGACGAACTCGCTTTATTTCCGTTGATTTACTGGCCCGTCGTGCCTTCGCATGCGGAGCTTCCCGTCGAAACGTTCGAACGAGTCAATGAATACATGCGCAACGGCGGGATGATCCTGTTCGACACCAAGGATTCGGATGTCGGCGGCTTCCGGATCGGAACGGGCAACTCCGACGCGTTGAGGCGCATGGGGGAACATCTTGAAATTCCGACGTTGGAAAAGCTCCGGCAAGGACACGTGCTATCGCGCTCCTATTATCTTCTGGCGGAATTCCCCGGCAGGCATTCCGGCGCAGTCTGGGTCGAAGCGGCGGCGGGAACGGGGGTTCCGCAAACTCCTTGGGCTTCGGGGAGGGAGAACGACGGCGTCACTCCGGTTGTCGTCGGGGGAAACGACTGGGCGGCGGCTTGGGCCGTCGGAGAAGATGCCGTACCCTTGTTCCCGGGCGGACGCGCAGAAACAGGAGAAAGCCGCCGCGAGAAAGCCCATCGTTTCGGCGTCAATCTCGTCATGCACGCATTGACCGGCAACTACAAATCGGCGCAATTCCACGTCGACGCCATACTTGAGCGGCTGGGATCCTGACTTGGCGTATTCGGTCGTTCTTGATCCGCAGATGTCTTGGCAGATGTCCGCCGTCTGCCTCGCCGCGACTTTGATCGCGCTCGGCATGGCGATTCGCGCAGGAATGGCGGGATGGATCCCGAGGACCTGCCTCGCCGCCGTGCTGGCGGCTGCGATCCTCAATCCCTCGGTTCGAATGGAGGCGCGGGAAAAGGAGACGGATTACATCCTGATACTCGCCGACCGCACATCAAGCCAAAAGCTGGGCGAGCGAACAACCAGAACGGAAGAAGCCCTGGCTTGGCTCAGGAGCTCAGTTCCTGAATTCGGCAGTTTCGAACTGCGAGAGGCGGAGCTGCTCGACGCGGAAGGCGGAACCCGGTTGGCGTCCGCGCTCCGCCGCGAGATTGAAGACTTGGGCGAAAGACTCGCCGCTGCGTTCGTCGTCACGGACGGGCTTGTTCATGACGCGGATGTCGGCATCGAGTCGACTGCGCCCGTCCACATCCTGCTTACGACGGGCAATGCTGAAATGGATCGCCGAATCCTGATCCGGGACGCTCCGAAATTCGCGCTGGTCGGCGAACCCGCAAGCATTGTCGCTCTGTTGGAAGACACCGGCTCCATGCCGCGGAATGAAGAGGTGGGCGTTGAATTCTACCTTGACGGCGCCTTGCAGGGGACAATTCGCGCCATGCCGGGCGAACCCTTCAGCGCGACCGTCCGGATCGATTCGCCCGGGCCGAAGGTGGCTCATTTCAAGGCGGCCGCTGCCGAGGGCGAGCTCACGCTTCTGAACAACGAGGCTTCCGTAGAAATCAACGGGGTCCAGGAGCGCCTCCGCGTGCTCATGGTTTCAGGCATTCCCCACGCGGGACAGCGGACATGGCGCAACATCCTGATGTCGGACGCTTCGGTGGAGCTTGTCCATTTGACATTCCTTCGCAATCCGGAAAGCCGCGACAGCACGGCGATCGACGAACTTGCCTTGATACAGTTCCCGGCGCGCGAGCTCTTCCAAGAAAAGCTGGAGCAATTCGACTTGGTCGTACTGGACCGCTACCGACGCGTCGGGCTGCTTACGAACGCGGATTTCGAGCGACTCGCGGAATATGTGGAGGGCGGAGGCGCCCTGCTTGTCGCCGGCGGCCCCGAGCTTGCCGACCCGAGGAATCTGCACGATACCGCGGTCGGAAGGGTGCTCCCTGCCGAACCCACAGGCTTCATTGCGGAGAAAGCCTTCAGGCCCGCGCCAACTTCGGCCGGGATGCGCCACCCCGTTACAGACGAGCTCCATGCATCAAGCTCGTCGGAATCCGGCGCAGATCCGGAATGGGGCCGCTGGTTCAGGCAGGCCGAGCTCAGGGTTGAAAACGGCGACGTATTGATGGCGGGAGCCGACGGACGGCCTTTGCTGGTGCTTTTCCGTGCCGGACAAGGCCGCGTGGCGCTTCTTGCATCCGATCAGGCCTGGCTTTGGCATCGAGGTTTCGAGGGAGGGGGTCCGCAGCAGGAGCTTTTGAAACGCCTCGTTCATTGGATGATGAAGGAACCGGGGCTGGAGGAGGAAGCGCTGTACGCCTCGGCGTACGGAACGACATTGAGAATTGTCCGGCAATCGATGTCCGATGACGTTCCCGAACTTGAGCTGTTCACGCCGAGCGGCGGCAAAGTGCCGCTGCTCGCAGCCGCAACATCGCCGGGAAGATTCGAGGCGCTGATTGAAAGTCCAGATCCGGGCATCCACATTGTCCGAGATGGCGACCTCTCCGCCGCCGTTTCCGTAGGACTGCTGCACCCGCTGGAATTTGAAGGCGCGGCTTCCGGCGGAAGCGCGTTCGAGCGCCTCGTTGCCGACATGGGCGGGGTGTTCTCGGTCGAAAGCGGCTTTCCGGATGCCAGGCTTGTTCAAGAAGGCCGCGCCGCCGCCGGGCGGGCATGGGCCGGTGTGCTGCCGAGGAACAATTTCATTGTCTCGGGAATTGAATTCGTTCCACTTACCCGACCGGTCGTTTTTGCGCTTCTGATCCTGGGGCTTGCTTGCGGCGCATGGCATCGCGAAGGGCGTTGAATTCAATTTCTTCGGAACAATTCCGAAGGTTCGCTCGAATGGCATGGATGCGATTTCAGGGAAGTCAGTCCCGACGGGTCGCGGTGTCGCGGTCGGCAGGTGGATCGGCGGAATTCAATCGTTCGAATCGTTCCCTCAGCCAATCGAGCGGGTTTTCCGCTTTCGAATGGAGAGTTCAACAGTTAGACAAGGATGCGGTCGCTCGAACCATCAACATTGTTTCAATGCGCTGCAATCACTATGATCGGCTGTTTGCCAACGAACTGATTTGCTGAGCGAACGGAGAAGTTTGAAATGAAAGCTGAAGTTGCGCTTGCCTGTTCAAACAACTTGGGCGAAAGCGCGTTCTGGCATCCCAGAATGAAGAGGTTGTTCTGGCTGGACATCCCGCAGCCTTCCGAATTGACGGTTTACGATCCTGATGGCGGTTCAATCCGATATCACGGCATGCCTCAAATGATCACATGCGTGCGCCCTTGGGGAAACGATCTGATCATCGCTGCGCACAACGGCGTCTACAAGTATGATCTGAATGCGAAACAGCTCGCGCGCGTCGTTGATCCGGAGCCGCTGAAGCCTTTCAACCGATGCAATGATGGAGGAACTGACGCCGGAGGCCGATTCTGGTTCGGAACGATGCAAAACAATATTTCGCCCGGCGCGACCGATATCGAACTCGTGCAGCCGTCCGGCTGTCTGTATAGGCTGGATCCTGATTTGAAGCTTACAATGTTCGAGTCCGACATTTGGATCTCGAACACGTTGTGCTTCAGCCCGGCCAACGACGTCATGTATTTCTGCGATACCAAGAACGGAGTCATCTGGGCTTACGACTATGATCTGGCGACAGGCACGCCCTCGAACAGGCGCGACTTCGCGAGGTTCGACAGAGGGCATCCTGACGGATCGTGCGTCGATGCCGAGGGCGGGCTTTGGAATGCGCGATGGGACGGAAGCTGCGTCGTTCGTTTCGATCCGAATGGGCGGGTGGACATGGTTGTCGAAGTTCCGGCCTCGAGGGTGACGAGCGTGGCGTTCGGCGGTGAAAATCTCGACAAACTGTTCATCACGACCGCGCGCTGGGGGCTGAGCGAATGCGATCTCGACGGCCATTTGTTTGTCGCTGAACCCGGAGTGCGCGGACTCCCGACGCATGATTTCGGCTAGAGCGTTTTTCACTAAGTTTGACCCACTGCGCATCCCGAGTTGGCAAGGTAGTTCGAGCATTCTTCGTGCGTGAACTTTTCCAGGATGGAGCCGACATTTTTCCACAGATCGTCCCGGTTTCGCGGCTGGTCCTTCCTCAGGAAGTGCTTGAGCTTGGCGAACGCCTGCTCGATCGGATCGGGATCGGGGCTGCAGGGCGGAAGGAACAGAAGACGGGCGCCCGCGCCCCGGATCGCGGCGCGCACCGCATCGGTCTTGTGGCTGCCCGGAGTGTCCATGACGACGATGTCGCCGCGATCAGGCGTCGGAACCAGCTGCGTTTCGACATAGGCCCGGAAGGCGTCGCCGTTGACCGGGCCGTCCAGGACCCAGGGAGCGTCGATCCGGTCCTGCCGCAGAGCGGCCATGAATGTGAAGGTTCCCCGATGGCCGAAGGGGGCCGAGCCGTGAACCCTTTGTCCCTTGGGGCCCCAGCCGTGCCTGGGCGACATGTCGGTCTTCATGCAGGTCTCGTCGATGAAGACCAGCTTGCGCGGGTTCGCCCGGCCCTGAAAGCGTTTCCACCGCTCGCGGCGGCGCTGCACGTCGGGCCGGTCGCGCTCGTCCGCGACGGGCGCCGGCTTCTTGTGGGTGATGCCGCAGACTCTCAGGAAGCGCCAAATCGAGGCGAGACTCGCCGCGACGCCGCGCCCGCCAAGCCAATCCTGCAGCCCTGCCAGCGTGATTGCCGGACAGGCCTTGATCCGCTCAAGGATCCAAGCCCGGCATCCCGCCAGCTTCGGCGCGCGGCGCGTGCCCATCCGGCTCGGGCCGGCCGATCCCGTGTCGGAATATCGCCGAGCCCATTTGATCACGCTCGACGGGGCCGCCCGCAACTCCTTCGCAACACCCCGGCGGCTTTCGCCCGCCAGCACCTTCTTGACCGCGCGCATCCGCAAATCGTCTGAATAAGGTCTCGGCATCCGTTCCGTCCTTCATCCTTCGTCTTGAAACCAAGGACACAAACCATGTCGGAACAGCAAAGGGAATCCCTGAACGGTACGATTCCACCTTGGTGAAAAACGCTCTAGCATGTCTCTTCTAAATCAACGATGGGCTGCAAGCGCCGACCACGCAACATCATCTTCAAGGTGCATCCATCGCGGATCCTATCAAGAATTGTCGAGGACGAACATCAGAGCTGGAGCGTGTCCGACTCAGGTTGAGTCGGTAACGTTTTTGTTAGATTCCCTTTTGTGCCAAGGCATGATTCATGGCGGCCGCTGACGGGGCGGCCAGCATGCATGCCCAGACCTTATTCGACTGATCTTCGCGAGTGTGTGGTTTCGGCGCGCCGACGGCCGGAGTTGCCGCGAAGTTGCGCACCTGTTCAATTTGTCGGTTTCGAGCGTGGGTGCGGTCCTTTTTTTTGGGTCAGGCGGCTGCGGCGCGGCAAGCCCTCCAATCGAGGAAGTCGGGCCGACGCATGTTTTCGAAGCGGCATCCGATGGCGAGCCCGGCGTTGGCGCCTGCTATCGACCGGCGGCATCCCGACTGTTTGAACCGGTTCCCGACGATGCAATTGGCGCATTCGCGCTCGGACGTGTTCGGGAATGAGGTCGGCGTGTTTTCCGAGTCGGCAGCTTGCGCCTTCGATGCGGACGCCGGCCTGTCCGGGGTCAGCATTCTTGCGCCCGGCAGAGGTCCGATTCGGCCGCTTTCGCCCGGATGCGCGGCTCCGCCGTCCGCGGACCTCTGACGGTCGCCCCGCACTGATTCTCGAAGGCTCCGACCGGAACCCTTGAAGCGCCGAAATCCGGCGGCGCTCGGGAGGATGTGTCTTGCGACGCGTGCAGGCGGTCGCTTGAATTCTTGCAGCCGCCGCCGGGCGGGCCGGGAGTCGCGGTCGGCCCGTCCGGCCCGTTCGAGCATGTCGGCGGAATCTTGTCCGCCTTCCCGGCTCCGAGGCTATCCGGCGAGCCACATGAAGAAATACAACGCGGTGTTCTCCGGCTGGCGGACTTGATCGGAATCGCCGGGCGAAAGCCATGCGTCCGTGAGTCCGGCGCTCTGCGCGGATGCGGGCGGGACCGACGCCGGGCCGGCGTCGGTCGTCGCGTGCGCCGCGACGGCCGAGGCGAGCGACATGGCGGCGATGAAAGCGGCAAAGGTCTTCATTGTTCCCATCCTTCCAATTTCGATGTTTCGTTCCAAGTGGGACATCACGTATCATAACATAGATCGTCATGTAAAGAGATAGTTCAAGTAAAATCCAAAATTTTCTCGATTGTCACGAATTTGTGAAGACCGCGCGGCGGCGTTCGGGCGTCATGCCTGCGGAGCGCGCGTCGGTCCGTCCCGAACCGGAAGCCCGGCCGATCGACAATATGGCAATCATCCGACAGGAATGATCGGATGCCGTCCCGAGACCCGCCCGAGCTCGCCCGCCGATGCGATTCCGTCCCGACGCCGGGGCGGCGGGCTCCCGAGCTGCGTCCGGCCGAAGATCCGCGGCCGGAGGGATCCGGGAGGCAGGCGCCCGGATTTTCCGGGGCGTCCGCAAATGCCGCGAAGACCGCCTCGCGCCGCCGACCGTGAATCGGCCTGCAGCCGCGTCCCTTCCGGGCATGGCCGGAATTCAAGGCCGGCCTCCGTTCGATGATGCGTGCGACTGCTCTTTCGTCGATTCGGGAGAGCGGGGCGGGGAATGCTCGGAGCGGACAGGACCGGGGAAATTCGGCGGGCCCGTTTTCGCAAGGGCCGTCCGACGGAGGGGACATGCCGGGATCCGGGCGTGTCGAGGGCGCGGCCTGCCGGTCGGATCCGGCATCGCGAAAGCGCCTGCAATCGCATCGTCCGGAACCGGCTCAAAGGAGCCGGGCGCCGTTGGTCGAAAGCTAATGCCAGGCGTGCTCGCTGTCAAAGGCTGCTTCGAAAACAACCGCAGATCCGAAGTCAACGATTGAAGGGGTTTCCGTTCTTGCAGCCGCCTAGAGCGTTTTTCACTTGGGTGGAACCAGTTCAATCGGGGAATTCTCCAATTTCCATTAGGTTCTTGCAGGATACGGGATGGGTGCCGCGGTTCCACCCAAGTGAAAAACGCTCTAACCAAAAAATATGGGATGCACCCATCATTCGGCTGAGATTTGCATTTTGAAGCAGTTTTCTGTACCGTCTACGCCAATCAGCGTCTTCCGGGCATCCGGCGCCCGTACGAGGAGCGGCAGTATGGAAAGCGGCTGCGGTGCGGAGCCTCCTCGCTCGACATTGTTTTGCAATGCATTGATATTCGATGGAACCGGTCGCCCTCCTGTTCGCGGCGAAGTGGCGACAGTCGGCGATACGATATCTTCCGTCGGCGAATTGGGACTGCATCCCAAGTCCGATTACGCGAACCTCGTCGATCTGGAAGAAGCTGCCATCGCGCCGGGATTCATTGACGCGCACACCCATGATGACCGCGCAATCGTCGACAGCCCTGAAATGGTCCCGAAAGTCAGCCAGGGCGTCGCGACCGTCGTCATCGGGAATTGCGGAATATCATTGGTTCCGGTGTCGTTCGAGGACGAGCCGCCGCCGCCCATGAATCTGCTCGGGGGCCGCGAGGCTTACGAATTCACCTCGATGAAAGCATATTCCCGGCGGCTCAATTCGCGGAAACCAAGCGTCAATGTCGTTGCGCTTATCGGTCATTCGGCGCTCAGGCTTGCGGCAATGGGCGACCCGGGTCGTCGTGCCGACAGCGAGGAAATCGTTACCATGCGCCGCCTTGCGGCAGAATGCATGGAAAACGGAGCGACCGGGTTTTCCACCGGATTGTTCTACCCGACGAATGAAGCGGCCGACATTGGCGAAGTTGCCGGCGTGGCAACCGCGTTTGCGAATCAATGCGGAGTTTACGCGACTCATATGCGTGACGAGTCGAACGACGTCGTCGAAAGCATTCGCGAGGCCGCCGACACGTCGGCAGAAGCAGGAATTCCTTTGATCGTATCGCACCACAAATGCTCGGGCGTCGAGAACTGGGGCAGAACGAAGGAAACGGTGAAGCTCTTGGAGCAGCTTTCCCGGGACATGCCGGTGAACTTCGATGTGTACCCCTATACCGCGGGATCAACGAACCTTCGCGACGATCTCGTAACCGACAAGATCCGCATAATGGTGACATGGTCGAAATCGCACCCCGAAGCCAGCGGCCGCGAACTTGCCGACATCGCCGACGAATGGGAAATGCCGCTGCTTGAAGCTGCCCGACGACTCCAGCCGGCGGGCGCCATCTACTTTCAAATGCGCGAAGACGACGTCCGGCGGGCGATGAAATCCAGACTCTCAATGATCGGGTCGGACGGTCTTCCGCACGACGAGCATCCTCACCCTCGGTTGTGGGGAACGTTTCCGAGAGTTCTGGGAAAATACGCGCGCGAACTGCAGCTGTTTCCCGTCGAGCAAGCCATCCACAAAATGACGGGTCTCACGGCGGATGTTTTCGGACTTCGCAACCGGGGCAGAATCGCGGCCGGCTGCGCAGCGGATCTGGTGGTATTCGATCCGGAAAAGATCATCGACACGGCAACCTATGAAAGCCCCAAATCAAAATCCGAAGGCGTTCACATGACGATCGTGAACGGCGAGACCGTATTCGCGAACGGCGAAGCAACCGGAGCCGCAGCGGGCCGGCTGCTCACCGGGCGTCGAAGATGGGCGGGTCGGCAAATCAGCCCGCTTGAAACTCCTTGATTCCGGCGCTGTCTTTCGGGCTGCGGAAGCGACGGCAAGCCTGAACCCGCAGGGCGGACCG
The DNA here is from genome assembly GCA_965205055.1 of Paracoccaceae bacterium. Classification (GTDB taxonomy): domain Bacteria; phylum Pseudomonadota; class Alphaproteobacteria; order Rhodobacterales; family Rhodobacteraceae; genus CBDBBY01. Next base: position 4,352,544 of record OZ242030.1, on the reverse strand, counting down.
CAAATCCTGAACCAATCGGCCCGCGCGGCCTCGCTTTCGCTAGCGAGCCCCGCACTGGTTCGAATCGTGAACCCGCGACGGAAAGACCGTTCCGTCGAATAATTTCCGAGCGGTTCTGATTACTTCCGCTTTCACTATGTTTCCGCCATCGCCGACGTGGCAGATGATCGAAATTCGGCCGGCAGGATGCTCCACCGAAATGTCCTTCGATCTGCCGCCTCGCACGACCGCGAACTCGCTGCCGACCGTGCCGGGAATGGCCGCCGAGGTCGCGACGGTCACTGCGCCCAGCACTCCGATGCTCGTATGGCAGCGGTGCGGAATGAATACGCGCGCCGCAATTGCGCCGTGTTCCCGCGGCGGCGATACGAGCGCCAGCTTGGGGACGGATTTCTCGCGCACATCTCCTAGATTCATGGCAGGGCCGGCCTTCAACCGAATGCGTTCAAGGCGGCTGCGCAGGTGCGAATTCGCCTCGAGAGCCGAAGGCTCCTCGGCGCCGGATATGTCGAGATCGGCGGCCCGCAGGATTACGCAAGGCATTCCGTTGTCGATGAGCGTCGCAGGCAAGCCGTCCATCTCGTCGACTTTGCGGCCTGACGGAAACAAGTCGCCGCAAACGGAACCGGCCGTGTCGCGGAATTCAATCCGGACGGGCGCGGCCGTGCCCGGCACGCCGTCGATTCGTGCGTTCCCGCCGTAGCGAACATTGCCGCCAGGCGTCGGCACGCTGATTGCCGCCGTCTTGCCTGTATTCATCATGCGCACGACCACTGAGGTCTCGTCCTTTTCAGCCTCGACCAGACCGCGCTCGATGGCGAACGGACCGACGCCCGCCAGAATGTTGCCGCAATTCTGGGAATCCGAAACGACAGGTTGATCGACAAAAACCTGCAGGAACAAATAATCCACGTCGGCGTCCGGGCTGCTTGAAGGGCCGACTATCGCGACTTTCGATGTCAACGGATCTCCGCCGCCCAGCCCGTCGATCTGCCGCGGATCCGGCGACCCCATCACCCGCATGAGCAAGGCATTCCTTTCGGACTGCGACGCCGGGAGATCCGTCGCCAGAAAGTAGCCGCCTTTCGACGTTCCTCCGCGCATCCACATGGCCCTGAGGCCGTCAGACATATTTGAGGCCTTTGTTTTCAAGCTGTTCGCGGAAGCCGTAAAGGTCGAGGCTCAATTCGCCCGCTTCCAGTCTTCGGCGCTTGTCGGCCTCGGCATCAAGCCGCTTTTTTGCGGCTTCGGCGATTTCCCGGGCGTTCTCGCGCTTTACGATGCAGACGCCGTCGTCGTCCGCGACGACGATATCGCCCGGCTCCACATGGACGCCGCCGCAAACGATCGGCACGTTGACCGATCCGATCGAACCCTTGATGGTCCCTTGCGCGGAAATCGCGGAGGACCATACAGGAAATTTCATTTCTCTGAGTTCCCGAACGTCGCGCACGCCCGCCTCGACGACCATCCCCGCCCCGCCGCGGGCTTTCGCGGAGGTTGCGAGCAGGTCACCCAAGTAAGCCATGTCGCAGGGCGCGGCGGGGGCGAGCACCATGATGTCGCCCTGTTCGATTTGCTCGATCGCGACATGTACCATCCAATTGTCGCCCGGCGGAGCCGAGATGGTGACGGCGGATCCCGCAACCCGGGCGCCCGGCCAAATCGGACGAATGCTCGACCGCATAAGTCCTGTCCGATTCTGCGCCTCGTGGACTGTCGCCACGCCTGCATTGCCCAGACTTTCCACCAAACCCATGTCGGGCCGTTCTATGTTCTGAACTACGATCCCCATGTCAGTCCTCGTTTTCTCCAACCGGCGGCGTCCCGTGCGTGTGAAAGCTTTCTATTGTCTTCATGCCCCAAGCCTGGCCCCTCTTCCGTTCCGATTCCGTCCAGATGATCGGCTCCCAGTCCGGCGCGAGCAACAGTCTGGCGCCTGAGTTCGCGATCTCGACGCGGTTTCCCGCTGGTTCCCAGACGTAGAGAAAGAACGTGCCTTGGACGGCATGCTTGTGCGGCCCTGTTTCGATGTGGACGCCGTTCTCGAGAAAAATGTCCGCGGCACGCAAGATGTCTTCCCTCTGGTCCGCCGCATAAGTCAAGTGATGAAAGCGACCCGGCGCGCGCGTGTGATCCTTCGTGCATGCCAAATCATAGGTCTTGTTGTTTACCGTGAACCAGCTGCCTGCGAGCGTGCCGTCGTCAAGCACGATTTTTTCCGTTACTCGCGAACCGAGCGTCTTGACCATGAACTCCTCGATCGGCTCGATGTCGGGCGCAAGCAGATTCACGTGATCGATCCTGCGAGGCGCGGCGCCATTGGAATGAAACCTCGATGCCATGTTTTTCAACGCCGGAACCTCTTCCGCTTCCGGCTCGAATCGTCTGGTTTCGTAGTAGATTTCAAACATGTGGCCCGCCGGGCTTCGAAACCGGTAAGCTGGGCCATGGTCGATGTCGGCGGCCACCCACCCCTCGCCGCAGCCCATCGCATCAAGCATTTTCGCCCGGCGATTCAGCGCATTTGCCGACGAGGTCCGATATGCGACATGCGCGACGCCCGTCGTATCGGATGCGGTCAGCTTGAGAGTGTGGAATTCATAGTCGTCCCAGGCGCGCAGGTAAGCGGAATCTCCCCGCGTCGCGGAAACCGAAAGCCCGTAAACTCTGGTAAAGAAATCCAAGCTTTCATCGAAGCGGTCGGTGAGAAGTTCGACGTGCCCGAGATGCGAGATGTCGCCAAGCATGATCTAAAGCGCATCCACCGTACGCGGAAAAATTGATTGAAAAGCCTCCGCATACTCTGCCGGACGGCCTCCCGCTTGGCCTCCCGAGTTGCGCCGGAAATGGTTGGCCCTGTTCCGGGCGACGTTCGTGTAGTAGTCCCAAAGATGCGTTTGGCCTTCCATGCACTCGATAGCCGCCCGCTTTTGATTCCAAACGGACGTAATGTCGAGAATCGTGTCCGGCTTCCAATCCATCTGCTCCGTCTGGTGCGGCTCGAACAGATAGACCTGCGGCGAGCCGAGCACGCTTTCGCCCGGGTTGTGCCCCCAAGCTTGGGCGATCATTCTCGCCTCCAGAACGAAGCTTGACGTATGCATGTGGTCCGTATTGTACGGATCGTGCTTTGAATGGGTCAGAATGAATTCGGGCCTGATCTCGCGCATGGCGTCCACAAGGCGGTGCTTGGCCTCGCGACTGAATTCAAGCGGATAGTCGCCCAGATCGAAGAAACGGATGTCGTTGACGGAAAGCGCGTTTGCGGCTCTCTCCGCCTCCATCCGCCTTGCGGATTTCACCTTGTCCAAGGTCATTCCCGCCTGTTTCCAGAGCTTGGCGCTTTCGCCGCGCTCGCCGTACGAAAGGCAAATGACCGTTACTTTCCACCCGATGCTCCGGTGAAGGGCGATCGCCCCTCCGCATCTCCAGACGAAATCGGCGGAGTGCGCGGATACGACCAATGCCGACCGGTGTTCATCCATGCGCGGTCTCTCTATCCTGAAACGGCTCTACCGCCGCGAACCGTTGGCGAAATATCCATCCGGATACCGCGCGGCGGATGCTTATGCAACGGCTTGAAATCCCGCCATCCGGAGATTTTCCGCTCTTTGGCAAGAGGAAAACAACATGCAGATCATCGCGATGACGGGCGGACGAGTCAATCGTTCTCGGCGGCATTCCACGTCTCGGCAGTCTTGGCTCGCTCGGATTCGCCTTGATCCGATCTTGGACCTCAAGTTCGAAAAGAGCGGCGCATCAAGGGCGACGGCGGCGGAATGGCCCGCTCAGGATTTCAATTTGCGTTCGGGTCGGTGATCAATGGCCCCGGCGGCGGATCGTTCAATGCCCGAATTCCCGGATCGCCCCCAATCGGACGATCGTGAGATCGCTGTCGAATCTGAAAGGACACGCCATTCTCGCGTTTCCGGGGCCGCAACGGCCGTCGCCCGAATGATTCACGGTGTGGGTCGACGATTCAAACTCCATATACAGGCCTTCAAGCCTTAGCGACCAAGCGTCGGAAATCGGCGTCTCGACGCCAACGCCGACAACCCAGCCCAGATCCGTCCCGGAACTGGCGAAAGAGTCGTCGGGATCGACTGCGGACGGAGCATTTTCGCTGAAATCGATGTCCGTTATTGATTTTCTGATCTGCGCCATCGCGACGCCGCCGGTCACGAACGCGGTGGCGTTTCCGATATCCCGCTCGAGGCCAATCCTCGCAGTCGTGACCCAACGGATGTCAACCTTGCCGGTTTCGTCCTTGTCGGTCGGATCCAGCATGTCCGAGCTGCCGACGATGCTCCCGAACGTCCCGTCGAATTCCATTCGAAGCGGAATCCCGTCGGATTCGAAAGATTTGCCGATGAGGGCGCCGCCGACAACGTCTTCGCCCGGGAACTTCACGGTGTAGCCGGGGTTGCCCCAGTTGGCGAATCCGGTGATGTCCAGAACTTCGTTCACGGATTTCGCGCTTCCCGCAAAAATCCCTGCATATGCGGTCCCGCCTCCGGAATTGCCCCGATGCGTTTCCGCCGACGCGGACGCGGCGAGCGCAGCCGCCAGAAGCCAGACAGCGAACGAAGCGGCCTGCCCGACATCCGGGCGAGGCCCGCTATTGCGGAAGTGCGCCTTTTTCATTGCTCTGCCTACAATTTTATTTTTTTTATTGGGCGCGGTCTGCTCGTCCGGGCCGCTTCAAGACTATTCCGGTTAGTGCGTTCCTGTCAAAAGCGCTTCCGGCAAAACAATGCCGATTGTGGCGGGTTGAGTGCATTCTTGCCACGTTCAACCTGCGTCCGGCGTTCCGGATTGGTCGATCAAGCGAAGCGGTCGCCGGCCTGGTCGCGAACCTCCATCGTTTTTCCCATGCAACGGGAACTTTTGACTCGCGATAAGGAATCATCCGTCAGCGAATGGAACTCCGAATTCGTCGGGCGATCGGAATCCGGTTCCAACTTGCAGTTGAAACCGCACATTTATTTGCTAGCCTTGACTCTTCGCAACGGCTGCGGCCGGCCGACTGAACGGACGACCGCCCGCAGTCTGCACAAGAGACATAGGGGGAAAAATGTTTGCAAACTTCATATCCCGGACGCAGTCGCGCCGCAGATTCATCCAGTCGGCGTCAGCATTGGCCGGACTCGGCACGCTCGGCCTCGCAGTTCCCGGACGCGGAATCGCGAGCGAAGGCGAAACGATCAAGATAGGTTTTCTCGCGCCGCTTACAGGGCCTGTCGCCGCGTGGGGTAAGCCAGGGCTCGACGGCTGCCGCATCTGGGGCGAATGGGTGAATGCGGCCGGCGGAATCAACATAGGCGGCCAGAGCCGAATGGTGGAGTTCGTTGCCTACGACAACGAATACGATCCAGCCAAAGCCAGAACCGGCGCGACCAAGCTAATCCGCGAGGACGGCGTCGTATTCGTTATGATGCTTGGCGGCGACACCTGGCCGGGCGCTCAGCCCGTGGCCGACAGGACGGGCGTTCTGTTCTCGACGCTCCTGCCTTCGGACTTGGGTCCCGACACGACCACTCTCTTGGCGCCCGCCGAGGTCCATCCGATCTACAATGTCACTGGCGTCGAGTGGCTCGCCGAGAACAAGCCCGACCTCAAAACGGCCGTCATGTGCGCGCAGGACGATGCCTTGGGCCTTCCGTCGGTCGCAACATATCTGGCTGCGTTCGAAGCCGCGGGCATATCGATGCAGCAGGATCCGCTGCTGTTCGATCCGGCGACGACCGACTTCGCTCCGGTGGTGACGAAATTGCTCTCGCAGAATCCGGATATCTTCTGTTTGGACACCTGCTACGCAGATTACGTCCATCCGATCACGGAGCAGCTTTTCCAGCAGGGCTACGAAGGCCAGATCATTTCCTGCACGGCCGACTTCTACGAGCAGATGATCGAGAAAACGTCGGTCGAGTTCATGGAAGGGTTCCTTTTCCAGTTCCCGGATTTCGACGATCCGGCCCTGAACGAAAGCTTCATCAACTTTCCGGACCCGAACAGGTTCTACGAGGTCTACAACGAGCGCCATCCCGGAGAATGGGGAGCGGTCAGCTGGGAGTACGCCTCCATCATGGAGCTTTGGAAATCGGCCGCGGAAAAAGCCGGATCCATCGAGCCCGACGCCGTGCTGACCGCAATGAAGGACGGCGGCAAGGGCGAGCATGCGTTCGGAACGGCCGACTGGTGGGGCGAAGACCTTTTCGGCATCGACAACGCGCTGGTCGGGAATTGGCCGGTGGTTGCGATCGAAAACGGCAAGGCTACGGTCAAGGAGTTCCGGTCGATCCCGGATTGGTATGCCAGCCACGGCGAGCTCCTGAAGAAACATATGTCCGCATACGGACAGATGTGGGACCAGCGCTGATCCTTTGATTCGAGCGCGGCGCACGTCCGGCGAAGGCGCTGCGCCGCGCGGAAGATTCCGTCGGCAGAACCTGCTTGCCCATGATTGAGTTGATCGCCCAGACGGGCCTGAACGCACTTTATGCGGCTGCGTATTTGTCGCTCGTCGCGGTGGGTCTCGTGCTGATCTTCGGCGTGATGGGCGTCATCAACTTCGCGCACGGCGAGCTTTTCATGCTCGGCGCGTACGTGGTCGTCGCGCTCTACACCGGACTTGAAATGCCGTTCGTGCTCGTCGCGGCGCTCGCCCTCATGTTTGTCGGGTGCGTCGGGCTGCTGATGGAATTCACGATGTTCAGGCCGCTCCGGAGCAATCCGCTCGGCGGCCTCGTCGCCTCGATAGGTTTTCTCGTCGTTCTGCAGGCGCTGGTATCGATGGGCTTCGGCGTGCGGATGGAGCACGTGCCGCCGGTGACCCAAGAGGTCATCGTCTTCTCCGAAAAAGTAAGGCTGCCGGCGCAGCGTCTCGCGGTCATCGTCGCGGCTGCGGCATTTTTGGGGGCTCTCTGGCTGTTCCTGAGGCGGACCCGTTTCGGCTGGGCGTTGCGGGCAAGCGCGCAAGATCCCGAGGCAGCCGCATTGCAAGGCATTTCGATTCGGAAAACCTCGATGATGGCGATGTTCATCGGCGGAGCGCTGGCCGGCGTTGCCGGAGCGCTTACGGCTCCGCTCATCTCGGTCAATCCGAATATGGGTCATTCGGTAATCGTGGCCGCGTTCATCGTGATCATCGTCGGCGGCGTGGGATCGTTGGAGGGCGCGGTTGTCGCCGCATTCGCGTATGCATTCGTCCACACGGCGGTCACGACCATTTGGGACGGCGTCATCGCGGATATCGTCGGTCTCCTGCTGATGTTGGGAGTCCTGATCATCAAGCCGACGGGCTTGTTCGGAACAGCTGATCGTGCGTAGAACTGCAGCCCTCGCGGCCTCCGCCGCGATCCTCGTCGCCGCGCTGCTTGCGCTGCCTTTCGGGCTAAGTTTCTCGCAACAGGAAATCCTCGTTTTCCTGACGATCAACGTGCTTGTCGTCGCATCCTACCGGCTGCTTGCCCTGACAGGCGAATGGTCGCTGGCGCACGTCGTGGTCATGGGGGTGGGCGCCTACGCCTCAGCTCTCTATTCAAAGGAATTCGGAGTGTTCGTGCCGGTCGCGATGGTGCTCGGCGCATGTACGGCGGCATTGATCGCGATGGCGCTCAGCTATCCTCTGTTCAGAATGAAAGGCTTTTACTTTCTGATCGGCTCTTTCGCGGCGGGCGAGGTCATCCGCCTTCTTTGGAAGCGTTTCCGGGATCCGTTCGGCGGACCGAAAGGGATCAAGAAAATCGATCCGATGCCCGACTTCGACATTGGCATCTGGCAATTCGATTTTTTCGAGCCGACCAGCTACTATTACTTCTCGCTCGCCGTCGTCGGAGTCAGCCTATGGATTCTATGGAGGATTGAGAAGTCGCCGGTCGGCCTGACGTTCCACGCCGTGCATTGGCAGGACCGGCTGGCGGAGTCCGCCGGCATCAATGCGCGCGCTTACAAGACGCTCGCATTCGTCATCGCATCCGGATTCGCCGGGCTGGCCGGCGCGCTGCTGGCCCACTATATCGGGACGATCAATCCGAACAGCTTCGATATCGAGCAAATGGTGTTCGTGCTTACGTGGGCGATCGTGGGCGGGACCGCAACCTTTTACGGACCGATCATCGGATGCATCGTGCTCATGACGCTCAATGAAATCGTTTTGCGAGAGATGGGTTTGGAGCAAGGGCGTCCGCTGGTTTACGGACTCGTGCTGATCGCTTCGGTGCTTTTTCTTCCCAAGGGCTTGGAGGGAATCGTGCAAAAGGCGGTTTCGGCTCCTGCGCTCAAATCCGTGCTGGGCGCTCAGACGCGGGGAAATTCGTGAGCACGCCGTTCCTGCAAGTGTCGGACCTGTGCATGCGATTCGGCGGGCTGGCGGCCGTGGACGGCCTTTCATTCTCAGTCGAGCATGGCTCGATCCACGGCCTTATCGGCCCGAATGGAGCGGGAAAGACCACGACATTCAATGTGATTTCGGGATTCTATATTCCGACAGAGGGCGAAATCGCGCTGAAGGGCGAGCGCATCTCCGGTTTGCGGATGTTTGAAGTCGCAAGGAGAGGCGTCATCAGGACATTCCAGCATTCGACGCTTTTTTCCGAAATGTCCGTGTTGGAGAACGTTCTTGTCGGCACGCATTTGATATTTCGTCCAAACATCTTCGCTGCCATCGCGGGCTGGGACGGCGCGGACCGGCGCGGCGCCCTCGCGCGCGCGAACGAAGTGCTGGATTTTTTCGGGATGCTTCATCTCAAGGATGCCAGAGCGGGCGATCTCGCCCACGGCCACCAGCGCTCGCTTGGGATAGCGGTGGCGATGGCCGCGCGCCCGGAGGTGCTTCTTCTGGACGAGCCGTTCACGGGGATGAACCCGGAAGAGACGAAAACGATGATGGGCTTGATGCTCAAGATCAAGGAGGCCGGAGTCACGATTCTGATCGTAGAGCACGACATGCACGCCATCATGGGGTTGTGCGATCTGATCACGGTCATGAATTTCGGCCAGCTGCTCGCCGAAGGCACGCCGGAGGAAATCCGCCGCGATCCGACCGTGATCGAGGCGTATCTCGGAAGTTCGCGGCATGCTGCTTGAGGTGCGCGATGCCGTTGTGAATTACGGCAAGGTCGCGGCGGTGCGCGGAATATCGCTTTCGGTGGGCGGGGGCGGCATCGCAACCCTGATCGGGGCGAATGGCGCCGGGAAGACGACGACGCTTCGCGCGATCTCCGGGCTGGAAAAGCTTTCGGCCGGCGAAATCGTTTTCGATGGCGAGCGCATCGACTGCCTGCCGCCCGACGTCGTCGTCGCAAAGGGAATTGCGCATGTCCCGGAAGGCCGCAGGGTCTTCCCGGACCTGACCGTCGAGGAGAATCTTCGGACAGGAGCGTATCTGCGGAAGGATCAGGAGACCGTGAGTTCCGACCTTGCTTCGATTTTCGAGCGATTTCCGAGGCTGCTTGAGCGGCGGCGCAAATTTGCAAAGACGCTTTCCGGCGGCGAACAGCAAATGCTTGCGATCGGAAGGGCATTGATGGCGCAGCCGAGGCTCCTCTTGATGGACGAGCCGTCAATGGGCTTGGCCCCTGTCGTCGTGGACGAGATCGCCGTCATCATTCAACAGATCAGCGGCACCGGCGTTTCAATCGTTCTCGTCGAGCAAAATGCCGAATTGGCTCTCGGTCTGGCGGATTACGCCTACGTGTTGGAAACCGGCGCTGTTGCCTTGGAAGGAGAGGCGTCAGCCCTTCGTGACGACGACCATGTCCGAGCCGCGTATTTGGGGATCTAGCTCGAACCGCGCCGAAATGCGCGCGGCCCTTAGTTCGGGCTGGCGCCGCTCCGACCTGATTTGGGAGCGTCTTCAGGAATGGTCGAACGAATGCATGCGCTCAAAGCGCCTTGCAGCCGCTGCGGCAGGATTTTTGGCGGGCTGCGTGATCGCTTGCCTTTGCTTCAGGAGCGGCGATGCGAGGATCTGGACAAGCATCGCGAATGCCGGTTTCGTCCTGCGGCTGATGGGCGCGGAGACGCTTGCGCGCCGCGCCTACGAGCGCGCCTTCGGCAGATGGCCAAGCGTCGGCCGATCGCTGGATTCCATCGAAATCCGCTCGCGCGCCCGGAGCTCATTGTTTCACCTTAGAATGGAGGCGAAGCATTGGGATGCCTATCGCGCCAACATGGCTGCACGGTTGCAGGCGTTCATCGGAGAGACGGGGGAATGCTTGGAGCATTTGATTGACGGACGGCAAGTGCCGCACAGGTTGTATTCGAGATGGAAAGGAGAGAAGCCATCGGTGTTCGACGACACGAGAAAGATACTAGGCGCATGCCTGTTGCTAGCGTCGGACTCTATAGATTGACGCGTTACACCATCAAAACCGTAAAGGTATCCGGATACGGTTCATTTGGTCGCCTGATCCGATCAGGCAAATGGCACCTGTGCGAAGCTGTCGGAACGCGTGTACCGTCACATCGCGATGGAATTGCTGCCGAAGGGGCGTTGATTCAATTCTGAGGTGGCGCAGAGACAGCGCATCCACGAATTCGCATCTGGCGGTCATTTATTTGGCCGTGCATGGAAGCTCGCTCGTCTTCCAGAAAAAAGTTGCTCGCTGCCGGCTTGCGCCGGAACCAAAAAAGACTGCGCGTGAATCCGAGGACGCCAATTTTCGGGATATGATGAACCGGATCACCTCGCGGCGGTTGCGCATGGCCGATGTGGCCTACGGGTCCGAGGGCCACGAGGAATGTGCGCTCGCATTCGCCGCAAATCGCGATCCGGGATGGAAATGGTGTTGGCGTATAGTTCTCAGGCTTTTTTGAACAAGGCGATATAGGCCGTATCGTCTTTGTTCGGTCCTGCGGACTGATGACCGTAAATGCGCACTTTCGGCAGTTTCAAGTTTATGATCTGGCTCCTTTCCATGTTCTGCAGGGCGTGGGCAAACCGTGATACCTCAAAGTGTTTGGTGTTGATTGACAGAGCGAACTGTGCGCCGGGTCTGGCGACGCGCAGCAAAGCTGGAAGCACTTCGGGACCCAGATGGCCAAGAGTAAAGGTACCCGAAGAAACAATTCCCGAGTAATTGTCGGGTGGAACAGGTATGCCCCGGTTCAAATCAGCCTCGATGACGTCTCGATAAATTCCCTTGCGCATTGCCTGCCCCAGCATTTCGGTGCTGATGTCCGCGGCATCGATCGGTCCCACATCCAGATCGGTCAGAACTTCACCGCACAGGCCGGTGCCGGCCCCTGCATCCAGAACAGGACCTTGCCCGCCTGCGCCGACAAAGGCTTGAGCGGTGCGGATGTGAAGTTGATAATCTTTCTGCTCTGCAAACCCCTCGTCATAATCTTCGGCCCATTCGGCATAGAGACGTTTGTGATCCTCGGGCGTTTCCAGCGCGTATGCGGCATGCACGTCCGGTGTTTTGTCACTCATGGCAAAATGAATGACGCATCAGGGTATTCGAATCAAGAGTGTTCATCCTGGGTGCGACGCCTTCGTGCATGGACGCCGGCAGCTCTCGTGGCACTTGATGGCCCGCTCCCGTCGGTTGTACGTCGAACCGGGGTTTCGAGGCCCCGCGAATCCTCGCGTAGCGCGACAAGCCGAGGCGACCATCGCGGCCTTTGCAGATTGCCTTGGCATTCCAAATGGTTGTATCTTTGCTTCCTCCGGCTCAGTTGTGGATTTTGAAGCGGAAGCATCTTGCGGGCCCGTAACTCTGGCGTCAAGGCGGAGTCGCATCAATGGGTGAGCTCAGACAAATATGCCATACGGGACGAGGATCAGCCGAACGCCATCCGTGTTTCAGGCGTTGAGAAGGTGGGATGGACGAGCAATGCTCTTTCGCTCGACAGGGCAGCGCATCTGCTGATTTCGGCTGCGCTTTTCGTTGTTGGCAATCCAGTCATTGCAGGGCTACGATGCTCTCGGATGAGCGCGTTCGTAGATTTTCAGAAGCTGGGCTTTTTCGACGGCCGTATAGGCTTGGGTCGTGGAAAGCGACGAGTGCCCCAGCAATTCTTGGATCGCGCGGAGATCACCGCTGAACTTCAGCAGATGGGTGGCGAACGAATGCCTGAGCGCGTGAGGCGTGGCGGTCGCCGGAAGCCCCAAGCCGATTCGCGCTTGTTCCATTGTCTTCCGGACCGTTCGCTGGTTCAACGGTCCTCCTCTTGCTCCAACGAACAGCGGCGCATCCGGCTCGTTTCGGACCGGGCACAATTCGGCATATCTTGATACCGCGTCGCGAGTGACAGGAAGGACAGGCACGATTCTTTCCTTGTTTCCTTTGCCGCGAATCTTGATGGTTTCAGAGAGCGGATGGTCGCTCCATGTAAGTGAAAGCGCTTCCGAAATTCGCAAACCGCATCCGTAAAGAAGCGAAACCACGGCCTCGTCCCGGGCGGCGATCCATTTTGTTCCCGGGCTTTTGCCCACGAACTTCAGAACATCCTTGGCTGAATCTTCGTCCAACGGCCGAGGGAGTTTCTTCTCGAACTTGGGCGCCCTTGCATTCAGCACGGCGACAGGATCGAAATCGAGCCGCTCTCCGAGCCATCGGAAAAAGCTTTTCACGGCGGACAGCTCACGGGCCAGCGTCCTAGGGGAAACGCCGCGCCTCCGTTCGTCCGCCATCCAAGCCCGCACGTCGCGCAGACCGATCGCGCCGAGGCGGTCGACCTTCGGGTCTTCGCCTTCGTACCGTCCAATGAATTCCAGAAACCTCGTCGCGTCTTTCCTGTACGCTCGGAGCGTGTTTTCCGAAACGCCGCTGATTCCGGCTTGCGATTCAAGCCATGCCTCAATCCAGGAGAACGCCGATTCCTTTTGAGCTTCGACTGCGTTCGTCAACTCTTTCCCTCCTTTGAACGGACATGAGCCGCCGCGAGCGATAGGCAAAAATCATGCACGGCTTGCCGCAGCGCGCAGCGCATGCACGACCGTCGCCGATCCCGTTCATGCCGGAGTCTCGACTGGGCCCAAGCATTGCAACTCGGAGAGCAAATCCGCTCGATTGCCTCTTTTTTTGGGACTATGAGTGCGGGCGGTTGAAATAATTCTCAAGCCCCGGCGCCGCAGGGGCTGGCGAAGTGATGGAAATGCGCAACAACCGAAGTTCAGCCGGATTCGGTTGGCCAAGCTGCAGCATTCAATGAACAACCGGTCGGCAGCAATGCAGCCGTTTCGTCGTTCAGTTCCTCAGCCAGCGCAGGGTTATTCTTGAAAATGCCTCGCTGAAGAACTTGATCAGGTCGGTTCCCATTTCGACGTGGAACTGATCAGGTTTGCGCGAACCGAACGCCAGCATGGATTGCTGTCTCAATCGACCGTCGAAAATCCGAATAAGCGCCTCCGAGCGCACGACGTCCGCCGCGTCGCCGTAGACGGCCTGTTCGCCGGACCTCACTTCTCGCAAGACGATTCCGCAGCCGATTCCGTCGTCCTGAGCACCGGCGTATTCCGCGATGTAGCCGCTCGGCACCTTGCTGATCAATCCGCGCGCTCTGCCGTCTCGCAAGCGTTCCGAATTCAGGCCGGTCATGCTCCGGTCCTCAAGAACGAGCTTGATCCGCAAAACTCCAAGCAGTTCTGTCGCCTGGTCCGCGACCGCCCTGCAGTAGGCGCCGAAATTGTCCGCATCCAGCAACACGAGGACCGCGTCGTGGGTTTGCATCGCGCTTGAGTGGTTCCTGCGTGATACTTCGACGACTTGTTCTTTCGCTTCGCGGAATCGCTCGAGTCGCGTCATAAGAGTCTTCAGCGCGACTGAACGAGCGTCTATGACATTTTCCCCGAGGTTTATGTTTTCAGCGGCGGCCAGCGCTTTGACCACCTCGATGTCGTTGAGAACCGAGCCGGGGTCGGCAATGATCATGTCCCTCAGCGTTCCGCTTGTCTTTTCCGAGCTGTCGGCCATTCGAATTTCTCGCAACCGGGACCGCAAATCCCCTTACAGGATTGAATTTCCGGTCTTTGCCCAATCCGTCAGGAAGCTTTCCAGGCCGGCGTCGGTCAGAGGGTGCGAAGCGAGGCGCTTCAATACCGACGGAGGGAGGGTGGCGACATCCGCTCCGGCCATGGCCGCTTCAGCGACATGCCGCGGCGACCGGATGGACGCCGCGAGTATTTCCGTTTTGAAATCGTAGTTGTCGTAAATCGTGCGGATGTCCTCGATCAATTCCATTCCATCCAATCCGACGTCGTCTAGCCGACCGATGAACGGGCTGATAAATGCGGCCCCTGCCTTGGCGGCGAGCAGCGCTTGGTTGGCACTGAAGCAAAGCGTCACGTTGACCATCGTGCCATCCGCGGCAAGAACTTTGCACGCCCTTAAACCATCCCAGGTGAGGGGAACCTTGACAGCGACATTCGCAGCGATTCCGGCGAGTTTTCTGCCTTCCCTGACCATGGTTTCGAAGTCGGTGGCGACGACCTCCGCGCTTACGGGCGCGTCCCCCGCGATCCCGCATATTTCCGCGATGACTTCGGCCATCCCGCGCCCGGACTTCATGATGAGCGAAGGGTTCGTCGTGACGCCGTCGAGAAAGCCGATTTCGGCGATTTCGGCGATTTCATCCGTTTGCGCGGTGTCGACAAAAAATTTCATTTGTTTGCGCCTTGCACGTTTCAAGCGAAAAATGGCCCCGGGAGGTTTTAGCGCAACAGTTTGTCAGATGGAACAAGTCATTGTCCGAACGCGCTAAGGAAGACGCGAGATTTTTCAAGGAGGGCGAACGGGTCGGCGTCCTCACGACTCGGCCGGTGGACGGGCTGCTCGATTATTTCGCGCCGCGCGGCGGCGTTGATGAAGGCGCGTTCGTGGAGGTTCCGCTTGGCGCCACGACGGCGGCGGGCGTCGTCTGGGGCGAAGGCGAAGGAACCGTCGCTGCCGCCAAAACGCGGGCAGTGTCGCGCGTGCTCGACACCCCTCCGATGCGCCGGGAAATGCGGCGGTTCCTGACCCAAGCGGCCCATTACACCGTGACGCCCCTTCACGCGATGCTCCGCCTTGCGACTCGGGTGCAGGGATTGGGCGTGCCGGCCGCCGGCATGCGGGTATTCAAGCTGTCGGACCGCCGACCCGATAAAACGACACGCGCGCGAAGCCGCGTGATCGAGCTCTTTGAAGACTGCGCCGGAGCCTCGCTGTCGGCCAAGGAAATCGAGGAATCCGCATCGGTATCGCACTCCGTATTGGCCGGACTCGAAAAGATCGGAGTGCTTGTCCGGGAGTCGATTCCTCGAGACAAGCCGTATCCGGAATTGGAACTTGACCGGCATTCCATCACTTTGACGGAGGATCAATTCGACGCCGTTCGCAAACTGAAGTCGAAGATTGCCGAGGGCAAGTTCTCATCGATTCTGCTGAAAGGCGTCACCGGTTCGGGCAAGACGGAAGTTTATCTGGATGCGGCTGCGGACGTGCTCAGGCAGGGCCGTCAAGTGCTCGTGCTTCTTCCGGAGATCGCGCTGACCGCCCAATTTCTGGGCAGGGTCGCAGATCGTTTCGGCGCCAGGCCGGGCGAGTGGCACTCCGGCGCAACGGCGGCGGAACGGCGGCGGCTTTGGCGGAAGGCAGGCGAGGGAAAGGTCCAGCTGGTCGTCGGCGCAAGGTCGGCGCTGTTTCTGCCGTTCAAGGATCTCGGATTGATCGTCGTCGACGAGGAGCACGACTCTTCCTACAAGCAGGAGGACGGGATCCAGTACAATGCGCGCGACATGGCGGTGCTCCGCGCATCTTCGTCCCGCGCGACCGTGATTCTCTCGTCGGCGACGCCGTCGCTTGAAACTTGGGCCAACGCGCGGTCCGGCAAGTACGAGCGCGTCGACCTGCCGTCGAGATTCGGCTCGGCCGTTCTGCCGGAAATCGTCTCGGTGGACATGAAGGCGGAAAGCCTGCCGAGCGGGAAGTGGATCTCTGGACCCCTCGCATTGGAAGTGCGGAAGCGCATCGAACTGCGCGAGCAGTCGCTTTTGTTCCTCAACCGGCGCGGGTTCGCGCCGATCACGTTGTGCCGGGCGTGCGGCGAGCAGATCAACTGCATCCAGTGCGATGCCCGAATGGTTGAGCATCGCTTCACAAGCAGACTTGTGTGCCACCAGTGCGGAGCCAATCGTCCGTTTCCGGAATCGTGCGACGAATGCGGCGCCCGCGACACGCTCGTGCCCATCGGGCCCGGCATAGAGCGTTTGGCGGAAGAAGCCTCTGAAATTTTCGCCGGCGCGCGGATTGAGTTGCTGTCGTCCGATTTTTCCGGCGCGCCCAATGAATTGAGGCGCAAACTGGAATCGATAGCGCGCGGTGACGCGGATATCGTCATTGGAACGCAACTCGTGGCGAAAGGCCACAATTTCCCGCTCATCACGCTTGTCGGAGTGATCGATGCGGACATCGGACTGCACGGCAGCGACCTGCGGGCCGCAGAGCGGACGTTCCAGATCATCAGGCAGGTGACCGGACGCGCAGGCCGGGCGGAGAAAAAAGGCGTCGCAATGATTCAAACTTGGCAGCCCGATCACAAGATTTTCGAATCGATCGTTTCAGATGACGATGAAGGCTTCTGGGAAGCTGAAGCGGCGGAGCGGCGAGTGGCCGGAGCGCCGCCGTTCGGGCGCTACGCGGGAATCATTCTCTCGGGCGTCAATCCAGCCGCGGTCAGGGCTGTTGCCGACGAAATGGCGCGGGCCGCCGCGCCGCTCAGAAATTCCGGAGCTCAACTGTTCGGACCGGCTCCGGCTCCGATCGCCCGGATCAGGGGGCGGACAAGATACAGATTTTTGATCAAGGCGGAAAAATCCGTTCCGCTCCAGCAGGCGATCATCGAATGGATGCGCCAGTTCAAGCTTCCGTCCAACATCCGGTTGACGGTGGATATCGATCCGCAGCGCTTTCTCTGAAGCACTGCAATTCCCGCCTATGTGAAATCGGCCGCCTTGAACCTGTTTCCGCTGCGGTGCAAAATGGCACGGACCAATCTTGTTCCGTCGGGCCGGTTTCGTCCACCGGAGAGTCGCGGCGGCACTGAAATGGGAAGGAATTCGTTGCGATGGGACTGATGACCAGAATTGGATTTCGCGCAGTGCCCGCCGCTGCTCTCGCCTCAGCCATGCTGGTCGGCGCGTGCGACGATAGCGGGCCGGATATTCCGAGGCCGGAAGTCGACCAAATGGAGTTGGAGGACGCGCGCGCCCAGCTGGAGTACGAATGGGTGCCGCCGCCGGCGGGCTGGCAATCCTATGAGCAGCAGACCGGTTCTCTGGAAAGGGTGATACCGCGAATGCGCTCCGCTTCGGCACAGATGTGCTTCGACGGGCGATTCGAGAATCTGGGAAGCGCCGAAGACTGCACGGCGAACCTGAATCGGTGGCTCGACAACGTGCAGCTTGATTTCGGCGAGGATGATGCGAACGCGTCCGTGAGCCCGGAAGGCGAGATCGTATTCAATTCGGGTTTGCTCAAGGCGGCGGCGAACGACGACGAGGTGGCCTACGTCCTGGGGCACGAAATGGCGCACGGATTTGCCGAGCACTTCGAAAAACAGCAGCAGGGAGCAATGCAAGGCGCGGCGGTTGGCGGATTGCTGGCTGGTGGGCTTACCGCACTATTGTGCCCCGAATGTACGCAGCAGACCATTTCCGATATGACCGCAACCGGCATGCAGGCCGGCGCGGTATCAGGCGCCTTTCAGTACAGCCCTGAGCGCGAGTTGGAAGCCGATGAGTACGCGATATTGCTCACGAGCTATGCCGGGTACGATCCCCGCGCAGGGCGCGCGCTAATCATTCGCCTCGCGCGCGGATTGGAAGGGGAGGAAGTCGTGCCCGGACTCAGTCAGGCTTCGTTCCGGTCATATTTCAACACCCATCCTTCGGATGAGCATAGGCTTGCACATTTCGACGAGATCATTTCGAAATACGGCTTGTGAATTGCCGGCCCTGCCAATGTACGAGACATCCAGCCGGTCGAGCCGGGCAGGTCTGACTTCCGTCGCGCGGAGTCCTTCCCCGGTTTTGCCGGTCTTGTCCGATAAACTCTTGCCGGAAGTGCCGGGCGGGAGTAGGCATAGCGCCCAAATTTAGCTTACTCGAAGCAAGCCATGCCGAAAATGCGCCCTAGAGCGGCGGAAATCGACACCTACGTCGCCGGCGAAAGCGAAATTCCCGGCCGCTCGAAGATCTACAAGCTCAGTTCCAACGAAAACCCGTTCGGCGCCAGCGATGCGGCGGTCGAAGCGTACAAGGCCGCTGCGGGATCGCTCAACAGGTATCCGCCGTCGGATCACTCGTCGCTGAAATGCGCGATCGAAGAAGTCAACGGCTTGGACAGTTCGCTGCTCGTTTGCGGAGCAGGCTCCGACGAAATTCTTGCGCTGCTTTGCCAAGCGTTCGCGGGGCCTGGATGCGAGGTCGTGCATACCGCCCACGCTTTCCTGATGTACAGGATACTGGCGCAGATTTCGGGCGCGGAGCCAGTAGAAGTCGAGGAGCCGGGCAGACGGGTCGATGTAGACGCAATTCTGGCGTCGGTCTCAGATCGCACCCGATTGGTATTCATCGCGAATCCCAGCAACCCGACCGGCGCGATGGTGGGCGAATCGGAACTTTCGAGGCTGGCCGAAAACCTTCCCGAACAGGCCATCCTTGTACTTGACGGCGCGTACGCGGAATACGCGGATGGTTACGACGGCGGCGCGGAACTTGCACGGCAACACGAAAACGTCGTCATGACGAGAACGTTTTCGAAAGTGCATGGTTTGGCGGCATTGCGGATAGGGTACGGTTTCGGCCCTGCAAGCATCATCAGGCAGCTGGAAAAAATCCGCCCTCCGTTCAATATCACGAGGCCGTCCGCGGCGGCTGCCGAAGCTGCCGTGAGGGACAGGAGTTTCGTGCATAAATGCAGCGCGGAAAACGCCAGGTTGCGCGCTCGACTTGCCGACGATCTTGCGCAGACCGGGGTGCCGACCGATCCGTCCTTTGCGAATTTCGTGCTTGCAAGATTTCCGAGTCCCGGCGACGCGTCGGCGTGCGACGCCCATCTCCGGAGCCGGGGAATTCTCGTTCGAAGGATGGAACGCTACAAGCTTCCGAATTGCCTTCGAATAACCGTCGGAGGCGAAGAGGCGTGCAGCGCGGTAGTTGAAGCGATGACCGAATTTTCCGGGAGAGGGGCTTGAGCAAAATCATCTACGAGCGGCTGTCCCTTATCGGCATGGGTTTGGTGGCCTCGTCCATCGCGCTGGCCGCTAGAAAGAGCGGGATCGTCGGAGAAATCGCCGGTCACTCCAAGACGCAAGAAACCGCGGACGTCGCGCTTGAACTGGGCTTGGCGGACGAAATGCTCGCCGCTCCTGAAGACGCAGTCAGGGGAGCGGATCTCGTGATCCTTTGCACGCCTGTTTGCACTTTCGGCGAAATCGCCGAGCGGATCTCGCCGCACATCAAGAAAGGGGCGACGCTGACCGATGTCGGATCGGTCAAGAGATACGTTCTGGACGCGGTTGAGCCGCATGTTTCCGACGGCGTTGAGTTCATTCCGGCTCATCCCATTGCGGGAACGGAACATTCGGGGCCGAGATCGGGGTTTGCCGAGCTTTTCGACAACAGGTGGTGCATTCTGACTCCCGGACGCGGCTTCAACCCTGAAGCTGTCGAACGCCTATCGGCATTCTGGTCCAAACTCGGCGCTCATGTGGAGGTCATGGACCCCGACCATCATGATATCGTGCTGGCTGTGACCTCGCACGTTCCGCACTTGATCGCCTACACGATGGTCGGCGTCGCGGATGATTTGGAGAGCGTCACGAACTCAGAAGTGATCCAGTATTCTGCCGCCGGATTTCGGGACTTCACCAGGATCGCGGCCTCCGACCCGACCATGTGGAGGGACGTGTTCCTTACAAACCGGGAAGCCACGCTCGATATTCTGAGCCATTTCGTCGAGGAGCTGATTTCTCTCCAGCGGGCGGTGAGGACTGGCCGCGGCGACAAGCTGCATTCCTACTTCAGAAGAACGCGTTCGGTCCGACGTCGGATAATCGAAGCAGGTCAGGATACGCCGGCGGTGGATTTCGGGCGCGGCGCGGCGCGGCATGCGAAATCCGACGATTAGCGATCTGAGTTCGGCGATTGAGATATCGGCCCTGCTGCGCACGGCGATGCCGCCGCTGCGCAGGAAATATTCCGATGGCGTTGGATAAGCGCCCATGTCGAATTGGTATACGGCAGACACCCATTTCGGGCATGCGAACATCATAAAGTACTGCGATCGGCCATTCGAAAGCACTGACGAGATGGACGAATTCATCATCCGAAGCATGTCCGAATCAGTGGATGACGACGATGATCTTTGGATACTCGGAGATTTCGCCTTCGGAAGGCAAACGAAAGCCGCAGGCTATCTCTCCCGCGTTTTTGATTCGCTTCCCGGCAGAAAGCATTTGGTTGCGGGCAATCACGACTACAGGCGGACGCGAGCACTTCCGTGGAGTTCGGTGCATGATATCGCCCAGATCAAGGACGGAAACACGCACCTGACCCTCTGCCACTTTCCCATGCTGACCTGGAACCGGGCCAGAGACGGAGCGCTGCAGCTGTTCGGCCACGTCCACAACGACTGGAAAGGATCGCGAAACAGCGTGAACGTCGGAGTCGATGTGTGGGGCTTCAAGCCCATTCAGTTGGAAGACATACGGCGTCGCGCGGCGGGTTTGCCCGTCAACCGATATTGGAGCTTGGTGGAGCGAAGCGTTTCAATCGAATAGACCGCAATCTTGCTTGTAAATTGGAAGACTTTTAATTTTCCCCAAATGCTACATTATAAGATATATCGGAAGAAGAACGTGAAAGCACCGGATCAATTATTTCTTGGCGGTAGTTGTCATTCATAATCAGATCTTCAAACTATTGAATCACAAGCCGATCAAAATTTTGGCCAATCATCGCTTTTTATGCAGCCGGTAGTTATTCCGACAGCCGGAATCGGACACCCGCCATCGCGACCAGCGTTTTGTCGAGGCAAGAGCTTTGGTATCGATGTTGTAGATGCGCCGAATTAATCTACAACATCGCTTTCGTCCTCGGTTCCGTCATTTTTTAAATTTTTTCCGAGGCTACTAAAGCGATCATTATCTAAAGATTCACTTCGATTCAAAATAGTTCCAATATCGATTGCATCGGCATTGTATAAAGTCGAAAAAGCATAAAGGTCCCGATCAAAGGCTCCTTCCTGGCTGTTCCATTCAAGATCTAGTGCAGCTTTGCTTGACACAAAGTCGATTCGATGGCCATCCAAAAAACTTTTGCGAACGGAATCCTTGTAAACACTGCCGCGTTTCTTTGCCGTTCTAGTCGTACAAAGAGATCGGCTGCAATGCGCGTTTCGATCCAATCAGATTCGGAAAATAGCGTTTCTACATATTCTGTAACTGGTCCTTTCCCGCCGCCATGCAGGCGAATCATATCAGACGTGATTTCGAGTCGTTCCAATGCGCTGAAAATATCTAAAAACTGTTTCTCAAAGTTGATTGGCAGATGGCGGCAGCGCTCCTATAGCTATGAATTTCAAAATTTTCAAAAGGATCGGGCTGCGTCATCTCTTTCTTTGGCGGCGATGCTGGAGTTGAATTTATATATGTCCCAAGTTTGTTCGCAATCTTCGATTGCCTGATTTCCCTAAACAGTCCAGTTGTCACGAGGCCCGCGACCAAACAGTTCAAGATATGGCCCCCAAGAGCAGCTTTCAATGATTTGGCATTGTTCATCCGGTTTTCGGTAGTGTTATCGCTTGGGGGAGCCGATCAGATTGACCTGGCGCCTGTCTGGCGCGAGCGTAGGCGCGTTCTTGCCCTTGACTATAAAGTGAGTCCAATGAGTTGAACAAGCCACTTGAACTGCCCAGGGTTTTCCAGAGAGCGATCGACCAAACAAACGAGCCGGAAACGCGAAGGAGGGAATCCATGCCGGACGGAAGCCCGGAACGACTTCCCCGCCGTCATTCAAAGAGCGGGCCATCCGACCGGATCATGCCAATAGAGCGGCGTCAGAAGGCCAGCGGGGATTTGCCCTCTATCCGCATTTGGTCAACACGAGCGCATAATCGTCGGCCGAGTTCAGTTCCACGATGTCGGGCAGTCCGTCGGAATCGCCGTCCTTGTCGATAACCGCTTTCATATGCATCAGTCACTTGGATCCGTCGCCGCTTTCAGACGCGCAGGTCCGCACGCCGACAAGCGGAACCCCGTCCGGACTGCCGAACGCGGCCGGAACGCGTAAACTTGGGGTTCAACATTTTCGGCTTCGCAAACCGGCTTCGCGATTTCTGGTCCCTGCCCCATCCTAACGACGTCGGAGAAATAAACGCCTTCGGTCAGATCTTCATCGTC
This sequence comes from Paracoccaceae bacterium, assembly GCA_965205055.1. GTDB lineage: Bacteria > Pseudomonadota > Alphaproteobacteria > Rhodobacterales > Rhodobacteraceae > CBDBBY01. The sequence continues at coordinate 4,330,152 of OZ242030.1, read as the reverse complement.
GATCGCTCCGGCGACGAACCGCAGCGCAGACACCCCGCCCTTCGCCTCGATCACAGATCCGGCATTGATGCCGCCATCGACTTCCAAGTCCCCGCCGACCGCCAGGTCGGCGCCCACTTCAGCGTTTCCGGCAAACCGGACGTCCGCGCAATCGATCATCAACGTACCCGAGATGAATGAATTGGAAGTCCCTGCCCCGCATCCAAGGTCGGCCAGACCCGAGATCACCGAATGCAGGTCGACGCTTCCGTTTCCGCTCGAATCCACCGGCGGATCCATTTCGATGGAATAGACGTTGCTGATCGTATTCAGGCCTTCGGAGACGAGCGCCGCATCCGCCGGACCTCCGAACGCAATCAGCACCGCGCGGTCGCGGACAACCCCGTCCTCGCGGACCTTCTCGTAGCGGGCGTTCAGAATCAAGTAGGGAAACGGACCCTCCGGAAGCCGTTCTTCGAACCGCTTGAGGTCCGCATCCAGCTTCGCATTGATCCGGCTGATCGCCGCCGCCGAAAAACCGTGACCGCAAAGCGCCGCCGCCTTTTCGATCTTCCGCGTCGAAACCCCGTGCACTTGCATCTGCATCAATGCGGAAACATTCGCGACAGCGAAGCCCGCAGGGCGCCTTCTCCGAACGCTCGCAGCGCTCGAACAGCTCGGTGCCGGACGCCCCGTTCCGATCCTGGGGAACGCGAAGCTCAATCCGGCCGACCCGCGTCGTCAAATGACGCTTGCAGTAGCCGGAACGGCAGCCCAGACGGTCGGAAGTCCGCTCGCTCTTCCGGTGCCAAAAGCCCCGGTCATCTCTTCCTCAAGAATCTCCTGAAGCGTGCTCCGCACAAGATCGCGAACCGCGTCGCCCCGGACTCAAGTTCCGACTTGAACTCAGCCAACTTCGATCTGCTATGCATCCCGGTCATGGTGTCGTCCTTTCCTATTCAGGGGATGGTTGTATGCGAAACCAAAAGACTTGCCATGACCGAACTTCTTTGAAAGCATTTTGCAAATCTTTTGAAACATGATCTTCAGGCAACGCACCCGGACGGCGGATGCGCTCCGCGGTCATCCGGCGGAGCACTGCGTCGTGGCGCCGCAGGGGATCGCGAACGTCGCCCGGCTGGCGGCGAGGATCGACGATCCGGAGACGCAGCTTCCGGAGACGGTTCGCGATTTGGGCCGCGAATTGCTCGAACAGACCGGCATCCTCGACGCGAAGATCGGGAAGCTGGACGCGGAGGTGCGCAAGCGGGCGAAGGAGAGCGGCGAAGCGAAGCGCTTGACGGCCATCCCGGGAATCGGTCCCGTTTGCACTATGGCGATCCAGGCCTTCGCGCCACCGATGGAGGGCTTCCGGCGCGGGCGCGACTTCTCGGCTCGGCCCGGTTCCCCGCCAGTGCTCTGCGAGGTACTGGGCGTCCACACACGAAGGCCCTGCTGAATCCAAAGCCCAATATGGAATGTAGAGCGGCTCCTGCCCATCATGTGGATCCACTGAGAAAACTCATGGTCTCCGCAAGCAGTCGGCAGGCAATGATTTTCCGCCTGCCCGACGGGCAGGCCCACGACGCGCCCGAAAGCCGCGCCCTGCTGAAGAGCTGGGCCGATCCGGTCGCGGGCGCGCCTCCGGCGATGGACCGCGCCTGCGAAGGCGAAGAGACCCGCCGGCTCGTCCGCGACCTCGGGATGACGCCGGTCGTGCCGCCGAAGGCGAACCGGAAAGCCGAACGGGAGTATGACCGGGAAACCTGCAAGTTTCGCAACGAGATCGAACGGCTGTTCCGGAGATTCAAGGGCTGCCGGCGCCTCTTCACGCGGTTCGACAAACTCGACGCGACGTTTCCGGGCTTCCTGAACCTCGCCGCCGTCTTCGAAATGACGCATGACTTAGCATAGACAGGCCCTAGCTGGATTTCTCTAGCCAAACCCGAGCGCCTAGTTCTAGCGATGGCACCGGATTCTCTGTCACGAGGTAGTTGTAAATACCTGATTTATCTAGCCAAACCCGGGCATCGGGTTCTTGCGAAAGCAGTTGCGATTGCACTGGAGTCTCTGTCACGAGGTAGTTGCCAATTTCGGCACCTGAACTGCAGACGTCCAAGGCCTTCAGCTCATATCCCCTGAACTCGACACTAGCCTGTGCGCCTAGCTCAACCTGGCTCATTAGGATCGTCGCATCATCAGCGAAGTGCTCCGGCATTCCATGCTCTAAAAGCTGGCAAGTGCGATCCAGACTATTCAAAGCAGGATCGATCTTGTAGGCGTAGCTCGGCCAAATGCTGTTGAAGGATTCGCGAGTGAGCGCCATCCGAACACCCGCTGCTAAAGCATACCAGATTCCTACTTTGGTCTCCCGTACGAGAACCGATTGGGAGTACCCCTCTTCAAAGGAAGCGATGGTCACAGGGGCAAGCGGCGGATCCGACTCACACCATGCCGCGTTAGCAGCAAGCAACGCCCCCGCCAGCAGAATCGCTCCGGCCGACGGCGCCACCTTAGGCCTTGAGCCGTTCAATTCCATTGGCTCAGCAGTAACCAAGGCACGTACACCACAAGGAAACCGCGAAAATACAGGCGGACCGGACCGCTACGCCCTCTGACTGAGCTTACCACCAGCGCAAACAAAATCCCACAAACAGAGAGGGCGGCGACGCCACTTAAGAAGCTAAATATTTGCAACTCATCTTCAACCAACTTGACCGCCCTCTCCCCTGCGTAATAGGTTCTCCCCTGCGTAATAGGTATTGTAGTAGTGCATTACAAAAAAGGTTGCGGAACCCATCCAACCGTACAAAAACCTTTCCAAGAAAGTAAGATCCCGTTTGGGAGCCTCAAACCAGCTACCCACCATACGACGGATCTGAGCAATCTCAGATGCGACGGGAAATTCCGGCGGCGACTGAACTTCCATACCCCGCATTTGTTCTTTGCGGTTGTCAGATTTTTCTGCCATGCTTCGCCTCTTAGTTCTAAAATTAATTATGGTCGAGATATTTGTCAATGATATGTACAGGTTCAACATTTAGCGACTGTTCGGGGTCCGATTCGCTGCGTCCCAGGACAGTTCATAGTGGCATTTTTCAGTCGGATAGTTCCCTGTTTTGGCGGGAGACGACGAGGCACGCGGAACTTGTCGTTCAGTTTCAGGGCTTCGCCTCTCTCCCTTTGTACAGTTCAATGAATTCCGAGAGCGACTTCTCAATCCGCTTGATGGAATCGCAGTCGCCGCTCCGGATCCAGCAAGCGTCGAATGGAATCTTGTGTGTTGAACCGACCAATAGGATTTGGGCGGGTTGTTGTGAACTGCCCCGGGGTTCCAGAGAGCGATCGACCAAACAAACGAGCCGGAAACGCGAAGGAGGGAATCCATGCCGGACAGGAAGCCCGGAACGACTTCCCCGCCGTCCGTCAAAGAGCGAGCCATCAGACCGGATCATGCCAATGGAGCGGCGGCGGAAAGCAAGCCGGGATCTGCCCTCTATCCGCATTCGGTCAACACGAGCGCATAATCGTCGGCGGAGTCCAGTTCCACGATGTCGGCCAGTCCGTCGGAATCGCCGTCTTTGTCGATAATCGCTTTCATGTGCACCAGCCACTTGGACCCGTCGCCGCTTTCCGCCGCGCAGACCCGCACGCCGACAAGCGGAAACCCGTTCGGACTGCCGAACGCGGTCGGAACCGCGTAAACCTGTGGTTCAACATTTTCGTCTTCGCAAACCGGCTTCGCGATTTCCGATCCCTGCCTCATCGCAGCGACATCGGCGAAATAAACGCCTTTGGTCAGATCTTCATCACCGACCGCTCCGGTGCGGCGTCCACGATTCCATCAAGGATCCGGAGGCGGCGCTCCAAGACTTCATCGAGCTGCACAACAAGAAGGAGGCGAAGCCGTTCAAATGGACGGCTAGACCGGAGCCTATCAATTTCCCAGTGTTAACTCGTTGATCATCCTGTATGCCCTCATGGTTCGGCAACACTGCATCTGCGGCGCAAAGATCGTCGACGCAGATTGTCGCTAATAGCTCGCAAAGATTTCTCCGTGGGCCAGTTGATCGGACGCTGAGATAAAAAATCAGCGGGTTGCAGTGGTTTCGAATTCACATTTCAGTAATGTCAACGCGTACACGTCGTTGTCAGAAACGAAATAATCAAATATATTGTAATTGTTCACCAACGAAACATCTTGCGGCGCCGAGGAGAGGAACGGCGGTCCGCACAACATGTTGGAGGGTCAACTTCGATCAACGCATGAAAAGGGGATACGACGATGACTGAAGAGTTGACGAGTGCTGCCAAAGATACGAACACCAAGCCGCTGCTTGACGATGAAATCAGTTACTACGAGTCAAGAAAGGAAGAGTTGATAAAGGATCATATCAACCGACATTTGCTTATAAAGGGATCCGAATTGATCGGCAGCTTCGAAACCAGAGATCAGGCGATTGCTGAAGGATACCGTCGTTACGGCGTAGGTCCATTCCTCGTGAGACTCACCGGAGAAGATACACCCGTCGGGTATGTGCCTGCGCTGGCGTTGGGAATTCCGCTTTGCCAATAGTGAATTTTCGTGTTGGAAGCGGAGGCGGCGATGCCGACATGCAACTTGCGCCAGGGGTGCTCGTAGCCAGAGGTCCGATTGTTCCCGTTACAATAACTGTTCCTGACGCAGTTCAAAGTTCGCACGCCAATCTGGGGTCCCCAATTCCGGAACCGGTAACTGGATTTGCATTGATTGACACGGGAGCAACCAGTTCCTGTTTCGACAATTCGTCTGCGTTGAGGGCTGGGTTGCCAACAGTTGGCAAGAGCAGGATGGCATCGGCATCACATCCCAAGAATGAAGTTCCCTTGTACGCAGGCAAAATGCTGTTGCCTGGCCTAAACTTCGACGTGAAATCAGTTTAGGTATCGAACTGTCCGGCAAAGATGGGATTGTAGCCTTGATCGGCCGCGATCTGCTCAAGATCGCGATGTTTGTCTACAATGGGCCCGATGGAACCTTTACCTTGGCTTTCTAATGGCGCGATTTAATCATATGTTATCCTCTCTGGCGAGCGGCATTGTGTCGTTCTGAACTTTCCGTTGAACTGCAGGTTTTAACTTTTTCCGTTGTGCAGCTTGATGCATTCCAGAAATAATTTGATGAGTTGTTCTGGAGGGGCAGTTCATCGCGCCGGACTAGACCTGACTTCGACAGTTTGACTCGATTTCAGTGCCGTTCCGGCTTTCCGGGGCGTTGCGCGCAAGGGGATTGCGGCTCTGTTGCGCTCTTGGGCGATTTGTAGTGCTCCAATAGGAGCCGATATTGCAGAATCGGGGGTTCGTGGTAGTGATTCGCAAAACAGCGAATCAGGAATGGCCCCATGTTTCTCCGCGTCAAAACCAAGCCCGGAAGCCCCAACAAGTCCGTCCAGCTCGTCGAATCCGTGCGCGAAGGCCAGACGGTCAGCCAGCGCATCATCCGCCACATCGGCGTCGCCAAGACCGACGCCGAGCTGGAGAAGCTCATGGAGCTCGGCGAGACCATCAAGGTCGGCATCCGGTGCGAGCGGCAGCCCTCCCTGCTTCCGCAGGAGAAGCTCGTCGATCTGGCGATCAAGACCCGGCGGGAGAAGGCGAAGACGGGTCCGCCGGTGGTGATCGAGGAGACCCGCGAGGAGCGCCGGGTCGTGACCGGCTTCCATGAGGCCTGCGGAGCCGTCTACCGCCAACTGGGCTTCGACGAACTGCTGCCGGCCAAGAGGAACCGCACGGCGCGCGAGACGCTGCGGCACATCGTGACGGCGCGCATCGCCAATCCCGAAAGCAAGCTCGGCACCGCCCGGCGGCTGGAGAGCGATCTCGGAGTTTCGATCCCGGTGCAGAGGATCTACCGGATGATGGACCGGCTGGACGGGAAAGCGATCGAAAGCATGAAGGATCTCGCGGCCGGCGCGACGCGGCGGCTTCTGCCGGAGCCGGCGAGCGTCGTCTTCTTCGACTGCACGACGCTGCACTTCGAGTCGGTCGATGCGGACGGGCTGCGCGAGTTCGGCTTCTCCAAGAACGGCCGTCATAGTCGGACCCAGGTCCTGCTTGCGCTTATGGTCACGTCCGACGGGCTGCCGATCGGCTACGAGGTGTTCCCCGGATCGGAGTATGAAGGCAAGAGCCTGATCCCGTCGCTGGAGAACATGCGGGAGCGCGAAGGGGTCGAGACCGCGATCCACGTCGCCGACCGGGGGATGTTCGGCGAGGCGAACCTCAAGGACATGGAGGAGCGGAATCTCCAGTATATTGTCGGCGCCCGGCTGAAATCGCTGCCGAAGGACTTGAAGGAGCAAATCCTCGACCTCGGCGCCTACAATCCCGTCGGCGGCTCCGAGGATTTGCGTTCGGCTGAGTTCGAGCACAAGGGACGCCGCATCGTCGTCGGCTGGAGCCGGAAGCGGGCGAAAAAGGACGCCGCCGACCGGAAGAAGGCGGTCGACAAGCTGGTCCGCAAGCTCGGCCGAAGCGCCAATCCCGCTCAGGCGCTCTCCGGACGCGGTTTCGGCCGGTTCGTCAAGCTCGCGGGAAAAGCCCGGCTGGAAGTCGACGAGACAAAGATCGAGGAGGCCGCCCGCTGGGACGGGCTGAAAGGCGTCGTGACCAACGCGCCCGACATGGGCCATTCCGAACTGTTCGCCCGCTACCGGGAACTCTGGAGGGTCGAGGAGAGCTTCCGGATCACCAAGCACGATCTCAAGGTGCGGCCGGTGTTCCATTGGAAGCCCGACCGGGTGAAGGCGCATATCGCCATCGCCTACATGGCGTTCGCCTGCGTGCGCCACTTGGCCTGCAGGATCGCGCTGCGGCAGGGGGAGAGGATGTCGCCGGAAAGGATCCGGACCGCCCTCGCCGCCCGCCAATGCTCGATCGTGCGCGACACGCGCACGAAACGGCGCTACGCGCTCCCGTCGAAAACGACGCCCGACATGGACCGCATCTGCCGAACCTTGGGGCTTCCGATGTCCCGCACGCCCTACTGGATCGAATGAGGCCGCCGGGAACAGCCTGAAAAACAGCGGAATGTAGTGCCTAAAATTTAGGCGCAAACACGCAAAAACAAGTGTTTAGCAAAATAAATTGTCGAAGTCAGGATATGTTATCCTCTCTGGCGAGCGGCATTGTGTCGTTCTGAACTTTCCGTTGAACTGCAGGTTTTAACTTTTTCCGTTGTGCAGCTTGATGCATTCCAGAAATAATTTGATGAGTTGTTCTGGAGGGGCAGTTCATCGCGCCGGACTAGACAAGCATAAAATCGGACTCTAATCGGAAGTTCCTTGGGGTTGTTTTGAACAACTCTTTGAACGTCCGGCATATTTTATGGAGTCCGGCCGTGCGTCTACTGGACACGCTGCTTTGGGAGGGCGCTACCGCATGGGGATATTCGCGTTCAGCAGCCGCGCAGCGTCGCAAGGACGGCGGCGACGTTTCCGTTAGAGCTCGAACGAAAATTGAGCAGCTTCGCCTAGATATTGAGTGGCCTCGCCAAGATGTGGTATCTTTTGTCAACTGTAAACCCGACGAAAGGATACCGGACATGCCTTGGAACGAGACCACCAAGCCTCAATATACACGCCCTAGGGCTACCGAGTCATGATAAGTTATGCATCGCCAAGGCTTTCGTGTGTGGACGCCCCCTGCGACACGGGAGTTTTCCTTGTCCAATTCCGGGCGTCGGGTCAAGCGCTTTCGCGTGTCCGGCCTGTCGGCGCGGCGCGTTCATGGTTGCCGCCGGCCTGCATGGAGATGCGCGGACCGGGTCCATATCGCTTTTGCGCGCTCGGAGGCGCCTCGAAGGCCCGCCGGTTTTCCCGATCCCGTCTCGACGGCTGTTCGCCCTTGCACTGTCCTCGGTCTTTCCCGCGTCTCCGGCGATGCCGACCTCCGCCTTGAGTCAAGCGAAAGCCGAACCCCGGAAGAACTCCTTTTTCATTTCTTCATTCATTCCCGCAGCCCTGATCGCCGCCCGTCTCCCGGGCGGACGCGGGAGCTCTGCAGCATTCCTTCGTCGTCGCGACGGCCCGGACCATCCGCGCCATCTTGTTCGCCAGCGCCGCCGCGGCCGGCATCGGCGGTTTCCTGGTCAGCAGCGCGGCCAGCCAAGGATCGTCGGTTCCGCGCCGAAACGCCCATCGGATGACCGCGATCGCTCCGGCAACGGGCAACCGCCGGAGGTCGCGCTGCCCCGTCTTCGAAATCCGGCCGAGCTTCGGCTTTCCCCCGGTCGAGCACTGGCGGGGAACCGGGCCGAGCCAAGCCGAGAAGTCGCGCCCGCGCCGGAAGCCCTCCATCGGCGGCGCGAAGGCCTGGACCGCCATGGCGCAAACGGGACCGATTCCCGGAATGGCCGTCAAGCGCTTCGCTTCGTCGCTCTCCTTCGCCCGCTTGCGCACCTCCTTGTCCAGCTTCCCGATCTTCGCGTCGAGGATGCCGATCTGTTCGAGCAATTCATGGCCGAGATCGTGAACCGTTTCCGGAAGCCGCGACTCCGGATCGTCGACCGCCGTCGGAATCGCCGTCCTTGTCGATAATCGCCTTCATATGCACCAGCCACTTGGACCCGTCGCCGTTTTCCGCCGCGCAGGCCCGCACGCCGACAAGCGGAACTCCGGCCGGACTGCCGAACGCGGCCGGAACCGCGTAAACCTGCGGTTCAACATTTTCGTCTTCGCAAACCGGCTTCGCGATTTCCGATCCCTGCCCCATCGCAACGACGTCGGCGAAATAGACGCCTTCGGTTGGATCTTCATCGCCGATCACTCCCGCGCGGCGTCTACGATTCCATCGAGGATCTCGAGGAGGAGATCCAAGACTTCCTCGAGCTGCACAACGAGAAGGAGGCGAAGCCGTTCAAATGGACGGCCAGCCCGGAGCATATCAAATTCCCACTGCTAACTCGTTGATCATTCCGTATGCCCTCATGGTTCGGCAGCACTGCAATCTGCGGCACAAAGATCGCCAACACGGCCCAGAATTTCAGGATTCCCAGAAGCGGTTGCCGCTACGACCGCTGACGCGCAGACCGTCAGGTTCGGCGGAGCGTTCGGCCACCCAGCAGTAGGCAGCCAAGGGGTGGAACGCCCCAAGAGACCAAAGAACGGAACGCTGGAAAACATCCCGCCCAACACCTATAAACCAGCCTCGGACGCCGCCGAATCGGACCCCGAAACGTCGCAAAATTGCTGAACGCGTACATAGAATTGACAAGGCGAGGTGCTAGAGCGTTTTTCACTAAGTTTGACCCACTGTACCCATCCCGTATCCTGTTAAAGCCCAACGGAGATTGGAGAATTCTCAGATTGAACTGGGTCAACCTTAGTGAAAAACGCTCTAATGATTACTTGGCGGCAGAACAAGCGAACGGGCATCATCCGTAAACATCCAGTGAACGTCCACAGTTTGCCTTGACCTGTGAATCAAAGAGCCATATCGAGAGTTAGCGTGAAAATTCATTTCTTTACAGTCGAAGTCGAGAATAGCCCTGACGAAATCTCTACTGTACTCGAAAATCTCAGAGAATCTACGCTTGAAGATAGGGAACGCGAGATCAAGAACAAGCCCATGTTTTTGGAAATTTGCGATCAGGGAGAAAATGGCTCATACGAGTTGGATTTTACGCAGCGTCGGGTTCAGAACGGTCCTGGGTATTCACGGAGAGGAGAACTAACGACAGATTTTAACTTGGAAGAAGGTGCCGGTTTCGGTGAGCAGACTGCTGCAATTTGGTCGATGTCAGGGCATTTGGTTGTACAGTACAATCACTACGGAGTTCGGGTCAGCGCTATAAGCGACTACTTGAAATCGTTTCTCCGTCCGAATCACGATGGCATTTCTCCTGTGCTATCCATCGTTCCTGTAGTTGAAACAGATGCATACGTTCGGCTCATCAGAAGCACCGAGCAAACCCAGCTTGAATGTGCGATTGATACCGGTCGTTTAGTTGCAGCGGGTGAGACTAACTATGTTCCCTTTCAATCCTTGCTGCAACTCAGTAATGAGACTAATGCTGCTAAGGTTACGTTGACCTTGTCGCTAGGTCGTGGGCCTCGTGGGAGGTCCTTACAGCACATTAGAGATTTCGTTGATAGGCTGATACCAAATAATTTGGCTGATCGAATTCAAGTAAATGCCAGAAATAACGTTGACGGGCGCATTGAAGTGCTGGACTTGCTAGAACACCGTAAAACGAGACAAATACCGAATACAGAACTGAATTTTACACGGGGAGGGAGATGCGATTACGAAAGCCGTATCTCTGCAATTCGAAGGGAGTTCAATCGATGGCAACAACAACAACAATAGAAAATATATCTGCTAATCGGAAATGGGGATTGCGTCTCGAGCGATATTACCCTTTAGGATTTGCTGTGGTTGCTGCGGCCGTGTGCTTGTGGCTTAATATCAAACTTCCTTCAGAACCTTCCTCCATCCCAATTTATCTCTTCGGCAGCACAGTCACGTTTGGTGCCATTGTGTCTGGTTTCGTTGGCACGGCACTTTCAATCCTGACAGCTTTGGCGACACCGCTTATGAAGAATCTTCGCAATACTAGAAGATACATACTTGTCCTTCGGAATAATTTGGGGAGTGCGCTTGCTTCTGGCATCATGCTGTCGTGTACAAGCATTGTTGGAATGTGGTTGTATCAATACGAATTGTTTCTCTATGTGTGGTGCTTCATGTTTACGTTTTGTTTGGCTTGCTTGTTCCGTTTAGCCCGAAATATGCTATTCATATTCAGCGACCCACGCAATTCGCCCTAAAATACTTGATGCTGCGCATAGCCGCTTTAAGCATTTCGGCGGATGATTTCGTGCTTCTATTCGTGCGTTCGCCGGAAGACCGGTGAACTGCCCCGGGTTTTCCGGAGAGCAATCGGCTAAACAAACGAGCCGGAAACGCGAAGGCAGGAATCCCCGCCGGACAGCAAACCCGCAACGACTTCCCCGCCGTCCGGCAAAGAGCGGGCCGTCCGACCGGATCATGCCAATGGAGCAACGGCGGAAAGCAGGCCGGGATCTGCCTTCTATCCGCATTTGGTCAACACGAGCGCATAGTCGTCGGCCGAGTTCAGCTCCACGATGTCGGCCAGACCGTCGGAATCGCCGTCCTTGTCGATAATCGCCTTCATATGCACCAGCCACTTGGACCCGTCGCCGCTTTCCGCCGCGCAGGCCCGCACGCCGACAAGCGGCACGCCGTCCGGACTGCCGAACGCGGCCGGAACCGCGTAAACCTGAGGTTCAACATTTTCGCCTTCGCAAACCGGCTTCGCGATTTCCGATCCCTGCCCCATCGCAGCGACGTCGGCGAAATAAACACCTTTGGTCAGATCTTCATCGCCGAGCGCTCCCGCGCGGCGTCCACGATTCCATCAAGGATCCGGAGGCGGCGCTCCAAGACTTCATCGAGCTGCACAACGGGAAGGAGGCGAAGCCGTTCAAATGGACGGCCAGACCGGAGCGGCTGACCGCCGTCCGCCAAAGAGGGTATCCAATGACCAAAACTGACCACTAGGAGTCTGTCCCAAAAATAGCTGTTGATGAATTTCTCGACCACTCGTTGCGCAATATTTAGATATCAATCTCGGATAAATCCATATGATGTGTCACAAGATGCCAATAGATCTTCATATTTTAATATGGCGCAGTTTTTGAAACACGCCCCTAGAAGAGGAGTATGACGAGTGCGGCTGTAGCGCCCATCAAACCGGCAGCCGCCAGAAAGGGCACCAGAAATGTACTGACACCGATCTGCCCTGTTTCAGCAATCAACTTAGCCACTTCGGCGCGCAACTTTTCGTCTACAAGTTTGAGCTCAGCTTCGGTCATGTTCCTCATGCTCATGATTGCCTTCATTTGAATACAAGTTAGAAACCGGCAGAAATCAAGCAACTGTACAGGTTCGGCATTTATGCGACGTTTCGGGGTCCGATTCGTCCGAGTCCGATGCCGGTTTATAGGAGTTGGACGGGTTGTTTTCCAGCGTCCCGGCTTTTTGGCCGCTTGGGGCGTTCGGCTGCTTGGCATTCGCAATTGCGCGGAGAGCATCGAAAGCTTGCGGACAATCCTCTCCGGTGCTTTCGGCCGTGCCGCGGTCCGAGGCGGGATTGCCCTCATTCCCTCCGCCCTATCCGGCGGCGGCCCGGTTTGGCGAAGGCAGCTCGGCGTTTCGTTCGTTCAAGCGGTGATCTTGAGGTTTCGCTCCGGGGCAGGCCTCCGAGCGACCCGTGGAGCCGGACTCTGTTGAAGTCGTCGGCGAAGGCGTCGATGCAGCGATCCAACTTCACGAGGTCCTTGTAGTCGAGCTCCCAGCATCCGTGGAATTCGTATCACCACGTCCAGCCTCTGACCTCCTTGTTCAGCCGCGTGTCGTCCTTTCCTGCAAGGGATGGTTGATAGCGAAACCAAAGGACTTGCCATGACCAATCCTCAGTGAAAGCTTTTTGCAGAACTTTTGAAACATGATCCGCGCGGATCCGGGAGCTGGCGACGACCCGCCTCCCGGTTCTGGCCGTCGCCGACGCCGCGCCGGACAACTGGCGGTTTCCGGACGGCCTGGAGCCCGACGACAGCGCCGTCGATTTCCGGCACGCCTGCCAGCACCTGAGCGTCGCCGCGGCCCATGCGCGCGCGCCCGACGCATGGTTCCGATCATGGCGCCGGATGCGCTGCGCCGCCCTCGCGGACAAGGCCATGGGCATCGGATCGGGGGTCGTCGAAGCCGCGAACAAGGTGCTTGTCGTCCAGCGCATGAAACGCAGCGGCATGCGCTGGCGGATCCGAACCGGGCAAGCCGTCCTGTCGTTCCGCGTGCAGCAGAAATCGGGACTGTTCGACCGGACGTGGTCCGACCTGATGGATCTGAGGGACGCCGCCGCAAATGACAGCCATCCCCTGCCGGCCCGCGCCCTTGCCGCGTGACGGGGCCGCGCATCGGGAATCGAACATGAATTGAACAAAAGTGGACATACGGGACTCACACCCTCCTGAACCTTGCTGTCGTCGTCAATATGATATACGATTCAGCATAGCCCGACCTTAGCAACTGTAACTCACTGAGACCATGTTAGTGTTCATCGCATATACCTTCGCGGCTTTAGTTGCTCTTTTGATCCTCACCATTGTTGGGGCGTCTTTTTTTGGTTTGTTGGTTTGGCGGAAGTTTATCGGCTTGGGTGCAGTCTTTGGGAGCAATCCTTGCAATCGTAACCGGTTTTGCAGCCGCGATTTGGCAAGTGCGGGCGCAGCGCATGGAAGCGCGGCAAGAACAGCGTGCGATCGTAAGAGCCGCTCACATTTTGGCATGTGAAGCATTGGCCACTGCAAGCGAACGGTTGGAGGCCGCACTGATACCCCCAAACTCCGGCAAAGTCATGTCACTTCAGGGTGACAGAACAACAGAGATGGTTTTGGCAATGCGGGAGTTTGATACCACGAAACTCCCTGCAGATTTGTTACCGCTCTTCGTCCGAATCAGGAGCCACGTCTTTGCGATCAATGAACGAATTTCAGACGTCTACGATACCGAAAAGAAAAATCAGGAACTGGTAAAAAAACGCGGAAAGCGCTTGAAGAGCGCGGAAAGTGTTCGAGATAATGCGCGCAAACTATTGGATGACTGGAAGAAAAAATGCAACGCATTGAATTTTCCTCTTTAAATTGCGTTTTTTCTTGTTTGCGGTAGAATTTCCTCGGATTCGGCATTGACACGAATGCCAGTCGGCGGCCTTGAAGCCGATCCCGCCTAGGTGCCCGTGTCGTTCCGAGACGATCCAGTAGCGCACCCGCGCACCCGGAAACACAGGCGTGCCCTGCGGATGCCGCTGCGCCATCATCGACCGTCAAGCCCGGACGTCCGCCGCGCCGGACGTAAGCTCCAGCCGGACCGCGCCGAGGTCGCCGAGCGACGCCTCAATCCGAGGATCCAGAACCGGCTCCGAAGGGGCGCGACGCCCCGTTGTCGGCCTTTGCCAAGGTCGGCGACGGGAACGCAATATCATGGTTGAGATACAGGAGTTTGATCATCCGACTCGAGCCTCCTTCGGCGGAAAAATCGGATGGGATTTTGGACTGCTTTCGTTCCGGGGAGCATGCCCCCGGAACAAATTCGCAGCCTCCGGACTGGGGAATTCTGCTTCGGCGCTTTTGGGGAGTTTTAACCCGGTAGTTACAGCGATCGACGGCAAGGTGGTCAAGAGCACGATCCTGAACGCCTCGAGGAAGTCCGCGCTGCATCCGGTTCAAGCGTTCGCGCCCGGATCCGGCCTCGTTCTCGGCCAGGCGGAAGTCGACGGGAAGTCGAACGAGATCACGACGCTCCCGGCCCTTCTGGAGATGCTGGATATGGACGGGCGCACGGCGGCGGCCGACGCGATGCACACGCAGCGCGAGGCGTCGGCGCCGGTCGTGGAGAAGGGCGGCGACTACGTCCTTCCGGCGGAGGGCAACCAGAAGTCGCTGCGCGAGGACGTGCGGGACTGGTTCGACGATCCCGAGGCGCAGGAGGAGCCGTCGGTCTGAATTGCCTTCGCTTTGGACGGAATGTCCTCAAGAACTTTGCCCAGGAGCTCGCGTCCGTTCCTCACGGTCGCGTTCCAGAGTGCTTGGGAGCAGGTCCACTTCGCCACGGGATTTACGGCTGCGGACGAGCCGCGCAAGCAGCCGGACGGGAAGCCCGGAACGATTTCCTCGCCGACCGTCATAGAGCGGGCCATCCGCCCGGCTCATGCCAATGGAGCGGCGTCAGAAGGCCAGCGGGGATTTGCCCTCTATCCGCATTTGGTCAACACGAGCGCATAATCGTCGGACGAGTTCAGCTCCACGATGTCGGCCAGCCCGTCGGAATCGCCGTCCTTGTCGATAATCGCTTTCATATGCACCAGCCACTTGGACCCGTCGCCGCTTTCAGCCGCGTAAGCCCGCACGCCGACAAGCGGAACCCCGTTCGGACTGCCGAACGCGGCCGGAACCGCGTAAACCTGAGGTTCAACACTTTCGTCTTCGCAAACCGGCTTCGCGATTTCCGATCCCTGCCCCATCGCAATGACATCGGCGAAATAAACCCCTTTGGTCAGATCTTCATCGCCGATCGCTCCGGCGACGAACCGCAGCGCAGACACGCCGCCCTCCGCTTCGATCACAGATCCGGCATTGATGCCGCCTTCGATTTCCAAGTCTCCGCCGACAGTCAGGTCGGCACTCACTTCAGCGTTTCCGGCAAACCGGACGTCCGCGCAATCGATCATCAAAGTACCCGAGATGAATGAATTGGAAGTCCCTGCCCCGCATCCAAGCTCGGCCAGACCCGAGATCACCGAATGCAGGTCGACGCTTCCGTTTCCGCTCGAATCCACCGGCGGACCCATTTCGATTGAATAGACGTTGCTGATCGTATTCAGACCTTCGGAGACGAGCACCGCATCCGCCGGACCTCCGAACGCGATTTCCCCGTGGACTTCGTTGGTCATCGCGCAATCCGCAAGACGATCCCTCGCCGCTCCGATGCAGCGTTCCAAGGGATGCCCCGCCGCTCCACTCAAAGCGAACTGGCCGTCCTTCAAGACCCCCGCGCCCGAAAGCGCGACAAGGAACGCAAACCTCTCTTCGGACGGATAGTCATCGAGCGAAGAAAAGGGACTGATGTCGAGCTGCCAACTGCCGTACGGGCCTCGCGCGACGCCCGTCTGCTGGATGTACCCCGCGGATGCCATTTCGGACGCGATGATCGCCGGGTTTCCGGTTGTCGGGACAACCGGGTCTCCGTCCGTCGTCACCAAGACCGCCTCCAAGTCGAGTTCGCCGTTCGACGGGTCTCCATCCCGCAATGCGGGATCGATATTTCCGTCGGCGTCGGCATCCAAGGCCGCGACCGCCATGGTGGATTTCGGACTCGCCGCGTCCGAGCGGTTCACGCCGCGCACAAGCAAGCTGTAGCGCTGCCCGTACGAGTTTCTGTGCTCGCCGTTTTCGATGAATTCGGCCGGAAGGAATCCTGCGGAAGCGAGTTCCTGCATGCTTACGGCATATATCGCTTCGCCGTCGCCCAATCCGGAGAACCGGTCGATGAGCGCTTCATAATTCAGAGCGACGAAGGATTGAGCGGCGGACGATGTGAGACGCAGATCAAGACCGAGCGAGATGCTTCTCCGCCTTTCGAGCTCGTCCGACAACAGCATGTTCGCCAGAACAAGCAGGGAGCCGAACAAGGTAACGACGAACGCAGCTTCCAGCAAGGTCGCGCCCCGTTCGCCCATCTCCCTGCAAGTTGGCCTTTGCGGAATTGGAGCGCCTTTCATTCCGGATGCGGCACAGCCGAAGTTTTCGAGGGCGCATGCCATTTGCTTTGGATTGAGAGGGGCAAGGCGTCGCTGGTTCAAATCGTGCAGCAACTCTTTGCTCGGTTTCAAATTCTGCATCGAAAACATTCGTTGGGCCGACTTCCTCAATGAGAGGCCGCATCGCGCCGCAGCCCGACCAACAACATCGGGATGCGCCCCGTTTTCGTGGTGCATCCCATTGTCTTTGGATAGTGAGGGGCGAGGTTCCGCCGTTCGGAAGCGGGCGCCAACGCTTGGCGTGCCGTCGAACGCTGCGTCGAAAGCAATTGCCGGGCCGACTTCCTCGATTGGAGGGTTTGTCGTGCCGCCACCTGACCAAAAAATATGGGGCGCACCCTTTTCAAGGCCGCTTGCGCCTCCGGATTCTTTCAGGATGGCTTCGACGCTTCGCAAAAGCCTATCGAGGACTCGATTCAAGCCCAACGGACAACGCTCCATTCGCCGTATGCTCCAAGGGTGCATCCCATTCGGGTGCGTCCCATTTTTCGGGGATAAGGGGAAAGGCACCGCTGTTCGAAAGCGGAGCCAACGCCATGCTCGCCGTTGAATGCCGCTTCAAAAACAACCGTTGACCCGAATTCATCGAGTGGAGGGCTTGCCGCACAAGGATTCGAAGTTCGTGGACAGGGATTACGGCGGGTTGGCCCGACTTCCTTGATCGGAGGGCTTGCCGCTCCACAGCTGCCCGGCCAAAGAAATGGGATGCACCCATTGAAAACAACCATCGGGACGCCTTCCTCAATTGGAGGCCGCATCGCGCTGCAGCTTGAACAAAAAAGATGGGGCGCACCCATTTCGAGGCCGCTTGCGCATCCGGATCCTTTCGGGATGGCCTGCGCTTCGCAAAAACCTATCGGGAACTCGATTCAAGCCCAACGGACAACGCTCCGTTCGCCGTCTGCTCCAGAGGCGCATCCCATTGAAAACAACCATCGGGACGCCTTCCTCAATTGGAGGCCGCATCGCGCTGCAGCTTGAACAAAAAAGATGGGGCGCACCCATTTCGAGGCCGCTTGCGCATCCGGATCTTTTCGGGATCGCGCCCGCGCTTCGCAAAAACCTATCGGGGAACCGATTCGAGGCGAAAAGACAATGCTCCGTTCGCCGTCTGCTCCAGAGGCGCATTCCATTTCTTTCGGTCGGGCGGGATGCCGCTGGTCGAAAGCCGGCGCCGACGCCCTGCCCGCCGCCGAATGCCGGTGCGAAAACGAGCGTTGGCCCGGCTTCCTTGATCAAAGGACTTGCCGCGCCGCAGCCGCCCGGGCGAGAATCATGAAACTCACCCCGGAAACAGCGCAGGCTTCCGCCGCCGCCGCTGTGCATTGCGACAGGCGACAAAGCGGGTACGCGCGCGGGATCAACCGCAAGCATCGGCGGGCGGAAATCCGAACGCAGCCGAAACCAGCAGGCCCAGCAGAATGATCGGAAACGATACGGAAAGAAACGGCACGCGCTCCGGCATGCGGATGAATTCTGCGCCGGACGAGATTCCATCGCAAGCAGTTCGATCCCGGAAAGGAGTCAATTCCGCCGGAACGGCACGTATCGCAAGCAAAGCCAGAGCCATGAATGCGAATGCGCTTGCCGAGACGCCGTGCATTCCGAACAACCCGATCGGCAGCGCCAGCGCGATGCAGTCGGCTGGCGGAATAGCGGGCCGCCTCAATGCGCATTGAAGCCGCCATGCCAGCCGCCCGGCGCAGTGCAGCGCAATTCCGACGAATATCGGCGCCGCCCATGCGGCGAACCCGGCAAAATGGCGGGGCGGCAAAAAGATCGCGGCCGCATAGATGCAGATCGGCGCAACAAGCTCAGACGGCGCCCAAGAGGATTCAATATCGGTGTAGGCGGCAACTGAAAGAAACGGGCAGATCATCATAACGGCGGCAGCGGCCGGCGGCTCAAGGCAAAGCGAAGGACCGGGCTTCAGAGCGAGAATCGCAAACAAAAGGCTGAAGCCACCGCCCGCGACCGATGCAATCGAGCAGCGGCATGGACTCCAAGCGAACTCCGGCTGAAGCCGGGCGACGCCCGCCCGCGCGCATAGAGCGGCGGCCAAGCATGACGCCAAAGCGATCACGCTCGCTGCAAGCATCGCGGTCACGGAATTCTGCTGCCGACCGCCGGCGAGCCTGTCCGAATTCCGGCCGACGGCAAAGGAACCATTGTCGTTCCGATGAAACCAGAGGTTCCATCGGATTCCCGAAACATTCCCGCGAATGCGGCCGCCGGAAAGTTCCGCCGAGCATCCGGTGCTTCAAGTTTCGACAAGGCGCTCTTGAAACGCTGCTTTTCCGCGGCGCCGGCGATCGGGTCGGACAGCCAAGTCAACAAGTACGAACCGTCACCATCGGAGACGATTTCGCTCTCCCATGCCCTCGTCCGCCGCAGCGGCTGCGGCAGGCCGGCCTGAACCGCGCCGACCGGGAATCCCGCGAGCTTCGCCGCATCAAAGGCGGCGTTGTGGCTGTAGAGCATGTTCGCGACCGCGAAGCCCGCCGCGTCGGCCGCACGGTCCGTGCCCGCGCCGGCGAACGCGAACGCCATCAGAAGTCCCGCGCCGATCGAGACAGGGTACATGCACCACATTCAGAATCGACGCCGGGCGGGAAGGCGCGCTGCGGCCCGCATGTTCCGCGTCCGGCTCATGACTTCGACGCCAACTGCTCCAGTCTGGTTCCGACCGGAGTTCTAAACCGGGCGAGCGACCGGCGCTTGGCGACCCGCTCAGGCGCGACGTCGAAGTAATTCTCAAGAAACGCGCTGGCGGCCTGGCGCGTCGCGGGACGCCTCAACGGCCTGCCGATCTGCCTTTCGGCTCTGAAGTGGGCCAGCGCGCCCGCCGCTTCCGCCATTATCGCCGCATTTCCTGAATTGTTCAGAGCGTACCAGAGACCGCGATCCTCGCGCTTCAACCAAAGAAAGGACGCGCTGGAGACGACGCCCCGATCTTTGCGGGCCGCCGCGAGCATCGCGATCATGGCCGTCGTTTCCCAAGCATGCCGCGTCGCGACCGCGTTCAGGCCGCAT
The DNA here is from genome assembly GCA_965205055.1 of Paracoccaceae bacterium. Lineage (GTDB taxonomy): Bacteria > Pseudomonadota > Alphaproteobacteria > Rhodobacterales > Rhodobacteraceae > CBDBBY01. The sequence continues at coordinate 4,310,759 of OZ242030.1, read as the reverse complement.
GAACGACTCGAGTCGAGAATCTCGTCGATTTCTGCGGACAGCCTGCTGTCCCGCGAAATCGCTTCATCCATCCCGAACCGGCCGGCCGCTCGACCGACGGCAAGCATCGAAAGCCGATTCATCAAATCGTGGCCATTTTCGGTTTCGTAGCTGTGAAAGCATGCGAACGCGGCGGCGAGCGCCCTCTTGCAGGGCGCAAGCCGTGCGAAACCCTTCCAAGGCTTTCCAAGCTGCCTATCGAACGCCTCGCAGAGGCTGTCTTCGGAAAGCCGTTCGCAATCCTCGTCCGACAGACGGTCTTTGTCGCGCACCCTTCGACTCACATATCCTTGCACTTCAAGCCAATCCTCCGGACGCATCGAACAGCCGGAATGCGGCGGCAGCATCGGCGGAGGCTCCGACCAGACAAGCTGGCCCGCTTGACGATATGAATGTCCGGCGCTGACGTCGGACGACGGAGCATTTCCGCTTCCGCCCGTCAGATTCAAGAACCGGCTTGCGTAGCGCGCCTGCGGCCACCGCTTGCATTGCGATCCGACCAGGCTCGCGAGGTCGTGCACGGTCCGATGCGCAAGATCCGGTCTGAACGCGCGACAGGAAGCCGCCATCCAAACGAAGCAAGGGCCATACAGAACGGCCGCCGCAACGCCCGAGCCGGCCATGACGGCTTCCCGAGACTCGGAACTCAGTGCCGCAACAGCTTCGAACTCCATTGGCACGCCGTGCGCGAACGATGCAGTCGCGAACAAAGCTTCGCCGAAATACGGCGCATCGCGCAGCCAATCCATATGATCGGCCAGCAAGCCGAACGGCTTCAAATGGATCAACGCGGCAATCAAGCCGATCATCCGCATGCCGTCCAAGTAAGGACCCAAGAGAGAGGCCGCAGCCACAAGGGCCAACGCCACGCAGATCGTCAATTGAAACAGCTCGTCTTCGTTCGATTGTCTTCGTTCCGCCACGCCTTTGCCTTTCATGCCAATGGACAGGATTCGCGATGAATCCCTTCGGGCCGGGCCCGGGGCCGGAGAAGCCGAAAACCGCCGAGCCTTCGGAAATCCGAATAGCGCGGAACCGGGAGAATTCCCGCGAAGTTGATTCCGGAATTCAAGATCAGTTTGGAGAATCCGGTGGATAATTCCGCAAAGCCGATCATCCATGCGAGGTTCCGAGGCTTCGTCCGGACGCGGCGAATTCTTCTTGCCGACGGCATGATGATCGCGCCGTTCGCATTCGGCCACTTCGCGCGCTTTGGCTCGTCCAAGGCGCGGCCAGCATGGAAAGCCTGTGGACAAGAGGCTGTTGAAAAACCCCTCGTTTCGTGGGGTGTGGGTCTGACATGTCACGCGTTAACCCTTTGCAGTTAAGCAATTTTGCGCCTTTTTGGATCCTGCCGGTGAGGTTTCGGTGACAATCCGGCTGGATTTGGCTGGATTTTGTCAGCGGGACGAGCGTTCCGCTTGCGATTCATGCTCGCGTCGGAGCGGATTGAAGGGGGTGCTCCCTTCCGCAAAATGCGGCAAGGCGAATCATCAACAACCACCAGATCAGGAGCACCTCATGCCGGACCTGCACACTCCAGCCGTTTCGTCCACCCGTTTTTCGGAGCTTGGGTGCATCTCACGTTTCTTGGTCAGGCGGCTGGTGCGCTGCAATCCCTCCAATCGAGGAAGTCGGGCCAGCGGTTGTTCCTGAAGCAGCATTTGATGGCGAGCACGGCGTTGGCTCCAATCTTCGACCAACGGCGCCCGGCTCCCTTGAATCGGCTGCCGACGATCTGCTTGCAAGCGCTTTCCACGACGCCGGATCCGACCGGCAGTCCGCGCTTTCGGTAGAGGTCGCAGCGCATTCGGTCCCTGTTGGTCCCGTAACAGCGGATGCAGGTCGCGACCGCTTCAAGTCGGCGGTGCGGCTCCAGGTCGGCGATGACGTCGTCGACCCGCCCTGCGTCCGGCTGGCCCTTGATCGTATTCATCCAATCCTCCTGCTTGCTCTTGTCCGGCTCCGCGGCTTTCACGGCGGCGTCCGCATATTCGAGGGCGTGGAACAGGTCGAGGATGAAGGTCGTCTCCTGTCCGGGGAACGCCTCCTCGCAGCTGTTGCGGATCCAGGGCGCCCCGTCGGACAGCACCACCAATTCCTTGGCCGCGACCAAGCCGTTCCGGAGCCCGAACTGCCGCAGGCGTGCGCCGAACTCCGAGCTCCAGCCGGCGCCGTCCGCCGCCCTCGCGCTGTCGATGCGGACGCCGGCAGCCCCGCTGTCCTTGTCCTTCCGAGGCTCCCCGGTCTTCGGATCCCGGCCGTCGGCCGCGGAGCTGGTGACGGCCTTCGCCTCGCGGGTCTTCGCCGTGCCGTCCGCCTGCTTGCCGGCCACGCCCTCGACCTCGCGGGCGGCCATCGGAACTCCGGTGCCGTCGATCCCCGGAAGAACCCGCTCCGCCGCAGGCGACGCCGCCTCGGCGTCCTCGCGCTCGAACGCCTGCATCTCTTCGCCGATCCTGACGCTGTGGCGCTGGAGAGTCGCCCTCGACACCGCCACGCCGGCCAGATTCCGGAGCTTGCGGCGCGCTTCCCCGCAACTGTCGGAACCGGCGGCGTCGGCGTAGACGGCTTCCGCCCCGGGCGTGACTCTCTTGCCCGCCAGACGCAGCGCGCGGTCCAAAGGATAATCTCCGACGCCGCACTTGCGGCAGTAGAAATAGCGCCGCTTGACCCGAGCCTCTCCGAGGCGCGTCCCGAACGTCTTGCCGACCCGGCCGCGCCGCTCCATCCGCCGCCCGCAGCTCGGGCAGGACGGGGGAGACTTGCCGGCAAGACGGGCGTCGACCGCCTCGAGAAGGGCCGCGTAGCGCTTCGCCCCGCCGCCCGGCACGCCGTCGCGGACCTATCAATTTCCCACGCTTGACTCGTCGTCGGTTCCGTATGTCTTGAAGTCCCGGTAGAGCAGCATCGCCGACGCGAAGATCGTCCATGCGGACCAGAGCTTCTGGATTCCGGGCAGCGGCTGGCGCTTCGAGGGCTGGAATCCGGCGAGGCGTCCGAGTTCGACGGCGGACTCGCGGATCGTCGGGTTCGGCGGGGCTTTCGGCCGCACGCCGTTGATGCGCAGGACCCGCTTGAGGATTCGGGGGGCGTCCTCGGGGACGGTGTCGACGGCGGGGGCGTCGGGCGTCTCCCTCGCCGCGCGGGCGATGTCGAAGACGCGGCAGGCGGTGGCGGCGTCGAAAGCGAGGCATTTGCGCAGATCCTCGGCATGGTCGAACCTTCGCTCCTCGACGCGCAGCCCGGACTTCAGGACCCGGAAGAACTCCTCGACGGTCCAGCGCTTGCGGTAGAAGCGGACGGCCGTCCGCGCGTCCTCGGCGCAGGCCTCTCCGGCGCTCGCGAGCAGCAGCCAGGCGGCGGGCTCCGCCCCGGCGGGGGGGGGGGATCGGCTTCGACGGCGGAGACCGCGAGCATCAGTAGTGTACCGATAATTCTGCAATTTCGATCAGGAATGTCAAGATTTGGTTTCGGGTTCGATGCCCCTAGGGCGAAGCCGGAGGCATGAATTCTCTTTTCCGCATTTCGGATCCGGCCGCGGAGGGCGGACGCGGCCCCGCGCCGAGGCCAAGCCGGCCCGCCGCGCAGACCCTGTTCAACGGAGCGGCGGAGGGCCGGCATATTGGCCGATCGGCGCCGCGCGGAAAGTGTGGGAAGGACACCTAGCCTAACGTCAAGCGTTTTTTTCGGGGTTCAGAGGGCGCCTTTCGATTGCCGTTCCGGGTCGAAGGTCTGTCCGGTTTCGATCATTTTGCAGACGACGCCGAGGAGTCGGTCTGCGATGCTTCTGAGGGCGCGGGCGTGCTTGTGCCCGCGGCTCCGCAGCGCGTGGCAATTTGCCCGGCTGACGCGGTCGCACCGGATGGCGGCCATGGCCCAGTGGCAGGCGGCGTTCCTGAGCCGCCCGTTCGCGGCTTGCCGCCGCTGGATCAGGATGGTTTGTCCGGACCGTTTCGTGACGGGCGCGACGCCGAAGTAGCATCCCGGGGCGTGCCGGTCGGCCCTCCGGACGCTGTCGAAGGCTTCGGAGAGGATGACGGCCAGGACGCCGGGTCCGATGCCGGGAACGGACCTCAGGATGTCGACGGCGCCTCCGCCTTCCATCGTCCCGATCCGGTCGACGAGCTGCTTGATCTTCTTCCGGACGTCCTTGATTTCGGCGTTGAGGGCTTTGAGTCTTCTGAAGAGTCTTCCGGCGGAGTCGGCGACGGCCTCGGCGGTTCCCGGCGCGGTCGGGACGGGTTTGCTGCGAAGCACGGTCAGGACGCTTTCGGCGCGGGCCGTCCGGACGCGGTTTTTCCTGAGCACGGCTTCGACGGAGGCCAAGCGCACGCGGCGGGCCTTCTGCGGCATCGGCGCGAGGGTCCAAAGATCGAAGGCCCATGTTCGTCCGAGGTCCGGGGCGGCCTCGAGGAAGGCTGGGGCAGTAGCGTCGGAGCTGCGCATTCAGTTTGTTGATCAATCGGGTTCGGTCTTCGACCAGATCGCCTTCGGCGCGCGACAGCTCGCGCAGCCTGACGATCTCCGGCGGCGGCGGTTCCACCTCCCGGAACGCCTTCCGATCAGTGGCGAGCGAATGGGCCAGGACGAAGGCGTCCCTCCGGTCGTCCTTGGCTCCGGCGGGGGAGAACCGGTCGCGGAAGCGGTCGAGCTGCTTGGGGTTGAGAGCGAACACCGCGGCGCCGCGCTCCAGCAGGGCGTCGACTTCCGGGCCGTGCGGCTTCTCGATGGCGGCGGCGGCCTTGCCGTCGGGGCTGTGCCCAAGGATCCAGTCGGCCATTCCGGCCAAGCCGTCGCCGCTGTGGGCGAACTCCCGCTCGCCGAGGATCTCGCCGTCCGCATCGACGACGGCGACCTGGTGGGTTTGGGCCGGCCAGTCGATGCCCGCGTATATTTCGAATTGCGTCATTGCTTTCCTCCGTCGTAAAAAAGGCCGGCCGCGGCGCTCGCCAATTCCAGTACTGGCGCTCAAGGGCGCAGACACCTGGCTGGGCGTAGCCGCGGCCGCCGATCGGGGCGCTGGTCCTTCCCTGGCGCTCGACGGCGCTGGATGTGGTAGGCTGCTCCCGATCAGCCGCCCCTCCGCCGGAAGTGGCGGAGCTCGCCGATCATCGCCGAGTTCGAAGGGGGCTCCAACCCTCGCTTCGGCCTGTCGCGCTACGCGCTCCAGCCCTCCGCGAGGGTTGGCGAGTGCCTCGAAACCCCGGTTCGACTGACAACCGACGTCAGCGGTCCATCAAGTGCCGAGAGATGTACTGGATGTGGTCAATCCCGGCCCGGAGCAGGACGCGCGCCGACAGCGCCGGAAGGGATTGTCCACAGGCTTTCCATGCTGGCCGCGCCTTGGGCGAATTGACTCGGGCGAAAACCCCGAATGCGAACGGCGCGCCGCTCATGCCGCCAGCTTCCGCAGATCGGCCCGACGCTGCTCCTGAAGAAGATCCATGTCCGGGCAGCGGCCGCCGTCCTCCATCCAGCTCTCGTGGATCTCCGCGCACAAGGCCCGGACAAGCCGCAGACAGCTGCGGGCGTCCGGAAAAATCCGGACGACCTTCGTCCGCCGCTTGATCTCCTCGTCCGGACGCTCGAGCATGTTCGTCGAACGCATCCGAAGATGATGCTGCCGGGGAAGCCGCAGGAACGCGAACGTCTCCTCGACCCAATCGCAAAGCTTCGGCTGCGACGCCTGCCGTTTCGACAGCCACGCGGCCAAGTCCCTCCGAGCCTCCTCAAGGCTCGGACGATCGTAGATCCAGCGAAGCTCCTTGAGGCAGCCGTCGCCCGAACGCCTGTTCAAATGGGCCCGGGCGTTCCGCAGGAAATGGACATAGCACCGCTGGCGGACGGCTTCCGGAACAACCTCACGGATCGCTTTCGTCAAGCCGGAATGGTCGTCCGACACAACCTGGACGACGCCGCACAGGCCGCGATCCCGCAAAGACTCCAGGAACCGACGCCAGCTCGCATGGCTCTCGCCCTCCGCAAGCTCGACGCCGAGAACCTGACGGCGGCCCGCCGCGTCGACACCGACCGCGATCAGGACCGCCCGGTCGCGGACAACCCCGTCCTCGCGGACCTTCTCGTAGCGGGCGTCCAATATCAAATAAGGAAACGAACCCTCCAGACGCCGCTCCGCGAACTTCTTGAGTTCCGCATCCAGCTTCGAATTGAGACGGCTGATCGTCGACGCCGAAAAACCGTGGCCGCACAGCGCTTCCGTCACCTTCGCGACCTTCCGCGTCGAAACCCCGTGAACTTGCATTTGCATCAACGCCAAGACGTTCGCGACAGCGAAGCCCGCAGGGCGCCTCTCCGAACGCTCGTAGCGCTCGAACAGCTCCGTGCTGAACGCCCCGTTCCGATCCTGCGGAACGCGAAGCTCAATCTGCCCGACCCGCGTCGTCAAATGACGCTTGTAATAACCGGAACGATAACCCAGACGGTCGGACGTCCGCTCGCTCTTCGCGGCGCCCAAAGCCTCGGTCATCTCTTCCTCAAGAATCTCCTGAAGCATGCTCCGAACAAGATCGCGAACCGCGTCGCCCCCGGACCCGAGCTCCGACTTGAACTCGGCCAACTTCGATCTACTATGCATCCCGGTCATGGTGTCGTCCTTTCCTGCAAGGGATGGTTGTTTGCGAAACCAATGGACTTGCCATGACCGAACTTCAGTGAAAGCATTTTGCAGAACTTTTGAAACATGATCGGCTACGACGCGGGCAAGAAGGTCAAGGGGCGCAAGCGCCACCTCGTCGTGGACGTCGAAGGGTTTCCGATCGAGCTCGCCGTCCACGCGGCTTCGGTGCAGGATCGGGACGGAGCTCCGGCGGTGATCCTCGGGGTGCTGGAGAAGGCGCCGCGCATCCAGAAAATCTGGGCGGACGGCGGATATCAAGGAGGAAAGCTGGCGTTCGCGCTCACGAAGCTCGGCATCGGATCCGATCTTGAGATCGTCAAAAAACCCAAGGATGTCAAGGGCTTCACGGTCCTGCAACGCCGCTGGGTCGTGGAACGGACCTTCGCCTGAATGTCGCGCTGCCGGCGCTTGGGGAAGGACTACGAGCGGAGCTTGGAGAACTCCTTGGCGTGGGCGCAGCTGGCCTCGTGCCGCTTCATGATGCGCCGGATTGCAAGGGCGACAACATGCTGATGATAAACAATAAAATCGGATTCATGAATTTTCGTTCAAGCTCTAAGAGTTTGCAGATTTAAATCCGCTATCGCAGCGAATTGCTGCTATCAAAACGCTGTCAGGTTCAGTTACCCTCTAAATGAAGAAAAGCTGCCGCGCCGAATAGCGCGGCAGCAATGCTTTTGACCGCTTCCCGGCAGGGAAGCCCAACTAGTTGGCCGAAGTTCGGGGCCGTTGCTTGGCACCGAAACTGCCAATAATCTTCCACTTTTCGTCATCATTTGTAGGACTAGCAGTAGCATGCCCTACAACCCAGCTTCCTGCAATTTCGAGAGCTGTATCTGTGCGAGGGCCGTAGAACTTCCCTGTGACTTGTCCCACACCGGCGTCGTTGGTAGCGGCGATAGTAAAAGGATCGGTGGTGCCAACTGCCAATCTTGCTGTGCCTGTGAATGTTCCGCCATCCGTGATGGTTATAGCCTGACTGGCAGTGCCATTGTCAAAGCTAACTTTGAAATCGTCAGAATAGTCATTCCAAATACTACCGGTCCACTGCGCGAAGTTGCTTATCGTTCCGATCAAATCTCCCGAACCCGATGTTTTCGGGATGTTCACCATCAATTCTACATCGCCTCGCAGCAACCTGGTTTCAAGGTCGGTAGCTCCAGTAGTACCTCCCGGCACCCGATTGCCCTTGAATGCAGTGGCGATAGTCTGCCCGCGGAAAGTCCCGCTGACCGCTTCGTTGATGTTCTGAGTCTTTTTGCCGGTTTCATCTTTGAATGCCTCGTAGCCGAAGTGCATTGATTGTATGCGGCCACGATCAGTGGGAATGGCAGCGCCGACCGCGGCATCTGGCATAAATACAAACATCCCGTATGCGGCATAATCCAGATACTCTTGCAAGTCGTCGGAAGGGCAAGTACCGCCGTATACATCTGAACGGGTACCATCGGGGCAATTGATAACTCCCGAATTTTCAGTCGGCTCGAGCCTTTGGTTCCTACCGATGTGATTGGATAGCCAGACCTCGTATGTGCCGAGATCTTTGAATCCAAGGGGTTGCGTGTAGGTGCTCGCAGTATAATAGGCAGTCTTAGTTGCATCCAAATGATCCTTACCCGCGGGAGCAATGGCCCTCCAATAGAAGTCGCCGTTCCCTGTCCAACTGGAAACACCGCCATCCGTGGCTGGGGCCGAAACAGGCACCGGTGAGTCGAGCTTGATCAGCAGATCCCGTCCCCCTGAACTAATGCCTGTGCCGACGCTGGTATCGATCTTCTTCCGCATGTCCAAGTAGTCACCAGTGAAAGCATTAATGCCCGTTCCCGATCCCACTGCTCCGCCGGAACGAATTTCAAGTCCAGAACCTGTCAACTTCAATCCTGTCTTTAAGGATATGTCGAGCAATTGCTCCGAAGTCGTTCCTGAAACATATCCACCTACTACGAATTCATCGCCGCTGTTGGAAAACACCTTCTTGTTGGCTGAATACATGGGAGCCTTTGCATCGGTTAAATCGGTGCTCTTGATGACGCCTGCAGCTGTATTGGCTATCTGAGTAGCAACGGTTTCACTGGTGCGTTTCGTGCGATTCGTTGGCGTGACCGCCGCGACATTGGTTGCATCGGCCGGAAGTCTAGCCTTGCCATTCGCAATTGTTTGGCGCACGAGCGCTCTATTGAACCAGAAGAGCGGAACTTCCTCCATCCTAAGTCTTTTCGTGTCGGTTTCCTTGAGACCTCTTATTTTTCTCAGCTCAGCATACAGAGCCTCCCTGAGAGCTGCATTTTCTGCGTCACCGAATATCCTTGTTACCTCTTTCTCCGCTTTATCAAGTTCATCGATGGCTTCTTTGATCGCTGCCCGCGCAGTCGCTCGATTTTCCTCCGTATTCGATTCACCAACGGCGGTCAAAGCGTCTTCCGCAACTGTAACTTTATCCGTAGCCTTTGTTATAGCTTCCTTCGCGGCTGTCAACTGCGCGTTTTCAACGCCAGTCATATCTTCTCCATCGGGCGGCGGCGGAGTGGGGGTGGTCGATGTTCCCGGGGGAGGGGGATTGCCGGAGCATGCCCCAAGCAACAATATCATGCCGCAAGCGAGACCGGCAACGAGTTTGCAATTCATAGTCGTTTCTCCATCTAGGTTCTTTGCCTACACAAAACTTCCACGGTCCCTGCCGCGAATCATATTGCAATAAAGAGTCATATCGCTTGGAAGTCAAGCTTGCAAATTGGGGCATCCCGCTTTTTCGGTCAAGTGGCAGCGGTGCAACAAGCCTTCCGGGCGAGGAAGTCGGGCGGGCGATTCATGCGGAAGCCCCATTGCGATGCGGGATTTCTTCTTGTCCAATTCCGGGCGTCGGGTCAAGCACTTTTGCGTGTCCGGCCTGTTGACGCGGCGCATTGATGGTTGCGCCGTCCCGTACCGCTGCTGCGCGCTCGGAGCCGCCGCGGATGCGCACTGGTTTTCCCGATCCCGTCCCGGCGGCTGTCCGCCCTTGCGCTGTCCTCGGCCTTTCCCGCGTCTCCGCCGCCTTCAGCCTTGAATCCTCAAGAGGAAGCCGAACTCCGGAAAACCTCTCTTTCATTTCTCCATTCATTCCCGCCGCCCCGTCGTCGGCCTTCGTCAAGGTCGGCGACGGGAACGCAATATCATGGTTGAGATGCAGAAGTTCGGCAAAAAGCATTCACTGAGGATTGGCCATGGCAAGTCCCTACGGATTCGCAAACAACCATCCCTTGTACAGGAAATGACGACGCCATGGCCGGATGCATGGCAGAGCGAAGTTGGCGGAGTTCAAGTCGGAGCTTGGATCCGGCGGCGACGCGGTTCGCGATCTTGTGCGCGGCGTGCTTCAGAAGATTCTTGAGGAAGAGATGACAGAGGCGCTGGGCGACGGGGGCGGCGTCCGTGTCGACAGCACTCGATCGGCGGGGCATCGGATTTCGCCGCCCGCCTGAAGCAGTTCGCGCGCCGGAACGGCGTGTTCGTGGCCGAGGAATTGTCGTTGCCGCCCGACGGGCGCCATGGATCTGGACCTATCAATTTCCTGCTGCTGACTCGTTGATCATTCCGTATGCCCTCATGGCTCGGCAGCGCTGCATTTGCGGCGCGAGGGTCGACCGCCCGGCCCGGAACTGCTGGACGACGAAGAGATCGCTGCCGCTTCGACCTCCAGAATCCGGCGTTTCGACCGCTGATCGCGGACCGTTGGGTTCGGCGGAGCTTTCGGCCGCCCGGCAGCAAGCGGCCAAGGGGCGGAACGCAGAGTTGAGCGTGTCTTGTTGATAGGTCCGACGGAGCGCCGCGGACCCGGAATGCCCGCAAGGAGATCCTGCCCGGACGGAACGCGGCCGTCATCCTCGAACTGTTCCGCGCTAGGGCCTTCGCTTTTAAAAAATTCTGTTTTTCATTTCCGCCGTCTGCTGGCACTCTTCGGTCAAAACAACAACGAAGAGCAGTGTCCGGAGGCAGAAGATGGAAAGAGTCCGCGCTATTTTTCAAGGGGTCGGCGATCCCCGCAAGAGCAACGCCACGAAGCATGACTTGATCGAGATGCTGGTGATCGCCCTGCTGGCGACGCTGGCCGGCAAGTCGTCATGCAGTTCGTTCGCCCGGTACGCGAAGGTCAAATACGAGTTTTTGAAAGGATTCTTGGAGCTCAGGGGCGGTCCGCCGAGCCACGACGCGTTCTCCGACCTGTCCGACGCTCTCGATCCGGAGCAGATGGCGGCCGCTCTGACGGAGTTCGCGAAGATGCTGCTGGCGGCGCTTCCGAGCGGTCCGGCGGATCAGGTGGCGATCGACGGCAAGGTGCTGAAGGGCGCGATCCTGGACGCCTCGAGCAAGTCCGCGCTGCATCTGGTGCAGGCGTTCGAGCCCGGGGCGGGACTCGTTCTCGGCCAGGTCAAGGTCGACGGGAAGTCGAACGAGACCGCGGCGCTTCCGGCCCTTCTGGAGATTCTGGATCTGGCCGGGCGCACGGTGACGGCCGACGCGATGCACACGCAGCGCGAGGCGTCGGCGCCGGTCGTGGAGAAGGGCGGCGACTACGTCCTTCCGGTGAAAGGCAACCAGAAGACGCTGCGCGAGGACGTGCGGGACTGGTTCGACGATCCCGAGGCGCAGGAGGAAATGCTTGAATATCAGCATGTTGACTGCGGGCACGGGCGCATCGAGACGCGCGTCGCGACGGTCTCGCACGATGTCGGCTGGCTGCAGGATTTGCGGAGCAAACGGCGGCAGCCGACATGATTGGCCCGGCCTCAAGGCCGTCGGCAAGATCGAGGCCGTCCGTGAACTGAAGGGCAAACAGGAGCGGGCGGTCCGCTATTTCATCATGAGCGCGGAGATTTCGCCGGAGCGTCTGCTGGAGCTCGTCCCAGGGCAATCGCACTTCAAAGTTTCTCGGCGAGCTTGGCTGCGTTGGCGATGATCTCGAGGCGACAATCCGGCACCTGAGCCGCCCGCAAGAGCCGCCGCCGGATCGACAGCTTGTCGTCCATCTGGTGCGCCATGCTCACGACCAGGCGGCGGACCGCCGCGAGATTCTCCGGGCCGTGGCCCGTCCGGTTCCGAAGGTCGTCCTCCCGCATCTGGACGTCCAGAACCCAATGCAGCTTGTTCTCGATCGCCCAGTGGTTCCGGACCGCCTTCAGGAAGTCCTCGGGAGACATCTTCCGGCTCATGATGTAATAACGTGTTTCGGTGCGGGTCCGCCCTTCCGAGACGCGGACCGACTCGACCTTTCCGATCGCCGCGAGGCCCGGCCACCGGTGGGCGTCCTGCAGCGGGCCGATGTCGTGGCAGACCGTCGCGGTGCGCGTCTCCTCGCGTCCGTGCCCGCGGCCAGCTTCTTGATGCGAAAGCATTTTCTCCGCATTCCCGGGATCCGCGAGCCAGTCCTTCGCGTCCTTGTGGAGCGATCTCTGGTTGCCCTTCAGCGCCAGGACATAATCCCCGCCCTTGCCGGTTATCCGCTCCGCGGCGTCGCGCTGCGTGTGCATCGCGTCCGCGGTGACGACCGTGCCCTCGATGTCCAGCATCTCGAGCAGCGCCGGCAGCGCCGCGGTCTCGTTCGACTTCCCGTCGACCGCGACCTGCCCGAGCACGATCCCGGACTCCGGGGCGAAGGCGCCCGCCAGATGCAGCGGCGAAAGCTCCGACGCCTTCGAGAAGGTGCGCCGGAGCGCCTTGCCGTCGATCGCGATCTGCCGGGCGCCCTCCGCCGCAAGCGCCTTCGCCCAGACCGCCGCGAACCGCGCCAGAGCCGCCGCGAACGGGACCGGATCCAGCATCCGGAACAGCCGCGAGAACGCGTCGTGGCTGGGCGGGCCGTGCTCCAAACGCATGAATCGGCGCAGAAACTCCTCGTTGTTCCTCGCGAAATCCGCCATGTCGACGCAAGTCTGCCCGCCGCACAGGCTCGAAAGCACCGCGACCGTCAGCATCTCGTGAAAGTCGTGGCGCGTCGCGTTGCTCTTGCGCGGATCCTCCACCCCATTGAATATTCGACGCAATTTCTCCATTGCCTGCCTCTTCGATCTGCCCGGTGCGGCTGTTGCCGTCTCGGTCCGAGAGTAGCATCAAGCAAGGGAAAATCAAATGCGATAGCCGTGGAGCTCGTCCGCAGCCACTGGAAGATTGAGAACTGCGTCCACTGGGTTCTGGACGTCGTCATGGACGAGGACCGGATGCGGAACCGGACCCTGGGCGGGCCGGAGTGCCTCGCCGCCATCCGGCGCATCGGCCCGGACATCGTGCGCCTCATGGACGACGACTACCCGCTGAAGGGGCGGATGGAGATCGCCGCCATGAGCGACGAATATCTGCTCGGAATGCTGGCCAACGCGATCGGAAAATTTTAAAAGCGAAGGCGCTAGTTCCGCGCCCTCAATTGCGCGGCCGCATCCGCCCTCCGCGGCCAAATCCGAAATGCGGAAAACAGAATTCATGCCTCCGGCCTCGACCGACGGGCATGGAACGCGAAACCGGGGCTTGACATGCCCGAACGAAATTGCAGAAATATCGGCACACTACTCAAGGAATGCCAGTTCCACAGCCACTTCCGCGCCCTCAGGACGAGGAAGAGCTACAAGCAGGCCGTCTTCGCCACCGCCCGCAAGCTGGTCCGCGTGATCCATGCGGTCCTGAAGAACCGGAAGCCTGCACGGATCCCGGAACCGACTGCCGGGAGATCATGGCGCGCAGGAATGCCCCGCGCTGGATCCGCATGATGAAGGCCTACGGCATCGAGCAGCCGGCCGCCGGACAGGCGGCGACACGACCGGCCTGACGCAAGCCGAGCCCTCCGAAACGGGACCGCCGGCGGGCCGGAACGGGGGACGCCCGCGAACGCCATCCCGGCGCGGGGAGCGAAAGCCCGCAGACGCCGCTCAGCCTCGGCGCTGCCGGGGAACGGTCGAAGTGTGCCCAATGATGGAGATGTTTCATGCCAAAACGCTTGAGCCGGATCGCGTTCCTGCTCCCGCAGTCCGGGCAAACGAAGCCGCCCGGCCAGCGGCGGCGGAAGAGATCCTCCGCGCAAGCCTCGTCGTTCGGGAACATATGCCCGAACTGATCGGCGGACATCGCATTCGGAAATTCGGATTGATTCGTCATGCGCCGCTTATGGCATGAACGTGTAGCGAACATCAAGCGCCCAAACACACAAGCGGATTCAAGTAAACAAGCTATTATAACAGATACAAAAGGCACTCAATTTAACTTAATTGTCACCTAAGAATCCTCTGTCGCTTGCAATACCTCGCTAAAAACATAATTGTAGACCTGAGGATCAAAATTTCTCGCAAGCAATATCTCTTCTGCTTTTACACTAACTATATGATTCGAATATTCGACGACCCTTTCCGGAGGTAACCTCCTATTCTCCATAGCCCAGTATATAGATGTAACTTTAGTTAAATTTCTTTCCAAATTATAAAATCCACCCGCGTAAGGAATTAAATCAACAAATTTGTATCCAATATTTAATGATTTAACAGGAAACCCAACAACAACTTCACCGTTTTTTAAAATTAACTCAAGCAGATCCTCTCTTTCTATTGAATCGAAAACCAGTAAATTCAATGAATCGCTGTAGTTTTCTATTGCAATCCTCAAGTGCCTGCTTTCAATGGAAATAAAATTTAAGAAATATGGAAGAAATACTGAAATCACAGTAATTGCTTTCATTGCTTAATCTTGTGCTTCATCAATTGACATGATTTTGGAATGAAAAGTTTTACCCAATTCACCGTTGAGCATTGTATCGACATCGGCGTACAAAACCCTCTCTTTGATAAATTTGTTCTCCTTCGTCTTTGAGTGTTTCCTTTTCTTTATAAGCGGAACCATTCTTCTTATATTTTGACTAGTTAGTGTCTAGCAGAAAAGGCACCGGTTTTCACTGACGGACGGCTTGCCGGGTGTCTTCCGACGCGCATGTTCGAGGGGGAACGACGCCGGTTCGGCTCCGAGGGCCGACATTTCCGCGTCCGCCTCGGTTTTCCGGGGTTTCGGCGCAGGCTCCGCCGTCGGCCGCCTTCCGGCCGGCCGGTTTCCGGGAAAGCGCCGCTCAGGCGGCGCGGAGTCGTCGGCACTGTTGCGGCGGTTCGCGGTCCTGCCGCATTCTCTTGCGCTCCCGCTCCAGCCGTTTGCGCTCCTCCTGCATTCTCGTGCGTTCCAGCCGCATCCGCTCGCGCTCGCGTTCGCGCAGGATCTGCCCGATCCGGTGGAGGTTCTGGGCGAGGACGGAGAGGCCGACCGCCCGCTCGAACCCGTCCGGGCCGCGCAGACGGACCCGGTCCAGCCCCCGGTGCTCCAGGCTGTTGATCGCCGACTCCACTCCCGAATGCTTGCGCCGGGCCGCCGCGAAGGCCGGATCCGCCTCGCGCTCGCGCTCGGCGGCCGACAATTTGCCCTTCTTCGGCAAGGCGTTCAGTTCCAGCAGCTTGTCCAGCTCTTCGCGGTTCGACGGGCTGTGGAAGCCCCGGTCGAAGCTGCACCCCCGCAGGTCGGGGAACGACTCCCGGCAGCGCCTGATCAGCGGAACCGCGACGTCGGCGTCGCCGCCCGCCCACATGATCTCATGGCCGAGCACGAACCCGTTCCCGTCCTCGACGACGCAGACCGGAACGCCGAGCTCGACCGTCTTGCCGGCCTTGCCCTTGGAGATCCAGCGGGTGTGCTCCTCGAAGATCGAGAACACCTTCTCCCCGTGCGGAATCTTCTCCTTTCGGAGAACGCGGCGCTTGATCTGGCCCGCGAAGCGGCGCGCATGGGCGGCGAGCCGGGCGATCCCGTCCAGAACCGGTTCGGGGCATCCCGCGCCCTTCAGCGCCTCCAGCGAGCCCTCGGCCTTGCCGGCCAGTTTCAAGCACGCCTTCAGATAGGCCCGGACCGCGTCCGGCCGGGAGCGCTGCAGCGACGCCGTCCTCACGGCGTTGAACAGCTCGCCGACCGTGCGCTCCCAATGCCGCCGCTGGCGCCATCCGGGAACGCCGAACGCCCCGCAGGACCGCGACGCCTCCCGGACCAGGCGGAGGGCCGAATCCCGAAGCAGGTTGACGTCGGTCGGATAGTGGACGTCCGTCTCCACCACGAACGAGTCACAGCGCCCGACCAACGCTGCGCCAAGCTTTTTTCCCGCGACCTTGTGGCCCGTCCCGACAACCAGGTCGCTCACCTTGCCGAGAAGCTCCGGCGTCAGAAGAGCCACATTGTCCCGGATGTTCTGAAGCTCGTAGCGGCAGGGGTCGAACCAGACGTCGTGGCCCAGGAACGCCTGGACGTCCGCATGCCGGTTCACGATCTCCCGGAGGCGGTCGAAGTCGCACCGGAGGCCCTGCTTCAGAACCCCCATCACCAGAATCCGCCACAGGTCCATCCCCGGGCGGCCCGTGTTCCGGCGCCGGCCCGGAAGGATGTGCGCCTCAAGAAGCCGGAACAGCTCCCTCCGCGTCGCCTCGTCCAGATAGATCGCCTGAAGCCCGATCAGGAGCGCCGGGATGTCGTCCCGCGACTTCGCGTCCAGCTCGATCGCCCCGATGTCGATCGATCCCAGAAAGGACGGCTCCGTGATGACTTTCCGCATGCCGAAATCCTCCGAAGATTCTGAAACAGACGCCGAAACTGCGGCGAATCCGGGGAATCCTACCGAATCCCGGACATCTTCGCAAGCGAAAATCCGATTTAAAGACGAAAATTCAATGCGTTGGAGTTTTCTGCCAGACACTAGTTAATGAACTCACTAGTTGGGTTAATTCACGCATACAACCACCTCCTTTTCTGATCGAATTAATAATCGGCTCCAAAAACCACTTGGATTTGGCGTAGAACAGCTCCAAAATACGGTTTTAAAGTGCATTTTGAGGTTCTTCACGGATGATTTTATTTCCAGATCGGAACTCTCGTTATCGCGGTTCTGACTAGCTATTTGACGAGGGATTCTCGCGGTGACTTCGGCGTCTGGCAAGACGATCACACATCCTTGGATGCAATCGATGTGGGGGTCCTTATCCAGCATTGCAGTTAGTTCGCTGCTGGTCATCGACTTTATTTTTGATTGCGTCAATTTGACGGCTACCTTAGCAGGAATATTAGCTGTGATCTTGATATCGGACACCGGTAAAACAATCTTGGCATCGGATACGGACTCGATTACTGTAGCGTGCGATATCGGCACGGTAATTTCTTTCTCAGATAAACTTGCGACATCCGAACCCAGCGCATTGGCTACATCTTTGAAGGTGACTCCCGTTATCTCACCACCCGGCACGGTGATTACAGTATTCATGCGATCAGTATCTAATGACTCTAGAATATTGGCGGTGACTTTCGTGAATGACACGGTGAAAGTAGTGTCCGTACCATAAAATCTATCTATCTTGTATTTATTAACTTTGTCAAAGGAATTCCATACTTTGCTTGCTTCATCACCGTACAATATTAGGGGTTCTACACTGTCCTGAGCATTAGCCGCAGCAAAACAATTGAATGCGACGGATAGCATCAAAAGAAATCTCTTACGCAATTTCATTTTCCTCACTCTAACCGAAGAGCCTGTCCCAATAGCGCCACAAGGGGGCGAAGTCGGATACTGAACAGAAATCCTTCTCCAGCTTCCGTCCCCGGTATCCGCCGCCCGCCCAGATTTTCTTGACATGCGACGCCTTCTTCAGCACGCCGAGGGTCACGGCTGGAGCCCTGTCCCGATCTAACACCGAGACCTCATGGATGGCGGTCTTGATCGGGAATCCCTCGATGTCGACGACAAGGTGGCGCCTGCGCCTCTCGGCCTTCTTACCCGCGTCGTAGCCCCTCGGCCCGCCGATCTCCGTCGTCTCCACCGATTGGGGACCGATTACCGCCGCGACCGGGGTCTCGGAGCGTCCCACCAGCTCGCGCCCGCAGACGCAAAGCGTGTTCATCAATCGGTCAAAGACCCCTTCGCGGCTCCACTCGTAGAAATAGTTCTGAACCGCCGCAGACGGCAAAAAACAAGGAGGAAGCGACCACCACTTGCATCCGGTGTCGGACATGCAGTGGACCGCGTTGACTACCTCCCGAAGGTCACTCCTGCGATGGCGATCTCTCTTGGCCGGGGGCGGAAAACTCGGTTCGAACAAGGCACACTCCTATTCCGTCAAATCGTTTTCAAACCGAGCCAGAGGGCTTGTATATTGTGTTTTGGTGGTCTCGTTCCAAGGCATGTCCGGTATCCTTGTCAGGTTGTCAGATGACAAAAGATACGACTTCTTGGCGAAGCCACTCAACTTTAGGTCAAGCTGTAACACCTCTTAGGACAGGCTTCTAACTGCAAAACAAGCCACTGTGACTTAGTATAAATGAATATAGTATACTGCAACTCTCTTGTAAATTGGGTGTTAGAGTATGAACGGAAATTCATGAATCCGATTTTATTTTTTATCATCAGCATGTTGCGGCCCTTGCGATCCGGCGCATCATGAAGCGGCACGCGGCCAGCTGCGCCCACGCCAAGGAGCTCTCCAAGCTCCGCTCGCAGTCCTTCGCCAGACGCCGGCAGCGCGACATCCAGGCGAAGGTCCGCTCCACGACCCAGCGGCGTTGCAGAACCGTGAAGCCATTGACGTCCTTGGGTTTTTTGACGATCTCAAGATCGGTTCCGATGCCGAGCTTCTTGAGCGCGGACGCCAGCTTCCCTCCTTGATATCCGCCGTCCCCCCAGATTTTCTTGACATGCGGCGCCTTCTCCAGCACCTCGACGATCACCGCCGGAGCTCCGTCCCGATCCTGCACCGAAGCCGCGTGGACGGCGAGCCCGAGCGGGAGCCCTTCGACGTCCACGACGAGGAGTAGTGTGCCGTTAGTTCTGCAATTTCGATCGGGAATGTCAAGACTTGGTTTCAGGTTCGATGCCCCTCGGGCGAAGCCGGAGGCATGAATTCCGTTTTCCGCATTTCGGATCCGGCCGCGGAGGGCGGACGCGGCCCCACGCAGGATCTTGCGGATCTTCTCGACCGCATCCGGGGGAAGCTTGGTGATGTTGGCGAGGGTGCGCTTTTTGGCCTTTCCGCCCTCGCGGTAGGCTTGGCGGATCAGGATCGTGGGCCGCGAGTTGCGGTTCGGGACGACATCGAAAAACATGGATACATTTTATCATATGAAAAATCATACATAAAAATAAAAATATCACAATCGATTGAATCTTTGCATGGATACATCCTGCAGCCAAAAAAATGGCCCGAAACCGCCGCAGCCCATTGCTGCGGAAGGAAAAATGCGAGGCGAAGCTTCAAAATCGCACGGAACTTCCGGTTAGAGCCTGATCGAAAATTGACTTGCGGCGCAAAGATGGCGTATCTGATGAGAATCCACAACTTCTATATCTCAACCATGATATTGCGTTCCCGTCGCCGGCCTTGACGAAGGCCGACGACGGGGCGGTGCATGGCGGTACAGAAGTGTGCATCTCATTTGGCATGAAACTTTTCTTCCGTTGAGTGCACCTCACCCACTCCTCAGCTGCGCCGGAGTCGTACGGCGTCTGCGGGCTTTCGCTCCCCAGAACCGGGATTTTGGCGTATTAGGGCCTGTCTACGCTAGAGTTTTTGCTTGAGTTTTGCTTGATTCCATGCTTAAGTGACTGTCAAAAATGACATAAAAATCGAGCGGTATGCAATCATGAAACAGACCGCAGCAAAATAGTGCGCCAAAATCCGCCCCTTGTCTGTCGGTTCAGCGCGGGAACGTGCGGATTTCGAACATCGACTTCATCAACGCGGTCCTGTACGTTCTGGAGAACGGCTGCAAACGGCGCGCGCTGCCGAAGCGCTTCGGAAAATGGCAGACGGTCTACGCCCGGTTCCGCCGCCGGTCGCGCAGCGGCGTGCTCGAGCGGCTGTTCGCCACGCTTCGGGAGCAGGAGGCGGTCGGCGAGGGCGCGGACTGCTTCGGCCTCGACAGCGCCAGCGCCGAGGTGCATCCCGACGGCGCCGGAGCGCGGAAGACGAACGGGCCGCAAAGCATCGGCAAGTTGCGCGGCGGCTGGTACGCGAAGATCCGCATGGTCTCCGCAAGCGGCCGGCAGGCAATGATTTTTCGCCTGTCCGGCGGCCAGGCCAACGACGCGCCCGAAGGCCGCGCCCTGCTGGAGAGCTGGGCCGATCCGGTCGCGAACGCGCCTCTGGCGATGGACCGCGCCTGCGAGGGCGACAAGACCCGCCAGCTCGTCCGCGACCTGGGAATGACGCCGGTCGTGCCGCCGAAGGCGAACCGGAAAGCCGAACGGGAGCATGACCGGGAAACCTGCAAGTTTCGCAACGAGATCGAACGGCTGTTCCGGAGGTTCAAGGGCTGCCGGTGCCTCTTCATGCGGTTCGACAAGCTCGACGCGACCTATCGGGGCTTCCTGAACCTCGCCGCCGTCTTCGAAATGACGCATGACTTAGCATAGACAGACACTAATTGGTTTGTTCCCCCAGGAACGATCCAAGCAATACTATGTCCAACGCATCTGCACCTGCGCCGACCCTGAACGAAGTCCCGACGGTTCCGCCAATTGCGCGCGGCATCCCGCTTTCAGCATTTTCACTCGAAAAGCGTCCGCTCCAAGACCCGCGACTCTCTATAGGCTGGTCGAGGGCCGAACTGACGGTGACGCTTCCCGACTCAATCCTTCCATTGCTGTTGATTGCCGCACTGTCCAAACTGATCCTGTAGGAAACTCTTTCCGGTGACGAGTCGTCAGAAAATTCAAAAACCTCGATTCCGTTTGTGGCGCCGATGCGCCCGCTGACGGTGTTCGCCCCGAAATCCGCCTCCAATCTCAATCGGGAATTGAATATGCCCACTTGCGGTTCATCGGATTCTTGAGGCGCATCCGAACCAGGCAATTCCGCAACGTAGAGACCGGAAACTATTGCGTTGTAAGTCGCCGTTCCGCCAAGGCCGCTCAAGTCGGCATCCCGCCCGATTTCAGGACCGTCAACGAAAGTGCCGATCTCGATGCTTTGCGGAGTCGGATTGTCAATGTCCGGGACTCGTATCCAAACGCCTTGAGCAAGCCACTCACTTTGCGCAGCCTGCTGCCTCCAATTGGCCGATGCGAAAGCGATCGAGCGGGCGTTCCCGTCAGCCGCCCCGACCAATGTCCAGCTGTCCGAAATTATTCCCGAATCTGAATCTGGATTTGGCGCGTCGAACTGGTCCACTTCTTCCGCTTCCGGCGGCGGAACAAAGTTCTCAACGGAACCGTCCGCACGAGTGACTGAAAACCGCAATTGACTCCCGTCAAATCGGGCATCAGCCGTATCGGTGGTGACGTTTCCCGCTACGTTGCTTGATTGCGTAACGCTCCCGAATTTGGCTCTTGCAGTCGCGGCGGTAGTCGCGGATTGATGCACATCCGAAGAGGAAACGGCGACTCCGCCTCCAACCCCGATTGAATCGCGTGCGACTACGGGCTGAGAAGTAGCCGGCGAACCGCCGCCGCTGCACCCTGCCAACATCAGAATGCTCGCGCCGGCGGCTGCGAGCATTATTTTCATCATGCTCATTGGTCTTGCCTCTTCAGGCATGGAATTTGCCTCTGGTTTCCATGCGCATTTCTTATTTATTTGAGCAGGTTACGACATTCGGACCATTGGAGTCAATGCGCTGCATCAAACAAGCAGGCCCTTCGTGCGTGGATGCTCCCTGCGACACGGGTTTTTTCCTTGTCCAACTCCAAGCGTCGGGTCAAGCGCTGTCGCGTGTCCGGCCTGTTTGATGCGGCGCATTGATGGTTGCCGCCGGCCTGCATGGAGATGCGCGGACCGGGTCCATATTGCACTGGCGCGCTTTGAAGCGCTGCGATCGCCCTCGGTTTTCCCGATCCCGTCTCGACGACTGTTTGCCCTTGCACTGTCCTCGGTCTTTCCTGCATCTCCGGCGCCGCCCGCCTCCGCTCTCGTTTCCGGAGCGGAAGCTGAACCCCGGTCGCAACTCCTCCTTCATTGCTAAAACTGACTGCCGACAGTTCCGCATATTCGATCCGGCCTGTCGCGCTACGCGCTCCAGCCCTCCGCGAGGGTTGGCGGCTGCCTCGAAACCCCGGTTCGACTGACGACCGACGCCGGCGGTCCATCAAGTGCTCTGCGAGGTACTGGCGTCCACTCCATCGCTTTTAAAATTTCTGATTTTCCTTTCCGCCGCCTGATGGCACACTCGCGTCAAAACAACAGCGAAGAGCAGTGTCCGGAGGCAGGAGATGGAAGGATTCCGCGCTATTTTCCAAGGGGTCGGGGATCCCCGCAAGAGCAACGCCACGAAGCACGGCTTGATCGAGATGCTGGCGGTCGCCCTTCCGGCGACGCTGTCGGGCAGCTCGTCGTGCGCCGGATTCGCGCGCTATGCGGAGTGCAATTGCGAGTTTCTGAAGGAATTCATGGAGCTCAAGGGCGGTCCGCCGAGCCACGACGCCCTCTCCGACGTGTCCGACGTCATTGATCCGGAGCAGCTGTCGGGGGCCATGACGGACTTCGCGAAGACGCTGGCGGCGGCGCTTCCGCAGGATCAGGTGGCGGTCGACGGCAAGGCGCTCAAGGGCGCGGTCATGGATGCGAAGAAGAAGTCCGCGCTGCATCCGGTGCAGGCGTTCGAGCCCCGGGCCGGACTCGTTCTCGGCCAGGCCGAGGTCGACGGGAAGTCGAACGAGACCGCTGCGATCCCCGCGCTTCTGGATCTGGACGGGCGCACGGCGGCGGCCGACGCGATGCACTGCCAGCGCGAGACGTCGGCGCGGATCGTGGAGAAAGGCGGAGACTGCGTGCTGCCGGCGAAGGGCAACCAGGGAACGCTCAACAACCCGATCCCGCCTCGATTCCACCCGAATTTCGACGACCTCGAGATACAGTTGCTAAGTGAAAACTCCCCAAAAGCGCTAAAGCAGAATTCCCCAGTCAGGGGGCTGCGAATTCGTTCCGGGGGGGGCATGCCCCCCGGAACGAAAGCAGTCCAAAATCCCATCCGATTTTTTTGCCGAAGGAGGCTCGGGTCGGGTGTTGAAGCTGGAGAAGATTGTCATGCTGCAAGAACTGAAACGGGAAGGCCTTTCGATCAGCGCCATCGCGCGGCGGACGGGCCTGGACCGGAAGACGGTCCGCAAGCTTCCGGACCGGGGCCTCGCGGCTCCTGCCTATTCGCCGCGGGAGCCGCGGCCGAGGCTCCTGGAGCCGTACGAGGACTATCTCGCGGAAAAGATCGGGAACTGCCCCGACCTGTCCGGACGCCGGCTGTTCCGAGAGATCCGGGAGCGCGGCTACGAAGGCGGCTACACGGCGGTGACCGCCCATCTCCGCGCGATCCGGCCGGACGCGGCGCCCAGGTTCGAGCGCCGCTTCGAGACCGGGCCCGGCGAGCAGGCCCAGGTCGACTTCGCCGAATTCAAAACCGAATGCGCCGACGAGCCAGGCGTCTTCAGGAAAGTCCATCCGTTCTCGTTCGTCCTCGGATGCAGCCGATGGCTGCGGGGCGGTTCTGCGCCGACCAGAAGCTCGAGACGGTGCCGGGATGCCATGTGGCGGCCTTCGACGCATGCGGAGGGGCGACGAAAGAAGCGCCTGCGACCGGATGAAGACCGCCGTCCCGGGAGAGGACGCCGACCGGTCGGCGGTCTACAACCCGTCGCTGGTCGCCTTGCTCGACCACTACGGATCGGCGCCCAAGGCCTGCAGAGCCTGCCGGGCGAAGACCAAGGGCAAGGTCGAGCGACCGTTCCGTTGCATCCGGCAGGACTTCTTCCTCGACCGGACCTTCCGCGGCCTCGACGATCCCGACGCGCAATTCGACACTTGGCGCGGCAAGATCGCCAATCCGCGCGTCCACGCCACCACCGGCCGGATCGTCGACCAGGCCTTCGCCGAAGAGCGATGCTTCCTGATCCCGCTGCCCGCGCACCCCCTGCGACGCCGTCCTGACCGTCGAGCGGCGCGCCGGCCGCGACGGAATGGTCTCCGTCGGCGGAAACCTCCATTCGATCCCGGACGCCGCCCGCAAGCGCGTGCCGGAGGTGCAGCGGCATCCCGCCGAAGTGCGGATCTTCAAAGACAGGAGGCTGACCGCCCGGCATCCGGTCCTCGAAGGCCGGAACCGCCGCAGGGTCGATCCCGGCCACCGCAGGCCGCCTCCGCCGCGGATCGACTTGCCCGACCTCGAGGAGGCGCCGAAACGGTCCCTGGCCTTCCACGACGCCGTCGGACGCCGCCTCGAACGGCAGGGAGCAGCCCGATGACCGAACTGATCGACCGCATCGGCGCCGCCCTGGTCGGCCTGAAAATGCCCCGGGCGCTCGAAGCGCTCGGATCCGCGCTGCGGCGCCTCGAGCAGGGCGAGACCGCAGCCGTCGAAGCCATCCTGAGCGAAGATTGCGCCCTGCGCGAAACAAGACGAATCGACATCGCATCGCGAACCGCGAAGCTCCTCCCCGTCAAGACGGTCGAAAGCTTCGGCTTCGCATTCCAGCCGTCCCTCGACCGGGAGAGAATCGCCGCCTTGGCCCAGCTCGACTTCATCCGGAGACGCGAAACCGTCCACTTCCTCGGACCGCCCGGAACCGGAAAGTCCCGCCTCGACCGGCACGGGCATGGCGCGAGCGTGCCGGAACTTTGCGGGCAGACAAGCGGATTTCGTCTTGAATTCCCGCCGCCCTTCGCCTACCATCCGATCATGGCCAATACTTCCACTTCGTCGATGGATCAGCTTGTAGCAAGCGGCGTGGATCCCAAGGCTGCCGAGGCGATTATAAAACTTGTCGAGACGGCGGTGCGATCTTCGGGGGTTGCCGACCAATCTCGACAGCGGGAAGCCGCGCGACTGCCTGCATCGAAGGAAGGCATTGGCTGGACGGGTATCGGCGTTCTCGTTGCAGCGGTTGGCGTGTTGATAGCAGTGATTGGCTTGCTGATGGGATTCATCTTTTGGCAGAACAACATCACCCGCAGTGATGTGCGTGCGGAGTTCGGGAGCGTGCGTGCGGAGTTTGGCGCAGAGATGGGATCCACGCCGCTTGCTACAAGCTGATCCATCGACGAAGTGGAAGTATTGGCCATGACCGGACACTAGGCGAAGGGCGGCGGGAATTCAAGACGAAATCCGCTTGCATGTCCGCCAAGTTCCGGCACGCTCGCGCCATGCCCGTGCCGGTCGAGGCGGGACTTTCCTCAAGACGGCGCCCGGCGCCTATCAACAAGACACACTTGACTCTGCGTTCCGCCTCTTGGTCGCCTGCTATCTTGCGATCAAAGGCTCCGCCAAATCCGACCGCCTGCGGGTCCGCGGCTGAAACGCTGGATTCCAGAGATTGAATCGGCAGCCGCTCCTCGGAATCCTTGGATTCCGGGTCGCGTGGACGATCTTCGCGCCGCAGATGCAGCAAAACCGAACCTTGAGGACATACGGAATGGTCTCCGAGTCAACAGTGGGAAATTGATAGGCCGGAGGCGGCGAGGATCAGGCGTCGGGCCTCATGGGTGCGGCCCGACGCCTTCGCCGTCGAATTCTGGCTGCGGTCAGCCGCTTTTGCCGCCGGATTTCGCGAGCGGCGGAATGCTTGCCAAGCGCTTCACCATCTCGGGATCCTTGCGAAGCCCATTGCAGATCCCGACATTGTCGGCGAGCCGGCAGAACAAGTCGAGAAGCATTGCGTTCAACGGACGCTTTTTGGCCCACGCGTCGATTTGCCCGAGCCCGTGGACGACGGAGCTGTGGTCGCGGTCGCCCAAGGCGGCTCCGATCTGCGCCACGGACTTGCTGGTCGTCGAACGCATGATGTGGGCTGCGATATACCGCGCTCGCACCGCGCCGTTCGAGCGTGAACTGGAGCGGATGACGTCGAACGAGCAAAGGCGGGTCTTCTCCACGATCCGGGCGATGTCGCTGAACGAAGCCGACGAAAGAATCGGGCGAAGCGCGGAGTGCTTCTTGTCGGTCGGCAGGAGATGGCCCTTTTTCCGAAGCATCGTGATGACATCCCATCGTGTCGGGGGACAGAACGGATGCCTTCTGATCCTGATCGCCTCCCAGAGTTCCTTCAGGTCCTCGAAAGCTTCATCCGGCGTCCTGCAGAGGAACCCGTTGTTCCCGGCATGCCTGATCAAATCCTCCGAAGCCTTGAGCTGAACATCGATGCAGTTCGACACGGTGAGCATGAGCTTCAATTCGAACTCGTCCTGCGCAGCGTCGCCGGTGCGCCTGGCGGAGACATGCTGCAGGTAGTGCAGGAAATGCTTCGTCTCGCTCGGCCGGATCGTCTTGACCCTTCTGTCCTTCGGCGTGAACGACCGCTTGATGAAAGGGGTGTATCCGTAATCGGCCGGTTCGTCCGAAGTTATGATGATCCGCCCGATGCGGTCATCGATCTTCACGGCATTGGCGCCGTACTGTCCGAGCGCGGATGCAGCCGCCCAGTAGGCGTTCAGCGGAGTGTCGAACGGCAGCCAAAGCGTCAGCTTGTTCTCTCCGTGAGCGGAGATTCGCGGTTTGACGATCTCGCTCGACGGACGATCCAGGATCTGGAGGTGACCGACGGACTTGATGTTCGACTTGATTTTGGAATCAAGTTCCATGAATTGTCCTTCGGGATTTGCCGGCGCGGCCTCCCAAGCGGCGATCCTTCTTGTCTTGTCAACGACGTTTTGCTTGGATGCGTCCCAAACGAACGCTCGAATGCGTTTCTGCGAACTTGGTTTGCGGGGTTTCCTTCCGCTGGACTGGGTTGTGGTCATGTCGACTCCATTATTCGATGAGTTGGGATTGGAGGCGGAATCATTGGGTTGCGCCTCGCGGGGATCGTGGTTGCGTGCTTGTTCACCAGTTGTCATGTCGTTTCCTTTCTGTTTGCTGAACAAGGGATGGGTTTCCGTTCCGGGTTGATCGCCCGCGGCGTCTCTTCCCGAACGGAAGGGTTGTGCCGCCGGGCGAAAGGACTCGCTTGGCGGCGCGATCGAGCGCATGACGACGACGGGTCGCTGCGCAACTCGGAGACCCGGCTCTCGAATCCGCGGAATTCGCTGAGCTGGATTTCGCGACTGGAATGACGTGCTCGGATGGATGCTCGCGCATGATTTCCCTCCAGCATGGTCCTGCGGGCGCTCCCGCCGGCCCGTCGAGCGCAGGAGCGGCGCGTCGCGGCCATCGACTTGCTTCGAACGAGTTCAGCCGGCAGAGAGCGCTTGGCGCGAGTTCAAGAGCGCGCGCCGCTTCCGCGGCGACGGTTGGGAATTCCATGTGACCGAAACCTTGAGGCTAGAGAAAAAGGAGGGTGGCGAGGACTGTATCGGGCTGGCTGCAGGTCATCTCAGCGGAACTCCGGTTCCGGAAGCAATTCCGGATCCGGCGTCGGTTCCACTTTCAACGCCGCCCGCAACGACCACGCCCTCCTGATTGCTTCCGCGCTTGCGGGATCTGCTTTCGGCATCCAGCGCGTACTTCCGGAGCTCTTGCTCGTGCGAACATGCTTGCCGCCGTACCCGAGCATTGTCCTGCGCGACGTGTGGCCCGAAAGCGCAGCGATTTCGTGAGGCGGAAGCATGCGGCGGGCCGCATCGACGAACGCGTGCCTCAATGTGTGGAGCGTGACCGCTTGCTCTCTTCCCGGATCGGCTTTGCGAGAGGCCGATCCCAGATGCTTCGTGCATCGCGCGGCGATGCCTTCCGCGCGGGCTCGCGGAATTTTCAGCCGGCTGAGCATTGACGCGAAGGCGAGCGCCGCTGCGTCGCGCTGATCGATTCCATCCAAGATCTGGAATCTCAATGCATTGTAGATCAACGGCGACGAATTCGCGGTCTTCAGCGTTCTGATCCCGAAAATCAAGGAACCCGGCCCGCTGTGTCTGAAGTCGTTGCGTGCGATTTCAAGGTCTGCATCTCGAAGGCGTCCGCCTTCGTGCGCGGCTCTTGGATCGTCGAGAATTCTCCTCAGCTCTCGCGGGGACAGATTCTCGTCGGGATCGGTCGTGAGCAGGCGGCACTGGAACGCTTCCAGAGAGCGCATTCCCGTAAGCCAGATTGAGCGAGCCAGCAGCCTTGCGATCCCTCCCGATTTCGTTCTCTCGCCTTCGCGCAATGAGTCCAGCGCCGCCTTTTCGGCGTCCGCAGGCAGCTGATCGAGCATTCTTTCGAATTCGGACTCGCTGATCGGCGTCCAGCCGATCTTGGGCGAGCGCCTGGCGATCTTCGCTTTTCGTCCCGAGAGGCGGTCGGCCAGGGCATTTTTTTGCCCGGGGCTGTTTGGGAAGCGTCCGGACTTGGTCGCTTCTTCGACCAATGCCGGCAATTCGGAGCAGCCGCGCGAGCGGAATTTCCTGTAGGTTGTCCGCCTGACGCGGCTGGCGAACGAGTTGAAGCCGTCCCAGTCCTCGAAGCGAAACCAAAAGGGCAGATCGACGTTTTTCGGCACCAGCTGAAACGGCATCATGATGTGGCCCGCTTCATCGTAAGCGGCCTGAAGCATGTGGACCTTCCTGATCAGGTCGCGCATTGCGGACAATTCCTTCACTCCGGTGGATGGTTCGAGAACCGCCGTTCGAATGGCCAGTTGGCGGTCCACTTCCCGCAATCCCGGTTCGCGGTTTGTCGAAACGCAGCGGTCGGTCGCAGTTCTGAATACCCTTCGAACTGAGGCGGCATAGGTTTCGCCAAGGCTGACTGCATCGACCGTCGCGGATGGCGTGCCGACCAACGGCAGAAACTCGAATTCAGGCATTTGAACTTTTCCTTGCGGAGCCATAGGGTTCAAAATCGGACGAGGCCGATTCGGCGAACCTTCGCAGGAGTTCGTCTTGCTGACGCCGGAACGAAGCAGTCCGGTTGGACGGGTCGAACAGGGGCGCGCCGTTCGACAGAAATTTTGCTGGTCGCCGTTCCGCGGGAATTGCAATTTGCAATGCTTTCTGCTGACGAATTTTTGGCCGGAATTGAATTCATGGCTTTCTCGATGCCTTTTGGCTTCCGGAAAACCCGTAGGCGACGATTTTGAGATTATCCATAGCCAATTGAAAATATTTTGTTGATTGTTGAAGCCGTTGTTTCAAGCGCCGAATCGGAGTAAGGGGAAAAATATAAATATGTTTATTTTCAATATGTTATGAAAATTCATTACATTATATTATTCGGAAATTTGACTTATTGAGAATACAAAATGAAGCCGCGTAATTTTCTTTTTTTGGACCAGAATGCATCCTTGCAAGCTTAAATCTCCGGCCTTTTTGGCTGCTTTTTTCTGCAATTCAGGCCGTTCGATTCGTTGCGGAACTCGAAAGCGGTCTCGTTGGAACAAGTCGCGAATCTGAAGATCAGAGAAGCCTTCAAGTTCGGCTTTTGCACAAAATCCAAGAACTCAACGGGCTGGAACGGTTTTCGGCTGGGTGGAATCGTACGATTCAGGGATTTCCTCGGCTGTTCCGATGTGGTTGATGTCGGTCGTTTCAGGACGGAGGACGGGATGGATGCCGAAACCCTGTTCCGGCGATCTGCGGATGCGGGCGGGCAAGAAAGCGCTGGCGGGCAAGAGCCGCCGGAGTTTTGAGAAGCAGTTCCGCGTGGCCGCTTCGACCGTCATCGAACGGTTCCAGCGATATTCGGACAAGGAAAAATCTCGTGTCGCAGGGGGCGTCCGCACACGAAGGCCCTGATGCACCCCGCCGATAGAATGATCCGATCAAGTAAGGCTTTCTGCATTTTATCGCATCCCATGATGGAACCTTTGCTTTAAGAGTTGGCGTTGAGTCTCGGCGTGAGAGTTGCGCCGACCGCGCTCAATACCTTGAGAATCGTATCGAGCTTGGGGTTGCCGTTTGCACTCAGCGCACGGTAAAGGCTTTCCCGAGAAAGCTCCGATTGATCGGCGATCCTTTTCATGCCCTCCACTTTCGCAACGTCGCCAAGTGCTGCCGCGACGAGCGCGGCGTCATTCGTCTCGAACGCAGCTTCAAGGTAAGCTTCAATGGCTTCGGGGCTGCAGAGATAGTCAGCCGTTTCATATTTCGTAGTCTTGATGCCCATTGATCGACTCCAGTTCTCCAGCCATTGCTCCGGCAGCCTTGATGTCCGCTTGCTGCGAGGATTTGTCGCCCCCGCAAAGCAGAATGATCAGAACTTTGCCTCGGGACGCAAAATGAACGCGATATCGTTTGCCTTCCCGGATGCGCAGTTCACCCACTCCCTCGCCGACCGGCTTGCGTCACCGGGATTTCCAAGGCTGAGGCGTCATATGCGAACCTCAATCCTGGCCTTGGCCCGCCTGTCCCTCAGGCTTTTCATCCATTTGTCGAACAAGACGGTATTGCGAATTTCCATCATATTGGAGTGTAGCTCACAAGCTGCTGTTTGGGTTTGGGTTCAGCATTTTTGCGACTGTTCGGGGTCCGATTCGTCTGCGTCCGAAGACGTTTTATGGGATTGGGCCGTTTTGTCTTCCAGCGTTCCGGTTGCGCGTTCCCGCGCGTCTATCAGCCGCCGGAGAACGGTCTTTCCACAAAGATCCGTCAGCTCGCCGTCATGACATCGACCCGAATTTCATTTTCCGCCTTATAACCTGCTCCCGGCAGCAAGAATTCAATGAAGCAAGTTGATGAACCGGAGCGCATCGAAATCGCAAAAGGGACTCGGAGCGCTTGCGCGCTCGGTCGAGCAAGACACCGGAATGAGCCTTTCCTTCAAGCGGGCGTCCGGTCGGCGCAGCCATGAAATTTGGGGCTTGGTCGGCTTCGCCGAGTCTGATCATCGACCTCCCGCATAATGAAGCATGCGCTGTGGGATCAGCTCCGGAACGGATGCATCCGGCCGAACAAAATCAGCGTGGCCCGGGATGCGCATTGAGCTGGCCCGAAATGGGCCGGAAGCCGGGCGCGGTGGCCGACGGCCGCGCTGCCGCGGCGTATTTGCGGAAATTTCTGGCCAATTGCGCCGAGCGCGGAGTTTCGGACATCACTCTTCAAACTGACCGCGTGCCTCGTGTTGAAATCGAAGGGCGGCTCCATCGCTGCGGCGATCAGCCGTGGCTGCCGTCCGAAGTTGCGGCCGCGCTGACGGAATTGCATCGCGGACCCCACGCGCTCGCGCAGATAAATGGCCGCAAGGTGCTGGATTTCTCCTATGAGCTGCCGACCGAGTTCGGCGGCAAGCAGCGATTCCGGGTCAACGCAACCGGCATTGAAGGACTGGATTCCGCAGGAATGGAAATCACGATCCGCATTCTGCCGTCGACCACGCCCGACGCGGGGTTCGCCGGACTTTCCGAAAGGGAAATCGCGGAAATGGCGCCGAGGAGCGGACTTGTGGTGATTGCCGGCGCCACCGGAAGCGGCAAATCCTCGACAATGGCGGCGTTGATCCGGCACCATCTGGAGCGCGCCGAGCGGCCGGTCAAAATCGTCGACATTCAAGCTCCGATAGAATTCACTTATCGCGACGTGTCATTTCCTGAATCGGGATCGGCGTCGTTGATCGGCCAATCGGAAGTGGGGCGTCATGTCCCTGATTTCCAATCGGGCATTCGTTCCGCCCTTCGCAGAAAGCCGCACATAATTTCCGTCGGGGAGTCCCGCGATCTGGAAACAGTCGGCGCATCCCTTGAAGCTGCGCTGACCGGGCATCTCGTGTATACGACGGTTCATGCCGGCTCCGTGGCGGAATGCGTCAGACGGCTGATTTCCGTCTTTCCGGCGCAGGAGCGCGAACAGAGGGCATGCGATCTCGCGGCATCGCTGCGGTTTGTTCTCGTGCAGCATCTTCTTCCCCTGAAATGCTGCAAAGGCAGGGTGCCCGTCAGAGAGTACGTTTCGTTCTGCGCAGCCTTGCGGTTCTCGATGCTGAGGGATTCGTCGTCGCGCTGGCCGGCGTTGATCGAAGACGTCCTGCGCGGAGCGGATCGCGACGGGCTCGCGGCAACCTTCAAGAAAACCTTCGAGCAATCTGCAAAAGCGCTTGTTTCAGCGGGGCTGGTCGACCAAGAGGAGGCGATTCATTTTCTGGAGCAGTCTCCGCAAGAGAGGTGGGACGTGCGTTGAAGATCGGCGAAACGAACTGCTGGCGCGAAGCCCAGCGTCCCGCGAAATTCATGTTTCTCGACGCAAGGATCGTGCTGTTCGCGGCATTGGCGCTGCTGCATTTTCGGATCTGGACGCTTGCGTTGCTGGGTGCCGCCGCGGCCGTTCTGTTCATATTGGAACGTAGGAAAATCGATCCTTCCAGCTTGCCGCGCATGGTCGGCAGCTGCCTCGGAGGACCCGAAGTTCGAGCGAGACCGCCCGCTGAAGAGAGGGAAAGCGTGGATTACGCCTTTGAGCTGAATGATCGGAACTGGAAGCAGCTTGAGGGACCCGCCGCCCCGGCGTCAAGGCGGAGTCGCAAAAATGGGGGGAGGGGGACTCAGACACCCGCTGAAACGCCGAATCCAGGCGAAACTCGAACGCGCGAAACCGTCCCGACCCAAAAAGATGGACCGAACCCTCCGTATCCTTCTGCGCCGCTTTGGCAAACGCCTTGACTAGACTTCGCTCCCGTCGAGCGACAGCCAACCAGGGCTCTGCAGGACGAGCATCTTGAATTTCAAGAATGGATCCAGCACCGGGCGGCCGTCCCTCTCGACGTTCAACCGGAACCGCTCGAGATCCGCCGTCGCGACCTGCGTCTCCAGCGGTCCCCTTTGGCCGATATCTCGCTCAGACACTCCTCGAGATCCCAAAAGCCAATCTGCTTCGCCATTCCGATCTACAATGCCACCATTCCCGGTGAATCTCTTCTTGAGGTAAAACGCAAAGGGTTTCCGAAGGCTTCCAGCTGTCTCCTTAACCGATATTGTTTCAATTTGTAGGCAAGGAAAGAATCCCCGGTCGCGAAATATAGCGAACATACTCTTGAGTTAGCTCACCTATCAGGTCTTCACGGAGCCGATGGACGGTTGACCAATTTTCAGCACTGGAGCGAGGCGCGCTCAGCGAAAGATTCTTGTAGACCGAAAGCTTACCCGGTTGAGCAGCCTATCAATTTCCCGCGGTCGACTCTTCGTCCATTCCTTATGTCCTGAAGTCCCGGCAGAAGAGCATCATCGGTGCGAAGTCCGTCCAGGCGGACCGGAGCTTCCGGATTCCGAGGAGCGGCCGCCGCTTCGACCGCGGATTCGCGGGCCGTCGGGTTCGGCGGCGAATTCGGCCACCCGACAGCAAGCCGCCAAGGGGCGGAACGCAGAGTACAAGTGTGTCTTATTGATAGGGCCCGGCCTCCTCGAATGAGGGCTTGCCGCGCCGCAGCCGTCCGGCCAACAAACGGGACGCAGCCGACGCGGAACGCGGATGGCGCCCGACAACGCGGGAACGTCCCGCCCCCGAAAAATGTAACGCACCCGTGATTTCATCGGATTTGACAGATTGTTGAAAAAGATTGCAACATGCGCGTCCGCCGCGCAGTCCCGCGCGGCTCATTCAGCCAAGGAGAGCACGAATGAAAGCAGTCAGAAAAATCAGAACGCAACTGTTGACGGCGGCGCTGGTCGCGCCGCTCGTCGGAATCGGAGTGCCGGCGTCCGCCCAGAGCGGCGGCGAAGTGACGATCTCGCATTATTTCAGCGGAGAATTCGGAAAGAAGGCTCTCGATGAGATCATCGGCGTTTTCCAGGACAGAACCGGTTACATGATGAAGGACAGCCCTGTCGGGCACGAGGATTTCAAGACCGACATCCTTGTCCGCGCCGCCGGCCAAAGCCTGCCGGACGTCTTCAGCTACTGGGCGGGAGCCCGCGTCCAGTTCGTGGTCGATTCAGGCAGCTTGACGCCGATCGACGACATGTGGGCGAGTGAAGGCCTCGACGAGGTCGTGGCCAAATCCGTCGCGGACAGCGCGACCTTGTACGACGGCGTCAGGTACTTGGTGCCGATGAACTACCATTACGCGGGAATGTTCTACAACACGAAGGTGCTCGCCGACGCGGGCGTCATGGACATGCCCTCCGATTGGGACGGATTCCTGGCGCTATGCGATACGCTCAACGCGAACGGCGTGACTCCGATCGCGCTGGGCTCGTTGAACCGCTGGCCGGCCCAATTCTGGTTCGACTACTTGATTCTCCGCACGGCCGGACCCGGGTTCCGCGCCGCGCTCATGGACGGCTCGGCATCCTATTCGGATCCCGCGGTCATGAGGGCGATGTCGTTGTGGAAGGATCTCGTCGACAGGGATTGCTTCCTTCCGAATTCCAACGCCGACAGCTGGACCGACGCATCCGACAAGGTGGCTCGGGGCGACGCGGCGATGACGCTGATGGGCACGTGGATCACCGGCTACTGGAACGGGCTGGGATTGACACCCGGGGAGGATTACGACTTCTTCGAATTCCCCGCCATCGACGACGGAGTCGCCAACGCGGTGGTCGGGCCTGTCGACGGATGGGTCGTGTCGGCCAACGCGCAGAACGTGCCCGGCGCGAAAGCCTTTCTTGCCGAAATGATCAGCAATCCGGATTCGCAGGCCAAATGGGCCGGTGCGCAAGGCGCGCTTTCGGCCAACGTCAATGTCGATCCGGCGGCGTACAACGCAGTGATGCTCAAGGCGTTCAATGCCGTTGCGGCCGCGGACGTGTTTGCATTCAACTACGATCTGGCCACTCCGCCTCCCGTGGCGGAAGTCGGGCTTTCGATGTTCCAGGAATTCATGGACAGCCCGGGCGAATACGAGCGCATACTCGGCGACGCTCAAGCGAGCGCGGCGGAGGCGTTCGCCGCGGAAGCAGCCAATTAGGCTGACCGGTTCAAGCCGTCGGCGGCTCATGCCGCCGACGGCAGCCGCGACGAACTTGGACGCAAGCACTTAGGTTGGAGCGCAACGCCAGATTTTGGCGAGTCGCGCTGCTCGCCGCGCCGCTGGGCGTGTTCGCGGTTCTTGTCGTTTGGCCGCTTCTGAGCTCGTTCTATTACAGCTTCACCAACTGGAACGGCTTCAACCCGAACTACGATTTCGTGGGTTTCTCCAATTTCACGAAGATCGTGACCGACCGGCTTTTCCTCAACGCGGCAATCAACACCGTCATCTGGATGGCGGCCGCCATTCTTGTTCCGACCTTGCTCGGACTCGGACTTGCGCTTCTCATCGACAGTCGCATTCCGGGCGGAACC
Source organism: Paracoccaceae bacterium (assembly GCA_965205055.1). Lineage (GTDB taxonomy): Bacteria > Pseudomonadota > Alphaproteobacteria > Rhodobacterales > Rhodobacteraceae > CBDBBY01. Next base: position 4,275,953 of record OZ242030.1, on the reverse strand, counting down.
GTTTTCAAATTGATCTTCTACCTGCCGATCTGTCTTTCCGCGGTCGTCGTCGGCCAGATCTGGATCTGGATTTACCAGGCGGACTGGGGCTTGCTCAACACCGTGGTCTCCGCCGTCGCCGGCGAAAAATTCGGCTTCGCATGGCTGGCCAAGCCGCAAACTTCGCTCGGCTCGGTGATCGTTGCGTGGTCCTGGCAGCAAACCGGCCTGACGATGGTCATTTATTTGGCGGGACTGACGTCAATCTCCGAAGATCTGCTGGAGGTTTGCGAAATCGAGGGAGCGTCCGCTTGGCAGCGCATCCGCTTGGTCGTCATTCCGCTGCTGACGCCCGCCACGGTCGTCGTGATCGCGCTCAGCGTAATCAATTCCCTGAAGGGCTTCGACATCCTGTACATCATGACCGGAGGCGGCCCGTTCCACAGTTCCGACACCCTCGCAATGCACATGTACAACGAGTCGTTCAAGAAATACCAAATGGGGTATGGAAGCGCGATCGCCGTGGTGCTCTTCCTCATCGCGCTCACGATCATCCGGATTTATTTCCGTGAGCTCCGAAGGGTCGACGAGATCTATGGCTGACGCCGCCGTTCCGCCGCGCGGATTCAATCCGTGGCCTGCGACGATATTCGCGTCGCTCGTCATTCTCGCGATGCTGTTCCTCGCGCCGACGATCGGCGTTCTGCTGTCTTCGGTGAAGACGACGCGCGATATCGCCTTCGGCGATCTTTGGTCCGTCCCGACCGTTCTCTATCTGGGCAATTTCGAGGAGGTGCTGTTCAATCCGGCCGTCCACCGATATCTCCTGAACACGCTGCTTGTGACCGTGCCTGCGACAGTGGCGTCCCTTACGCTCGGAGTGCTCGGAGGATACGTATTCTCCAAGCTTCCGTTCCGCGGAAGCAACCTGTTGTTCCTTGCTCTCGTATCCGGAATGTTCTTCCCGCCGCAGGTCATTTTGATTCCGCTCTTCAGGTTTTTCAACACGCTGGAATTGATCGATACTCTCTGGCCGATCATTTTCGTCCATACGGCGCTGGGCATACCCATCTGCACTTTGCTGATGCGGAATTTTTTCTCGACCGTGCCGAATGCGCTCCGCGAGGCGGCGATCCTTGCCGGCGCGAACGAATGGCAGGTTTTGACCAGGATCGCGCTCCCGCTGAGCGTTCCCGCGCTCGCCGTCCTCGCGACGCTGCAATTCACATGGATCTGGAATGATTTCCTTTGGCCGCTGATCTTCACGCAGTCCGACGAAAAGCGGACGATCATGATCGGCATCGTCAATTTGAAAGGCCAGTATTCGGTGGCCTGGGGAGTCCAAGGCGCGCTGTCGCTCGTCGCAAGCGTTCCGACATTGATCATTTTTCTGTTCTTTCAAAGATACTTCATAAAGGGCATGACGATGGGCGCGGTGAAGGGCTGAGCGATGGCCAATCTGAAAATCGAGGGAGTCACGAAGTCGTTCGGAGATCAGGAAGTGATCCGGGGAGTCGATCTTTCGGTTCCCCATGGAGAGTTTCTGGTCTTCGTCGGGCCGTCAGGATGCGGCAAATCCACGATGCTTCGGCTGATAACGGGCCTGGAGGACGTCTCCGAGGGCCGAATATTCATCGACGGAAGGGACGTCACGCTAGAGAAGCCTTCCAAGCGGGGCGTCGCGATGGTCTTCCAATCCTACGCTTTGTTCCCGCATATGACGGTCGAACAGAATATAGGATTTGGACTCCGCTTGTCCAAAGTGCCGAAGGAGACGGTTTCGCGAAGAGTGGCGGAGACCGCCGCCATTCTGCAGGTCGAGGATATGCTTTCAAGAAAACCTCGCCAGCTGTCCGGAGGGCAGCGCCAGCGGGTTGCGATCGGCAGATCCATAATCGGAAATCCGAAGGTGTTTCTGTTCGACGAGCCTCTCTCCAATCTGGACGCGGCTTTGCGGGTCCAGATGCGCCTTGAGATCGCAAGGCTTCACAAGCGGCTCGGCACGACTGTCGTCTATGTGACGCACGACCAGACCGAGGCCATGACTCTCGCGGACCGGATCGTCGTATTCAACAACGGCATGATTGAGCAAACCGGCTCGCCCATCGAACTGTACGAGCGGCCGGTGAACAAATTCGTGGCCAGTTTCATCGGTTCGCCGGCGATGAATTTCCTGGACGGAAAGCTGGCATCCGCCGATGGAACCATGGAATTGCGCATCGGGACCGCTTCGATCAAAACCGGTCGGTTCTCGAGCATGGCGGCTCGCCCGACGCCTGTCGCGTTCGGGATACGCCCGGAACACATTCAGGTCGTCGCCGCCGACGATGGCCATCTTAAAGCCAAAATTGAGATCGTGGAAAAGCTCGGTTCAGAATCAGTCGTGTACTTCCAGACAGAGATATCGCAGACTCCCTTGGTCATGCGCGCTCCGCCGGGCCTTCCGCTCGCTCCGGGCGACAATGCCGGTCTTCGGTTTGATCTTGAGAATATGCATTTGTTCGGAACCGACGGCCGCGCACTTCTCGAAGCTTGATCCCGACGGCATGACGTCGCTGTTCGAACCGAACCGTCGAGAGGTCGTTTCGACAGAGCGGCTTGAAACGCCGGCGAGTCCGTTCGAGGCGCGCTGCAATCTGCCGAACAGGAGCTTGCTTGGCCTGAAATTTGCGGCGCAGCGCCGATTGCCGCCGTATCCAGGATTGGCGCGGCAGAAAGTCGGGTTGACTGCAATCGAATATTCTCGACCGCCATCCCCGGCCAAATCCGGAATGCGGAAAACAGAATCTATGCACCCGGCATCGACCGAGGAGCATCAAACCCGAACCGTCGCATAAATGCTGAACCTGTACAAAATCTTGGCATTCCTGATCGAAATTGCAGAACTAACGGCACACTACTGCGAACGGCCGAACTCCGCCTCGACCGCCCGCATGAACGCATGCAGCGCGCCCGTCCCGGAGGACGGGCCGACGGACGCCTCGACCTCGCGACAGCGAACCCGGCCGCCCTCGCGCCAATAGTGCGCGACAACGCCGTCATGCTCGAGAACCAAGGGAGGCTGCTTCGCCGCCTGCTCGTCCGTCAAACTCCGCAAAAACGCCACCGCCGCCGGATGGCGGAACTCCGTGTCCTGTGCCCCGATCGTCATGTCGCCCTCTTCTGCTCGCGCCCCGGAAGCGCGGCACCCGCCGTGCGCGGGTCTTCGGAAACCGGTCCGGAACCGATCCATGCTGCACCGCGAACGCCGCGTTGGCAACCCTCCGAAACGCCGAAACCGGACCGCGCGCGAAAGCGCAAAGCAGACTTCACCAAAAAATGTGGACCACACCCAAAACCCCTTGCGTTTTGGATGATGGCATGATTCCCAGGGATTGGCGGAATTGGAGGTTGTGATGTCGAAACAGCCGAGCCTTCGGGACGTTGACAATCGCCTTGCGGAGATCTCGGCGGACGGGGACCCGCTGGAGAAGCTTTCGGCGACGGTGGATTTCGAGCGGTTCCGGCCGATCCTCGAGACGGCCGCCGGGCGCCCCCGCGGCGCGAAGGGCGGCCGCCCGGCGCTGGACGTTGTTTTGAAATTCAAGATGCCGGTTCTGCAGAGCCTTCACGGTCTGTCGCTGGAGGCGACGGAGCATATGGTTCACGACCGCCTGAGCTGGACGCGCTTTTGCGGCATGGATCTGAGCGACAAGGTTCCGGACGCGAACACGCTTTGGGATTTCCGCGAGGCGGCGGTCAAGGAGGGACGGTCGGCGGACGAGATCTGGCCGAACGCGCCGGCCAAGGCGTCGCAGAAGGACACGGACGCGCGCTGGACGGTCAAGCACAAGAAGGCGAAGGCCAAGCCGGACGGCCGGAAGCCGGTCGACATCGCCATTCCGGTCTTCGCCTACAAGACCCACATCGGCATCGACAAGAAGCACGGGATCATCCGCCGCCAGACCGCGGCGGACGCCGCCGCGAACGACGGCAAGCGGCTTCGCGAAGGGCTGATCGACCGCGGCAACACCTGCGGCGACGTGTGGGGGGACACGGGATGCCGTTCGGCGGAGAACGAAAGGTGGCTGAAGGAGCACGGACTGAACAGCCGCATCCACCGCAAGAAGCCGCGCGGCCGTCCGATGCCCGCGCGGACCGCGAAGGCCAACGGGCGCAAATCAAAGGACCGGGCGAAGGTCGAGCACGTCTTCGCCCACCGGAAGGCCCGGATGGGGCCGGCGATCCGGACCGTCGGGCTGGCCCGCGCCAAGGCCGCCGTCACGATGGCGAACATCGCGTACGACATGGGCGGATTGCGATTGCTTCCCGGTCGAGCCAAGCCGCCGCCCAATGGCCTGGTGTGCGCTTGAGGCCCAAAACGGGCCGGCGAGGCCGGAACAGGCCTGAATCGGGCATTGGAAATCCTGAAATCCGGGCCAAATCCGACCGCATCCGATCCTGATCGACCCGTGAATCCGCTTCGACCGCGCTTGCAGCCGGCTCAGCATGAAATCAGAGGGTTGCCGGAATTTTCCAGCTTCCGGGCTTGGTTTCGGCGCGGAGGAGCATGATGCAATTCCTGATTCGGCTTTTTCCGAATCACTACCGCGAATTCCCGGATTCCGCTATATCATTATCCTTGAAGCACTACATTTTCCTCCAGAGCCCGACAGAGCCGAAATTCCCTTGCACGCAACGCTCCGGAAAGCCGAAACGGTGCTGAAATCGAGTCAAACTGTCGAAGTCAGGAACGGTAAGCTGTCGTCCAGAAAGTGGTTCAAATGGGCGAAATATCGCATCGCGCTCGTCAGTCGTGCGGCAATGCTCGCCGCGGAATTCTGAAACGAAATTGCGCCACACTGGCGCACTGATCAGCAATGAAAGAACTTAGCTTCTCTGGCGCATTGTCTCGAAAGAAAACAAATGTCGATGCCAAATCATACAGCGACTTAAAGTCAGTCGGGCCAAATCTGCCGTGGTCTATTGCAAGCGGAACTTCAGGCGTATGCGCCATAATCTTAACGTTGGAGACAACCATAAGATCATTATCATTTCTCTGAAAATAGGCCAGCGGAAAGCCGAAAAAAACCGCCGAACGATCCTGCGAGTTTAGAACAATTGAGGTATTCAAATGGAAATCTCCGATTATGTAAGTAAATCCATTATTCTTACGCGAATTGCCACCAACAACTACTTTAACAGAATTTACGTCTTCCAAAACCCCTTTCTTTATCTCACGATCTATTAACCAAAAATCCCTTGAAAAATACGGCCAAAGTTTTGACCAAGGTTCCTCATAAACTTTCAAAAAATTCCCTCGGAAAGCCCCCGATAAACTGTTCATCGGGACTTTCCAAAGCTCATCAGAAATTGTTCGAAGAAATTCCAGCCAAGCTTCTTCCCAAAGTTCCGGCGAAAGTTCTTCCAAAGCTATCGCCCAAATTTTTTCCTCCGTTTTCGCCCAAAGGTTCTTCCAAATCATCGCCCACCAAAGTTCCTCAGAAAGTCCCTCCAAAGCTTCCTCAGAAAGTCCCTCCAAAGCTTCTTGCCAAAGTCCTTTCCAAAGTTCCTCGGAAGCTTCCGGAGAAAGTCCCTTCCAAAGCTCCTCGAAAGCTTCCAGAGAAAGTCCTTCCGAAGCTTCCAGAGAAAATCCCTTCCAAAACTCCTCGAGAGCTTCCGGAGAAAGTTCTGCGAAAGCTTTCGGAGAAAGTCCCTCCAAAGCTTCCTGCCAAAGTCCTTTCCAAAGTTCCTCGGAAGCTTCCGGAGAAAGTTCCTTCCAAAGCCCTTTCCAAAGTTCCTCGGAAGTTTCCGCCGAAAGTCTCAGCGGAAGTTCGGCCCAGGCTTCCGGCAAAATTTCCAACCAAGCTTCCTTCCAAAGCTCCGGTGAAAGTTCGACCAAAGTTTCCCGCGAAACTTCCGTCGAGAGAGGCACTGGAAAGTTTGGCTGAAAATACGGCCAAAAATCCGATGCGGACATCAACTCCGAAATGCGCTCGTCTAAAACGAATTCTTTAGCGATATATTTATGATTTTCATATGCAGGGTCTTTATGTTGCAGCAAATTGCCCTCCTTCAGCACATCTTCGTTCAAATACGGGGGTATTGTGAATCCTAACGGCGCATTACGCATCACGTGCTTTGCCATTGGGCATACAGCGAAAGAATGGGCGTTTACTCTGAAACTATATTTTACAATTTTGCTATCGGGATATCGAACATGTATAAAAAGACTGCCATCATCTCCAATACTGATGTTGAGTGATGATGCTTCAAGTTTCGAAATTTCGGAAAGATCACTGTAGAAGATTTGTGTTGTGCCTTTCCCAAAAATTATTCCTCCGCTAGAAAGAGCGAATTTTCGAGCCCAAGCTGGAAAGGTTTTTGACCGAGTTGAAATAAAACGGCTTGGACTTCGGTCCTTTCCGCCTTTTCTCTTACTTGTTTCTTGGCTTTCTTCGCGTTTGCTCCCGTTTCCATCCGCGCTAGAATCTTGCTGCGAACTGCAATCGCATTTCTCATTAATTATTTGGGCCGGACCCGTCGTCGCTGTAAATGCAATCGCAACAGCTCCTGCGATCACAATAATCTTGGCCAATGGTGGCATAGGAGGTCTTTCTGTTTCCCTAATTGGATAGGTTGCATCCCATTACTCTTGGTCAAACGGTTGCAACGCAACTATTCCACCAATTGAGAAAGTCAGACCCTCGCTAGTTTGCGAGGCAGCATCTGAACGAGGGCGTACCAACGGCCCACTTTCGACTTGCCTTACGTCTCACTTATCACTCCAAAGAAAATGGTGCTCACCCAATTGGATACTTAAGGTCTTACAAATCTATGAATTTGTCAATTTATTTTTTTGGGTTTGTGCAGGACCTTCCTGTGCGTTCCAAATTCTTTTGTCAGACGACGGCGCGACAAGGTTTCCAACCGAAGAAGTCGCTCCCGCTATCGTTTTCGGTGCAGCATTTGACGGTGAGCAAGGCGTCACTGCTATCGCATTTGATTTCCCTTTGGTTGCTGCTACTCTCGGAACGAGACGGCACCGGTCGCACCGGGCAGAGCGAAGAGGCAGGTGATGGAAAAATTGCGTCAAATATTCAATGGGGTGGAGGATCCGAGGACAAGCAGCGCTACGCGCCACGACTTTCACGAGATGCTGACGGTCGCGGTGCTTTCGAGCCTGTGCGGCGGGCCGAGCGAAGGCGGCGGAGCGGACGCGCCCGGAAGGGCAACCCGGCGCTCCGGAGGGTCCTCGTCGAGTGCGCGCACGCCGCCTCCCGAACCAAGGACTGCCAGTTCCACAGCCACTTCCGCGCCCTCAGGACGAGGAAGAGCCACAAGCAGGCCGTCTTCGCCACCGCCCGCAAGCTGGTCCGCGTGATCCATGCGGTCCTGAAGAACCGGAAGCCTGCACGGATCCCGGAACCGACTGCCGGGAGATCATGGCGCGCAGGAATGCCCCGCGCTGGATCCGCATGATGAAGGCCTGCGGCATCGAGCAGCCGGCCGCCGGAAAGGCGGCGACACAACCGGCCTGACGCAAGCCGAGCCCTCCGAAACGGGATCGCCGGCGGGCCGGAACGGGGGACGCCCGCGAACGCCATCCCGGCGCGGGGAGCGAAAGCCCGCAGACGCCGCTCAGCCTTGGCGCAGCCGGGGAACGGTCGAAGTGTGCCCAATGGTGGAGATGTTTCATGCCAATGAAGCCCACTTCTGCACAGAACCTTCACGTGCGAACGCCCAAACCGCGTTGAATTCATGGTCCAGTTGAAATACCCCTCCTTCGACTGAAGGATTGACGATTTGTCGGATCCAAGCGGGCAGTGGATTTCTGTCGTAGAAGATTTCCCGGCTCGCTACGCGCTTCGGAGTGCAATTGCGATGCTCGACAATTCGTTTGCGGCTGCGGGTGTTCGCCTCCGCGTGTTGGTGTTGGGACTGATCAATTGCAGAATGGGAGAGCGGCGGATTTTCATCGAAGGCGAGCAGCTCCGTCGATTAAAGACAACGGATAAACCGCATTCGCGGCTGCATCGGTGAGGTATCTGCTCGTTTTGATTTCCGGGCCGCCGCGTTCCGGAAAGAATCGCACCGGCGAATATCTCAGCGAACTGCTGGGAGCCGAGCATTCGGACCACTTCGCGCTTTCGGACGCGCTGAAGCGGATGGCGCACGCGCATTACGGTCTCGGCGAGGAAACCGGCGTTTTCCATTTCGAGGACCGCAAAGACGAGCCTTGCAGCGAATTCGGCGGACTGACGCCGCGGGACGCGTACATTCAGTACAGCGAAAACGTGCTGAAGCCGAAATTCGGGAGGAGCCACCTCGGCGAAATCGCGTTGCGGCGGGTCGAGTCGAACCGGGACGAGGGGCGCACGACCATGCTGTCCGGCGTGGGCTTTCTGGACGAAGTGCTCGCGATAATGAACGCGGTCGGCCCGGAAAAAACGTTGCATCTGAAACTGAGTCGCCCGGATTCATCGTATTCCGCGGTGACTGACAGCCGCGAAGCGCTGGATCTGACCTCCTGCGGCGTCAAAACGGTTTCGATCGTCAACGATCTGGGGGCCGGATTCCTTTCGCAGGTCGAGCACCTACTTGCCTGATCCGTTCTGAAGGAATTCCGTCCGGCTCGTTCCTTCAGCCGATTGCTCTCCGGAAAACCCGGGGCAGTTCAGACCAACCTCGACGAAGGATCTGGCATGTCACCCAATCACCGAAACCGGGGAGTATTGCTCCGGCATTTGAAGTGCTTGCGGTCACGAATAACTTCCTCATTTTCCTTTGCCCGGCGTTTCTTCGAGTCAGGATTTCTCTTGGTCTCGCGCACAAAATACAGCTTCTGCTCGCGCTCTGTGACAAAGGCCCAATTGGAATTGTGGGGACCAACCGGCGTATCAATTTTGAACCAGCTTGGCAGTCTGGTGAACATCTTGACGTTTTCGTTGCTATCCAAGTCGCGGGCGAACCGTCTTTCGACCTCGGACTTGTAATCGACAAAGTCGAACAGGGGTTTCCCCCGGTTCTGCACCTCGTGGAGGTCGCTCAGATACCGGACAATGCCGTCCTCCGCCTCCTGTTCGATTCGGCTTTGCTCGCAATGGATGCCCGCGATCTTCTCGTGCTTGATTCCTTTCAACATCAGGTCGTGCAGGGCGGAGGAAATCTCTTTCGCGACGGCCGCCATGAATGCCTGCGGGCTCGCCTTGAACTCGGCGAGCCTGCCGGACCGCTTGAGGATTTCAGCCAGCGTGCGCCGGGTCAGCCCGGTCTCCCCCTGGAGAAAAGCGAGAAGGTCGGGGAGAACCTTGACTCGATCCACCTCCTGGACCTTCGTCGTGACCTGAGTGCCGGCCGCTGCCCCGGCCTTCGAGAAATCAACTTCCGCGACCGTGGTCACCACGCGCGGCGGTTGGATCGTTTCGAGCCGTCGGATGCGCGATAGCGCCCGCTCGATCAGTTCCGCGGTGTCGAATGTGACGCGGCGACGCGTGCGGTGCCTTATGCGCTCCCACATCTCCTGGAACTCGAGGCCGAGCTGGACCTCCTTGCGAAGCCGGAGGTCGTGCCGTTGCCGCGCATTGACAATCCGGTTCTTGAAGACCTTTCGGCTGATCTCGTCGACGATCTCCGCCTGAAGATCCGCGAATTCGTCGGGCAGCATGAGTTCGAAATCCGGGTTTGCGGGATCGAACTTGTCAAGAATGCGGCCTGCCTCGCTGAGATAGCCGTTCTGAACAAGTCCTGCCCAAATCCGGGCCGAGCTGTCCCGACCGATCGCCATCTCCGTGCCGTCGCCGGCGGTCCGGCCAAGCCCCGCAAAGGCGACCTTATTGACCCTGCCGAAGCCGATGCCCGAATCCTCCTCGAATTCGGTCTGCAGCTTCCGCGCGAAATCCTCGTAAGATTCGTTGGCGATGACAGTCAGCCGGTTGACTGTCTCGTCGCGAACCCGCTCGCCGCGTTCGTTGACGGACAGACGCAGTCCGCGCCCGATTTCCTGCCGCTTCTTCTCTTTGGATTGGGTTTCGTTCAGGGTGCAAATCTGGAAGACGTTGGGATTGTCCCAGCCTTCCCTCAGCGCAGAATGCGAAAAGACGAATCGCAGTGCGACTTTCGGGTCGAGAAGGCGCTCCTTTTCGCGCATGATAAGATTGTAGGTGTCCTCGTCGGCAATCGAGTTGCCGCGCGTATCTCTGGCACACCCGTCCTTGTCCCGCGAGAAATATCCGTTGTGCACTTCGGAGACATCGAACGGGATCAGCCCCTTGTAGGCTGGTTTCGCCGTGAATTCGCGGTATGCGTCCTCGAACCATCTGCCTATCTTGCCGAGGGAGGTCGTGCCGTCGTCATTGTAGATCCGGTAGTTGGCGACACGGTCGATGAAAATCAGCGAAAGAATCTTGATGCCTTTTCCCTTGAGCGTCCGTTCCTTCTTCAGGTGCTGTTCCACCGTCTCGCGGACTTGGGCGCGCATCAAATCGTCGCCCAGTCCGCCGATCTCCCGTCCACGCTCCAAAAAGCGGCCTTGGCTGAACTCGATGCGCTCGGATCCGGGCGTGCAGTCGATGTTCCGCAGAATGTAGCCGTCTCGATATGCGGATCGTTCGCCGGATTTGACATACAGGTCGTCGCCCTGCTTGACCCATAGCCTGGCGAGCTTGGGCCCGGACGGTCCTTCCTTATGGATCTCCAGGCGAGCCTTGATGCCCTTTGCATTGTCCGTTTCCAGCAGTTTGACATATGCGTCGCTGAAGCTGTCGTCGGAACGAACGGACGCGACCTCTATGCGCTTCACCAAGCGAAGATCGTATGCCTTGATGGGATCGAGTTTGTAGAGAAGGTTGCGGGAATTCCTGTGCGTCGCGCTGTAGCGCAGCGTCATCAGCGGATCAAGGCTGCGAATGGCGCGCCGCGACTTCCCGGTGCTGTCCGCGCTTTGCGGCTCGTCGATGACGATGATCGGGCGAACTGCCCGGATGAATTCAATCGGTCGCCTTCCGGACATGCGATCGTTCTCGCGGTTGATGACATTGAGCTTCTTCAATTCGTCCTCGGTCATCTCCGACAATGCCGTGCCGGAAACATCCTTCCGGAAAGACTGGATGTTGATGACCATGATCTGAATTTGGTTGCTCATCGCAAACTGGCGCAATTTTCCGAGTCTTCCGGAGTCGTAGACGAAATGCTCGAAGGGCGTATTCTCGTAGAGCGTTTGGAAATGCTCCTTCATCATTTCGATGCTCTTGAGCACGCCCTCGCGGATGGCGACGCTCGGCACGACAACGATGAATTTCTTGAATCCGTACGTCTTGTTCAGCTCAAAAAGGGTGCGCAGATAGACATAGGTTTTTCCGGTTCCGGTCTCCATTTCGATGGACAAGTCCGGCCTGTCCGCAAGGAACTCCTGGTCTTCCGTCCGATCAGGACAGGGCGTCGACTCCATGACGCGCTCGGCAGCCGTGGGCCGAATGCGGGTCGCGGACTTTTCAATGCCGTTGCGCTCCTGCACGCGATGGACGTTCCGCGCCAGTTCGCCTTCCGGGACCAGCAAGCGATTGGCGATGCCGAGTTCGGTTTGAAACAGCCCGGCGGTCTGGAATGCATTGAACGCCGCAGCCTCGGCGCGGGCGAATGGCTGGCCATCGAACACGTCCACGACGGCATTGATCGCGTCAAGCTGATATTGAAGCGACGGATCAAATCTAAGCTTCATTCCGCCGCTCACACCGTCCGGAAGACAATTTCGGGTTTGCCGGTCTGCGCACGCGCCTTGAATGCTTGAACCGCATTTGCCTTGAGCTGGTCATTGCCGTTGAATCCTCCGTCAAGGCAGACAACTTGCGCCGCATCGCATTCGGCAAGGGCGCTTATAAGTTCGAAGCTGACATGTTTCTCAAGGCAAACGAGCATTGCGCCGTCTCCGACGGAGTATATTTCCGACCCTGCGAGGGTGAGCGTTTTCACGTCCGCGGAAAGGGGAAAGCCCGCCTTCAGCAGCAATTCGTGCAATATGTCGTCGGGCGTGCTTTCAGCCCTGCAATGATCAGCATGCAGTTCAAGCTGACGCCCAAGTTCGACAGCGTCCGCCATTTCCGAGAGACCGGTCCAGATCCTGAAGTTGGACCGGTCCAGTCGGAATGCCTTGAAACCCAAGTCGGCGGCAAGTCTTCGGTCGAGGTCGAGTTGTCCTTCCGAAGATTCCCGCGCCTTTGCGATGACGCGGCGAATGCGTTCCTTGCCGATTGCGGCGATTGTCGAAAACCCGGCTTTGGCGGCATTGGAATCCGCTTCAAGGGGTTCCGGCAATTGGACGACGATGAATTTTCGGCTGCCGCCATCTTCGAGGTTCATTTCGATTGTCGCCTGCGCCGTCGCGCAAGACCCCGCGAAGAAGTCCAGCACGATATCTCCCGGTCCGTTGCATGCATGCTCCAGCATCCTCCGAATGAGCTTCACCGGCTTCGGATTGTTGAACACCTTGCCGGGAATGAGTGCCTCCAGATCTCGCGTGCCTTCGTCCGTGTGCCCTGCGTAGCCGTGCGCCCAGAAGTTTGTAGGCGTCAGACCGCGCGCTTCCGAAAGAAACATCTTGATCGAGGGAACGGACGCCCTGCCATCGGGCCCCCAGTAAAGGCGGTTGTCGGCGGCGAGTTCTTCAAATGCGTCGCGGGAGCGGCGCCAGGCATTGGCCGTCGGGTGAACGACTCGTCCCGTATTCGGATTCTTGAGCGGGTAGCAAAGATTCGGCCGGTCTTGCGGCGAAGCGGGATTCAGAAATGAAGCGCCCTTCCAATCGCCGCGCGGATCATTGTCCGGATTGGAGTAGCGGGCATCCGCATCCTCGGTGCGGGGCAACAACGCCACTTCAAACGCTTCGGACTTCGCGTAGACAAGAATATGTTCCACCACTGCGGTGAAATCGACCGTGTTGTTGCTTCGCGTGTATCGCTTCTGCCACGCAATGTCGGCCTTGAAATTTTCCTCGCCATAAATTTGGTCGCAAAGTTCGCGAAGGCGACTCAATTCATGGTCGTCGATGGAGATGAATATCGCCCCGTCGTCTCGCAGAAGATTTCTTGCAAGGTAGAGGCGCGGAAACATCATATTCAGCCAGTTCGTATGATATCGTCCGACCGTGTCCGTGTTGGTGCGGAATCTGCGCCCCGCGCCGTCAATCTGGCCGGTGCGGGCAAGGTAGGAATCCTGGCTTTCGGAAAATTTGTCGGGGTAAATGAACTCCTGCCCTGTGTTGTAGGGCGGATCGATATAGATCATTTTGATTTTGCCGAAATACGACTTCTGCAGCAGCTTCAGGACTTCGAGATTTTCGCCTTCGACAAAGATGTTGTCGGTGGATTCGAAATTCACCGACTCGGCCAGGTCCGGGTTCAGAGTCGAGACGCTCGGCTGCTGGATGATTTTCATGCATTGCGCCTTGCCCGGCCAAACGAGCCCGAAGCGCTCGTTGGGCGCCTCGACCCAATCGCCAAGCGCCCGCCGCAGGGTTTCGAAGTCGATATATCCTTCGGACAGGCACTCGGGGAAACTCTGCGCGATGAAATTTTTCAGCATATCGCGCTTTCGCGATGCCGCGTCATCCGAAAGCGCGGCAGGCGTTTTCATTCCGCGTTCAAGCGCCGCAATGCTCAATTGGGCGCCTCCTGAGGACGAAGCCTTCGCGTTGCCTCCCATCAGCACCACCCGTAGAGCCTTGTCGGCGTTCGCCCCCATGTGCCAAGCGCAAATGAGCGCTCCACGATGTCCATCATCGATCGACCGGGCTTCAGTATATTGAAGTGCGGATTTTCTTCGGCCGTGCTGCACTCGACGCAGGCGATGCCCGCTTTGTGCTCGCGCGCCCAATCGACAAGAGGCACTTCATTTGGGATGTTCAGTCTGAACATTCCGTTATCAGGATAATATTTGAATTCACGGGTTTCGCGGTCTTCGCAGTTGATGTCGACGGCGTTGCCATGTGCCGGTTTTCCTAAAATGCGGTTCAGCACTTCCCCAGCCACCTTCGGAAACTCGACTTGGAATTTGTACTCTCCGGTGAAAGACTGCAAACCGGCCCAAGCCACGGATGCTGCGGTTTCCGAGATCGCCTTTTGCTCGCTCCTCGGCGGAGCAATGCCTCTCTTCGGCGCGCCGTCAACCATCTTCGGGAAATTGTCGGCGACCCCCAAGGCGATCATGTCTTTCCGATCGCGGCTGAGATTCCGCAAGGCGAATTGCTTCTCATAAGCGGTCAACCTTCGGTCCGTCAACTCATCACCTGCGTTCCAACAGCTCAGCCACGCTTTCGCGGCGGATCCACGACTGTGAGAAGCATCGCTCCAAAAGACGCACTCTCCGTTCTTTGCGAACCCGCCGCGGCTAAGATTCGGCGACCCGGCGATCGCAAGAGACAAATTGGTCATGGCGCCGATGTCATTGAAGCCGCCCCCTCCAATGTAAAGTTTGGGATGAAAAGTTCCTGGGAGGCTGTCCACGACGCGAACGTGCCAGCCGCCGTCGCGTGCGCTTCTCAAGGCATTGGGATGAGTTACGAAGTCTTTCGCGTCAGCAACCAGCCGGACCTCACGGACGTCGCCCTCATCGAGAATTTCCTTCACCAGTCTGAATCCCTGAGTGGAAACATATGCTACGGCCATTCCTACGGAAGGGGGACGCACGCGCAGAATCTGCTTGCGAAGCAACGCCTTGTAGGAATTGCCGGTCAACCCGGTTGTTTCAACTGCACATGCCATTTCGTCCGGTTCGCTCTATTGATCGATCTCGAGACCAACGCCAAAATCCTTCTTGGGATTCTTCTACCGGCGTTGATCTTCCAATTTTATCCGCAACCTCGTCTTTATGAAACTTGATCGTTTCGAGGCTTCACCGATACATGGTGCGTGCTCCCTCCATAGCGTTCCGCATGCCGTTGCAGAGGAAGTTTGACCGGCACACTGCCGATCCGGCGACCCAATGCCCTGTGCAGATCGTCAAGTTTTGTCCAGACAGACTTCTGCCCTTCAGAAAATCCGGTTCGGAGACATCAAGCATTTTGTATCCGCAGACTCGCAGAAGTAAGCTTTCTATCCGATTGCACCCATTGTCGCGACTCCGTCTTGACGCCGGAGCGACGGGTTCCCCAAAACCGCGTCCAGTTGAACATCCACAACCGGTGGGATCCAGAATTCAAGCGATCGGATTTCCAGAACGTCTGCAAACGCCGCGAAGATTGCCTTCCGCCGCCGGTTCAAGGACGCCGACGATCCCGTGTTCGCCGGTCGGCAGGACTAGTGGCAGGTTCGACTCATTAGAGTCCATTTGATGCTTGCTGGTTCCGGCGCAGCGTCTACAATTCCATCAAGAGGACTGAGAAGCCGATTTCAGAATTCATTGAACTCCACAAAGGAAAAGGTGCGAAGACCTGTGGCCGGTCCGCAATCTTCGAACATCTCCTTTCCGTCCGCCAAATAAGGTACTATCTGACTAAAATCTGCCACTAGCTTGACCGGCGCAGGCGGCAGGGACGCAAGGACCTTCAGCTCAGCTTTGAACTCCGCTGCTTCGATCTGCCATGCATCCCGGTCATGGTGCCGTCCTTTCCTGTTCAGGGGATGGTTGATGGCGAAAAAAAGACTTGCCGCAACCAATTCCTCGTGGAAGCTTTTGCAGAGCTTTTGAAACATGATCCGCCGAGCGCCGCCTCGATCCGAGGATCCGGAACCGGGTCCGAAGGAACGCGCCGGACCGACGGCGGTGCCGGACGCGGCACCCCCAGATCCGCCGCCAAAGCCGGAAGCGCGCGATGCGCCGAGGCCAGGCAGAGATCACCCTTCGCATCGCGCCAATCCGCGAATTCGCAAAGCCCGCGCGCCAAGAAGCCGCGCGTGCAGCCCTCCTCGGACGCCGCCTCCAGAAGCCAAGTCCCGATGCCGACGCCGAACCGCCGCTGCAGTTTTTCCATGACCCACCAAAATTGCAGACTCATCGGAAAACAAATGGCAGACGCGGAACACGGAGGCAACTATGGCTGTGTGATACGCCCTGAACGGCAGCCTTCCGCCGGATTTCGCGTTTCGCTGCCGGATCCTTCAAAATCGCGCCGAAAGCCGCGCGAAACGGCCGGACTCCGATCAATTCAACCGAATTCGTGAGCACCAATTCGCGAGCCGAAAGCCCGTCTTCGACGAGAATCAACATGTTGTGGCTGCGGGCTCAAGGCAATAGCTGACTATAATGGGGCGTTCCATTTTTTTGTTCAGGCGGCGGCCGCACGATAAGCCGTCCAATCGAGGAAGGCAGGTCAACGCATGTTTTCGAGGCAGCATATGACGCTCAGCATGGGTCATGCAAAAATGCTAAAGTTAACATGCTTCAAGTTTCGCGATTGGGTTGTAGGATGGCAATTTATTCGTTGTAATTTGATCAACAAGGAAAAACAGATCATGTGCAATGCTTGTCCGATGAATCCAAGCATCCGTATTGTCGATTTAAAAAAATCGATGATCGGTGACTGGCATTAGAACGTCCAGTTTTCTGCCTCCATGAATCCTTCAAGGGACAGGCAACCGACTTCGAAATGGTCGCAGATGTTTGGTATCCTCGCCCCGTTTGGGGGATTGCTCTCCATCGTAACAACTGTTCCTTCGAGAACATATGCCCGCGCGACAATGAAAGGGTCCGCGTTGAGTCCGCCCTTCTGAAGCTTGCGGCGCTCAATGACCTGCTGGAAATGAAGCTCTCTGAAAATTCTGTTGACGACATGTGCTTCATCGGCGTTGGGTATAGGAAACATCCCTATATTTTCGCTTGCCCAATCACGCAACGTCGAGACACGATGATTTCCAATTTCGCGCCTGATTTCACGGGTGGACGTGATTCTGTCGTTCGCCACCAATCCGCCAAACCGCTCCCAAAGCGTCGGGAATCGGTTCCGGTAGTAGCTATCGAATAGCTGGCAAAACGCATTGGTGTCGAAGACGCAGCTCAAGGCTGCGTCCGCGCAACATAGTTCTCAAGCTGGGTCAGGTGCCGGGGCTTCATGTCGAGGTAGTCGGCTAGCTGGTTGTAATCGATCCGGTTTTGGTAATATCGACTAAACGCAAGGTTGATATACTCCGTGCCCAGATAAGCAATCTTCGTGTAATAGTGATTGCCGCCCCCATTCCCGCTGCGGAACTGTTCGGCCCACTGTCTCGCAGCGTGCTCGTACTCGCCCGAAGTGATCAGATCTCGATTGCGGAATTCCCGATAGACAAACTCCAGACTCACGCTGAAGCGCTCTGCCAAGCGCTGAGCCGAGGCCCGGTCCGGAGGCAAATCGTCGATCGCTTCGTCAAGCCAATCTCGCGGCACCATTATCCGCGCCGCCATGCTGTTGCAGATGACCTCGATCCGCCGGTTTTCCGGCGAAAGGCCATCAACGAATTCGTCGCTTGTCGCATCGACGCCGCTGGTTCGGAAGAGAAGATGCGCCAGCTCGTGGAACAGCGTGAAGATCTGACGGGTCTTCGCCGTCGAATTATTGACATAAATGATCGGGAACTCGTTATCATACAGGCAGAACCCGGAATAGCCCGGCTCTCTGAACTGGTCTTTGAATACATGGATGCCGACGTCGAATAGCGCCTTTCGCCATTCGCCAAGCGCAGTTGCTGCGCTATCCCATGCCGTTTGCTGAGCGAATGAGACGCCAAGATAGTCTCTCACCTGAGCGGCGTTCCACTCGATGGAACGGTTTGGTTCGTACTCGAGATTCCTTGTGATCAGGCGCCGTGCGGGGTTGCGGCCCCCGTGCAGCTCTTCAAGGGCCATGCGGAATGATTGCGCCTTGTGCAGGAGCAAACGAATTCGTGGCGGAATCTCGGCAAATTGCGTCGGCTCCAGGGTGCGGAATGACTCCTCGACCGGAGGCAGGTCAGGTGGCTCGGGAAAGAAGAAAACTGCAACGGGCACCTTGAATTTGTCTGCCAAAATTTCCAGCTGCGGATAGCTCGGAAAGCTTTCTCCGTTTTCCCATCTCTCAATTCTGGGAAAACGTTCGGAGACGGCATCCAAGGAGTAACCGGCCCGCCGACGCGCCCAAGTCAAGACAGCCGGCGTGATTGGCATTTCGTTCGGCAAAGTTGACCGCTCCCCGCACTGCCACAAGCTAACGCAATACGATATCACGGATGCTACGGTCGAAAAAGGTATGTCCGGGGCCTGTTTAGGGCCTTCGCTTTTAAAATTTTCCGATCGCGTTGGCCAGCATTCCGAGCAAATATTCGTCGCTCATGGCGGCGATCTCCATCCGCCCCTTCAGCGGGTAGTCGTCGTCCATGAGGCGCACGATGTCCGGGCCGATGCGCCGGATGGCGGCGAGGCACTCCGGCCCGCTCAGGGTCCGGTTCCGCATTCGGTCCTCGTCCATGACGACGTCCAGAACCCAGTGGACGCAGTTCTCGATCTTCCAGTGGCTGCGGACGAGCTCCAGCAGACGCTCCGGCGAAATCTCCGCGCTCATGATGAAATAGCGGACCGCACGCTCCTGTTTGCCCTTCAGTTCGCGGACGGCTTCGATCTTGCCGACGGCCTTGAGGCCGGGCCAGTCGTGCCGATCCTGCAGCCAGCCGACATCGTGCGAGACCGTCGCGACGCGCGTCTCGATGCGCCCGTGCCCGCAGCCGACATGCTGATATTCAAGCATTTCCTCCTGCGCCTCCGGATCGGCGAACCAGTCCCGCACGTCCTCGCGCAGCGACTTCTGGTTGCCCTTCACAGGAAGGACGTAGTCGCCGCCCTTCTCCACGATCAGCGCCGACGCCTCGCGCTGCGTGTGCATCGCGTCGGCCGTCACCGTGCGCCCGGCCAGATCCAGAATCTTCAGAAGGGCCGGGAGCGCCGTGATCTCGTTCGACTTCCCGTCGACCTTCACTTGGCCGAGAACGAGTCCTGCCCCGGGCTCGAACGCCTGCACCAGATGCAGCGCGGACTTGCTCGAGGCGTCCAGGATCGCGCCCTTCAGCACCTTGCCGTCGATCGCCACCTGATCCGCCGGACCGCCCGGAAGCGCCGCCAGCAGCATCTTCGCGAATTCCGTCAGAGCGGCCGCCATCTGCTCCGGATCGAGAGCGTTGAACAGGTCGGAGAACGCGTCGTGGCTCGGCGGACCGCCCTTGAGCTCCAGGAATCCCTTCAAAAACTTGTATTTGACCTTCGCGTACCGGGCGAACGAGCTGCATGACGACTTGCCGGACAGCGTCGCCAGCAGGGCGATCACCAGCATCTCGATCAAGTCATGCTTCGTGGCGTTGCTCTTGCGGGGATCGTCAACCCCTTGAAAAATAGCGCGTAATTTTTCCATCTTCTGCCTCCGGACACTGCTCTTCGTTGTTGTTTTGACCAAAGAGTGCCAGTAGGCGGCGGAAATGAAAAACAGAATTTTTTAAAAGCGAAGGCCCTAGGGGCCTGTTTGATGCGTCGCATTGATGGTTCCGGCCGGCCTTCATGGAGATGCTCGGACCGGGTCCATATCGCACTGGCGCGCTTTGAAGCGCTGCGACCTCCCTCTGGTCTTCCCGATCCCGTCTCGACGGCTGTTTGCCCTTGCATTGTCCTCGGTCTTTCCCACCGCTATCGCATTTGATTTTCCCTTGCTTCATGCTGCTCTGCGAAAGAGGCGGCGCCAGCCGCCCGGAGCAGAGCGAAGAGGCAGGCGATGGAAAAATTGCGCATAATATTCAATGGGTTGGAGGATCCGCGCAAGAGCAGCGCGACGCGGCACGACTTTCACGAGATGCCGGCGATCTCGGTGCTTTCGAGCCTGTGCGGCGGGCAGACCTGCGTCGACATGGCGGATTTCGCGAGGAACAACGAGGAGTTTCTGCGACGATTCATGCGTCCGGAGCACGGCCCGCCCAGCCGCGACTCGTTCTCGCGGCTGTTCCGGATGCTGGATCCGGTCCTGTTCGCGGCGGACTGGGCGAAAGCTCTGGAGTCGGAGGGCGTCCGGCAGGTCGCGGTCGACAAGAAGTCGAACGAGACCGCGGCGCTGCCGGCTCTGCTCGAGATGCTGGACGTCAAGGGCGCGGTCGTGACCGCGGACGCGATGCACACGCAGCGCGACGCCGCGGAGCGGATCATCGGCAAGGGCGGGGACTGCGTTCTGGCGCTGAAGGACAACCAGGGATCGCTCCGCAAGGACGCGAAGACATGGCTCACGGATCCCGGGAATGCCGGGAAAATGCTTTCGCATCAAGAATTCAATCGCGGACACGGGCGCGAGGAGACGCGCACCGCGACGGTCTGCCACGACATCGGCCCGCTGCACGCCACCCATCCGCGTCGAGCCGTCGCGTCAAGCTGAATCACCATGTCGGCGTCTCCGTTCACGACGACGTTCGCATTATGCGTCGCCACGATCACCTGGCGCCGCCCGCGCAGTTTCTTCGGCGCCGGCAGTACCGTGTCGAACAGAAACCGGTTGTCGAGTTCATCTTCCGGCTGGTCGATGACAAGCGGACGATCGTCTGCTGTTTCCAGCAGCAGGGAAAGCAGGACGCTGACCCTTTGGCCGCCGGACAGCTCGTCGATCCGCCGATAGGCGCCGTCATCCACCCGCAATTCAAGGACATAGGTGTCGGGGCAGTGAAGCGCGGCGAGCTCCCGTTCCTTCGAGCGGGTGATGCATTCCTCAAACGTCGCTTGAACGCCCTCGCTCATTCCGACTTTGTCCAGCGAGTGAGACTTGAGGTGCTCAATCAGTATGTCGAGCGATGGCTTACTGTCGGAATCCATCCCGTTCCGCCATCGCGCAATTCCCTTCTGTCCGAGAGTTTCCAGAAAATGGATGAACTCAGACAGAATCGCAAAATGTTGAAGTATTCAATGGAGATATTCTGCAGGCGCAAATACGCCTCAAATTCGTCCCAATCCATTGCTGAGAAAGGATAAAATATGCGCTGCAGCTTCAAAATCGCAAAGAACTTCCGCCGAGAGCACGTTGTTCAGACCTTCTTGTCATGACATGGCAGACCATGCCGTTTCCGACCGGCCAAGTTGAAATTGAACTTGGTTCCGCTTCCGTCTGGCTGGTTGGAGCGATCCGAAATCCATGGCATTGTCCGCGCACCAGACTGGAGCGAATGTACGGCCGAGCATGAACAAGCCCCGTGACTCAAGGTTTACGCCCGGTGCAGGAATTAGCCCTCCGTATTTGGCCGGGCACGAAAAAGAAAAAAACAGGATCGCGTCGGCACTCGACAATCTGGAAGCGGGCCTGAAAACGACGGAAAACATCGCCTTGATCGGTCCGCGCGGCAACGGCAAGACAGTGCTGCTCCGATGGGCGCAGACGCAAGTTCGTGAACGCTACGACAAAATCGAATGTGCAGTATTGAATCAGAAAAGCTTCGAATCATATCAGGATCTCGTCGGCGCGCTCGCGGATTCAGGAATATTTTCGGCTCTGGCTGACGAAGGGTTCTCGGCAAGCATGAATATACTCGGATCGGGAATAAGCTATTCGCGCCCGGAGGCCGCCAAGAAATTGCCGGGACCTGTCTTGGAAAAGAGGTGTTCCGAGAATGGCTTGGCAATTCTGATTGACGAGGCGCATACGCTGGATCGCTATGCCGACTCGGCTCGCGCATTCCTGAACGATGTGCAGGCGCTTGCCGGAGATGGTTGGCCGCTGCTGCTGATCATTGCCGGAACGCCGAACATTTCGGCGCGCTTGAACAGAATCGAAGCCACATTCTGGGGCCGTTTAAGAAGAATCGGCATTGGGCCCCTCGACGATGCGGCGGCATGTGAGTCCATCCGGATTCCCTTGGAGCGGATGGGCTACGGCATCGAAGCCCATGCCTTGGACAAGGCGGTCAACGAGGCGCAATGCTATCCCTATTTTCTTCAGGTTGTCGGGGACGAGCTGCACGGGGCCGCTGTAGAGGAGCCCGGCAAGCTGGGAAGCGGCAACGAAATCGGCGATTCAATCCTGAAGCAAGCTTTGAAGGAATTCAAAGTTGCGACGAACAACTACTACGACCGCCGATATCGGGAACTTCGACGGGCGGGCGTTTTGCCCGTGGCTGAAGCCGTCGCACGACGCTTCGTGTCACAGAAAACGGAATCGATTTCTGCGGGCGCGTTTGAAGCTGTCGTCTCGCGAAGCATTGATGCGGGACTGAAAATGCTCGCGAAGGAGCGCGGCGGGATTGATCCGGCGGCATGGTTCGAAGATCAGCTTCGAGATTTTGGCTTGGTCTGGAGTTCGATCGGGCACGAAGTTTCGTGCGAGGCCGGGATTCCCAGCCTGATGAATTACATCGTGGAAAGGGCCGATGAGCGCGAGGGCGCGCTGAGGCGAATGTGAGAATCAAAGCCGCCCTCGCAACTTGATAAATATTTCTCACGGAGCCAATCTGCATCCGGCAACCGGCCGGGCTCAAGCTGGAAAGGCCTCTGAGGACTGTCCGACTCCGCAACCCGGCCATCGCGCCGAAGGAAGGAGGGCCGCCTCTCTGGCGGCAGTCCTATCAATAGGACACACTCGACTCTGCGTTCCGCCCCTTGGCGGCCTGCTGTCGGATGGCCGAATTCGCCGCCGAACCCGACGGTCCGCGAATCCGCTGTCGAAGCGGCGGCCGCTCCTCGGAATCCGGAAGCTCCGGTCCGCTTGGACGGACTTCGCACCGATGATGCTCTTCTGCCGGGACTTCAGGACATAAGGAATGGACGAAGAGTCGACCGCGGGAAATTGATAGGCCGCAGTCCCCCGTCGCCGATTGGATGGCGTTTGCGGGCGGTCCACGTTGCGGAGGGCGCAGCTTGCGCCAAGTCGGTTGTGTCGCCACCTGTCCGGCGGCGGGATGCTTGATGCCGGAGTCCCTCATCTGTTGTGTGCCGACAAGTCCGCAGGTTCGGTCGGGCATGTCAAATGCCGGAGGCGCTGCCCGCCGCGCTGGGATGGACAGACTTCATGGTGTTCGGCTCCTGTTTTCAGGGGCCAAAGGCGGAAGCGAGGGACGCGGAGAAGCGCCGTTACGCGGCCGCCGAGCGGGCGCGGGTCGATTTGGCGTGCGTCCACGGCCTGGCGGTCGGATACAATCGGGGGCTTGATGCCGCCGCGCATCATCCATGCGTCCGAAGAAAATCGCCACCCGGAGCGCGAGGACGCCCCGGAATCCGTTCTTATGGCCGGGGGTCGGCCAAAGTCCGATCATGTGGGTTTTCTGGGAAAATTCAGCATCCACCCTTGCCTAAAGTGTCTGTTTTGTCTATTTCAGACGAAAGGAGTTGCCCCATGCGATCTTTTCCGTCGACATATCTTAAACAGACACTTGGCGACGTTCTTGATGCGGCCAGCCAGGAACCTGTCGCCATCACGAAGCACAAGAAACCGCGCTTTGTCTTGATGAGCATTCACGACTACGAACAACGGTTTCAGAAAGACGAGCGCCAAGCATTCGCGGCGGCGGACATGCCGGCCGAACATCTGGCGATGCTCGAAGCCAGCCGCGCGGGCATCGAGGGCGCGGCGGAAGAATGAAGCGCCCCAAAAAGGGCGATGTGTGGCGGTATGAATATCTCCGGCATCGAGAACGCGAGGCCGGGAAGGACAACGCCCGCAAGTCGCGTCCCGCGGCGCTTGCGACCGCCTATGCCGGCAAAGACGGGCGCATCAATCTTTTCTGGATTCCGATCACCGGCAAAGAGCCGCGCAAGGATCGTCTTGCCATTGAGGTTCCGCAGATCGAGCGCAAGCGTGCGGGTCTCGCGTCGGACATGCGGCTTTGGATGATTGTGGACGAGTACAACCACGAGTTCTTGGAAACGTCGTTCCATATTGATCCCGACGGCTACCAAGGCGCTTTCAGCGCCGCATTCACGGACAAGGCTCTGGACTTGCTTATCGGGGCAGGAAAAAAAGGATCTGTTGAACATGGTGAAGCGTCACGATGGGCAATGCCGTTTGGCGCCTGGTCCATCCGCTCGGATACCCGGCGGCGCGTTCTGGCCCGCCGGATGCGCCGGACTGAACTGCCCCGGGTTGTCCGGAGAACAATCGGCTGAACGAACGAGCCGGAAGCTCGAAGGAATGGATCAATGCCGGAGAGAAAGCACACCCCCGGGGCAACCAGCCGAACTCCGCGTGCGCGGAGTTCGGCTGTTCAAAGAAAATCGTTCCGGCTGCTCCAGCGACACCTCGGAACACAGAAACCCACCCACCCCGAAACCGCCGAACCAGCCAACTCTCCAAAAAAGGAACGCACCCGTTTCGAGTCGCAGATTTCTTTGGAAGTGCCCGCGCGATCCAGTATCATGGCCGCTCCGAGTCAACGGGAGATGCGCGATCACAATAGCTTACGAAATAATTTGCCTGCCAGTTCCGGGCGGCCGCGGCCGAGCAGCGGAATTCCCGTCCGGCATTTCAAGTCCAAGATCCCTATGAGCAGCAAGCCGCTTCGCGAAAAACTGCGAATCCGAGCCGACGCAACGGCCGAAGGCGGGAGTCGCGGACCGGTTGCCCGCCGCCGCTGTCGGGCGCCCGCGAGGCAGCTCGCATGACCCGAATTCACGCACAATCGGCCGAAGGCGGCGCCGCGCCGCGCATCCCCCGATACCACTCCCTCGACCGCCTTCGCGCGTCCATGATGTTCCTGGGCCTCGTGTTTCACGCTTCCATCACTTACCTCACCGATCTTCCGGAGGATGTCCCGTGGCCCTACCAAGACGAGCGAACCAGTCCATTTTTTGATTGGCTCATCGATTTCATCCATGTTTTCCGGATGCCGGTCTTCTTCTTGGTTTCCGGTTTCTTCGCGGTCTACCTGATCCGCACGCGCGGAACGAAGGAATTCCTGCGTCACCGGTGGAGCCGCATCGGCGTTCCGCTCATCGTCGGCTGGCTGGCCGTCGCGCCGCTGATGGCCGGCGCCGTGCTTTACGCCGGGCAGTTCGCCGATACGCCTCCGGCGGCTCTGCAGTTGGACGGCGTGCCCGCAGACATCCTCATGCACCTGTGGTTCCTGTACCATCTGCTTATCTTCTGCGTCATCGCCGCCCTTTTGACGCCGTTGCTCCGCCGTGTTCCCGCATCCGTCCGCGACCGCTTCCTCGGCATGTTCGCCAACTCGCTGCACCGGCTGGGATTGGCAGCGCTCATCCTTCTGAGCGGGGCAGCGCTATATCAGATGAGGTCGTGGTCGATCGACTTCACCGGCAGCCTACTGCCGCCGGTCCGCGTCTTGGCGATCTACGGGGTGTTCTTTCTCTTCGGAGCGCTCATTTTCGAATGCCGGGACGTCGTCGAGTCCTTCAAGCGGCCCGCCTGGCGGTATTTCATCGCCGGAGTCGCATGCTTCTTCGCGCACCGCCATTTCGTCGACGCCGGGTGCGGCGGCGAGCGTTTCTGCGACATGACGGCGACAGGCGCGCATATCGGCTCGACCGTGTTCCTGGCGCCGACGGTCTGCTTTCTGGCATTCGGCTTTCTCGGACTTTTCCTTCGCTATCAGGACATGCCCAGCAATTACTGGCGCTACCTTTCGGACGCGTCATACTGGATGTACATCGTGCATCCGCCCTTGGTCATGACGCTGCCGACCTTGTTCGCGGACTGGCCGGTTCCGGCCGGAGTGAAGTTCGCCCTCGTGCTGGGCATGACTGCCGCGATCACCTTGGTGACCTACCATTACTTTGTGCGATCCACTTTCATAGGCAAGCAGCTGAACGGACGGCGCCTTCCGAGAACAGCTCCTTGGCAGCACAGAGGGGAGGGCAATGCGGCATGACGTCGGGCGCATCCCATATTTTTTGGCTGGGCGGCTACGGAGCAGAAATCCCTCCGATCGATGATTTCGGATCTGCGGTTGTTTTCGAAGCAGCATTTGACGGCAAGCAGGGCGTTGGCATCGGCTTTCAACCGGCGGCGTCCCGCCTGACCAAAAAATGGGATGCACCCACTGACGTTGACCGGATGCGCCATGCCTCTGTATTTTCGCCCGCATTGGAACGGCGGGCGCCATCGGGTGCGCGCCGGCGACCGCCGCGACCGGCTTGCCGTCCGCGGCAAGGATTCAATAGGGGATGCGCTTGACCAGCTTCCTGCCTTTTTCCGGCATGTCCGCGATACTGCGCCTCGCGATGCGCGGATCATGGCGAGCTTTTGAAGCTGCCGCCCGCGATCCGGAGCAGGCTCAGAAGAACCTTTGGTCGGAAATCGTTTCGGAGTGCGCGGGATCTCCTTTCTGGAAGAGGCATTGCGGCCCCGGCTCTCCGCCGCCGCTCGAGGAGCTCCCGATCACCGAATACGAGGATTACCGGCCGGAATTCGAATCCGCTTTCGAAAAAGGCCATTCGCCGACCACCGCCTCTCCGGTGAAGTATTGGGCGTCCACCAGCGGCACGACCGGCGGCAAGTTCAAGTATTTTCCGTACATCGCCATGAGCGCGCGGCAGGGGCACATCGTGGCGGGCGCCTACGAGGCCGCGATGCACCGGCTGTCCGTTGTCCAGCCGCACATTCCCTTCAAGCCCATGCTGACGTTTTCGCACGTGGGCAGCCGCCCCTCTTCGCCGACGGGCATTCCGGTCGGCTCCGCCACGAGCTACTACCAGCGCTTCCTTTCTCCGCGCGCGCACCGGATGATGCATGTCATCCCGTGGGAGGTCTACGAACAGACCGAATCCGGGCTGTTCCGCGATTGGGCGCCGCTGTACGCGCTGACAAGGGATGTCGGCATGGCGCGGTCGTTGACCGCCGGCTGGATCACGCTCTTCTTCGAGAGGCTGCTGGCCGACGTCGAAAGCTACTGGCCGTACTTGGAAGGCCGCGCCCGGCCTCCCTCCCCCTTGCCGCCGGTGGAAATCGGACGGCGGCGGCTCCGGCATCTGCGCGAGGTCTTCGGCCGCGGACCGCCGACCCTGACCGACGTGTGGCCCGGTCTGGCAGCCGCAATGTGCTGGACGACCGCAAGCGCGGCCCTGCAGGTTCCGAACCTGCGGCCCTATCTCGGGAAAGCCCCTCTTCTCGACACGCCCTACGGCTGCGTCGAAGGGTTGTTGAATGTTCCGCTTCACGACGGGAAGGACGGGCATCCGCTGCATCCGGGCGCGAACATCGTCGAACTGCTGCCCGAAGACGCGGAGGCGGCGCACGGGAACCTGATCCCTTCGTGGAAAGCCGAAAAGGGCCGACGCTACGAGATATTCCTTACCACGTTGAGCGGCCTCGCGCGCTATCGGCTGCACGACATCGTGCAGTGCACGGGATACTACCATCGTGCCCCGCGAATTGTATTCTGCTGCAAGTCGGCGTTCGTCCTGAAGGTGACATCGACCGTCATCCCGGAAAACGACCTGGTGTCCATCCTGCTGGATCTGGGCTACCGCGGAGATGACGATCTGCTTGCGGGGCCGAGCCCGTCCGGTACTTCGGTCGCCGTCTACCTCCGGGAAAGCTCCGGGCAATCTTTGGACGTGGAAGCGCTGGACAATGCATTGCGGAAGATTTCCAGGATGTACGCTCACGAGCGCAACAACGGCCTTCTGGGCGACATTGAATCCTACGTGGTTCCGGACGATCATGCGATGTGGGAATGGCGCAACCGCCCGCCCGCCAAAGCTCGCTACATCCTGAACGAAGCGCCGAGCGGCATCTCCTGACCCGCGCGTGCGCCGGCTGCGGACGGCACACCTGCTCCCCGCCATGCTTGCCGCTGTTCCATAGCGGATTTTATCCACGCCACGAGTTTCGTCCCGGAGACCTCCTCGACCAGCCTGAACTTCACGTTGCAAACAACGCAAGTTTCATTGGCATCAATGCAATTCGTGGATTCCAGCACCTCGCGGAGCACTTGATGACCCGCTTCAGTCGGTTGCCGGTCGAGCCCGGTTTTCGAGGACCTCGAGATACAGTTGCTCGAGGAAGAATGGAGCGCCTGGCGCGACAGACAACAGCGAGGACGAGGCGAATCCCCTTCGAATTCGGCAATGGTCCGACGGGAATCCGCCCGCTTCGGGCAAAGAGGTCGATGATCGGGAGCGGCCCCTGAGCATCAGAACCGGATCCGTCCGTTGTTCGGGCGCGCCCGGAATTCGACGCCCGTCCAAAGCGCGGCGTCGCGGCGTTCGCGCTCAACCCCCAGCAGTGTCAATGCCGAAGTAAAATTCCCCAAAAGTGCCGAAGTAAAATTCCCCACTTTTCGGTGTTTTTGGTGACGAGCCAGTTCAGTCGTCGGTTCGGGTCTCCTTTTTGGGTCGCCCTCGTTTTTTCGGCGGGGGCGGCGGCGTGATGGGCGCATTCGTTCGGACGTGTTCGGGAATGAGGTCGGCGTGCTTTCCGGGTCTGTAGCTTGCGCCTTCGATTCGGACGACGACGGCGTGGTGGAGGAGCCGGTCGAGGAGGGCCGTCGCGACGACGGGGTCTCCGAAGATGTCGCCCCATTCGGCGAAGCTTCTGTTCGAGGTTAGGATCATCGCGCCTTTTTCGTATCTTGCATCTGCGATTTGGAAGAACAGGCTCGCGCCGCCCTGCGTGATGGGCAGATATCCGATTTCATCGACGATGAGTATGGCGGCCCGGGCGAAGAAGCGGATTTTTTCGGCGAGCTGTCCTTGTCGCTCGGCTTTGGCGAGGCTGTCGGTGAGTTCGGCGAGCGTCGTCTTGTAGACGCTTTTTCCGGCTTTGACGGCGGCGACGCCGAGAGCGGTCGCGAGGTGGGACTTTCCGGTTCCGGGCGGTCCGAGGAAGTGGACGGTTTCGCGTCTCCGGATGAAGTCGAGCTGGGCCAACGCGGCGATTCTCTCGCGGTCGAGGGAGGGCTGGAATGCGAAGTCGAAGCTTTCGATCGTCTTGACGGGGAGGAGCTTCGCGGTTCGCAATGCGATGTCTATTCGTCTTGTTTCGCGCAGTGCGCAATCTTCGCTGAGGAGGGCGTCGATGGCTTCGACGGCTGTGATCTCGCCCTGCTCCAGCCGCCGCAGCGTGGGTCCGAGCGCTTCGAGCGCCCGGGGCATTTTCAGTCCGACGAGGGCGGCGCCGATGCGGTCGATCAGTTCGGTCATCGGGCCGCTCCCTGCCGTTCGAGGCGGCGTCCGACGGCGTCGTAGAAGGCCAGGGACCGTTTCGGCGCCTCCTCGAGGTTGGGCAAGTCGATCCGCGGCGGGGGCGGCCTGCGATGGCCGGGATCGACCCTGCGGCGGTTCCGGCCTTCGAGGACCGGATGCCGTGCGATCAGCGTCCTGTCTTCGAAGATCCGCACTTCGGCGGGATGCCTCTGCACCTCCAGCACGCGCTTGCGGGCGGCGTCGGGCACCGAGTAGAGGTTTCCGCCGACGGAGACCATTCCGTCGCGGCCGGCGCGGCGCTCGACGGTCAGGACCGCGTCGTAGGGATGCGCGGGCAGCGGGACCAAGGAGCACTGCTCTTCGGCGAAGGCCTGGTCGACGATCCGTCCGGTGGTGGCGTGGACGCGCGGATTGGCGACCTTGCCGCGCCAATCGTCGAATTGCGCGTTGAGATCGTCGAGGCAGCGGAAGGTCCGGTCGAGGAAGAAGTCCTGGCGGATGTAGCGGAACGGTCGCTCGACCTTGCCCTTGGTCTTCGCCCGGTAGGCTTTGCAGGCTTTCGGCGCCGATCCGTAGTGGTCGAGCAAGGCGACCAGGGACGGGTTGTAGATCACGGACCGGTCGGCGCCCTCTCCCAGGACGGCGGTCTTCATCCGGTCGTAGAGCACTTCTTTCGTCGCCCCTCCGCAGGCGTCGAATGCGGAGACGTGGCATCTCAGGACGGTCTCGAGCTTCTGGTCGGCGCAGAACCGTCCCCACAGCCATCGGCTGCATCCGAGGACGAACGGGAACGGATGGACTTTCCTGACGACGCCGGGCTCGTCGGCGTATTCGGTTTTGAATTCGGCGAAGTCGACCTGGGCCTGCTCGCCGGGCCCGGTCTCGAAGCGGCGCTCGAACCCGGGCGCCGCGTCCGGCCGGATCGCACGGAGATAATCCGTCACCGCCGTGTAGCCGCCTTCGTAGCCGCGCTCCCGGATCTGCCGGAACAGCCGGCGTCCGGACAGATCCGGGCAGTTCCCGATCTTTTTGGCGAGATAGCCCTCGTACGGCTCCAGAAGCCGGGGCCGCGGCTCCCGCGGCGAATAGGTCGGAGCCGCGAGGCCCCGATCCAGCAGTTTGCGGACCGTCTTGCGGTCCAGGCCCGTCCGCCGCGCGATGGCGCTGATCGAAAGGCCTTCCCGTTTCAGTTCTTGCAACATGACAATCTTCTCCAGCTTCAACACCCGACCCGAGCCTCCTTCGGCAAAAAATCGGATGGGATTTTGGACTGCTTTCATTCCGGGGGGCATGCCCCCCGGAATGAATTCGCAGCCCCCTGACTGGGGAATTTTACTTCGGCGCTTTTGGGGAGTTTTAACCCGGTAGTAACAGCCCGGCCACCGGTGGAGGTCCTGCAGCCAGCCGACGTCGTGGGAGACCGTCGCGGTGCGCGTCTCGATGCGCCCGTGTCCGCCGTCGACATGCCGGCAAGACAGCATGTCCTTCTGCGCTTCGGGATCCTCCAGCCACTCCTTCGCGTCCTTGTGGAGCGCTCTCTGGTTGGCCTTCAGCGCCAAGACGTAGTCCCCGCCCTTGCCGACGATCATCTCCGACGCGGCGCGCTGCGTGTGCATCGCGTCCCCGGTGACGAGCGCGCCCTCAAGATGCAGCATCTCGAGCAGCGCCGGCAGCGCCCGGACCTCGTTGGACTTCTTGTCGACCGCGACCTGGCCGAGCACGATCCCCGACCCCGGGGCGAAGGCGCTCAAGAGATGCAGCGGCGAAAGCTCCGAGGCGCGAGAGAACGTGCGCCGGAGCGCCTTGCCGTCGACCGCGATCTGCCGGACGCCGTCCGCCTCCAGAGCCTTCGCCCAGCCCGAAGCGAACCGCGACAGGGCCGCCGCGAACGGACCCGGCTCCATCATCCGGAACAGCCGGGAGAAGGCGTCGTGGCTGGGAGGCCCGTGCTCCGGACGCATGAACCGGCGCAGAAACCGCTCGTTGAGGACGGCGAAATCCGCCATGTCGACGCAGGTCTGGCCGCCGCACAGGCTCGAAAGCAGCGCAACCGCCGGCATCTCGAGAAAGTCGTGGCGCGTCGCGTTGCTCGTCCGGGGATCCTTGACCCCCTTGAAAAATTTGCGGAAGTCTTCCATGTCCTGCCTCTTCGCTCTGCTCGCGCGGCCGTCTCGCCGCTTCGCGGAACATCCTGAAGCAATGGACCCTCAAGTGCAATTGCGCTGCCGAACCCAGGGTGCATCTCACGTTTCTTGGTCAGGCGGCTGGTGCGCTGCAATCCCTCCAATCGAGGAAGTCGGGCCAGCGGTTGTTCCTGAAGCAGCATTTGATGGCGAGCACGGCGTTGGCTCCAATCTTCGACCAACGGCGCCCGGCTCCCTTGAATCGGCTGCCGACGATCTGCTTGCAAGCGCTTTCCACGACGCCGGATCCGACCGGCAGTCCGCGCTTTCGGTAGAGGTCGTAGTGCATTCGGTCTCTGTTGGTTCCGTAGTAGCGGATGCAGGTCGCGACCGCTTCAAGCCGACGGTGCGGCTCCAGGTCGGCGATGACGTCGTCGACCCGCCCTGCGTTCAACTGGTCCTTGATCGTCTTCATCCAATCCTTCCGTTCGCTCTCGTGCGGCGCTGCGGCTTTCACAGCCGCGTCCGCGTATTGGAGGGCATGGAACAGGTCGAGGATGAAGGTCGTCTCCTGCCCGGGAAACGCCTCCTCGCAGCTGTTGCGGATCCAGGGCGCCCCGTCGGACAGCACCACCAATTCCCTGGCCGCGAACAAGCCGTTCCGGAGCCCGAACCGCCGCAGGCGGACGCCGAACTCCGAACTCCAGCCGGGGCCGTCCGCCGCCCTCGCGCTGTCGATGCGGACGCTGACAGCCCCGCTGTCCTTGTCCTTCCGAGGCTCCCCGGTCTTCGGATCCCGACCGTCGGCCGTGAAGCTGGTGACGGCCTTCGCCTCGCGGGTCTTCGCCGTGCCGTCCGCCTGCTTGCCGGCCACGCCCTCGACCTCGCGGGCGGCCATCGGGACTCCGGCGCCGTCGATCTCCAGAATAACCCGCTCCGCCGCAGGCGACGCCGCCTCGGCGTCCTCGCGCTCGAACGCCTGCATCTCTTCGCCGATCCTTGTCGCATGGCGCTGGAGAGTCGCCCTCGACACCGTCACGCCGGCCAGATTCCGGAGCTTGCGGCGCGCTTCCCCGCAACTGTCGGAACCGGCGGCGTCGGCGTAGACGGCTTCCGCTCCGGGCGTGACTCTCTTCCCCGCCAGACGCAGCGCGCGGTCCAAAGGATAATCTCCGACGCCGCACTTGCGGCAGTAGAAATAGCGCCGCCTGACCCGAGCCTCTCCGAGGCGCGTCCCGAACGTCTTGCCGACCCGGCCGCGCCGCTCCATCCGCCGCCCGCAGCTCGGGCAGGACGGGGGAGACTTGCCGGCAAGACGGGCGTCGACCGCCTCGAGAAGGGCCGCGTAGCACTTCGCCCCGCCGCCCAGCACGCCGTCGCGGACCATCGTCTCGATCGCGTCCAGATCCGGAACCCCGTCGCCCAAGAGCTCCGCCGTCAGAAGCGGAAGCGAACGGCCGAACTCCGCTTCAGCCGCCGCATGCAGCGCGCCCGTCTCCAAAGCCGGGACGCCGGACGCCTCGACCTCGCGACAGCGAACCCGGCGCCCGACGCGCCAATACCGCATGAAAACGCCGTCCCGCTCGCGGATCAAAGGAGGCTGCTTCGCCGCCTCCTCGTCCGTCAGTCCCTGCAAATAAGCCACCGTATCCGGATGGAGAAACTCCGGATCCCGTCTCTTGATCGTCATGCCAGCCTCTTCCGCTCGAGCCCGGATGCGCGGCGTCCGCCGTTCGCGGATCTTCGAAAACCGGTCCGGGACCGAACCATGCTGAACGGCCGCGATCCCGATTGCAACCTCCAAAACACGCAACTTGGACAACGCGGCTCGAGGGGTCCAACAGTGATTTACAAGAATCATGAGACACACCCCCCGAACCCAAACAAAATATTGACTTGCAAGTGACAATGCGGATATATTTCACGCGATTCGCGGCATGCACGCGTGAAGCAATCAGGCAAACGACCTATAATATTATACGGAGAAACGGCTATGAATGTGAAACTGTTGGCTTGTCTTGCTTGCAGCACGGCATTGCTGGTTGGCGCATGCTCCGGCGGCAATCCTCCCGCCGGACCGGGCGCGGAGAGCGGACCCCCGGGCGGTGATACGAACGGCGAAACCCCGGACGAGGATAGCGGGGATCCCGCGGCGGCTCAGCGGACGGAGCTCGAGGGGCAAGCTACTGCGGCGATTACTCTGGCGACAAACGCGCCGGCGGGAGAGAGCCCCGAGGCACGTGAGGCACGTGAGGCGGCACGTAGAGCGATTCGAAGGGTCAAAGAAGAAATCGACGCTGCGGTCAAGGCGGCGAAAACAGCATCCGATGTCTCCCAAGACTCGGCGACCGATACGCCGACAGAACAACTCGCTGCGTACGACCGCTACCGCCTTTTGAAGATACTCCAAGATACGCAGACTAGACACCTCAACGAGGCGCTGACATCTATAGCCTGGTTCGGAAGAGAAGTAGTGCGCGCATCAATTCCGAACGGCGAGGTCATCGCACCGCGCGACGGCACCAACGTCGTGACGATCGGAATGGAGGGGGAGGGCAGAACTTCGCGAACGATTACCCCGTCCGCGACCGGCAGCTCACCGCAGGCCAATGATGCTGCCATCAAAAGCACCACATTCGAGCCCGTCATGTACGAAGCCGGCAGAGTGCTTCTATCCGGCGGCGGCATGAAAGCGTCCCCCACCGTGACCAACCATGAATTCAAGGTGGACGGATGGATTTCCGGCATGACGCCGACATCGGAACTCGACACAAACACCCAAACGGGATTGACGCTGACGAACACCGGACTTCAAATTCGCATCGGCGGAGCAGGTTCTGACTACACGGACATGCGCAAGAAAGTCACGGAGCCTGTGAATGATCGCGACGGCGACGGCACCGACGACACGCTTTCCGGTCAGAACGGCTGGGATCTGAGGATTGAGTTCGACGAGCCGAAACCCACTAGCGTCGCGGGCGCGCAGGGTCCTACCAGCTGGCAAGGCAATGGCGACTTCTACTGGAGGGGCATCGTCAAAGCCGACCCAAGCCAGCTGACGAGCGGCGAAGCGAACTTTGTAGCCGACACGTTCACACAGCCGAAAACGCCAGAAGATTTCAGGGATCTCGGCACATATGAGGTCTGGCTTTCCAACCACATTGAACTGGACAAGAATCTTGAACCGCCTACCGGCGCACACCCTGAAGACGACGACCATCGGTACTTGAATTACGCTGCTTACGGGCTGTTCACCTACAAGGTCGACACGGAGACTGCCCCCCTAGCCGCCGACCGAATAGGCCGCGTGCAGAGCATGTATTTCGGCTACCAAGCTTTCGAGGACGAGGACGGCAAAAGGACCCGGGACATCAGCAAAACGATCAGCGGGATATTCACGGGACAGACTCTCGCCACCGCTATTGAAGCCAGCAAAACCACTTTGCTGCGAGGCAACGTGTCGTTGACCGTGTCGATTCCGGAGGATTCGGGCACCGGGTCAGTGAGCGGAACATTGAGCGGATTTGAAGAGTGGGTCGGCGACACCAATTGGAAGACTTATTCTGTTGGCGGCACCGCATTCTCTGTTACTTTGGGTAGCGCCAATATCGAGCCGAACGGATCGTACAGCGGCACAGCGACAGGAGCTCCCACAACCGACCTCGGCAGATCAGGCGTCGGCAAGTACGAAGGGAATTTCTACGGTCCCCGCACGGACGCCGACGATCTTGAAACTGCAGGAAGTTGGGACGTCGGACCGGGATCCACCCAACGAGGAGCCGAAGCAGGTGCCACTAGAATCATTGTCGGCAGCTTCGGCGCCAAGCAAAAGTCTGCCGCCGCAAGCAACTGAGTCTCCCGGTCGGAAAACATATGCGAAGGCCTGCCGCCGCGCCGAATGGCGCGGCGGCATTTTCTTTTTCAACGCCTGCTCGAGCCCAACGGGACTTCAATCAACGATACCCCATCGCCCGCAACCAAGCCGAAATAGCAGCCGTTGCCTGAAATTGCTGCTGCGGCCCTTTTGAGTCCGCGCATTCTGAACATATCGAACAGGCGGTTCGGACTTGAACTGAATTTCACGCCGAAGAAGAACGATTTCCCTTGGCAGAAAAGTCGTTTTCAATTTCCTGCCTTCCGACCGCCGGGAACATTCTTTTCTGATCGACGTCCGGCAGCTTGAGCGCTCT
This sequence comes from Paracoccaceae bacterium, assembly GCA_965205055.1. Classification (GTDB taxonomy): domain Bacteria; phylum Pseudomonadota; class Alphaproteobacteria; order Rhodobacterales; family Rhodobacteraceae; genus CBDBBY01. The sequence continues at coordinate 4,240,630 of OZ242030.1, read as the reverse complement.
TACCTGTCCGAGCGCCGGCACCTCGCTCGCCGCGCAGCGTCTCAAGCCGACACAATGAGCGAAATCGTTTTTCAACAAGCGCATTTCGCACCTCTGGACTGCCAGTTCTCTCGTTGGGTGGAGCATGTCGGGCTGCGGCTGCGCCAAAGTCCGCAGATTTCCATCGAGCGACGCCGGCACGCTCGTCAACAAAGCAAAAATTCCCGGACAACGCTTCTTTGCATAATCCATATTCATGCGGACATCCGGGCCAATCCGGCGAAACTCCCAAAGCAAGCGCGCTTCAATGCTCCGCGGCCCCGCTGATGATCTTGAAGCGGCGGTCCGGCAATCCCGCCGTTCGTTTGAACCATCTCCGGAGCGTCGGCCTGCTTTGCGGGAGGCGATTGTAGCATCGAGGCGTACGTCGGAGCCACCGCATGAATGCCTCTCGGATGGGAAAATCGTCGCGGAACATATGCATGCCCGCAGCCAATTCCAGTCCGGCGAACTCGATCGGCGAAAGAATCGAAAACAACCGTCTGTCCGGATCACGCCTTTGACGACCGATCCAAGTTGTGGAATGTCGGGGGCAGTCTCGAAAACCAATAAGGAATGAACATGCCGATGACGTCCGAGCGCTCGCATTCGATTGAGACCGCCAAAGCGCCAACCCCGATAGGGCCGTATTCGCAAGCGGTCCGCAGCGGTTCCCTCTTGTTTCTGTCGGGCCAGGTCGGGCTGGATCCCGAATCAGGCGCGCTCGTCGAAGGCGGTGTCGAGGCGCAGGTTCGGCAAGCCCTGCGGAATCTTGAGCACGTGGTCCGTGAAGCAGGCGGAGCGATCGGCGATATCGTCAAGACTACAATCTTCGTTGTCGATCTCGGGGATTTCGCAAAGGTCAATCAGGTCTACGCGGACTTTTTCGGAGAGTTTCGGCCGGCGCGCTCGACCGTGGAGGTTTCAAGGCTTCCGCTGGGCGCGGCGGTGGAAATCGAAGCTGTCGCCATACTCAAGTCGGGCGGGCGATGAAGCTGCGAACCTGTCGCGGGCAATTCGTTTTCCGTAGGAGCATCTTCGAGGCCGTCATGCCGCCTGACACGGAAATCCCATGTCGGCTTCCGAAAAACAATCGGGCGGGCGCAATTCGTCGATTCACGGATTGGGGCATTCGAATTCTGGCGAATTGAGAAATTGAATGCATGATCCGTGAGTGCGAAAGACGGAACTCCGACCGGCATGCTGTATTGCCCGGCCCGCATATGCGAGCCCAGCTGACCGGCACGAACGGCGGGCGAGCGGACGCTGGAAACCGATGGGTGCAAATCGTATGCTCATCAATGGAAGCAGGCCCGGCACGATCCCGAAGATGCCGGATCCGCACGATGGCAAGCGCCGACCTTTTCGCGGGCCGATTCATCAGGTCGGCGTCGCAAAAGAACTGCTCGGCTGAGACAAAATGAGTGAGACATTGAAAATGAAACAAATCCTGCCCTTGATCCTTGCGATCTGCGCCGCGCCGGCTGCGGCGCAGCAAACCCGTCAGCTCGACGCCCATGAGCATGGGGTCGGCGAGTTGAACATCGCGTTTGACGGCAGCCGGGTCGCCATGGAGCTGCACGCGCCCGGCGCTGATATTGTGGGTTTCGAATACGAAGCCGAGAGTGCCGAGGACCGCGTTGCAGTCGATGCGGCGCTCGCGCTTTTGGCCAAGCCGCAAGAAATCTTCGTCCTGCCGGCCGCCGCGGAATGCACGGTGACGCACGCCAGCGCCGCGCTGGAAGGCGAAGACCACGATGAACATGGCGAGGACGATCATGACGAACACGGCAGCGAGACCCATGAAGATCACGACGAGGATGATCACGATGAGGATGAGGAGCGCCATGCCGAATTCCATGCGGAATACTTGCTGACCTGTTCCAATCCCGAAGCCATCACCGGCATCGAATTCGCCTACTTCGACCGGTTTGAAAACGCCCGCGAACTTGAGGTGCAGATCGTCACCAGTTCCGGCGCCCAGGCATTCGAAATTGAACGCGATGCTCCATCGCTCGACCTGCGCGGCATGCTCTGAACTTGGCGACGCCTGACCCGATCCTCGATTTCAAGGATGTTCGCTTCAGCTGGCCGGGACGGTCATCCTTTTCGCTGGCTGTCGAAGCCATGTCGCTCGCCGCGGGCGAGACCATGCTGCTGCTGGGGGAAAGCGGGTCCGGCAAGTCGACGCTCCTGTCGTTGATCTGCGGAACGATTGCGCCGCAGACAGGAAGGATCCGGGTCGCGGGCACGGATTTGACTGCTTTGTCCGGGGCCAAGCGCGACCGGTTCCGCGCCGAGCAGATCGGCGTGATCTTCCAGCAATTCAATCTTCTGCCCTTCGGCAGCGTGGCCGACAATATTTGCCTTCCATTGCGCTTTGCCCCCGAGCGCCGGCGGCGCGCGGGCAATGCAAGCAGCGAGGTCGCGACGCTCCTTGCTGCGTTGAACCTGCCGCTGGGAATCCGGACGGCCAGAGCGCGCAACTTGAGCGTGGGTCAACAACAGAGAGTGGCCGTGGCGCGGGCGCTGATAGGCCAGCCGCCTCTGATCATCGCCGACGAGCCGACCTCGGCGTTGGATGCCGACACGCAGGCGGCGTTTCTTGATTTGCTCTTTGCGCAGATAGAAGCCAACGGCCAATCGCTATTGATGGTCAGCCACGATTCCCGTCTGAAGGATCGGTTCGACAGCGCAGTGCGGATGGAGGACATCGCCGACATCGAAAGGGCGGCGGCATGATCGGAAGACTTGCGCTCGGCTCCCTGCTGGCCAGATCGACGACCGTTGGCATGACCATACTGGCCATCGGCTTGTCCGTCGCCTTGTTTCTTGGGGTGGAGAAAGTGCGGACCGGGGCCAAGGCCAGCTTTGCGGATACGATTTCCGGGACCGATCTGATCCTCGGCGCTCGATCCGGCTCTGTACAGCTCCTGCTTTATTCGGTGTTCCGGATCGGCAACGCCACGAACAACGTCACTTGGGCCAGCTATCGGCACATGGCGGAGCGGGACGAAGTGGACTGGATCGTGCCGATTTCGCTGGGCGACAGCCACCGTCAGTTCCGGGTGATGGGGACCTCTAAAGCGTTTTTTGAACACTACAGGTATCGTCGGGATCGGTCGCTGGAGGTTCAGCAAGGCGTTGTCATGTCCGATCTGTTCGACGCAGTGATCGGGTCGGATGTGGCGTCAGCTCTGGGCTACGCGGCAGGGGATCCAATCATCGTGGCGCATGGGCTTGCCTCGTTCGCAATGCACGACGACCAGCCGTTCCGCGTTGCCGGCATTCTGGCCAAGACGGGAACTCCCGTCGACCGCACCGTCATTGTCAGCATGGAAGCCATTGAGGCCATTCACGTGGACTGGAGCAGCGGAGCCAAGATACCGGGCCGGAACACGCCCGTTGACGAGATCCGCCAAATGGATTTGACGCCCAACGCGATCACTGCCGCGTTGATCGGGGTCAAAAGCCCGCTGCAGACATTTGCTTTGCAACGCGCGATCAACGAATATCCTGAAGAGCCGTTGATGGCCATTCTGCCCGGAGTCGCCTTGCAAGAGTTGTGGCAGATCGTCGGCATCGCGGAAACCGCGTTGCTCGGAGTGTCCGCCATGGTCGTAGTCACCGCACTGATCGGAATGATGGCGACCATGTTTTCCAGCCTCAACGAACGTCGCCGGGAGATGGCGATTTTCCGCGCCATGGGCGCCCGCCCAAGCACAATCCTGGGGCTCCTGCTGTTGGAGGCAGTGCTGATGGCGGCCATCGGCGCAGCGTTGGGGCTCGGTTTGCTGTACGCCGGACTTGTCATCGCTCAGCCGATTGTTGATCAGGCGTTTGGCCTTTGGCTGCCGATCAAGACGCCCGGCCTGCTGGAGATCAGGGTGTTTGCAGGCGTGACGGCCGCTGGCGCAATTGTGAGCTTGGCACCCGCAATTCGTGCCTACAGGTTGTCGCTTGCCGATGGCATGATGGTGAAATCATGAATTCTGCCGTCCCTGCTTTGCAATCCTGCTGCGTCTCGCTTGCAGCGAAAAGGATGCCGCTCGCTGTTCTGCTTGCGCCGGCGGCGGCAAAGGTGCGCGACATCGCTTGGCAAGATCGGTTGCGGCCAAGCGGTCGGCTATGGCAAACTGGAATTCGCGACGGGCGGATTGGCATCCGGATTCAATGCAAGGGGATTGCATAGGCAGGCCGTTCACTGGCAATTGAGAAGATGAGGACTTGCATATGGTAAACAGCAAAATCTCACGCCGACATGCCCTATTCGGGATGATCGCTCTCGGAACGCTGCCCGTCCCGGCCGTTGCCGATCAGGTCGTTGTCCTTGACTGGGAAGACCTGCTGCCCGAGTCTGGAAATGCGTCCAGCCAGACGTTGCGCGGCGTTGTTCAGCACGGCGACGCCCCGCTCGCCGCCCGACAACCGGCCTCGGATCGCGTACGGACGGACTGGGACGGCAAAACCGTTCGCTTGCCGGGTTTCATAGTGCCCATCGATTTCCAAGGCTCGTCGGTGACTTCCTTCATCCTCGTGCCCTATTTCGGCGCTTGCGTCCACGTACCGCCGCCGCCTCCAAATCAGCTGGTGTTTGTGACGACCGAAACACCCTACGAATCCGACGGGCTGTTCGAAGCTGTGACTGTCACCGGCGTGCTCGGCACAGACCCGACCTCCACCCGACTCGCGGAGATCGGCTATGCCCTGTCGGCTGAGCGGATTGAACCTTACGAATGGTGAACTGAGCATCCGACGACGCTTCCGGCTCGTTTGTTCAGCCGATTGCTCTCCAGAAAACCTGGGGCGATTCAGTTTTTGAACCGCCAGCTTTCGTTGCCGCGGCGACCGAAGTGCGCTCGTAGAGTTTCGTAGAGCTTGCCGACCAGATGGAACAGCCGCCGCCTGCCCCCGTGGGAACGGCAGATAGCCAGCTTGCCCAGAGCCAGGAAGCCAAACGGGAGACGCAGTGCGCATTCGAGACACTCCGAACACGAAGGGCCGATATGGATCCGCGCATTTCCATGCAGCCCAGCCGAACCGAATGTTGCCGCATCAAACAGGCCGGACACACGAAAGCGCTTGACCCGACGCCCGGAATTGGACAAGGAAAAACCTCGTGGTGCAAGGGGCGCACACGAATGCACGGAGTTATCGGTTGCCGAATGAAAGGAGCGCGCGTTCCACTAGCAACAGAACGGACTTGAAAAAGCGATGCAGATGGTGAACGAAAAACTTCTCTGGGATATCTACGGCGATCCAAGATGCAGTTGATGAAACAGAACATCGAAAAAGCTGTTTTTCGCCCGCGTGCACGAGTCCTTCAGCATCTCGGCGATCAACTAATTGGATCCCCTCGATTGGCCGTTTTTGAATTAGTCAAGAACGCTTATGACGCCGATGCCACGCGTGCAGTGGTCACGATTAACGGAATTGGAGCTACATCTCGTTCCATACTGATTGAGGACGACGGTGTGGGTATGTCGCTTCCAATCATCCAGAATATTTGGCTCGTCATCGCCCATGATCACAAAGATAAACAACGCCAATTGCGCCAAAGATCAAAAATGGGGCGACTTCCTCTTGGCTCCAAAGGATTGGGAAGGTTGTCAGTTCATAAACTTGGCAACAAAATAGAAATGATAACAAGAGCTGCGGAAATGCAGGAAATAGTTGTACGCATAGATTGGAATTCTATGATATTGCAAGAGTACCTCGAAGATGCGGAATTTGATATCGAAGTGCGACACCCCCAGCACTTCATTGGCCGTTCAACAGGCACACTGATTCACATTGATGATCTTCGTGTACAACATTGGACACGTGGCGAGATCCGCAGGCTATACCGTCAAATCACATCAATATCATCACCTTTTGGCTCTAAGAGCTGTAGCGATTTTTCAGCAATCTTGAAAGTCCCCGACATTCCTGTTTGGATCGAAAATCTTCCTGATCCTGCGGAAATATTGAAACGCGCGCCGTGGCACTACCGTTTTAATTTCAACGGCCGAGTATTTTCTTACAAATACGCGTTCAGGGGAATCCGAGGACTTATTCGCGAGCCGCGAAAAGTAACAGCCGAAGACGAACCTCTTTTAATCCCTCCACCGGAGATCGATGACGACGATCCCCTGTTCAGTGGATTTGTTCAGAGTTCGGCCGTGCAAAAAATTGTCGCAGACGAAGAAATCTTGAACGGAATAGGCCCAATATCCGGAGAATTTTTTGTTTTCGACCTATCCCCGAATGTCACGAAGCAATTGGGAGAAATACAATTCATCAAAGACTTTCTCGCCGAAAATGGGGGAGTGCGAGTATATCGCGACGGCATACGGGTATATGACTACGGCGAGCGAAACAACGATTGGCTCGGCCTTGACTTGCAACGCTTGAGCAAACTTGCAAAAGGATTTAGCAGAAATATTGTATTCGGACATGTTTCACTTGATCTGGATACAAGCAAGGACTTAGTTGAAAAATCAAATCGCGAAGGATTTATTGAAAACTCAGCATATGAACGACTCCAAAGACTTGTCCTCGGTGCTATTGAACCTCTTCAGCGGGAGCGAGAAAAGGACCGCATTGCGATTAAGGGGCTTTTAGGCGAAGTAGGCGATCTCGAAACCAAAAGTATTATAGAGCCAGTCAACAAGATACGCGAAATTGTAAAGAAAAGTAAGTTATCCGATCAAATCAACAAATTGCTTGATCGAATAGAGCATGAATATGTGTCTATGAAAGAGCGGTTGCTGTCGGCTGGGGTTTCGGGAACGAGCCTGGCGTTGGTATTCCACGAAATTGAGCAAGGGGTGCATTCGCTCTACAGAAACCTCGAGGTTAATCAAGAATCGGCAGAAATTGCGGTGCAGGTCAAAGAATTAATTCGATTGCTTGATGGATTTTCCGATCTGTTGAGGAAAAAAACTCGCAAGCGAGTTGAGCTCAGGTCTTTGATTAAGCGAGCATGCGATCTATCTGGGATCAGGTTCAGACATCACAAGATCCAATTGGAATGCCCCGCGCTTGGAGAAGGTAAACCAAATGCGGTGATATCTTGCTCGTTTGGTCTTACGCTCGGAGTATTAACAAATATTATAGACAACGCTATTTACTGGATGAGGACTCGATGGGCGGAAGAGAGCGAAAATAGCGGTCGTGCGATCTTCATCAACATCGATGAAGGTTTCGAAGGAGGTCCGGCAATTGTGATTGCGGATACCGGTCCGGGATTCCAGGATTGCCCAGCGGAACTGGTTCGCCCATTTTATTCCCGACGTCCAGAGGGGATGGGGATGGGGCTATACTATGCGAACATGGTTATGGAACTGAATAATGGGGAACTTATTTTTCCCAGTCATTCCGAAGTTGATATACCGGAGAACTACGACGGTGCGATCGTAGCGCTGAGGTTTCCGGAACAGAAGGTTTAATTGTGCTTATTAAATCAAGAATTACCGTTGTCGATGACAAGGAACGCCATCTTTCTGGTATAAAGAGATGCCTAAACGAGCTACGGCTGGATTGTCATTCGAAGTTATACAGTGAAGAAGATTTCGAGAATTGGCAAGCGTTGCCGGGCACGCGATTATTGTTCCTCGACCAATATCTCACTACTGAAGCGGATTTCGGTACTCCTAATCGTCTAGCGTTCGCTAAACTTACAGAAGTTGTTAAAAAGCTAATTTGTCCCGAAAGCGGGCCGTATGGCTTGGTTCTTTGGTCTGAGCAACCGGATCTGGAAGATTTGAAACGCCACTTGTTCCAATACTTTAGAGATGAGGATTCGCGTCTCCTGCCTGTGTTCTTCTCTGTATTTCAAAAGCACCACTACATAAACACTGTAAGTGGATCCGTCGTGAATGCGGAGCGGCTGAAGCAAGATATTGGGAATTTGATCACTAGTAGTCCGCAATTGCATGCCCTTCTCGCTTGGGAAGCGGATGTGTCGGTTGCAGTGGATGCAGTTCTTCGCTCAATTGTTGATCTTGTCCCGAAGGATCTGCGCGCTTCAAATGAATTTGCCGAAGAAATCGGGAGAATTCTCTATCGATTCGCTCAAGCTGGAGCAGGGATTAACCGAGCGGCGGAAAAGCCGCGTGATGCTATCAATCGCGTTCTTGTACCTATCTTGGCGGATCGTACCACAAGACATGATCCGGACAGCGAATCGGCGTTAGACTGGAGTACTGCACTTATAGGACAAGCAGGGGGAGCGCCGCCGCCCGTGCCGGCGCAAGCTTCCGTAAACAGTGCCATACACCTGTCTTTCCCAAATCCTCCCGGCGGCGCTCAGATCGCTTCTACTGAACTGGGAGCTGTAATTGAATCTTTGCCCGAAAATCTTGAAGATTCACTCATGACATATTTCGGCTTTTCAGAGCAAAAGCTTAGGGAAAATTTTGGTGTTAATGAAGTGGAATGGAACGACTGCAAGCTCAGACTTGTTCAAATTGGGGCCAGTTGTGACAATGCTCAACCCAAGCCGGGGCCCCTGCTGTACCTTTTGGCCGTAGAATGGCCTTTTGCGAATGCGGATGGATCGAAAGATCGTAACAAGCCAAATTTAAATAAGAAGTACAAAGTCGCTCTGGGTACAGCGTGGTCGACCCCTATCTTACTTTTTCCAACGACAAACAATCCAGGAAGGCTTACTGTTTTCCTCAACTTGACCGTTAGCGTGCCAAAGGATAAAACTGAAGACTGGGCAGTCACGTATCGCTTAAGGGAAGAATTAATCTCAAATATTACTCAAGAGTATGCTCGCTTCATTTCTAGGCCGGGAATAGTCACTCTACCTTCGTAAAGGCCAAGCAGCTTTCAGAAACGAATTTAATAAACCAGACATCAAATGCTCTGTGAAGTACTGGGGAATCGCTTCTGCTACGGATAGAATAAACTGAATTGCCTCAGGCTTTCAGGAGCTGTTTTGGTTTAATATCTGCGCCGCTTTTTCAAGTTCATTCTGTTGGTGGTGGCACGTGTCCTCCTTTTTGCTTGGCGTTTGTTGAGAATCGGCGTGCAAAACTTCTGTATTTCGACTGTGATATTGCGTTACCGTCGCCGACCTTGACGAAGGCCGACGACGTGGCGTTGCATGGCGTCAGTATTTTGTGGCTTGATCACGCCCTAGAGCAAGTCGACACCGCCTTTCCTCATCGTCTCGAACAGCTGATTGCGGCCGACAAGGACCGCGCACCAGAAGAAAGATAGAATGAGGCCGTTGAATAACCCGCCCCTCCGCGATGTCCAGACCGGCTCGCGCGGCGCCGTCCGTTCGCGGCGGGTAGCGGCAAAAAAAATAATGAACTTGCCGATCGTTATGTTCTCCGCATGGTGGCCGGCTGTTGCAGCCAAAATTGGCCGTCCGGCCAAGATAGGCCAAACCCTTCAACTCGTATCCTTCGGGATGACTCGCTGTCTTTAAGTCGGGATAGGTGTTCCGTCCCGGTTCGTCGTAGTGCTCACCCAGATCGTCCAAGCGTGATTTGAACCAGTTTTGGCAATGATATTCTTTGTCATGCCGGTCGGTGCGTTCGATGAGGATATTGGTGGAGCGGACTGCTGAAACGCATTGCACGAAGACGGTGGAAATCAGACTCAAGAGAGTTTCTCCGCGCGCCGGTGCTTTTGGAATCGTGCAGGGAGTTGATTGTAGATTCAATTTCAGAACGGCTGGCTTCCAACGAGCGTATCGCGGCGTCTTGCGTATCAGACTGCGACAGCTGGCGGACAAGTTGTGCCATCACAATGACTCGCACATCATTTCGGCTCAGCTTTCGACCCGCCTTGCGAAGACGGGCAATCTGGCACGATGCCTTTTGCCGAGTGATGCCCCATAGTTTGCCGTTCCACCGATGAGCTCCGTCGAGGGCGGAACGCTTGCGGCAGACCAGAACGATATCCAGATCAATAGGCTCCGTTGCCTGTTGTTTGGGCATCGCTACCGACATTTCAGCCTTGATCGGAAACGCTGCGCTGATGAAAAAGCCAGCTTCCATGAGCGCGTCCAGAACAGAGGACCAACCTTCTGACCGAGAGTGGTGATATGTGAACGCAAGCACGCCGGCGGCGGAGAGAACCCGGTGGCACTCAGTCCAGACTGAGCCGAGCCTCTCAGTGAACGCTTCGCTGTCGGCGTTCTGCACCTCTGCCGGTGAACGCGTCGTATTTGCGCCACGCGTTCCTTCTTCGCCGAGGATATGTCGCTGCCAGACATGGAAGAAATCCGCAAGTTGCGAATAGTGCACGTTGTCGAAGAACGGCGGGTCGGTAATTATGGCGTCAACAGTGCCATCTTCGATGTCTGTTGCGCTGGAATCGCCGCAGGACAGGTAAATGCGCTTTCCATCCAAAAAAGAGGGAAAGTCCTCGGCAATGTCAATGTTGAGCGCCTCCGACAAGCCATAAACTTTCTCGGCTTTTTTTCTTCTCCATCCGTCGATTGTTCAGGCGCAGCTCAAAGGGATCGTCAGCGTAATCCAACGCCCGGCGAATTCGCCCTTTGAACATTGTCATGAAAGAGCCTGAACTCTTGGGCGTGCCCCAAACATTGGCCTCCAAAGGCGTCCGTTCGGGCTTCAGGACATGATGGGCGAACATGTGACGGACTGCGCCCGTGCCCTCTCCCTTGTACGATGTGAACAAATTGTTGAATTCAAGCACGCCTGAAAAAAGGCATGTGAACAACTCTCGAATAGCGGGCTCCTGTATTTCGCGTATTCGGTCTGCAAGGATCGACAAGCACAAAAGCTGGCGTGCGTTGAACATTTGGTGCCAATAGCAGTAGTTGTATCCAAGCGCCTGATTGGTGTTGTGTCCGGGCTCGATTCCGATGATCGGAAATGCATTGATGCAGTCTCCAAGGGCTTTTTCAGCACTGGCGTAGGATTTTCGGTCTTCGTCGGTGGCCGCGGAATACGCCTTTTTGCCGTCCGGCGTCAGAACGAGCTTGGCATACAGCCTGTGCGCCGGCGGCGTGTTCTTTTCGCGGATTGTCTGCCCGATAGTAAATGAATGCTCGCATTCGGGACAGGTCGCTGTTCGCCCGCGCGCAGGACCGCTTTGCGGGTTGAACTCCGCAGCGCATCCCACGCATGCGGCATGATTCGCGTCGAAGCGTACGGAATTCACTTCTCCGCAGAGGGGACATGTCGCTTTTGCGTCCGGATAACGGCGCGGGTTGGAATGTTTGGCGAAAACCCTTGTTGAGAACAGATCGACTTGGCATGCGCACTCCGGGCAATCTACATGCTTCACCCAGAAATAATAAAGAACGTCGGCTTCCGTTCCGTCCGGCTTGATTGTTTTGTAGTAGGCACGGATTTTGTCGGCCACGTCGTGCTCAATGTTGCGGAATGTCCGGAAGACGGCTTCGCGATCATGGAATGCCAAGGCGTTGCGGACGAGGAAGTGCGCGACGGGATTGATATCGCGTCCGATAGCGCGTGCGCCAAGCTTCGCTGCCTCTCCGATTGTCGTTCCGCTGCCCATGAAAGGATCGAATACGATAAGGTTCTGCACGCGCGTGGGACGGTAGAACGCGCTCAGGATGTCGGTGCCGGACGGCGCCAGCGCGCCGAGCGCAACCGCGCGAAAGACTGTTCCGAGACGCTGCGCCCACCATTTGTGAATATGGTAAACAGGGCGGTTAATTTCTTTGCGCCAGCTCTCGACCTCGGCAACATCGCTGATGGCCTCAAAGGGAAAATCGTCATCCTCCAGAGCGCATGGCCCGGTGAAAGGAACGAGAACGTCCGTCTTTTCGACAGCTTGCCGAAGATCGAACCGCCCATTTGTTCCGTCTGTTTCGATCCTCATGATCATCGCTCTGGTTCGGCGCCGTCGGCACATTACGTGAATTGTTCGCTCCGCGCAATTTCTCGCACGGCAAGGCCGGCGCACAACCGTGGGCGGCAGTGATACTATTCTGGCAAGCGAGCCGGACGTGCGGCGGCAAGATTGTCCGCAGTTTTGCCGTCAAAGCGGACTCCCGTCGATTTGCGAATTCAGGCAGGTTCAAACGATTGTTTTTGAACTCGTTCTTCGCTTCCTTGAGCAGCCAGCGTCATATGGCGCCTTGCTGCGTGATCAACATCGCACAAACCACTCTTTGCGCAGACAGGAGAGAGCAAATATTTCGTGCCGACGAAAGCAGTTGCGAATGCCGAAGGACACAATGTTACTGCTGGGCCATATCGGAACGACTGCGAACCGTTTCGAACTCCAACCCATTCTTAGTCAACCAGGCGGCCCAGTTCGAGGTTTGCTAAGAATCCGGGTTATTATCATAACCAATCAAGTATCGGTCAAATGACCATATTCGAACTCGTCGATTCGGATGAATTTCACACATCCTGTGCCATTCCTTGATAATCGATAGATCGTTTAAATCTTTTCCACGAACGGAACAATTTGGATATTCATCAACCCATTCTATGAATTCATTCGGATCCGGAAATCGAATCGCGCCAATCCAAAACTCAGAACCGTCCACTGTCTGAGTTACTGTGTCGCGAAGTTTTTCTGCCCATCTGCGCTTTATCTGATTGCCCACTCGCTTAACTTGCTTAATGTGACTGCTCGTCTCAAATATTGTCGCAAGTGGAATCAAGAATTCAGCATTGATACTGATCAATTCGCGGAATTCGCCCACTGATTCTGACCTATTCTGATTTCTTCCTGTTACATCTAACAGGTTTAACAGCACAGTGGTATCAATTATTACAATGTCCGTCATGAATCTCGGCTTTCATGGCTGTCAAACGATTCAATCCAAGAAAGTGCTCTTCGGCGGTTTTCTTCCGATCCTGGATTCTTCTTGATGAAGTTATCTATTGTCCCATCGGTCATCAATTGACCCAGTTTTCCTCTGGCGACAAGTACTGGAGAGTTTTGAATATCTTCCATTCGTATCAGCTCGCTCGCCCCGGTATCTGAATTGCGGTAGGATACCGTCACCTTCGAAATCTCGCTGGCCGGAAGCCCATCCAAAAGTGCAGGATTGTGGGTGCTGATCAATATGCGCAGATCTCTAGAGTTCGCAACATTTGCCAGCTTCTCCAATAGGTGTACCGCTCGGCTGGGGTGCACGCCGTTGTCTATCTCTTCAATAACAACCAAGCTGCCTTTTGGTGCCGAAAGCACTGCCACCGCCGCGGCAAGAGTTCGCAGCGTGCCGTCGGAAAGCAAGGTTGCATCGCACGTCCTTGGCTCGCCTCCAAAACTTTCCTTAAGCGTTACCATGACATCTCCGCGCCCGGTCTCAATGAAGTCAATGTCAATAATGTCCTGCTCCGGCAGTGATTTTACAAATTCGAAAATCAATTTCTTTGAATCTGGATCCTTGCATAATCGGTACAGGATGCTGGAAATATTGGAACCGTCTTCGGACAATGATTTCTGGTTGTGGAAACTGTATCCGCGCATCTCCGAAGGGTGTGGGTCAATAAAAACCATGCTGCGCAAGTCGTTGCAGCACTCAGATGCGGCATTTGGAATCTTCCTCTTTGCAACCTTGTGTTTTCCTTCAATTAGCGATGGATTATTGAATTGAATCATAGCCGGCATCTGGTTTGTCAAAATTACATAGGATTTTTTTCCTTGATCGCTGAAGGAATTATACTCCGATTGTATTGCACCTTCGCCGCCTCGAAATAGCCTAGCACGAAATAATGGGAGCGATTCTGTAGATGAGCTGAGCTCCTCCCTATGGACGAACAATTCGCCATCCTCCGTTGTTCCCAAGCGAATTGTGTACTGGCTCCATGACGCATTGCGACCAATGCAAGAAAATTCGAAAAATTCTTCGCCGCGAAATCCCAGTTCCTTCACCAGTCCGCGAATCTTGTGGTTCTGCTTCTGAACCATCGATGCAATGGAGCCTAGACTGTTGCCTTGCGCAATCCACGACAGAAGTTTTAGCGCTTCTATCGCGTTGCTCTTTCCCGAAGCGTTTGCTCCGATCAGGATGGTCACCGGCGAAAGTTTCAATGTCGCATCAAAGTAGCTCTTGAAATTTTGGATCTTTACGCTTTCCAACATGGTCGGTCTCCTAAGAGTATGAACGGAAATTCATGAATCCCATTTTATTACTTATTATCAGCATGTTGTGGCTCTTGCGATCCGGCGCATCATGAAGCGGCACGCGGCCAGCTGCGCCCACGCCAAGGAGCTCTCCAAGCTCCGCTCGTAGTCCTTCGCCAGACGCCGGCAGCGCGACATCCAGGCGAAGGTCCGCTCCACGACCCAGCGGCGGTAGAGAACCGTGAACCCTTTGATATCTTTGGGTTTTTTGACAATCTCAAGATCGGATCCGATGCCGAGATCCTTGAGCGCGGACGCCAGCTTCTCTCCCCGGTATCCGCCGTCCGCCCAGATTTTCTTGATGTGCGGCGCCTTCTCCAGCACTCCGAGGATCACGTCCGGAGCTCCGTCCCGGTCCTGCACCGAAGCCGCGTGAACGGCGAGCCCGAGCGGGAGCCCCAAAACGTCGACGACGAGGTGGCGCTTGCGCCCCTTGACCTTCTTGCCCGCGTCGTAGCCCGAAGGCCCGCCGCTCTCCGTCGTCTTCACCGATTGGGTGTCGATCGCCGCAGCCGTCGGGGTCTCCGAGCGTCCCGCCAGCTTGCGCCCGAAGGCGCGAAGCCTGTCCGTCATCCGATCGATGACCCCGTTGCGGCTCCACGCGTAGAAATAGTACTGCACCGTCGTAACTGGCGGAAAACATGGAGGAATCGCCCGCCACTGGCCTCCGGTGGCGAGCACAAACTGGATCGCATTGAACACCTCCCGAAGGTCGGTCTTGCGGGGGCGTCCTCTCTTGGACGGAGGCGGAAGGCACGGTTCGACCAAATTCCATTCCTCATCCGTCAAATCGCTTTCAAACCGATCCCGAGGGCGTGTATACTCGGTCTTGGTGGTCTCGTTCCAAGGCATGTCCGGCATCCTTTTGTCGGGTTCAACGTTGACAAAAGATACCACATCTTGGCGAGACCACTCAACATCTAGGCGAAGCTGCTGAATTTTCGTTCAAGCTCTAAGGTTTGCGAACCGCTGCGTGCTTGGCGATGAGCGGCAAAAATCCAGTGCTGAAAAATGCAAGGCTTGCGGCTGAAATTCCGACCGCCGCGGCTGCACAATCAATAAGCACATCGTGCATCTGCGCTGCACAGAGAATGTCGGCGTCGAGAAACGCCGTCAAATGGCTCATGGCTGGCTGTAGCCCATGTCCTGCTCTTGGGCATCAGCAACCAATTGGTTGAGCGCAGTTTCCCGTTCTGCGGCGGCAGACGCTTTATAGGCCATTACATCTTCCGCTAGGATGCGGCGATGCTTCCCTACCTTGCGGTGTGGGATTTTCTTTGCATCCAAAAGTTCTATCAGGAAGGGACACGTCGAGCACGTCAGCCGCCTGAACCGTGGTCAATTCGACATTTTTGGGAATGATCATCACCCTCGCCCCGCCGCCATCGCTTCCAAGATATCCATCAGGAGCGTATGCAGCCTATGGCTGTACTACACAGGAGAGGAAGCTATGTCCCAATTGATCAGGGATGACAATATGGATGACGTCGAGAATATCGCGGTGAAAAATCCGAAGGTCGACGCTGAATTGGTGGCCGAGGCGATAAAGTTGTCGCGGGCCTTGCGCGCGCAAGGCGTCTCCGGACTAGGATACAACCTGATTCCGCCTTTCCGCCGACCGATGCGCGTCAAAGAGGATGCAAAACTGTAGAAGGCTAAGCCGATGGATGTGGGGCGCGTCCCTTTTTCGGGGCGGACGGCCGTGCGACAGACCCTCCGATCAGGACATTCGGCTCAGCGATTGTTTTCGATGCGGCATTTGAAGGCGATCAGAGCGTCGGCCCCGCTTTCGACCGGCGACGCCTCCTCTCCTCATCGCAAAAAATGGGGCGTGCCCTTTTTTTGGGCGAATATTTGGAGGAATTCGGCAAGCGGAATATTATCGAATTGCGGCGTCAGCCGAGATCCGTCCCCATCGAGCAAATCCGGGTGGACGGAAGTTTAGGGACGACAGCCCGGCACTTCTGATTGATCGTCAGTCGATCTACGCGAACAGGGCGACGCGGATCGAACTGTTCCGTTTTCCGGTGTAGATGCCGAAGCAGAGTTCCCCGGCAACTGTATCTCGCGATCATCAAAATTCAGGTTCTGGAGGCTGCGCAATCGCACTGCAAAATGTCTCTGCGAGCTTCGCGGCACTGCCGATGAGCTTGAGGCGATATTCCGGCACTTGAGCCGCCCGCAAAAGTCGCCTTCCCTCATTCCTTGCCGAATGAGATGCGTCTTTATGATCGGCGTGCGATTCCATGGCAAACCGCCTGCCCCTCGGAATCAAAGAAATGGACGTCTTCTTCGGAAAGCGCCATGCCGACTTGATCCCCGGGCTTCAGTTCCGTCTCGCCACCGACCCGGACCGTTATCTGGCCTTGCGTGCCGGCATCGACAATTACGTTCGTGTCCGCGCCGAGATACTCGCAAACGTCGACCGTGCCGTCCAGTTGCCCCGTGCCGGCCTCTCCCAAGCTGATGTGCTCGGGGCGAACGCCTAGATTCACGGCCCTCGCTTCCCCTCCGTACTGACCTGACCGTCCGCCTTCGATCCTGTATTCCCGCCCTTCCGCCACGCACGCCAGCACGTTCATTTTTGGACTTCCGATGAATTGCGCGACGAAAAGGTTTCCGGGCCGACGATACAGTTCGCGGGGCGAGCCGACCTGCGCAATGCGGCCGTTGTCGAGCACTACGATCCTATCCGCAAGCGTCATCGCTTCGACTTGATCGTGGGTCACGTAAATCATGGTCGCGCCAAGCGACTGGTGCAGCTTCGCGATTTCATAGCGCATCTCGACCCGAAGGGCGGCGTCCAGGTTCGAAAGCGGCTCGTCGAACAGGAAGGCCGTGGGAGCGCGGACTATCGACCGCCCGATGGCCACGCGCTGCCTTTGACCGCCGGACAACTCCTTCGGACGCCTGTCAAGGAATTGCTCAAGCTTCAGAATCTTGGCGGCTTCCGCCACTTTGCTTGCGGTTTCGTCTTTCGGACGGCCGGCGTTCTTCAGGCTGAACCCCATGTTCTCCCGCACTGTCATATGCGGGTAAAGCGCGTAGGACTGGAACACCATCGCGAGGCCGCGCTTCGCCGGAGGCTGAGCCGTGGCGTCGGTCCCGCCGATGCGAAGGCGTCCTCTGGAAATTTCCTCCAGACCGGCGACCAGCCTGAGCAGCGTCGATTTTCCGCATCCCGAAGGTCCGACGAAGACGACGAACTCCCCGCTTCCGATTTCGAGGTCGATTCCTTTGATGACCTGAATTTCGCCGAACCATTTCTCGACGGATTGCAGAGCGATCGCGCCCATCAGCCGAAGCCTCCCGAAACGGGGGATGCCCACGCGAGCCAAACGGCCGCGGTCCAAGTGAATGACTTGCCGCCTGCCGGCGAACCGTCGCAAGGGTCGAAATACTCGGAGAAACCTCCGGTCAGAAGCAGTCTCCGGGAGTCTTCGCGAACTCGGTCCGCAACCGCCTTGTGCCCGAACTCGCTCAGGCCGGTGCCTATCATCGCATTCATCATGGCCCAGGACGGGCCGCGCCAGTAACGCTTTCTGTCGAAACGCGGGCTGTCGGGGTCGTAGCTCGGAACGCCGAACTTCACCTTCGCAAGCACTCTGTCGAGGCGGTCAAGCATCTCGGAATTTTCCAATCCTGCGTACCAGCAAAGAAAGGACGCCGACGAAAGGCTTCCCGCGAATTCGCGCGTCCGCAGGTTCAGCGAGTCGTAGACGCCGAGCGCCGGGTTCCAGAGGCCTTCGACAGCATGTTCAAGATCGCCGATCCATTGCCGAACCTCGTCCGCGGAATGCCCCAGCTCCTCCGCCAATCTTGCGAGGTCCCTGTTCGCTCGGAGCAGAATGAAGGTCGTCGTGGGGTCGGCGACCCGGAACGGTCCACGCTCCATGATTTCCGTCTCGTCCCATCCGCAATTTCTGCCGAACTCGACCAATGCAAGATACCTGTCGTAGTCGGCTTTCGTCGGCCGCATGTGGGGGTCGACATGTTCCAAATCTCGGCGGGTAAACTTTTGCACCCGCGAAGTGTCGACGTCCGCGAGGGCGGCGTCCCAATCAGGCGCGTTGTCGCGGCCGGATTCCCAAGGATGGGTCACTGCGGCAGCGCCGCTCTCGCAGCGGCAATCCCGGAACCAGCGATGCCATGCAAGCAATTTCGGGTACAAGCCTTCCAGCCGCTTTCTCCCTTCAACAGGGTCGCGCCTGAAAATCGAGCGCGCGATTGTCGCGACGACGGGGGGCTGGGTGATGCCCGACGATGCCGGCGCGGCGCGGGTGCCCCAAACTTCCGGTCCCGGAAAATAGCTTTCGTCGACCTCATGGAAAATGATGTGCGGCACCATGCCGTTCGGCCACTGTCCGGACATGAGCGTTTCAAGCTCCGTCCAAGCGCGGTCGATATCGAATGTGGCAAATCCCAGAGCGGCGAACGCGCTGTCCCAATTCCATTGGTAGGGATAAAGCCCGTTCGTCGGAACGGTGTAGGCGCCGCGATCGTTCCGGCGCATGATGGCGCGCGCGTCGGTGTCGAGATTTCTTTGCAGCACTGTGCGCTAACCCTTCACTGCGCCGGCCGTCAGGCCTCTGGTCATGAACCTTTCAAGACCCAGGAACAGCAGCATGATCGGAACCGTCGCGATGACCGCGCCTGCCATGAGATGCTGCCGCGGAATTTCAGACGAGTTCAACATCGCCACGCCACGCGTCAGAGTGAATATCGACGGGTCGTCGAGCAGCATGAACGCCAGGAGGAACTCGTTCCAAGCGATCATGAATACGTAGAGCGACACCGAGGCCAGCGCCGGAAGGCTCAGCGGCAACGTGATTTTTATGATGACGCCGAGCCTTTTCAGACCGTCCACAAGGCCTGCCTCTTCGACTTCGACCGGCAAGCCGCGGAAGTATCCTTGGAGCATGTACAGCGCGACCGGGATCGTCGTCACCGGGTAGATCAGCAGGATGCCGAACAGGGAGTTCCGAAGCCCCGCGACCGAAAATGCAATGTAGATCGGGAGCGCAAGCACGATCGTCGGAACCATGTAGATCAGAAGAATCGAGCGCGACAATGCGGCACGGCCGCGAAAGCGGAGCCGCGCGACGGCGTAAGCTCCGGGAACGCTGAACAGCAGCGTGATGGCGACCGTTGCAACGGAAACCACGAAACTGATCCCGAGATATCGTCCGAAGTTGAACTGGCCGAAGAGCTCTTCGTAAGACCGAAACAGTTCCCAACCCTTTTCGAGATCCAGTCCGAAGTCCAGAGGATTGGCCAGCAGAGCCTGCTGGGATTTCAGGCTTGTCATCACCATGACATAGAACGGAATCGCGACCAACGCAGTGAATACGACATATCCGAAGCATGTCAGGAACCGAATCACCGCATGTTCGAACATGTGGCGATCCCTCTCGTTCCAAGCGTATCCTTTCAGTATTCCGCACAGCGGCCAAGCGACCGCAGCCGCATAGACTGCCAAGGCGGCAGCCTGAGTCGCGCCGGCCTCTTCAAGCGGTATCCCGAATGGCTGGCCGAGCCGCAGCACGAAGGTCAAGACCGCGGCGGCAAAGGCCAAACCCGTCTTTCCAAGCTTGCCTTCAAACCAATCGCCAGGCGCGAAAACGACGGCCAGACCCGACGCAGCGCCGACGATCAAGGCGGAAAGGAATCCCGGCGTCGCTGCGGCGCCGCTCGCGAAAGCAAGCCCGACCGCAGCGCAAATCGCCATCGTCATCGTCCAAAGCGCTCCCAGAACGGGTGCGGCGATGTATCCGACCCGCAATTTGCTCACAGCCCTTCCTCCCTGCTGAGAAAGCGGAAGAAAAACGCCGAGAACGCCAGCAAGCATGCGAAAATGACGACTGCGACGGCCGCCCCCGCGCCGATATTGGATATCGCGAATGCCTGTTCATAAACATTCACAGTCAGCGTGCGCGTCCCGGCATTGCCGCCCGTCAGCAGGAAAATGTCGTCGAATTTGTTGAAGGTCCAAATGAACCGCAGCAAAAACAGAATCGAAAGAATTCCGAGCAGGTGGGGAATCGACAAAGCCCAGAATTGCTGGAACGGCGACGCGCCGTCCATTTCCGCCGCCTCATACATGTCGCCGTCGATCGACTGCATCCTGGCGAGGATGAACAGGAATGAAAGCGGGAAGTATCGCCAGATCTCGAATACGGTGACCATGATCAACGCGAGCGGACGCTCGCCGAAAAAGTTGATCGGCGTCTCGACGGCGCCCATTTGAACCAGCAGCGCATTCGCGGATCCGGAGAACGGATCGAACAGGGTGACCCAAGTGAACGCGACGGCGATGACGGGAGCCACGTAGGGAAAAAGAAACAACCCCCGAAAAAATCCTTGGCCCCTCACATCCTTGTTCAGGATCAAAGCGGCCATCAGGCCGACCACCAAGGCGCCGATCGTGCCGACGACCGTATAGAACGAGGTCGCCCAGAGCACGGACCAGAATTCCGACCCGTCGAAAATCCGGACGAAATTCGCGGCCGTGAATTCGCCGCTCAGCAAAACGGATCGCGATTCTCCTGATATCGATGCTTCGCTGTCGCGAAGCTCAGCTCCGCTTGCGATGAAGAGTTCATCGGCGGTGACATTGATCCTCAGCCTGTCGCGGTAGCCGGGTTCCCAGTCGCCCAGATCGCATGAAAGTACGCGGCGTTCGAGTTCGCACCGCGGGTCGAGTTCCGCGACGCTCAGGCCTTCCGGAAGAACGTCATTCAGCGTCACGCTCTCGACGGGAAACTT
Source organism: Paracoccaceae bacterium (assembly GCA_965205055.1). Lineage (GTDB taxonomy): Bacteria > Pseudomonadota > Alphaproteobacteria > Rhodobacterales > Rhodobacteraceae > CBDBBY01. The sequence goes on along the minus strand of OZ242030.1, from coordinate 4,219,765 downwards.
CGGGGAAGTGTTTCGAAGACGGTATTCAATCGTCGCAGCATCGCCGGGCGCTTCAAGATCGCCCCGCATCCGCTCGTAGGCTGTGGGAGTCGGCGGCCTCAGATCCTCCAGGCCGACCGGCTTGAAGCTGATCCAGAATATGGAAAGCAAAGGGAGGATGATCACCAGCGCGACGATGGCGAGCGTCGGGCCGAGAAGGCTCCACGCAAGCCAAACTTCTTGCCTTTGCAGAGGGCCGATTTCCGAAGGCGGCCCGATGATTTGTCCTTCAGACATTCATTTCCGCAGCCGGGAGCGCATTTGCCGCTCCCGGCTTCGTCAGGGCGGCCTTACTGGATCTTGGCCAGTTCTTCGTTCAACGCCGCCACGGTGGAAGCGCCATCGCGCATTCCGTCGATGTACTCGCGCACCAAACGATTGATCACCTGGCTGTTGATGATCTTCGACGCAAGCGACAACTGGCCTTCTTCGACACCCCAGCGCTTCGCCACATTGAGCCCGCCGACGATCTCGTCGATCATTTCCTGCGCGTAGAGCTCGGAAAGCGGCGCTTTCCGGTCGACTCCGACTGGAAGCTTCGACCACGCTTCGACGAACATCGTCATGTCGTCCATGGTGCCCCTCCGCACCGGGAACTTGCCTTCCGGCGCTATCGAAAGAGTCTGGGTGTAGCCGTCGTCCATCGAGAACATCACGAATTCCATCGCCTCATCGGTCGCAGCATCGGACGTGATTCCGAAATACCTGACGTCGCCCCAAGCAGCGCCTTCCGGGTTGGAAGGTCCGGCGAAGTTGGTCACGATGCCGGTCAGCGAAGCAAGCTCGCTCGAAGTCGGATCGTCGTTGATCGTCGGAGGCGCGCTGTCCCTCAGGCCCGCCAGCTCGTCGAGAATGAACGGAGACCAGATTATCATGGCGGCCTTGCCTGCGAAGTAGAGTTCGCGGGACTGCTTCCAGTAAAGCTCTCCGTCCGGCGAGGCGTCGGCAACGGCCTTGTAGAATTCGAGGACCTCAACGGTCTTCGTTTCGTCGAGCGGCTTGAATCCGCTCTCGTCCACGGGCATCACGCCATTGGCGAGGAAAACGTGCTCGAGAACTTGGCTCATGAAATTCTCGTCCACCTTGGTGGCGGCGACGAATCCGTACATGTCGGGCGGATTGTGCAGCGCCTCCAAAGCGGCAACCACGTTGGCGTAGCTGCTGGGCGCATCAAGCCCGTTCGCGTCGAAGAGGTCTTTCCTGTAGACGATCATCTGGGTCCAGCCGTCCACCGGAACCGACGCGTAGCCGTCCTCGACGGCCGCCATGTCCAGCGCGCCCGAAGCGAAAGTCTCCACGCCCAGCTCTTCCACGACTTCCGTCGCCGCGTCCGTATCGAGGATGCCCGCTTCGGCCCACGGCAACGCGTACTGCAGCGGATGGTAAATCACGTCCGGCAGGTCTCCGGCGGCGAACGCGGCAGTCGCCCGCGTTCCGAGATCCGATTCGGAAATCGGAATGACCTCGACCGAGGTTCCTGTTTCCGCTTCGAATTGCGCGGCCATCGCCTGCTGCTTCGCAAGCCTGTCGGGCTGCTCTTCGGTCGTCCAGAATCTCAATGACTGGGCGGACGCGGTTCCGCCTGCCATCGCTGTCGCGAAAGCGGCGGCCGCAGCTGCCAGCCACAAGCCTTTGCCTCTAAAGTTGATGTTCATGTTGTCCTCCATAGTGGTTTTCCAGGTTGATGAAATCTGCGAGGTTGCCGCCGCTTGCCGCCGGCGGGCAGTCGGACCCCCGCGAAAGGAACCGGGCCTCGCCCGTTTCCCGCAGATCTTCAGGGTTGCCCCCTCTGATCTGGTCTATGAGCAACGCCGCCAGACGTTGGCCAGCCCATCTGCTGTCAACTGCGAATGTGCTCAATTGCGGCGACGCCCAAGCGCCTTCAGGAACGCCATCGTAGCCGATGACGGACAGTTCCCGTCCGATGGAAACTCCCGCTTTCTCCGCCGCTCGATAGGCTCCGAGCGCCGCCATGTCCTGCGCGAACACGATTCCTGTCGGCGGCGATTCAAGTCTCAGCAATTTCCGGGTCGCCGCCTCGCCCGACGCGAGCGTCATCGCGCCGTCGAGCACGAGATCGGGATCGGGATCGATTCCCGCATCGGCCAGCCCGCGGAAATACCCGTCTCTCCGCAGAAGCGCGTAATTGAACCGCAAGTCGCCGTTCACGAACGCTATCCGCTCATGCCCGAGTTCGGCCAGCCTCGCGACCGATTTCCGCATGGCGTCTTCGCCCCGAAAATCGAACCATGAGCAGTTTCGTTCAGAAGCCACCCGCCCGTAAAGGATGAAAGGCGCCTCCTCGTTCCGAAGCCACTCGACGCGCGGGTCGTCCGCCAGCGTTCTCGGAAGGATGAAGCCGTCCACCTTCCGCTCCTTCAGAAGCCTGCTGAGCGTCGTGCGTTCGGCAATGTCGGAGTCGGCCGTTGAAACGGTCAGCGACCAATCCTCCGCGCTGACGGCGCGCGACACGCCGTCGAGGAAATCCGAGAGAAACGCGCGGTGTCCATCATGCGAATCCACCCGCCAGACGATGCCAAGCGACCGCACCCTGCCCGTTTTGATCGCTTGGGCGTGCGACAGCGGGACGTAGCCCATGCGCCGCGCCGCGTTCCGCACCTTGAGACGCGTAGATTCGGAGATATCCGGGTAACCGTTCAAGGCGCGCGAAACGGTGCCCTTCGTCAGGTTCAAAGCGACCGCGACATCTGAAATCTTCACGCGCTCAATGCCGCGGCTTGCAGATGTTTCTTGACCGACCATGCCCTTAATCCTTCAAGACCGAATCACTGGATATTTCCCGAAACCGGTTTCGGCAAGCATGGCAATCACGAATCGACAAAATCGATTCGGCGATTCAATATCTGTCGCATGCGGAAAGCCTTCGACCCCGGGCGAGGCTTCAAAGCACGGCCTCCGGTGAAGGCGGCTCGACGGCTGCAAGCATGTAAGTCCGACAAGTGCCGACGTCCCGCGGTCGCTGCCGGGGACCTATCAATTTCCCACGCTCAACTCGTCGTCCGTTCCGTATTTCTTGGCGGCATTGATCATGTCGTCAGCGAGAGCCCGCGTGTCAGATCGTCGTGCTCGAACGCTGTTCGCATCCGCTTGATCTCTGCCGACGGCGCCTCCCTGTGGCAGGCGAACTCCTTCCATTTCCGGGTGACGCTGGCGCAATCGGCAATCACTTGGTCGGCCCGGGCCTGCGGCATGAAAAACTCCGCGACGGAGCGAAGCAAATCGATCGACGCGGTTCCGTCGTCGAAATCAATCCTCGTCGACAGAATTCGAGGTCCGTTCGGGACGGGGTTGACGTCGTAAGCCGGACTCAAGGTCCAGCCCTTGCGTCCGGTCCACAGGAACCCGGTGTTCCTGAGGTGGTCGTCAGTGTTGGTAATCAGTATCGAGAACGCAATGCGCCGGAACAGCTCTTGCCGGTCGCGATCGGGGAAAGCGCCTCGCTCGTTGATCGCATCGACCAGTTCAAGGTAGCTGCCGTTGTCATCACCGTCACGGTGTTCCGTCATCGCCATGCCGGACATGAACGGAACCCTGTGGCCGTTGCCGGTTCGGTCAAATCTTCGGGACATGAAGATCAGACTGGAAGCGTGAGGGACAAGATCGTGCTCGGCCACATTGATCCCTGCCGTTTCCGCCATATCCAGCGCAATAGCCTCCCATCGGGAGATCGAGTAGAGGTCGGTCTCTTTCGGGAACTTGGCAACGGAGAGGCGGCCGCGTTGATCATAAACTGACGCCTTTGGCCTGGCGCCTCCAAGTGAAGACCCGGGGGCAAAGATCAATTGTAGGTCCTCTCCGGTTTCTTCACCTTTCAGAATGCGCCGGGAAGCCTCCATCAACTCGCGCAAGGCGACGGTCGTTGGGACTCCTCGCTCCTGCTGCGCTTGGAACTCGCCGCCGACCTTGAACCTAAGTGCGCCCAAGCGGGTGAAGTCGGAGACTCCGAGCAGGTAGTCAGCCTCTTGTAGGATTCGAGGCGGGCGTCTCGCAGCGTAGGCACAATGGCGTTCCCGCCGCCGCAATAGCTCCCTACCCCATGTGTCCGGTGCACTATCCCCCAAAGTTCCGAACATGTCTTGGCTGCGCGGAGTGTAGATCGGGCCAAGCGTGAGCGGCAACATCGGATCAAACTGAAATGCCTCGGTTGACCGGAGCCAATCAGGATCGTGCTCGTAGCTCACCCGTTCCCGCCCCGCGCTGGAATGCCGACGCATTATGCCAACGCGACGACTTTTGCCGAAGGCGTCGAGGTAGACCTCCACAGTCACTTGCTTGAACGAACAGCCTTCGGAAGCTGCTCCATCGCAAGGTGATCGCCGACCGGATCGTCTACTCCGCCCCAGCCGTCGAGCAGACCCAATGCCTGAAGGAGCAGTGCGTACGATCCGGCACTGACGCTGGGATCTCCGCGCTCCGCCCGTCGCAATGTTGGCCGGGTCATGCCTGCGCGTTCCGCGACAAGTTTCTGGGTGAGCCGACGTCGAAGTCTAGCTTGCCTTAGACTGGCTCCAAGTGTGCGAAGTTCCCGTCGAACTGCTGGCGAGGTTTTTATCTTTGTAGGCATAGTAGAAACTTTAGAGGCCTTTTGAAGCTGTGAGGTAACATATTTTTTCCAGAAATTAAATTTACACCTCTGTGCCAAATTTACACCTCTGACTGCAACCTCACTACTTACAACTTCTCAGTAGGCGAACGTCTGACGCAGATGGCTTGTGCGGAACGTCGGAAGCGTGCTGGGTTCCCGAATGCGCTTGAGGCATGTGCAGACCATGCTCGCGATTGCTGGATCAGGCTTGATCCGCTCCGCGGCGTCAAAGCTCGGCAAGTCGCAGTCGGCGTTGACCAAGCCGCTCCGGCGAATGGAAGTTGAGCTCGGCCAGCCGCTGTTCCCAAGAACCTCAAGAGGCGTCGTTCCGACGGGGCACCGTCAGGTGCTGCTTGCCCGCGCGCGATCAATCGAGGTGGAGTTGCAGCGGTTCGACCAGGAGGCGGTGGAACTCAAGGGACGCCAGACCGGCTGCCTGCGGATAAGCGTGGCGCCCTTGGCCTCCGTGACGGTCCTGCCCCGCGCGATTGCGCGTTGCGCGAGAGGCGACAGGAATGAAAAGCTACGGAATGTGATCGCTTGGGCGGCTGCTTATCGTCATATTTGTTCTCATGGGGATCGCACTTTTGATTCTCGCGTGGCATTATTTGGGACCTGAGAACCGCAAGCGAATGTCTGATGAAAACCTCAGGGTTGTCGGCGCAATCCTTCCCAGCGGAACAATATCCGCATTTATAGGACACTGCGCAGGCAATCGAATCCAAGCCGCGAATTCCGACCGAACGGCTTTGAGAATTCATATTCGCGGCGGAGTATCGTCTCCTGTTTCGGGCTTTGCGGCCTGGTTCAAGCGATTCCAACCCCTGCTCCCGTGCCGCGGAGCACGAACCTTCCGGACTATGTCAGCTATAAAAACAGCAACATGATTTACAACAAAACTTCCGTATTTCGACTGTGACATAGTGTTCCCGTCGCCGACCTTGGCCAAGGCCGACGACGGGGCTTCGTTCGGAGTGCAGACACTTTCGTACGCTTGGCATTGAATTTTTCTTCAAAATGCATTTCTGCTGCGAAATCCCAGTCGTGAACGGTTCTTGCAAAGCGAGGGAAGACATGGCCGCGAAGACAACCTTGAACGCAAAGAACCTCGAAGGGCTTGGAGCTCCTCGCCTTTCTGAATTGGTCCTTGAATTGGCCGAAGGCAACGCGGCAGCAAAACGGCGGGCGCGGGCGGAGCTTTGCCTAGCCGCCGGCCCGAACGAAGCGGCAAAATTCATCAGCAAACGATTGGCGGCAATAAGGGGCGACGAGTCCGATCTGGACAGAGATCAAGATACCATTCTGGGAAAAGAGCTTGAAGGATACCGCCGCATGATATCCGAACGGATTGGCGTTCAATTTCCGGAGATTGGACTCGAACTCGTTTTGCAGTTGATCGATCTCGCGCCGTTCGTGAGCTACCGCCGGAATCATTGGGACGGCTTTTCGGAAAAGGTCTTCCAAGCCGCTGCGCATGATTTGCGCGACATCGCGATCGCAGCGGAAACCGATCGTAAAGCGCTCGCGGATCATGCATTGCGGATCATACTCGATGATTCCGGTCAAAATTTTCGGCTGTTGGCGGTCACTCTTGGCCCTGCGCTCGGCAAAGGCGGATTGGAGCGCCTCAAAGCCCGGTTGAAAACCATCAAGGAGAAAGAAGCGGAAAAGATCTGCGGCTACACATTCCGAGAGTATTTGTTCAAACAGCAAATTGCCGCCGGTTTGCGCGGCATCGCCTTTTTCCAGCGGGACGTCGCCGCGTTCATCCGACATTTCAGCAAGCATGATCACGCTCTTCCCGAGATCGCCGCCGAGCTGGCTGAGCGCCTGATCGAGGCCGACCGGGCGAAAGACGCCTTGAAACTTCTGGACGCGATCAATCAGAAACTGGACCCCGTCGATTTTGCCCACAGTGCGAGGAGCGAAATAAAGATCCGTGCACTCGATATGCTTGGCCGACAGAAGGAAGCGCAAGACGAGCGATTGGCAATTTATCGCGAGATTTTTTCAGCGCGGATGCTCCGCGAATATCTGAAGCGCTTACCGGAATTCGAAGACATCGAAGCGGAAGAGCGCGAACTTGACTTCGCAATGAACTCCAATCGACCTCTATCCGCATTCAGGTTGCTGCTCGAGTGGCCGGATTACGATCGGGCCGCAAAGTTGGTGCTAAGCCCCGAAATCGAAGACGTGGCATTTTTGAACGACGTTCCCGACCACCTGCTTGCGGAGTTCGAACTTCGCCATCCGCTCGCGGCGACACTCATCTATCGCTGCGCGCTCGCGGAAAAACTGATGCGGGGAGGTCAAGGGGGAGTGCAGGTCGCAGCGAAACTCCTATTGAATTGCGATCGCCTCGCGCCGTTCATCGAGGATTTTGACGAATGCGACAGCCATGCCGAGTATCTGAATGATCTGAGATCGCTCAGGTCGACCCGAAGCAAGTTGTGGCGCGCCAAATTTTGGCGCATCTTTGACGAAATGCGGGTTGCGGAGACCTGACGGGGCCGACCGCGAGGCCAAACCCGTCCGACAAGGTTGAATGCAACATGGCGGCAAGATGGATGATCAGTTCAATGTTTCTGCTTGATGTCCGACATTCATGGCCGCGACCCGCCGCGCAGGAGTTCGCAATGACAGGCAAACACATCTCGCCGGCGCTGTTCGAGTTCCTTTCGGACCTAAAATCAAACAATGACAGATCATGGTTCGACGCGAACAGGCAGCGCTATGTCGAGTCCGTTCAAGCCCCGATGCTTGAGTTCGTCAGGGAATTCGCAATTCCTCTGGCCCAAATCAGTCCGCACTTTCGGGCCGACCCCCGCCCGAACGGGGGCTCGCTTTTTCGCATCTACAGAGATATCCGCTTCTCCAAGGACAAGTCGCCGTACAAGACGAATGTAGGCGCACATTTTCGACACGAGTCTTGCAAGGACGCCCATGCGCCGGGCTTTTACCTCCATCTTGAGCCCGAGGCGTGCTTCGCAGGCCTCGGCATCTGGCGCCCGGACAGCAAATCCCTTGCAGGAATCCGGAAATTGATCGCCGACCGCCCGGAGGAATGGACGGAGGTCGTCAGCGAATCGGATTTCGCAAGTACGTTCAGATTGGGCGGAGAGTCTCTCACGCGGCCGCCGAAGGGTTTTGATCCTCTTCATCCGCTGATCGAGGATATCAAGCGCAAGGATTTCATTGCGACTGCGGTCTTCCCCGAAGAAATTGCCGTCCAAGAGGATTTCGTCGATTGGTATGCTGATCTTGCACGCAAAGGGAGTTCGTTCGTGGAGTTTCTGTCTCGCGGGGTCGGCGTGGCGTTCTGAACAGCAAAATCGGCCGCTGCCGTTTTTGCCTGGATGGAACTCGACCGCTTGGTCCGTCGCCCTGGTATTCGCATGCCGCCGTTGCTCGCGACTTCGGCACTAGTGATTGGGCTCCGAAAATCAGCTATCCGCCAATCCGCACGGTACGGTTTTGTGACCGCTATTTTTCTGCAGCAGTCGAAACCCATAAAATTTGCGGCGTCGACGCGCCGATTTTTCGCCTGCCAAATCAATTGCAGATGCTTTCCGCAATCCGAAACTCGTTGATCGGTCCGTCGCCATTGAATCTCTGAGACCAGCGCTTGCCGACAGAATAGCGACACCCGCCAAGCTTTTCGAGGCAGCAGGAGAATTCGGTGCCGCGAATATAATCAAGCCATATCTGGAGGCTCTGACTGCCAATGGCTAGACATCAAGCCAATCTCGCGGCTGCATCGATCTGGGAACCTCACTCGCCGATCACGATTGTTGACAAATTATGCTTTTTTTGACATAGTGAACAAAACTGGTCAGTTGAATTCTTGGATGACGGCGTTCTTGCGGAAATGCAAAAGCAACCCAAGGACATAAGAGCCAAGTTTGAACATATCGTTCGGTTGATTCAAGCCAACGGGCTTGAGCGTGTTCATGAGCCCTACATAAAGTACTTGGAGGGAGGGCTTTGGGAAATGCGCATGAAGGGCAAGGACACCATTGCCCGTGCGATTTACGTGAACGCAATTGGGAAACGCATCATCGTTGTGCGGGTTTTCACGAAGAAAAGCCGGAAGACCCCGCGCCATGAGATCAAAATTGCTCTTGAGCGGGCTAAGGAGGTGACGTCATGACGAAGGAGACCAAGAAAACCATTCCTGTGCAGGTGGCTTTTGACGAATGGCATAGAGACCCGGAATACGTGCGGGAGTATGCCGCCCTTGCAGACGAGTTCGCTCTCGCTGCCCAATTCATCAAGGCGCGCGGCGCAGCGGGCTTGACACAGCAAGAGCTGGCGGATCGCATGAAGACATCTCAAGCCTATATTGCGCGGCTGGAGGGCGGCAAAGAGAAACCTTCCACGCGCACCTTAAATCGATTCGCCGAAGCTACGGGGCATCGTGTTGTCATACATTTTGAGCCGCTTGCGGCGTGACCATTCCGATGATGAACTGTTGAGATGAGAAGTTTTTCGATCGATACTCTGGAGGCGCCGGTTATTCCGTTTCTTGAGCAACACGCTCTTGGAACAAGTTTCATTAAAATATCCAAATTTGCTTCTGGTCGGTCGAACCCGACCCATCTAGTCGAGCGGGGCAGCGCACGGAGCGTGCTGCGAGTGAAACCGCCGGGCAAACTTTTGCGTTCGGCCCATCTGTCAAATCGCTTTCAAACCGAGCTTTAGGGCGTTTATCGGGTCTTGGCGGTCTCGTTCCGAGGCAAGTCTGATATGCTTGTCGGGTTGTGAGACGATAAATGATGCCACATCTTGGCGAGGCCACTCAATTTTAGGTCAAGCTCTTGGAGCGAGCCGGCGGCGAATGAAGATTCAATAGGTCGCTCGGCCTCCGCTCAAGTCGAAGACGGCGCCGGTTGTAAAACTGTTTTCCGAAGTGCAAAGCCAGCAAATCATGGAGGCCGCTTCCCCCACTTCAAGAAACCGTTTCCGGGAAATCTTGGAAAACATGTATGCGATATGCTCCTCGGAAGTCTGCTCGAAAATTCGCGTCCGCGCCGCCGCGGGCGTCACGCAGTTGACGCAAATGTCGCTGTCGGCGGTCTCCTTGCCCAGCGCTTTCGTGAAGACGATGACCGCAGACTTCGATGCCGAGTAAGCGGAAGCCGGTCGGATTTCCTTCCTTTCCTGCGATCGAGGCGATGTTCACGATCCGGCCGTAGCCCTCGGCGAGCATTTGACGGACGATGAACCGGTTGGTCAGGAACGTTCCGTCGACGTTTATTTTCTGAATTCGGGACCATTCGTCCAAATCGTAGTCCACGACGTTCGCGTTGGGGCCCGCGATCCCGGCAGAATTGACAAGAACGGGAATCGGTCCGGCCCAGGCATTCGTTTCCGCGACGGCATCCTTCACCGAGTCGGCGCACGAAACATCCACGCACACGCCTTTCGCGTTCCGGTCGAAGGAATCCGCCTTGCGGCTTGTTCCGTGCAACGGCCTTGCGCCCGATTTCGCGTTCCGGAGCCGGACCGCGGGCAAGTCCTTCGAAATCGTGCCGAAAGCTCGTCTTCGACGAGAATCAACATATTGTGGCTTTGGACTCAGACAACAACAAGCCATTCGTGATAAATTAGCAACAATTCGCCACAAATCCATACGATGCTGACACCTATTTCTGCGCTGCAGTTGTTCGGTTGTTTGCAACTTAAGCTTTCTAGGCTATTTTTGTCATTGATACTTGCTGACATACGGTGTCAGTCCAAGGGCTGCTTTTCGAAGCAGCCCTTCTTCTTTTTAAGGAATCAATGAACAATGAGGGTTAGAGTCTACGTCGATGGCATGAACTTGTATTATGGATCCCTCAAGAGCGGTAACGGAGCGCAATATAAATGGTTAAACCTAGTTGATTTAGCGCGCAAAATACTGCCACCCGAATGCGATGTGGCAAAAGTGCTCTATTTTACATCTCTCATATCCAAGGTTTCGCATAGCAATGCAAAAGGTCGGCAGAAAGCTTACATCGACGCACTCAAGTCGCTGGATAAGGTTGAGGTGTACTATGGGAATTTTCTCCCCAGAACAATCTGGCGACCTCTAGCAAGTCTTCCGGTGGCAAACCAAGAGATTGCGATTGAGCCGCCAGTGACGTTGCCAGAAGGAAACCATCGGATATCAGGGAACCGAAGGCTTGTGATACCGGTGCGCACCTACAAAAAAAGAAACCTTGGGCGGCAGGGTTGGGCTAAGCACAGTGCCCCTGTACCGAATGCAGTTTTCGTAGAGGTTCACACGAGAGAGGAAAAAGGCTCCGATGTGAATCTTGCAGCCCATCTCCTTAACGATGCCTGGTATCGAAGGTTTGATGCGGCAGCCGTTATCTCAAACGACACCGATCTTGTCACTCCGATCCGAATGGTAAAAGAAGAGCAAAGTAAACCAGTCTACATCATATGTCCGAGACAGGAAGTTGCGAAGGAACTTAAGGATGCGGCAACCGACGTATTCTTTATCTCGCTTGAACACCTCCGTGAAGCACAGTTTCCCGAAGTCGTTGCGAACAATATATCAAAACCAGAATGTTGGTGAGTGTACATCTTCTGTATGTCGACCGTTATGGGACTTCGCTCAGCTTGAACTGCCCCGGGTTTTCCGGAGAGCAATCGGCTAAACAAACGAGCCGGAAACTCGATGGAAGGAATTCAGGCTGAAGAGAAAGCCCCCAGTACTTCTCGGAACACTTGATTGACCGCTGCCGTCGGTCGTCAGTCGAGCCGGGGTTTCGAGGCATCCGTCAACCCTCGCGTAGGGCTAGAGCGCGTATGTGAATCGGCATGTAAAAGCAACCCTGGGGGATATCGGCGTTCAAAACTGACCCCATTCGATGCGGGTTCAACTGCTCTTTCGATGATGCGGAAGAGCGAGGCGGGAGATGCTTTGGCGCAATCGCACATCGTCCTCGCTTGGCTCCGCTCATTGTCGCAAGGCCAGTCGAAGCTGATCCTGCGCGCCGGTCAGCCGGCGACCCAATTGCCGTATCTTGAACCTGGCGGATCAGGGCGTCGGAACGAGCCGGCGGCGAATGAAGATTCAATAGGTCGCGCGGCCTCCGCTCAAGTCGAAGACGGCGCCGGTCGTAAAACTGTTTTCCGAAGTGCAAAGCCAGCAAATCATGGAAGCCGCTTCCTCCACTTCAAGAAACCGTTTCCGGGGAATCTTGGAAAGCATGTATGCGATATGCTCCTCGGAAATCTGCTCGAAAATTCGCGTCCGCGCCGCCGCGGGCGTCACGCAGTTGACGCAAATGTCGATGCCGGCGGTCTCCTTGCCCAGCGCTTTCGTGAAGGCGATGACCGCAGACTTCGATGCCGAGTAAGCGGAAGCGGTCGGATTGCCTTCCTTTCCCGCGATCGAGGCGATGTTCACGATCCGGCCGTAGCCCTCGGCGAGCATTTGACGGACGATGAACCGGTTGGTCAGGAACGTTCCGTCGACGTTTATTTTCTGAATTCGGGACCACTCGTCCAAATCGTAGTCCACGACGTTCGCGTTGGGGCCCGCGATCCCGGCAGAATTGACAAGGACGGAAATCGGTCCGGCCCAGGCATTCGTTTCCGCGACAGCTTTCCTCACCGAGTCGGCGCATGAAACATCCACGCACACGCCTTTCGCGTTCCGGTCGAAGGAATCCGCTTTGCGGCCTGCTTCGTCGCAATCCATGTCCCAGACCACGACCTTGGCGTTGGACGCAATCAGCCTGTCGGCGACAGCTCCTCCGATTCCCCGTGCTCCGCCCGTCACAACAGCCAGTTGTCCCCGGAAATCATGCGTTGTCGCTGTGCGCAAAGTCATTTAATTTGATCCTCCGTTTCGAACATTGCCGCTCAAATGGCACTCGGAAAGATGCAAAGCAATCGCAAATTGATTTCCAATAGTCCAGAGAGCGGCGAGCGTTCTGCGCTTGGCTGTCGACGCTGCGGCAGCTGATCGCATTCCCATGTGGCAGTTCTGGGTCGATAGAGGCGGCACCTTCACGGACATCGTGGCGCAGCGTCCCGATGGCGCGCTGGAGACCCGCAAGCTTCTTTCCGAAAATCCGGGCCAGTACGACGACGCGGCCGTCCAAGGAATTCGCGACCTTCTAGGTTTGGTCGGCGGCGACGAAATACCGGAGCACGCGATCGAATCCGTCAAGATGGGCACGACGGTCGCGACGAACGCGCTTCTGGAGCGCAAGGGCGACAGGACTCTGCTGCTGATCACCGAAGGATTCCGCGACCTGCTTCGAATCGGATACCAGAACCGGCCTCGAATCTTCGATCTTCATATTCGCTTGCCGGAGCTTTTGTACGAACGGGTCGAAGAAATCCCTGAGCGGAGCGGAGCGGACGGCAAGACAATAAAGCCAATCTCCGAAACCGCCACGCGCGCTGCGCTTGAATCATCGTTCGAAGACGGCATCCGCGCGGTCGCAATCGCATTCATGCATAGCTACGAATCGCCGCTCCACGAAGAACGGGCGGCGGAAATCGCACGCGAGGTCGGCTTCACGCAAATCTCTCCCAGCCATGCAGTCTCTCCTCTGATGAAGCTTGTCGGGCGGGGAGATACCGCCGTGGTCGACGCTTACCTGAGTCCGATTTTGCGGCGCTACGTTGCCCGCGTGCGGGATGCGCTCGATTCCGGCCGAGGTCGAGGCGGCGCAAAGAGCTTGCTCTTCATGCAATCGAACGGAGGGTTGACCGACGCCAACCTATTCCGGGGAAAGGACGCGATTCTTTCCGGCCCCGCAGGCGGCGTCGTGGGCATGGCGAAGACCGGCGAGAACGCAGGGCACGACAAGCTCATCGGGTTCGATATGGGCGGAACGTCGACTGACGTCTGTCACTATGCGGGCAGCTTCGAGAGAACACTGGAATCCGAAGTGGCCGGAGTGCGGATCCGATCGCCGATGATGCGGATCAATACGGTGGCGGCTGGAGGAGGCTCGATCCTGAGTTTCAAGGACGGCCGGTTCCAGGTCGGTCCCGAAAGCGCGGGCGCCGATCCCGGTCCCGCGTGCTACAGACGCGGCGGGCCGCTCACGGTCACCGACTGCAACGTCTTGCTCGGAAAGCTTCAGCCTGAACACTTTCCGAAGGTGTTCGGGCCTTCGGCCGACGAGCCGCTCGACGCGGAGACAGTGCGCCGAATGTTCGAGGAGCTTGCCGCGCGAACCGCCGAACAGGCCGGCGGCGCAGCCGCAAGCCCGGAAGAGACGGCCGAGGGGTTTCTCCGCATCGCAGTCGAAAACATGGCCCGCGCCATCAAGAAGATCAGCATCGAGCAAGGCTGCGATGTCACTCGCTACACGCTCAACTGCTTCGGCGGCGCGGGCGGGCAGCACGCTTGTCTGGTGGCCGATGCCTTGGGGATTTCAAAGGTCTTCCTTCATCCGTTCGCCGGCGTTCTTTCCGCATACGGAATGGGCCTGGCCGAAGTCAGGTCGCTTGCGCAACGCCAGTTCAACAAGCCGCTTACAGCCGAAAATTGCCGCGCCGCTGCTGAAGCGGCGGGAGAAATGGCCGCCAAGGGCGCCAAGGACGTCGCAGCTCAAGGATCCGCGGACAGCAGGACCGCCACAGTGAAGCAGGCAATGCTCAGATATTCGGGCTCCCACCAAATCATCGAAATTCCGCTTGAGCAGGCGGACGTCATGAGGCGTGGATTCGAGGCGGCCCACAGGCAGCTTTACGGATTCGCCGACCCGAATCGCGAAGTCATGATCGACGCCTTGTCGGTCGAAGCAATCGGTTCGCCGCCGCCCTTCCCCGAACGCGCCGGAGAATTCGTCGCAGCAGACCCCAGTCCTGTTGATCAGGTGAACATGTGGTCCGGCGGCAAATACCGGTCGACGCCGTTCTACCGCCGCGACGATCTGAAGCCCGGGCAAAGGCTTTCGGGACCCGCGATCATCTCGGAAAATACCGGGACGGTGGTGGTCGAACCCGAGTGGGCTGCGAAGGTCGACAGCCTCGGCAATCTGATCGTTGAACGCACCGCGAAGAAAATTCGCCGCGAACACGTCGCCGACGAAGCCGATCCGATCATGCTCGAAGTCTTCAACAACCTTTTCATGTCCATCGCCGAGCAGATGGGCGCCACGCTCGCGAATACCGCGTATTCGGTCAACATAAAGGAGCGGCTGGATTTCTCCTGCGCGCTGTTCGATCCCGCCGGCGATCTCGTCGCCAACGCGCCGCACATACCCGTTCATCTCGGCTCGATGGGAGAATCGGTGAGGACGATCATTCGCAAGAATGCCGACGCGATGAGTCCCGGCGACGTCTTCGTCCTCAACGCGCCCTACAACGGCGGAACGCACCTTCCGGATGTAACTGTGATTACGCCGGTGTTCGATGAATCGGGTGCAGAGATCATCTTCATCGTCGGATCGCGCGGGCATCATGCGGACATCGGCGGAAGGACGCCCGGATCGGGACCGCCCGACAGCACGCACATCGATGAGGAAGGCGTTCTCATCGACAATTTCAAGATGGTGGACAAAGGCAAATTCCTGGAACGCGAAACGCGCGCGCTGCTGGCGTCCGGCCCCTATCCCTGCCGGAACATCGACCACAACATCGCGGACCTGACCGCGCAAGCCGCAGCGAACGAGACGGGCGTCCGCGAAGTTCGGAAAATGGTCGCCCAGTTCGGCCTCGACGTCGTGCAGTCATACATGCGCCACGTCCAGAGCAATGCGGAGGAGAGCGTTCGCAGCGCGCTGGTTTCGCTGCAGGATGCCCACAACATATATGAACTCGACAGCGGAGCCCGCATTGAAGTCACATTCAAGGTGGACAGGAACGCGAGGGAAGCGACGATCGATTTCACCGGAACGAGCGCGCAGGACAGCGGCAACTACAACGCGCCTGCCGCCGTGTGCAAAGCGGCGGTCCTGTATGTCTTCCGCACATTGGTCGGCAGCGACATCCCGCTCAACGAAGGCTGCCTGAAACCGCTCCGCCTCGTCATTCCGAAAGGAAGCTTTCTCAATCCCGAGTATCCGGCTGCCGTCATTGCGGGCAACACCGAGGTCAGCCAAGCGATCGCGGACGCCCTCTACGGCGCGCTCGGTGTCATCGCAGGCTCCCAAGGCACGATGAACAATCACATTTGGGGCAATGATCGCTACCAGAACTACGAAACCATCGGCGGCGGCACCGGCGCCGGACCCGATTTCGACGGAGCCGACGCCGTGCATTCGCACATGACCAACACCCGCATGACCGATCCCGAAGTGCTCGAATGGCGGTTTCCCGTCAGGCTGGAGGAATTCTCGATCCGGCGCGGCTCCGGCGGCTCGGGACGCCGCCGCGGCGGCAACGGAATTCGGCGCAGACTCAGGTTCCTTGAAGACATGTCGACGACAGTGCTGACATCGCACAGGCGGGTTCCGCCGAATGGAGCCGCAGGCGGCGGACACGGCTCGACCGGGAGAAACGCTGTTGAGCGCTCGAACGGCGATATATTGGAGTTGAACGGGAACGACATGGCCGAAGTCGGGCCGAATGACGTGTTCATAATGGAAACGCCCGGCGGCGGCGGATTCGGAATCGAACCCGCTGCCGCGGACGAGTCCGTTCAGGTTCGACGCCTTCCGCATCCGGAGGGCAGCATCCGATGATCGCGTTGACTTATGCGGCTCCTGAAGAGAGTCCCTGCGATGCTTCGGTTCGCCGTGCCGCCGACATCATGTCCCGGCTTCGACACTTTTTTTGATCAGCATTTGTTTTTTCGTGCCCATGCCTGTTTTCAAGGCGCTGCATTTGCGCCGCTCGTCGTTGTTTGCGGCGGCCTCGCTTGATCCAATGCGACGAGCGATGCGCTAGCCAAGTTTCTTGCCGTCGCGCACAGATTCGAAGACTTGGAACGACGCAAAAAATTGAACCGAACGGTCGAGTCGGGAATTCCGCTCCTGTCCGCATCGTCCCACCTCTTGTCTTGCCGCGCCGCAGCCACGCGGAGTCGGCAGGCGGCTTGATGGAGCCCTGCGCATGAATCAAACCGCTACTCCGGCGGAATCAAGACGGGTCCGGTTTCCTTGAAACCCACTTTGATCGCGCTTCCCGCTTCAAGGGGGCGTCGGACATCGTCGTGAACCGCGAACAGCGCGCCGAAGGACGTTGCGAGCGAGTATTCCATTCGCTCACCGACATAAGTGGACTTCGCGACAGTGGCAGCGAACCCTGCCGCGCTTCCAAGAACAATCCGCGACGGGCGCACGGCCAATTTGGCCGTACCCGGGGTAAGGTCTCTCGACGGCAGGCGGTGCCGGTATCCGTCAACCGCGATTTCGGCGATGCCGCCTTCGACGGAGAGTATTTCGCAGGGGATCAAGTTCGCTTCGCCGATGAAGTCCGCCACGAACGCGTCGACCGGGGAATCGTACAGTTCACGCGGCGTGCCGATCTGGGCGATCGCGGCGTCGCGCATCACAACGATCTCGTCGCTCACGGCCAGCGCCTCCTCCTGGTCGTGCGTGACGTAGACAACGGTCAGGCCCAGATCCTGCTGGATGGAACGAATGTCTTCGCGCACCCGGCGGCGCAGTTTCGCGTCGAGATTCGAAAGCGGCTCGTCAAACAGCAGCACTTGAGGCTCGAGCACCAGCGCGCGGGCCACCGCAACCCTCTGCTGCTGGCCCCCGGAAAGCTCGCTGGGCAGACGGTCGTCGAAACCCTTCAAGCCAACCAGTTCAAGCCCGGCACGCGCCCGGTCCCGTGCTTCCGGTTTGGGGAAGCCGGAAAAGCCCAGCCCGTAGGCCACGTTCTCCAATACGTTCATATGCGGGAACAGCGCGTAGGACTGGAATACCATGGCCACGTCCCGGTCGGTGGCCGGAAGCGTGGTGACATCGCTACCGCCGATGAAGATCCTGCCGGTCGTCGGCATTTCCAGCCCGGCGATCATCCGCAACGTCGTGGTCTTTCCGCAGCCTGAAGGCCCAAGCAGCGTGACCAGCTTACCCGCGTCGACATCAAGGTCGATTTTGTCGACCGCAACGACATCCTCGCCGAAAGCCTTGCTTACGCCCCGAAAGCTGACAGGAGCCGCTTTTCCTTTGATCCGAGCCTCACTCATTGGTCATCTCCCCGTGATGAATTGGGTTCGGCGGCCGATCTGGATGCGGCCGACGACGAGCTGCAGGAGGGCCACCACCGAGAGCATCACGAAGATCAGCGTTGTCGAGTAAGCGATGGCGAGGCCGTAATCGTTATTCTCGACCCGGCCGATGATGTAGCTGGTGGCCATGTCGTATTCGGCCGACACAAGAAAGATCACCGCGCTGATAGCTGTCATGGCGCGCACGAAACTGAACACCAGCGCGGCGAGGATGGCCGGGCGCAGGAGCGGCAGGATCACCCGGCGGAAGGTCTGCCAGCTGTTGGCGCCGAGCGTGAGCGACGATTCGTCAAGCGACCGGTCGAGCTGCGACATGCTGGCAACGCCGGCGCGCACGCCCACCGGCATGTTCCGGAAGATGAAGCTGACCACAAGGATGATTCCGGTTCCGGTGATCTCGATCGGCGGCACGTTGAAGGCGAGGATGTAGCTGACGCCGATCACCGTGCCGGGAATGGCGAAGCTCAGCATCGTGCCGAATTCGAATGAATCCTTCCCGGCGAACGACTGGCGGGTCAGCAGGTAGGCGGTGGAGAGACCGACCGCGGCAGTCAGCGGCGCGGCGATCGCGGCAATGGAGATCGTGGTGAAAAAACTGTCCCAGGCAGAGCCCGACCAATGCAGGCCGTGCTCCGTCCAGCCGACCGAGAACGCCGTGATGTAGTGCTTGAACGTCAGCGCGTTGCGCACGCCCCACAGCTCGACAAAGGATCCGTAAACGATCATGCCGTAGACGACGACGGTGAAAGTGCCCCAAAGGCCCGCGACGGCAAGGACCGGCCATGCCAAGCGGCGCGGCATGAGCGGGTGCACGCCGGAATCGCCCTTGCCGGTGATCGTCGTGTAGCGCTTCCTTCCGAGCCAGCGGCGCTGCGCGTAGAAGGCCGACAGGGTGAAGAACAGGAGCACGATGGCCAGCACCGCAGCGCGGCCCTGATCGTATTGAGCGCCGACGATGGCGAAGAAGATCTCGGTCGAAAGCACGTCGAAGTTGCCGCCGAGCACAAGCGGGTTGCCGAAATCCGCCATCGACTCGATGAAGCCCAGAAGGAAGGCGTTCGCGAGACCGGGACGCATCAGCGGAAGCGAAACGGTTCTGAAAGTCTGCCATTTGTCGGCGCGCAGCGTCTGTGCGGCTTCCTCCATCGACGGGCTGACGCCCTCCACGACTCCGATCAGAACCAAGAAAGCTATGGGAGTGAAGGCCAGCGTCTGCGCGATCAAAATGCCTGGAAGGCCGTAAAGCCAGCGCGTGGGCTGAACGCCGAATAAATCGGCGACGAACGTGGTGACGGCCCCCGAGAGGCCGAACAGCAGGATCAGCGCAAGGCCGATGACGAAGGGCGGCGTAATGATCGGGAGCACGGTCAACGCCCTGAGTCCGCGGTTGAAGCGCAAGCCAGAGCGAGTGGCGGTCAGCGCGAAAGCGAGGCCGAGCGCGGTGGTGAGCGCGCCGACGAGGATCGCCAGAAGGAGCGAATTCCAAGCCGCACCGCAGCGCGCTCCCCAGAAGCATCCGAGACCCCAAAGCCGGTCGTCGAAGAATTTCGAGAAGAACACCGTTATGGAATGGCTTCCCTCGTCCGTGATGAAGGCGGCGAGAAGCATCCGCGCAATGGGAAAAAAGACGAAGATGGCAACAATCGTGATGATGCCGCCGATCGCGCTGACCACGAAGACGTCGCCGTTAATTGCGCCGCGAGCAGCGATGCCGTGGGTGAAGAGAAAAAGGAAGGACGATGCGAGGATCAGCGCGCCGTATCCCATACCGAACTGGCGGTCTCCGAGGTCGCCGAAGACCGCGGCGAGCCACTGGAAATTGTACCCGCGAATTCCGATGCCGAATCCCTGCGCGAAGAGCCAGATGAACCCCAAGCCGCCAGCGAGAATCAGGACGATTGAATGGAGAGGATCGGATTTGCGGCGACGAAGGACAGCCAGCGGCGCGATGAGCGCCAAGAGCATCGGCGCTAGCCAGATTTTCTCGCCTTGGGCAACGAGAAGGGCGGCTGGCGCGTAATCCTCGTCAAACGGATAGCCGTCGAAGAGCCAGCTGAGGGAAAAGAAGCCGTCCTCGACGCCGTACCAAGGAAACAGGCAATAGCCGACCCACCCGGCAACGATCCAAAAGGTCAGAACCGGGTGGGCGGTCGCCTCTAAAGTCGACTTGCGCGCCAAATCATTGCGGCAGAGTCGAAACCTCTTCGTCCCACTTCTGAAGAAGCCGCTTTCGTTCGTCCGACGAGCCGTACTTGGCGAAGTCGTAGTCGATCAACTTGATCGACGACATGTCGGGCGCCATGGGCGACGTCTCGGCATTCACGTTGGAAGGCACTTGGAAAGCGTTGACCTGCAGAGCGAGGTTCTGCGCTTCTGCGGAGAGCGCCCAGTCGTAAAACCGCTTGGCCTCCTCAAGGTTGCGGGCGCCGGCGATGATGGACATGGAACCGATCTCGTAACCCGTGCCCTCGCAAGGCGCCACGACCTTTATCGGAAAGCCCGCGACCGCCTGTTTCACCGCGTCATGCATGAATACGATGCCGATCGTGTTCTCGCCCCGGCCAGCTGCCTTGATCGGCGCCGAGCCGGACTTGGTGTACTGGTTGATGTTGGCGTGCAAACCCTTCATGAATTCGAACCCGTCGTCTTCGCCGAAAATCTGCACGATTGACGCAAGCGTGGTATAGGCCGTTCCCGAAGAGTTGGGGTTCGCCATCTGCACATGTCCCTTGAACTCGGGCTTCAGCAGATCTCTCCAGCAGGAAGGCTCCGACAGATTGTTGGCAGCGACGAGTTCGGTGTTGTAGCCGTAGCCGAGCGCGCCGGAATAAATTCCGATCGTCCGGTTGTTCGCGCTTTCGGCTTGGGCGATTGCCCAATCATGAAGCTGGTCCCGCATCGGCGAGAGGTATTCTTCCGTGAGTCCCTCTTCTGCCGCCTGAAGATGCGGATCACCCGTGCCGCCCCACCAGACGTCGCCTTTGGGATTCGACCTCTCCGCCCTCACTTGGGCAAAGGTCTCGCCCGATGACTTGCGCGTCATGTTGACGTCGATGCCGGTGGCCTCCTCGAAACTGCGCGCCATCAATTGGCACCAATCCTCCTGCGCAGAGCAGTAGTAGGTCAGTTTGTCCGCCTGTGCCGCACCTGCGGTCATCGAGAGCGCGAAAAGCGACGCCCCGAACACAACTTTGAATAAGTTCATTTTATCCTCCCTAGCAATGCGTTGTCATTGCAACTGAACGTTAAATAGCTGCGGCAAATATTGCAATCCAGTTTTCTGCCAAGGGATCTGTTCGGGTTGCGACCGGCGACGCGACTTCGACCGCGCGAATGCTGCCTGCCACGAAAATCTTTCAACTGCCGATCTCCGCCGCAATGCAATCGGAGGCTCAGACAAGGGGCACTTGATCGAAATATTGTCAGGGTCCGGTAGGTGCATCCCATTATTTTGGTTCAGGATGGTTCCGTGCAGATGCAAGCAATCAGATTTCACGCGGCGATTGCAAGCGCCGCGAGGAGTGCCTCTCGATGCCGGTTCGAGGACGCCTACGGTTCCGTCGCCAGCGTTCGTCAAAGTCGGCGATGGGAACGCAGTATCACAGTCAAAAACAAAAGGACTGGGGCAGTACCGCACGCCGGTTCACAATGCTGATAACAATCTTGAGTTGTATTCATCGAATTCGTTGATAAAAGTGAGATATCACCAGTAATCAAGTACAACCACAGCCACGAGATCGGAAACTGAAAGACAATAGCATGGTTTAGAAAAAGTTTCCAGGAGCAATTGCGAAATGGTATAAGCTGCGCTAGATGGGTCAGCACTCGCCAATACAAAAAGAATGAAGTTCATGGTCGAAACTCCGACAAACCCCATGCATCTTCCCGACTTGTCCATCCGCGGATTTAGGGGAATTCAAGAACTCAAAATACCGCATTTGGGACGGGTAACTTTACTTGCCGGGAAAAATAGAACCGGCAAGACAACCGTGCTAGAAGCCGTCCGACTCTACGCTTCCAGGGGACGCAGGCACGTTCTAGAGGAGATTTTAGCCACGCACGGGGAACTCTCAGAAGGATGCGACGAAGACGGCGACAAAGCGATCATCCCTAATTTCGAGACACTGTTTAACGGCCGCAAGGTATTTGAGGATTCTAGAATCGAGATCGGATCATCTGGCGATGCAAGTAATGGTAAACTTGAAATCATCGCAAAAACTCCCGATAGACAAACAGTGTCTATGCTGGAGAGGAAGTATAATTTGCCAGCCTATGACACAGCTTGGTCAATTTTGGAAGTTTCGTTTTTGAGTCGTTTTTATAGTATACCATGGATCTTACCGGTTGACTCAAAGTCCAGGCAAATCAGAGTTTTTCCGAGGAACGGGACGATTGTCGACGACCAGAATCAGTTTCCAGTGGAGATGACCTGTGAGAACTTGGGCCCGAACGTTACGAATAACGATAAATTCGCAGAATTTTGGGATGAGGCTGCACTCACTATAGATGAGAAACGCGCGGTTGCCGGGCTAAATATCGTGCTGAACGGTAGAGCTGATGGAGTGAGGATGATTGGAGAACATTCGAGGCGAACATATGCTCCTTGGCTACGACCTCTAGGTAGACGTATGATTGTAAAGTTGAAGGATGTTCCTAATCCTGTGCCGCTAGCAAGTCTTGGCGATGGAGCAGTTCGTTTAATTTCTGTGGCGCTGGCACTGGCCTGGTGCCGAGATGGATTTCTGGTAATTGATGAAGCGGAGAACGGTATACATCATTCGATTCTGGAACCCTTCTGGGATATGGTTCTTCGGACAGCAAATGAAAACAACGTTCAGGTTTTTGCGTCCACCCACAATTTTGACTGCGTGAGCGGATTTGCAAGAGCTGCGGTCAAACTTCCAGAAATTGAAGGAGTTCTCGTCCGATTGGAACAGCAAGAAACGCAAACCCGCGCAGTTGAATATTCAGAAGATGAACTCAAGGTTGCTGCAGATCAAGGCATTGAGGTTCGTTAGCAATGCATCCAAAGCCAATGAATTCATAAGTTCTTCTCGTCAAGGGAGGTGATGATTTTCATTTTGTTAATCATATTGTTCATCGCGCTGAATTGGATGTATCGTTTTGCGTTGATGCAAAGAATGGGTTGCAAAATTTGTTTAAATCTATTGCACTGGAACTCAACGTTCCGAATCAGGTTGCGGTTGGTATAATCTTGGATGCTAACGATGACCCGAGAGACAGATGGAACGTTGTTTTAACTAAGCTTAAAGATAAAGGAATTGATCTTCCTGAGTGCCCATGCCCTACCGGGACTATAGTGGAAGGAGTCGAAGGCAAACCACGCGTGGGAGTATGGTTGATGCCAAATAACTGTTTAGAGGTGGGAAGCGAACTTGAAGACTTTGTTCAGCAGATGATTCCAGCAGGTGATCCCGTCTTTCCTCTGGCTAGGAAATATATTGAAGATATTCCCCGCGGCACTAGGAAATTCGCCAAACCGAAGTTGAGTAAGGCCGTAGTTCATGCTTGGTTGGCGGCAAGAAAAAGCTTGGTCTCGTAGGGTTAGAAATTACAAACGAAGATTTGGAGATTACTAATGATTTATGCAAGAGTTTTATTGATTGGATCGAAAAACTTTGTAGATAAATTCGTTTAATGACGAAGCGGGCGCACGTTGTAAATATCGTATTTCATTTTGTATACGAAATTAATGAGTAAAGGTCGGCACAGCTTTCACGGGTCGTCGGTAGTTTAAATCAAAGAGCCTGTCCCAAAATTGATAAACTTGGTGCGTAGGCCTGTTATTGGATGATTTGGAATGTCTGACAAGCGATTTCGCGACCGGCCTGTCGATCAAGTCCATGTTCTGCCGCCCTCGGTCGACGACTATGTTTCCGACAAGAGCCGCTTGGCACTGTTCGTCCACGACTTGGTTCGGAATCGGCTGACCCTCGCCGTGATCAAAGGCGCTGTCCGAGTTCACCCATTGATGCGACTCCGCCTTGACACCGGGGCACCGCGCATCCTGGGCAAGCAGCAGAAGGCGCAGGAAACGGAGTTCCGCCATCCTGAGGCAGTGGCGTTTTTTGCACGGTTTGACGGCCGAGGAGGCAGTGCAGCGGATTCTGCTGGGGATCGACAGCACCGGAGTCCTGATATTCGCGCGCGAGGCGAAGGCCATCGCCTGCTTCACGGCCGACATCCGAAGACCGGGGAGCCTCGGAAACCGATGCGATGTCGTATCCAAAATGAGAATGCCTAAGCAGATCTCATTTTGATCGGCCTCGCAAGAATTTGCGCCAAATTTTCAATTGTCGGCTTTGAACCGACGCTCCATGCCACCTCACTCAATTCAGTTCGATCAGCTGGACGCAAAAGCTCATTGAGGACATCATCGAATTTTTCCTTGATTTCTTGGTTCGCCAGCGGCTTTTCCGGATATCCTCTCGCCACTTCAGCCCGGTTCTCGAGTCTCCGTCCGCCGGCCAGAGAAAGAGCTATTTCGCCGATGTAGAAATCGGGAAATCGCCTTTCCAATTCGCCGTCGTCAGGCAGAACGCGCGTTGCGGCTGCCAGCCGCCGGACTTCCGAATTCGTCTTGCGCTTGTCGTCGAATAGATCGGTGTAATTCAGCCGGCCAGCCGCAGCGAAGACCGGCAGCACATATTGCGCGCAATGCCCCTTCAGCGGATTACCGTCCACGCAATGGCAGCCGGATCGCGCGAACCTCAGTTCAATTCGCTCGATTTGCTCGGGCAGCACCCCATGATCCTTGATCAGGCTTGAAAGCGCATCAAGCGCGGGGTGAAGAAAAGAAACGCAAGGATATGGTTTGACCGCAAGACCGCTCACGCCTTCCCACTCGGTTCCGAGACCACTCGTCAAGGCGATCAGATTCGAAACGTCACTGAAGGCGTCCAGCACGGCATGACCCCCATCGAATATTCGGTCGGGAGCGCCGAACCCCGATTTCGCGAGCAACGCGGCGGTCATTCCGTTCCGCGCCGCCATCCCCATCTGGAACGGCCTGGCATCCTCGCGCGGATCGTCCTGCCACGCCATCAACCCGGACGCCTGCAAGGCCGCTAGGCCAAGTGCCCTGACAGTCTGCTCAGGATTCAAAGCGAAAAGATTGGCCGCCGCAGCGGCGGCGCCAAATGTCCCGCAAACGGCCGAAGGATGAAAGCCTCGACGGTACAGCTCCTTCGGGTTCATCGCCATCGAAACGCGGTAGGTGATCTCGCAGCACAATGCTGCCGCGGCGAGAAAACCTTTCCCGGATCCGTTGACCATCTCCGACGCGGCGAGGGCGACGGGAACGGCGATCGCGATCGGATGCAGAATCGCTTCGGGATGATGGGGTTCATAGTCGGCGGCGTAACCAAGCGTCCCGTTGGCGAATACCGCGTTCACGGCCGAAATTTTATCCGGGTGACCGTACAGAGTCGCTTCCGGCGGACCGCCTTGAGAGATTGCGAACGATCTGATTCCGGCGCTCGCGGTGACGATCGGGTGAAGCGAGGCATAGGAAACCCCGATTCCGTCATAGGCGAGCACGCGGATGTACTCTTCGACCTCGCGCGGAATATCCTTTGGTCCGAAACCGGAAATGAAATCCGCCAGCAATCGGGTATTCGGCGCGCGTTCGTTCATGCTCATTTCTTGTCCTCCGCCGCAGGTCGCAGCCGTTTCGCAGTCGCATGCGGCCCGCGCTTGTGCGGCCCGCAAAATCGAAAAATGGGCCAAAAAGTCGAGTTTGACTGAAACCCTCGTTACGTAATACACGGATCGGCGGCGACAACAGAGCTTCGGCTTGAAATTTGACGAATTTCACTGGCGCGAACCGGAAACCTTGAAATGCATTCTATTTCGCGACTTCGCGTCCACATCGTTCGAATCCCTGCAAAGGCGGTGCATTCGCAAGGCAGCGGAAGCGTGGCCGGAATAAACAGCGTATTGGCCGAAGTTGCGACCGAGTCGGGACACACCGGCTGGGGCGAGGCGTCTCCTTGGGCGGTCTTTACCGGCACGGTCGAGGCGAACGCGGCGGCTTTGCATGTTCATTTGCGACCGCATGTGATCGGCGCGGATCCATTCAGGATTTCCCGCATGCTGTCGGCCGCGGACGAAGCGCTTGTAGGCTGCAACGAAGCGAAAGCCGCACTTGAAATGGCCTTTCTGGACGTGGCGGGCAAAATTTCGGGACTCAGCGCGTCTGAACTTGTCGGAGGCCGCTGTCGCGACTCCGTGCCCCTGAGTTTCTCGGTCGCCAATTCGGACTTCGAGACGGATCTTGAAGACATTGCGGCAATCCACGACGACGGCGTCAGAATCTTCAAGTTGAAGACGGGATTCGCGCCGCATGAATTCGACCTCATGCGGCTGGAAAAATTGCGCGAGCGATATGGCAAGGCGGTTTCCTTGAGAGTCGACTACAATCAGGGACTGCCGACATTCGACGCGATTCGGAAGCTGCGGGATCTCGAGCAATTCAACTTGGATTTTATCGAGCAGCCGGTGAAGCGCCACGAAAAAGCGGCACTCGCGGCGATATCGCGTGCGCTGGACACTCCGGTGATGGCGGACGAATCGGTTTTCGACGCGAAAGACGCCATCGAAGGAGTCAAAATCGAGATTGCGGACATTTTCGCGCTGAAGGTCATGAAGTCGGGCGGGATTCGCAAGGCTTTGGACGTCGCCGCGATTGCGAAGACTGCGGGAATCGAATGTTACGGCGGATGCATGTTCGAAACCGGAATAGCGCATGCCGCCGGAGCCCATATGATGGCGGCGCTGCCCGATTCGCGGCTCGGTTGCGAATACTACATGCCGACCTATTTGCTTGAAGAGGATCTGCTCGCCGACCCGTTTCCGGTCCGGGACGGAATGGTGCACGTCCCGACCGGACCCGGCTTGGGCGTAACGGTCGATCATGACAAAGTGGAAAAGTACCGTTTGGAATTGCTGGAATGACACGAACAACCCGATTTGTGCTTGCCGGATTCGGCAATGTGGGCAGACAGATCGCCCGCGCCGTTCTGGCCGACCCCGGAAGCGGCCTTGAACTTGCGGCGCTCGCAGTTCGCAATTCCGAAGCGGCGGAAAAGGCCGCGGCGGAAATTGGTCTCGACGTGCCGATCATCCGCCCGGAAGACGCGCCCGGCCAAGCCCGCATTCTTGTCGAATGCGCGACTTTCGAAGCATTCCGGACGGTAACGGAGCCGTCGCTCCGCGCCGGGTCGCATGTCATCGTGGTCAGCGCGGGCGGGCTCGGCGCGAATCTCGACCTGCTGGACGTAGCGGAGGAACATGGCGCGACGCTCCACATTGCAAGCGGAGCGCTCCCGGGATTGGACATCCTTCGCTCCGCAAAGGAAGGCGGCATCCGTTCCGTCCGGCTGGAGTCGCAGATACTGCCGAGTTCGCTCGCCAACGAGCCTTACGTGCATGAGCATGCGATCGACCTGTCGCAAGCTGATCAATCTCCGGTGCCGATATTCGAGGGCTCCGCGCGGAAGGCGGCCGAGCTTTTCCCGCGGCATTTCAACGTCGCGGTCGCTCTCTCATTGGCAGGCATCGGGCTTGACCGGACGGAAGTCAGGATCCGAGCGGACGGATCAATTCGCGGAACGGAACACACCGTGCTCGTCGAATCGGAAGTTGGGGATCTGTCGATGACAGTTAAGAACAAGCCCTCTCAAGAAAATAGACGCACGAGCCGGCTTGTCGCGCCGAGCATCATCGCTGCGTTGAAAGAATTGGATGCCCATTTGCGCATTGGGAGTTGACGCGCAGCGTGCGCTGCCGCTCAGTCGGCCTTTTCGGAGGAGTCCGGCATCGATTTCGCGAGTTCCGCGAGTCCGGCGAAGAAGTCGGGATACTGCAGTTCCTTGATCAAATCCCTTTTCATCAGCTCATTGCTGACGCGTTTGGATTCCGAATAGAAACTCCGAGCCATTGGCGAAAGCTCGGCGCGCTCGAAAGGGACGGCTTCGGGGGTCTCCGCGCCGATCAGGCGGGCGGCAAATTCAATGACCCTCTCCGGAGGCGCAGGCAGGTCGTCGCAAACATTGTAAACCGGCTCCCGAGTCGCAATGTCCATCGACGCTCTCAGCACATTCGCGATGTCGTCAACGTGGATTCTGTTGAAAACCTGATTCTTCTTCAGAATTATCCGCTTGCGGCCGGCGGCGACCTGCGCCAGCGGACCTCGGCCCGGCCCGTAAATTCCTGCGAGCCTAAATATGCGGAGAGGAAATCCGGCAGATTCAGATAGCGCAATCCAATCTTGCTCCGCCTGAACCCTCAGCATCCCCCGCCGGGTCGTGGGAGCTGTCGCAGTGCGCTCGTCCACCCATTTCCCGTCATGATTCCCGTAAACCGCAGTTGTCGACAAATATCCGGCCCAGCGAATTTTTGGTCCTCGCGCAGCTATTTTCTTCGACTCCGATGCCAGCACGGGGTCGCCCTTCTCACCGGGCGGAATGGAAACAAGCAGATGCGTGGCTTCTTCCAGTTCGGCAGACAAGTCGGATTCAGGCCAGAACCTCGCTTCGGCTCCCGCCGCCTCGATTCGAACTGCGCCTTCAGCGCCCCTTGTCGTTCCGATGACTCGCCACCCGCCCTCGCCAGTCAAGCGAGCGGCAAGGGCAGTCGCGCTGTATCCGCATCCGAAGCACAAGAGCGTTCTATTCATGGCCAACTCCCGGAATGGACAATCGAATTTTTGTCTGGAACGAGTCTTCGAGAGTTCAAACGGCCGCTGAATCGTCGATCTTGCGGTCTGCCTCGACAAGTCGGGACACGGCCCAGTCCGCAGCGTCCGCGACGGCCGGATCCGGATCGTTCTTCAACGCTTCAGCCTGTTTCAGCAAGTTGGGATCTCCCGAGTTGCCTATCGCATACAGCACGTTCCTTATGAACCGGTCCCTGCCTATCCGTCGCACGGGGCCGCCTCTGAAAAGCTCCCTGAATCCGGCATCGTCGAGGCGCGCAAGGCTGCCGAGCTCGGCGTCGGCCAGTTCGCTCCGCGCATGGTAGCGCGCATCTCTTGCTGTCGAAGCGAATTTGTTCCAAGGGCAGACGGCGAGGCAATCATCGCAACCGAATATCCGATTGCCGATCTTGCTCCTCAACGGCTCATCGACCTTGCCTTTGTATTCGATGGTCAAATAGGAGATGCATTTCCGCGGGTCCAATCGATAGGGCGAAGGGAACGCATCCGTAGGGCAGATATCGAGGCATCTGCGGCAGGAGCCGCAGTGATCCTGCTCAGCTTCGTCCTTGGAAAGCTCGACCGTCGTGAACAGCGCGCCAAGGAAGAACCAATTTCCGAGCTGCCTGCTGACTAAGTTCGTGTGCTTTCCCTGCCATCCCAGGCCTGCCGCTTCTCCGAGAGGTTTTTCCATGACCGGCGCGGTGTCCACGAATACTTTGATTTCGCATCCCGGCTGCTGATCGATGAGCCATCGTCCCAAGCGTTTCAGCCGCTGCTTCACGATCTTGTGGTAGTCGTGGTTCCGCGCGTAGACGGAGATCGTGGCGCGATCTTTTCGATCGAGAGATTCCAACGGATCCGAATCGGGAGCATACGATTCGGCCAGCATCACCACTGATCGCGCTTCCGGCCAAAGCGCCGAAGGATTGCCGCGCCAATGCTCTCGTCGCGCCATCCAGTCCATTTGCCCGTTGAAGTTCGAATCCAGAAATGACTTCAGCCGCCCGGCGGCCTTCGGAATGTCGTTCGGCCCGCATATGCCGACCGCATCGAATCCCAGAGCGAGTGCTTGTTTCTTGAGCTCCGCCGTCAGCGGCGTCAAAAGTCCAGATCCGTGTAGTGCGACGGCGGATGCTGGCCGGGAATGTGATCGGCCAGCAGCGAGCGGAACCCAGGCCGCGACTTTATCGCAGAGTACCAATCCTTGACCGTCCGGCATTTGCTCCAATCGACATCGTTCATGTAGTCCAAGCAAGACAGATGCGCGGCCGCGGCGAAATCCGCGAGCGTCATGCGATCCCCGGCCAGCCACCTACGGTAGTGCAGAAGGTGCTCCAAATAGCCCAAATGCACTTTGACGTTCTTCAAGGCGGAATGAAGATTGTTGGGTTCCGGCGAACCTTTGCGCTGCATGCGCCGGACCAGGCGCTCGTAAACCAGCCGCGACGTCACCTCTTGGTAAAACTTTTCGTCGAACCAGAAAACCAGCCGCCTCATTTCATGGCGGCCGAGCGGCGATTCCGGAAACAAAGGCGGCTCCGGGCAAGTTTCCTCCAAGTACTCGCAGATCGCCTGGCTGTCGGACAGGATCATGTCGCCGCTGCGAAGCACAGGCACCTTTCCGGCAGGATTCATTTGCAGGAATTCCTGGCGCCGCTCCCAATACTTCTCTTCGACCGCGTCGACCTCCATCTTTTTCTCGGCGAGAACAAGGCGGACTTTCCTGCAGAACGGCGAAAACGGAAAGTGATACAGCCGGTAAGGTGTCTTCATTTGGCGCTTCCCTTGATGAGACGGACACGTCGCACGGTCTTCGGCGAAAATCAATTCATGCCTTGAAGCAATCCGATTTTTCGCCCATGGCTTCAACCGAGGCGCCGACCAGAATCGACTCGACGCGTTCGGCCGCATTCTCGTCGAGATTTCCGGCGTCGAGCGCGCCCGGCGACGGAAGGACGGCCGCCAAAGACGCGGACTGCTCGCGGGTCAGGTCGGAAAGCTTCACCCCGAAATGGGCGCGCGCGCCTTCGGACACTCCGAAAACGCCTTGGTCGAATTCAGCGATGTTGACGTAAATCTCCATGATTCGACGCTTGGACCAGGCAGCTTCGATCGCCCATGTGGCGAACGCTTCCGCAACCCGCCGCAGCGAGCTTTCGTCGCGCCAAAGAAACAAGTTTCTCGCCACCTGCTGGCTGATCGTCGTTCTTTCCTTGGATTTCCGCGCGAATTCAATATCGAATCCCCAGTGTTCGCAGAAATTGGCGTCTTCCGCCGTCGCGAGCGCCATCGGAAGATGGGCGGGAACATGCTCCAACGCGACCCATTCCTGCATGACTTGTCCGTTTCGGAAATATTCGCGCGCCATCTGAGACGAGGTCGGCGGATTGACAAACGCAAGCAATGCCAACGCTCCTGCGAACATGAATGCCACTCCCAGAGCGGCCCGCTTCGTCCATTTGCGAAATCCCAAGACGAGATCTCGCAGCTTGAAAGTGCGACTCCGCCGCATTTTTCCGATCTTTTTCGACGTTTTGCCGCTTGGCCTTTTTGTTTTGCTTTTCAATGGTCGCAACGCTGATTCGTCAAATCCGGCCTTGGTTCGTCGGAGCACGTGAACATCGCGCGGCGCGCGCAGGCTTCACTCTTTCAATGTTCAGCATCTGCGTTGCCGGTCAAGCCAGTGCGCAGGCTTGCATGTCTTTGCTGTTGCATCCGTTCCACCGTCGGAACCGCGGCGGTTGGTCGTCGATGGTGCCCATCCGGCAAAAGAATTGTTTGAAATGCGCGATGGCGGGCTTCATGCCCGCCATCGCTTCAGTAACGCACCGAGTTATGATTCAACCCGAATTCACTTCTTGGAAGCTGCGGCCGGCTTGCTCGGCTGTTGCGGGGCAGCAGAGCCGTTGCTTTTGGCAGCGGAAAATACGGTTTCCTGGGCTTCCTTGCCTGCCGCAAGAAGGATTTCGACGGTTTCCGTCTGAACTTTCCTTGCGATTTCGGCGAAAGCGGCCTGACGCTCGGCGTTCGTTTCAAGCGAATTCGAACCGAACTCGCCCAAGGCGCGCGCATAATCGGAAGGCTCGTCCTTGGCTTTCGTGACATCGCCAAGCTTCTCGATGGTCGCTTTGGCCCAGTCGTAGTACACTTCCGTGCTGCGTTCCGCAGCCTCGAGAGCGACTTTGGACAGGCTCTCGTTCAACTTCGCCGAGTTCTTCGCGAACGCGTTGAAAGCGGAAATGTCCGCCGGAAACTTGTTCAAAAGGTCTGCGAACGAAGCTTGTGCATTGCTTTCATTGGTCATGGTATCCACCTCATTGAATGCGATTTCGATGAAACAGCAGATATATGCTGCAAAGCAGCATTTCAAGCTTTTTTTCTGCGGTGCAGCAATTTTTTTTTCGCAATCGCTCTTCAATGCGATTCCGGGATTGACCGACCGTCCGAATGTAAATGGCGGGCCGTCAAGGCCCGCCATTCGTCATCGCCAACAGGGAGGAGGAATTTGGCGATGGAACCGCAAATTCGTTATCTGCCAACACCTACGCCCACGCAATGCGCCGCTAGCGCAGGGTTGACCCGTTGTCACCCAAACTTTCCGTTCGCACCGCGCATAAGCGCCATCCCGTGGAAGCGTGGATGAGACGCTCTTGGCGTATAGTGATTGCCGCATGCCAGTGCAATACCAAAAATATGAAAAATTTGCTGCATTGCGGAATTCGCCTAAAACAATTTTTTGAACGTGATTTCCGACAATCCATGACTCGGATAGGCATGCTGCGAAGAGAGTGGTCCGGTTCGGAATCGGATGGCCTCGCTTCGGAAAACTCTGGTTCCGCACTGCAGGATAGGTTGAGAGGTCGGCCGTGAGCACTGCATTGCAGAAAAGAGCGGCCGGAAAGCATCGTGCGCGCTTGGCGCAGCGCGGCATCAAGCGATTTGAAATGATGGCGCCTGAAACTGATGGGAGCCTGTTCCGCACTCTTGAGAGCGGCAGCTGGCCGCGGGCGGACCAAAGCGGGACGCATTCGAGCGACCGTAAAAGCACCGATTTCGGATGAAGCTTCGATGCGCGGTGGAATTCTTGCTGCGCTTCGTCGTTCACCGATGGTCGGCGCTGATCTTGATCTGTCGCGGCCGCATGTTGAGGAATGCGAAACCAACTTTTGACACGCTGCCTTCTTGACACGAATATCATAAGCAACAGCCGCGCGGCGGCGTGGCCCGATGACCGAGGTTGCCAAGGTGCGGAGCCAAAGTCAGATCAAAATTGTTGAAAGACTCTCAAAGTAACTCAGCATGACCAAGACCAGCGCAACTGCTGCCAGGAAGGGCCACAGCGATTTCAGGATGGCGCCCGCAGGCGTTCCGCTCATGGAGGAAGCGATATAGAGGCCCACCCCGACCGGTGGCGTCAACAATCCCAATACCAGATTTAGACAAATCACAATGCCGAACTGGTAAGGGCTGATATCGTACGAACCTGTTGCGATCGGCAAAAGGATTGGCGTGATCAATATGATTGCCGCGATCCCGTCAATTACCATTCCGACCAAAAGAAGCGCGGCATTCACAATCAGCAAGAAGACGAAGGGATTGGATGTTATGGATGTAATAAGCGCAGCAAGCGTCTGAGGCACTTCCTCATAGATAATGACCCAGCCGAACACGCTTGCCGCCGCAATCATGAAAAGGATCATTGAGGCATTCGCCGCCGTGCGTTTGAACATTTCGGTCAACTGCGTCGGCTTGAGCTCTTCGTACACCAGCCATCCCACCAGGAAAGCAACCAAAGACGCCACCGCTGCGGACTCGGTGGGCGTGGCGATGCCGAAAAGGATCCCGCCGATAATGGCCAATGGGATCAGAAGCGCAGGCAATGCTTCGAGAAACGCACGCACCGCCTCTTTCGGGGACAACCACGATCCTTTCGGGAACTGCCGGCTCCAACCGATAAACGTAATGACGAGCGAGAAGACCAAAGCGAGCATAAGACCCGGAACAATGCCGGCAATGAACATGTCGCCGATTGGAATTTGCGCGAGAACGCCGAAAATCACAAACATCATCGACGGCGGAATCACCGGAGCGAGAAGACCTCCGGCCGCGGTCGTGGCTGCCGCGAATCCCCTGTCGTAGCCTTCTTCTTCCATGGCCGGCGCCATTGCGCGCGACATGACGGCAATTTGCGCTGTGGCCGAGCCTACGATCGCGGCCATGAACATGTTTGCCAGCAAATTTATGTAAGCCAGCCCTCCCCGGAACCCGCCTACGAATACTCGGGCCAAGGCGACCAATCGTTTGGTCATGCCGCCTTCATTCATCAGTTCGCCCGTCAACATGAACAACGGAATCGCCAGAAGTCCGTAATTCTCCAGCCCGCCGAACATTTTTTGGGCGAAGCTGTCGAACAGAACGGTGTTGCCGCTTTCCCAGATGTACCAGATCGCAGTGAGCGCGAGAACGATCGCTATGGGGACGGAAAGAAGCAGTGTCGCGAGAAAGACGACCGGCGTCATTCTTCTTCCTCCGGTTCGCCTTCTTCCCGCGGTTGGCGGAAACCGAACAGATGCATTGCCGAATGGAGCACGGCGCCGACCGCGAAAAGCCACATCACTGCCCAGAACAAAAACTTCGGAATGCCCAAGGTCGATGTCGGTTCAGCATAGATGAAATTGAATGTATTGCCTTGGAACGCAATCGGATCAAATCCGGCTCGAGCGATCTCCAGCGGCAGAAACCAGCGCCAGCAGAACCACAGCATAGCCAGCGCGAATGCAAAGACCAAAAGATCGACCGCTTTGCATATGATCCTCCGGACAGCATCGGAAACCGCGTCCGGAACAAGCGTGATTGACACGGAACTCCGATGATGAAGCGCTGCTGAAGCGCCCAGCAAGGTCATCCACACCATGGCGTATATCGCCAGCTCGTCCACCCAGAAAAGCGCGCTGCCGATCGAGCGCGTCACAACGTTCAGAAGAACGAGCATCGTAATGATGACTGCCAGAACGGCGGCGCACGACAGTTCGATCTTGGCCCAGGCTGCTGAAAGTCGATACAGCATCGCCCCTCCCCGAATACACAAGGGCGCGGGGTCGACCCGCGCCCCGACAACCTTTGCCGTTGAGATTATTCGGTTTGTGACGCCGTGTCACGCAATGCGGTCAGCGAAGTCGTTTTCTCCGACCAGATCGCGTTCCACTGTTCGATCGCATCTCCGAAGAAGGATTCGTCAACCTTCTTGAAGGTCTTGCCGGTCCCGGCGATGTTTTCGAGCCAGCCCGCTTCCTGGCCGGTATAGCTGTCGATCGTCGTATCGACGTGCTTCGCCATCAATTCGCCGATCATTGCCCGGTCCTCTTCCGACAGACCGGCCCAGACTTTGGCGGAAACCAGCCCTACCATGGGGAACATCATATGATCCGACTGAATGATCGTGTCGGCATGTTCGTAGTATTTCAGCAGCCAGATCAGCTCGGCATCCATGTCGATGGCATCGACCTGCCCGTTTGCAAGCGCGTCATAAACGGCAGGCAGCGGCATCGGCGTCGGCGCGGCGCCTACGGCATTGTAAAAGTCGAGGATCGGCGTGAAAGGCGTTATGCGCAGTTTCAAGCCGGCAAGATCTGAGGCGGCGTTCACTTCGCCTCGGCTGACGATCTGCCTCAGCCCGGCCATGCCGTACCCCACGCCGACGACGCCGACTTGGCCCGGCAGCGAATCAAGCATGGATTTTGCCGTCTCCGAACGCAATATCCGGCCCGCGTGGGCGATATCGTTCGCGAGGTAGGGCGCATAGAATGCGCCGAAGTCGGGCGCGCGATTGGACACTTCCGCAACGGTCATGAACGCCATGTCCAATGCGCCGGTCTGCAGTTGCTGCAGCATTTCGGCTTCATTGCCAAGCTGCCGAGAGGGGAATACTGAAACGCTGTGAGCGCCGCCGCTGGCCTCGGACAATTCCGCACCGAATGCTTCGGCAGCCTTGGTCCAAATATGAGGCGGCGGCGTGATCAGCCCAAGTCGAAATTCACGAGCTTGCGCCGTTGCCGCGAGTGTGATCGCCGCCGAGATTGCGAATGCAAATAGTTTGAGTGCTTGCTTCATTTCTTGCTCCCTTCTTGTCGCTTGGAGTCCGGTTCGCCATCCTTCAGATGCGGGTGCATCCCATCATCTCTTCAAGATGGCGCCGCGATCTCGCGTGTCGCCCGAATTCAATGTTTCAAGGGTCGCAATCGGACATAGGAGCTCATTGCCGAGCGATCCGGATACGATTCCGTAAAGACCCGTGAACGGCAGGCGCCGCAAATCCGGGCCAGAGTAGTTGAGGGCATTATGGCAGTCAAGAAATTGCCAGCTGTCAATTGCCGCATTGAAAACGGTCATTGGCCCGACGTCCTTGATTCGAGGGCGCGACGCCGCCCAACCGCCTGAACGAAGAAAACAGGGCGCACCTTTTTGGCGTTCATGTATTTTTAAGCTCGCGGACAATCGAATTCGCCCATCTTCGCTCTTGTTCGAAGGTCTTGGTATCAAAATCGATTAACCTGTTATGATAATTTCATATCAGGAAATGCGATGCCGGAAACCGGCAAGAATCTCAAGTGGCGGAGAATTCGCTGACTTTTGTCATGGCCTCTGAACCGCCGAAGCGTTCGGGACAGCAAAAGGCTGAACAAATGGGCCGGAAGCTCAAAGGAACGGACCGATAGCGGAGAGGCCGCCGCCCCAAGACGGCCATCGGACGCTATCGCCGCAAGCTTGGGCAACGGTGCATCCAAGCTCCCGCCAGCGGCTCGACCGAAGCAGCGCCCGCGAGGCCGGGGCCAACGCTCCGATCGACTTCACATGCTGCATCGAGTACAATCGCAGGGCTGAATTTCTTGATTCAAGGGTTTGTCGAGCGTCCGTCTGCCGAAAAAATGGAATGCCCCCAAGCTGCCAGGAAGTGCTTCCGGGCAAGGAACCGCCCGAGGACTGGATCACGCTCTGACCCGTCCGGGCCGGGGACTCCATCACCCCGGCCCTGGTAGCGCGCTGGCCGCGATCATCCGCGTCAGCGCGCTGAACACCTGCGACCCCGGCCGTCCCAGATCCAGCGCCGCGTCGAAATGATTGCGCCCCGGGATCTCGATCAGATCCGCCTGCGGCCCCCATGCACGGGCGAGCGCCTGGGCCTGGCGTTTGAACTCGTCCGTTTCGCCATCAGCGACTGAGACCGCGATCGGGCAGCGCCGACGCGGCAGGGTGTGGATCAGGCCCAAGCGCCGCGCTTCCTCGGCTGCCAGCTTCAGATACCCGTTGCGAAAAGACCTGCGCACCGGTTCCATATCGTAAATCCCGCTGCCCAAGTGTGCGCCGGCGATCAGATCGGGCGGCAGCCCCGCCTGCGCCCGCCAACCGCCGGCCAGCAGCATTCCCGCCAGATGCGCGCCGGATGAATGCCCGGCGACGAAGATCCGCTGCGGATCTCCGCCGAACTCGGCGCAGTTGCGCCCCAGCCAGCCCAGCGCCAAGCGCACATCCGCCACCATCTCGGATAGCGTGACCGCCGGGATCAGGCCGAAATCCGGCACGGCCAGCATGGCGCCCGCCGCCGCCAGCGCCGACG
Source organism: Paracoccaceae bacterium (assembly GCA_965205055.1). Lineage (GTDB taxonomy): Bacteria > Pseudomonadota > Alphaproteobacteria > Rhodobacterales > Rhodobacteraceae > CBDBBY01. The sequence continues at coordinate 4,182,645 of OZ242030.1, read as the reverse complement.
CGGCGAACCCGCTGTCGGCGCGGCTCAACTGTTGCCACTGACCGCCATGCAAAAACAGCACGACCGGTTTTGGCTCGCCGCCGGTGGCATAGAGGTCGATACGATGCCGAGGTTCCGACCCATAGGCGATGTCTTGGACAGGCGACAGGGCGGATATCGCGGCCTCGGTCGCGCGCGCGTAGTCCTGCAGGATCGTGCGAAACCCCGGCACGGCGGCCTGATTGTCATATTGCGCGTCCAAGGCCGCCTGAGTATAGGACCGGTAGATTTGGGTCATTGGTCGATCGGCGCCACGTCGGTCCAAGCGGCGTCCTGCGCGATCGACTGGCCGATCGCGTGCAGCACCGCGACATTGCGCGCGGCCGCGACCGGGTCGACCGGGAACGGCTCACGCCCGGCGCAGGCATCGGCAAAGGCGGCGAGTTCCGCCGCCAGCGAATCACACGCCGGCAGCGGGATCGTGTCGGCCCCATCCGTGCGCTGCACCTCCAGCGCGCCGAAATCGCGGGTGGCCACCGCGTTGGCGTCGGTGCCGTGCAGCGACAAGCTGGCCGTCGGCGGGCTGGTGAAAAGCGATGAAAGCGCCGCCGTGGCGCCGGAGTCGAACGCAAACAGCGCGCTGGTCGTATCCTCGATATCGACCGGCGCCGCCAGCCGCCGGCCCAGACAGCACACGCGCGTGACCGGCCCCAGCAGCCATTGCATGATATCGATCATATGAATGCCCATCGACGACATCGGCCCGCCGGGCGCCTCTGCCCGTTGGGCGCGCCACATGCCGGGCGTGTAGGCGAGCGCGGAAGGCGACGAAAACTGCGCCTGCACATGGGTCAGGCGGCCGAGCGCGCCGGTATCGGCCAGCCGCTTCATTTCCCGCGCCCCTGGCAGAAAGCGGCGGTTGTGACCAACGGCCAATACGCGCCCCGCCGCGTCGCAAGCGCGGATCGCGCGGACACAATCGACGGGCGACAGCGCCAGCGGCTTTTCACAGAACACATGCTTGCCGGCCCAAGCGGCGGCAACGATCTGATCGGCGTGCAGGCTGTGCGGGGTCGACAGGATGACCGCGTCGATATCCGCATCGGCCAGAACCGCGCGCATGTCGGCGTATCCGTTGGCGGCGAAGTCGCGGGCGAACCGTGCGACCTGATCCGGCTGGGCCGAGGTGCCGCCACAGATCCGCAGCCGGTCGGGCAGCGTGGCGGCGGCGCGTGCCAATTCGGCGCCCCACCATCCCAGTCCCACAAACGCGATTCGCAACATCGAAACCGCCTTTTTCCCTTCGGTTCCAGTCTAATACCGCATATGATTCATTTTACCAATGCGATACGGCGCACACCCCATGTCATCCGCTCTCTTCTCCCCCGATCAGATCACCTTTCACGGCACGGGGTTGGCCCGCCCGGAATGCGTGTCGGACGTTCGGGCGGGATGGCGGGCAGCGGTGGGCGGCGCAGCCCATCGGCGGAACGGCGCCGCAGGTTTCGGCGCTTTCGGGGAGTTTTAACCCGGTAGTAACAGGGTGGGCAGGTGACTCGAGTAATGACGACTGGTTTTCAAGAGGCTGCGACAGGCACCTACCCGACAATCGCCCGCCGCAGTTCCGCGTTCGCGCCCACGGCTGCGGCGGTGTCGTTCATCACCAGTGCGCCATTGACCAGCACCATCGCCCGGTCGGCCACGTCCAGCGAGCGGCTGACATCCTGTTCGGCCATCACGACCGTCAGCCCCCGCGCCTGCAACTGGCCGACCAGAGCAAAGATCTGCTTCGCGATCACCGGCGCCAGACCCAGCGTCGGTTCGTCCAGCAGCACCAGCCGAGGGCGCGCCATCAGCGCCCGCCCTATAGCCAGCATCTGCTGTTCGCCGCCCGACAGGGTTCCGCCCAGTTGCGACCGGCGCTCGGCCAGGCGCGGGAACAGCTCGTACATCTCGGCCAGCGTGCGCGTCTTTTCCTTGCGTGCATGCGGCACCGTGGCACCGATCAGCAGATTTTCCTCGACCGTCATCACCGGAAAGATCATCCGCCCCTCGGGCACCATGGCGATGCCGGCATCGACGCGGGCATGGGCCGGCAGGTGTTCGACCGGAGACCCTTCATAGCGGATGGTACCCGCCGCCGGGGTCAGCTGCCCGGCCAGCATCCGCATCAGCGTCGATTTGCCGACACCGTTGGCGCCCAGCACGGATGTGACCGACCCGGCGGCGAAATCGCCCGTCAGATCGTGCAGAACCTGCATCTTGCCATAGCCGCCCGTCAGCCCGTCGAAGGACAAGATCGCGCTCATGCCTCTTCTCCGAAATAGACGGCCTGCACGTCGGCATGGGCGACAATGTCATCCGGCGTGCCTTCGGCCAGTTTGACCCCGTAATGCAGCACGACGATGCGGTCGGCCAGGTCGGACACCACATGGGTGTTGTGTTCGACGATCAGAATGGTCAGGCCATAGCGCGCCTTCAGCCGAGTCAGGATATCCGCGACCTCGGCCACTTCGGGCGGGGTCAGGCCGGCCATCACCTCGTCAAGCAGGATGATGCGCGGGCGGCTGCCCAGGCAGCGGGCGAGTTCCAGCCGCTTCTGCGCGGCCAGCGTCAAATTGCCCGCGTCTTCGTCCATCCGGTCGGCCAGATCGCAGTCGGCGATGATGCCGCGGGCGAACGTCTCCGCCGCTTTGTCGGTCAGCCCCTGACCGAACAGTGCCGCGAGTTTCACGTTTTCCAGAACCGTCAGCGCGCGGAACGGCCGCACGATCTGAAACGACCGCGCGATGCCCAGCCGGCAGAGCGCGTCGGGCGATTTGCCCGTGATCGGCCGTCCGTCCAGCCGGATGGTTCCCGAGCTGGGCGCCAGATGCCCGGCGATGATCGAAAACAGCGTGGTCTTGCCCGCGCCGTTCGCCCCCATCAGCCCCAGACAGGCGCCTTCCTGCACCTCGAAACTGATCGAATCCAGCGCTTTTAGCCCGCCAAATGCCCGGCTGACGGCATCGACCTGCAACAGGGTCATAGCCGTTCCCTTTCGCGCGACAACAGCGACGCCATGCCGCCGGGAAGAAACAGCACGAAAAGGATCAACAACGTGCCCAGCAGCACCATGTATAGCTGGGGCGCCGTGCTCCAGAGCGTTTCCGACAGCACCACCAGGAACAACGCGCCCAGCATCGGGCCGCGCCCGTCCGACCGCCCGCCGATGATCGCCATGGTCACAATGGTGAAACTGACGACCGGGTTGAAGATGTTCAGCACCTCGAAAAACGGGGTGCGGAACACGATGATCGCGCCAACCATCGCCGGGATGACCGCCGAAAGCCCATAAGCGATCATTTTGTATCGCCGCACCGGAATGCCGATGGTTGCCGCCGTCGTCTCGTCTTCCGAGATCGCGATCAGCCCCTTGCCCAGGCGCGACCGCGCGACCACGAACAGCAGGACCGTGGACAGCAACGCCAGGGCGAAGACGTAATAGAAGATGGCGATCGTGTCCGGCCCGCCGAACAGCATCCGCACCGGCGTGCCGGATCTGTTCTCGATCTCCAAGCTGGCAAATTTGACGAATTCGGCGAACCCGAAGCTCAGGATGACGAAATACGGGCCCTTGACCCGCAACACCGCGCCGCCGACCACCAGCGCGATCACCCCCGCCAGCGCGCCGCCGGCCAGAATGGCGACCGGCAGCGGCACGACGCCCCACAGAACCGCCGACAAATAGCCGCCGATGCCGTAGAACACGACATGGCCCAGCGAGATATAGCCCGAGAGGCCGGAAAAGACGTTCCAGCTTTGCACCAATGCCACCCACATGCAGAGGTTCAGCAGCAGGATCACGTGGAATTCCGACGCAAAGGGCGCGTAGCCGCCGATCGCGATTGCAGCCAGGGACGGCACGATCAGCTTTCTGACGCCCGTCACGATGCCCGCCTGCCCGCCAGCCCTTCGGGGCGCAGCACCAGGATCAGCACGAACAGACCGTACAGCAGGATCGACCGCGCGTTCTGCGAAATCACCGCGCTGCCGTAGATTTCCAGCGCGGCAAGCACGAAGCCCGCGAAGATGCCGCCGCGGATGTTGCCCAGCCCGCCCAGGATGATGACCAAAAACGCCGCGATCGTGTAGGTGAACCCGATGAACGGCTGAACCTGTAGCGTCATCGACATCAGGCTGCCGGCGAACATCGCCAGCGCAAAGCCGACGGCCAGGCTGGCGATCTGCACCTTTTGCACATTGACCCCCACGACCGAGGCGGCGACCCGGTTCTGGATCAGCGCCGACAGCGCCAATCCGAACGACGTCATCCGCAACGCGGCGATGATGGAGCCGCAGAGCACCAGCCCGATGACCATAATGGCCAATCGCGCCTCGGAGATTGTGAAGAGCCCCAGATCCAGCGTTTCATCGAAATAGCGATAGGCGCGCGAATCGGCGGAAAACGCCATGCTGGTCAGGTTCTGCAGCACGACCGAGACGCCGAAAAAGATCAGCAGGGAATTTGCTTCCAACTGGTTGGCGGGCACGTGCTGAATCATCGGGCGCAGCAAGAGCGCGTAGATGACCAGTGCGAGCCCGGCCCCCAATAAGGCGGCCACGAACATCGACAGAAAGGGCGAAATCGCGAACAGCGAGAAGCCCCAGAACCCGACATAGGCCCCAAGCATGATCAGATCGCCATGGGCGATGTTCAGAAGCCGAAGCGTGCCGTAGACGAGATTGAGCCCGATGGCGGTCAACGCATAGACGGTGCCGAGAAAAAGCACCGACACCAAAAGCTGGCTGGAGAAAATCAGATCAATCGAAAGCCCTCCCGTCTGCAGCAGTTCACGTCAGTTCCTTGGCATGTACGTGCCGGTCGCGTCCTCCGGTGGCCACACGGTTCTGACCGTGTCGCCCTGGAACTGAATGAAGCCCGACTTCGTCGTGGCGTTCACGGAACCGTCGAACCTGATCTTGCCCACGATCGTGTCGAATTCGCCGTTGACCATTTCCTCGCGGAACTTTTCCCGATCCAGTCCAGCCGTCGCGACGACGGCCTCGAAGATCTGCAGCGAGGTCACGCTCTCGGCGCTATCGAGGTAATCCGGTTCTTCGCCGAATCGCTCGGTATATGCGGCGTAGAACTCCGCCGACCCGGGATTGGTGTTGCCATCGGGCGCCCAATGCCCCATGGTCACCAGCCCCTCGACCGCTTCGCCATTCGCCTGTTTGAAGGCCGGGATCGAGGGCCCGATCAAGAGAAGCTGGAACGGGATGTCCAAAATCCCAAGCTCCTTGGCCTGCGCCATGTAGAGAAAGCTGTCGCCAGGATAGGCCAGTCCAAGCACGCCATCGGCGCCCGATTCCTTCACCGCCGTCAGCATTGCAGTCATGTCGCGGATATCCGGCGGATACTGCTCCTCGACCACCACGTCGATGCCGATCTCATCCAGCGCGGGCAGCAGGAATTGCCGTGCTTCCTGCGTGTAGGGCAGGGCGTTGGTAATCACGGCGGCGCTGGTGACGCCGACCTCTTTCGCGAACGCCGCCAGTTCTCCAGCCATCCGGTCGGGGATATGAGGAGTGACGAACCACATATAGTTCAGGTCGGCCTCGTTCAGCGCCATAGACGCCGCCGAATTGCCGATCACCGGGAATTTGTGCTTTTCCACGACGCCGGCAATGGCCAGATGCATCGGCGTGCCCCAAGGGGCCAGCAGCAGTTCGACCTTGTCCGACGTGATCAGCCGCTCATAGATCTGGGCCGCCTTTGCCGGGTTGCTTTCGTCATCATACCAGACGAACTCGATCATGCGCTTCTCGCCGCCGACATTCAGCCCGCCGTCCTCGTTCACCTGATCGCGCCAAAATTCATAGGTCTTGACCTGGCTGTTGGCGGCTTGGGAAAAGATCCCTGTTTTGGCATAGCCAAACCCGATCCGCACCGGATCCGCCGCCTGGGCGGCCAGCGCCATCGCGCCGCTCAAGAGCGACGCCAAGGTCAGTTTCCGCAGCAGTTTTTTCATGTGTTTTCCTCCTTTTGAGTTGTCTCGTGCGGTTATTCTTGCTGGGCCATCCATGTGCTGGCCGTGTGGAGCCAGAGGCTCCCAGCTTCGGCGATCCCGAAATGCGCGCCGAAATGATCGGCGCCGGGCAGAACCAAGGTTTCGGCGGCGGCGCCCCGCGCGGTCAGCGCCGCCTGCATCTCGTGCATCTGGCGCACGAGATGGGGGAAATCCTTCTCTCCAGCGGCCAGCAGGAAGGGCGGCGCGCTGTCGGCGATGTGCAGGATCGGACTGGCCGCGCGGTCATTGCCGCTGTCTTCCGCGCCCAGAAAGCGCGGCCGCATCGAAAGCCCCGAGTCCGGCCCGAACAGATAGGTGCCGGAGATCGGCAGAACCCCCCTTATGCCGGCGGAATCGACGCCTTTGGCCTGGGTCCAGGACAGATCGACGCCCAGCCGCGCCGCCAGATGGCCCCCGGCCGAATGGCCGGACAGGAACAAACGGTCCGCCCGCCCGCCGAACCTGGCGATCCGGTCCTGCACCAGCGCTACCGCGTCCTCGGCATCCTGCAGGCAAGCGGGAAAGACATGCTGCGGCGCCAGACGGTAGCCGATGGATACGAACGTGATCCCCGCCGCTGTCACCGGCGCGGCCATGAAGGCGTTCCATTCCTTGTAGCCGTTGGTCCAGCCGCCGCCATGGGCAAAGATAAGCACGTCGCTCCCGGGCTCCGCCGCCCGGTAGATATCCACCCGCTGATAGCTGTCGGCTCCGTAGCTGAGGGTTTCCGGCGGCGGAGCGGCTGCGCCAAGCTCCAGGGCCTGATCGTGATACTTTGCGCCCATCTCGGACAGGGCATCTTGAGGTCCGTAGTCGCGGAACGTCATGAGGCCGACTCCAAGGCGTTCAGAACACGCTCCGGATGATAGGGCAGATCCGGCATCACCTGCCCGGTCAGCCGCCGCATGGCGTTGCCAATGGCGCCGGGCACGGGGATCATGCAGATCTCGCCCAGCCCCTTGGCGCCGCAGGGCCCCTGAGGGTCCGCCGCCTCGACCAGAATGCAGTCGACCGGCGGGGCCTCCATCGCGGTCGGCGCCTTGTAGTCCATCATCGACGGGTTCGCGAGCCGGGCGCCGTCCCAGACCATCTCTTCTGACAGGGCATAGCCAATGGCCTGGACAAAGCCGCCTTCCATCTGCCCTTCGCAGGTCATCGGGTTGACCGCGCGGCCTACATCCATCGCACTCCAACCGCGGGCGACCGACGCTTTGCCGGTGACGTCATCCACCGCCATTTCGACCGCGACACAGCCAAAGCTGAACCCGCCGATCTGCTGAAACGGCATGCCCCGGCCAACCGCGCGTTTAGGGTCGATCGTCGGCGTGTCGAAGACCCAGGAATGGCTGCCGATGATCGGCCCGCCGGCGCGCCAATGGCTGCGCTTGGCGATGTCGGCAAAGCTCAGCTGGGCATTGTCGGTGCCCGCGATGCCAACGCGGCCGCCCGGCAGCAGCTCCATGTCTTCGGGCGCGCAGTCGAAGACTTCCGCAGCCTGGGCGCGGATCTTCGCGGCCACCTCGCCGGCCGCCTGCACAACGGATTTGCCGGTCATGAAGGTGACGCGGCTGGCGGTGGTGCCCCAGTTGAACGGCGAATGATCCGTGTCGGGCGCAGGCACGCGCACCATCTCGATCGGGACCTGCAGCGTGTCGGCGCACAGCTGTGCCAGCACGGTGTCCGACCCCTGGCCGATATCCACCGCGCCGGTGCTAAGAACGATGGTGCCGTCTTCCTGCAGCCGCACGATGGCGCCGGTGCCCAAAAGGCCGCTGATCTGCCCGGCGACCGCCATGCCCAGCGGCTTTCCGGCATCCCAGCCAGCGGCGTCGCGCGTCCGTTCGATGCAGTCGCGCAGCCCGTTCGACCCGACGGGCGCGCCGGTGAACCAACTTTCGCCGGACCGCAGGATGTTTCTCAGCCGCATCTCTGCCGGGTCGAGGCCGCAGAGATCGGCCAACTGATCGATCTGGCTTTCACCGGCGAAAGTCACCTGAACATTGCCGAACCCGCGATAGGCGCCGAAGCGCATGCGGTTGGTGTAGACCAGCCGCCCGCGGCTGCGGATATGCGGGATGCGGTAGGGCCCCGGCGCCATCAACAGCGAGTAGCCCAGCACGCCCGGGCTGTCGTCGCCATATGCGCCGCATTCCAGCAGCACCTCGATCTGGCGGGCGATCAGCCTGCCGTCCGCCGCCGCGCCGGTCTTCATCCGGATCTTGAACGGATGGCGCGCTCGGACGGTTTCAAAATCCTGTTCCCGGGTCAGGATCAGCTTGACCGGGCGGCCGGATTTCAGCGCCAGCGCGACGGTGATCGGCTGAATATGCGCCTCCATCTTATTGCCGAACCCGGCGCCGACGGCGGGGGTCATCGACCGGATGCGGGTTTGCGAGATGCCTAGAGATTCGCTGACAGAGCTTTGCACCCGGTGCACCGATTGGTTCGCGGACCAGAGGTTGATCTGCCCGTTCGCATCCACCTCTGCCAGCGCGCCCACCGGTTCGATCGACAGATGCGCCTGCGGCTGCGTGGTGAAATCGCCCTCGACGATATGCGCGCATTCGGCCCAAGCGGCGTCCACATCGCCGCATTGCATCTCGGTTTCCGACAGCACGTTGCCATGGCTGACGGCGTCGAACACTTTGAAATAGCTTCCCAGATCCTCGTGGATCAGCGGCGCGTCGGCGGCCAGCGCGTCCTCTGGCGTCAGCAGTTCCGGCAGTTCCTCGTAATGGACGATGATCAGTTGCGCGGCCCGCCGCGCGGCGGCCTCGGTTTCGGCGGCGACGGCGGCCACCGGTTCACCCAGATAGCGCACTTTGTCGATGGCCAGCGCCATCTCGTCCTTGACGAAGGCGCCCATCCGGTGGCTCAGGTCGAAATCCTCGCCGGTCACGACGGCGACCACGCCGGGGACCGCCAGCGCCTCGGTCAGGTCATAGCCTTTGATGCGCGCATGGGCATAGTCGCTCTGCGCGATCGCGCCGTGCAGCATGCCAGGCCGGTAAAGATCGGCTATGTAGACCGCGCGCCCGGTCACCCGGTTCATGGCGTCAAGCTGCGGCTGGCGCTGGCCGAGCGGGCGGTCATAGGTCATGTCCGCGCCTCCGCCAGCAGTTCTTCCACCGCTTCGATGATCTTCACGTAACCGGTGCAGCGGCAGAGATTGCCCGAGATTGCGCGCCGCACATCCGCGCCGGTGCTGTCCGGCCCGGCGGCGGCGACGAAATGGCGCAGCGCCATTACCATGCCCGGCGCACAGAAGCCGCACTGAAACGCGCCCTTTTCCACCAGCTTCGCCTGCAATGCCCGGGTCTGCGCATCCGTGTTCAGCCCTTCCAGCGTCGTGATCGCCTGCCCTTCGCACAGCCCCGCCAGCGTCAGGCACGACCGGTGCGGGACGCCGTCGACCCAGACCGTGCAGGCACCGCAGACGCCCTGGTTGCAGCCGCGCTTGGCCGCCAAAAGGCCCAATTGGTCGCGCAGCGCGGTCAACAGCGTGGTGTCCGCATCAGCCATCACCCGCCGGGGCGTGTCATTGATGTCAAGATCCGCCGCCTCAGTCACCGCCGGCCTCCCGCAACGCATCCGCGATAGCGGCCCCCACCATGCGCGGGATGATGCGCAGCCGGTAATCGGCGCTGCCGCGCACGTCGTCGGGCGGATCCGCCTGTGTCACCAACGCCGCCGTCAGCGCGTCGAGCCCAGAGTCCAGCGGTCCGCCGACCATCGCGGCGGCCTCGTCGGGCGCGGCCAGCGGCGCGGGGCCGCAGCCGCCGACGGCCAGGGACAGGTGGGTCAGGCGCCGCGCCGATCCGGCCAGCACGATGGCGACTGAACAGACCGCCAGATCGCCATGTGTCTTGGCCAGCTTGCGATAGGCGGCGCCGGCCCCGCCGGGCCCCGGCGGCAGGTGGACGGCGGTCACCAACTCGCCTTCGTTCAGCGCGGTCGTGTACCAGTCGGTGAAAAACTCGGCGGCGGGCACCATTCGGGCTCCGGACGCGCCGGTGATCTCAACCTCGGCCTGCGCCGCCACCAAGGCCGCCGGATAATCCGCCGCAGGGTCGGAAAACGCGATCGACCCGCCCATGGTGCCCATGTTGCGCACGGCCGGGTTGGCGATCTGACCGGCGGCCAGGGCGACGACGCGCTGCCCGGAATCGAACTCCGACAATTCGGCGGTCTCGTGATGCGTGCGGGCCGCGCCGATCACGGCGGTGCCGTCGGCCCGGCGCTGGAACCGCCGCAATTCGGGAACCGATTTCAATGCCACCAGCCGGTCCGGCGCCGCCAGCCCGGCATTCATCATCGCGACCAGCGTCGCGCCGCCGGCAATCGGGCGCCCGCCCGCCCGCACACCGCCCAGCGCCGCCGCGATATCGCGGGGTCGCGTCATGCCCCGTCTCCGGCCTCTAGCGCAGCCTTGAAGTTGCGGTTGAAATCCGCCGACAGCCGGCCCGCCAGCTTTTTCATCATGCCCATGCCGAATTTGCCCAGCCGCCCGGTCAGCGCGACATCGGACGACATGGCCATGCCCGTGGGCCCGTCCGCGTCGCCGGTCAACGTCACCTCTGCCGCAGCGCGAACGGAACTGGCCCGTCCGCCTTCCTCGCCCTGGATCCGCGCCAGAATGCGGTCCTGCGGCGCGATCTCTTCCAGATCAATGACCAGGTTGAACCGCAGCTGCATGCCCGCCACGCCCATGGCGATGACGGCGCGGTAGCTGGTCTCACCGGTCTGTTCCGCGCTTTCGCAGCCCGGGGCGCAGGCCGACAGGATATCTGGCGACAGCAGCGCTTCCCAGACCCGGCTGCGCGTGGTATTGACATCCAGAGCGTTGCTAATGTTCATATCAGACCCCACCCGACACCCATGTCCGGCTGGCGCAAACGGGCCAATCCAGAACCAGGGAGACAAGCGCCCGACCATGACATATCAAAAAAGATCATAGTTTATTTTTTAGAGTGAGGGAAGACAGAACGTGGCGCAGACAAAGAAAACGGCGGTGTCCCGGCAGATCCTCGAAAGCGCGCGGCGCCAGTTTCAGGAAAAGGGCTATGCCGGCACGACGCTGGCGAGCGTCGCCAAAGAGGCCGGGTTCTCGACGTCGAACACATATATCTACTTCCCCTCGAAGATGGCGTTGTTCATGGCGGTGTTCGAACCGTGGTTCCGCGACAAGATCCACGTCCTGCTGGACGAGGTGGCGAGCATCGACGATCGCAGCGAACGGCTGAAGGCGATCCTGATGGGCCTCTGGCAAACCATTCCGCGCGCCGAAAACGGCTTTGCCAACAACCTGATGCAGGCCCTGTCGCTGTTGAAAGAGCGCGAGCAGTACTCGGACGAGCTGCTGAAGTGGGTCGAGGCCATGATCCGCGAGGCGCTGCGCGACTGCATGGATGACGCACAGGCGGCGGCTCTTGATTTTGACGCTTTAGTGCATCTGATTATCATGGTTTCCGATGGCTTCACTCTTCAGGAGCGGATAAAGGAACATCCCGACATCGAGACAGAGCGCGCGGCCGAATTGTTCCGGGATTTGCTGCTTGCTGAGCGGGGTGACTGAGCGCTCCTCGGTCGCTACAGCGAATTCAGGTACCCTCCTCGGTCTTCGCGCGGGGACTCCAGCGACTTGTCCAGAAACACCCCGTCCTCGATGATCTTTTCTTCGTCGAGATAGACGTCGCAATTCATCATCGGCACGTCGTAGTGCCCGGTGGTTGCCCGTTTTCCGCCGCCCTGCGTGTTCGGCCCGGTCGACCACAGGAACGATCCCATCAGGCCCCGCGCGTTGCCGTTGTTGCGATCGTTATGGCTGCCGTTCAGCTCCATATTGTCCCAGCGGCAATAGGGATTTGTGCCCCAGCCCAGATGCGATATGGCGAAGCCGTCCAAGTCGTCCTTGTGCTTCATATTGCCGTTCAGCCAGTACCGCATCAGCCGCGCGTCATGGCCGTCGCCCTTGATTTCACGGACGAACCCGTCGCGCACCTCGATCTCGATTGGATCGCGGACGTAGTTGTTGTAAGGCAGCACGATAAGGTCGCCGGGCTGAATGACCACCCTGCCATTGGCCGACCCTTCGTTGGGGAACGTGTAAAGATGCCCGGCCCCCCAATGGTCGAAATGCCCGGGTTCGTCGGCGAATCCATATTGGTGGAAGGCGTCGAATTCGGTGGTATCGGCGGAAAAATCGGTCCCCATTTCGTTGGTGAACCGGATCTTCTTGGCCGCGCGCAGGCGGCTGGACCCGGCGACCGTCGCGGCCTTCATGCCGGGGGATGCCTGGTTGTTTGACAGGTCGTCGGGGTGGTCGACGATCATCTGGACCCGCGTACCTGCGTCGCGCACTTGTTTCAGCCATTTTGTGAACAGCGGCACGTGAAAGCAAATTAGCAGGTCGGAAGCCTTCAGAGCATCGACCGTACCCTTGCACGCACCCACGGTCTCGATCCCTACGCGTGTCCAACTGGGGACCGCGTTGGTGCCCAACTCGTAGATGTTGGCGCCCATTGCCGTTGCCGCTGAAAACGCCGCTTCGACATACTCGCGCCGCGTAGATCGGTCGGACAAACACGCGATGGTCTCGCCCGCCTGCACATTGCACAGCTCCAACTGTTGTCGGAACAGCAAATGCAAGTCTTGAGTGTTGGTGAGAATTGGTCTCATTCCGGTCTCCCTGAAGGCATGCCATACAAACGAATGGCATTCACTTTACAGGATTGGCGGTGATTCTCAACCCCGAATGTTATTCGTTTATGCGCTGCGGTCCTTGGAACGTCCTATCTGATCTGTCAATTTGCATCCAAAACCGATCGCAGCCGAATGCTGCGTCGAACTTGATCATTGGCTCGGGGTCCTCGATAGGAAAGCTCGGTGCTTAGCAGCCGTCTGATCAGAGAAAATAAACGCAACTTTTTGGTATTTCAGTATTTTTATACCTTCCGATAGTCGAAATCGCCGAGCTTTTCACTGTTGTGCGATGGTCTTGGATTCCGTGCTCGCATGTGCATGTTCCATGACTTGAATCTTGATATCAAAACCAATTAACCGGTTATCATAATTTCTTATCAAGAAATACCATGCCAAAAAAACCAAGGACTGTTTTGTATGACGGCAAACTCTTTTTTTGTAATGGAATCTGAGCTGCCAAAGCGCACCGGAGTGAAAGAAGGGCTAAACAAATGAGCTGGAAGCTCAACCGAATGGGCCAATCGCGGAGAGGCGGCCCGCCCCAAGGCGGCCATCGTACGCCGCCGCCGCATGCATCGCCAATGTCGCATCAAGTTCCCGAGAGCGGCTTGGCCAAAAGCAGCGCCGGCGAGGCAATGATCAAGGAACTGGAGCGCAAGACCACTGCGAATGCGCCATGTCGCTCCGCGTTACGCACTAAGTCACCAGTGAGCGCGCTTGGAACTCATCGCGTTTCCAAGTTTCCTGCATGAGGATGCCTTCCAGAACGCCGACCGCTTTCAGAATCTCATCCTCGCCGATGAACAGCGGCGTGATGCCGAACCGCATGATGTCGGGCTCACGGAAATCTCCGATGACATTCGCCCTGATCAGCGCCTGCATGCAGGAATAGCCATGCTCAAATCTGAAGGCCACGTGGCTGCCTCGCTCCCTCGGATCACGCGGGCCAGCGAACGCAACTCCCGGACACCGCGCTTCGACCTCAGAGATGAACACTTCTGACAGTTCGATCGAGCGTGCGCGCAGATCGTTCATATCGACTTCGTCCCAGATATCCATTGCCGCTTCCAGCAGGGAAAACGAAGCAATGGACGGCGTGCCGATGCGCATGCGATCAATTTTGCCGGGCATCGGACGATAGTCCGTATCGAATGCAAATGGAGATTCATGCCCGTACCAGCCTGACAGAGCAGGTTGCACCGTGTCCAGAAGCCGAGGCGCCACATAAATGAACGCAGGCGCGCCCGGGCCGCCGTTGAGATACTTGTAGGTACAGCCGACGGCAAAATCGGTGTCGCAGCCGGTCACGTCCACCTGTATAGCGCCTACGGAATGGGCGAGATCCCATACCACGACCGCTCCGACGGCATGCGCGCGCTCAATGATCGCCTTCATGTCGTGCTTTCGGCCGGTGCGATAATCCACCTCGGTGATCATGACCACAGCCACCTCGTCGGCGATGGCCTCCATAACTTCTTCAGGATCGGGAATGCGCAGCTCATAGCCGGCATCCTTGAGCCGCATCAGACCCTCGACCATATACAGGTCTGTAGGGAAATTGCCGTTGTCCGACAGGATGACCTTGCGGTCGGGCACCATGGCCAAACCAGCAGCCACCGCCTGAAACACCTTGATTGACAACGTATCGCCGACGACCGTCGTGCCGGAAGGCGCACCGATCAAAGTCCCCACGCGGTCGCCAAGAGTATTGGTCTGCATGAACCAGTTCTTGGTGTTCCAGCCTTTGATCAGCTCAGTGCGCCATTCCTCGTTGAGGAATTTGTTGATTGCTTGCGGCGCCGCTTTCGGCATCGGGCCAAGCGAATTGCCGTTCAGATAAACCATGCCCTCGGGAATGTGGAACATGGCGCGGGTTTTATCGAAATCCGTCACGGAGCGCTTGAGGCGGCTTTGCCGGTCCGCGCGAACAGACCGGCAGTTTCTACATGTTGATCAGGGCGCAGCCGCCTTCACAATTTGACCCATCCTTCCGGGGGTTTGCCTTTGCCGGGATGCAACGTTCCGCACTTGGGGCATGTGCGCGCTTCGGTACTGCTATGGAAAGCTTCATAGATTTTGGGAAGAGCCGTGACGATGCCCTCGGGACCGTCAAGCGCGACTTCTTCGCGATGGACGCGTGCTTCGCAGCTGAAGCAATACCATTCGAACCCTTCCTTCATTCCGGGCTGACGCGGAGCTTCGACAACGATTCCAACCGAGCCTTCCTGCGGTCGCTGCGGCGCATGGCGGACATGAGGCGGCAACAAAAATACTTCGCCTTCGCGAACCGGAACGTCATAAATCCCGTCCTCGTCGGCGATTTTCAGGACCATGTCGCCCGCCTGCTGAAAAAACCATTCTTCGACCGGATCATCATGGAAATCAACGCGCGTATTGGGTCCCCCGACCACCATGACAATCATGTCGCCGTCTTTGTGAAGCAGTTGATTGCCGACAGGCGGGCGCAGCTTGTCCGCGTTGTCTCCCACCCATTTCTTGAAGTTGAAGGGCTTCAGCGTCGGATGCGGTTTCATCAGTCTTTCTCCCTTTAGATGTGAAAGTTGGGCTCGCGCGTCCCGGTTTCGGATTCTTATAGCAATTCTGCAGCGGCATGTCAGGCTGCGACGACCAAATCTGGTATTCGAAATTATTATAGCAAAGCATCGTCACATGAAGATTACGACCGTGCCAATCATCGCGGTGATGGCCGCAATCAAAAAACGTCCCGGTCGGACTTGCTCGCTTCGCAGGACCCAGCCTGCCAAAACGGCTGAAAAAAGCACGTCCAGAGACCCGATTGCCGCAACGCGCGGCACGCTACTCGCCTGCAAAGCGAAAAACTGAAGCAATTGCCCGAGGCTCAGGGCGGCCGCGGTCGCCCAGTGCCACGGTCCGATGTCGCGCATCAAACGGTCCAGCTTGCCGCCATGCCAGCTTAAGAAAAAAATCCAAGCGGCGCCCGCGACGGCGCCGATGAATGTTCCCAAAACCGGATCCGGGCAGAATTCCAGACCAAGACGGCGCAGGCTGTAAGCCAGCGCGTAGCATGTCGCGGAGCCAACGCCGAACATCAGACCATTTCCGGCCATGCTCTGCATTCCCTGAAAACTGGGATTTAGGTAAAAGAAAACGCCGAATAGTATGAGCGCGCCGCCAAGCAGAACCCAAATATCCGGGGGCTCGCCGA
Organism: Paracoccaceae bacterium; assembly: GCA_965205055.1. GTDB lineage: Bacteria > Pseudomonadota > Alphaproteobacteria > Rhodobacterales > Rhodobacteraceae > CBDBBY01. The sequence goes on along the minus strand of OZ242030.1, from coordinate 4,166,724 downwards.
GAATCAGCATAGCGGACGGAACGGACAAGACGGGTATCAGGCGACGCAAGAGACTGGCATTGACCGCACCCAGAAGCTCCGTGGAGCGGTACATCAGGTTCCGTCCCAACGCCGTCGCAAAAACTCCGGACGAAGCAAAGAGAGCGACCCCTTTCAACCCGTCGCGCGAAGAAAGCTCGCGGCTGATTGGCGCCGCGAAATACATCCATACCATAAGGGTCAGGAACGCAGTGAACAGAACCGAAAGGAAAACGCCATTGTCGCCGCGCGCAGTCGCGCGGCCTTTCGTAATCGCGACGCCCGCAATGCCGTAAAGGCCGGCGGAGAGCAGAGCAAAAATTTCTCCGGTCATCGAAATTCGCCCGCTCAGGATTTCATGGAGCTCTCGTCGTCCTCGGACCGGCCGGTGTTCCCTTTTTGCAAACTGGATTCAGAGTTTCAGACCGCAGCCTTCGAAGGCTTCGCGCACGACGGCTTTTTCCGCGTCGGTCAGCTCCAGCATCGGGCGGCGCACGCGTCCGCCCGCCTGACCCAGAAGCTCTTGCCAGTATTTGCCGAAGGCGTGAGGCTTTCCGGGCGGGCGGGCGCGGGCCATCGCTTCGCGCACTGGATTCAAGCTGTCGAATACCTTGCGCGCCTCATTGAATTTTCCTTGGAACGCCAACTGCGTGTATTGGTGCATCCGCTTGTCGTTCTTGGTTTGCAGGTGGTAGGGCGGCGAAGAACACAGATACAGCTTCCAATCCATCTCGACAATGTTGTCCAGCCACTCGGGTTCCGACGACGTCGACACATGGATTTTGTCGCCTACCATGGAATGCAGGCGCCGGTACATCTCGCGCGGAACGGAATATTTGATCGCCACGATGTTGGGCAGCTCAGCTATGCGCGCGCATTCTTCGGGCTGCATCAGATAGCCGCTGTCGGGATGGCTCCACATGGCGATGCCGATGTTCGCTTTTTCGCAAAGCGCCTCGTAGTATCGGTACAGCACTTCTCCGCGATCATGCACGAAGCTCAGCACGGGGGCGTGGACCACGACGTAATCAGCACCGCAGGCCTCGGCGTGCTGCAGCAATTCCAGAACGGCATCAAAGTTCTGGTCCGACACCGACATGATCGTGTCCGCCTCATCGCCGCATTCGTCCACCGCAATTTCGAAGTTCCGTTTGCGCTCTTCCAGCGACATGGAGAAAAACTCCCCCTGCTTGCCGGCAATGAACAAGCCCCGGATGTCCAGATCGTCGACCCAGTGACGAATATTCGACCGCAGCCCTGACTCGTTCAGCGAGAGATCGTCGTCAAACGGGTTCAATGCTGCAGCCCAGATGCCGCGCATATGTTCCCGCGCGTAATCCTTCGCATCGTGCTTGGCGTATTTCATGGCCTTGTCCTGACTGTCAGATTCGATCGAAATGCGGCTTGGGCTGGGACCCTCCGGCGATTTCGCTTCATTGGCCCAAGCTTGGCGGCGGCGCAACCATTGCAGCTTGCCCGAAACGTAAGCTTGCAGCGGCTCCATGGCCAGCACTTGGCAGAGCAATCAGATATACCATTTTTTGATATCCAGCCGAAGCTAAAGCGCATCAAATTCTGATATCATGGTTTGGCATACCAGAATTCCTTCAATCGACTTGAAAGAATACTGCCATTGGCCGACATTGCCGAAAGACGACATGGAGGCAACCTGAATGTACCCCGATCTCAATCTGTTCATCGGCGGAAAATGGCGGAAAGCGAAATCCGGCATGGCGGTCGTCAACCCCGCGACAGAAGAGGAGTTGGGGCGATTGCCAAAGGCCGACCAAAGCGATCTGAACGACGCACTCCGGGCGGCCGAATCCGGGTTCAGAATCTGGAGCCGAACCTCGCCGAGAGAGCGGGCGGACATCATTCTGCGCGCGGCGGCGATCATGCGCGACCGTCAGGAGGAAATTGCGCAAGCAATCACTCTGGAACATGGCAAACCGCTGAAGCAGGCCCGTTTGGAGGTTGTCCGCGGTGCCGAGTTTTTCGAATGGGACGCCGGGGAAGCGATGCGCACCTACGGTCGGATCATACCTGCCGCGCACGGGAACAAATTGTCCGTCCACCATCATCCGATCGGCATTGTCGCCGCCTTTTCGCCTTGGAACTTCCCCATGAGCCAGCCTGCCAGAAAAATAGCCGGCGCGCTCGCATCGGGATGCTCGATCATTCTCAAGCCTGCGGAAGAAACGCCGGCCGGCGCCATTCACGTCGCGCGCGCGTTTCAGGATGCGGGCTTGCCGGACGGCGTGCTGAACCTCGTGTTCGGAAACCCCGCCGACATCTCCGGCTATCTGATCCCACAGCCGTCCGTGAGACTTGTGGCATTCACCGGATCTACCGCGGTAGGGCGACACCTGACGACGCTGGCTTCAGAAAACATGACAACGGTTCTGATGGAACTCGGCGGGCATGCTCCCGTCATCGTGTGTGAAGATACCGATGTCCAACGGGCCGGCATCAGCGGCGCCGTGCGCAAGATGCGAAACGCCGGCCAAGTCTGCACCTCGCCAACCCGCTTTTTCGTGCATGAAAGCATTTTCGACGAATTCACCGACGCATTCGTCAATCGGGCGGAGGCCACCGTTGTCGGCAATGGAATGGATGAAGCGACGGAAATGGGGCCGCTGGCCAATGATCGGCGCGTTCCTGCATTGACGGATATGGTCACGGACGCCCGCGCCCATGGCGCGGAAGTCAGGACCGGCGGGGCTCGCCACGGCAATCGAGGGTATTTCTTTCAGCCGACAGTGCTCGCCGAGGTTCCTCGCAGCGCCTGCATCATGAAGGAAGAACCATTCGGTCCCATCGCGATCATCAATCCGGTCCAGTCTTTGGACCATGCAATCGAAGAAGCCAATTCGGTAGAGTTCGGCCTCGCGGGCTATGCGTTCACGAACCGCGCCGATTATATGGACAGACTAACTGATGAAGTGCAGGTGGGCAACTTGTCATTCAACACTCTTGAAGCCTCTTTGCCGGAAACGCCGTTCGGCGGAGTGAAATCCAGCGGCTATGGCCGGGAAGGCGGGTCGGAAGGTCTCCATCATTACATGACGATCAAAAACGTCTGGCATTCGCGTGAAATCGTCTGATCAGAGATGATCCTCGCGCGATTTTGCCGCTTTGCGACGTCGATGTTGGCCAGTTGCCGCAGCAGATTCGATCATCGCAGGTCGAAGTTCAGGAAAGGAAACTGCGAATGAAGATCGCGTTGATCGGCTTCGGCGCAATAGCCCGATACGTCAAAACCCGCATCGAACGACACGGGCACCAAATCGGAGCGATCATTGTTTCTCAAGATTCTTTTCGGCGGAGGCGCGCGGAGGCGGACGACGGGATCGAATTTGTAACCTCGTTCGGTCAGATCTCAGAAACCATCGATCTTTTCGTGGATTGCGCCGGACATTCCGGACTCAAGGAGCACGGGTCGGACATTCTTTGCGCGGGACATGCGCTGTTGAGCGTATCAATCGGCGCGTTCGCCGACCCCGACCTCAAAGACATGCTGGAAAAAGCGGCGATAGACGGAGACGGGAAAATCATCCTGGCTTCGGGGGCCATCGGCGGATTGGACGCACTTCGCGCCGCGAGAGTTGGCGACCTGACATCCGTTCGCTACATCGGCCGCAAGCCTCCGGAGGGCTGGGCCGGCTCTCCGGCGGAAGAGGTGCTGGATCTGCGGAACATGGGCAAGAACGCCCAAACGCACTTTAAAGGAAGCGCGCGCGAGGCGGCGCTGTCGTATCCCAAAAACGCCAATGTCGCCGCCGCTGTCGCGCTGTCAAGCATTGGCTTCGATGACACGGATGTCGAGTTGATCGCCGACCCGGAAGTGTCCGAAAACATCCACGTCATTCAGGCCGAAGGTGATTTTGGCAGTTTCGAGTTCAGGATTTCGGGGAAACCGCTCGCGGACAACCCGCGAACATCAGCGCTTGCAGCAATGAGCGCAGTCAGCGGCATCTTGCAGGTCGCTGAAAGAACGCAGTTCTAGGGGATCAGATTGACCGGCCGGCACACCCGCATTGTTGAGCGCCTGCAATCAAGGCTGAAGTTCAATCAGTTGAAGTTGATAATAGCCGTCGGCAAACACAACAACATCCGAAATGCCGCCCGGGAACTCAACATCTCCCAGCCCGCCGCCACGAAAATCGTCAAGGACATGGAAATCGACTTCGAGGTCAAGCTGTTCGACCGAACCAACCGCGGAGTCGTGCCGACAGTGTTCGGAGAGGCATTAATCCGCCATGGAAAGCTCATTTTTTCACAAGTCGCGAATGCAGCGCAGGAACTGAACGATCTTAGCGAAGGCAACAGCGGGCGGGTCGTTGTCGGCACATTGCTCGCCGCCTCGCCGCAGCTGCTTCCGCTTGCCATCGAAAAGCTGATGGAGCAACGACCCCGCGTGGCAATCAAGATCATCGAAGGCACCAATGAAGCGCTCATGCCCAGCCTTCGATCCGGGGAAATCGACATGGTTGTCGGCCGGTTGCCTGTTCACCGCCATCGCGACGAAATCGAGCAAGAAAAGCTTTTTGACGAACAGCTTCTTGCTATCGTCGGACCGCAGCATCCACTCGCAAAAACCAGGATTCAAACATTCGACCAACTCAAGTCATTCGGCTGGATCATTCCGCCGGTCGAGACGAGCCTTCGACGGCAACTGGATCTGTTTTTTGTCTCTCAGGGCTCATTCGTTCCAAATTTCTCGTTGGAATCGGTATCGTACCTAGCCAACCGCGCATTGCTGCAATCCCATGATCTGATTTCGCTGATGCCGAGCCAGGTGCCCGCCTATGACATCCGGAACGGAAATTTATGCGCATTGGAGTGGAGGGTTCCCTTTGGATCCGGTCCCGTCGGCGTATCGTACCACCGAAAGGCAGAGATATCGCCGGCCGGCAAATCATTGTTCAGCGCCTTGAAGGAAGCGGCTTCCGATATCTGAAAGCAGCGCTTTGCTGCGACAACTTGCTTGGCCCGATACAGCGCGGAACGGCACATGCGAAAACAAGGATTGCAAACGAATCCGCGCGGCAGGAAAAAATCACGGTCCACGACTCTGCCGGACCTTGCCGCGAAGGCAAGATCAACCGGATCTTCAAGGCCGGCCCCTTGCAAGCTTCGGACCGCCGACTCCGCCTACTTCCGGCCGCGAAGGCGATGGCCATTGTCTGTGTTCGGCAAGCTGAATTCAGCGGTTGTCGGTCAAACAATGAACGTCAAACCAATCATACCAGACGGGTGCGTTTCATTTCTTTTGGGTCGAGCCGGTTCCGCGCGCTCGAGTGTTGCTTGGGTTCGGTGTTTCGAGGGTTGCAATAGGTGCTTACCAAGACGATGAAGAGAGGCGGCGCTGGCCGTCTTGGCAGCGTGGTCATGCCACAAGAATCATGCGCCATGCGCCGCCCCGTCGTCGCCGACCTTCGCCAAGGTCGGCGACGGGAACGCAATATCACAGTCGAGACACAGAAGAATCATGATACGCGCCCCACGGGGGAAGTCTTTGCGGATGATCGCCCGTAGACACTGAAAACTGGAAACAGAAACGTCTAAGCTCATCAGACGAAGAAGCCAAATTGCAGCTGACACAGTCCCGAATGGAACGAGCCTATAGAATGAACTGGATTGCCGAGGATGCGATTAGCCTACTGATGTTTCTTGCGCCAGGCCTGGTTGTTGTCGGGATTTTTCGCTCACCTGCCTCATATCCAACTCCAAGCGTCTTCAATCAAGTTGTTCAAGCGCTGATCTTTACGATTATAGTAGAGAATCTTTGCTGTGGCTTTGTTGAACTGTTCGAAGTAAATGTCGGCGAGGGTGATACCTCGTGGACAACACCATATCCTCCTTATCTTTCGCTCACGCTTGCCGCAGCATTGGCAGTTCTCCTATCAGCAACATACGGAAATGATACTATACATAAGGTCATGCGTCACATTCGTATAACTCGTGAAACATCTTTTCCTTCCGAGTGGTATTCTGCGTTTCACCGGCACCGAAATTGTTATGTGATTTTACATCTTGCCGATGGGAGATACCTCCATGGATGGTCCGAAGAATGTCCCAGCCAACCGGAAAAAGTGCATTCAGACTCTCGGAATATACGTGGTTGACAACTCATGAAGTTGACGGTGAAGTGGTTTTTTCGTATGTCGGTCAAGAATGCGTTGAGCAATGTCCTTACGGGGAAAGCATATTGATCCCATCCTCTGAGGTCGTTATGGTTGAATTCATGAGGATCCTCTCGGAAGACCAATAACGGAGTTGAAAAATGGTCAAATTTCCAAATCCACCTCCGTCCAAGCGAAACCCTCCCGTAAATGAGTTGCGGAGAGGGGTACCGCCTAAGCCGACCCTTGCACCGAAAAAGCAGCCTCTTCCCCCTGCGCCTCCGCCAAGAAAAAAGGGATGACGTATAAGCAACCCAGCAAGCAAATGCTGGCGACGCAAGCGAGAGACCGCTTGGTGTAGGCGCGTTGCCCCCTGAACTGCCCGAGTTTTCCGGATAGCAATCGGCTAGAGCGTTTTTCACTAAGGTTGACCCAGTTCAATCTGAGAATTCTCCAATTTCCATTGGGCTCAAACAGTATACGTGACGAGTACAGTGGGTCAAACTTAGTGAAAAACGCTCTAAACAGACGAGCGGGAAACTTGAAGGAGGGAATCCATTCCGGAGAAAAGCCTGCCCCGAGGCAGCCATCCGAACTCCGCGCGCACGGAGTTCGGCTGTTCAAGAAAAGTCGTCCCAATTGCTCCAGCGAAAGCGCGGCCTACGGCCTCGATCGTGGAGAAGTTCGGATGCTCCCGCTTCTCGCATCGCGATGGTGCATTCCGCCAGAAAAACAACGAGGTTGAATAAGCAGCCTGAGTGTTGAACAAAGCACTCTCCGGAAAACCCGGGGCGATTCAATTTCTTTAACAACCTCGCTCTTCACCTGTTCTGTAGAATATGGGTTTGGAAAGAAACAGGTCTTCAAAGAAAGCCAGCCGGTTCTGCATGATTTCACTCGCCTGCGCTTCCACGTTTGCTGGTAAGCGACCGGGATGCATGAGCATGGCCCAGGCGAAAAGGGCGGATTCCGCCATGTCTTCCTGGTCAGGTTCGCGCGCCGCGTAATCCGTTATGTAACCCCCATCGGCCTCTTGTGCTCTGCGCCATTCCTGCGAACGAGCATAACGGCTGTCCAAGGTCGCATGCACCGACTCGTGAAAGATGGTCTCTTCCAGATCATGATTGCGGATGCGCGTGCGGATATTGTCTGAGTAGAGCACGAAGAAATGACCAATGTCCTCGGCGAAGGCCGTCTCGTCGCCTTCGTGGATCACGACGTGATCAAGCTTGGAACGCATCAGCGCGGGCAGTTTTCCGATGGCTTGAGCCACTGGCTCCACGGACTCCGTCGCCGCCGACTGCGAGCCGAAATCGGGATGCGCCCAGAGCTCGACCGAGGTGCCGTCCTTGTAATGCGCCGTGTAGATGAATGTGCCATTCGCAAAAAGCGCATCGCGGCGCTTGTCAGGCATTTCCGCTCGGCGCTTTCCCTCGTAAGACAGACAGGAAAAAACACTCCGGTCCGACGTCTGGATGAATTCAAGATCGTTGGATACAACCGAATTCGGGTAAATGGGATCCGACATCGCATCGCATCCTGCAAACAGAAATGGCAAAAAAATCAGATGGCGAATGCATCCCATAGCCAAATCCTCAGTCGCCGGGAAATATGATCTCCTGTCCGTCGCTTGAATGCGCCGGACAGGGTGAAATTCGTTTTGAGGCTTTATGCTATGAGCGTGTCCGTATCAAGTTGAAAGAGTAGCCTCTTTGCACGACTGCCCCCGGAACGCCGGATACGCATCAATTTGAGCCGAAAACGCTGTAACTTCCGTATTTCGCCATCATCAAAATCATGTCCACAGAGCCGCGAGGTCGATCAGGCGCGGATTGCTGAGTGAATGCATCGGCTTTCGTGAATAAGGACGGCGTAAACAAGCATCCGAAATGTTCACTATCAACGTCTGCGGGCCGCGGGCAAACCTCGCCTTGGTATCGCGCTCGCGGCGTTTTGCGAAAAATTATGGTCGGAGCTTGGCGAACCCGGCGGCGTGCCGCTTCATAATGCGGCGGACCGGAAGGGTCATATCGTGCCGACCTCAGCAAAATGAACAATTTATGAATTTCAATCGCACTCTAAGCGTCCAAAAGCGCCAACAAAGCATCCCGCAACTCAACTGCATATACTTTTTTCACCTGTTCCACATCCGTGCCAACCTCGTATGCTCCCTTGCGGAAATTTCTGTTAAAGTTCAAATCGTTATCGAATTGATCTCCAACATATTCCATGCACATCTCGAATATCTCAAATTCCTGCTTTTCGGAAGCCTTATCTACAAGGCATAAGGCGTGATCTGCGGCCCACTTGTCGACTGAAAGATTGTCGGAAATTTTTTTCCCAAACTTTGATAGCTGGAGAGGGCTTTGTGCTTCCACTACTGCTGGCAAAGGCAAGTGCTCTGGAATATTGCTGATTTTCTCCTCAACTTGTTTCATGGATTGCCAAAACGCCGTCTGATTGGTTTTGACCTCTTTCATAGACTTCCCGAACGAACGCTGCTCGGCTCTGACCTCCTTCAAGGATTTCCCGAACGAACGCTGCTCGGCCTTGACCTCCTTCAAGGATTTCCCGAACGAACGCTGCTCGGCTCTGACCTCCCTCAAGGATTCCCCGAACGAACGCTGCTCGGCTCTGACCTCCTTCAAGGATTCCCCGAACGAACGCTGCTCGGCCTTGACCTCCTTCAAGGATTCCCCGAACGAACGCTGCTCGGCCTTGACCTCCTTCAAGGATTCCCCGAACGAACGCTGCTCGGCCTTGACCTCCTTCAAGGATTCCCCGAACGAACGCTGCTCGGCCTTGACCTCCTTCAAGGATTCCCCGAACGAACTCTGAGAGTCCAAGAGCGCCTGCAGCTGAGTCTTGACTTCATTCATGAATTCCTTGAACGATTTTCGATCAGAGTTAACGTTGCCTATCCAGATACCGGCTGTAAGCATAAAACCACCCAATGCAACAGAAGTCGCAATTAGGTGCCATCCGGTCGGAAATAATTCATCCAGCATGGTATTTTCTCTTTAGGACCTTCGGCAATCCTGACTTCCCAAAACGGAGCATTAGTCAAATCCTCTGGCGCGGGTTTGATTCAGACATTCTCTTCAACTCTCGGATCGATTGAACTGGGGCTACATCTGTACATGGAAGCGATCATTTTTATCAAAAGTCATTAATTCCATGCTGTTGGCAAACCATGGCACTGATTTGATACGCAAATACTACGCTTAGCTTTCCCTTGCCCGTATTGCAACATCATCCTAACAGATCCGTGCGATCAATGCAATCTGTTCGTCCAAATTTGCGCGAACAACGATGCAACCCATCTCATATTGCCTTGCTTCTTAGAATAATATGTTTTGGATTCAGGAAGAAAGCCAAGACGCTGGTCGCAGTCAAGCTATTGGAAGCGGTGCGATTGTTCGCGGGGCGGCGGCTGAGCGGGCGAATCCTCCCAAGCCCTTGTTCCTTGTCAAATTGGCGGACCACAGCGTCGATAGGCATGAAATGCCGGAAAATGAACTCCGTAGGGATGCAGAGAGTGCACAAGTTTGCCTGCAACGCGTCGGCTTTAGGCATCCGCATCATGCAAGCTTGATTCATCTGCTGCCGAAGCTTTTCGAATCGGCGCAGGTGCTCCCGGCCGTAGCGGCGGAATTGGCTTGAGGCAGAAGGCGTGGAATCGATCCGCCAAAGTTGTCGGAACTGCGGTGGATTGCAGTGCGACCAACACAGCACCGCGTGTTGCGGCCTATCGCAGCGAACTTGCAAAAGGAAAAAGAGGGGCATTGGCGGATGAATCCCAATTTTGGTCAGACGGCTGCGGCGCGGCAAGCCCTCCGGTCGAGGAAGTCGGGCCGAAGGTTGTTCTTGAAGCTGTTTAGGTTCGGCTTTTAGACGGTTCGGGATCCGACTCGCCTACGGCGGAGATTGGGTTGCGGGATTAGGAGGGGCTGGTTTTCAGCGTTCGGGTTTTTGATCTTCCGGGACTTCGGCTGCTTGGCGTTCTCTTTTTTGCGGGCAGCGTGGAAAGCTTGTCGACAATCCCCGCCGGAGCTTTCGGCCGGTCCGCGGTACGAACTTGATTGCCCGCGTTCTTCCCATACTTTCCGCGTCGCGGCCGTCCCCAAGCCACTCCGCACGAACATCCCTGCTCTACAAGCCACGGCCCGCGGCGAATCGGCATTCGTCTTGAACGCCGCTCGGCGGTCCGAACGAATTCGGACGTGTCGAATTCTCAACAGATTGCAATTTCGGAGGCGGCAGCGGCGATTTGGTTCAAGACCCTCGGCGCCGGATGAAAAAAATGGCGGGCATAACTGAGCCCGCCGAATTCATCACCAACAGGGAGGAGTAAAATGGTGATACAACGCAATAGGGGGCTGTGCATACACTTTTCAATAGAATTTTCCGAAACATTTATTCAATATGGCGTGAATTCCGGCGGTCCCGCTCTTCAAATTTCATCCCACTTCAAGCGCGCAAGCCGCAACTCGGGCTCCCGGGACTCTTGGATCACGCAGATAATTCAGCTTTTTCAATGCTTAACGGATGTGGCAGGTGGGCAAGCATTTCCTTCGGGCAAATTTGGAGAAAACGGTTTTTCTCCTCGTCCCAGCCGTCAATAATTTTTTCCGCCTTCTTGCTTCCGGTTTCTTCGAAGTGGCGAACGACGAGGGCGCGGAGCTGATTTTCCCAATGCTTGACCGTCACCGGGCAAACGACGATTGAATCGGTGTTCATATCCTTCTCTGCGGTACCGTTCGGATCGTAGACGTAAGCCATTCCTCCTGTCATGCCGGCGCCGAAGTTCGGTCCGACCGGACCTAGTACGACCGCCACGCCCGCGGTCATGTACTCGCACCCGTTCGAGCCGCACCCTTCCGCAACCACTTCGGCACCGGAATTCCGGACGCAAAACCGCTCGCCTGCGCGTCCCGCAGCAAACAGACGGCCTCCGGTCGCTCCGTACAGCACCGTATTGCCCATGATCGCATTCTCTCCCGCCGCCAAGCGAAGCGATGGCGAGGGACGCAATGAAATGATTCCTCCCGACAATCCTTTCCCGACATAGTCGTTCGCGTCGCCATCCACTTCCAGCTTCAGCCCTCTGACTGCGAAGGCTCCCAACGACTGGCCGGCCGAGCCGGTCAGCTTGACCGTGAGATGATCCGGCTTGAGGCTGTTGTTCATTCCGAAACGCTCTACGATGCGGGAAGACGTCCTTGCGCCGATGGTGCGCTGGGTATTCCGGACCGCGTAGGACAATTCCATCTTTTCGCCGTCGGCGAAGAACGGCTGCGCATCACGGAAAATGTCGGCGTCGAGCGAATCAGGCACCTCGTTGCGAACGCGCTCGAAGCAACTGCCGACTTTCTCACTTTCGTCGACTCGGATCAGAAGCGGGTTCAAATCCAGGTCGTCGAGGTTCTTGGCTCCGCGCGACACCTGCGTCAGAAGGTCGGAGCGACCGATGATCTCATCGAGCGACCGCGCTCCTATGGACGCGAGGATTTCGCGCACTTCCTGCGCATAGAACGTGAATAGATTGACGACTTTTTCAGGCGTTCCCGTGAATCTCATCCGAAGGCGTTCGTCCTGCGTGCACACGCCCACCGGACAAGTGTTCGAATGGCACTGCCTGACCATGATGCAGCCCATCGCGACAAGCGCGGCAGTGCCTATTCCGAACTCCTCGGCGCCGAGCATGGCCGCAATTATGATATCCTTGCCGGTTCGAAGTCCGCCGTCGGTCCTGAGAGTGACTCTGTTCCTCAGATTGTTAAGGGTCAGAACCTGATGCGTCTCCGCGAGACCGATCTCCCAAGGCAGCCCGGCGAATTTGATCGAAGTCGCAGGAGACGCGCCGGTTCCGCCGTTGTGCCCCGACACCAGAATGACATCCGCCTTGGCCTTGGCGACGCCGCCGGCGATGGTGCCGATTCCGCCCGAGGAAACCAGCTTGACCGTGACCTTCGCGCGCGGATTGATTTGCTTCAGGTCGTAAATCAGCTGCGCAAGATCTTCTATCGAGTAGATGTCGTGGTGAGGCGGAGGCGAAATCAGTGAAACGCCCTTCGTCGAATGCCGCAATCGGGCAATCAAATCGGTCACCTTCATTCCGGGCAATTGCCCGCCCTCGCCCGGCTTCGCGCCCTGCGCGATCTTGATCTCGAGCTCGTCGCAACGGTTGAGATACTCCGCCGTCACGCCGAAACGGCCGCTCGCGACCTGCTTGATCCGCGCGGACGGATTGTCCCCGTTCGGGTCGGGCGCGAAATGCGCCGGATCCTCTCCGCCTTCGCCGGAGTCCGATTTCGCTCCGATCCGGTTCATGGCAATGTTCAGCGTCTTGTGAGCTTCCGGACTCAATGCCCCGAGCGACATGCCCGGCGTCACGAATCGTTTGCGGATCTTGGTTATCGATTCCACTTCGTCGATGTGCACCGGCTTCGATCCCGGCTTGACGTCCAGAAGGTCGCGCACATGGATCGGCAAAGCCGACTGCAGTTTCGCGGAATATTTTTTCCATAAGGCGTAGCTTCCGCGGTCGCAGGCCGTCTGCAGCATGTGCATGGCTTGCGCCTCCCATGCATGCGCCTCGCCCGACTGGCGAGCTTTGTAGAACCCGCCGATCGGCAGCAGCCCCGCCGCCCCGTCCCAAGCCAGTTCGTGGAGCTCAAGCACTTTTTCTTGCAGGCCGGACACCCCGATGCCGGATATGCGGCTTTGCATGCCTGGAAAATATTCGGCGATCATTGCCCGAGACAGCCCGAGCGCCTCGAAATTCAAGCCACCTCTGTAGGATGAGATCACGGCGATGCCCATCTTGGACATTATTTTCAGCAAGCCCTGATCAATGGCGTTCCGATATGTCGCGACGGCCTGCTTCAATGTGCCGCCGAGCAGACCGGCCGAAACGCGGTCGGAAAGCGTGTCCTGCGCCAGATACGCATTCACCGAGGTGGCTCCGCAACCGATCAGAACGGCGAAATAATGCGGATCCAAGCACTCCGCCGACCTGACGTTCAAGGTCGTGAACGTCCGCAGGCCCTGCCGGGTCAGCCAGCTGTGGACGGCGCTTGTCGCGAGAATCATCGGCATCGGAATCCAATCGGCGTCCTGCCGCTCGTCGGTCAGCACAAGGTGCGCAGATCCGGATCGAACGGCGTTCTCCGCTTCGCTTCTGATTCTCTGGAGCGCGTCCTGCAGAGCGTCCGACCCGTCATCCTTCCTGAACGAGCAGCTTATCCATGCGACCGAGTCGCCGAAATCCTCCATCAACGCCTTGAACATGCCGTTGCTCAGGAACGGAGAGTTCAGCACCGTCGCCACGGTTTCCTCGTTGCTTTGATCAAGGACGTTCCTGAAATTCCCGAATCGCGTCTTCAGCGTCATCACGCGGTACTCCCGCAATGAATCGATCGGGGGATTCGTGACCTGGCTGAAATTCTGGCGAAAATAATGGCTGAGGGGGCGGCAATTTTTCGAAAGGACGGCGAGCGGCGTATCGTCGCCCATGGAAACCACGGCTTCCTTTCCGTCTTCGGCCATCGGCGCAAGCACGGCCTCCAGATCTTCCACCGTAAATCCCGCCATCAGTTGACGTTTCCGAAGTTCTCCGCCTGAGTAGACAGTCGGCTCCGCGACCTCCCCCACTTCGTCCTCGAACTCCCGGATTTTGCCGGCAAGCCCGCCGAACGGCATGGATGCTGCGAGATGATCCTTGATTTCGGCATCCCGATAGACTTTTCGCTCAGCAAGATTCGCTGCGATCATCTGGCCGGGGCCGAGCGCGCCCTTTTCAACCACGGTCGACTCGTCGACCGACACCATCCCGGTTTCAGAGCCTGCGAGAAGCATGTTGTCCGAAGTCAATGCGTATCGCATGGGCCGCAGCCCGTTCCTGTCCATTCCGGCGCAGACCCAAACCCCGTCAGTCATCGCGAGGGCAGCAGGGCCGTCCCACGGCTCCATTACCGCGTTGTAGTAGCAGTACATGTCGCGCCACGCGGCGGGGATTTCGGCCGTGCCTTCAGGCACTGCTTCCGGAACGAGTATGGTCTTGGTCATCGGAGCGCTTCTGCCGGCGCGCACCATCACTTCGAACACCGCATCCAGAGCGGCGGAATCCGACGACCCCAAGGAAACGATCGGCTTCATGTCTTCCGCCGCATCGCCGAACGTCGCGGACGCCATTCGAATCTCGTGGCTCTTCAGCCAATTCAGGTTGCCTTTGAGGGTGTTGATTTCGCCGTTGTGCGCGAGCATCCTGAACGGCTGCGCCAGCCACCATTGCGGGAACGTGTTCGTCGAATACCGCTGGTGGTAGATTGCGAAAGCCGAGATGAACCGCTCGTCCTTGAGATCCGGATAAAACTCCGCGACCTGTTCGGCGAGCATCATCCCCTTGTAGATGATGGATCGGCATGACAGCGAGCAGATGTAGAATCCGCTGACTTGCGCGGCGACAGCCGCCCGTTCGATCCTGCGCCTCAAAATGTAGAGTTCGCGTTCGAACTCCTCCTCGCCGAGGTTTTTGCCGTCCGCGATCAGGAGTTGCTCGATTTCCGGACGCGTGGCTTTGGCCTTTTCGCCCAATACCTCCGTGTTCACCGGAACATGGCGCCATCCGTATATGGCGTGTCCGCTGCGCAATATCTCGGACTCCACGATCGTCCTGCAGCTCTCCTGCGCATTGAAATCGTTGCGGGGAAGAAATGTCATGCCGACGGCAATCCGTCCGCCGGCGCGCGGATCATGCCCCGTCCGCCTCACCTGCTCGTCGAAGAACTCGGCGGGAATTTGAAAATGCAGGCCGGCTCCGTCGCCTGTCTTTCCGTCGGCATCCACAGCTCCCCGATGCCAGACGGATTTCAACGCATCGATTCCGTTCTCGACCACTTTGCGCGTGCGTTTCCCGTCGACTGCGACGACAAGCCCGACACCGCAGGAATCATGCTCGTCCTCGGCTCTATAGAGTCCCTTGGCTTCGGCGGCTTTCCGACTCTCATCCATTTCCTCAGCCCAAACGCCGAATTCGCCTTTCATGGAGCCCTCCTTCTCTTGCCGCGGTCCGTCGCGGCTCTTCGCAGCTTCATTCCAACCCGGCATCTCGAATTCCTACGCCGCGCGTTTCAATTGAGGCGCGGCGCGACGAAGGATCGCGTCCGCGGCGTCGCGGCCGTCGCGGATTGCCCAGACGACCAAGCTCGCTCCCCGCACGATGTCGCCGACCGCGAACACGCCGGGAAGATTTGTCTCGTGGGTCCTGAAATCCGTTTTCACCGTGCCCCAGCCGGTTACCTCCAGCTCAGGCGACTTCCAGTTCGCTCTTATGTCTTCCGGCACGAATCCCAGAGCCTTGATCACCAAATCGGCATCTTCGGTATATGTCGACCCGGCGAGAGGCTCCGGCGCTCTGCGTCCGGTCGCATCCGGCGGCCCAAGCCGCATTCTGGTCGCTTTCACTCCTGAAACGCTCTGCTCGCCAAGAAAGCCTTTGGGCGCGGCGAGCCAGATGAACTCGACTCCTTCTTCTTCGGCATTCGAGACCTCGCGCCTTGAACCCGGCATGTTCCTTCGGTCCCGCCGGTACAGGCACTTGACCGACGCGGCTCCTTGCCGCACGGCGGTCCTGACGCAGTCCATCGCGGTGTCGCCGCCTCCGACAACCACGACTTTCTTGCCCCTTGCATCGAGGTCGCCGCAATCGAAACGCGGAACGGCGTCGCCGAACCCCTTGCGGTTCGACGCAGTAAGGTAGTCCAAGGCCGGCACGATGTTTCGAAGGCCCGAACCCGGTCCGGACAACTCCTGCGCCCGGTAAACTCCGCAGGCGATCAAGACGGCGTCATGCCGCTTTCTGAGCTCCGCAAAACTCGCGTCCTTGCCGACTTCGCAATTCAGCACGAACTCCACGCCGCCATCTTCCAGCTGGGCGGTGCGCCGCATCACGACATGCTTCTCCAGCTTGAAGCTCGGAATGCCGTACGTCAGGAGTCCGCCCGGACGATCATGGCGGTCGTAAACGACGACCCGCAAGCCGGCGCGCCTGAGCCGGTCGGCCGCCGCCAAGCCGCCGGGCCCCGCGCCTATGACGCCGACGGAAAAGCCGATCTCCCGAGCCGGCGAAATCCCGTCAACCCATCCGCGCGTCCAGGCGACTTCGGAAAGATACTTCTCCACGGAACCGATCATGACGGTGCCGTGCCCAGCCTGCTCGATCACGCAGTTGCCCTCGCACAGCCTGTCCTGCGGGCATATGCGTCCGCAAATCTCCGGAAACGCGTTCGTGGCCTGGCTGAGCTCGTATGCTTCGCGAAGGCGCCCTTCCGCAGTCAGCCGAAGCCAATCCGGAATATTGTTGTGGAGCGGGCAATGGGTCTGGCAATAGGGAACGCCGCATTGCGAGCACCGGCTGGCTTGGACGGCGGCTTCTTCCGTTCCGTACTCGCCGTAGATCTCGCGGAAATCCGCGGCCCGCGAATCCGGCGACCGCTTGTCCGGCGTTTCGCCGCCGACGTCCACGAACGCGAGCATTTCAAGTTTGCCCATTGCGAGCCATCCGAATGCAGTTTTCGTTGCCGGGCCAGCTTACCAAATGATTCCGACAATTAAAAGTAAGTAATTTTGACCTATACGGTATGATTGCGCAAAAGATACAAGTCAAAGAAAAAACAGAAGCGGGCATTTATGACATAGTTGTTTACCATTATCGGCATTTGCCGTAATTATCGTCGCGGCAGTCGACTTCTGTGCCAAGCAACCGAATGGAATTGCATGACTCTGTATTACCTGTTTCTGACCTCGGCGGTTCAGGGCATCACGGAATTCATCCCTGTTTCGTCGTCCGGCCATCTCGTGCTGCTCCCCGGCCTGACCGGCATGCCCGATCAAGGCTTGCAACTGGATGTGGCAGCTCATGTCGGAACGCTCGGCGCCGTCATTCTTTATTTTCGGCGCGACGTCTTCCGAGTCATGAAGGGCGTTCCCGGCCTTGCGCGAGGGCGAATCCGGTCCGAGGACGAAAAGCTCGCGATGCATCTCGCATTGGCGACAGTTCCGGTTGTCGCGTTCGGAGCTCTGCTGACGGTTTTCGGTCTGGATGACGCCATGCGCAGCATCGAGGTCGTGGGATGGGCAACCCTCGCTTTCGGCATCGTGCTTTATTGGGCGGATGCGACGGAAAGAAACGACCGCTCCGCCGACGGCTGGACCGCTCGCGACGCCATCGTCATGGGGCTGTGGCAAGCGCTTGCGCTCATTCCGGGCGCATCAAGGTCCGGGGTCGTGATTTCAGGGGCAAGACGGCTGGGCTTCGAACGCAAGGACGCCGCGCGGCTGGCGATGCTCATGTCAATTCCCACGATCATCGCCGCAGGCGCGCTGACCGGAGCGGAAGCCGTCGGCGAGGCCGACGCGGCCTTTCTTGTCAACGGAGCGATCGTCGCCGCAGTGTCGTTCGTCTGCGCTCTGATGGCACTCAAGCTGATGATGCGATTTCTGGAGGGCTACACCTACAAGCCGTACGTATATTATCGCATCGTGCTCGGCGCATTGCTCATTTTGGCCGCGCCGGAAATCCGGAGCGCAACGGGCTGAATCCGCCCGCCCGCGCCTCGGACCTATTTCACACGGCGTCCTTGTGCGTCTCCGCGAACTTTGCTGCCTGTTCTTCCGTCGCTTCCTTCTGGTTCAGGCTTTTCCATTCCTCGAAAGGCATTCCGTAGAAAATTTCGCGGGCGGCTTCTTTCGACATTTCAATTCCGCGCTCAGCTGCCGCCTCCTGATACCATCGGCTCAGGCAATTCCTGCAAAATCCCGCGAGATTCATGAGATCGATGTTCTGCACATCCGATCTCGTCCGCAGGTGATCGCGCAGCTTCCGGAAGGCGGCGGCTTCAATTTCGGCGGCGGTGCCCTTGTCCATTTCGATCATCTCCTGTGCGTTCGGGCCGCGCGGCGGCGTCAGAGGCTCAGTCCGCCGTGCAAAGTCGGCACATCCAAGGCCGAAAATCCGTAATGGCGCAACCATCTGACGTCCGACTCGAAAAACGCTCTGAGATCGGGGATGCCGTACTTCAGCATCGCAAGCCTGTCCAAGCCGAGGCCGAACGCGAACCCTTGATATTTTTCAGGATCGACTCCGCCGGATCGCAAGACATTCGGATGCACCATGCCGCATCCCAGAATTTCCATCCAATCGTCGCCTGTTCCGACCTCAAGCCGCCCGCCGCTCCATGAGCAGCGCAGGTCGCCTTCCGCGGACGGCTCGGTGAACGGGAAATGCGACGCCCGGAACCTCAGCTCCGCTTCGTCGACCTGAAAGAACGCGCGGCAAAATTCCTCAAGGACCCATTTCAGGTTCGCCATCGAAACATCCACGTCCAAGGCAAGTCCTTCGACTTGATGGAACATGGGAGTATGGGTCTGATCGTAATCGCAACGATAGACGCGTCCGGGCGCGATTATCCTGATGGGCGCGCCTCGCTCCTTCATCGCTCTGATTTGAACGGGCGAAGTATGCGTCCGGAGCACGTTCGGATTCCCCTCTTTGCGCGCGCCCTTGATGAAAAATGTATCGTGCTCCTGGCGCGCAGGGTGCTCGGGCGGGATGTTCAGGGCGTCGAAGTTGTGCCAGTCGTCTTCAATTTGCGGACCTTCCGCGACGTCGAAGCCCATGTCGGCGAAAATCGCCGTCACTTCTTCAAAGACTTGGCTGATCGGATGAATCGATCCGGTCCGCCGCTCGCGCCCCGGAAGGGTGACGTCCACCCATTCCTGCTCCAGCCGGGCGTTGAGCGCCATGTCCGCGAATTCCGTCCTGCGCTTGGCGACAGCCTCGGCGATCTCGTTCTTCACGCGATTGAGCGCGGGAGCGGCTTTGCTCCGCTCTTCAGGATCCATCGTCCCGAGGGACCGCAGCCTCTGAGTGATTTCTCCCTTTCGCCCAAGCGCCGCGACACGGGCCGATTCAACCTCCGCTTCGCTTGAAGCCTCACTGATTTTCGCGAGGTGCCGCGATCTAAGGGATTCGATTTCGCTTGAAGCGCTCATGTTCAGTTCAGCACCTTCGATCCGCCAATCAATTTCCGCGGTCCGGAACTCATTCATTGTCTCGACGACCCGCCGACGCTTTCGCAAACACCCGCGCCGAATTCAAGGAGCTTCGCCGGAAATCGGCAACAACCGCCCGACAAGGACAACCTTCAGCGCCCGGACATTCGGTCGGCGAGCCGACGCCTTCCGTTTCGAACGACGCCGGCCTCTCTCGAAATATTTTATCCCGGCTGCATACAAGCGGGCGTTTCGGGGCTACTTGAGGGCCGCCTTCGCCTTTTCGACGATGGCAGTGAAAGCATCGGGCTGGCTGACGGCGATTTCCGCGAGCATTTTGCGGTCCAGTTCGATCCCTGCGCGTCCAAGTCCGAAAATGAAGTTCGAATAGGTCATGGATTCGTCGTTCATGCGCACTGCGGCGTTGATTCGCTGAATCCAAAGCGCGCGGAAATTCCGCTTCCGCTGCTTTCTGTCGCGCGTCGCGTACTGCCTCGCTCGGTCCACGGCCTGCTTCGCAGTCTTGAACGTGTTCTTTCTGCGGCCATAGTAACCTTTCGCCGCCTTGACGACCTTCCTGTGCCGAGCGTGCGTGACTTTTCCGCTTGTTATGCGCACCATTTCAATGACTCCTCAGGACCCGTAGGGCATGAACGACTTGGCCAATCTTTCGTCCGGCTTGGACAAGACGGCCGTGCCCCGCGCGTTCCGAATGAACTTGTTGGACCGCTTGATCATGCCGTGACGCTTTCCCGCCTGCTGGACTTTGACTCGTCCTGAAGCGGTCAGCTTGAACCTCTTCTTGGCGCTGGATTTCGTTTTCAACTTCGGCATTTCAAACTCCCGAGGGCATGAACGATTGCAGCGCAACCCGGAATGCAATCCAATGCGGACAGCGCGGCAGGGAAACGCTGTTATTTCATCGGATTGAGCAATGCAAACGAATTATGGGCGCAGGGAGCCGCTCCGCGCTCGACTGTCGCTTTCAAATTGATTTGCAGCCGCATTCAGCCGATGCCGACCTGAACGACCTGAACAATGTTGGTTGTTCCCGAAACGTTGAACGGAACTCCGGCCATGATCGCAATGTTGTCCTCTCCGCTGCCGAATTTTTCATCCGCAGCGACTTGCGTCGCGCGAGCAACGGCTTCGTCGAAGTTGCTTACGGATTCAGTGACTACGCAGTGGACACCCCAAACCAGATTCAGCCGCCGCGCGATCGCGTCGAAAGGCGTCAGCGCGATCATCGGCACGCGCGGCCGCTCGCGCGCCATCAAATTGACCGTGGTTCCAGAATGGGTGAAGCAGCAAACGGCCTTCAGGTTGGTCGTTTCAGCGATTTCCCGCGCCGCGGAAACGATCGCGTCGGCGACGGTGCTGCTTCCGCCGCGGCGCGACGCTTCGATGACGTCGCGATATGTCGGGTCCTTTTCCACTTCCACGGCGACGTTGTGCATCATCCTGACGGATTCCGTCGGGTATCGACCGGCTGCGGATTCCGCGGAAAGCATTACGGCGTCGGCGCCTTCGTAGATAGCCGCGGCGACATCCGAGATTTCAGCCCGGGTGGGAGTCGAATTCTGGATCATGCTTTCAAGCATCTGCGTCGCGACAATGACCGGCTTTGCCGCAGCGCGACAGCGGCGGACCAGGCGCTTCTGAATGGGCGGAATGCTTTGCAGCGGAAGCTCGACCCCCAAGTCGCCGCGCGCCACCATGATGCCGTCCGAAGCCTTGAGAATCGCGTCGAACGCCTTGACCGCCGAGGGCTTCTCGATTTTCGCCACGATGCCCGCCCGGCCTGCCGCAAGCGACTTCGCCCGCGCGACATCCTCGCAAGTCTGAACGAATGACAACGCGAGCCAATCGACTCCCAGCTCGCACGCAAATTCCAGATCGCTCAGATCTTTTTCCGACATCGCCGCCAACGGAATGACGACGTCGGGCAGGTTGACTCCCTTGCTGGAAGAAATCAGTCCGCCGACCAATACTCGGCAGTCCGCGAAGTCCGCCCCGCAATCCTCGACTTTCAACCGAATTTTGCCATCATTCACCAACAGCGACACGCCTCGTTCCAAGCACTCGAACAGTTCTTTGTGAGGAAGGCATACGCGTGTTCCGTCCCCGGGCGTCGGGTCAAGATCAAAACGGAAACGGTCTCCTTCCGCCAACTTCACATGCCCGTCCGCGAACTCGCCGCACCTCAGCTTCGGACCTTGCAGATCGACCAGAATGCTGATGGGCCGTCCGACCTCTCCCTCGATAGCTCGAATGATTTCGTGAAGCCGCTTCGCCTCCGCATGGTCGCAGTGGCTCATATTCAGCCGATAGACGTCGGCCCCCGCCTCAAACATCGCTTTTATGGCTTCATAGGTGTTCGACGACGGCCCTATCGTCGCGACAATCTTCAAATTCTTCAAACGTCTCATCTTTTGTGATTCCAGCTCGGTATCTGCGGCGGCGGTCGCGATGGTAATTAGACTATTCGCAAGCGAGCGCAACGCTTGCGAAGACCGTCAAGATAATTTCGCATTCCCATTCATGAGGCGGAGCCCGTCCGCGGCGGCTTGGCTCCTTCCATTGAAATTCAGTTTCGCCGGCATATATTTTTACTGTCTCGACTCCCTTCAACATCGCGTCGCGCGGCGGGCAGTCAGCATAGGAGTGCAAATGGCGGCCAAGTCTCGCATCGACAATTCGGCCCGGGTCGAGGCGAGGCGCAGCGGATGGCGCACGATCAAGGGGGTTTCCAAATATCTTTGGCCGGAGGGAAATCCGGGTGCGAAACTGCGGGTGGTTTCGGCACTTGCCGCGCTCGCCGCGGCGAAAGTATTCACTGTGGCGACGCCGCTCATTTACAAATCGGCCGTGGACGCGCTGGCGCCGGCGGGCGAAGGCTCGGCGGCATTCCTCGTGGCCGTCGGCGCCGTCGGGCTGACGGTCGCATACGGATTCGCCAGATTGTTCGGAGTGCTCTTCGAGCAGCTCCGCGACGTCGCCTTCGCCAGCGTCGGGCAGCGGGCGCTGCGCCTGCTGGCGCTCGACACATTCAAGCACATGCATATGCTTTCGCTCCGCTATCACATCACGCGGAAGACGGGAGGCTTGTCGCGCGTAATCGAGCGCGGCGTGAAGGGCGTCGAATTCCTGCTGCGGTTCATGCTGCTTTCCATAGGGCCTCTGATCCTCGAGCTATTGTTCATTTCGCTGATTTTGCTGACAGTCCTGGATTTCCGGTACTTCGCGATCATCATTGTCACGATCATCGTCTATGTTTGGTTCACGTTCCGGCTGACGGAATGGCGCGTGCAAATCCGAAAAGTAATGAACCAGCAGGATACGGACGCCAACCAGAAGGCCGTCGACAGCCTGTTGAACTACGAAACGGTCAAATATTTCGGCGCAGAGGAACGCGAAGCCGAGCGCTATGACGCCTCGATGCAAGGCTACGAGCAGGCGGCGCTTAAAACCAGCTACTCTTTGGCGGCGCTGAATTTAGGTCAGGCGCTCCTGATCACGACGGGCATGGTTGCCGCGATGCTTCTCGCCGCCGTCGGCGTGCAAAAGGGCGAAATCACGGTCGGGGACTTCGTGCTCGTCAACGCCTACATGGTGCAATTGGCGGTCCCGCTGAATTTCCTAGGCACGGTTTATCGGGAAATCCGGCAATCGCTGGTCGATATGGGCGATCTATTCGATCTCCTCGGCCAATCTTACGAGGTTTCGGACAAGCCCGGAGCCAAGAAACTGGAGGTGAAGGGAGGGACAATAACGTTCGACAACGTCAGTTTCGGCTACGATGCCAAGCGTCCGATCCTGAAGAACTTCAGCCTGACCATTCCGTCGGGGAAAACAATCGCAATCGTGGGCCCTTCCGGCGCGGGCAAGTCGACAATCGGCCGATTGCTGTTCCGGTTCTACGACGTCACCGCCGGAAAGATCGAAATCGACGGCCAAGCGCTTCAGGACGTCACGCAAGCCAGCCTGCGAGCCAGCATCGGAATCGTTCCGGAAGACACGGTTCTTTTCAACGAAACGATCTTCTACAACATTTCATACGGAATGCCTTACGCCAGCCGGTCGAAGGTCGAGGCTGCGGCCAAGGCGGCCCAGTTGCATGAATTCATCTCAAGGCTTCCCGACGGTTACGAATCCGAGGTTGGAGAACGAGGGCTCAAATTGTCCGGAGGCGAGAAGCAGCGCGTCGGGATCTGTCGCACGCTTCTGAAGAATCCGCCGATTTTGCTTCTGGACGAAGCGACTTCCGCTCTCGACACCGAGACGGAGAAAGGCATCCAGGAAAGTTTCAAGATGGCGGGCGAAGGACGCACCGTCATCGCCATCGCACACAGGCTTTCGACGGTCGTTGAAGCCGATCAAATCATTGTTCTCGAGCGCGGCGAGATAATCGAGCGGGGCACGCACGATGAACTGGTCGCCAAGCGCGGCCGCTATGCGAACATGTGGCAAATGCAGCAGGCTGAAGATTCATTGGAAAATGCCGCATGATCGCGTCTTGCAAGAGATAAAAATCCTGCCCCCTGATGATTCAGCGATCTGACAGAAGGGAAATAGAAACATGCAGTCCTTCCGAGCCGGCTGCGGTCAGAGGGGCCATGCCGTCGCGCGGACCGCCCCTGACGATGAGGCCAGAGGCTCTTGGAAGCCGGGCGTTAAACCCGATTGAACTGCCAGCGCACGCCCTGATGCTGAACCGCGGCGCGCAGCGGAAACATGCCGCTCGCGACGGCAGTCAATGTTCTTCGAATTGATGGCGCGCTGGGGAGGATTCGAACCCCCGACCCCTTGATTCGTAGTCAAGTACTCTATCCAGCTGAGCTACCAGCGCCCGGGCCGTTGCTAACCGAAAACCGGCACGGGCGCAACTCATTCGCAATGCGAACAGGTCTGTCCAGCGCCGCCGAGGCCTCGGCTTAGGCGGCATGCCAGGCGCGCTTCCGCGCAGATTGCGACACGGAGCGAAGAAGAACTCCGGAATGTCGCAGGGTTTCGGCACGCCGCGATCGCAAATTCGAATTTCCTGATCGCAGTCCTTATCGAGATTTCCTTCGACCCTTCGGCAGCTTGATTGTGAAGGTGGTTCCAGTCTGTCCAGGGCCGTCCCTTCGGTGCCTTGTCTTGTATTCGATGGTGCCTTTATGCATCCGAATGTTGAATTCCGCGTCGCTCATTCCGACGCGATGAACTGCCCCGTCCTTGTATTCAATCGGCAGCCTGAAGAGATTTTTCCTCAATTCAGGAGCAATGCCGGGACCGGTATCCGAAATCGCGAATATCGAATGCCCGTCCTCCTGCCAGTATCGAAGGCATATCTTGATCTTTTTGGCCGCTGCTTTGCACTGCAGTGAATCGCTTTCCGCTTCTTGAAATCTATTGGCGGCCTTCACGGCATTATGGACAAGATTGAACAAAGCGCTGTAAATGAACCTCTGCTCCCCGAAAATTTTCGGATTCTCCCCCTCGACGTCAATTCTGAATTCCGTCGTCTTCTCGTCTTCTCGAATTGCCACCTCGTCCTTGATGCGCGTCACCAAGGTAACGACGTCGATCTCTTCGTACTTCGGCCCTTCCGTAGAAAATCTGGCGCCGTCCAAAATTCCGTTCAACACCTCCATCGTCGATTCGCGAGCTTTCTGAATTTTGGCTATCAAGTCTCGGTTGAACGTATTCAAACTGAAGAGTTCGCGCGCCAGCAACTCTTCAGTATGAAGTCGATTGGCAAAATCATGCGAAATGCTTTCAACTTTCAATTGAAAAGAGTTGATCCATCGCAGCCGGCTTCCAAGGTCGTGAACCGCTTGCTCGGCATTCCGTATTTCGTAGTTTCGACTGCTCGGATTTTCCAGTTTTCCCATCTGCCCAGGATCGCGGTTTATTGCGTGGAGATTCCTGATCAGGTTCTTTATCGGAAGTGTAATTTGGTGATACACGACCAACGAAACGACGAACGAAACGATGAAAGAAACGATGAGCGCACGCGAAAGCGCTTGCGTTCCAGTCCTGATCAGCGCATCCCGATCCTGAACCGCGTACAGGCAGATCGAGATTTCACTAATGTTTTCATTTATGTAATTTCCGTTGTACCCGCCGTCGACGAGATCGACTTCAACCCAAATCAGCCTATTATCATCTTTTGTCAGAGTGGAATATAGCGCCTCGCGCAAGTAATCGCCGGAATTCAACGACGCCGCGTCGTACCTCGGAATGCTTGAATCCCTGCAATGATGATCCGAAGACTGCGGCCCGAACATTATTGAAATCGAATTGTCCTCGGATGTATGGTATTTCAAATTGAATTCGACAGAATCCGTCAATTCGCGCACTTCTTTGATGATTTCTTCGGCGATCGACATTCTCTCGCTGCCGGAGGCGGCCACGAGCGCTTCCAAATTGTTTGGAGGAATCGCGGCTACGATGATCCCGAATCGAGAGAATGCTCTTTCCAGCTGCTCCCGCTCCGTGTTCGTGAGAGCGGATAGAAAAAAGAAAAATTCGGCGATGATGACAAGGGCGAACGTCAATAGCAGCGACTGCATCGACAGAGTCGCAAAAAGCATTTTGAATCTGGAGAGCACGGTGTTCAGCTCGAACGTTGCGCGCCGAATGGAAGGTGCATCCTGAATTCAACGACGCGGATGCTCGTTGCTCCCAGCCAGTCGACGCCGGAGACTTGCCCGAATCCCGCCGTCACTCCGGTTCACTCCGCGACCCGCGCAGAGATCTGATGGCGATCGGCATCGCGGCAAGCGCGCACAGCGCCAGAATTGGCCCCAAAATATACCATTCGAATATTATGCCGAGATTGGGCGTTTCGCCTCGGGCGAACACCTCGCCCAAGCCCACGCCCACCCAAGTGTACACGACGGCGCCGGGCATGATGCCGAAAAACGTGGTGAAAACGAAATTGCGGAATTTCGCGCCGACGAGCGCCGGAACGAGGTTCGCAAGGAAGAACGGAACGACCGGAACCAGTCTCAGAAGGAAAAGGTAGCTTATTTCATTCCGGCGCAAGCCATCTCTGATCTTTTGCACCGCCCCTGAGCTCGCGTCCATGCGTCCTGACAGGTATTCGCCCAGACCCATTCGCGCGGCGGCAAAAATCGCGGAAGCGCCGATCGTCGCAGCCAGGATGTTGTATAGCGCGCCGGGAAAAAGCCCGAACAGAAATCCTCCGGTCAGAGAGGCGACCGCTGCGCCCGGAAGCGAAAATGCGACCACTGCGACGTACGCTCCGATGAACACTGCCGACGTGAGCGCGTAGTTTGCGTCCCTGAACGCCAGCAACGCTTCGCGATTCGCACCCAGCCTTTCGAATGTGAGGTATTCGCCCAAGGTCATGTAACCGACCGCCGCAACCACGACAATCAAGATGAGCGGGATTAAACGCTTCGGTTCAATGCCCTTCCGGGGTTTCGGAGACTCCATTTCCCGACCTCAATTCTGCCGAGGGCAGCTTAGGTAGGCACTATGTCGGAGTCAATGAAACGTTGGAGCTTTGTGGAAAACTGAGTCGCTTTGCCAAGAGCGCGTCTCAAAATCCGCTATCGCGCATTATTTTGTTTGTTTTCAGCATGCTGCGGCCGTGCCGAACCGGCGCGCCATGAAGCGGCTCCCGGTCTGCAGAGCCGAGCCGCCGGGCTCTCCAAGCTTCGTCCATATGCCTGAGCGAAACTTCGGAAGCGCGACATCCGGGCGAAGACCTGCTTCAATGCCCGGCGAAGTTTCGGAAATTCATGCATCCGCGTTGACGACTCCATCCGAAATTCAACGCCGCCAAGCGACATGAGCGATCATGATCAACGCGCATGATCCCCCTTGCAAATAAAGACTCGCGAACAAAGCAAACCCTCGATTGGCCAATTGACGCGCTGGGGCAAGCGTTGCGCAGTCCGCCGATTGGCGGCCGCCAATCGGTCGAGATTCAGACGGCAGCATATTTTGCCGGATATCCGAAGATGGCAGTTCCC
Organism: Paracoccaceae bacterium; assembly: GCA_965205055.1. Taxonomy (GTDB): domain Bacteria; phylum Pseudomonadota; class Alphaproteobacteria; order Rhodobacterales; family Rhodobacteraceae; genus CBDBBY01. The sequence goes on along the minus strand of OZ242030.1, from coordinate 4,139,537 downwards.
AACGCGCCGGAGCGGTGCCGACCGCAGTACCCGTTCGCTTGCCGATGCATCCAATGCCGTGGATTGACAGTTTCGGCGCCAAGAAATACAAAGCCGTTCTAACTTATTGGCTAGTCGGTCGATTCCATTCGGCTAAACGCACGCCGCACCGGAGAAGAAAAATGAAACGCACGTTTCAGCCGAGCAACCTCGTTCGAAAGCGTCGACACGGGTTTCGCAGCCGCATGGAGACGAAGGCGGGTCGCCGCGTTCTCTGCCGTCGCAGAGCCAAAGGCAGAAAAAGGCTGAGCGCATAGCTTTCGGCTCCGCCGAAAGCTTGCGGCGGAGCGCCGCATCTCGCGGATTGATCGGTAATTGAAGCAAAACCTTTTCAGTCGGCCGAATAAACGATTGGTTTCGATCAGGGATCGCAAAACCTTCCTGCAGTTGTCCAAGAGACGAAGGATCCATGCTCCGGGATTCCTGCTCCAAGGAATGGAACGGCGGACCGACCGAGAGAACGGTCGCATCAGGGTCGGCTATGTATGCTCAAAAAAACTTGGCAATGCCGTTGCTCGAAATCGGGCGAAGAGACGTCTGCGTGCCGTCGCCAGAGAAGTTCTGACATTGCGCGGACGCTCAGGCTGGGATTACCTGCTCGTCGGCCGGCCGGCAGCTACGGTCCAGCGGGATTTCCGCCTGCTGTGCATTGAACTCGAATCCGCGCTGCGACGTCTGCATGCCTGACGAAACGCAATCTGTTCAGGATTCGACCGGAACTTTGCCGGCCCGCCGACAAGGACATCCTGATTGCAAGACTGGCGCGGATGCGAAAAGCCGCATGACTCCGCTGGCATTTGCCGTTTCCTTGCCGATCCGAGTCTACAGGGCCGTCGGAAGCCCGCTCGTCGGCATGCATTGCCGATTCCAGCCGACGTGTTCGGAATACGCTTTGGAGGCGCTCGCGAAGCACGGAGCATCAAAAGGTCTCTGGCTGACGGTCAAGAGAATCGCGAAATGCCGCCCCGGCGGAGGATCCGGCTATGACGGCGTTCCGGACTGAATGCTTGCGGCTTGTCGGCGGAAGGCGGAATCAACTTGACCTTCATGCCCTAATTGGATTGAACGCCGCGAAATTGAAACCGGCGGTCGGGCCCGTCTGATATGAATGACCAAAACAAAAATCTGATCCTTGCAACGGCGCTCAGCTTCGTCGTGATACTTTGCTGGTTTCTCATCTTTCCGCCGGAAGAGCCGCCAATCGAACCGACGCTGCCGGACGTGCCGGCTCCGAGCGATGCGACAGCCCCGGATCTTGGCGTCGCGCCACTGCCGCCGGTCGTCAGGAACACCGCAGACGATCCCGCGCTTGAACTGGACGCCCAAGCGGAGGCGGTTTCCGCTGCAACGCGCATTCCTATCGAAACGCCCAGCGTCACTGGATCCGTGTCGATAGTCGGCGGGCGCTTGGATGACCTCTCGCTTGTGAACTACAAGGAGACTCTGGACGAGGACTCTGAAAACGTCAGGCTTTTTTCACCGGCAGGACGGAGCGCCGCGTATTATTCACTGTTCGGATGGATACCCGGCCCGTCCTTGAACCATGCCGAGGTGCCGGGTCCCGGGACGCCTTGGTCGATCGAGTTCGGATCGACGCTGTCGCCGGACAGTCCTTTGACTCTTGTTTGGGACAATGGATCCGGTCTGACCTTCAGGCGGACGATCACGGTCGACGAGGACTACATGTTCTACGTGACGCAGAGCGTCAGCAACAGCGGAAACGAAACTGTCCGCATGGCCCCCTATGGATTGATTGCGCGCCACGGCGAGCCCGATGTCCAAGGATTCTTCATATTGCATGAGGGCGTAGTCCGAATGTCGGACAGCGAACTCCAGGAAATCGACTATTCGGATGTGCCCGATCTGACCTACGATGCAAGAGAGAGAGGAAACGTCGAGACGTTGGACGTCCAGCAAAGCGGATGGGTCGGTTTCACGGACAAATACTGGATGGCCACGCTGATCCCGACTCCGGGCCAGCCCTTCAAATCAGTCGCCAAATACACTGAGGTTTCGGACATCTATCAGACCGAAGCCCGGATGCCGACGGTCGAGGTGCATCCCGGCGGTTCCGCGAGCGTCGAAACAATGCTGTTCGCGGGCGCGAAGGAATGGGACGCCATCCGGGGATACGAGCAGTCGTTCGGAATCGACCGATTCATCGATTCAATCGACTGGGGCTGGTTCTTCTTTCTGACGAAGCCGATCTTCATGCTGCTCCGCTGGATCAACAACCTGATCGGCAACATGGGTTGGGCCATCATCGGCCTCACGCTCGTCATCAAGGCATTCCTGTTTCCGCTGGCGTACAAATCTTACGTTTCGCTGGCCAAGATGAAGGAGCTTCAGCCGGAACTGGCGAAACTCAAAGAAAAAGTAGGGGACGACAAGAAGCGCATGCAGCAGGAAATGATGGCCTACTACAAGACGCACAAGATCAACCCCGCTTCCGGATGCCTGCCGATACTGCCGCAGATCCCCATATTCTTTTCGCTCTACAAGGTGATCTTCGTAACGATCGAAATGCGGCACGCGCCGTTCATCTGGTGGCTGAAAGACCTGTCGGCGCCGGATCCGACCTCGATACTCAACCTGTTCGGCGCGCTCCCGTGGTCGCCGCCCGATCCCGCTTCGCTGCTTTCGCTCATTTCGCTGGGCGTCCTGCCGATTCTGCTCGGCGTCACGATGTGGCTTCAGCAGAAGCTCAACCCGGCGCCGACGGATCCGACGCAAGCCGCGATCTTCGCATGGCTTCCTTGGATCTTCATGTTCATGCTCGGCCGGTTCGCCAGCGGATTGATCATTTACTGGATCGCGAACAACACGATAACGTTCGTTCAGCAATACGCCATCATGAGAACTCAAGGCGTTCGGCCCGACGTGCTGGGCAACATACGAGACGGGCTCAAGAAGAAATCCGCCGACCCGCCGAGCTCCGAAGGCAAGCCGACCGAGACGAAGGCGCAGGACAACGCGAAGAAGCAAGAAGCGAAACCGCAAAACCCGGACAAGCGAAATCCGAAATCGCGACCGTCTTCCGCTCGGAAAAAATCCAAGAAAAAAAGGTGATCGGCCGTCTCCGCTTGAAACGCGGCCGACGGCTTCCGGAACAGCGATTCCTTGAACCCAACCCATGGCCGAGACGAAGGAAATCAGCGCAAAGTCCGATTCGGACCGCAGGATCGCAGCCGGTCGCCGCCTGCTTTCGAGCACTTGCGAATTCGCGCTCGGCGCGGCGTCGATTTCAGGGATGCCCGAATGGAGGCGCATCGAGGTCTGCTTCGCGGGGCGCTCGAATGTCGGCAAATCGACGCTGATCAACGCCCTCTTGAATCGAAAAAACCTTGCCCGGACTTCCGGAACGCCGGGCCGAACGCAAGAAGTCAATTTTTTCAAGCTTGGAGACACCCACTCGCTTGTCGACCTGCCGGGCTACGGGTTCGCCAGAATGCCGAAAACGGTCGCGCTCCGGGTTCAGCGGCTGATGACTTCCTATCTGCAAGGACGCGCGGATTTGCGCCGAGCGTTCCTGCTCATCGATTCGCGGCGCGGACTCGGTCCGGCGGACAAGGCGTTTTGCGAGCAATTGGGATCTTCCGCGGTGAATTTTCAGGTCGTGCTGACGAAGGCGGACAAAATCGCCGACGACGGCCGGCATGCGCTCAGAACGCAGACAGAAGAAACGCTGCGCAAATACCCTGCCGCTCGGCCGGAACCGATATTGACGTCGTCCAGAACCGGCGAGGGGCTGGACGAGCTCAGGGCAATCATCGCGGAACTTCGCTGATGCGCAGTGCGAGCGCGCCTGCGCGTGCATCCATGGAGTTGGAATTCCGCCGAATGGCGTTGTAACGTCAATTCATGAAGATCAGAAAATCATCGACAAAGCGGGACTGGATCGCGACGGCCCGAACGCTTTCGGAAGCCCTGCCTTATCTCCAGAGATATGACGGCGCGAACGTCGTGATCAAGTTCGGCGGACATGCGATGGGCGACGACGCGATGCTCGCGAGCTTCGCCCGGGATGTCGTGCTCATGAAGCAGGTCGGCGTGAATCCGATCATCATCCATGGCGGCGGACCGATGATCAACGATCTTCTCGCCCGACTCGGCATCAAATCGGAATTCGTCAGGGGAAAACGCGTCTCAGACGAGCAGACGGTCAGGATCGTCGAAATGGTGCTCTGCGGTTCGATCAACAAGAAGATCGTTCAAGCCATCAACTCGCAAGGAGGGCACGCGGTCGGATTGTGCGGCAAGGACGCGTCCCTCATGGTCTGCGATCTTGAGAGCGAGGAGCTCGGACAAGTCGGAATTCCGTCCGAAATCAATCCCGCCGTGCTGACGGCGCTGCTCGCAGACAATTTCATACCTGTGGTCGCGCCGGTCGGCGTCGGAAGGGACGGCACCACGTTGAACGTCAACGGCGACACGGCCGCAGGAGCGATCGCGGCCGCTCTGAAGGCGGACAGGCTCTTGCTGCTTACGGACGTCAAGGGAGTCCAGAACGAATCAGGCGAGTTGCTGGCCAGTCTGACGCCGGACGAAGTCAGGGAACTGTCCCGTCGCGGCGTCATCGACGGAGGCATGCTGCCTAAAACGGATACAGCTGTGTCGGCTGTGACGAATGGAGTGCGCGCATCGGTCATCCTGGACGGCACGGCACTGAACTCCGTTTTGCTGGAGTTGTTCACCGACCACGGCATGGGCACGCTGATTCGGGCGGAGCGGCAAGACCGCGGCGGCACTGCAGGATGAACTTGGAAGAGGTCGAGAGCGCGGCGAAGCTTGAGCGTCTTCATGTGCTCGGCGCGTTTCATGCCGAAAAGGCCGACCAGGCGCCTCCGCATGCCCGGACGCTGATTCTGCTTGGACCGGGAGAGCCGGGGTTCTGGCGGCATGCGACGGCTGCTCCCGAGTTCGCCGACGGTCGCGGCGACCCGTTGGATCGCTGGTCGAAACGCGTGATCTCCGCGCTGGCCGGGAAATTCGACGCCGAGCCGTTGTTTCCGTTCGGAGGCCCTCCATACCAGCCCTTTTTCAAATGGGCATTGAGGACCGGAAGATGCTGGCCGTCTCCGATTTCTTTCCTGATCCACGACGAAGCGGGATTGTTCGTTTCATTTCGAGGCGCGCTCGCGATGCGCGAACGTTTGGAAATCCCGCTGCCTTCGGCTCGGCACCCGTGCGAGACGTGTTCCGAACGTCCCTGCATCGACGCGTGCCCGGCCGACGTGCTGGACGATACGGGTTACGATGCGATCGGTTGCAAAGAATATGTCGCCAGTCCTGCGGGAGCGGACTGTCTGCGCATGGGCTGCGCGGCGAGAAGGAGTTGTCCGGTCAGCAAAAGCTACGGTAGAGTTCACGCGCAGTCGCGATTTCATCAGCAGGCCTTCCTGGAAAGATAGTTCACAATGCGCCTAATTCTGATAAGACACGCGAAGTCCAGCTGGAATCAGCCCGGCCTCGACGACCACGACCGTCCGCTTGCTCCGCGGGGAAAACGAGCGTCCGCCGCTGTCGGAAAGTGGCTTGCGGAGAAGGGCTATGCTCCGCGAACAGTCCTTTGCTCGACATCGCGAAGGACGCGCGAAACTTGGGATGGAATGCGCGGGTTTCTGGAGCCGCCCGCCGCCCAAGTCGAGCTTGTCCAGCGGTTGTATCATTGCGGACCGCATGAAATGCTCAAGATCCTGTCGGGCGCGACCGAATCGCCGGCGCTCTTGCTGGGGCACAATCCGGGAATCGGGATGTTCGCATCGCTGATTGTCGCAAAAAAGCCGGAGCATCCTGAATTCGGAAGGTATCCGACCGCCGCGACTTTGGTATGCGACCTGCCCTCGGACGGTTGGAAATCCGCACGCTACGGATCAGGGTCCGTCTTGGACTTCATTGTGCCTCGCGACCTCGAATGAGACGCGCTTCGCGTCGACTCGGAGTGCGGAGGCTTCTGCGGGGTTCGATTCAGTTGTTCAGAATCTGGCTCAAGAAGAGCTTCGTGCGATCATTCTGCGGATTGTCGAAGAACTCGCCCGGCTCGTTGACCTCCACAATCTGGCCTTCGTCCATGAAAATCACCCGGTTCGCGACCTGACGGGCGAAACCCATCTCGTGGGTGACGCACAGCATCGTCATGCCGTCTTCCGCGAGCTCGATCATGGTTTCGAGCACCTCTTTGATCATTTCCGGATCCAAGGCCGAGGTCGGCTCGTCGAAAAGCATGATGCGAGGCTTCATGCAGAGCGACCGGGCGATCGCGACGCGCTGCTGCTGGCCTCCCGAGAGCTGTCCCGGATATTTCAGCGCCTGCTCCGGAATCTTCACTTTCTCAAGGAATTGCATGGCCGTCTGCTCCGCTTCGGCCCGAGGCGTGTTCCTGACCCAGATCGGCGCGAGAGTGCAGTTCTCCAGAACAGTCAGGTGGGGAAACAGATTGAAGTGCTGGAAGCACATTCCGACTTCCGACCTGATCTTGTCTATGTTCTTCAGATTGGAAGACAATTCCGTCCCTTCAACGATGATCGTGCCGGACTGGTGCTCCTCCAGCCGATTGATGCATCTTATCAAGGTGGATTTGCCCGACCCTGAAGGACCGCAAATCACGATTCGCTCTTGTTCTTGAACCGTGAGGTCAATATCGCGAAGCGCGTGGAATGCGCCGAACCACTTGTTCATGCCCTTGATTTCGATCGCGATGTCTTCGTCTGCAATTTTCCCGGCTGTCATGCCGTTCCCATCATTCGCGGAATTGTCGGCTGCGGCCGCTTCGGTTGCCATGCTCATTATCCGTTCCTATCGGTTGTCGGTCTGCAGCTTGCGCTCAAGGTACATCGAGTAACGCGACATCGCGAAACAAAAGATGAAGAACAGCACTGCGACGAATGTATAGAGCTCCCAAACGACGCCGTTCCATGCGGCGTCCGCCCTGATCGAATTGGTCAGTCCGAGCGGATCGAGGAGGCCGATTATTGAAACGAGCGTCGTATCTTTGAACAGCCCGATGAACGTCGAAACGATCCCCGGAATCGATATTTTGAGCGCTTGCGGCAAGATTATGAGCCGCATCGATTTCCAGTAATCGAGGCCGAGCGAGTCGGCGGCCTCGTATTGACCGCGTCCCAGCCCTGCCAAGCCGCCTCGAACGACCTCCGCGATGTACGCGGCGGAAAAGAGCGTGACCATGATCACGACCCTCAGGACGATATCGAAATTGGTGCCCGGCGGAAGAAATATGTTGAGAAGCGTGGAAGCGACGAAAAGAAGGGTGATCAGCGGAACGCCTCTGATGAACTCGATGAATCCGACGCAAAGAGACTTGACGATCAGCAGATCGGATTTTCTGCCGAGCGCCAGCAAAATCCCGAGTGGAAGCGAGCAGGCGATCCCGGTCACGCCGATAGTGATCGAAAGCATGAACCCGCCGAATTTCGCGCTTTCCACCGCCGGGAGTCCGATCGGCGCCACGCCATGGATCAAATTCGCGACCGGCAGAGCCGCGAACGACATCCACAGCGCTATCGCGATCGCGCCGCAAATGAACCCGGCCAAGAACCCGAAATGCTGCGTTCCCTTGACCACTGCGAAATAGCCCAAAGCCAAGCCTGCGATAATCGCGACCGGCAGCCAGATGCTGCCGCCCCAGAGCAGCCAAAAGGCGAGAAACGGATAGACGCCGGAGAACCAGAGCATCTTCCGGGGCACGCTCGTGAACAGGATCGGAGAAAGCGCCGCGAACATGAGAAGCAAGGTGAGATTGGGCCGCCAGTATGAATCCGAAGGGTAGAAGCCGTACAGCAATTGCAGATAGCGCTCGCGGATCACCGCCCAGCACGCGCCGTGCGTTCCTTCACCGTGACGCAGGGCGATCGCTTCCCTGCACTCGTTGAGCGAGTTCGCGGTCCAAGAGGACTCCAGCATCCACGGCAGCACCTGCGCGAGGAAGGCGATGATCAAATACAGCGAAACAAGAGTCAGAGTCGAGTTCAGCCAGCTGCTGAACAGGTTCGCGCGCAGCCAGCCTAGGATCCCGACACTTACTTGCGGCGCTGCGCTTGGGCCCAGGATGGTCTCTCGAACGAAAGTTTCTCGGGACATGTCAGCGCTCTTTGAGTTTGACCAAGTTGTTGTACCAGTTCATGATCGCCGAGATCCCCAGCGAGATCCCCAGATAGACGAGCATGAGCAGCAGGATGCACTCGAGTTCGCGTCCGGTTTGGTTCAAGGTGATTCCGCCCAGCGTTCCGGTAAGGTCCATGTATCCGACCGCGATCGCCAGCGACGAGTTCTTGGTCAAATTCAGGAATTGCGAAATCAGCGGGGGGATGATCACTCGCAGCGCTTGGGGCAGAATGATGAGGCTCATCGTCCTGTTCGGCCGCAAACCCAGAGAGTAGGCTGCTTCCGTCTGGCCTTTGGAAATGGCGAGAATTCCGGCGCGGACGATTTCGGCGATGAATGCGGCCGTATACAGCGACAGCGCCAGCCACAGCGCGATGAGCGAATTCCTCATGTGGATTCCGCCGCTGAAATTGAAGCCCTTCAATTCCGGACGCCCCAGATGGAAGCCCAATACCGCGAGCAGCACGAGAGGCGGAACCACGATCAGCGCCGTCCGAATGTGCCATGTCGTCGGGCGGACGCCCTTTTCCTCCTGCAGCTTGTCGGCCCTGTTCCTGACCTTGGTCGATGCCCAGATGCCCAGCGCGAGCGCAGCGACAAGAGCGAGCAGATCGATGCTGATTCCAAAGGCGCCGAACACGTTCAAATTGCCCAAGCTGTTGTGAAACAGCGGCTCCGGAATGTAGACCCCGCGATTGGTCAAGGCCACGGAGTCACTCAAAATCATCGTCGCATCCGGGTTCTCGCCTCTGAACGCGGCGGGCTTCGGGAGCGTTTCAATGAGGATCGCCATGATGAAGACGATCCAAAGCAGCACCGGAACGTTCCGGGCGCCTTCGATGTAGATCGTCATCAGCCGCGCGACGATCCAGTTTCGGGACAGCCTGAGAACGCCGATCACTATTCCCAATATCGTGGCCAGAACGCACCCCAGACTGGCGACCAGCAGGGTGTTCAGCAGCCCTACGAATGCCGCCCTCAAATGCGTGGATCTGGATGTGTATTCTATCAGTATCTGGTTGATGTCGTAGCTTGCCGCCTGGCCGAGGAAAGAGAAATTGACCCCTTTTCCGAGCGTTGCCAGGTTCTGGGCCGTATTCGTGATCAGCCATGCGATCAGCAGCATGAACCCCAGCAGCGCTACGATTTGGATGGTCATGGCCCTGTAGCGCGTGTCGTACAGCAACATGCTGATCTTGAACGATTGCGCTTGGTCCACGGCAGCAGTCATTTCGAATCCGTCATCCGATGGCGGTCAAAAAACAAAACTGCCGCTTTCATGAAAAACGACAGTTCCAGTGGAATTCAGATGGTTTTCGAAGTCGGGGAGGCCGAATGGCCTCCCCGAAAATCGATCAACGGAAGGGCGGCGAATAAATCAAACCGCCATCGGTGTAGAGCGCATTCACGCCGCGCTCCAAGCCAATCGCCGTATTTACGCCGATATGGCGTTCAAAGATCTCGCCGTAGTTGCCTCCGGCCGCGATCGCTTGCACAGCCCAATCGGCGGAGAGACCGATCATGGCGCCGAGCTCGCCTTCGGATCCGAGAAGACGATTGACTTCTGGATCGTTGGTTCCCGAAGCCATTCCTTCGACATTCGCGGCCGTGATGCCTTTTTCTTCGGCGGTGATCAGCGCGTTGAGAACCCAACGCCCGATGTCCGCCCACTGATCGTCTCCGTGGCGCACGAGCGGGCCGAGCGGCTCTTTGGAGATGATCTCCGGGAGAACGACGAGAGAAGAGGGATCTTCCGCTGTCGCGCGGGTCGCAGCGAGACCTGAACGGTCTGTCGTGTAGACGTCGCAAGCCTCCGCGAAGAACTGCTCGCGCGCTTCCGCGTTCGTTTCGATCGGAACCGGCTCATAATCCATGTTGTTCGAACGGAAGAAGTCCGCGAGGTTCAGTTCGGTCGTGGTTCCGGTCTGGATGCACACTGTCGCGCCGTCGAGTTCCAGAGCAGAGCCGACGCCGCTGGACGCGTGCACCATGAAGCCTTGGCCGTCGTAATAGTTGATTCCGACGAAGGTCTGTTTCAAATCCGTGTCACGGGAAAAGGTCCAAGTCGTGTTCCGAGCGAGCAGATCGATCTCGCCGGACGCAAGCGCCGTGAACCTGGTCTTGCCGGTTGTCGGCGTAAACTTCACGGCTTCACGGTCGCCGAACACCGCAGCCGCGACCGCGCGACAGAAATCGACGTCGAAGCCGTCCCAGTTTCCATCCGCATCGGGAGCGGCAAATCCTACCAGCCCCGTTGAGACGCCGCACTGAAGAAAGCCTTTTGCTTTCACGTCGTCGAGAGTCGCAGCACCGGCAGCACCAGCTGCCAGCACAAGCGCTGCGGCGACCCCAGAAACTAGTTTCGTATTCATTATGCTCTCCTAATTCCCTACGCCTTGTGTCCCCGTAACCGTTGGGCACGTGGCGATTGTTGCTGATTGTAGCATGATTCATTTCACGCGCCTCGTATTTCGCAAATGCAGCATGAGTAGTCAAGACGATTTATCGTCAAATTAAGCTCGCGCTCGCTGCCGGCAGCCGGTCTTTCGACGGACGGCCCGGCTGCGATGCAAACTATGTGCAGCAGCCGAATGAACTCGCTCTATTCCGAGATAAAATTGTTACAAAACCGAATTGCGCCGGCAGCCGGCAGCGGACGAAAACTCGAACGCATCCGCAAAAGCTTTCTCGCGCTTGGCCGCATCCTCCTTGTCGCCCTCGGCACTGCCCCATAATTCCCGTTGCCAATCCTCGTCGATTCGCGACATCTTCCAAAGCGCGCCGGGAGGTGCGACCTGGCAAAGCGCGCCCAACCCGATGACGGTCGAGCCTGCCAAGCCGGTCAACACGTTCAGCGCCGTCAAGTTGAACGGGCCCATTTCCGCCAAATGGCGATGAAGCCGGTCCAAGCTGCTTTCAGGCTGTTTGATCGGCATGACGCCCTTTCCGGAATTCAGCTTCAAACCGAAGGTCTTTTCCGCCCAATCGAGCATCGGGTCCCATGCCTCGGCTTGCCGGGCCGCGAGTTCATCAGAATCGGCGGCCCGATAGCACAGCAAGTCCGAACCTCCGTATTCGGCGATCTTGCCGGATAGCGCTTTCCTCGTTTCCTCCGTCATGTCGACGGCACTCGTTCCCAAAGCGGTGAAAGGCAATTCATTCCAATCGACCTCATCCTGAATCCCGTTCAATTCATCAGCCAGCAGCAGCGCAAGTTCGCAGGTCGGCAATTCAAGCGCGCGGCCTTGCGGGGTCATATGCGTGCGGCCGTCCTTGGCGATGCCGAATCCGCTGTTCAGCTTGATCACGGACGCCGTTTTCCAAAAGCGCTTCGGCTTCCAAGCCGACATCTTAAGAGCCTTCCCTCGGAAAAGAGGCGGCGAAATTCGCGGCGGCGGCGTCGAAACGCTTCAATGACCAACCCATTTCCACGAATAGCTGCTCCATGTGCGGAGGAAGCGAGGCTTCCAGCCGGAGCGGAGTCCCGTTCATGGGATGGCGCATTTCCAAGCTTCGCGCGTGAAGGTGCAACTTCTTTTCCGCGACCTTGAACTCGAATCGCGTCCTTCGAGAGCCGTAGCGTCTGTCGCCGATTATCGGATGTCCCGAAAGCGCCGTATGAAGCCTGAGCTGATGGGTTCTGCCGGTCAGCGGACTCAAAATCAGCATGGCCGCCGTCTTGCCGACGGTCGCAACGACGGCATATCGCGTCTCCGCAGCCTTGGCGAATGCCTTTTCAGGATCGTCCGGGCACTGGACGGGATTGTTCCGATCCGGATGAAGCTTCGAATCCCCCAGCGGAATATCGATCGTTCCGATGTCCGGTCCGGGAACGCCCTCGACCAATGCCAAGTACAGTTTTTGCGGCTCCCTCGATCTGAACATCAATGCAAGGCGCCTTGCGGCTTGCGCCGTCCTCGCCATGACGAGCACTCCGGAAGTTTCCTTGTCCAGACGATGCACCAGCCTCGGCTTATGCTCTCCCGGAAGCTGCAAAGCGTTTGAAATCAGGTCGACATGCCGCGTTTGGCCTGTCCCGCCCTGAGTGGCCAGCCCCGGCGGCTTATTGATTGCGATCAGCGCGTCGTCCTGGAAAATGACGGATTTCTTCAGCATGTCGGCATCGGCGGATCGGATCGGCCGATTCTTTTGCCGCGCAATGTCTTCGCGGGGTTCCGAATTCTTGATCGGCGGGAGCCGGAGCTGCTGGCCAGCATGCAGCCGGGTCGAAGTCTTCGCTCGCGCTCCGTCCACGCGAATTTCGCCCTTTCGGCAGATCCGCTCGATCTTGGATTGCGGAAGGCCGGGAAACCGCAGTCTCATCCAGCGGTCCAAGCGCATGCCCGATTCATCCAAATCCACGGAAACGAACCGAATTCCGCTCATATCGAGACAGCTTTCGCCAGCGCAATTCCGACAGCCAGCGATGCGACCGCAAGCGCCGCCGACCCGCCCGCATACACCAGCGCGGCAATCGGCCGGCCTGAATCAAACAATTGCCAAGCTTCAAGCGAAAATGCGGAGAAGGTTGTGTAACCGCCAAGGACGCCGGTCATGAGCAGCGGCGAAAACTTTCCGGCTTCTCCGGAATTGTCGGACAGGAACACGAACGCCACGCCCATCAGCATCGAGCCGATCAAATTCGCGGCGAGCGTTCCATAGGGCAGATCCGTTCCGAGCAGCCTTTCGGCGACCCGCCCCGTCAAGTATCTGCAGACGGACCCGATCGCTCCGCCAATCGCCACCTGTACGATTGCCGAGATCAATTTCCTTCGACTCCCGGAATGAAAGACATTTCAAAACGCGCCGCCGCGCTGTTTGCCGCAATGCAGCGGTTCGCGGTCGCGGCGACAGCATGCCGAGCGGGCGGACAAATCGTTTCCGTCGGCAATTTCCGGCTCAGTCGCGTTCAATTCGGTTGGCCCGGCGACGTCTGAGCTTCTTGAAATACTCCAGCCTTTTCTTCATGTCGCGTTCGAACCCGCGTTCGACCGGCTTGTAGAAATCGGATCTGTCGATTCCGTTCGGGAAATAGTCCTGACCCGAAAACCCCTGGTCGGCGTCATGATCGTACATGTAGCCCTCCGAGTATCCCAGATCTTTCATCAGCCGCGTAGGGGCGTTCAGGATGTGCTTCGGCGGCGGCAGAGAACCGGTTCTGCGTGCCTCCGTTTCCGCGGATTTCGCAGCCTTGTATGCGGCGTTGGATTTCGGAGCCAGCGAAAGATAGATCACCGCTTGCGCGATTGCGAGTTCGCCTTCCGGGCTCCCCAGCCGCTCGTACGCCTGCCAAGCATTCAGGCAGATCTTCAACGCATCCGGATCCGCAAGACCGACGTCTTCCACCGATATTCTGGTTACCCGCCGCGCGATGTAGTGCGGATCCTCGCCTCCCTCCAGCATCCTCGACAGCCAGTACAGCGCCGCATCCGGATCGGAGCCGCGCACGGACTTGTGAAGCGCTGAAATGAGATTGTAGTGCCAGTCGCCCGTCTTGTCGTAATTCGCCGCCCGCTTGGAAATGGCCCGGGAAAGGGACGTCGCGTCCAGCGGCTGGGCAGCGCGGATGCCGGCCACCCTTTCGACAAGATTGAGAAACGCCCTGCCGTCGCCGTCCGCCATGTCGATCAGCAAGCTTTTCGCTTCCGAAGTCAGCGGCAGCGAAATGCCGAGCAAGGCTTCCGCGCGGACGGAAAGCATTTCCAGACTCTCCTTGTCCAGCGGCTCAAGCACCATGACCTGCATTCTGGACAGCAGCGCCGCATTGAGCTCGAAAGAAGGATTTTCGGTCGTCGCGCCGATCAGAATCACCGATCCCTCTTCGACATAGGAGAGAAATCCGTCCTGCTGAGCTTTGTTGAAACGGTGGATTTCGTCGGCGAACAGCACAGTCCCGAGGCCTCGAGACCATCGGCCGCGGGCCGCTCCGAAGATTTTCTTCAGGTCGGCAGCATTCGCGTGGACCGCGCTGATCTGCACGAATTCGAAATCCGAATGCTCCGCGATCAGCCTCGCTATGGTCGTCTTTCCCACGCCGGGCGGCCCCCACAGGACCATCGAGGACAAAGAGCCGGATGCGAGCATCGAGCCGATCGGGCCGTCCTCGTCAAGAATGTGGTTTTGCCCCAAAACCTCTCCAAGGGCCGTTGGACGCATCCTGTCCGCGAGCGGCCGCAAGGACGCGGCTTTCGAATCTTCGCCGCCAAGATCGCCCAGCATTGCCGACATCAATTCGAGATCTGCTGCAGGCATCGGTTCATGCGGCCCGATTACAATCGAATCCTGATCGCCGAAAGCTCGCCGTTGCGCTCGACGACGATGCTCCAAGCGTCAAGCCGATCTTCGGCGATCCGGCGCAATTCGCGCGCAGTGCGGATTTCCCGGCCATTCAATTCGCGTATCAAATCTCCCGCGCGAATTCCGGATCGGCGGAGATAATCGGGAACGAAGGTCACAACGACGCCTTCGGCAAACATATCCAGCTGCATTTCGGAGGCGACCGCGGGATTTACGTTGGATACGCGGAAATCCCTGAAGGGACCTCCGCCGCCAACCGGCCCTTCTTCTCGGCTTGGCGTTTCCGGCGGCAGCTGTGTAGCGAGATGGGATACTTCCCGAACTCCTCTCCTGTAGAACGTGAAGGGAACCTTCCTGCCCAAGCCCGCCGCTGCAGCCCAAAACTCCAGCTCCCCCGCGGAATTGATTTTCCGGCCGTCGATTTCGACCAGTATGTCGCCGCGGCGGTTTCCGGTCGACGCGAACGGGCTGGCGCCGTGGATGGCCGTCACCATGACGCCCTCCGGCTTCGCCAATCCGGACGCGACAGCCAAGTCCATGCCGAGCTCCTGCGTCGAGATTCCGAGCCAAGGAACCCGGAACTCTGTTCGACCTTCCCGATACTGTTCCAATGCGGCAAGGATCAACTCCGATGCGATCGCAAATCCTATTCCGCGCCAGCCCCGATCATCCAACGCCACTTTTGTGATCATTCCGACGACGCGGCCGTCGGAATCGGTCAGCGCGCCCCCTGAGTTGCCTGAATGGATCGGGGCATCGGTTTGAACGAATATCCCCTTCGATCCGTGATTGAAGAAACCGGAAATAATTCCGCTCGAAGCGACCTGGCCCATGCCGAACGGATTTCCGACCGCCAGCGCAGGTTCGCCGACGACCAAGTCGTTCGCCCCTCGGAATTCGACAGTCGGGAGTTCCGAAGCGCCGACCAGCTTCAGCATCGCAATGTCGAACCGCTCGGACCGGAAGACGATTTCGGCTTCGTACTCCCTTCGATCATTCAACACCGCAATGATCGATTCGCTGCCGCGAACGACATGCAGATTCGTGACGACCAGCCCGTCCTGCCCGACGATCATGCCGGAGCCCTGCGATCTCCTGAGCTGCGTCGAGGGTCCGCCGAAAAAATCCGGGTTGAAAAAGAAATCGAAACCAGTGGACCTGACCTGAGCGTCGGCGAAGACGTCCACGACCGCCGGGGCTGCACGCTCGACAGCTTGAACGTATCCTCTGGCCGCGGCGAGCGGCGCAGTCTCGCTCCACGCGTCGGACGGGAGCGCCGCCATGCCGATTGAGACGGCAATCAGAGCATTCTTGAAGGACCAAGCGCGAGAGCGGCGGCGACCGCTCGACACGGATATCCCGACCGATGGATTCAGCGGCAGATCCGAATTTGGGCCAACTAGTCCTGTCCGCGGTCGTGACAAGGCCGCGCTGAACGCTGGCTCTCGCGAGCAGCCGTCAATCTTCGTTCTTTGCTTCGCGAGCCTTGTCCGCTGCGCCCTTTGCTTCGACATCCCTGTCCACGAATTCGACATAAGCCATCGGCGCCATGTCGCCGTAACGGAATCCGGCTTTAAGCACTCTTACGCATCCGCCGTTCCGGTCCTGGTAGCGAGGGCCCAGCACCTCGAACAGCTTCTTCACATGCGCGTTCTGCTTCAATCTCGAGGCGGCCAGACGTCGCGCATGCAAATCGCCGCGCTTGCCGAGAGTGACAAGCTTTTCAGCGATGCGGCGCAATTCCTTCGCCTTCGGCAGAGTCGTTTTGATCTGCTCGTGCTCAATCAGCGATCCCGCCATGTTCGCGAACATCGATTTTCGATGCTCGCTGGTCCGGTTCAGGCGGCGATTGCCGTTCCCGTGGCGCATGGTGACCTCTCCTTCGTCATGGCGGCGCGGCGCGATGCGCCGACGGCCTCTATGGAACCGGGTTTGCTCCGCAAACGTGCAGGTTCACAAGCTTCGATCATGTTTCTTGGCAAGCTGCTCGATGTCCGGCGGCGGCCAGTTCGGCGTTTCCATGCCGAGATGCAAATCCATCTTGGCAAGCAATTCCTTGATTTCGTTGAGAGACTTCCGTCCGAAATTCGGCGTTCTCATCATCTCGGACTCCGACCTTTGGACAAGATCGCCGATGTAGATGATGTTGTCGTTCTTGAGACAATTCGCAGCCCGCACGGAAAGCTCGAGCTCGTCCACCTTCATCAGCAGAGTCGGGTTGAATTCCGCCGGAGCCGGCTCCTCTTCGCGGGCAACGGGTTCCGGCTCCTTGAACCGCACGAAGGGCTGCAGCTGGTCCTGAATGATTTTCGCCGCGTATGCGACGGCGTCTTCCGGCGTGACGGACCCGTCGGTTTCCAGCTTCAAGGTCAGCTTGTCGTAGTCCAGAACCTGGCCTTCCCGAGTCGCCTGGACGTCGTAGGACACCTTTCGGACGGGCGAAAAGATCGCGTCGATCGGGATGTATCCGATCGGAGCGTCTTCCGGGCGGTTCCGATCTGCGGGCACATATCCCTTTCCGGTGTCGACAGTGATGTCCATCGAAATCGACGCGCCCTCGTCGAGATGGCAGATGACATGCTTCTTGTTCAAGATATCGACGCCGGTGGGAGCTGCGATGTGGCCTGCCGTGACAGGTCCTTTTTCGTTGGCGCGAATCGATATCCGGCGCGGCCCTTCGACATGCATGCGCAGAGCGATGTCCTTGAGATTGAGCACGATTTCCGTGACGTCTTCGCGAACGCCCGGAATCGAAGAGAATTCGTGGAGCACTCCGTTGATCTGAACGCTTGTGATCGCCCCGCCCTGCAGCGACGACATCAGAACGCGCCGCAGCGCATTGCCGAGCGTCAATCCAAACCCTCTTTCGAGCGGCTCAACGATGATCGCCGCTTGGCGGAGCTTGTCCGAGCCGGGGATGATGTCCATCTTCCGCGGCTTAATCAATGCGTCCCAGTTCTGGTGAATCATCAAGTCTCGTCTCCGTTGGCAAATTCGACCGCTTCCGCAGCCGAATTCTCTCGAATAGATGTCGAGCCGCGAGGCGCGGTCCGACCGCTAGCCGAGGATCAAACCCTTCTGCGCTTCGGCGGTCTGCAGCCATTGTGTGCAATAGGCGTCACATCCCGAATCGCGGTTATGAGGAATCCGGCCGCCGCCAGCGACCGCAAAGCGCTTTCGCGCCCTGTGCCCGGTCCTTGAACCTCGACCTCGATGGTCTTGACGCCGTGCTCGCGGGCCTTCCGTCCCGCGTCCTCCGCCGCGAGCTGCGCGGCGTAAGGCGTGGACTTGCGAGACCCTTTGAATCCCATGGCCCCGGCTGAGGACCAAGCTATGGCGTTTCCCTGAACGTCCGAGATCAATATCTTGGTATTGTTGAAGGATGAATTCACATGCGCCACACCGATAGCGATGTTCTTTTTCGCCTTCCGCTTCAGGCGCGTCTTGTCCCGTGCCAACTGCGCGTACTCCCGTTATTTCTTCTTGCCGGCAATCGGCTTCGCCGGCCCCTTCCGGGTGCGGGCGTTCGTATGGGTCCGCTGTCCTCGGACCGGAAGGCCTCGACGGTGCCGCAGCCCGCGGTAGCAACCGAGATCCATCATCCGCTTGACATTCATCTGGACTTCACGGCGCAGATCGCCTTCAACGACATAGTTGCGGTCGATCTGATCTCTCAGGGCAAGAAGTTCGGCGTCGGAGAGCTCCTGCACCCGCCGCGACTGTTCGATTCCGACCGCGTCGCAAATTTGCTTCGCTGAAGTGGCTCCGATTCCGTATATCCCGGTCAGTGCGATCTGGACCCTCTTTCGAGTCGAGATGTTGACACCAGCGATGCGCGCCAATTCACAATTCCTTGTCCATTGAGTTCCCGAACTGTCGCAATCGGCAAAAAACACGCTTCAGGCGCGACCTTTCGGCGACGCGCCTTGACATGTTTCAGGATTGCGGCATCAAGCAAATGCGAGAATGCGGTGAACTCAGATTCCGTCAATCAATACGCCAAGCACTTAGGTTACCGCGCTCCCCAAGTCAATATCTTTTTCACAATCCGTATCTGAACAGCGCGCACGCTTCGAATCGGCAACATGCGGGGGAATTTTCGGGAATTTTGGCGCATTCGGCGCGAATCCATCATTTGGAGCTTTAGTCGACGGAGATTTTCATATATCGGTCAATCGCAAGACGCTTGGCCGAACGCTTTTCCGCCCTCGCGGAAGTCTTTCCGGAAATTCCGAAGCCGACGCTCTTGCTCGTGTTGAATGCGAAGCCGGAGCGGCTGTCATGATCGGTAACGAATCAATTGCACGTCCCCTTCCGGGGGTGATTCCGCTTTCCGCAGGGCCGGACGCGGGTGAATCCGTTCATCCGTCTTCCCTGTCCAGCGAAACCTTGGAGTTGAAGCTCGATTACGACGACGTCTTGATCGTGCCCCGCGCGAGCGCTTTGGACAGCCGCAAGGATGCGGAACTGTTCACGTCGGTCGAATTCAAGGGCTTGAACTCGACCGCCTTCCGCGGCGTGCCCGTAATGGCGGCCAACATGGACGGCGTGGGCACGTTCGAAGTCGCCGATGTTTTGCGGTCGCACGGCCTCTTCACCTGTCTCGCGAAATACTACGGCGCAAAAGAGATCGCGGATTATTTCTCTGAAGATCCCGGCCGGACGAGCCATTGCGCGGTGACCATCGGCGTCTCCGATGGCGACGAGGAAAAATTCAAAGAGATCGCACACAGGCTGAACGGCGCGCTCCGCTATGCGTGTCTGGACGTGGCCAACGGATACATGGCGCATTTCGTCGATCGCATTCGTGAATTCCGCGAGGAATATCCCGGCATCGCGCTCATCGCCGGAAACGTCGTGACTCCGGAACAGACGATGGTCCTGGCCGAAGCCGGCGCCGACGTCGTCAAGGTTGGGATCGGCAGCGGCAGTGTTTGCGAAACGCGCACGAAGACAGGCGTCGGCTATCCGCAGTTGTCCGCTGTCAGCGAATGCGCGGACGCAGCCCGGAAGCGCGGCGCGAAGATTGTCTCCGACGGCGGCTGCATCACGCCCGGAGACGTCGCCAAAGCGTTCGCCGCCGGCGCGGATTTCGTGATGATCGGGGGAATGCTGGCCGGTCATCGCGAAGGGGGCGGCCAATTGGTAACCAAGCGCTACCGGACGAACGAAATCGGATCCGACGGGGAACCGTTGATCGAAGAACGGCAATTCGTGGAGTTTTACGGAATGAGTTCGAAATCCGCCAACGAGAAGCATTACGGCGGACTGAAGGACTACAGGGCGAGCGAAGGCAGAACGGTCCAGATACCCCTCAAGCCGTCACTGAACGAAACGCTGCTCGACCTGCTCGGAGGGCTTCGCAGCACGTGCACCTACGTCGGAGCCCGCAACATCGCGGAACTCAAGCGCAGAGCGCGTTTCGTCCGCTGCCACAACACCCACAACAAGGTATTCGCCGGCGGAGATTGAAATTCGGCGCATAAGCGCGGGAGATCGAACTGGCGCATGGAGTGCGAGTGCGACGCAATGTGGCGCTCTCCGTCGTCGCAGAGAGCGACGATGGTCAAAGAGCCCTGTTCTCCGCGGCTTTGCCTGCGGCCCTCGCTTCTCCAAGGGCTTTCACCCACTCCGCAAGCTTCGAGAAATCAGACTGCACCTCGATTTCATCCTCTTCGCCGGTGACGTGATCATGCCGGGTCGCCGTGACCTGGAACGGCGCCAGAACATCGATTTCAATGTCATAGCCATTCAAATGCCATTCAAGCTGCAACGTGCCGTCGGATCCCGGCACGAGTTGCGGAGCCGGAATGCTGTCGTCGCAAATGCTCTCGATCAGGTTCGCCGCAAATCCGGCGCAGCCGGACGAAACCGGCTTGCCTTGGTAGCCGTCCCATCCTGCCGACAATCCTGTGAGGCTGCTGAGACGGCCTTCAAGCTCTTGAACTGGCTGCGAATCGTTTCCGGCCGCCCGCGCATTTGCCGTTTCGCAGGTCAAATCGCGTCCAGCGCTTCCCGAACGGCTGCGGCAACCTCGTCGGGGCCGCCGATGCATTCGATGCTCTTGAGCAATCCGGCCCGGTGATAATACCCGACAAGCGGCGCGGTTTGCCTGTAGTACGCGCCGAGCCTCGTGCGGAGCGCATCCGCGTCGTCGTCCGCCCGGCGGCGCATGTCCTTGGATCCGCAGGCGTCGCAGATGCCCTCTCGTTTCGGAGGATTGTTGGCCGTGTGGTAAACGGCGCCGCAGGCGCCGCATGAAATTCTCCCCGTGATCCGGCCGACCAGCTCGTCCTCCTCGACGACAAGCTCGACCGCTGCGTCGAGCGGAACGCCCATCTCCTGCATCAGCGAATCCAGAGCGTCGGCCTGTCCGAGCGTTCGCGGAAACCCGTCGAAAATGAACCCGCCGCGCCTGGGGCCCGAAAGCTTCTCCTTGATGAGCGAAACGACGATGTCGTCCGTCACCAGCTTTCCGGAGTCCATGATTCCGGCGACCATCGCGCCAAGCTCGCTTCCCGATTGGCGCGCGTCCCGCAGCATGTCGCCCGTCGACAACTGCAGCATGCCGCGCTCGCGGACCAGCAATTTCGATTGCGTCCCCTTTCCGGACCCGGGCGGCCCGAGAAGCACGATGTTCATTTGCTCGTCCTGCCGGACCTCTTCCGCTTGCGGCCCCGCAGCTGCGAACGCTCGATCAAGCCCTCGTACTGGTGCGCGAGCAAGTGGGACTGGACCTGCGTGATCGTGTCCATCGTCACCGACACGACGATCAGAACCGAAGTTCCCCCGAAATAGAACGGGATGGCGAGTTCCGACCGGAGGATCTCCGGAAGCAGGCAAACCGCCGCCAGATAGGCAGAACCCAGAACCAGAATCCTGTTGACCACGTAATCCAGATATTCGACCGTCCTCGGTCCCGGCCTGATTCCGGGAATGAAGCCTGTCTGGTTCTTCAAATTCTCGGCGACGTCCTCCGTCTTGAAGGTGACGTTCGCGGTGTAGAAATAGGCGAAGAAAACGATCATCACGACGAAGAACAGCAGGTAAAGCGGCTGCCCCGGCCCGAAATAGGCGAGCACCGTCGACATGAACGTGCTGGTCGAGTTGCCGGAAAACGTCGAAATGGTCGTCGGCAGGAGGAGAAGCGAGGATGCGAAGATCGGCGGAATGACGCCCGACGGATTGATCTTGACGGGAAGGTGGGACTTGCCGCCCTCGTACACTTTCATCCCGACCTGTCGCCTCGGATATTGGATCGTCAGTTTCCGCAGAGACCGCTCCATGAATACGACGAATGCGATCACGAAGATGACCATCGCGATCACGCCGACGATGACCGCCGGTGAAAGCGCTCCAGAGCGGCCTTGGCTGAAGAACTGTGCGAGCGCCGCCGGAATCTCCGCGATGATGCCGGTGAAAATGATCAGGGAAATGCCGTTTCCGATGCCGCGCGCCGTGATCTGTTCGCCGAGCCACATCAGGAAGAGCGTTCCGCCGACGAGCGTGATCACGCAGGAGATCCGGAAGAACCAGCCGGGATCGAGAGCCAGATCGCCCGACTCCAGGCTTATGGCGAGTCCGTAAGCTTGAAATGTCGCAAGGAACACGGTTCCGTAGCGGGTGTATTGGTTGATCTTCTTGCGGCCTTGCTCGCCTTCTTTCTTGAGCTGTTCGAGTTGCGGCACCATTGCGACCAGCAGTTGAACGATGATCGACGCCGAGATGTAGGGCATGATTCCGAGCGCGAACACGCCCATCCGTCCGATCGCCCCGCCGGTGAACATGTTCAGCATGCCGCCGATGCCGGTGGACGCCGCGTCCACGAACTCTCTCAACGCGACCGTATCGATTCCCGGCACCGGAATGTAGGTCCCGATCCGGTAGACGATGAGGAGGCCCAACGCAAACAATATGCGCTGCCGGAGTTCCGTCGCTTTTCCCAAAGCGCTCCAGCTGAGGTTCGACGCCATTTGTTCAGCGGCTGAGACCATTGGTCAATTCCTGTCCTGCGGGCGCCCGGGCGCGATTGCGTTTCGAGTATGCACTGCCTTTGAATTCAACGGCAAGCCGTGTTCGTGCAGCTACTTTGATTCCGATCCGGTCTTGATGCTGCCGCCCGCGGCCGCAACGGCGGCGGCGGCGGACTTCGACGCGGCGGCGACTTCCAGGTCGATCTTTGCGCGAAGTTCGCCGTCCCCCAGTATCTTCACGCCGTCGAGGCGGCGCTTGACCAGCCCCGACTCAATCAGCGCTTTTTCGTCGACCACCGACGACGGGTCGATCTTGCCGGCGTCGATGAACGCCTGAATCGATCCGAGATTCGTTGTGGAGTGCCGCTTTCGCCCGGGGTTGTTGAATCCGCGCTTCGGCAAGCGCTGATACAACGGCATTTGCCCGCCTTCGAACCCGTTCAAAGCTACGCCTGATCGGGATTTCTGGCCTTTCATGCCGCGCCCTGCGGTCTTGCCCCGGCCCGAGCCGGGTCCGCGTCCGACGCGCTTGCGGCGTGAATTCGCGCCCGGAATGTCGCTGATTTCGTTAAGCTTGTAGCCCATTTTCAACCGCCCCGCCGAGTTGCTTCGTCATTTTTCGGGATTGTCGCCGCGGCATTCGACGATTTCCACCAAATGCGGAATCCTTCTGATCATTCCGCGCACCGCAGGAGTGTCTTCGAGCTCCCGCACCTTGTGCATCTTGTTCAGTCCCAAGCCGACCAGCGTCTGGCGTTGCTTCGCCGGACGACGTATCGGGGATCCGATCTGGCGGACGACAATCGTGCTGCGCATTTCCGTCATGCTCATCCTCCGGCGGCTTGGCGATCCGTCTTCCTGTTCAGTTCCGCGACCTTCTTCCCCCTGCGCATCGCCACCTGGCGGGGACTGGAAGCTTTCGACAAGGCGTCCAGCGTCGCTCTGATCATGTTGTAGTTGCTTTGCGAGCCAATCGATTTCGCGACGACGTCCTGAACCCCGAGCATCTCGAACACGGCGCGCATCGGGCCGCCGGCGATGATGCCCGTTCCTTGCGGAGCCGTGCGAAGCACGACTTTGCCCGCGCCGTGCCTGCCCTCGATGTCGTGGTGAAGCGTCCTGCTTTCGCGAAGCGGAACCCGGAACAGACTGCCCTTGGCTTTCTCCGTCGCTTTGCGGATCGCTTCGGGGACCTCCTTGGCTTTGCCCTTGCCGAAACCCACGCGGCCTTTCTGGTCGCCGACCACGACCAGCGCCGAAAATCCGAAACGCTTTCCGCCTTTCACCGTTTTCGATACGCGATTGATATCGACGAGCCGGTCGCCGAATTCCGGGTTCTCTTCTCGGGAACGCCGCCCGTCTTCTTTCGCCATGCCGCCCTCCTAGAGCTTCAGTCCGCCGGCGCGCGCCGCGTCGGCGAGCGCCTTGACGCGGCCGTGGTACAGGAACCCGCCGCGATCGAAATAGCATTCTTCCACGCCCGCCTGCCGGGCCCTCTCCGCGATCGCCGTCCCGACCTTTTCCGCCGCGGCGGCGCTGCCGCCCCGCTCGATGCCGAGCGACTTTTCCAGCGATGAAGCGGCGGCCACCGTCACGCCGCGCGCATCGTCGATCAACTGGACGCTGATATTCTTGTTCGACCGATAGACGGACAGACGGAGCCGCCCGGTCGAACATCGCCTCAACCTGTTCCGATTCCGCATCCGGCGGCGGAACAGCAATTCGCGTTTACTTGCAGCCATGGGTTCGAGTCTACTTCTTCTTTCCGACTTTGCGGAACACGATTTCGTTTTTGTATCTGATGCCTTTCCCCTTGAAAGGCTCCGGCGGCCTCCACCTCCGGATGTTCGCCGCGACCTGTCCGACCTTTTGCTTGTCCGCCCCTTCGACCACGAGTCGAGTCGTCGAAAGCGCGGTCACCTTGACCCCTTCCGGGATTTCGTAGTTGACGTCATGGCTCAAGCCCAGCGTCAGGTTGAGCGTGCTGCCCCGCACCTGCGCGCGATATCCGACGCCGGTGATCTCGAGCTCCTTCTTGAAGTTCGATGACGCCCCGGCCACGCAGTTCGCGATCATCGTGCGAGTCATCCCCCACTGCTGCCGAGCCCTCTTGGATGAGCCGCGCGGGAGCACTTTGATCTCTCCGCCGGCAAGCTCCACGGTCACGTCGTCGCCGACCGTGTAGCTCTGCGTTCCGTTCGGACCGTTCACCTTGAAGGCGCGTCCCGACAGCTCGGCGGAGATCCCTTCCGGAATCGCGATCGATTTCTTGCCTATCCTCGACATGGCGCGATCCTTCAGAATACCGTGCAGAGGACTTCGCCGCCGACGTTGCGGCTGCGGGCATCCGCATCGGACATGACGCCTTCGGGGGTGGAGACTATGGCGACGCCCAGCCCCTGGCGGACGAACGGGATGTTCTTGGCCCCGGCATACACCCGGCGTCCGGGCTTCGAGACCCGCTTGAGCTCCCTGATGACCGGCGTTCCTTCGAAATACTTCAGGCTGATTTCGATTTCGGTCCGGCCGGCCTCCGATTCAACTTTCTCGTAGCCGCGTATGTAGCCCTCCCGCGCAAGCACGTCGAGCACCCAGACTCGAAGCTTGGACGAAGGCGCGACGACCGTTTGCCGCCTGCGCATCTGGGCATTTCGGATTCGGGTGAGCATGTCACCGATCGGATCGCTGAAAGACATGTCGATTCAACCTCTACCAGCTCGACTTGACCATTCCGGGAATCTGCCCGGAGCCGCCCAGTTCGCGAAGCGCGATCCGGGAAATCTTCAGCTTCCGGTAGTACCCCTTCGGCCTGCCGGTCAGCTCGCAACGGTTGTGAAGCCTGGACGGCGACGAGTTCCTCGGGATCTTCGCCAGCTTCACGCTCGCCATGAAGCGCTCCTCCATGGGCGTGTCCTTGTTCTTCAGGATCTCCTTCAGCGCATTTCGCCTGGCGGCATATCGCTTGACCATCCTCCGGCGCTTCCGTTCGCGCTCCACCATCGCTTTTTTAGCCATCGGCCCCTCTTCCTCGCGGTCAACTGTTGAACGGCAGGTTGAAGCCCTGCAGCAGATGCTTGGCTTCCTCGTCGGTCTTCGCCGTCGTGCAAATCGCAATGTCCATGCCCCTGATCTCGTCGACCGAGTCGTAATCGATTTCAGAGAACACGATATGCTCGCGCAAGCCGAGAGCGTAATTCCCGTTGCCGTCGAATGATTTTCCGGAAAGCCCCCTGAAGTCGCGGACCCGCGGCATCGCGATCGTGACGAGACGGTCCAGAAACTCGTACATCCGATCTCCGCGCAGCGTGACCTTCGCTCCCACAGGCATCCCTTCGCGCAGGCGGAACCCGGCGATGGATTTCCTGGCTCTCGTCGGAACCGCCTTCTGGCCCGCGATCGCGGACAGGTCGGACACTGCCGCCGCCGACTTCTTCGAATCCTTCACGGCTTCGCCGACGCCCATATTGAGCACGATCTTGGCCAGCCTCGGGATCATCATTTCATTCCGATACCCGAACTGTTCCTTCAGGGCGGCGCGGATCTCGCCGTCGTAGCGCGTCCGCAGCCTCGGCTTGTTTTCAGCCATCGATCAACGCTCCCGACTTTTTCGCGTAGCGCACCTTCTTGCCGTCCTCGAATCGAAACCCGACCCTCGTCGGCCCGCCGGATTCCGGATCCTCCAAAGCAAGGTTCGACAGGCTGACGGGCATCGGCTTCGGAATGCGGCCCGCCTGCTGGGCATTCGGCGACTGCCTGGTGTGCCGCACCGCCACGTTGATGTCGGCGACCACGGCCTTCCCCTTCTTCGGGTCGACACTGAGGATCTCGCCCGTCCGGCCCAGATCCTTGCCGGCGAGCACCACGACCCGGTCTCCCTTTTTCAGCTTCGCCGCCATCACAGGACCTCCGGCGCAAGAGAAACGATCTTCATGAAATTCCTGGAGCGGAGCTCACGGACGACCGGTCCGAATATGCGCGTCCCGATCGGCTCGTCGTTGTTGTTGAGAATCACGGCCGCGTTCCTGTCGAAACGTATGGCGGTGCCGTCGTCGCGGCAGACTTCCTTCGCCGTGCGGACCACGACTGCGCGCCGGACGTCGCCCTTCTTCACCCGGCCGCGCGGAATCGCGTCCTTCACGGACACGATGATCACGTCGCCCACGGACGCGAATTTCCGCTTGGAGCCGCCGAGCACCTTGATGCATTGCACTCGGCGGGCACCGGAATTGTCTGCGACATCCAGATTTGTCTGCATCTGGATCATGCGTTTTCTCCCGACCTTCGGGGACCGGCAGCGGCCCCAGGGTTTCGATCAAAAACCGGAAAGCGCGTCCTCGACTACGCGATCACTTCCCAGCGTTTCGTTTTCGACACCGGCGCGCATTCCCGGATGCGGACGACGTCGCCGATCTTGGCTCCGTTCTCCGCATCGTGCGCGTGGAATTTCTTCGAGCGGCGAACCGTCTTCTTGAGCACCGGATGCATGAAGCGGCGCTCGACGAGCACGGTGACCGACTTTTCGGTGCGGTCGCCCACGACCTTCCCGGTCAATATCCGTTTAGGCATTCGTCAGTTCCTCGTTCAGTCCGCCGACCGCGGCTCATTCTTTTCGTTCAGGACAGTCAGCACTCGGGCCGTGTCGCGCCGCACCTCGCGCACTCGGGCCGTGTTCGAAAGCTCCGAGTTGCTGCTTTGGAACCGGAGGTTGAAAGCCTCCTTGCGCAGCTTGAGCAATTCGTCGCGCAGCTCGTCGGGCGATTTCGTTCGCAATTCACTTGGATCCATCATGCAATTCCTCGAATGAGCTCGCGGCGCGGTCCGCCCGCGAGCTTCACCAGTCCTCCCGCTGCACTATGCGGCTCTTGATCGGCAGCTTCATCGCCGCCAGGCGAAGCGCTTCCCGCGCGACCGGCTCGGACACCCCGTCGATCTCGAACATGATTCTTCCGGGCTTGACCTTCGCCGCCCAGTACTCGACCGAGCCTTTGCCCTTGCCCATCCGTACCTCGGTCGGCTTCTTCGAAACCGGAACGTCCGGAAAAATCCGTATCCAAACGCGCCCTTGGCGCTTCATATGGCGCGTCATGGCGCGCCGCGCCGCTTCGATCTGGCGCGCCGTCACCCGTTCGGGCTGGATCGCCTTCAGTCCGAAGGATCCGAAATTCAGCGACGTGCCGCCCTTCGCGCATCCGTGGATGCGGCCCTTGTGCTGTTTGCGGAATTTCGGTCGCTTAGGCTGCAGCATCTCGACCCCCTAAATGTTTCCCGACCGGCGGCGGCGGGGGGCGCTGCCGTCCCGGAGCCCCTGATCCAGCTTGTCCCGCGCCATGGGATCATGCTCCATGATCTCGCCCTTGAATATCCAGACTTTGACCCCGATCACGCCGTACGGCGTGGACGCCACCGCCGCGGCGTAGTCGATGTTGGCCCGGAGCGTGTGAAGCGGCACGCGGCCTTCCCTGTACCATTCGGTCCGGGCGATCTCGGCGCCGCCCAGACGGCCCGAGACATTGACTCGAATCCCGAGCGCTCCCATTCTCATCGCGTTCTGCACGGCGCGCTTCATCGCGCGGCGGAACAGGACGCGGCGCTCGAGCTGCTGCGCGACCGACGCCGCCACCAGCTTCGCGTCGATCTCGGGCTTCCGAACTTCGACGATGTTCAAGTGCATCTCGGATTCGGTGATCTTGGAGAGCCGCTGGCGCAGCTTCTCGATGTCCGCGCCTTTCTTGCCGATGACGACGCCGGGACGCGCGGTATGCACCGTGACCCTGCACTTCTTGTGCGGCCGTTCGATGATGACCTTGCTGACTCCGGCTTGGGCGCACTCCTTGTCGATATACTCGCGGATCCTGAGATCCTCCTGCAGCAGAGCGCCGAATTCCTTGCTGTCGGCATACCAGCGGCTGTCCCAGGTGCGATTGACCTGAAGGCGCATCGCGATCGGATTGACCTTTTGTCCCATCAAGCGGACTCCTCAATCTGCCGAACCCTCACCGTCAACTGCGAGAACGGCTTGGCGATGCGGGCCGCGCGGCCCCGGGCCCTCGCACGAATGCGCTTCATGACGAGATTCTTGCCGACGAACGCCTCGTCGACGACGAGACTGTCCACGTCGAGACCATGGTTGTTCTCCGCATTCGCCACCGCCGACATCAGGCACTTCCTGACTTCGCCGGCGATGCGCTTCTTCGAGAAGTCGAGATCGGCCAGCGCGGCGTTCACGGTCTTGCCCCTGATCATGGACGCGACCAAATTCAGCTTCTGGGGCGAAACCCGGAGCATCCGGGCAACCGCCTGCGCCTCGTTCGCGCCGAGCCGGGGTTCCGCTTTCAATTTGCCCATGCGATCACCTGCGCTTCGCCTTCTTGTCGGCCGCGTGGCCGTAATACGTCCTGGTCGGCGAGTACTCGCCGAATTTCTGTCCGATCATCTCCTCGGTGACGAACACGGGCACGTGCTTCCGGCCGTTGTAGACGCCGAATGTCAAACCGACGAACTGGGGAAGTATCGTCGACCGCCTCGACCAGATCTTGATGACGTCCCTGCGGCCGGACTCTTTCGCCCGCTCCGCCTTCTTCAGAACGTCCTTGTCCACGAACGGACCTTTCCAGACCGACCGCGCCATGGCTTACCGTCCTTTCTTCGCTGCGTGCCGACGCCGCAAAATGTATTTGTCGGTCGTCTTGTTCTTGCGGGTGCGCATGCCGCGCGTCGGCTTGCCCCAAGGGGTCACCGGATGGCGGCCGCCGCTGGACTTGCCTTCTCCGCCGCCGTGCGGGTGGTCGACCGGGTTCATCGCCACGCCGCGGACGCTCGGCCGGCGTCCAAGGTTTCTGCTGCGCCCGGCCTTGCCGAGATTCTGGTTCGAGTTGTCCGGGTTGGACACGGCTCCGACAGAGGCCATGCACTCCTGGCGCACGACCCTCATCTCGCCCGAGGACAGCCGGAGCTGGGCATACCCGCCGTCGCGACCCAAGAACTGCGCGTACGTGCCTGCCGCCCTCGCGATCTGTCCCCCCTTGCCGGGCTTCAGTTCGATATTGTGCACGATCGTGCCCAGCGGCATTCCCGAAAACGGCATCGCATTGCCGGGCTTCACATCCGCCCGGGACGACGCAACCACCTTCTCGCCCACCGCCAGACGCTGCGGGGCAAGAATGTACGACCGCTCGCCGTCTTCATACTGGATGAGCGCGATGAAAGCCGAACGGTTCGGATCGTACTCGATGCGCTCCACGACCGCAGGCACGTCCATCTTCCGCCGCTTGAAGTCGATGACCCGGTAGACCCGCTTGGCCCCGCCGCCCCGCCGCCGGACCGTCATTCTGCCGCCGTTGTTCCGGCCGCCCTTGGACGGCAGGCCCTGGGTCAGCGCCTTCCGAGGCGCTCCTTTCCAAAGCGCGGACCGGTCGACAAGCACGAGCCCGCGCTGCCCGGGGGTCGTCGGGTTGAAAGTCTTCAACGCCATGCCAATGCCTCCCTCGCCGCGACCGTGCCGGCGAAGCTGGAATCAAAGCCCGGTCGTGACATCGATCGTGTTCCCTTCCTCAAGCCGGACGTAAGCCTTCTTGACATCCTTCCGCCGGCCCGGACGCCCCCTGAACCGGACCTTCTTGCCCTTGGTCACAACCGTGTTCACCGATTTGACCTTGACGTTGAATATGGCTTCAACCGCCTCCAGAATCATCGGCTTGCTCGCGTCGGGCGCGGTTTCGAACACCACGGCGTTCGCTTCCGACGCATAGGTGGCCTTTTCCGTTATCACCGGCTTGCGGATGATGTCGTAATGGATTGACTTCGGTTTCATGCCAGCCTCGCTGCGAGCCCTTCAAGACCGGATTTCGTGATGACCAGCTCTCTGCACTTCAGGATGTCGAAGACGTTCGCGCCGTGGCAGGGAAGGATGTCCATCCCGGGAAGATTCGCGGCGGCTCGTGCAAAATTCGCATCGACGGTCGGGCCGTCGATCACCAGCGCCCTTCGCCAGCCGAATTGCGAGACGGCTTTGGCCAGCTCCTTGGTCTTGGGGGTTTCCATCCGCGCCGCGTCCAGAACGACCACCTCGGATTCCGCCGCCTTCGCCGACAGCGCATGCAGCAGTCCGAGCCTGCGCACTTTCTTGGGGAGCTTGTGGGAGTGGTCGCGGGGATGCGGAGCCTTGTATGCGCCGCCTTTGCGGAAAATGGGCGCGTTCCGGTCGCCGTGGCGCGCGTTTCCTGTTTTTTTCTGGCCGTATATCTTGCGTTTGGAGTAGCTTGTTTCCGATCTGGTCTTCGCCTTGTGCGTGCCTTGGCGCGCCTTCGCGCGCTGCCATCGCACGACGCGGTGCAGAATGTCGGCTCTGGGGTCGAGGCCGAAAATATCGTCCGGCAGATCGACGGCCTCCTCCGAGTCCTGCGTCAGGCTGACGACTTGCGCTTTCATTCCTCGGCTCCTTTCGCCTCGGCATCCGGCGCGGCGGCCGAATCCTCTTCGGCTTTCGCTTCCGCTTCGCGGACCGCCGCGGGCCGAGGCGCGGATTCCGGCACGCCCTTCTTGACCGCATCCCGGACCGTCACCCATCCGCCCTTCGATCCCGGCACGGCGCCCTTGACCATGATCAGGCCCCGGTCCGAGTCGGTGCGGACAACCTCGAGGTTCTGGGTCGTCACGCTGGCGTCGCCCATCTGGCCGGCCATCTTCTTTCCTTTGAAGACGCGGCCCGGGAACTGGCATTGGCCGGTCGAGCCGAGCGAGCGGTGATTGATCGAAACGCCGTGCGATGCGCGAAGTCCGGAGAAGTTGTGCCGCTTCATCGCCCCGGCGAAGCCCTTGCCGATGGATGTCCCGGAAACATCGACCTTCTGTCCCGGCAGGAAATGGTCGGCGGTGATCTCCGAGCCCACTGAAATGAGATTTTCCGGGCTGACCCGGAACTCCGCGAGCTTCCGCTTGGGCGCGACGGAGGCCTGCGCGAACACGCCGCGCATGGGCCGGGACACCCGGGCGGCCTTCGCGGTCCCGACGCCGAGCTGCAGCGCCGTGTACCCGTCCTTGTCCCGGGTCCGCTGCGCGACGACCTGCAGGCCGTCGACAAGCAGCACAGTGACAGGCACCTCTTTGCCGTCGTCCGTGAAAAGCCGAGTCATGCCGAGCTTCTTCGCAATCAGTCCAGAACGCATTCCGGAATTCCCTTCAAATCTTGATTTCCACCGCCACGCCCGCGGCGAGATCAAGCTTCATCAAAGCATCCACGGTCTGGGGCGTCGGATCGACGATGTCCAGAAGCCGCTTGTGAGTGCGGATCTCCATCTGCTCTCTGGACTTCTTGTCGATGTGCGGCCCCCGCAGCACGGTGAACTTCTCGAATTTGTTCGGAAGCGGAATCGGGCCGCGCACCCGCGCGCCGGTTCGCTTGGCCGTCTCGACGATCTCGCTCGTGCTCGCGTCCAGCACGCGATAGTCGAACGCCTTCAAGCGAATTCGGATGTTCTGGCTTTGAATCATCTGCCGATCCCAATTTCCAAAATGCTTGCGGCGCGGAGGGGACCGCCCCTCCGCGCCGCATTGAATTATTCGATGACCTTGGTCACGACGCCCGCGCCCACCGTCCTGCCGCCTTCCCTGATCGCGAAGCGGAGCTTCTCCTCCATGGCGATCGGAGCGATGAGCTTGACCTTGAACGTCACGTTGTCGCCCGGCATGACCATCTCCGTGCCGCCCGGCAGCTCGACCGTTCCCGTCACGTCCGTGGTCCGGAAATAGAACTGCGGCCGATAGCTGGTGAAGAACGGCGTGTGCCTGCCGCCTTCTTCCTTCGTGAGCACATACGCCTCCGCTTCGAAAACGGTGTGCGGCGTGACCGATCCGGGCTTGCAGAGCACCTGGCCCCGCTCGACCTCGTCGCGTCCGACGCCCCTCAGAAGCGCTCCGATGTTGTCTCCGGCTTCGCCGCTGTCCAGCAGCTTGCGGAACATCTCGACGCCGGTGCAGGTCGTCTTGCTGGTTTCCTTGATCCCCACGATCTCGATCTCGTCTCCGATCTTGACCTGGCCGCGCTCGACCCGGCCCGTCACCACGGTGCCCCGGCCGGAAATCGAGAACACGTCCTCGATCGGCATCAGGAACGGCATGTCGATCGGACGCTCGGGCGTCGGGATGTTCTCGTCGACGGCGGCCATCAATTCCTTGATGCTGCCCTCGCCGATTTCGTCGTCTCGGCCTTCCAGGGCGGCGAGCGCCGACCCTTGGATCACCGGAATGTCGTCGCCCGGAAACTCGTACGCGCTGAGCAGTTCGCGAATTTCCATTTCGACGAGCTCGAGCAGCTCGGGATCGTCGACCTGGTCGACCTTGTTCATGTAGACGACAAGCGCCGGAACGCCGACCTGGCGGGCGAGCAGGATGTGCTCCCGCGTCTGCGGCATCGGGCCGTCCGCCGCGCTGACCACGAGGATCGCGCCGTCCATCTGCGCCGCCCCGGTGATCATGTTCTTCACATAGTCGGCGTGGCCGGGGCAGTCGACGTGCGCGTAGTGCCGATTCTCCGTCTCGTATTCGACATGCGCCGTCGAAATCGTGATTCCGCGGGCTTTCTCCTCCGGCGCCCCGTCGATCGTGTCGTAGGCTTGGAATTCGCCGAAATACTTGGTGATCGCCGCCGTCAGCGTCGTCTTGCCGTGGTCGACGTGTCCGATCGTGCCCACATTGACGTGCGGCTTGCTGCGCTCAAATTTCGCTTTCGCCATTGCCTTGCATTCCCTTCCTGATTGCGCGCGCGGCCCGAACCGTCACGCGTACTTCGCCTGAATTTCCTCGGAAATGTTCTGCGGCACGGCGTCGTAATGCGAAAACTGCATCGTGTAGCTTGCCCGTCCCGAAGACATTGACCTCAGATTGTTGATGTATCCGAACATGTTGGCGAGCGGCGCCGCCGCCGAGATCACGGTCGCGTTGCCCCGCATCTCCTGCCCCATCACGCTGCCTCTGCGCTTGGTGAGATCGCCGTTGATGCTGCCCGTGTATTCCTCGGGAGCGACGACCTCGACCTTCATGATCGGCTCGAGCAGTTTCGCCCCGGCCTTGCGCAGGCCTTCGCGCATCGCCGCCCGTCCGGCCAGTTCGAACGCCATCACCGACGAGTCCACCTCGTGGAACGCGCCGTCGATCAATTTCACCCGCAGATCGATGACAGGGAACCCGGCGAGCGGGCCGGATTCGAGAACGGACCGGATGCCCTTTTCGACCCCGGGGATGTATTCCTTCGGAATGGCGCCGCCTACGATCATCGATTCGAAATCGTAGCCTTCCCCGGCCTCCTGCGGCTCGATGACCATCTTCACCCGCGCGAACTGGCCCGCGCCGCCCGTCTGCTTCTTGTGCGTGTAGTCGATCTCCGCCGCGTACGACACGGTTTCCCTGTAAGCGACCTGCGGCACGCCGATGTTCGCCTCGACGCGGAATTCGCGCTTCATCCTGTCGACGAGGATGTCCAGATGCAGTTCGCCCATGCCTTTCATGATCGTCTGGCCGGACTCGATGTCGGTCTCGACCTTGAACGAGGGATCCTCGGCCGCGAGGCGCTGCAGCGCCTGGGCCATCTTCTCCTGATCCGCTTTCGTCTTCGGCTCGACGGCGATCTCGATGACGGGATCGGGAAACGTCATCGTTTCCAGAACGACCGGGGACGCGTTGCTGCAGAGCGTGTCTCCGGTCGTGGTCTCCTTGAGTCCGGCCAGAGCCACGATGTCGCCCGCGAACGCCTCCGTGATTTCCTCCCGGTTGTTGGAGTGCATCATCATCATGCGCCCGACGCGCTCGCGCTTCCCCTTGGTGGAATTCATCATCTGGTCGCCCTTCTGGATCGCGCCGGAATATATCCGCACGAAGGAAAGGGACCCTACGAACGGGTCGTTCATGATCTTGAAGGCCAAGCCGGAAAACGGCTGCGAGTCGTCCGCGGACCTTTCGATGTTCCGCACCTCGTCCTTGTCGCCGGGCGTGAATCCCATGTAGGACTCGACGTCGAGCGGCCCCGGCAGGTAGTCGATCACCGCGTTCAGCATCGGCTGGACGCCCTTGTTCTTGAAAGCCGAACCCGCCATGACCGGCACGAAAGACATGTCCAAAGTGCCTTTGCGGATCAGGGCGCGAAGCTCGTCCGCGCCGGGCTCGACGCCGTCGAGGTAGCGCTCCGTCGCGTCGTCGTCCATCTCGACGGCGGTCTCGACCATTTTGTTGCGCCATTCTTCAGCGGAGCTCTTCAGTTCCTCGCGCACGGGCTGCCGCGTCCAGGTCGCTCCGAGATCCTCGCCCTTCCAGGTCCACTCCTCCATCGTCACCAGATCGATGACGCCCTCGAAGGAGTCCTCGCGGCCGATCGGGATCTGGATCTGGAGCGGCTCGGCGCCGGTCCTCTCCTTGATCATCCGGACGCAATAGAAATAGTCGGCTCCGATCTTGTCCATCTTGTTGACGAACACGATTCTGGGCACCTTGTACCTGTCGGCCTGCCGCCACACGGTCTCGGTCTGAGGCTCCACGCCCGCATTGGCGTCCAGAACGCAGATGGTGCCGTCCAGCACCGCGAGCGAGCGCTCCACCTCGATGGTGAAATCCACGTGGCCCGGCGTGTCGATGATGTTGAAGCGGTACTTGTCGGATTGGGCGGTCTCGCCGTCTTCGGTCCGCTCCCAGAAGGTCGTCGTCGCGGCCGAAGTGATCGTGATTCCGCGCTCCTGCTCCTGCTCCATCCAGTCCATCGTGGCGGCGCCGTCGTGGACTTCGCCGATCTTGTGGGATTTCCCGGTGTAATAAAGGATTCGCTCGGTCGTCGTCGTCTTGCCGGCGTCGATATGCGCCATGATCCCGAAATTCCGGTATCGTTCCAGTGGGTATTGACGGGGCATCGTTCAGTCCTGACGCGGGCGGGTTACCATCGATAATGGCTGAACGCCTTGTTCGCCTCAGCCATCTTGTGGGTGTCTTCTCTTTTCTTCACGGCGCTTCCCCGCATGCCGGACGCGTCCATGAGCTCGCCGGCCAGCCTTTCCTCCATGGTGTTCTCGTTGCGCTTCCGCGCGGCGGCGATGAGCCACCTGATCGCCAGGGCGTCGCGGCGCTCCGGCCGCACCTCGACGGGGATCTGGTAGGTCGACCCGCCCACTCTTCTGGACCGGACCTCGAGCGCCGGCTTCACATTGTGGATCGCCTCGTGGAACACGTCGACGGGATGCCGCCGGAGCTTGTCCTCCACCCGGGTCAGGGCGGTGTACACGATGCTCTCCGCGACCGCCTTCTTGCCGTCCTTCATGAGATTGTTCATGAATTTCGACAGCATGCGGTCCCCGTATTTCGGATCGGGAAGCACATCCCGCTTCTCTGCGCGGCGGCGGCGTGACATCTCTGCGCTCTCCTACTTGGGCTTCTTCGTGCCGTATTTGGAACGGCGCTGGCGGCGGTTGCTCACGCCCTCGGTGTCCCGAGTGCCGCGCAGGATGTGGTAGCGCACGCCGGGAAGGTCCTTGACCCGCCCGCCGCGGATGAGAACCACCGAATGCTCCTGCAGGTTGTGGGCTTCGCCGGGAATGTACGAAATCACCTCGTAGCCGCTCGTCAGCCGGACTTTCGCGACCTTCCGCATCGCCGAATTCGGCTTTTTCGGGGTGGTCGTGTACACGCGCGTGCAGACCCCGCGCCGCTGGGGGCAGCCGAGGAGGTGCATTGATTTCTGCCGCTTGGCCTTCGGCTTGCGCGGCTTCCTGATCAACTGCTGTATGGTCGGCATTGCGAACTCTCTTGACTCATGTCTTCCCGGCGGAACGGACGGCGAGTCCACTGCTGTGAGCCGATAAGGCGAGTGCGCCGCTCAATTTCCCGAGCGGCGTCATTCCAGAGGATCGCGGCTTGAGGCCGGGATCTTGCTCACCAAAGTTACGGCTAACGCAGCGGACAGGGCGCGAACCCCATCCGGCGGTGGGCGGCATATAGTTTCGATTCGAGTCGGATGTCAACATGGTTTTTCGATTCATGCGGCAAGAAAGCCGCAGGCGGCCGAACCGCCCGCGGCTTTCTCGCGGCGAACTACATCACCGGGCTGTCCGCCAGATCGTCCGGCCCTGCGTCGAAAGGAGGCGGCAAAGCCGCCGCCTCGTTCCTTTCGAGGATCTGCTGGTCCCGCTGCCGGGCGATCCGGTGGATCTGGGTCGCCGACCGTCCGGTTCCGGCAGGGATCAGCCTGCCGACGATCACATTCTCCTTGAGTCCGATCAATTGATCGCGCTTTCCCTGCACCGCCGCTTCCGTCAGCACCCGGGTGGTCTCCTGGAACGACGCCGCAGAGATGAAGGATCGAGTCTGCAGCGAGGCTTTGGTGATGCCCAGCAGCACCGGTCCGCCCTTGGCCGGCTCCCGGTTGTCCGCGATCGCGCGCTTGTTCGCCGCTTCGAACTCCTCCTTGTCGACCTGCTCGCCCTTCAGAAGCGTCGTCTGGCCCGAATCGATCACTTCCCACTTCTGGAGCATCTGGCTGACGATCACTTCAATGTGCTTGTCGTTGATCTTGACGCCTTGGAGCCGGTACACGTCCTGGACCTCGTTGACCAAATACTCCGCAAGCGCCTCGACGCCCTGGATTCTCAAGATGTCGTGAGGAGCCGGATTTCCGTCGACGATGTATTCGCCTTTCCTGACGTAATCGCCCTCCTGGACCGGAATGTGCTTGCCTTTGGCGACCATGTATTCCGCAGGCTGGACGGACTCGTCGTCGGGCTCGATCGCGATCCGCCACTTGTTCCTGTAGTCCTTCTTGAACCTGATGTGGCCGTCGATCTCGGCGATGATCGCGTGATCCTTGGGACGGCGGGCCTCGAACAGCTCGGCGACCCGCGGCAGGCCGCCGGTGATGTCCTTGGTCTTCGCGCCCTCGCGCGGGATTCTTGCGATCACGTCGCCCTCGGAGACCTCGGAGCCATCCTCGACGGAAAGGATCGCGTCGACCGACATGGGGTAGGCCGCAGGGTTGCCGTTGTTGAGCTGGACGGTCTCGCCGTCCTCATTCAGTATCCTGATCTCCGGCTTGAAATCCCCGCTTTTCTTGACCGACCTCCAATCGGTGACGATCTTCCTGCTGATGCCGGTCGCCTCGTCGAACTCCTCCTTGATCGAAATCCCCGCGACAAGATTCAGATGCCGGGCCGTTCCGGCCTTTTCCGCTATGATGGGCAGGGTGTACGGATCCCACTCGCAAAGCTTGTCGCCGCTTTTGACCTTCTGCTTGTTCTTGACCAGAAGCCGCGCGCCGTAGGCCAGCTTCTGAACCGAACGCTCGACGCCGCGCTCGTCGAGCACGGCCAACGTCATGTTGCGGCCGATGACGATTCGGCTTCCCGCCTTGTCGGTCAAAATGTTCTGATTCCGATACTCGACCTTCCCTTCGTGATAGGCTTCGACGAACGACTGATGGGCGGTCTCCGCGATGCCGCCGATATGGAACGTCCTCATCGTCAGCTGCGTTCCCGGCTCTCCGATCGACTGGGCCGCAATGATCCCGACCGCTTCGCCTTCGTTGACAAGCTCTCCGCGGGCGAGGTCGCGGCCGTAGCAGAGCGCGCAGACTCCGTCATCGGCTTCGCAGGTCAGCGCGGACCGTATCTTGACGCTTTGCACTCCGGCGCTCTCTACGGATTCGGCGGCGGTCTCGTCGATCAGCGCGTTCCGCTCGACCAGAACGCCGCCGTCGCCGGGATGCAGTATGTCTTCCGCCGTCACCCGTCCCAGGATGCGCTCGCCGACCGACGCGACGACCTGCCCGTCGCTCATCGAAGGCCTCACGGTGATCGCGTTGGACGTGCCGCAATCGTGGCTCCGCACGATGCAATCCTGCGCGACGTCGACCAGACGGCGAGTGAGATACCCTGAATTGGCGGTCTTCAAAGCCGTGTCCGCGAGACCCTTCCGCGCGCCGTGCGTGGAATTGAAGTACTCAAGCACGTTCAAGCCTTCCTTGAAGTTCGAGATGATCGGAGTCTCGATGATCTCGCCGGACGGCTTGGTCATCAGGCCGCGCATTCCGGCCAGCTGCTTCATCTGGGCCGGAGAGCCGCGCGCTCCCGAATGCGCCATCATGTAGACCGAATTCGGCTCCAGCTCGGCATCGGCTTCGTCGCGCTTGGTCGCTGAAATCTCGTTCATCATCGCGGCCGCGACTTCGTCCGAGCATTTCGACCAAGCGTCCACGACTTTGTTGTACTTCTCGCCCTGAGTGATCAGGCCGTCCATGTACTGCTGCTCGAATTCGCCGACCTGATCGCGCGTGTCCTGCACGATCGACCATTTCTTGTCGGGAATCAGCATGTCGTCCTTGCCGAACGATATTCCCGCCATGAACGCCTTCTTGAATCCCAGCGCCATGATCTGGTCGCAGAAGATCACCGATTCCTTCTGGCCGCAGTACCGGTAGACCGTGTCGATCACCTCCTGCACCTCTTTTTTCCTCAGGAGCCTGTTGATCAGCTTTTCGAACGGCGTCTTGGCATTGAGGGGGAGCATCGCGCCGAGCATCGCGCGCCCCGGCGTCGTATCCACAATCTTGAAGTGGGTCTCTCCCTGCCCGTCGACCTGCTTGATTCGCACCTTGACCTTGGCATGGGGGTGCACGATTCCGGTTTCGACCGCATGCTCCACTTCGGCCACGGACGAGAACGCCATTCCCTCTCCGGGCATGCCCGACCTCTCGAGGCTGTTGTAGTAGAGCCCCAGGATCATGTCCTGCGAGGGAACGATGATCGGCGCGCCGTTGGCGGGCGACAGAATGTTGTTGGTCGACATCATCAGGACGCGCGCCTCAAGCTGCGCTTCAAGCGAAAGCGGGACGTGCACCGCCATCTGGTCGCCGTCGAAGTCGGCGTTGAACGCCGAGCAGACCAGGGGATGGAGCTGGATCGCCTTGCCTTCGATGAGCACGGGCTCGAAAGCCTGGATCCCGAGCCTGTGCAGAGTCGGAGCGCGGTTGAGAAGCACGGGGTGCTCGCGGATCACTTCGTCGAGAATGTCCCAGACCTCCTTCTGCTCCTTCTCCACAAGCTTCTTCGCCTGCTTGATCGTGGTCGAGAGATTCCGCTTCTCGAGCTTCGAGTAGATGAACGGCTTGAACAGCTCGAGCGCCATTTTCTTCGGAAGGCCGCATTGGTGGAGCTTGAGCTCGGGACCCGTGACGATCACCGAACGGCCCGAAAAATCCACGCGCTTCCCGAGCAGATTCTGGCGGAACCTGCCCTGCTTTCCTTTCAGCATGTCGCTCAGCGACTTGAGCGGCCGCCGGTTGGAGCCGGTGATCGTCTTGCCGCGCCGCCCGTTGTCGAACAGCGCATCGACCGATTCCTGGAGCATCCGCTTCTCGTTGCGCACGATGATGTCCGGCGCGCGAAGATCCTGAAGCCGCTTGAGGCGGTTGTTCCGGTTGATGACGCGGCGGTAGAGGTCGTTCAAGTCCGACGTCGCGAATCGGCCGCCGTCCAGCGGCACCAGAGGCCGAAGCTCCGGCGGAATGACCGGAATGACGGTGAAGATCATCCATTCCGGACGATTCCGGCTTTCTATGAAGCTTTCGATCAGCTTGAGCCGCTTGACGATTTTCTTCAGCTTCTGCTCGCTCGCCGTGTTGGCTAGCTCGGCCCTGAGCGTCTCCGCCTCGAATTCGAGATCGACTTGGGACAGCATTTCCCGAATGGCTTCCGCTCCGATCCCGGCCCTGAAGGCTTCCTGTCCGTAGCTGTCCTGCGCGTTCAGGTAATCTTCCTCGGTGAGAAGCTGGCCCGTTTCGAAATCCGTCAATCCCGGCTCGATCACGACGAACCGCTCGAAATAAAGGATCCGTTCCAGATCCGCGAGCGCCATGTCGAGCATGAGCCCGATGCGGCTCGTGCGGCTCGGCGGCGATTTCAGGAACCAGATGTGCGCGACGGGAGCAGCAAGCTGGATGTGCCCCATCCGCTCGCGGCGAACCTTCTGGAGCGTGACCTCGACGCCGCATTTCTCGCAGGTGACGCCGCGGAACTTCATCCTTTTGTACTTTCCGCAGAGGCACTCGTAATCCTTGATCGGACCGAGTATCCGCGCGCAGAACAAGCCGTCTCGCTCAGGCTTGAACGTCCTGTAGTTGATCGTCTCCGGCTTCTTGATTTCCCCGTAGGACCACGAGAGCACCTTTTCAGGCGACGCGAGCGAAATCCTGATCTCGTCGAACGAGGTCGGAGCTTCCTGGGGTCCGAAGGAGCTTTGCGTCAGTTCACGATTCATTTCAATTCTCCAATGGCTGTACGACTGCGTTCCGGTCCGCTCAGCGGTCGGTGCGCTCCACCAGCTCCATGTTGAGTCCGAGCCCTCGCACTTCCTTCACGAGGACATTGAAGCTTTCGGGAACTCCGGTCTCGAAGGTTTCTTCGCCCTTGACGATCGCTTCGTAGGTCTTCGTCCTGCCGGTCACGTCGTCGGCCTTGACGGTCAGCATCTCCTGGAGCGTGTATGCGGCGCCGTAAGCTTCGAGAGCCCAGACCTCCATCTCTCCGAAACGCTGCCCGCCGAACTGCGCTTTGCCGCCGAGCGGCTGCTGCGTGACCAGGCTGTAAGGCCCCGTGGACCGCGCGTGGATCTTGTCGTCGACCAGATGGTGCAGCTTCAGCAGATATTTCATGCCGACCGTCACAGGCCGCGCGAACTGCTCGCCGGTCCTGCCGTCGAACAGGATCGACTGGCCCGACTTGTGGAAGCCGGATCTCGCCAGCGCGTTGTCGACGTCCGATTCTTTCGCGCCGTCGAACACCGGCGTCGCGATCGGAACTCCGGACGTGACATTCCGGGCCAAGGCGGCCTTTTCGCTATCGGGCAGGGACTCGATTTCCCGCTCGTAGGTATCGTCGCCGTAGGAATTCCGCAGCGCGTCCTGCAGTTGCCGAGCATCGCCGGACCGCTCGAACTCCCCGATGGCGAGATCCACCGACTCTCCGAGCCCGCGGGCCGCCCAGCCCATGTGGGTTTCAAGTATCTGGCCGACGTTCATCCGCGACGGCACGCCGAGCGGATTGAGCACGATGTCGATCGGCATCCCGTCCTCCAGAAACGGCATATCCTCCATCGGAACGACTTTCGAAACCACGCCCTTGTTTCCGTGGCGGCCCGCCATCTTGTCGCCGGGCTGGAGCTTCCGCTTGACCGCGATGAAAACCTTCACCATCTTCATGACGCCCGGGGACAGGTCGTCGCCGCGCCGGACTTTCTCGAATTTGTCGGTGTAGCGGGTTTCGAGCGCCGCCTTCTGCCGGTTGAACTGCGTGTTCAGGGCTTCGACCGCGACCGCGTCCTTCTCGTTCTCGAGAGCCAGCTGCCACCATTGCCCCCTTGAGAGAGGGGCCAGCAACTCCTCCGTGATGATCGAGTCCGGCTTGACGCGTTTCGGGCCTTTGACGGCGAGCTTGCCGATAATGAGCTCCTTCAGCCTTGCGTAGATGTTCCGCTCCAGAATGTCGAGTTCGACCTTATGGTCCCGCTCCAGCTGGAATATCTGTTCGCGCTCGATCTGAAGGGCGCGCTCGTCCTTTTCGATCCCGTGCCGATTGAACACCCGGACCTCGACCACGGTCCCGTAGTCGCCGGGCGGAAGCCGGAGCGAAGTGTCCCGGACATCGGAAGCCTTCTCGCCGAAGATCGCTCGGAGGAGCTTTTCTTCGGGAGTCATCGGCGTCTCGCCCTTCGGAGTTATCTTTCCGACCAGAATGTCGCCCGGCCCGACTTCGGCGCCGATGTAGACGATTCCGGCCTCGTCCAAGTTCCGGAGGGCTTCCTCGCCGACGTTGGGGATGTCGCGGGTGATCTCTTCCGGACCCAGCTTCGTGTCGCGCGCAGCGACCTCGAACTCTTCGATGTGGATGGATGTGAAAACGTCGTCCCGCGCTATGCGTTCGGATATCAGAATCGAATCTTCGAAGTTGTAGCCGTTCCATGGCATGAACGCGACCAGCACGTTGCGGCCGAGCGCCAGTTCGCCCAAGTCCGTCGACGGCCCGTCCGCGATCACCTCGCTGCGTTCGACCTTGTCCCCGACATCGACCAGCGGACGCTGATTGATGCAGGTGTTCTGGTTGGACCTCTGGAATTTCCGAAGCCGGTAGATGTCGATTCCCGGATCGCCCAAGTCGAGCTCTTCCGTGACCCTGACGACGATCCGGGTCGCGTCCACCTGGTCGATGACGCCGCTTCTCCTCGCCGTGATCGCCGCGCCGGAATCGCGGGCGACGACGGTCTCGATCCCCGTGCCCACGAATGGAGCTTCCGCCCTCAACAGGGGAACGGCTTGGCGCTGCATGTTCGATCCCATCAGCGCGCGGTTCGCATCGTCGTTCTCCAAAAAGGGAATCAGCGACGCCGCGACCGAAACCAGCTGCTTGGGCGATACGTCGATGAGTTCGACGGTCTCCTTCCGGCTGAGCTTGAATTCGCCTTCCTTCCTCGTTGAGACGAGTTCATTGGCGAAGCGCCCGCCTTCGTCGAGGCGCGCATTGGCTTGCGCGATGACGTGACGCATCTCCTCGGTCGCCGATATGTATTCGACGTCATCCGTCACCTGCTGGTCGATCACTTTCCTGTAGGGCGTCTCGATGAAGCCGTACTTGTTGACCTTGGCGAATGTGGCCAGCGAATTGATGAGCCCGATGTTCGGACCTTCGGGCGTCTCGATCGGGCAGATGCGGCCGTAATGGGTCGGATGGACGTCGCGGACCTCGAATCCCGCGCGCTCCCGCGTCAAGCCTCCCGGCCCCAATGCCGACAGCCTCCGCTTGTGCGTGACTTCCGACAGCGGGTTCGTCTGGTCCATGAATTGCGACAGCTGCGACGAGCCGAAGAACTCGCGGACCGCAGCCGCGGCCGGTTTCGAGTTGATCAGGTCCTGCGGCATCACGTTGTCGATCTCGACCGAAGTCATCCGCTCCTTGATCGCCTTTTCCATGCGCAGCAGGCCGGCGCGGTACTGGTTCTCCATGAGTTCGCCGACCGACCTCACCCTGCGGTTGCCGAGATGGTCGATGTCGTCCACGGCGCCCTTGCCGTCGCGCAAGTCGACCAGCGCCTGGACGCAGGCGACGATGTCTTCCCTTCTGAGCGTGCGCTGCTTGTCGTCCGATTCAAGCTGCAGGCGCATGTTCATCTTGACCCTGCCGACGGCGGAAAGATCGTAGCGGTCGCCGTCGTGCAGCGTCTGCTCGAAAAGCTGTTCCGCAGTGTCTTCAGTCGGCGGTTCGCCGGGACGCAGCACGCGGAAGATGTCCATGAGCGCGGATGCCCGGTCGTAGTTCTTGTCCATCGCCATGGTGTTGCGGATGTAGGCGCCGACATTGATTCCATCGATGTCGAGAACCGGAAGGTCGGTGACGTCCTTGGAAAACAGGAGCTTCAGCATTTCGTCCGTGATCTCGTCGCCGGCTTCGACCCAGACCTCGCCGGTCTCCTCGTCGATCATGTCGACCGCGATGAATCGTCCGTGGATGTCCTCGAAAGGAACGACGACCTCTTCGACGACCTCGTCCTTGGCCCATTTTCTGGCCATCCGAGGCGTGACCTTCTTGCCGGCTTCCGCGATCACCTCTCCTGTGGCCGCATCGACGATATCAAGCGGCGGCTTGGTGCCGCTGACCCGGTTCGGGAAAAATTTCGTGACCCAGCCGCGCGCGTCCGGATCCTGCCCGTCGTCGCGCAGCTTGAAGCGGACGATGTCGTAGAAGGTCCGCATGATGGCTTCCTGATCGAGCCCCAACGCGAAGAGCATCGTCGTGACGGGAAACTTCCGGCGGCGGTCGATGCGGGCGTATACGATGTCCTTCGCGTCGAACTCGAAATCGATCCACGACCCTCTGTACGGAATGATTCTGCAGGTGTAGAGGAACTTGCCCGAGGAATGGGTTTTTCCGCTGTCATGGTCGAAGAACACGCCCGGCGACCTGTGCATCTGGGACACGACCACGCGTTCCGTGCCGTTGATGACGAAGGTGCCGTTGTCGGTCATGAGCGGCATTTCGCCCATGAACACCGACTGGTCCTTGATTCCCCGGACGGAGCGGGAATCCGTTTCTTCGTCGATGTCGAATACGATCAAGCGCAGCGTGACCGTCAGCGGCGCGGCGTACGTCTTGTCGCGCTGCTGGCATTCGTCGACGTCGAACTTCGGACGTTCAAGCTCGTAGCTCAGAAAATGCAATTCCGCGGTGTGGTTGTAGTCCCTGATCGGGAACACGGATTGGAACACGCCTTGGAGACCCTCGTTGTCCTGGTGCTCCTCGCCGTCTCCCGAATTCAGAAACAGGTCGTACGAGCTCTTCTGAATTTCGATCAGGTTCGGCATTTCGATCGGTTCGCGGATCTTGCCGTAGTTCCGCCTGATGCGCTTCCGCGCAGATGTTGCCTG
The DNA here is from genome assembly GCA_965205055.1 of Paracoccaceae bacterium. Taxonomy (GTDB): domain Bacteria; phylum Pseudomonadota; class Alphaproteobacteria; order Rhodobacterales; family Rhodobacteraceae; genus CBDBBY01. The sequence goes on along the minus strand of OZ242030.1, from coordinate 4,094,672 downwards.
GTTCACGGGCGTTCATCCTCCGTCCAAAATCGCAGCGAGCCCCTGCCTGGCGGCATGCGGCATCGCGGTTTCGGTGAGCACTGAGTTCAATTCCTGCGGAACGCGCCACCGTTCCGCTCCCGAACTTCCGACCACGCCTTCCGAGACACCGCATTCGCAACGGTGTCGCGGGAGATGCGGCGCGGCCGGGATCCGGCGGATCCCGGCCGCGCGTGCTTTCCGCTTCTCGACTACTTGACCTCGACCTCGGCTCCCACTCCTTCGAGCTTGCCTTTGATCTCCTCGGCCTCGTCTTTCGAGACGCCTTCCTTGATGGCTTTGCCGCCGGCCTCGACCAGCGCCTTCGCTTCCTTGAGGCCCAATCCGGTTATGCCTCGAACCTCCTTGATGACCGACACTTTCTGCTGCCCCACAGCGGTGAGAATCACGTCGAATTCGGTCTTCTCTTCCGTCTGCTGCTCAGCTTCGCCGCCGCCTGCCGGACCCGCGACCATCACGGCTCCTCCGGCTGCGGGCTCAATGCCGTACTTGTCCTTGAGGACCGTCTTGAGCTCTTGGGCCTCGAGCAGCGTCAATCCGACGATCTCTTCGGCCAGTTTGTTAATATCCGCCATTCCTGTCTTTCCACTCCGGTTGTGTGAACCGACGCCGCCGCGACTCGTCCGGCCCGCGCCTCACAAGCTGAATTCCGCTAGGCCGCCTTCTCTTCGATCGATGCGACGATCGATGCGATGTTCGCCGCAGGCGCTCCGACCGCTCCGGCAATATTTGCCGCAGGCGCCGCCAAGCATCCGACCAGCGACGCGATCAGCTCGCTCCTGGACGGCATCGCGGCCACAGCCTTGACGCCAGACTTGTCCAACACCTTGCCGTCCATCGCCCCGCCCAGAGGGACGAGATTCGGATTTGCCTTCGCATACTCGTCCGCGACCTTGGCGGCCGCGACGGGATCTTCGGAGAAAGCAAGAACGGTCATTCCATTCAAGATGTCCGACATTCCTTCATATCGGGTATTCTTGATGGCGATCTTGGCGAGCCTGTTTTTGGCGACGCGAACGAACCCTCCGGCTTCGCGCATGCGACCCCGGAAGTCCTGCATCTCAGCAACTGTGAGGCCGGCGTACCTCGCGACCACGACGACGCCTGAGCTTTCGAAGATCCGGCCGAGTTCCTCGACGACTTGTTCTTTTCTGGCTCTATCCACAGATTTACTCCAGTCAAATGAGGGGCAACCCCTCGGGCTCCGTTGCACCGGGACGAATCCCGGCAGTTAGGTCCTCGATCCGGGGGCCGAACAGACTCGCATGGAGAATTTGCCTCCGATTGAACTCTTCGTTTCCCGTCTAAGGCAGGATTTAGCCAGCCCGGCGCGACCGCCGGGCAATACCCGCCATCTTGGACAGCCGACGGGCCCGCAACCCGGCCCGCCGCATCCGTCCGCCGCGAACGGCGGAAGGAATTCCTATTCTCCTGCCGCCGACGCCAAATCCACCTCCACGCCCGGCCCCATGGTCGAACATAGAGAAATGGCCTTGACATACTTGCCTTTCGCTCCGGACGGCTTCGCGCGAATGACCGCGTCCAAAAACGCTCTCGCATTCTCCGAGAGCTTGTCCGCATCAAATTCGACCTTTCCGATTCCCGCATGCACGATTCCGGCGCGCTCGGCCCGGAACTGGACCTGCCCGCCTTTCGCGGCCCCGACGGCGGCGGCGACGTCCGGCGTCACGCTTCCGACCCTGGGATTCGGCATGAGGTTCCGCGGCCCGAGTATTTTTCCAAGCCGCCCGACAAGGCCCATCATGTCTGGCGACGCGATGCAGCGGTCGAATTCGATCTTGCCGCTCTGGACCGTCGCCACCAGATCCTCGGCTCCGACGATATCCGCCCCGGCGTCGCGCGCCTCGTCGGCTTTCTCTCCCCGCGCGAACACGGCGACCCGTATCGTCTTGCCTGTGCCGTTCGGAAGATCGACGGTTCCGCGGACCATCTGGTCGGCATGCCTGGGGTCCACGCCGAGGTTCATGGCGACCTCGACGGTTTCCGAGAATTTCGCGGTCGCGTTCTTCTTTATGATCGCGATCGCGTCCTCGATCGAAACGCCCTGCTTGTCCGCGACCGCCTCGCGCGCGGCCCTGATTCTCTTTCCGGCTTTGGCCATCGCTCAATCCTTGATCTCTATCCCGAGGGACTTCGCCGACCCGAGCACGGTCTTCATCGCGGCTTGGATGTCGGTCGTGTTCAGATCCTGCATCTTGGCCGCGGCGATTTCACGCACCTGTTCAGTGGTCACATGCCCCACCGTCTCGCGTCCCGGAGTCTTCGATCCCGACGCCAAGTTCGCCGCCCGCTTGAGATAATGCGACGCCGGCGGCGTCTTGATCTCAATGGAGAACGACTTGTCCTGGAAATAAGTGATGATCGTCGGGCAAGGCATGCCCGGCTCCATCCCTTGGGTTTTGGCATTGAAGGTCTTGCAAAACTCCATGATGTTGAGACCGCGCTGGCCGAGCGCGGGCCCGACGGGCGGAGCCGGCTTCGCTTGACCTGCTGGGACCTGAAGCTTCAGGGATCCGACTTGCTTCTTCGCCATCACGGCGCTCCTTGGTTGTCGGCGGCGCGGCCGCCGGAAATTCCGTTCAGCTCTGCTTCGAGACCTGCGAGTACTCGAGGTCGACCGGCGTCGCGCGACCGAAGATCGAAACCGTGACCTTCAACCTCGCGCTTTCCTCGTCGACTTCTTCGACAGTGCCGTTGAACCCCTCGAACGGGCCGTCGATGACGCTCACCAGCTCGCCGATCTCGTACGAAATGAGAGATCTGGGCCGCCGCGCGCCTTCCTTGGTCTGGATGATCGCGTTGACTTCATCGTCCCGCATCGGCGTCGGCTTCCCCGGCGGCCCGAGGAATCCCGAGACCCGGTTGATCGAATTGATCAAATGGTAGCCCTTGTCCGTCATCTCCATTCTGACCAGCACGTAACCCGGCATATAGCGGCGCTCCGTCGAAACCTGCTTGCCGCGTCGGATTTCGATGTACTCCTGCGTCGGAACAAGCACCTGCTCGATTTCGTCGCGGAGCCCGTGCTGGTCGACGGCATTGTTGATTTGCTCCGATACGCGCTTTTCGAAGTTCGATCTGACGCTTATCGAATACCACCGTTTAGCCATGCTGACAGTCCGCCCCGCCCGTCGGCGACGCCGATCAGGGGCCGCGCAACGCTATCCAACCAGGAAAATGTTTCGACAGTGTTACAAATAGAAAAAGAACGCGCCTGCCGCGCGCCCGAATCAAGACTGCGGTTTTTACACTGTTTCATGGAAATCCGCAAGCCCGAAAAGCGACAAATCACATCACACGCCCGTGACCCAACTCGGGCGCGATGGATTGCGATGCTGTTCGCCGGGCTGCCCGGCGCATTTCAGAACAAGCCAAGCACTCCGGTAAGACCCAACCTGATGACTTGATCCACGAGGAAGAAGAACACGGAAGCGATCGCGGACAAAAGAAAGACCATGCCCGTCGTGATCAGCAGCTCCCGCCTCGTCGGCCATTCGACCTTCGAGACTTCGCTCCTGACCTCCTGCATGAACCTGAACGGCGTAATCTTCGACATCCGGCGCAACCCTGAACTTCTTGAGAGTGGAGAGATAGTCGAACGGAAGGCGAATTGCAATGAGGCGGCCGCAAAATCCGGATTCCTCCATTCAATCCGCTCGGGTCGACCTGAAAGCCGTCCAAGCGTCGCTTGCGGGAAAATCGCGGCCGCAAGCGTCGCGGCAGAGCTAGCGACGCGTCTCAACTTGCGCAGCTGTAAGGATAATCGAACTTGTCCAGCGCAATCTTGTAGGCATGCAGCGAAGAACTCCCAAAACAGCAAAAGGTCGCGCTTTCAAACGATCCATGCGCGTTCAATTCGTCGACGACGGTTCGCACCGCGATTTCCGCCGCAAACTCTTGCGGAAACCGGTATGCGCCTGTCGATATGGCGGGAAACGCGATAGTCTCGGCCTTGCAGGCGGCGGCCAATCGCATCGACTCCCGATAGCAGCTTGCCAGAAGGCGGCGTTCATTCATATCTCCGCCTTGCCAGACCGGCCCGACGGTATGGACCAAAAGTTTCGCCGGCAGGCCGTAGCCTCCGGTAATGCGCGCTTGTCCTGTCGGGCACCCGCCAAGCTTTTTGCAATATGCCAAGAGTTCCGGTCCCGCTTTGAGATGAATCGCAGCATCCACGCCTCCGCCGCCAAGCAACGACTCGTGCGCAGCGTTTACGATGACGTCGACCTTGAGTTCCGTGATGTCGCCGTCGACAAGCTCTATTTTGCCCGATTTTCGCATCTCAGCCCCAATAGACCACGCTTTGACCAAATACCTTGAATGGATGGTTGGGCATTTGCAGGTTCCAGTCAAGATCGCTCTCTCCCGCAACATTCGTCAAGCGAAAATCGCAGCATGGCAACGTCCGGCCTGAAAGCATTCGGAATACCGTTGCGGACCTATCAGTATGACACACTTGACTCTGCGTTCCGCCCTTTGGCGGCCTGCCGCCGGGCGGCCGAAAGCTCCGCCGAACCCGACAATCCGCGGGCGAAGCGCCGGATTCCAGAGGTCGAATCGGCGACCACTCCTCGGAATCCCTAAGTTCCGGGTTGCGTGGACGATCTTCGTGCCGCGGATGCAGCGAAACCGCACCATAAGGGCACACGGAATGATCACCGAGTCATGCGCGGGAAATTGATAGGTTGCGGACGCCCCTCGCAGCGAAGCGCAATATAAGGCATAGCCATTTCGGATTCGGCAGCTTGCGGCCGCGACGCCTGGGTCCTTTCGCAATGATGGGCGAATCCAAAAACGGGACCAGGAAATCGGACGACTTGATTCAATGCCGAATCATCGCTCCGAAGCAAAGACTTTGACGCCCGGGCATTCCGCGATGTCTTCGGGACTTTCCCGACGGGCGTATGCGCTCTGGCAGCACGAACATTGCCGGGCGAATATCCGGGTTTTACAATTAGTTCGTTCAATTCCCTTGCGCTTGATCCTCCCCTTGTGATGTTCAGCATCAGCAGAACTGCGCAAAGCTTGCCCAAGTGGGAAACGTGCGAGGGTTTCGCGATCCACGTCCAGACCCGGAACCAAGCTCAACCTTTCAAGGAAGTTCGCAACTGCTCTGAGCGACAAATGGAAAGACGTCCAGTTCTATCGGGGATTGGAAGGCGCACCGATTCTTGCGGATGCGGCCGCTTCCTTGCAGTGCCGTCCATTCGCGCGGCACGACGGCAGCGACCACCTTCTATTCATCCTATTCATCGCGCGCGCCGCGCGATTCAGATTGGAATCAAAGCATTTGCCTTTGTTGCATTGCATGGAAAATTACTACGAGCTCGAGAACAGCCTGAGCTGACTGGCCAAGCTCGATCGTTGGCCTGGCCATTCGCGCTGCTGATGCTGTCGAGTTGGATGGTGGCCATGGCCCATGCGGCACACGGCGGCGCAAGTTGTTCAAAGTCCCGGCGCGCGAATCCGGCTTGATTCAGACAAGAGTGCAGATGCAGGATATCAGAGTGAAACGCGCATGGCTGCTCTGCTGCCGGAATTGGGGCCGATTGGCGACCTCCGGCGCGAGTGCCGATACGGTTCAAGCCGCCGGGAGCGCGACGTGTTGATCGCGCGTCGAAACTTGAATAGCGCGAAATCTTTGTCTAGTTTGCGGCACAATCAATTCCTGATGATAGAAATTAACCATGAAAATCTCGGAACATATCTTCCGCGGCGGATTGATCGGGGATGCCGATCCTGATTACGGCTACATTCCGGGTTTCAGCAACACCCACTCAACGCAGGCGGAATCCGGCGCGCTTCCGATCGGTCGCAATTCGCCCCAAAGGCACCCTCTTGGACTTTACGCCGAGCAGCTCTCCGGGACTGCTTTTACCGCACCGAGATCGGAGAACAAACGATCCTGGCTTTACCGGATTCTGCCATCGGTGAAGCACTGCCGGAATTTCGAAGAAATTGATCGAGGAAACATCCGCACCGCGCCGTGCAATGAGAGCAACTTGCCTGCAATGCAGCTTCGCTGGCGCCCCATGCCGGTTCCGGAAGGCGAAAGATGTGATTTCGTGGATGGTCTGGCTACGATCACCACCTGCGGCGATGCATCCGTCCAGGCAGGGATGGCAAGTCACGTCTACACCGCCAATGCATCGATGGAGCGGAAGGTTTTCATCAACTGCGATGGTGAAATGCTCATCATACCGGAGTCGAACAGCATCAAGGCGGTTACCGAATTCGGCATAATCAATGCGGAGCCCGGTGAAATCGCCGTCATTCCAAAGGGAGTTCGTTTCCGCGTTGAACTCGTCGACGGCCCCGTCCGCGGCTACATATGCGAAAACTACGGCATGATTTTCACCCTCCCGGAACGCGGACCAATAGGTGCGAACTGCCTCGCAAACGCTCGCGATTTTCTTTATCCGGCGGCAGCTTACGAGGACATCAAGGCCGAGCATGAACTTTACTTGAAGTCGCAAGGGCGCCTTTTCAAAACAACGCTTCCGCACTCCCCGCTCGATGTGGTTGCCTGGCACGGCAATTATGCCCCTTACAAGTATGATCTGCGGCGTTTCTCGCCGGTCGGCGCAATTTTGTTCGATCATCCGGATCCTTCAATCTTCACTGTGCTGACGTCCGCCTCCGAAACACCCGGAACAGCGAACGTCGACTTCGTGATCTTTCCCGACCGCTGGCTCGTGATGGAGGACAGCTTCCGTCCGCCTTGGTACCACATGAACGTCATGTCGGAATTCATGGGACTGATCTACGGCGTCTACGATGCGAAACCAGACGGCTTCAAACCCGGAGGCATGAGCCTTCACAATGCGCTTGTCGCGCATGGACCGGATACCGAGGCTTTCAATGCAGCATCGACGAAGATCCTGGAACCCGAGAAGCTGTCCGGCACGATGGCGTTCATGTTTGAAACGCGATACCCGCAGAATCCTACGGGCTACGCCTCCGACCTCGACTTGATCGATATGAAATATCCCGACGTTTGGGATGGGCTTCAGCGGAATTTTCGGCGTCCGGAATAAGATCGGCTTTGACTGACGTTCAAGTCGATATCTTGGAAAGCAATGTTGAAAGCTGAACGGCGAACCAAAGCCCGGCAATTCGTTGGGAACGATTCTTGAGCGCTCGACACCCGCCGCGCTTGTGCCAACTGCGGCGATTTGAATTGTCGTCTCAATTTCTCACTTCGTTCGCGTCGGCGCCGTCAGTGTCTGAACGGATTGTCGAGAATGACCGCAAAAACGGCCGCTTTTCACTGGAATATCGCGAACATTGGTTGCGCCGCGCCACCTGCCCGGCGATCACCGACGCAGGATTAGGCTCAAGGCAACACGAACAAAGGTCAATGGAAGCAAAGATGACCGAACTCGCTATGCGCCGGACGCCAGTCAATCGCGTTTGCTTTCATTAACTGTTTCCGCCGCATTCGGCGGATTACTCTTTCTACTCACGAAAAGCAGGATCTGAATCCATGAAGCTCAACCAACCCCTAAGCGCAAACGATATGCCGCGCGCCGGCGGGATTGCGTCAATGATGCGCTTGCCGCAGCACGACACCGCAGAAGGGCTCGATGCCTGTTTCATCGGCGTCCCAATCGACATCGGGGCATCAAACCGGGCAGGCACGCGGTTCGGTCCGCGCGCGATCCGCACTGAGAGCTGCCTTTTGCGCCCTTACAATATTTCGACCGGCGCCGCGCCGTTTGAAAGCATTCAGGTCGGCGATGTCGGGGACGTGGCGATCAACACGTTCAACTTGCGGGACGCCGCACGGCGGATCAAGGAGGCATTTGATGAGCTATTGCTGCACCCGGTGCGGCCAATCACTCTGGGCGGCGATCATTTCATAACCTATCCGATCCTCCAGGCGGTCGCCAAGAAGCACGGGCCCGTAGCACTCGTTCATGTCGACGCGCATGCCGATATCACCGACGAAATGTTCGGTGAGAAAATTACCCACGGAACTCCGTTTCGCCGCGCGTTCGATGACGGGCTGATCCGGCCCGAACTGACCTTTCAGATCGGGCTGCGCGGAACCGGCTACAGTCCGGACGATTTCAACTGGTCCCGCAATCAAGGTTTCACCGTTATTCCTGCCTCCGAACTATGGGGCCGCCACCTGACCCCCATCATCGACGAAATTCGCGCCAAGATCGGCGATGCGCCGACTTATATCAGCTTCGATATCGACTCCCTGAGTCCGGCATTCGCGCCGGGAACGGGAACGCCGGAAATCGGTGGTTTGACCGATTGGCAGGCGTTGCAGCTGATACGGGGATGCCGAGGGATTGATATCGTCGGCTGCGATGTCGTGGAAGTTTCTCCGCCTTACGACCCGTCCGGCAACACCGCACTGGTTGGAGCGAACATCGCGTTCGAGTTGCTTTGCGTATTGCCGGGCGTTTCCTACCATGAGAGTTAATGCAGCCAATCGATGGCAATCGAAGCTTACGCCTGGCGGCGCCAGCCGCATCGATCTGGTGAATGTGAGCGTTTTCAAGGATCTACCGCATTGGGAACCGCCACGCTTTTTGCGGGAGAGCAAAACACTCCAAGACTGAAACAATGAGCAACGGGCGGCTGGGCTCGCAGGGAGAGCCTTTCTTTGCTCAGGATCAGAACCGCCACGAGGGAGGCGGCGGCCCAATCAGACCGGCCGCTCCCTTCCTCGCGGCAGAAGGCATTCGATCTCCCGGACACCAATCTGGCGAACATGTTCCCGGAAGCTGGCAGGCATGATTCCACGAATTGCGTTGCTGACAAGAAAAATTGTGTTTTTTGCGCCGTGAAGTTCAGACTAACCGCTTCCACGCCACCGCCGACGGTCAGAAAGGGTGCCTGTTTTCCGCCGCATCTTTGCGCAAGTCGAAGGCAATAAGCAACCTTCAATGCGGCAACGACCGTGCACGCGCAATGGATGCACAGCGGCTGTACCCGCAAGGCGATTTTGCGGATGGCAACGACTTTTTGCTACAGGAGTTGAGAAAGAAACGTCCGGGCCGGAACGACAAGCGCGGAGTCTTTGAGCGCGAAACAGTCCGCATCAACATACTCTGCCTGCACCACGACCTGCATGGCGTATGGTGCGCCCAAAAGTTTTTGAAACCGCTCCAGATCGGAGCTCAACCTGCCTTCGCTGAGTTTCGCCTCAACCAGAAGCCACGGCTCTTCATTCCGGACGATTAGGAAATCAACCGCGCGTTTCTCTTTATCCTGCAAGTAATACATGCCGAATTTGCCCAAGCCCAGGTTGTTCCAGCCATCAACTGCCTTTATCAGGTGGCATGCCACGAATGTTTCGGCGCGGCTGCCGTCGTCGGCGACTTCCGCCCAATCGCGCAGGTACCATTTGGGCTCTTTGCGAAGAGCGCGCGGAATGCTTCTGTACCAAGGTTTCAAGGTAAAGCCGAAATGGAAATCGCTCAATGTCTTGATCCACCTCCTTATCGTATCGACCGAAACCCGCACCTGCTTTGCAAGGCTGCTGTACCCCAACCGCTGTGCCGAGAGGCTGGCAAGCAAGGCCACCAATGATTCCAGCTGATAAATGTTTTGCACATTCGATAGATCGCGGATGTCTTCCCGCACCAGCTGCTCAAGACGGAGCGACTGCCACTGAAAAGTAAAATCGAGTTCGCGCCTCAAGAACGGTTCAGGATTGCCTCCGTGCTGCCAAAGGGCATCGAAGCTCGCTTCGTCAATTTGCCTGGGTTGGCGAAACAACCTATCAGGATCGGGCAGGTCTTGGGCGATGATCTCCGCGACGGAATACGGATGCATCCAGTAAAGGAAATAGCGGCCCATCAGGCTGTCCCCGCCGCGACGGTAGACGTCCATACGGCTGCTGCCAGTCACAATTACCTGTGCTCTATCGGCGTAGACATCGAAAAATCCCTTCAGGAACAATTTCCACCTCGGGTACTTGTGCAATTCGTCGAATAGAATAACCGGCTTTGCGCGAGTGAGCGTTTCCAAGCCTGCTCGCTTCGCAATCTTTGCTGGTCCCGTTAGGATGTCATCGCGATCATCTTGGTTGTCCCAGTTCAGGTATAAGTTTGCTTTTTTCCGACAGCAGGTGGTTTTGCCGACTTGCCGGGGGCCGCTGACAAAGGCCATTTGCCGGTTTTTGGCTAGATGTTTTGTCAGGATGGAATCATAAATTCGAGGCGCAATTTCCATGTTGTTGACCATTGTTCGTTCTTTCGCAATCTAGCAAAGACCATTATGTGGCCATCCGTAAATTGGTCAAGACCGTTTTGCGACGCATGAGAAAACAGTCGCATCAATGCGCCGACGCTTTCCTCCATCAACGGACCGGCTCCGTCCAAGCGCGCCCCGGTGCCTCACTGCGGCGGCAAGGCCGACCGTCAATCGCACTGTCGTAAACTGGTCGCGACCATATTGCGTGCAATCGTAATCTGGTCAAGACCGTTTTGCGCACAATCGTAATCTGGTCAAGACCGTTTTGCGCACAATCGTAATCTGGTCAAGACCGTTTTGCGGCTCTCCGCAGTTTGGTCGTGACCGTTTTGCGACGCATGAGAAAACAGTCGCATCAATGCGTCGGCGCTTTCCTCCATGAACGGACCGGCTTCGTCCAAGCGCGCCCCGGTGCCTTACTGCGGCGGCAGGGCCGACCGTCAATCGCACTGTCGGAATCCGGTCGGACCATATTGCGGTGCATTGGATTTCGGATGAATCAGGAACATCTGCTCTAGCTTCAGGCGAATTCCGGGCTTGATGCTCGTCGCGCAGTGCAAATGATATGGCAAGCATCGAAATCAGGCGAAGCAGTGAATTATTCCAGAACAGAAAGCTTTGCGCGTCGTTCATCGATCCGATTCTGCTCCCGCCGCTTGCCGGGACGTTCATCGGTCGAGCAAGGACGCATGTGAAGACCAAGTCGGGCAATTTTGCCGGTCCGGACTCGACTTCGGATGCCGAGGAACAAGAAACATTCCCGCAAAATCGCATCCACCTCGGATTTGCGGAACCTGATCTTCGGACGAAACCGGACCGAACGCCCCTTAGCTGAACAAAAACATCAGGGGCGCTTTCGCATGCCGAATCACACATGCAGTCGGCAGGCCGGCAGTCAGCCGATGCCTGGAATGTCGTTGTTTTTTTGGACTTACCAGCAATGATTTTGTTCAAATCAGCAATTGTCGCAACTCTTGGCCGCGACTCCTGAATGCGAAAAGTGGAACAGGCTTCGGCCGAAGCTTTCGCATGGCCTGTCCGGCATTCCATCCTCGCAATCATGCCGCTGGCGGCTCAACAACGGCCCGAAAGCGACTGCCGGAAGCATATTCATCTTAAGTGGAATTTCACCATCGCGTGTTATAAGCCGAAGGCATGGCACAAGATTTATTTGCAGTAGATGACGGCACGGAGTCGCTTCAAGAGGCGATCAAGGAGCGCTACCTGCAATATGCGCTGTCCACGATCATGGACCGCGCCCTTCCGGATGCCAGGGACGGATTGAAGCCTGTCCACAGGCGCATCCTTTACGCGATGCGCGAATTGAAGCTCCGCGCCGGCGGACCGTTCCGGAAATCGGCCAAGATCTCCGGCGATGTCATGGGCAATTTCCATCCGCACGGCGATCAGGCGATATACGACGCCCTTGTGCGCCTCGCTCAGGATTTCAACCTCAGATATCCGCTGGTCGACGGCCAAGGGAACTTCGGCAACATCGACGGCGACAATGCCGCGGCGGCCCGGTACACCGAAGCGCGATTGACCTCGGCCGCCGAAGCTTTGATGAACGGCCTGGACGAGGACGCGGTCGATTTCAGACCGAATTACGACGGCACTTTGACGGAGCCGGTCGTAATGCCGGCCTCCCTCCCGAACCTGCTCGCCAACGGCGCGAGCGGAATAGCAGTCGGAATGGCGACCGAAATCCCCCCGCACAATGTCGGCGAGCTTTGCGACGCCTGCTTGCATCTCGTCAAACATCCCGGCGCAAGCGACGAGAGTTTGGCGAAGCGCGTTCCGGGACCGGATTTTCCCACCGGCGGCGTCATCGTGGAGCCCCCGGAACAGATCTTCGCGGCCTACCGGACCGGACGCGGAACGATACGGCTTCGGGCGAAATGGTCGGTTGAGAAGCTCGGACGAGCGCAATGGCAGGCCGTCGTCACCGAAATCCCGTACCAAGTCAAAAAATCCAAACTGATCGAGCGCATCGCCTCGATGATCCAAGCTAAAAGGATTCCCGCAGTCGGCGATGTCCGCGATGAATCGGCCGACGATGTCCGGATCGTGATCGAGCCGAAATCAAAAAACATCGCTCCCGAAGTGCTGATGGAGTCCTTGTTCAGGAATTCCGATCTGGAGATCAAGTTCTCGATGAACATGAATGCCCTGATCGACGGCAGGACGCCGAAAGTCTGCTCGCTCAAGGAGCTGCTGGCGGCGTTCCTCAAGCATCGGCGCGAGGTCCTGCAGCGGCGGTCCAAGCACCGGCTGGGAAAGATCGATGCGAGGCTCGTGGTGCTCGAGGGCTATATCGTCGCCTATCTGAATCTGGATCGCGTGATCGAGATCATCAGATTCGAGGACGATCCGAAGCAAGTTCTGATCGCCGAATTCGAATTGGTGGACGAGCAGGCGGAAGCCATCCTGAACATGCGGCTGCGCAATCTGCGAAAGCTGGAGGAAGCGGAGCTCAGAAGAGAGCGCGACGAGTTGATCTTTGAACGCGGCGAACTTGATGATCTGTTGAATGATGAAGAACTTCAGTGGAAACGGATCGGTTCCGATTTGACGGAGGTCAAGAAAAAATTCGGTCGCACGGGTTCCGGCGGTGCGAGACGGACCGAATTCGCCGAAGCGCCGCAAATCGACGACCTGGCCCCGGAGACATTGATTGAACGCGAACCTGCGACGGTCATATGCTCGAAGACAGGCTGGACGCGAGTCATGAAGGGCGCCGTTCCGCTGGATCAGGATTTCAAATATCGCGACGGCGACGAAGGGCGCTTCGTTTTCCATGCGGAAACGACCGACAAGCTGCTGCTTCTGGGAACGAACGGACGGTTTTATACGCTGCCCGTCTCTTCGCTTCCTGGAGGAAGGGGTTTGGGCGAGCCGATCAGAGTCATGGTCGATCTGCCGAACGAAGCCGATATCGCCGCTCTCTTTCCGTATCGGTCCGGCCGGAAGCTGATTGTCGCGACAGCCGAAGGCTACGGATTCGTCGTGGAGGAAGACGGAGTTCTGGCGGGCACGAAGAACGGCAAGCAAGTGCTGAATGTACGCGATCCGGACAAGGCTTCGTTCTGCGTTCCGATAGAGGGCGACCGCGTCGCGTTGATCGGCGACAACCGCAGATTGCTGATCATCTCGGTGGAAGACCTGCCGGAAATGCCTCGCGGCAAGGGCGTGCGGATGCAGAGATTCAAGACGGGCGGTCTTTCAGATCTCAAAGTATTCAAGGAAGAGGACGGTTTGCAATGGATGGACCCCGCCGGCCGAACCCGAACGGAGAAGCCGATTGAAGATTGGATCGGCAAACGCGGGAATGCGGGCCGGGCCCCGCCTCGCGGCTTTCCCCGGTCGAACAAATTCACCTGAAATGCTGCTGCGCGCGCGATGAGTTTTTCAAACGGGTTCGGCGCGCAGCCAAACTCCGCCCTGCGGTCGAAGCGTTAGAATCATGACGGGCTCCGGCTCCCGGCCGGCAACCGGAACAAACCGGAATCTCGAAATGAGCGACGCGAGAACGATCGTTGCCTCCATCATGGCGAAGTTCGCCCCGATGCATATGCGCGGCCCGCCGCCGAACGGAATGTATGCGAATTTGTCCATGGCTCGCGGCTCGGCGAATCGGTCGGGGTTGAACTGATCGGGATCGTCCCAATGGCAGACGTTTCTTTGAAGCGCGTAAATGGGAAGCAGGATCATGTCGTCGGGCCGGATGGCTCTGCCCCAGATTTCGTCCGGTTCGCGCGCGACGCGAGCGAGCAGCCCGGCTGGCGGATAGAGTCTGAGGGATTCTTCAATCACGCGTCGCGTCAAAACGAGGGCGTCCACATCCGCCGCTCCCGCCAGCCGCCCGTTCAGGACGGTTTTCGCTTCAATCCGCGCTTGCTCCTGAACAGCAGGATCGAATGCAATCAAATAAAGAGACCAAGACAGCGCAAGAGCGGTCGTTTCGTGGCCCGCCACGATGAACGTAAGTAAATTGTCGCGGAGTTCGGCCGCGTTCATTCTGCGTCCTGATTTCGGGTCTTCGCCGCTGCCCAGAAGGCTCAATAGATCAAGGCGGTCCGAATCAGGCTCGGCCATTCGCAGAGCGATCGCCTTGTCGGCCACTTCCCTCATTTCTCGAATTGAATCCGTCCGCACCAATCGACCGAACCTCGGGATCCAGCTTGGCGCCCCGATAACGTCGAGAAACGAGACCCGCGCGGTCTGGTCGATGTAGCTCTCGATGGCGCGATGGACGACGTCGCCGTCGATCATGCCGCTTCCCGAAAATGTGACTTTGCTGATCACTTCGAACGTCGATGCGACCATTTCCGCATGCATGTCGATCGGCCGGCCGGAGGCCGCCGCCACTCGATCCACCGAATTTTTCGCGGCGGCGGACATGATCGGAGCAAGTTCGCGCACGTTCCGGCTCGCGAACACAGGCGCGGCGGCGCGGCGCTGCCAAAGCCAATGCGCTCCCTCGGCGATGAACAGGCTCTCGCCTATCCCGGGCCGCAGGATGTTTTTCACGTGATCTGATTTCGGGTAGGCTTCCGGACGCTCGCGCAGGATGCGTTTCACGCCGGCGGGGTCCATCACCATATGCCAGCGCTTGATGGTTCGGCCCGATACCATCGGTTGTCGAGTCGCGAGTTCCGGGATGATTTCGAGGAGATTCCGCCTTGCGGTCCGAACGATATTCGGAATGCTCAGAGGCGTCTTGGCAAGTGCGGCGCGAACCGGTTTCGGTCGCGAGTATGGCGAATTCTGGTTCATCTCCGACTTCATTCCTGAGCAAAGACAAGATATATCACCGCCCCCGAATTCGGCAACGCTGCGTTGCCGTCCGGATATTGATTCATGGCGAGTCGAACCGAAGGAATTGGCAAGATGAGATTGACCCGGGCAATTGCGGCCCTTCCATTTGCATTGTTTCTGCTCGCTTGCTCCAATCAAGCCGAATTGGATCCGAATCCGGCGCCGTTCGGAGATTTCAAGCTGGGCCATGCGGTTGTCGCGGCGAAAGGATCCAGCGTCGCGCCGGGATCTCGAGAGGTCACCGCAGAGGAGTTGGAGGCGCCGCTGCAGGAAGCCATTGAGAGGAGACTGGGACGGTATTCAGGCGGAAAATTCTACCACGTCACCGCTGCAATCCAAGGATACTTCATCAGTCCCGGCGGGATTCCGGTTGTGGCGTCGCCGAGTTCGGCATGGGTATTGAGGGTATCGGTCTGGGATGATGCTTCCGGCACAAAACTCGACCCGTCGCCGCATATTCTGCCGATTTCCGAACCGTTTTCAGCTGAAACAGTAATCGGCTCCGGATTGACGCGCACGAAACACCAACAGATCAAGGCGCTTTCCGAGAAATCGGCGCAAGTGATCGAAAACTGGCTTCGTTCGGACGGCGGCCCGATCCTGCCGAGCGGGGACGAGTCGTAAATTCCGCTTGCACGGAAATATCCGGCGGCATAATATTCAATTCTTCCGCAGGGGTGTAGCTCAGTTGGTAGAGCACCGGTCTCCAAAACCGGTTGTCGTGGGTTCGAGTCCCTCCGCCCCTGCCATTTTCCCCACGAGTTCGGAATGCGAAGAACCAATTCGCTTGACGATCATGAAGAGCAGTCATTCACGCCTTGAGCGCGCTGTACCCGAGTCGGCGCAAGATCGGGGCAGATTGTGTTTCAATCAACTCCAGAATGAGTTTCCAAGCAACGATCTCCGCTTATCGGATTGTAATTCGTCAAATCCCTTGCCGGCGCGACCTCCGCGCGGCGCGCAAATTCCCTGTGTCCGACAGAAGGTTGATTCAGAACTGAATTGCTGGTCCGAAGTCGACTTCGGCAGCGCACTAGTCCGGCAGCGGCGGGTTTCCCGTCCATTCATCGAAATTCCAGAAATTTTCCGTCATGAATTTCTGCTGTCAATAGGCATGCAAAATAGCCCGCTACGGGAGTGGACCTGATCAGCGACCTGCTTGGCTGCGGCAATCGCAAATCACCCACCGCTGCGCCGCTCTGTCAACGGTCCGCACATCGCCGTCTCAAACCGCGTCGCCAACGGAACCGCAGGCGCAGTGGCATGAATTGCCGACATTCATCTCCGTTTTGCGATTGGCTCAGCTGTCATGGCGAAGCAGATTCAGGAACTGGGGATCCAAAAGTCGGTTGCTGCCGCTATCGTGCTGACAGCGTCTTCTCCATTTCTTTATGAAACCTTCGCTCGCCCGGCAGCAGTTCTATCGCCCGGCTATAGGCTTCTTTGACGTCTCCGACCGGCGCCCGCAGCCAGTTGCGCGCTCGCGCCAAGTCACGCCAAGCCCATGCGCGGCGGGTCGGCGAAGTATCGAGTTGAATGACGCGCTCCAGCAACTCCCGAGCCTCCATGAGAAACCGCCGGTTCGAATTGCGCTGTCTTTGACGGTGCGCTTCGGTCGCTAGCCAGAGCTTCGTCTGAGCGAACTCATGCAGCGCCCGAGGATCGTCATATACGGCATCCCCGGCGCGCTCGAAATACCGGTGCGCGACGCGGGATTCCTTAACGCGCCGGGCCAGAATGGCCGTGTCTATAGCATCCCGGCCGAGCGGTGCAGACCGTCGCCATCTCTTCTTGAGCAGTTGTCGCGCTTTAATCTCATCGCCTGCCTCCGCGAGCACTTCGATCATTGTATTCGCAATGTGGGAAATGACGTTTTCCGTCCCTTCCGCCTCGACAATTCTCAGTACTTCCTCGGCGCGGTCAAGCTTGTCGACCTCCGCGTACGCGCGCACCATCTCGGAGGCGAGGACCGCCGAAGCCTGGTTGGACTTCCACGCGGCCTCAATGCGACGGAGAGCTTCTTGAGGCTCTCCCAATGCACGCAAATGCGCCGCATCCCGCAATGCAGACAGCGCTCCGAACTCCGGATGGGCAGGCAACGTAGCTTGGAAAAATGTTCGCTGCTCATCGAATTCAAATTGGGGTTGTGGCGAACCGTTGTTTTCCATCGCCTGAAACACTTTCGGCAGACCGGTGAGCCGTCCCTCCGCCAGCCCCAGATCCTTCAAGAATTCTCCGATGCGGCGATTGCGGGCAGGCACCGCCCGAACTCGCGCACCGGGAATCAGGTGTCGGGCTTCGATTCCCGCAACCGGCCCGGGATAACTGATAACCTCGATGCGGTCCGGATAGAGATAGACTTTAGTGGGCTCCGGCTGGTCTACGTCGTAGCTCCTGTGATAAACTGCGTTGACAAGGATTTCGCGCAGCGCTGGCAACGGATAACTGACCCAGCTGCGGATCTGGCTCCGATGCCGCTGTTTCTGCAGATGGAATGCCGAAAAGTTTTCAAGATAATTCAGGCAGTCGCGAAGCTGGTCCAGAAGAGTCCCGCTGAAAGTCCTCTCCTCCTGTATATCGCCCGCTCGATCTGCGGCGAACTGCACAACCTCAATTTTTGCTCCCCGGAACCATTTCGTGGGATCACTTGAAAACAGCAGGAGACCCACGTTGCGAGGCACCTCGTGATCATTGACCTTCATAGAAATCCGCATGCGCCGATAAACTTCCCGAGCATCCGGCTCATTGAGAAGTCCGCTTCGTCTATCGTGCAGGAATTCGCGGACCCTTGCCTCACGCAGATCCTCGACTTGTGCATCAAAAGCCCGGCGGTCATCCCAAGGAACCCGTGCAGTTTGCTGGATAAGGCCGCGAAGCAGATCACCGCGCTGTCCAGCGTCGACGGTCTCGGAACCTAGACGAACCCAATATTGTCCAGATCGACGACCATTCTCGGGTGCGCGATGCGGCCTCATTTCGCTCGCCGGCGCCCAAACCACCAGGATTTGTCGGTCTCCCACGACTTCTGGCGACAGAATGGGTGAATAGGAAGGGTCGAGTCGGTTGCAGTGTCCGCGGATCCACTTTTGCGCAGCCTCGACTTGCTCCGTTGGCAATCCGGAAGGCGGCAGGACCGCCCGTCCTTCCTGCTCATCAACGCCGATGACAACGTATCCGCCGTTCAGGTTGTGGTAATCATTGGCGAACGCACAGATCGTCTTGAGCACTTGGGGGCCTGTCGTCTGCGGATCCCACGATGCTTTGAACTCCACCCGTTCCGACTCTACACTGCGGCAATAGAGAAGGTCATCAAGGTTGATCGCAAGAATTGTACTCATGGGTGAGATTGAGACGTTCGTTCTGGATCGATTTTCAAGCTTGCACTGATTCCAAGGCAAGCCCGCCCAGCGCGGAGAATGCGCCTGCAATGCTGGAGCAAGAACCGCGATGTGTCAGCGAAGCGGCGTTGTCGAGCGCGACGATACTTTGCGTCAGCAGCAAGCTCCATCGACGTCATCCAACAAACCTCGGCATGGGGTGGCAAGTTTGCAACTTTATTCATCGTTCGGTTTGGGCAGCACATAGTTGACATGATCTGGGCAAAGCATTCGTGAAACTACCGAGCGCGCGAGTAGCCACAATGACAAAGACCTTTAGCGTGTTTCCGGCTTTTCGCAAATGATCCGTCGCCACCGTCAATATCAGGTAATGACGCTACGGTCGCGAGCGTGGCTCTATGCCTGATTGGGCTTTCAGAGTTTGCTGATTACTTGGATATGAACTCGCCGCCGGTCAGCGCCGTGTCCGAGTTCATCCATTGATGCAACTCCGCCTCGACGCCGGGGCGGCGGGACCACTCAATTTTAGGTCAAACGTCAGGCAGTTCGCGGAGCGGTTTCGTTTCTTTGTCGCGCCGCCTTACGGAGGATTTTGGGAAGAAGTGTACGAGGGGAAAGCCAATATCATCTTCCACTTCTTGCCACGCTTTGGAAATAATGTCGGATTGCACGCGCAAGAGCCCGGAACCATTCAATTGCTCGTACTTTCCGTCGTAAATGATGCCTACATCTACAACGGGGTCTTCGTCGTGATCCAGCCTTTCCTTTACGTCGACCCGAACGAAGTCGACGTCGCTGAACTGGGTCTTGAACGCGATTTCGGCGATCTCGCGTATTTGTTGCCTATTCAAATCGGACCTCCTACGGCAGCCGCCGCTTGAACAGCGTATAAGCGACGAAGTCCCGACGGTGCTCAATATTTGCGCCTTCGAGTTGGCCGATCGCCTGTTCCACTCTGTCGATTGCCGCGAGCGTGCCGTTCCTTTCGCAGCTGACCTCCAACGAATAGTCTGCTTGATGCCGCGCGTCCTGCAAAACGACGAACGTGCCTGCGAATTCCAGAATTTCAGATGGAAATCCTTCCATTGCACGCTTGTTCTGGCAAGCTCTTTTTGCGTGTCCGTGTTCAAGCGCGCGGTACGCCTGATGCCAAGCCGCGGTGCGCTTTCTCCCGATGAGCAGGTCGGCGGCGCTGCGTGCCAGCGCATGGAATACTGCGTAGTACGCTGTGCTTAACGCACGGCGTTGGTTGGCTTGCGTAGGCAGCCGCGGGTCAAGTTCCATCAAACCGCGTGCAGTTGCCATCAAGTCGCGCGCTCTCAAATCTGAAGCTTTCTCCATCTTGGATTGCCCAATATACATGCCAGAAACTCGCCCGACGAAAGTGAATGCCTCTTTCGATCATCAGATTCAATGCCCAAGTCCAACTGACGAACGACATCGGCGGTCCATCAAGTGCCGTAAGAGGCGTTGGCGCAGACACGCGAAGGCCGGATAGCCCGCCCGCAACGATTGATTTGAGCGCGGCGGCGACGCTCGGATTGTCGGTAGCGGCAAAATTGATTATCTGGCGCGGCGCAATCTGGATATTCAGGCGGTTTCAAAATGGTTTCAAACGAAAACGGCGCAAGCGCGCGGAGCATACTGATCACGGGATGCTCTTCCGGCATCGGATACGATGCGGTAAAGCGTTTGACGACTCGGGGCTGGCGCGTGTTTGCGACCTGCAGAAAAGACGAGGACTGCAAGAAGCTTCAAAGCGAGGGGCTCGAAAGCTTCCGGCTTGATTATCAGGACGAAGACAGCATTGGATCTGCGTTGGAGGAGGCGCTTGCGCGGACCGGCGGAACGCTTGACGCTCTTTTCAACAACGGTGCTTTTGCCATCCCGGGCGCAGTCGAGGATATCTCGCGCGACGCTCTGCGCGAGATATTCGAAGCGAACTTTTTCGGGTACCACGATCTTGCGAGGCGAGTGATTCCGACGATGAGATCACAGGGACATGGACGCATCGTGAATTGCTCTTCGGTTCTCGGATTCATAACCATGAAGTGGCGCGGGCCATATGTCTCCACGAAATTCGCACTTGAAGGCTTGACAGACACCATGAGGATGGAATTTTCAGGAACGCCGATCAAAATCATCCTGATCGAGCCGGGACCGATCTCCACGAGGATACGCGAAAACTCGCGGGCGCCCTTCGAAAAGTGGGTGGACTGGGAGAGCTCCGCCGTCGCGCACAAGTATCGAAACCAATTGATCCCCAGGCTTTATGCGGATGATTCGCCCAAGGACCGGGGCGAACTGCCGCCGGAGGCCGTGACCAAAAAGCTGATCCACGCGCTCGAGTCGGCCAGCCCGAAGCCTCGATACTACGTAACGGCACCGACCTACATGGCGGCTCTCATGAAGAAAATTCTGCCAACCGGCGCTCTGGACAGACTCTTGGGAGCCAGATCTTGAGCGCCGGAGCTCGCATGCTGCAGAAGCGCATTGGGTGAACGATGCTTGGAAGCCCTCTGACAATCATTGCAGTGCTCGCGGTGCTCTGCGTTCTGGTGATCCTGATGGTCGGGATCGGCGGATTTGCGACGGGCGGCGAATTCAATCGAAAATACGCCAACAAGATCATGCGGTTGCGGATCATTGCGCAAGCGGTCGCGGTGGCTTTGATTTTGCTTGTCGTGCTTTTCAGCGGCGGAGGCTGACGAATGGTCGTTCTGAGCAAAATTTACACGAAAACCGGCGACGGCGGCGAGACCGCGCTCGGCGACAGTTCCCGGGTGTCGAAATGCTCGCTCCGGGTCGACGCTTACGGAACGGTGGACGAGCTGAACTCGGCCTTGGGAATCGCGCGTCTGCATGCGGATGAGCCTCTGGATGCGAAACTTGCTGCAATACAGAACGATCTCTTCGACCTCGGGGCCGATCTTTGCCGGCCTATGGGCGGAGACGAAGGCCGGATGGAGCGGAAACCGCTCCGAATCGCTTCAAGCCAAGTTGATCGCTTGGAGCAGGAGATCGATCTGGTCAACGAGCGTCTTTCGCCGCTCCGGAGTTTCGTGCTGCCCGGCGGGTCCGAGCTTGCAGCGGCTCTTCATCTTTGCCGAACCATCGCGAGGCGAGCGGAGAGGCGCACTGTCGAGCTCGGCTTGGCCGAACCCTTGAGCCCCGATGCGGTTCGCTATCTCAACCGGCTGTCCGACTGGCTCTTTGTCGCGGCCCGGGCCGCCAATCGCGACGGAGCGGACGACATCTTGTGGGTTCCGGGCGCGAATCGCTGAATCGCCGCGCCGCGCGAAGGCCGCCGCTCAATTTTCGCAACCCAACATTGCACTGTATTTTTTTCGGGCGCTTCATTAAAGCGTATCGTCGAGAATCGAATGATCCGCGTTGAAGAATTGCGCAGGAGGCTATGCGATGAAGGTGCTTGTGCCCGTCAAGAGGGTGATCGATTACAACGTCAAGGTGCGCGTCAGGCAGGACGGATCGGGTGTCGATCTCGCGAACGTGAAAATGTCCATGAATCCCTTCGACGAGATAGCGGTCGAAGAAGCGATTCGCCTGAAAGAGGCTGGCAAGGCAGAAGAGGTCGTTGCGGTTTCAATCGGAGTCCAGCAAGCGCAATCGATTCTTCGCGCGGCGCTTGCGATGGGAGCTGACCGGGCGCTGCTCATCGAGGCGGCGGACGACCCGCACAACGACATTGAGCCGCTTGCCGTCGCAAAGCTCCTCAAGGCCGTGGCGGACGAGGAACAGCCCGGCATCGTCTTGATGGGCAAGCAAGCCATAGACAACGACCTGAATGCCACCGGGCAAATGCTCGCCGCGCTGATGGGATGTCCGCAAGCGACTTTCGCGTCGGAACTGGAGGTCGGCGACGGTCATGCAGTCGTGACCAGGGAAGTGGACGGCGGCCTGCAGGTGGTGAAAATCGGCCTTCCCTGCGTCGTGACGGTCGACCTCCGCATGAACGAGCCGCGATATCCTTCGCTTCCCAATATCCAGCGCGCGAAACGGAAGCCTTTCGAAATCAAAACGCCCGAAGACTACGGCGTCGATGTCGCCCCAAGGCTCGACATCCTCAAGACGGTTGAGCCGGAAGCGCGCAAAGCCGGCGTCATCGTGGAGTCCGTAGACGACTTGATCCAGAAATTGAGAGACGAGGAGGAGGTTATCTGATGGCTGTCCTATTGCTCGCGGAACTCAACGGTTCGAAACTGGCGACGGATCTGATCGCCAAAACTGTAACGGCCGCACGGGATTTGGGCGAGATCACAGTACTGTGCGCATCAGAAAGCTGCGAACAAGCGGCCGCGGAAGCGGCAAAGCTTGACGGGGTCGCCAAGGTCCTGTGCGCCGACAGCCCGATCTATGCGCATGCGCTCGCCGAGCCCGTCGCAGACCTCGTCGTCGACCTCGCGCCCGGCTACGAACATATCGTCGGCCCCGCCTCAACCGCCGCCCAGAACACTCTGCCCAGAGTGGCCGCGCTTTTGGACGCCATGATGATTTCCGACATAACGAAAGTCGTCGACGGCGAAACATTCGAACGACCGATTTATGCGGGCAATGCGCTGCAGACCGTCAAATCGAAGGACGCGAAGAAAGTCATCACCATC
Organism: Paracoccaceae bacterium; assembly: GCA_965205055.1. Lineage (GTDB taxonomy): Bacteria > Pseudomonadota > Alphaproteobacteria > Rhodobacterales > Rhodobacteraceae > CBDBBY01. Next base: position 4,071,619 of record OZ242030.1, on the reverse strand, counting down.
AGGACGGCCGCATATTCGGCGGTCGGCGAAGGAGACTCCGCTCCCGTCGAATCGATCGCCTCGTCCGCCGATCCGGAATTGTCCGCTTGGTTGGAAGACAAGATCGCTTCGACCGACCGGCCTGAACTCACCTCGGCAAAGATCGTGGTGTCCGGAGGCAGGGGAGTCGGCTCGCCCGAGGACTTCAATTTGATTTCCGGCCTTGCGGACAAGCTGGGGGCCGCCGTCGGAGCCTCGCGCGCCGCTGTCGATTCCGGTTTCGCGCCGAATGACTGGCAGGTGGGGCAGACGGGAAAGGTCGTCGCGCCGGATCTCTACGTCGCGGTCGGAATATCCGGCGCCATCCAGCATCTGGCGGGGATGAAGGACTCGAAACTGATCGTGGCGATCAACAAGGATGAAGAAGCGCCCATCTTCCAAGTCGCGGATTACGGTCTGGTCGCCGATTTGTTCACAGCGGTTCCGGAACTGACCGGAAAAATCTGACGAAAGTTTCTGAGCCCGGATTGCGGCGCTTGACCGCGACCTGAATCCGGCGGGAGTCGAAAATGGAAATCAAGCAAGTTGGCGTCGTCGGCGCGGGCCAGATGGGGAACGGCATCGCGCATGTCTTCGCGCTGTCCGGCTTTGAAGTTCTCTTGCACGATCTTTCGCAGGAGCGGCTGGATGCCGCGCTCGCGTCGATCGAAAAAAACCTCCGGCGGCAGATCAGCAAAGGCCTCGTCGCTGAAAAGAACATGTCGGAAGCGCTGGGGCGGATCAGGACGACGCTTGATCTCGCCGCGATCGGCGACAATGATCTCGTGATCGAAGCCGCGACGGAGAATGAGTCCGTAAAATCCGGGATATTCAAGGAGATCGTTCCCAATCTGCGCCCGGAAACCATCCTGACTTCCAACACCTCGTCGATTTCCATCACGAGGCTCGCGTCCCGGACGGACCGTCCGGCGAAGTTCATGGGCTTCCATTTCATGAATCCCGTGCCGGTCATGCAGCTCGTCGAGCTGATCCGGGGCATCGCAACGGACGACGCGACCTACCAGATCCTGCGCGGCGTCGTGGAAAGCCTGGGCAAGACGGCGGCGTCCGCCGAAGATTTTCCGGGATTCATCGTGAATCGCATACTCATGCCGATGATCAACGAGGCGGTCTACACGCTCTACGAGGGCGTGGGTTCCGTCGAATCGATTGACCGGGCGATGAAACTCGGGGCCAACCATCCGATGGGGCCGCTTCAGCTTGCGGATTTCATCGGCTTGGACACGTGCCTGGCCATCATGAACGTACTTCATGAAGGCCTTGCCGACACGAAATACAGGCCGTGCCCGCTATTGGCGAAATATGTCGAAGCCGGCTGGCTGGGACGGAAGTCGAAGCGCGGCTTCTACGACTACCATTCGGAACCGCCCGCGCCGACGAGGTAGGGCGCGGTCAATCTTCGCGGAGCGACAACGTCAAGTCGCGGAGCCACGCCATGAATTCGACCTTGTCGCCGCGCCACTTCTCGATTTCGTCGCGGCCTATGACGTCTCCGATGACCGGCTTCTGCGCTTTGCGCATCGCATGGACGATTTCGTGCAGCAGCAGCCCTTGCCGAATCGTGACCGAAAACTGGTGCGCCCACTGGTACCATCGGCTGTTCTCGCCGGGGAAGTAGATCGGCAAGAGCACGGCGTCGCTGCGCAACAGCAAGCTCGAAGTGAACGGGTTCCATGTGTCTTCCACCGCGGGCGAACGCCAATCGGGAGCATGCGCGACGCCCCCGGCGGGAAACAGGATCACCACCCCGTTCGCTTCCAGATGCTCCATCGCCAGTTTTCGCATCTCGACGAGTTTCTTCCGCGAATCGTCTTCGTGCCAAAATGCGACCGGAAGCATGTGCTCTTGAATTTGCGGCACATTCGTAAGCAATGATCTCGTCAGGATCTTGAAGTCCGAGCGCCTTCGGCCGACGAGTTCGGCCAGCACCAGACCGTCCACCAGACCGTGCGGATGATTCGCCGTGATGACGACAGGGCCTTCCCGGGGAATTTTCGCAATCTGATCGTCCGGCGTGAGCAGTTCGATGTCCAGCAGCTCAAGGCAGCGGCCCCAGAAGCTTTGCCCGGGCGCCCTGCCCGTCCGTTCGAATTCCCGGACAAGCCTCATCAGCGTGGCTTTGCCCGTCAACCATTCGACCACCCGGATCACGATGCCCCGGACGGAATTCGGAAACGTACCGGCATACGAAAGATTGCGGCCATCGTACGGCTTGTAATCCGGGTCGCTCGCAAGCGGCTCGAGATTATCATCCAATATCGCAAACTCCCGCAGGTGGTGTGGATGGAACCTTGAGTTTAGTATTTTTCTCCGAAGCGGTTGCCTACCAGCTCCTCCAATGCTTTGGCGAGCGACTCGGCATCATCTCCGGAAATCCTGACTTCAATCGTTGTACCTTTGGAAGCGCCGAGCATCAATAGCCCCATTATTGAGTTTCCCAACGCGGAAACTCCGTCCTTGAACACTTCGGCTTCGGCGTCGAACTTCTCGACCACGTCCACGAACTTGGCCGACGCCCTTGCGTGCAAGCCCTTTTCGTTCTGGATTCTGAGGAACTTCGTCACCTCCATAGCTTCATGCTTTCGCCTGCACGCAAAGAATGTACTTTCTGCCCACCTCGACCGCTCGCCGCGCCGCGGACTCGATATTGCCGGATCTGGCTTGCGAAAGCGCGATCAGCATCGGCATGTTCAAGCCGGAAAGGATTTCGTGGCGACCCGGCATGCAGGCTTCAATGGAAATGTTCGTAGGCGAGCTTCCGATGAGATCCGTGACGACGATCACGCCGTCGCCTGAATCGACCTTTTTCGCTGCGTTGCAAATTTCTTCCGTCTTTTTCCTGCGGTCGTGGTCGGACTCGACCGAGACTGCGACAATTCCTGTCTGCTCGCCCCGCATCTGCTCCAAGTTCGCCAAGTATTCTCGGCCAATATTTCCGTTTGCGACTACGACGATGCCGATCAAGCTGCCACCCTCTGTCCAAGCGCGAAAATTCCGCAGTGCAGCATTCCAAACCACACACTAGACAACGGAGCGAATCCTTATGCAAGCGTCATTCGCTCGAAACAGGGCGCCATCGTGATATTTCAGCAAGGATTTCGACTTTTGAAAATCCCCGGCGCGAACGGGCGACGTTTCGGATGCGCCTTCGCCAATCACTCAATCCGCGCGCCCGCCTTTCAGATATTGGATCAGAGCTGCCGGGAGATTCGGAACGCCTGCGCCGAACACAAGTTCGATTTCCGCGCCAAGCAGGATCGTCGTGCGCCGACGCGGCATCCGCTCGGGTTCCGGACTGGACAGGTCAACGACGACGGCCAAATCGGCCTTGGAAACGGACGCGGCTTTCAGTATCCCGAAATGCCGCGCCTCGATTTTTCCGGCAACATTCGATGGAGCGGAAAGCTCGATTCGGTCGCCTCGCCTCGCCACTCTCGTTCCGTCGTCGGATATCAGCCCGGCGCCCCGCGACATCAGTTCCAAAGCCAAGCCGGATTTCCCCGAACCCGGCGGCCCCAGGATCAGTGCGGCCCGGCCATTGACCTCCACGGAGCTCGCATGCATCACAGCGCAGCCGTCCGCACGGTCCGGACCGGCAGCTTCGCCCTTTCGAACGAAGTGCCTTTCGTGGACGGATTGGGCGTCGAGCAGATCCGCGTCAGCCATGCATTCAATACGCGCTTGACAGATCCCTTTGCGCCGCCTCGGGCGCCGCGCCGATCAATTTCCGAACCCCGTTCACATCGGCGGAAGCGGCTGCGGCGAGCATCCGCGCATCGCTGGAAAGGGTTACAAGATCGAACCCGAGGTCGACCATTCTCGCGGCATATTCGAACTTCACGCAGTGGATTCCAGCTCGAATTCCGGCCTTTTTCGCCTCATCCAGAATCCGCTTTATCACATCGACCATTTCGGGTTCTTCCCTGTCCAGGCCGGCCGGCAGCCTTCCTCTCGTCACCCCGAGCGTAAGGTCCGAAGGGCCGATGTACACTCCGTCCAGACTCGGCGTCGCGACGATCTCAGTCAAGTTCTCGACGGCCTCGGCCGTTTCGATCATTGCGAGACAAACGATCTGGTCGTTTGCTTCCGAAGCGTAGTTCGGCCCGGCCGATATGTTCGCGCGCGTCGGCCCGAAACTGCGTCCTCCGACAGGCGTGTACCGCACATGCGAGACCAGCTCCTCGGCTTGCGCGCGGTTGTTGATCATCGGGCAAATGACGCCGTACGCACCGGCGTCCAGCACTTTCATCACAATGCCGGGTTCCAGCCAAGGAACGCGGGTCATGGGAACGACGCCGCTTGCGCGCATGGCTTGGAACATCAGAACTGCGTCGCGGTAGTCGACTATGCCGTGCTGCAGATCCACCGTCAGGCTGTCGAAGCCTTGCTCCGCCATGATCTCCGCGGAGAACGAGTTGGCGACCGCGAGCCAGCCGTTGATCGCCGCCCGCCCGTTCGACCAGTTCCGCTTCAGCCCGTTTTCAATCATTTGCTTCTCGCTTTGGTCGCTTCGGCTGAAAGGCCGAATTCAGTTGCCGACGATTTCGATACCTGCATTCAGGTCCGACTTCCATAAGTTAATCCGAAAACCTGAACAAACCAATCAGCCAAACGTTTCTTGCGACCGCTCGACTTCGAAAAATTGCGCCGGCGCCGGAAGAGAAGAAAGACGGCCGTTTCTCTTGCGCCGTTGATAAATCCATCCGCCGACATTATGAATTGCTGCTCAGTCCAAACAGACCGCAGGAATTCATAATGGGGAGCGGAACAATTCGATTGACGATGGCGCAAGCGCTGGTGCGCTATCTGTGCAGCCAACGAACTGTCATTGATGGCCAGGACGTCCCGCTTTTTGCAGGAGTGTTCGGCATATTCGGCCACGGCAACGTCACCTGCCTTGCTGAAGCGCTTGATCGCCACCGGGATGAACTGCCCGTTTGGAGGGGCCAGAACGAGCAATCGATGGCATTGGCCGGAATCGCATACGCCAAGGTCAAGAAGCGCCGCCAGATCATGGTCGCCACAAGCTCGATCGGACCCGGCGCCTCGAACATGGTGACCGCCGCTGCCGTCGCCCATTCGAACCGCCTTCCCCTGCTGATGCTGTCCGGAGACGTATTCGCCAGCCGCCGCCCGGATCCTGTGCTGCAGCAGGTGGAGCATTTCGGCGCGCCCAGCACCTCCGTCAACGACGCCTTCAGGGCGGTTTCGAGGTATTGGGACCGCATCTCCCACCCCGAGCAGATCATTTCTTCATTGCCGCAGGCGGTGGCGGCGATGCTTGATCCTGGCGATTGCGGACCCGCCTTCATCGGTCTATGCCAGGATACTCAGGAAATCGCATTCGACTATCCCGAGGAATTTTTCAGCAAGGTCGTGCACCGCGTGCCTCGGCCTCGCGCCGATGCGGCAAGCATCTCTGCAGCCGTTGAACGGATTCGAAACGCGAAGCGTCCGTTCATAATCGCCGGAGGCGGAACGAAGTATTCGCTGGCGGAAGAGAAGCTTGCCTCTTTCGCGGAAAGGCGGGGCGTGCCTCTCGCGGAAACGATCGCCGGCAAGGCGACGGTACCGCACGACCACCCGACTCATGTCGGACCGGTCGGCGTGGTCGGCTCTTTTTCTGCGAATGCGGTCGCGGCAGAAGCGGACGTGGTGCTCGCCGTCGGAACGCGCCTTCAGGATTTCACCACCGGCTCGTGGACAGCGTTTTCCCGAAACGCGGAATTCATCGCGTTGAACACCTGCCGCTGGGACGCGCACAAGCATCGGTCGCTGCCTGTGGTGGGCGACGCGCTCGAAACTTTGAATGAATTGGATGCCGAGCTCGGCGATTGGAGCGCCGACCGAGAATGGACCGCCAAGGCGCAAGACGAAATGCGCAAGTGGAACGACCTGCTGGACAAGCACCAATCGCCGACGAACGAGATCCCGACCTACGCGCAAGTTGTCGGCGTCGTGAACAAAGCGGTCGAAGAAAACGATCGGATGATCACGGCGGCGGGCGGCTTGCCGGGCGAAACAATGAAGGGATGGCGGGCGAAAGCTCCTCACACCTACGACTGCGAATTCGGCTACTCGTGCATGGGCTACGAAATCGCCGGCGGCTGGGGCACGGCGATGGCGATGGGCGGCGACGGAACGCCCATCGTGATGGTCGGCGACGGCTCGTATCTGATGATGAACTCCGACATCTACTCGTCTGTCCTGACCGGCCACAAGATGATCATCGTAGTTTGCGACAACGGCGGTTTCGCGATCATCGACCGGCTTCAGAACTACAAGGGCGGACGCTCGTTCAACAATTTCATCAAGGACTGCCGCGGGCAGCGGAGCTTTCCTGTCGATTTCGCCAAGCACGCGGAATCCATGGGCGCGCTCTCAAGGCAAGTGGAAAGCCTCGCCGACTTGGAGGACGCGGTCGAATGGGCGAAGACGACGGATCGAACTACAGTGATTTCGATTGCAACCGACGGCTACACCTGGGTGCCGGGGGATGCCGCGTGGGATCTTGGAGTGCCCGAAGTCAGCGAGCGCGAAGAAGTCCGGAACGCGCGCGCGGAGCACGAAGCGATCCGAGCCAAACAGCGGGTCGGGATCTGACGCATGCAAGCGCGTCTTGGCATCGCGCCCATTGCCTGGAGCAACGACGACCTGCCGGAACTCGGCGGGGACACGCCGCTCGAGACCTGTCTTGCGGAGGCGCGCAAAGCAGGATTTGCAGGAATTGAAACCGGCGGCAAGTTTCCGCCCAAGGCTTCCGAACTCGGTCCGATTCTGGAGCGGCATTCTTTGGCGCTCTGCGGCGGCTGGTATTCCGGCACGATTCTGGACAACGAACTCGAGGCCGAAAAAGACAAGGTGCTCCCGCAATTGACCTTGTTCCGGGATTTGCGCGCGCCATGCTTGGTTTACGGTGAAACCGCCGGAACCGTGCAGAACAAAAGGAACGTGCCGTTGAACAAGCGCCGCATCTTGGACGAGAGCCAGTTCCGAGACTACGGCAAACGGCTTACGGCATTCGCGGAATGGTGCTCCGATCGAGGGATGCCGATCAGCTTCCATCACCACATGGCGACTGCGGTCGAGACGGAACGCGATCTGGATCTCTTGATGAAACACACCGGAGAGGCGGTTCCGCTGCTGTTCGACGCAGGCCACATGGCCTTCGCGGGCGGCGACGTCATTGGCGTCATCAGGAAGCATGCCGAACGGATTACGCATGTTCATGCAAAGGACATTCGGAGAAAAATCATCGATGAGCTGGACAGGAACGCCGACAGTTTCCTTGATGCGGTGCTCAGGGGTGCGTTCACGGTGCCCGGCGATGGTTCGCTTGATTATCGCGAAATAGCAAGGACGTTGGCGGAAGAAGGGTACGAAGGCTGGTTCGTGGTCGAAGCGGAGCAAGATCCGGCCAAGGCGCCGCCCCTTGAGTACGCCCGCATCGGACATCGATCCTTGACGGCGGCGCTGGGTGCGGCCGGGTATGAGATAATGGAGAACTGAATTGAGCAAATTGGACGGGAAGGTCGCCGTCATCACGGGCGGCACCCAAGGTTTGGGAGCGGCGGTAGCGCGATTGTTCGCCAAGTCGGGAGCGAAGGGAATCGTGACATGCGGACGAAGCGTCGACAAGGGCGAAGCGGTCGCCAAGTCAATTCGGGAGGAAACCGGCACGCCGGTTCGCTTCGCGACAGCCGATCTGAACAGCGTGGCGGATTGCCAAGCGGTCATCGCGGCCTCGGACAAGGAATTCGGGCGCCTGGACGTACTGGTCAACGCGGCCGCAATCACGGACCGGGGCAATCTGCTGAATACCTCCGAAGAGCTTTTCGACACGATTTTCGCGGTCAACGTGCGCGCGCCGTTCTTCCTCATGCAGGATGCGGCCAAGCTGATGATTCGCGAGGGAGCCAAGGGATCGATCATCAATATCGGTTCGATGTCCGCGTTTTCCGGACAACCTTTCATCGCCGCATATTGCTCGTCGAAAGGCGCCCTGGCCACTCTGACCAGAAACTCCGGATTTGCGCTCTTGCGGAACGGCATCCGAGTGAATCAACTCAACATCGGATGGATGGCGTCCGACGGCGAAGACGTAATCCAGCGCAAGTATCATGGCGCGCAAGACGGGTGGCAGAACGAAGCGGCGCCGCATCTGCCGACCGGTCGACTTCTGGATCCGGAAGACGTCGCCAAGGCGGCCGCATTCTTGGCATCGGATGATTCAAGACCGATGACCGGATCCGTCGTCAACTACGACCAGTCCGTTTGGGGCGCATTCGACGGTCCTCCGCCCGGCCCGTCAAATCGTCTTGAGGCGTGACCGCGCAGCCCTGAACGCTCCGGAAAAGAAACTGAAGGAATTCGCACCGGATGAAGCTTGGATTTTGCGTTTTCGGCGCAGGCAGGATCGGCGAACGGCATATCGCGAATGTCGCTGCTCACGAATCCGCCGAATTGATCCGAGTCGTCGACCCCGACTTCAAGCGGGCGCGAGCGCAGGCCGAACCGCATGGAGCGGTCGCCGGCACCTCGACCGATGAAGCGCTGTCCGATTCTCGAGTCGACGCGGTCATAATCGCCTCGTCGACCGAAACTCACACAGAACTCGTCACTGTCTCCGCGAAGGCAGGAAAGGCGATCCTTTGCGAGAAGCCCATTGACCTTGATCTGGCTAAAGTCGCCGAGTGCGAAACTGCATTGCAGGCGCATGACGTCCCGATCATGATCGGTTTTCAGCGCCGGTTCGACCCGACCCATTCCGAAGTCAAAAAGGCAATTGATTCCGGCGCGATCGGGAAGACCGAAGTGATCACGATCGTCAGCAGAGACCCCGCACCGCCGCCGACGGAGTATCTGGCTGTGTCGGGCGGACAGTTCCTCGACCAAATGATCCACGATTTCGACCTTGCTCTTTGGATGTCCGGCGAAATCGGCAAGGCCGAGGTGTTCGCGATGGGCAGCAATCTGATCGATCCTGAAATCGGACGCGCAGGCGATACGGACACGGCGCAGGCTTTGATTCGCTTCGAAAGCGGCGTGTTCTGCAAGATCGACTGCAACCGGAGGTCCGCGTACGGCTACGACCAGCGGGTCGAGGCGTTCGGTTCGCAGGGTTTGGCATCTTCAGGCAATGTCCGCAACACCGAGGCGGAACTATGGACGTCGGAAGGCACCTGCAGGAAATCTTTGCTGAAGCACGATTTTCTTGAGCGCTACCTTCCGAGCTATGCGGCGGAGCTCGATGCATTCATCAAGGCTGTGACCGAAGGTGGGCCAATGCAGCCGGATTTCAAATGCGGGCGGCGCGCGCAGCAACTGGCGGAAGCGGCCCGCCAATCCCATCAAACCGGCATGCCGGTAACCGTCGAATTGGATTGAAGTAGATCCGCCGCCTGCGCATCTGCGGCTACGCCGCAGACAACGTCGAATGCAGACGCCAAGAAGCCAAGCGCGCCCATCGGCGCAACGCAAATGCGCGGAATCATGCCGTATCAAAGACGGGTTCGGATTTGCAGGGCAGCCTGCGGGATCTCGCGCTCGATGATCATGCCTTGCAAACCACCCAGTTTTCGCAAGAACGCGGTTTCGCGCGAGTCACCCGGCCTGCTCGCGCGATCCGGCCTGAATTCTGCTGCATCATTGGAAAAAGCCGAAAATGCTTGCAGTTCGGGTCAACCCGGCCTTACTTTGAAAAGCAAAGGCCAAACTCAGAGTTTCACCAGTCGGACGAGTCGCCGGAATGACAGTCTGCGCCGCATGGGGCCAAATTTCGAGACGGGCGCACAGAATCATTATGGCAAAACTGAAACAACATCGCGTTTCACGCACGCAACGTTTCAAGGAGCAGCCAATTTGACGAAGCGGAGGCGATATCGACTTTCCCGACTGAAAAGGCGTCAGCCGGAACCGGTCGACCCTAGAATTCCCATCGCGCGAAATGCGTTCAAGGAACAGCTTGCCGAGTCCCGAGGACCTCCCGCAACCCAATGGACGACTCGCCGCATATTTGAACCGACGCATCAAAAAGGCAGAGTCTCGGCGATAATCGGCGCCCGGCGGTGCGGAAAATCGACATTCCTTAAGCAGCTTCGACAGGAGAGGATCGAACAAGGCATTCCATTGGAGCGATTGCCGCTCGTTTCATTCAACGACATTCGATTCTCGAATCTCGCTGCATCCGATCTCCGCTCAGTCATTTTCGAGTACAACCGAAGGCACCTGTCTCAGCCGCATTCCGATGGCCCGCCGGTCACTTGGTACTTCGACGACATCCATGCGGCATCCGGCTGGGATAGTTTCGTGACGCGCCTTGTCGCTTTTGAGCGCGCGGATGCGTTCTTGACCGGAGACTCGAGCGCGTTGGATCCGAGCGGTCTTGCGCCCGGAATGTTCAATCGCTTGTCGCAAATTCACTTGCATCCGTTCAGTTTCGAAGAAGCGCTTCGCCATCAAGGCTTGACCGCGCCTCATGGACCCAACGCCATAGCGCTCTTGACCGGCCAAGAGCTTTCTAACCTCAAGCTCAGGCTTCTCGATTGGCTCAGCGTGGGCGGCTTGCCGGAGCTGCAAGGAAAGGGCGTTGCCGAAAGGCGAAAAATACTCGGCGATCACCTTGATCTGACGATCCTGCGCGATACGGTCGAGCGTCGCGGCGCACGGAACATCACGGCCATACGAATGCTGGCGCACGACATCATCGCCAATGCAGGCAAGAGATACAGCCTTCTGAAGTTCTGCGCCGCGCTCGAGACCCGCGGAATAAGCCTTTCGATGGATACGGCGCGCCAATACTTGAAGCATCTCGAAGACAGCCTGCTGTTTCGCGCCGTAGGTGTGCAATTGGACGATGATCAAGAAAGTTCCACGCATGCGCGCAAGCTCTACCCCGCGGATACGGGCTTCATCTCGATTTTCGACCCTACGGGTTCCTTGAAAATCGACAAAATGTTGGAAACATCTGTATTTTTGGAATTGAAGCGCCGCGGATACGAAATCACCTACATGCGTTTCGGCAAGGACTCCGAAATCGACTTCGTTGCGCTGGGACCGGACGGCGGCAAGGAGCTTGTTCAAGTGTGCTCCGACCTTTCGGACTTGAAAGTCGCGGAAAAGAAACTCAAGTCCCTTTCCGAAACCAAGGGCATGGGTCCAAGCGTGCGCAGACTGATTTTGGTTCTCACACGCGGGATCGAACCCGCTGAAATTCCTGCCGGCGTTGAACTGCTGACTGCCGGCGAATGGCTCCTCGAGCAACCCGAGTGATTTTCGACCGAATTCGCGGCGCTTAGGAAATGAAGATCGGATATTCTGTAGACCCCGACCCGATCCATGCGATTCTCGGTGCAGTCGCAGCTACAAGCACGCCCGCGCCGCGAGGCGCATCGCCGAACGGTTCCTCAATGTCATCCGCAAAATGATCGTAACTGGACAGATCTCAGACCCCAAAACAAGGATCGAAGGAGGGCCCCCAAACCGGAAAACGCTTGACGTCAGGCCGCGCGCCCTTCCTTCAAGTTTCCGATTTGTTCAGCGTTCTGCATACCGGAAGACTCGAAGCAGTTCAAATGGCGCGGGCCAATCTCCTGCAATATCAACGTTGCGCGTTCGATCTTTTGCGCAGCCGTTCAAATTCAGCGTAAACCTCCGGATAAAATAATTGCGCTGTGGATACATCGCTCATTTTCAATGTAACGCTTAAATTTGAATGGTTGATCCGACTTTCCAAATTCCCTTTCTTCTCTTCACTTCCAAATACAACCTTTAAATAATCACGCGTAATGATTAAATCCTTCGTTTTTTCATCGCGATACCCGCTAAAGCATGGATTTAAACTAATATACTCGTTATCCAAACGCCCCAATATTCTGACATAACCTATGTATACCTCCCCGTTTTGCATCGCCAATTCTATAAGTTGACCTTTGGAATTTGCTTCAAAAATCCGGATTTGCAAAAAATGACCTCGATTCTCCGCGGCACGTTTCGCCCATTTCTGATTGTAATTTACCCGTTTCTCCTTGTAAATATTGAAATTCAACAGATATGGAGATCCTATGCCGATGATCATCGCCAGCGCACTTTCGAAATTAAAACCAGTTGGAATAAACCATTCAGATATGAAATCGATCAAGTTGATCAATAGTAGGGCTGATATTATGAATTTTGCACAAATCAAGAAAATGATTCCAAAAAACGCAGATCCTAAGAATAGGCGATACCCCGTATAGCTATAAGCCATGTATTTTGTTCTATTGTAGTTCGACAAAAACCAATACCCGCCAACTAGAGGCATTATCATCAGAACTAAATTTGTCACGCTAATTCTCTTTTCTTTGTGCGTACAACATGATGCTACTCATCAAAAGATCGGTTTATGAGGATTTATTTTTCGTTTTTTTGCTAGTCGATCCTGACTTATTAATTGAAAGATCTCTAATTATGTCCATTCGCTCATTTAACTTTTTACCTTCCTCGCTATTGAAGAGTATATCAACATCGACATACGGAAATCCATATTTCGTAAATTTTACGTAAGGTGGGGGATCATCAATCTTGTTCTTCTTGAACATGCCAAACTTCCTTCATTGTCGTAAGTTCGTGTAACACAAGGTCTTGGAATATGGTATAGTTCATCTCGGGATTCTTCAAGCTTCCGAGTCTTTTCTTGAAGTGAAGCAAGTCAGGGCGATTCCGACCCGGGTTCGAATCACCGGAAGGATGCCGCCCTCTGCGCGTCTTAGAGCGCTTGATTTGCCGCTCAAGGAAACTTCGGGCTCTTGTGTTCGGCTCTTTGCTCTCCGGCAAACGCAGGTCGGGTCGGATGCTGCGATGACAGCCGTTCCCGGCCGCCAGCTCCCGCGCCGTAGCGAGATGGCCGAATTGCTAGGCGATTTCGCTGCAGGCGTATTGCGATTTGGCTAGCCATTCGCGATTGATCTCGACTCCCCAACCCGGCTCCCTGCCTACAGGGACGCATCCGCCTTCGACGCAATACGGCGATGTTTCGAACAGGTTGGCCTGCCATGGATAGTAGTCCTCGCTCTCTATGGAATACTCCAAATACTTGCCGCCGTTGGAAATGGATTTCAGCAAATGCATGGTGAACAAAGTTACCAAGGACAAGTTCGCGCAATGCGGCGTCACGGGCATTGCCGCTTGCGCCGCCATCCGAACGACTCTCAGAGTTCTGCAGATGCCGCCCAGATAGAGTATGTCAGGTTGCGCAACGTCGACTGCGCGCATCCGCATCATCCGCCGCCACACAGCAAGATCGCAGTCCTGCTCGCCTCCCGTAACGTCGATCGCGAGCGCATCCGCAACCTGTTTCGTCTGCTCAAGCTCCCAATAGGGACACGGCTCCTCGTAATGGCAATATCCCCAATCTTCAAGGATGCGGCCGACTTCGATAGCCCGATCCGGCTCGAAGCATGAATTCGCGTCGGCCAGCAGGTCGACGTCCGGTCCGAGGGCTTTGCGGATCGTCGGAATTATTTCCTCAGTCCGGCCGGGCCACTCGTCCTTGTTGCGACCCACCTCGGCACCGACGCGAATCTTGAAGGCGCCGAAGCCATGCTCGTCGCGCAGCCTTTTGAGACGCTCCGCCTCCGCAACCGGGGAGATGTCGCGCTTCATCGAAGACGCGTACGCTCTGAGCGGTCCCGGCTTGCCGCCGAGAAGTTCGACGACCGGCTTTCCGGCTCTTTTGCCGCGGATGTCCCACAGCGCGGTATCCAAACCGCCGATCGCGCGGCGAAGATAGGATCCGGGAAACTTGTGCTCCCGCTCCGTCACGATGTCGAACAAATCGTCCGGATCGTCGGTCGACGCGCCCAGCGTCCAAGGCGCGACCTGCCGATGAAGCACGCGCGCGGCGATGTCCGAATTGTAGGTGGATATTTGGCCCCAGCCCTGGGCTCCGTCTTCCTCGGTCACGCGAACGAACGAGACGAACTGGTTCGAAAACGTCTCTATTCTCTTGATCTTCATGAACGTGCACCTTCCAATATGAGTTCCGCCGCCTTTTCGCCGACCATGATCGCGGGAGCGTTCGTATTGCCGGACGTGATGTTCGGAAATACGGAAGCATCGGCGACGCGCAGCCCTTCCGCGCCATGCACCCTGAGGCTAGCATCGACGACCGAATTCGAAACATCGCCGCCAATTCTGCAGGTGCAGCATGGGTGGTAGACCGTCCACGCCGCCCTCCGCGCGAATCGCAGCAATTCATCATCGGATGCCGCGTCCTCGCCGGGGGAAATCTCCTGTTCCACGATCTCACGGAAAGCCGGCGTCGCGCTGAACCGGCGCATCAAGCGCATCCCGGCGAGCATGTCCTCGGCATCTTTCTCTGTCGCAAGATAGTTCGGACGTATCAACGGATGCTCAAAGGGATTCGCCGAAGCAATTTCTACGCTCCCCGTGCTTGTCGGCCTGCAGTTGCTGAATCCGACAAGCATTCCGGGAAACGGGTCAGGCGACATCATTTTGCGGTGCAGGCCTGTGGAGCGCGTGTAGCTGACCGGCGAGAAATACAGTTGCAGATTCGGTTCCCCGCCCTCTCCTCCCGACCGGACGAATCCGCCGGCCTGATTCAGGCTCAGCGAAAGCGGACCCCGACGCGAAACAGCATAATGCAGCCCGGCAATGGCGCGGCCGAACCAAGGCCGCAAAGATTGGTTCAATGACGGTATTCTTGTGCGATAATGAAAATCGACCCCAAGATGATCTTGCAGATTGCTGCCCACATTCGGCGATTCGACCAGCGGCTCTATGCCGAATTTGCGCAGCAACCCGCAGGGGCCGATCCCCGAAAGCTGCAGCAGCTGCGGGGAATTCACCGCTCCGCCGCAAAGCAAGACCTCCCGCCGAGCGCGGGCTGCTAAAATTTCATTTCCTCTGGAATAGGAGACGCCTGCGGCTCTTCTGCCTTCGAAATCTATCCGGACCGCGTGCGCTTGAAGCATGATTCGCAAATTGGATCGCCTTATCGCGGGCCAGACATAGCTTCGCGACGCCGAGGCCCTGCGCCCTCGGGCGGTCGTAAGCTGATAGTCGAAAACGCCGAGAGACTGCTCGGCGTTGTAATCCTCGAGTCTTTCGTATCCCAGTTGCGCCGCGGCCCTGAAATACGCTCGGCAAAGTTTGTGGGCGCGGTCCGAAACGCCTTCGACCGGGAGCGGCCCCGAATCGCCGCGCCGTCCGTTTTCCCCTCTCGCCCAGCACTCGATCCGCTTGAAGACGGGCTCGACGTCTTTCCAAGCCCAACCGACCGCGCCGGCATACGACCAGTCGTCGAAGTCGCGGGCGCGGCCGCGCGCGTACACCATGCCATTGATGGAACTGGAGCCGCCCAAGACTTTTCCGCGCGGCCAATAGATCCGCCGTCCGTCGAGCTTCGGCTCCGGCTCCGTGAAATATTTCCAGTTCACGCTTTCATCGAAATAGCACCGTCCGTAGCCGATGGGCATCTGCACCCAAAGCGAGCGGTCCGGACCTCCCGCCTCAAGCGCCAAGACTTGATATCGTCCGCATTCGCTCAGTCGATTCGCCAATACCGAGCCCGCGGACCCCACGCCGACTATGATGAAATCGTATTCGTCCATGGCTCCCGACAATCCTCCCGGAGCACCGACTCCGCTCATTCGCGCATATGACCTTGCGAGAAAAGCACATCGACACAATGCAAAAAAGTTGACAACTTTCGGCAAGAAGTCGCCCTGCTTGGTCGGCGGCTTCCGCGCCGCTTGCAAATTCCGTATTCAATCGAGTGGCAAGCTGAAACAAATCCGGGAGAGCCGGTCATGCGTAACGGAAAAAACGTTCTTTTTGTCGTGATCGACCAGCTGCGGGCCGATTGTCTGCACGGAGCGCTGTCGGAATGCGTCGATCTTCCGCGCCTGAACGATCTCAAATCCGACGCGGTCACTTTCAACCGGCACTACTCCGTGACAAATCCTTGCGGACCGTCCCGGGCGAGCATGTTGACCGGCCTCTACGCGATGAACCATCGCTCCGTCCGGAACGGCACGCCCCTCCGTTCCGACCTCTTGAATCTGGCTACGGAGGTTCGAAAGGCGGGATACGAGCCGATGCTGTTCGGATACAGCGACACGAGCGCGGATCCCCGAGGCATGCATCCCGCCGACCCTGCCTTGAAGACATTCGAGAGACCAATGCCGGGCTTCTGCGAAAAGATCGAAATGACGCTTGAAGCGAGCTACCCTTGGCGAGCCCATCTGAAGCAGCGCGGCTACAACCTCCCCGAATACTCGCAGTTCTATGTCCCGGTTTCTCCCGGCGAGCGAAAACCCACGCCGAACGATCCGGCGTTTTACGGAGCGAACGACAGCGATACCGCGTTCCTGACGGATGAATTCCTGAAGGAAATAAGCGTTCGCACTGAAGAGAGCTGGTTCGCGCATCTGACTTACATTCGGCCGCATCCTCCGCTGGTCGCGCCAGTTCCTTACAATTCCATGTACCGCCCCGAGGACATTCCGCCGCCGGTCCGCATGCGATCCGCCGAACTCCAAGCCGCCCTGCATCCGTTCATCGCGGCGGATTTGAAACGCGATGCAATCAATGAATTCGTGGATGGATGCGAAAGGTTGAACAACGAAGACGAAGACGACGTGCAAGTTCTACGGTCCGTGTATCTCGGGCTGGCGACCGAGGTCGACGCGCATGTCGGCCGCGTCGTGGATTTCCTCAAGGAGACCGGCCAGTATGACGACACGCTGCTCGTGGTGACTTCCGACCATGGCGAAATGCTCGGCGATTTCCACCAATGGGGCAAAATGACGTTTTTCGATGCGGCGTATCATACGCCGCTGATCGTCCGCGATCCGCGTCGTTCCGAAACCCATGGAGCGACTGTCGACGAATTCACGGAATCGGTAGATCTTGCGCCCACGATTCTGGAATGGATCGGCCGTCCTGCTCCGACCGGCATGAATGGATCCTCGCTATTGCCGTTTTTGGAAGGGCAGCGCCCGCAGGAATGGCGCGACGGCGCGTACTCCGAACTCGATTTCGGCGAACCGGACGCTCCGACCGCATGGCAGACCGGAACAGGTGTCGGCCTGAGGTCGGCGAACCTCGCGATCATTCGCGAGAGACGGTTCAAGCTGGTCCACTTCAACGGCGGGCTTCCGCCGCTTCTATTCGACATGGAATCCGGCGAAGGCGAGACGAGGAATATCGCCGAAGATCCTGCGCATTCGAAAACCCTGCTTCGCCTCACGCGGAAGCTGCTCGATCATCGCATGCGATATGCCGATCATGCGCTGTCGGACATAAAGATCACCCCGACCGGCGTCGTCAACTTCAGCCCTTAGCGCGGATGCATCCCATTTTTGGTCATGCGGCGGCGGCGCGGCAAGCCCTCCATTCGAGGAGGTCGGGCCAACGCATGTTTTCGAGGCTGCATCCGGCGGCGAGCAGGGCGGTGGCGCCCGCTTTCGACCAGCGGGCCGACTGTTTGAACCGGTTCCCGGCGATCCCCGGCAGAACCCGCTTCGGTTCTCAATCCGGCGCGCTTGCTCCGCCATCGAACGCGGAACGGCGACGCATTGGAGTAGTGTGCCGATAGCAACTGCATCTCGCGGTGGTCAAAATTCGGGTGGAATCGCGGCGGGAGCGGGTTGTTTTCCAGCGTCCGGTTTTTTGGTCATTCGGGGCGTTCGGCTGTTTGGCGTTCGCGGCGACGCAGAGAGTATGGAAAGCCTGTGGACAATCCTTATTTGCGCTGCATTCGAGTTTCGGGTTTCCGGCTCAATACTCATCCGCAGCCAAGCCGTGCAGCGGGGTATCGCCGTCGATGTTTCTCGCGTTCGGATCCGCTCCGGCATCAAGCGGAAGCTTGCCGGCATCCGCATGACCCGCTTCCGTTGCCTTGTGGGAGTATCGCCTTCGTTGGTCTTGGCGTCCGGGTTTGCGCCGCCCAGGGGCTGGCGGGATTTGCACAAGGCGTTGGCGATCAAGACGAGCTTGCGGGCGAAGGCCCTACCACGGCACCGAGTAGGTCTTGACGTTGGTGAAGCTCTTCATCGCCTCGGCGACGCCCTCCTTGTACCCGAGGCCGCTGTCCTTGATTCCGCCGAATGGCGACATTTCGATTCGGAAGCCGGGAACCTCCCAAATGTTGACCGTGCCCACCTCGAGCCCCGCGACGTACTTTTGCATCCTCCGGAAATCGTTGGTGCAAACTCCCGACGACAATCCGAACGGCGTTGAATTCGAAATCCTGACGACCTCCTCGTCGTCGTCCGGCACTCTCACGACCGGCAGCACGGGCCCGAACGTCTCCTGCATGACGAGCTCGCATTCCGGATCGACCCGATCGACCACGATCGGCGGCAGCTGCGCGCCTCGGCGGCCGGGATCGTAGAGGATGTCCGCTCCCGACTCGGCGGCGGCGCAAACCCGCCGTTCGAATTCCGCCGCCGCATCCTCGCTCACGACCGTTCCGAGATCCGTTCCGGGATCCATCGGGTCTCCGACGACGATCGCCTTCGCGCGCTCGAGCAGCTCCGGAACGAACTTGTCCGCGACTTTCTCCTGGCAAAGGATGCGCTTGACGGCAGTGCACCTCTGCCCCGAATTCCTAGTGCCGCCCGCGACGGCCAGCGCGGCCGCGAGAGCCAAGTCCTCGTCGGCGAGATCATTGCACACGATCAAAGGATCGTTGCCGCCGAGTTCAAGCACAGTCCGCTTGTAGCCGACCCTGTCCGCAATCATCTTCCCCACCGGCACGCTGCCGGTGAAGGTGATCAGCTCGATATTCGGGTTGGCGATCATTTCGGGACCGATTTCCTCGGGATGACCTGTGACGACGGAGAACATCTCCGGGGGCAGCCCCGCTTCGTAAAGTATGTCGGCCAGAGCCAATGCGGAAAGCGGAGTCAGCTCCGTCTGCTTGCATACGAGGCAATTGTTGGTCGCGACCGACGGCGCGACCTTGTGCGCGACCATGTTCAGCGGATGGTTGAACGGCGTGATCGCCGAAATCGCCCGCAACGGTTCGCGCATCGTGAAAATTTTCCGCGATTTGCCGCCGGGCGTAATGTCGCAGGAGAAGATTTCACCGTCGTCCAGAATGCAAAGCTGGCCCGCCAGATTGAAAACGTCGCAAGCCCGTCCGACCTCGTACAGCGAATCCTTCTTCGAAATGCCCAGTTCCAAGGTCAGTGTGTTCGATAGCGCGTCCCGGCGGCCATGCAGGATTTCCGCTGTCCTGAACAGTATTCTCTGACGATCATGCCTCGAAAGCTTCGGGACGAAATCGGCTGCCAACTGCAGTGCTTTCCGAGCGTGCCGGGACTCGCCCGCAGGAACCGTGGCGAACGCTTTGCCGTCGTACGGATATACGACGTCGATGCTGCTTTCCGCATCCACTTGCTCGCCAGCTATCCGCAGCTTTTCGTGCAAAATCTCGAAATCTTCAGGCATCTGTTGCTTCCCTGCTCGCGGCCGACGCCGCGATTTGGAATGCATCGTAGTTCCGGAGGAGTCCTTCCTCCGGCATCTCCACAGCGCGATTCACAATGAACGGCACCTGCTGCTCGCTCAGCCCGCCGTGGGAACGAAGCGGAGCGTCGAGCATCGACAAATCGTGGCTTTTCTCCGAAATCCCGATCGTCATGCGCTCTTCTGCAATCAAGACGATGTCGCCGATTCTGTCGGGCGGAAGATCGAACTTCGCAGCGGCCGCTTTTCTAGTTTCCGCAACCTTGATCCCAGAAACGGATCTGAAGTTTGAAACGATCTTCCTGACATTGTCGCCCGGCTCCAGATAGATTGTTGCGAAAGAGCCCAGAGACCCGTGGTGAGCGATGTAAGGATCGGTGATCGGCAAGATCACCCTGGCGGAATCATGCCCCGTCCATTGGTTCAGGAAATCCTGAACGAAAACCACGGACGGACCGCCGTCAGATCCGTGCTTCGGCTTCATCCCGTGGTCTGCAGTCACGACTACGACGGCTCCCCTGGAATCAAGCATTCCGATATACTCGTCGCACATTGCGCAAAATGCGTTCGCGACCGGATGCCCCGGCTCGAACTTGTGCTGAATGTAATCCGTCGTGGTGAGATACATGACGTCCGGCTTCCATTCTCGCAGCAGTTTGACGCCCGCGGCGAGAACGAACTCTGAGAGCTCGGCGGAATAGGTTTCGGGTTGCGGCATTCCGAGCCATCGATCAACGGCATCAATCCCGTTCAGATCCTGCGTCGTCGCGCGCGCGCGTTCAGCCGAAAAGCGGATCGTTCTCTCGTTGCCGACGTTCAGCCTGCTTCCGAGGAGGGCCAGCAACTTGTCCTTGGCAGTGATCACCGCCACCCGGCCTCCGACCCAGCTTGCCTCTTGGAAAATCGTCGGCACCCGCAGGAATTCGGCGTCATCCATCATGACTTCCCACCCCGATTCCTGATCGTAGAAATAATTTCCGCAAATCCCGTGAACGGACGGCGGACGGCCGGTCGCGATCGACATGTTGTTCGGATTCGTGAACGACGGCATGGCGCACAAAGCCGTTCGAGAAACGCCTTTGGCGCTGATCGAATCCAGCGAAGGCGTAAGGCCTGCGGCCGAAGCCTTCTCGAGATACTCCGGCTCGCACCCATCAAGGCAAACGACGACCATCGGCACCGAGCACGCAGGGTAGTCGCGTTCGTTCACTCTGAAGCCGCGCAACGCTTCGACCCCGCCTATCGCACCGATGCCCGGGGCGATGCGTCGTCCACGCCCATTTCGAACAGCGCTTCCTGAACGGCGTTCACTGCCTGCTCCATCACCTTTTCACCGATCGCGCCAATGCATCCGATGCGGAACGAATCCGCTTCGGCAAGCTTGCCCGGATATATCACGAAACCCTTGCTTTTCAGAACGCGGCGCAATGTCTCGAATTCGAGCGGAGTCTCGGCCGCGTTCAGCGGAAGCGCTCCGAACGAACTCATGCAGTCAACGAGCAGCTTCCTGCCGGATTAGCGGACTGCGGCAGCGATTTCATCCAGCGGATTGAGCAAGCCGGAACTGGTCTCGCAATGAATTGCGGCGACATGCGATATTTCGGCATCGCGTTCGATCGCGGCGGCAGAGATTCCGGCGTCTCGAGCACGGCGGCTCGCCGTCCGATTCTATCGAGAATTTTGACGGCCCACTTCCCGTAGGCTCCGTTCACCAATGGGTCCATCGCAACAAAGGTACATGGCGCGACATGAGGTCGGCTTCGGTCGTTTTCGCGCGCAATCTGTTGCTGATCGGTGACGGCGCAGGCGGTTTTCCGTCGGCTTTTGCACTCAACGGCTCGGCCTGCGTGCGAATCAACATGCTCGACAGGTTCGACTTGTCAGACGAAAGACTCCGAGATGCCCTCGACTCCTCCCGCTGAAGTCGCTTCGTGAAGCAGCGCCGGTCCCGAGGGCTGCCGAGCGCGAAAAAGCCGGACACATCAAGCCAATGCCGGTCATGGGGTGCATCCCGATCTTGTTGGTCAAACGGCGGCGCGACGCGGCCTCCAATCGGGGAAGCCGGCCCGACGGTTGTTTTCAGTTCAGCATTTGAAGGCGATCAGAGCGTCGGCCCCGCTTTCGACCGGCGGCGCCTCTCCCTCCTTGTCCCCGAAACATGGGACGCGCCCCGGTCAGGCTGCGGCGGCGCATGTCTTTGTTGAACGAACCGAGGCCTCTCTTGGCTCCATCGGGCGCGCGGCAGGCCGGGCCGCTGAGTGCAAAAGCCGACTGAAAGCCGCCTGCGCTGTCACTGATCGGCAACAGACTGCGCGCGAAAACGATCGAAACCGACCTCATGTCGCGTCATGTACCTTTGTTGCGATGGACCCACCAATGCCAGCGCATTGTCGTCGGGACCGACAAGCGTTCCCAGCATCGCTTCGACGGCAAAGGTGCCGCTCCCTTGAAGTGGAGCGCACTCGAGCTCTCCTTCGTATCGCCGATCAATTCGAGCAGTTTTCGGCGAACCGTTGCCATCATCTCCTTGAATTCGGCGGCGCGCGAGCCCCAGTCCCTGAGCATCGCCCGCTTCGCGGCTTCCGAGGTGGTGAGCGGTCCCGTCGTCAACAGGTGGGCGGTTCGGTCGCGACCGTTCATTCCTTGCTTGTTTCCAAATGATTCGTTCCTGTTCGACGGATTGCGCGGCGGGCCGATCTCTATCGCGGATAGATTTACGAAGCGCCGAGCCGGTCTGCAAGCAAGGCGGGAATGTCCCGCGGAAGATTCGCGACGGGAACGCCCGCTGATTCAAAGGCGCAACGTTTCGCTTCGTAGCCGCCGCCCGTCCCGGAAGCAATCGCGCCGGCGTGGCCCATCTTCTTGCCTTGCGGCGAACTCATTCCGGCGACGAACGCCGCGACCGGCTTCGTCATGGAGGACGCGAACTCGGCAGCCTCCTCTTCTCCGCCGCCTCCGATTTCGCCGCAAATCGCGACGGCCTCGGTTCGCTTGTCGCTTTCGAAGAGTTCAAGCGCTTCGCGAATCGTCGTTCCAATGACCGGATCGCCCCCGACTCCGATGAATGCCGATTGCCCGAAGCCCGATCGGACGATCGAGAGGCATGCCAGCGTGCCCAAGCTTCCCGATCTGGACACGACGCCTATCGTTCCCTGTTTGAATATGGACGGGTTGAACGCAGGCATGATGCCCGCGAACGACTCTCTCGGCGTTACAAGCCCGGCAGTGTTGGGGCCGACCACCCGCGCACCGCAGGCTCGCGCCGCAGCAAGGATCTCCATCGTATCTTGGACAGGAACGTGCTCGGTCAGGATGACCGCCGCCCGCGCTCCCGACTCGAAAGCGTCGATTGCGGCACTCTTTGCCGCGAGCGGAGGGACGAACAGCAGCGCCGCGTCGAACTCGATCTCTTTCCTTGCGCTCCGCGCGCTTTCGAATACCGGAAGTCCAAGATGCATTTGCCCGGGACGCCTCGGATTGACACCGCCTGCGACAGACGCGCCGTAGTCGATCATGGCCTTCGTCCAGAAGGTCCCTTGCCGGCCAGTCATGCCGTAGACCAGCATGCGGTGATCTTTGCGCAATATCATTTTCGCGCTTTCTCAGCGTCGTCGACCGCCGCCTCGACCGCGTCCTCCATGCGCTCGAAAGGTTCGATCCCCAGTTCGCGGCGAACCAGCGAGATCGCTTCCCGCTCACCGGTTCCGTGAATGCAGAAATGCACCGGAAACCAAGGCGGGCGAGATTTCCACGCGGTCGCCACGCCTTGGGCCATCACATCGGTCCGCGCGAAAGCTCCGCAAAAGTTCACGACCGCGGACGCGATCCGTTTTTGCCCGAGCAGCAGGTTCCACGCCGTTTCGGCTTTCGAATACGCATCGCCGCCGATTTCCAGGAAGTTCGCAGGCGAGCCGCCCAGCCGCTTGACCACATCCATTGTCGCCATCGTCAGCCCGGCGCCGTTTGCAAGTATTCCGACATTTCCGTCAAGCTCGATGAACTTGAGTCCGGCCGCCGCAGCCTCGGCCTCAAGCTTGGTCAGGCTCTCTTCTTCGGCGGCTGCGGCCAATTCGGATTGGCGTCCGACCGCCGCGTCGTCCATGGTGAATTTGCAATCCAGCGCAATCAGATTGCCGTCCGGCCGGACAGCGAGCGGATTGACCTCGAGCAATTCGGCGTCGTGCCGCCGGTAGCACCGATAGAGCTTGGCAAGGGCTTCGGCGACGATTTCGGCTTCGGCTGCGGGGAGGATGCGCCCTAAAAGCCGTGCCGCCTCAAACTCATCCAATCCGTCGGCTATATCGACCGGAATGCTCAGCAGCGCACGCGGATCAGCATCGGCGGCGCTTTCGATATCGACGCCGCCCGATGCGGAGAAAAGGACGACGGGACAGCGCAGAACCGGATCGACCGTTACCGCCGCGTAATATTCCTTTTCGATTTCGATGAGTTCCTCGACCAGGACGCATTTCGCCGCGCGTCCTGAAAAATCCATGTCCAGCAAGGACCGCGCCGCTTCGCGGGCTTCCGCGGACGTTCGAGCAAGCTTGATGCCGCCCGCCTTGCCGCGGCCCCCGGCCGGAATCTGCGCCTTCACCATGCACGGCCCGATTCTTTCCGCGAGGGCGGCTGCTTCGTCCGCCGAAGCTGCGACTTCGCCCGCCGGAATCCTGAGTCCCGCGCGCAGAAGCAGCGGTTTCGCGGCATGTTCGCAGAAATCAGGCATGGCTTCGCTTACCTCTCATTTGCCGAATTCGCTCCAATAGGGGCCGAACAGCTCTTCCTCCGACGGCCTGTCTTCGGGAATCGTCGTCACGAGATGGGTCAGGTTTATGAAATGCTTGTAGTTCAAATTCTCCGAAATCACGTTGTTGGCCCAAGTTCCGCCGCCCATCGAAAGCGTGAACGGAAGCGCATTGTCGAATCCGCCGCCGTTTCCGAACGTATGGGCTTGGTTGACCAGAACCCGAACCACATCGGTATCCTCGGCCAAGCTCCGGGCGTTCCTTTCGTCCTTGGTATGGATCCCGACGGAATGGCCTTTTCCGCACACTTCCAATATCGATTGCGCGGTCTCTTTCGCTTCGGCGAAATCCCTTGCGCGGTGGACCGCAAGCACCAAGGAAAGTTTCTCGTCCGAGAAGCTGCGCTTGCCTTCGACGCTTTGCTCCTCAACGAGGAAAAATCGAGCTGAACTCGCTTCTTCGGGCAAACCTGTCGCCTCGGCAACCACGCTTGCATCCTTTCCGATCACGCGGCGGCTGAGTCCGCCGTCCTGCCAGTGAACCGATGCGATCCTCGCGCGTTCATCCGCCGTGCATCTCCATCCGCCGAAACGGCGCAGCGCTTGCATCGCGTCTTCGTAAACATCCTCAAGCACGACCAGCGAGTTTTCGGACGAGCACGAGGTCGCATTGTCGAACGTCTTGGACGCCGCGATCTTTTCGGCCGCGTCATCAAGATCCGCCGAGGAATCCACGATGACCGGGACATTGCCGGGGCCGACGCCTATGGCGACTTTGCCGGATGTCATGGCTTGGCGCACATTGTTCTGGGATCCCGTGACGACGACCAAGTCGGCCAACTCGGCAAGCCGCTTGGTCTTCGCCTTGGTAGCAGGCGGCGGCAGCGCCTGCACCAAATCCGCAGGGTGGCCGGATTTGGTGAGCGCCGTCCGCATCAATTCGACAGTGGCGGCCGACGTCCGATATCCTGACGGCGACGGCGCAACAATGATCGCATTTCCGCCCTTCAACGCCATCATGGCCTTGTTTGCCGGAGTCGCCGAGGGATTCGTCGAGGGACAAACGGCTCCGACGACGCCGACAGGCTTTCCGTAAACGGTCAATCCGCGATCCGGACGCTCATCGACCACGCCGACGGTCCTCGCCCGAAGAAGGTCCCGAAGAGTTCCGAACGTCTTGCGGACGTTCTTTGCGACTTTGGATTCCACATTGCCCAAGCCAGTGTCCGCGACGGCCCTCTCCGCCAGCATCCGGGCGTGCTCCGGTTTGCAGATCGACCATGCGACGGCCCTTACGGCCATGTCCACCCGATCTTGATCCGTGTTTTCGTACGCCTCCATCGCAGCTTTCGCGCGATGCACGAGATCGGCGACCGGGCAGTCCGAATCGGCTGCGACCTCCCGGTCTGCGTTTGCTGCTGGCATTGCCGCACTCCGTTGGGCGAAATCGGAATTCGCCTTCGCGCGACAGAACCGGCGTCAATCCGGCTCCGCCGCTGAATTCATCCTAATCGACTTGAGATCGCGATCCCATCAGTTGATCGACAAGTTCCAATGCATCGACCGGCCAAAAAACTTCAGGACGCGGCTGGTGAACGCCCGCATCTCCTTCTTTCGGACGGCAATTCAGAACCGTCTCCGTCCAATTCTTCGGGATCCCCTCAATGCCATGCACCGCACCGAGCAGCGCGCCGCAAATTGCGGCGTTCGTGTCGGTGTCGCCTCCACGGCTGACAGTGTCAACAACGCCCTCCTCGAAGTCCTCGGCATGCAACAACTGCCAAAGGGCATTCTGAAGCGCGACCAGCACCCAGCCCTGTTTCAAGGAAGATTTTGTGATCCAAGGCAGATTGTCCACCTTCATGATGGATTCGAGCAGAATCGGATCGACACTCATGTCGTTGGCCCAACCCAAGATCGATTCATAAAGCAAATCAGGAGCAGGGCCTTTGCGAATTGCGTGCGCTATGGCCATTGCGAATAGGGCGTTGGCCTCTTGGCAAACTCGATGCGGGTGCGTGATGGCAGCGTCCTGCCGCGCCCATTCCGCAACTGAGTCAAGACTGTGTCTGGAACCGAATATCCCGAGCGGACATATCCTCATGAGCGCTCCGTTCGCTTGGCTTTCCGGGTTCGCCGCGCCTGTCAACGCAGCGGCAACCGTCATTCCGCAATCGAAAGGGCCGGAGTTCATCCAGTAAACATATTTTTCCCGCACGCGCTCGGAATCGTAGCGCTGATGTTCGGCAAGCGATCTCGCAAGCAAGAGGGCCATTTCCGAATCGTCGGTCGGTTGCCCGGCAATCGTGTTGAAGGTGCCGCCGCTGAGCAGGACCCGTATTCCTTCGGGAAACTGTTCCTTGATGTAATCAGCGCTGCGAAACTCGACGTGACTTCCCAGCGCATCGCCGCAAAGTTGTCCGAGCATGCTTCCCTTTGCGCGGGAGAGGCGACCGGCCTCGTCGAGTTCGGATCGATTGATCGATGTCATTCTGTGCTCCATCGTCCAAGGCATTCGGATGAGCCGCTTCAGCCTTCGGCCGGACCATTCTTGCCGCTCGAACGGCGTTTGAGAATAGAGGCTGACGACAATATACGTCTTTGGAGCGGAATTCACCTACAACGATTCATGCATGCAAACATGAATCCATTGCGCTGCGGCTCGATCAAGGTCGTCACCGCGGAACAAAGCTGACCTTGGCTGCAGCGGCCTGAATCGCAGCTTTCATTCGCATAGCGGCCAAGGCGGGTTTCATTTTGTTCAAAGGCCCGAGCCTGCCAGTCCGACCAGTCCAAGAATCTCGCGATTCATCCAAGCGGCGAATCCCAAATCGCGTGGACCGCGCGGGCCATTTTCATAATGGCCGCTCCGAAAACGCAGCCGCTTTATTGGTGAAACCGGACTAAAATCCCATGCGCAAATCCCTCGGCGCGCATTTTTCCGATTTGAGGTCTCTCTCCGGAAGCGCTCAGAGGGCAGTCCGGCTGCTTCGAAAGGCCCTACAACTTAAGGCGTTTGATGTTGGGCGCCGCCGAGACATCCAGATGTTTCACGACATGCCATTCATGTCAGTCGCGGCCGGCTTCCATGATCTTCCGAGCAAGAAGTTGAGGGTTCGTGAAACACGTCTCATGGCCGCCGGGCATCTGGACCAGACGACATAATCCGAGTCGGGCGGGAAAACGAGGAAACCATGCGAATTCCCCGGGAGGCATCGCAATGTCCTCGGTGCAATTGATATAGGATTTCGGGATTTCCAGATCGAAGAATGTCTTGAGTTCCAGCCGGTCTGTCAGCGTCCTGAGAGGATGCGGAGTCGTCATCTCGTAGGTCTTTTGCGCCAAGTCGAGGGAGGCATCGTTCATGAACGCTTCCCGCCACACAGGGAACGGCAACTTGACTGCACCGGGTCCATAAGCGCCGCTCGCGGCAATTCCATCCATCATTTGCTTGTATGGCGGCGGACTGACGCTTTCGATGGATTCCCCGTCCATTAGGACGAACGCATTCCAGTAGATCAAACGACGGATGCGCTCAGGCATAGCTTCCGCGATCTTGGAAATGATCGAGCCGCCGTAGGAGTGACCCAATAGAGCAATATCAGTCAGATCTTGTTCGATAAGGTAATCTGCCGCAGACCGAACAGCGTCCGCATGGCCAATTGTTCGATCAACGTCTCCGGGGCCATTTCCGGCCAACGTGGGCGTATGGACGACATGTCCGGCCTCCCTCAACGGCACAGCCACGTCTTCCCAAAGCGATCCATCATGCCATGCGCCATGGATCAAAACAAAAGTTGTCATCAACTTGCTCCCTTATGCTATGTATTGCTGAGGGATAAAATGGGGCATGGGAGAAGCGTTGACTTTGCCGAGAGGGAACCAAATAGGCACAGAGGGAACACGTGGAACAAAATCTGCCAACCGCGAAGCGGATCTGGCGGCTTCCTGTCATGCGGTTCCATCCCGTCAAGTCTGGCGCACCGGCGATGTCGCCAAACATGAGAGTTTTTCGTATTTCTGCGAGGCCGTCTGCGAAGCGTTTATGGAGCTGTCTCCAAGCAAGACGTCGTCTTTGCCTTTCTATGCGACGGTGGAGTCCGTCAGTCTGCCGCGCGGCAGGGTCAATACAGTTCGTGCCAGCAGCCATTCCGTCGAGCACAGATCGCACCACATTCGGCGAAAAAGTAAATCGTGCTATTACCTGAATCTGCAGATGAAATCACAGTCCACCATCATTCAGGGCAGTAGAGTATTCATCCTCAAACCCGGACAAATGGCCCTATTTGATGGAGAAAGACCGTTTGAAGTGCACCACCCGAAGGACCGGGAGATGGCGGTCGCTTCTTTTCAGGTGCCTAAGCAACTCGTTGAAGATGTAGCGCGCGAAAACAGTTTGGAACTGGGGCAGGTCGGACGGAGGCAGGTTTCGGATCACGCGACCTTGGGAACTTTGGCCACGGCCACCGCATACACGCTGGCAAATCAGAGCTTGAGCAGGCGGGCGCTGGACACCCAAGCCATGTTTGACAGCCTGATCCGACTAGGCGTTGCGGCGAGTGCGGACGTCCAAGATGAACTTGCGTGGACAAATGCTGCTCGCGGTCCGGCTCTGTTCGCGACAATCTTGAGTTACATGGAGCAGAATCTGCGAGATCCCGAACTTTCGGTTTCTTCGGTGTCGAAACGCTTTTCCATTTCGACGCGATACCTGCATAAATTGTTCGACAATGGTGGGCCGAGTTTTTCGGAGTACGTTCACAATCGACGATTGGATCTGGCGGTCGCACAGATCAGGAACCCGAAGTTTTTTGATGCCAGCATCGCGGAAATTGCTTTCGGGTGCGGATTTTCAGACCTTTCAACGTTCAATCGACGCTTTAAGAGCAAGTTCGGCATTAGTCCAAGCGGAGTCCGGCTGTCCCGGAGCCCGCGCCGGAATTGAGGCTGAATACGCGCTGGGGAGCCATCTCGGGAGTGTCCGGCAATTCCTTGGCGGCTGCCTCTTCGACTTCAGACGCGAACCGAGTCCGCGCGGCGGGAACCTCAGGACCGTGTTTTCATGAGCAAAGGCATTTTCACGAAAATGGCCGGTCGTCCGCAAACCGTCGCTGGTCTCCGAGTCGCTTCTGGATAGGCCGCCGCGAGAGCAGCCCGTCTCAATGCACGGATGCTCGATGCTCAGCGAGCCATATTCATAGAGCGCCTGCGTGATCGCAATGTCGTTTTCGATGAGATTGGTAGGATCAGGCACTTTGGCCCGTTGGAACTTGATCGGCATGGCGCAATGATTGCGCAACGGGTTGAGGGAACGGAAATTTGCAAAAGTTCATACATTATCATACAATGCAAGATACTGCCCACGCAAAAGGACTTTCCATGGCTGACCGCTATGTGCTCTCCGTCAATACCAAACCAGAAATCCGCGACCGGCTGGATCGGCTGGCCGCTGCGACCCGCCGTTCCAAGTCCTTCCTCGCCAATGAAGCCATCGAACGCTACCTGGACGCCGAAGAGGAATTTGTCGAGCGGGTCGAAGCGCGCCGCGCTGAAATGAAAGAAGGGACCGGCATCGCCGGCGACGAGCTGCTGTCCCGCTTTGAAAGCCGCATGGAACGCAAGTTTAGCGCCGCCAAATCATGAAGCCCGTGATCTGGCACGCCGGTGCCGAAGATGATCTCGAAGAAATTGTCGATCACATCGCCATCCGCAATATCGAGGCCGCGCTGAAACTCGCGCGGCGCATTGTCGGCGCCATCGAAGACAGTCTCCCAAGCAGCCCGTATATCGGCCGACCAGGACGGGTTGAGGGAACAAGAGAACTGGTTGTCCATCAAAACTACATTGTCATCTACGAAGTTGCAGCCGATGCCATAAACGTCCTGAACGTGATCCATGCTGCGCGGATATATCCATAAAACCAAGGAAATCGCAGTGATCACACCCTCAATCCACCTCGTGAACGCCGGATATGCGCCAACCTGAGTCTGGCACGCTCCAGTCCAAGCGGAGTCCGGCCATCTCGGAGCCCGCGCCGAAATTGAGGCAGAGTATGCGCTTGAGAGCCATCCCGGGAGTGTCCGGCTATATCCTTGGCGGCTGCCTCTTCGACTTCAGACGCGAACCGGCTCCCCGCGGCGAGAACCACAGGACCGTTCTTTCGTGAGCCAAGGCGCTTTAAAAGAATGGCCGGTCGTCCGGAAACTGTCGCTGATCTCCGAGTAGCTTCTGAATGCGCCGTCGCGGAAGCAGCCTGTCTCAATACACAGATGCTTGTTGCTCAGCGAGCCGTAATCATGGAGCGCCCGCATGATCGCAAAGTCGTTTTAGGTCAGATTGACAGGGGCAAGCACCTTGGCCCGCTGAACTATTCGGCATGGCGCAATGATAGCATAACGGGTTGATGTCAATGCTAAAGCAAAATTCCCTATCTTCTTTGGTTAGGCGGCTGCCGCGCGGCAAGCCCTCCAATCGAGGAAGTCGGGCCACCGCATGTTTTCGAGGCAGCATCCGGTGGCGAGCACGGCGTTGGCGCCCGCTTTCTGCCAACGGCATCCCGACTGTTTGAACCGATTCCCGACGATGTGCTTGCAGGTGCTTTCCACGATGCCGGATCCGACCGGCAGGCCGCGACGGCTTCGGACCGGTCGCGGCGCGGCTTCAGGGCGGCGATAGCCCGGGCGAAACGCGAAAACGCAAAACCGGATCAAACCAAAGAAAATGGGATGCACCCGAGTTGCGGTTGTCTCACGGAAATACCAAATTACGGCCAGCCGGTTGAGTTCGGCTTCTACAGTAAAGGGAAAATCATGAAACAGTTTCTGAGTGCGACCGCTGTTGCGGTGGCCGTTGCTTTCGGAGCTCAGTGCTTCGCCGAGGAGACCGACTTGCACCGGGCGGCGGCGCAGGGTGATCTGCGCTGGGCGCAACAGGCCTTGGACAGCGGCATTTATGTCGATGCGACAAACAGGGACGGATCCACGCCGCTGCACATTGCTGCTTCGGGCGGCCACGCCCACGTTGTGCGTGCGCTGATCGCCGCAGGAGCAAACGTGGACGCCAAAGCCGCATTGGGCTTAACCCCTCTGCACCTTGCGGCGGATCATGGCCATGCCGACATCGCTGTTCTTCTTATTGACGCAGGCGCGAGGGTGGACGCGGCGGCCGTACTCGGTCATACACCTCTGCACCGGGCGATTTCGGGCGGCCATGCCGACATCGCACAGGTGCTGATCGACGCTGGCGCAAGCGTGGACAAGACGGACTTAACCCGCGAAACCTTGCTGCACGGGGCGGCGATGGAAGGCCATGCCGACATCGCGCAGATGCTGATCGATGCTGGCGCAAGCGTGGACGCCAAAGCCATAGGCCGTCTGACCCCCCTTCACTACGCGGCGGCAGGCGGAGACCATGCGGACATCGCGCAGGTGTTGATCGACACTGGCGTAAGCGTGGACGCCGAAGGCAGCGACGGCGAAACCCCTTTGTACTTGGCAGCTTGGGGAGGCCATGCCGACATCGTGGTTTTGCTTGAGGCGGCCGGGGCAACCGACTGACGGCGGCTTTGCCGGAGGCGAAGCCCCGGAAATCGAATTTCGCGTGTACGCGCCGAAACCGGCTCGTGCTCGCGCGCATTGGAAACCGATATCTAGTGGTTTGTCCGAATCATTTGGAACCCTCTTTGTCGGGCGGCGATCAGCCGATCCGGGCTGGCCGTCCATTTGAACGGCTTCGCCTCCTTCTCGTTGTGCAGCGCGATGAACTCCTGGCGCCGGTGGCGATCGGAGTGGCGGCCGATGGCCGTTCCGTCCAGGATGTCCGTCGCGGCGAACAGCGTCGTGGTGCCGTTCCGCTTGTAGTCGTGCGTCATGGTCGCGGGCCGCACCGGCTTCATCGGCAGACCCTTCCGCGTCCGCCCTAGCGCCTGGATCCGCGTCTTCTCGTCGATCGAGAGAACCACCGCCCGGTCCGGCGGATTCATGTACAACCCGATGATTTCGCGAGTCTTCTCCGCGAACTTCGGATCGGTCGACACCTTGAACTGCCGCATGTCAATGCCGAAGCAGAATTCCCCAGTTTTCGATGTTTTGGCGGCGAGCCAGATCAGTCGTCGGTTCGGGTCTCCTTTTTGGGCCGCCCTCGTTTTTTCGGCGCGGGCGGCGGCGTGATTGGCGCATTCGCTCGGACGTGTTCGGGAATGAGGTCCGCGTATTTTCCGGGCCGGCAGCTTGCGCCTTCGATTCGGACGACGACTGCGTGGTGGAGGAGCCGGTCGAGGTGGGCCGTCGCGACGACGGGGGCTCCGAAGATGTCGCCCCACTCTGCGAAGCTTCTGTTCGAGGTGAGGATCATCGCGCCTTTTTCGCAACTCGCATCTGCGATTTGGAAGAACAGGCTCGCGCCGCCCTGCGTGATGGGCAAGCAACCGGTTTCATCGACGACGAGGATCACGGCCCGCGCGAAGAAGCGGATTTTTTTCGGCGAGCCGACCTTCTCGCTCGGCTTTGGCGAGGCTTTCGGCGAGTTCGGCAAGGGTCGTCTTGTAGACGCTCTTTCCGGCTTTGACGGCGGCGACACAACCGGCCTGACGCAAGCCGCGCCCTTCGCCGCGGGATCGCCGACGGGCCACAACGGGGGCCGCCCGCAAACGCCATCCCGGCGCCGGAGAGCGCAAGCCCGCAGACGCCGTTCAACCCCGGCACAGCTGGGGAACGGGTGAAGTGTGCCCGAGCGTAGAGATGTTTCACGCTAAATCGGATGGGATTTTGGACTGCTTTCGTTCCGGGGGCATGCCCCCGGAACGAATTCGCAGCCCCCGGGCTGGGGAATTCTGCTTCGGCGCCTTTGGGGAGTTTTAGAGCGTTTTTCACCAAGGTGGAATCGTACCACTTAGGGATTCCCTTTGCTGTTCCGACATGGTTTGTGTCCTTGGTTTCAAGACGAAGGATGAAGGACGGAACGGATGCCCAGACCTTATTCAGACGATTTGCGGATGCGCGCGGTCAAGAAGGTGCTGGCGGGCGAAAGCCGCCGGGGTGTTGCGAAGGAGTTGCGGGTGGCCCCGTCGAGCGTGATCAAATGGGCTCGGCGATATTCCGACACGGGATCGGTCAGTCCGAGCCGGATGGGCACGCGCCGCGCGCCGAAGCTGGCGGGATGCCGGGCTTGGATCCTTGAGCGGATCAAGGCCTGTCCGGCAATCACGCCGGCGGGGCTGCAGGATTGGCTTGGCGGGCGAGGCGTCTCGGCGAGTCTCGCCTCGATTTGGCGCTTCCTGAGAGTCTGCGGCCTCACCCACAAGAAGCTGACGCCCGTCGCGGACGAGCGCGACCGGCCCGACGTGCAGCGCCGCCGCGAGCGGTGGAAGCGCTTTCAGGGCCGGGCGAACCCTCGCAAGCTGGTCTTCATCGACGAGACCTGCATGAAGACCAACATGTCGCCCAGGCACGGCTGGGGCCCCAAGGGACAAAGGGTTCACGGCTCGGCCCCCTTCGGCCATTGGGGAACTTCCACATTCATGGCCGCTCTGCGGCAGGACCGGATCGACGCTCCCTGGGTCCTGGACGGCCCGGCCGACGGCGACGCCTTCCGGGCCTATGTCGAAACCCAGCTGGTTCCGAAGCTCGATCGCGGCGACATCGTCGTCATGGACACTCCGGGCAGCCACAAGATCAATGCGGTGCGCGCCGCGATCCGGGGCGCGGGCGCCCGTCTTCTGTTCCTTCCGCCCTACAGCCCCGATCTCAATCCGATCGAGCAGGTGTTCGCCAAGCTCAAGCACTTCCTGAGGAAGGACCAGCCGCGAAACCGGGACGATCTGTGGAAAAATGTCGGCTCCATTCTGGAAAAGTTCACGCCCCAGGAATGCTCGAACTACCTTGCCAACTCGGGGTACGCAGTGGGTCAAACTTAGTGAAAAACGCTCTAACCCGGTAGTTACAGCCGCACCTTGTGCGGCGCGAGCCGGTGGCGGACGAGGATCTTGTGCACGGTCGTCGGCGAGAGGCCGACCTTCTCCGCCAGAGCGCGCACCGTCCAGTGCGTCTCCCCCTCCGGCGCGGAGCTCCGCGCCAGCTCCACCACCTCGCGGACCTTCTCCTCCGACGTCCGGGGCTTGCCCGGCGGGCGCGTCTTGTCGCGCAGAAGGCCGTCCACGCCCTCCCGCATGAACCGCTCCTGCCAGCGCCACACCGTCGCCTTCGCCGAGCCGGTCTCCGCCATGACCGCCATCGTCCCCAAGCCGTCGTCCGTCAGAAGGACGATCCGCGCCCGGCGCGCGTGCTTCACCTTGCTGTTGCCGCCTCCCGCGATCGCCTCGAGCCGCCTGCGCTGCTCGTCCGAAACATCGAAGTCCACTCCCGTCCGCATCGTCCCGCCTCTCGTCTGCTCCGCGCTGTCGCCGCGCGGGTCTTGCCAAGGCCATACTGGACTCCAGTGAAACAAACAAGCCACTAGTAGCATTTTTCAGTCGGATAGTTCCCTGTTTTGGCGGGAGACGACGAGGCACGCAGAACTTGACCTCCAGTTTCAGGGCTTCGCTTCTCTCCCGTTGTACAGTTCAATGAATTCCAAGAACGGCTTCTCGGTCCGCTTGATGGAATCGCCGCCGGCGCTCCGGATCCAGCAAGCGTCGAATGGACTCTAGTGTGTTGAACCGATCACTGGACATCCCTTTTTCAGCCGGATTCGCGCCTGTCTCGATGCCATCCCTTGTTGAGCGGCAAGAGAGGGAATGGCATGATTGTGGGCAAAATTCCGGGCTGGGCAGAGTGCTGGAGTGTCGGCTGCGGCGGAAATGATTAACCGAGTTGGTTAATGTCCCTTGCAACGCCCGCGCTTCAATGAGGCCGCCGCAACCCCAGCAAAGACTGTCGGTTTTCCAGCGCTTCCGAAGTCGCAGCCGATGCCATAAACGTGGGTGCATCCCATTGCTTTTGATCAGTCGGCTGCGACGCGAACAGCCCTCCAATTGGGGAAGCCAAGCAAACGCAAGATTGCGAGGCAGCATCCGGAAGCGAACAGAGCGGCGGTCCGCTTTCGACTTGCCGCACGCTCCACCCTCTCAATCCAAAGAAAATGGGATGCACCCTATAAACGGAAGTTCCGTGCGATATTGAAGCTAGTCCGCAAATTTTATCCCTTAACATCAATAGGCTAAGGCGGATTCCGGCCCATTTCCGTCTGCAAGAACGTAGTCATGCATTGGTCAATATAATGTGATATTTTTATCCTTTAAACATAAAATTAAAATGATAAAATAGTAGTCATGTTCGTAGAAACCGTCCCGAACCGCAAATCGCGGCCCACGATCCTGATCCGCCACTCCTACCGGGAAGGCGGAAAGGTCAAGAAGCGCACCCTCTCCAACATCACAAAGCTTCCCCCGGAGACGGTCGAGAAGATCCGGGAGGTTCTGCGCGGCGCCGCCATCGCCGACGTGCCCGCCGCGCTCGAAGGCGCGTTCACGATCTCCCGGTCGCTCCAGCACGGGAACGCCGCCGCGGTCCTCGCGGCGCTTCGCGCCTGCGGCGTCGACCGGGCGATCGCATCCCGGCGCTCGCGGTCGCGGGATCTGGCGGTCGCCTTGGTCGCGCAGCGGATTCTGGAGCCGGGATCGAAGCTCGCCGCCGCCCGGCTCTTCCGGCCGGAGACGGCGGTCTCCACCTTGGCGTCGCAGCTCGGACTGCCGGAGAACGTGAGCGGGGACCGGCTCTACGAGACCATGGACTGGCTGCTCGAGCGCCAGCCGAGGATCGAGAAGGCGCTGGCCGAAAAGCATCTGAGCGAGGGAAGCCCGGTCCTCTACGACTTGACCTCGGTCTGGAGCTACAGCCGGACCTGCCCGCTGGTGGA
Organism: Paracoccaceae bacterium; assembly: GCA_965205055.1. GTDB lineage: Bacteria > Pseudomonadota > Alphaproteobacteria > Rhodobacterales > Rhodobacteraceae > CBDBBY01. The sequence goes on along the minus strand of OZ242030.1, from coordinate 4,035,507 downwards.
TCGCGGATACTCGCGCGACGGCAAGACGGGGCTGCCGCAGATCGAATTCGGCTTGCTGTGCGACGCCGACGGGCGGCCGGTCGCCGTCGAGGCGTTCCCCGGGAACGCGTCCGATCCCTCCACAGTGGCCGCCCAAGTCGGCAAGCTCCGCGACCGCTTCGGACTGAAGCGGGCGGTGTTCGTCGGAGACCGGGGCATGGCCGCGCAGGCGCGCGTCCGCGAGGACCTCGAGCCGAACGGCTACGACTGGATCTTCGCCCTTAGGGCCGCCGGGGTCGGCGCCCTGGCCAAAAACGGAGCGCTGCAGCCCACGCTGTTCGACGAGCAGGACATGGCGGAGATCGAATGCCGGGAGCTGTTCCCCGGCGAGCGGCTGGTCGTCTGCAAAAACCCCCTGCTGGCCGAAGAGCGGACCCGCAAGCGCAAGGACTTGATCGCGGCGGCGACGCAAGATCTGATCGAGATCCGCCGCGCGGTCCGCCGGGACAAGCGCCCGCTCCGGAACGCGGACGCGATCAGGAGCCGCGCCGAGCGCGCCCTCAAAAAGCGCAAGATGCGGAAGCATTTCGATCTGAAGATCGGAACGGGATCCTTCTCCTGGAAGCGCAAAAAACAGAATATCGCCGACGAGGCGGCTCTGGACGGATTCTACGTCATCCGGACCAACGTGCAGGAAAAGCGGATGTCCGCCGCCGCCGTCGTCGAAACCTACAAAAGGCTGGGCCGGGTCGAGAGGGCGTTCCGGACGATGAAGGCGCCCGACCTCCAGGTCCGGCCCATCCGCCACCGCCTCGAGCCGCGGGTCCGCGCCCATCTCCTGATCTGCATGCTCGCGTACTATGTCGAAAAGAATATGCGCGACGCGCTCGCCCCGATGCTGTTCGACGACGAGCACGGCCCGGTCCGCGACTCGCCCGTCGCCAAGGCCGAACGCTCGCCGCAAGCCAAGCGGAAAGCAACCACAAAGCGCACGAGCTCAGGCGAGGACGTCCACGACTTCCGGGGACTGCTTGCGCAACTCGGAACGCTCACGATGAACCGGATCGAGCCCTCGGGGCCGGGAAAGTCGGGATTCGACGTCCCCGCCTCGCCGACGCCGATCCAGGACCGGGCGCTAAGGCTGCTGAACGCGAAGGTCCCCATGCGGTAGCCCCTTCAAAAGCGGCGTGTCCAGTGGACGCACAGCCGGAATCCGCAAATTAGGCCGGACATTCAAAGAGTTGTTCAAAATAATCCCAAGGAACTTCCGTATAAACGTCCTGAACGTGATCCATGCTGCGCGGATATATCCATAAAACCACGGAAATCGCAGTGATCACACCCTCAATCCACCTCGTGAACGCCGGATACGCGCCAACCTGAGTCAGACACGCTCCAGTCCAAGCAGAGTCCGACCATCTCGGAGCCCGTGCCGGAATTGAGGCAGAGTACGCGCTTGAGAGCCACCTCGGGAGTGTCCGGCTACTCTTTGGCGGCTGCCTCTTCGATTGCAGACGCGAAGCGAGTCCGCGCAGCGGGAACCGCAGGACCGCGTTTCCGTGAACAAAGGCATTTTTCAAAAAAATGGCCGGTCGTCCGCAAACCGTCGCCGATCTCCGAGTAGCTTCTGAATACGCCGTCGCGGAAGCAGAGAGGAAGCGGAAGCAGCCTGTCGACCCATTGTCCTGCTCCGACGGCGCTCACGGCGCGACCGGTTCTGGGAGAAACGTAGCGCAAATCTTCGGTCGACCCGGTTGCGGCGCAGGTCGAGAAGTCAAGCGCGAAGCCGATCTCCTTGAGCAGATTCAACTCCCATTTCAGATACGCCGCCAGCCAGTCCCGGTCGGCGCGAATTCCGTCGAGCATGGAGGTCGTCGCGCCATACAGGACCGGGTTCGGCTCCCGTTCCGGAAGCGTCCGGGAAATCAGGGAGCAGGCTGAGGAAAGCGCCGCAAGCGCAATCTGGTCCGCAAGCAACGCCGGAGCGCGGGATCTGACCGGTTCGACGCGGAACGTCCCCATGTGTTCGTCCAAGCGGGCCTTCCATTCGACGTCAAGCTGCGCGCCGGGCTGCAGAAACGGCGCGAGTTTGCGAGACGTGCCGCCGGGAAGAATTCCTGAATGCAGGCCGTTCCGGCTGCTGAAGACTTCCAATATGGCCTTGTTTTCGCCGTGCTTCCTTGCCGTCAGGAGCATGGCCTGATCTCGCCAACGCATCCGACCCGGTCCTCCTAATCTTCCATTCCGGGCTCGTCGAGCAAGTGTCTGCCGCTCTTGTCTTCCACTTCGACAATCCACAGATCGGGATCCCGCGCGCGCTGACGCTCCAGATAGTCGTCGAGATCGGAGTCGTCGCCTTCGTCCAGCATTTTCCACGACCATTTGTCGGCGGCCATGTCGTATGTCCGCTGAAATATCCGACCGGATCCGTCGAGCCGATTGAGCTTGACGAGGATCGCGCCCGCGTTCGGATCGCCTGTCGCGGCGACGAACGCCGGGATCGCGTCTCTGCGAAGCCGCGCCAGATAGGCCCGAACCCAAAAATCCGATGCCAAGCGCGGGAAAGTCAAGACTGCGCCTCGCCGTCCGAATAATCCAAACCGATCATGCTGTAGCGTTCGGCTTCATTCATCCAATTCGGGCGGGCCTTGACGTGAAGAAACAAATGCACATCCCGCTCCAGAAATCTCGAAATTTCCTTTCGCGCCGAAACCCCTACCTGTTTGATCGTCCGTCCGTTCGCGCCCAGAATGATGCCCTTGTGGCGATTGTGTCCCACATAGACGATCTGGTCGATGCGCACTGCGCCGTTGTCGAGATCCTCCCATGATTCCGTCTCGACAGTGAGTCGATACGGCAGTTCCTGGTGGACCCTGAGCATCAGTTTCTCCCTCGTAATTTCGGCTGCGGCGATGCGCAGAGGAAGATCGGCGATCTGCTCCGGCGGATACAGCCAAGGCCCGGAAGGCACCTCGGATGCAAGCCAATCGGCGAAATCATCAACTCCGCTCCCATTGACCGCTGAAATCAGGAAAACGGAGGCGAAATCCGCGCATCCCGAATAGGCATCGATCACTTCCAGCAGACTGTCCGGCGCAACAAGATCTATTTTGTTTACGACCAGCAGCAGCTTCCCGCCGCCGGCTCGTTTCTCGACGAGAGATTCAACGAGCCGGAGGCGGTCATCGGTCGCTTTGAGATTTGCCGCCGTCATGAACGCCGCCATGTCCGCCTCGACCGCGCCCTTCCATGCCGCCGCGACCATCGCCTGATCAAAACGGCTGCGCGGCGCGAAAATGCCCGGCGTATCGACGAATATGATTTGCGATTCGCCCCTGATCGCGACGCCGCGCAAACGGGACCGAGTGGTCTGCGGCTTGTGGGTGACTATGGATACTTTGGCACCGACGACGCGGTTCAAGAGAGTGGATTTGCCGACATTGGGCGCGCCGACCAGCGCGACGAAACCTGCCCGGGATTCGGTCGGCATGCCTTATTCCAGAATTTCAAGCAGCTCTTTCGCCGCCAACTGCTCCGCCCGCTGCTTGGAGCTTTCCCTGGCGACCGCCCGTTCTCCCGATGCCAGTTTCGCTTCCACCTCGAATTCCGGCTTGTGCGACGGTCCTCTGCGGTTGACCACCCGATACACCGGCGCTCCGAGTCCTTGCCCCTGCGTCAATTCTTGAAGCGCGCTTTTCGGATTGCGGGTGTCGCCTTCCGCATCGGCCAGAACCGGCTCCCAAAGCTTCCGAACGACCCGCACGGCTTTGTTGAAGCCTGCGTCGAGATAGACGGCGCCGATCACCGCCTCCATCGCATCTCCGAGTATGACGATCTTGCTTCGCCCGCCCGCCCGCTGTTCCGCCTTTCCGAGCCTGAGCGCGCTGCCCAGATCTATCGAAGCGGCAATTTTCGCGCAGGTGTCGCCGCTCACGAGAAGATTGAACTTCGGCGCAAGCTCGCCCACGGACGCTTCGGGATGCCTTTCCGAAATGAGTTCCGCGATGACGAGGTTGAGGACCCGATCGCCCAGGAATTCGAACCTTTTATTGTCGCCCAATGTCTTTACTGTCCGCGACGAGTGCGTCAGCGCTTGACCTAGAAGCGCTCGGTTCTTGAACGAGTGGCCGAGCCTGGATTCCAGCTCCTTTTCAACCGAGGCCGTCATCATTCGATTGATTCGAAGAACCTGTCGGAGCGCCATGTCCAGAAATACAGCATCGAGCTTCCCGCCGACGAAAAGATGACCCTGTCGGCCCGCCCGACCAGATTTTCGAAGGGAACGGTTCCTACGCCGCCGACCGCTTGCGGATAGCGGCTGTCCTGGCTGTTGTCGCGATTGTCCCCCATGAAGAAGTACTCGCCTTCGGGAACCGTGAAGATCTCGGTCGTGTCGTTCGATGCGAATGTAATTTCCAGAACGGAATGCGAATTGCCTTCGGGGAAGGTCTCTATGAATTTCGCCTTGCGGCAAATCCCGTCGGTCGGCCTGGAGGTGCATCGCGGCAGCTTGCCCGCAGGACCTTGGCGCTCGTAAGCCTCTTCGAATTCGCCGTCGGGCGCGCGCCGGGCCGGCTCGCCATTGATCATCAGTACTCCGTCGAGCAGCTGAATCTTGTCGCCCGGAAGCCCGACCACGCGCTTGATGAAATCCCTGCGCGACACCGGATGCTTGAAGACGACGATGTCGCCGCGCTCGGGCTCGTCTGCCCAAATTCTTCCGGGAAACGGGCAGAGAGACCACGGGCAGGAATGCCTTGAATAGCCGTACGCGAATTTGTTCACGAACAGGAAGTCGCCGATGAGCAGCGTGTCCTTCATCGATCCGGACGGGATCCAGAACGGCTGAAAAAGCAAGCTTCTGAATATGCCGGCGATCAATAGCGCGTAAGCCAGAGTCTTCAGGTTTTCAATGACGGCCTGTATGCTCAATACGTCCCTGCTGGAAATTCGTTCGCCGCGGAGTTCTGAGGCTTTCACTTGGACGGGCGCCCGGCAAGAGTCAAGCCTTTGCGCCGCCGGTCGGGCGAGCCTCGATCACGACGATCGCCGCCGCCCAAGGACGGTCGTCAGTCATCGACACATGAACGAAAGCGTCGTGGCCGAGGGGCGAAATCGCGGCAAGCCGGTCCCGCGCCTTTCCGGCCAGCCTGATCTCGGGCATCCCGCCGGGAACAGTCTCCACCATGATGTCGCGAAGAGCCACGCCCTGACGAAGTCCGGTGCCGAGCGCCTTCGAGCACGCCTCTTTCGCAGCCCAGCGCTTCGCAAGAACGCCCGCCGGGTCGGGAAGCCGGTCCGCGAGCGCAAGCTCGCGCTCCGTATAGACTCTATTGCGGAAACGCTCCCCGAATCTTTCGAGCGCCGCCGCGATCCTGTCGACGCTGACGATGTCCGTTCCCACTCCGACGATCATCGCCGACGCCCGCGACGATCCGAACCGGCAGCCTCGGCTGAGGCTGGAATTCCGGCCAGCGCGAGTCTCAAGGCGAAAGTCAGCCCTCCTGCGCCCTTCGGCGCGCCTCGTCCATCAGCGTCCGCATCTCCGTGATCGCGTCGCGCAGTCCGCGGAAGATCGCTTCTCCAACGAGAAAATGCCCGATGTTCAGTTCCACGATCTCCGGGAGCGCGGCGATCGGCGCGACGGTTTCGTATGTCAGGCCGTGGCCTGCATGGACTTCAAGGCCCAACTCGTCTCCGAGTCTGGCGGCGTCCGCCAAGCGCGCCAGCTCGCGGTCGCGCTCCTCGAATTTTTTTTCGTAGTGCAGATCGCAATAGGTGCCCGTGTGCAGTTCTACGACCGCTGCACCGACCGCGGAGGCCGCGCGGATTTGCGCCGGATCGGGACCGACGAACAGCGACACCCTGCTGCCCGCCTTGCGAAGCGGTTCGATGAACGAACGGAGCCGGTCCGATTGCCCTGCCGCATCCAAGCCGGATTCGGTCGTCCGCTCCTCGCGGCGTTCGGGAACAACGCACACCGCATGCGGCTTGTGCCGAAGCGCGATGCGCTGCATCTCCTCGGTCGCGGCGATTTCCAGATTGAGCGGAACCGCGAGGCTGGTCGAAAGCATCTCGATGTCCGTGTCCGAAATATGCCTCCGGTCCTCGCGCAGATGCGCGGTCACGCCGTCCGCGCCGGCGGATTCTGCGCACTGCGCCGCCCGGACAGGGTCGGGGTAAGAGGTTCCGCGCGCATTCCTTACGGTCGCGACGTGGTCTATATTCACGCCCAGCCTGAGTTTTCGCTCATTCACCGGCAATTTCATGGCCTCCCGGCTTGCGACGGACAGACGCCAATCGACGCAATGCCCCGCCCACGCGCCCGCCTTCTCCTTTCTTCAAAGCCTCTTTTCGGCGCTTCTGATACGCGGCGACCCCGCGCTTCGCTAGAATTGCGGCGGCCGCTCCGGCCAGAGTCCCCAGCAATATGCCGCCAGCCAAATAGGGCAGAAAGACCTCCGACATGAATTTCGCCAGCGGCGCCCAATCCGCCGGGCGTTCCGTGAACAGCGCGGTGAAATTCATCCAAAGCGATCGTCCGGAATCTATGAAATGGTCCGTCAGGGCCGCCGGGCTGACCGCCGGCGCTTCCGTGCCGAGCAGCCATGAGCCGAGGGACAGCGCTCCGACGGCGATGAAAGGAAATGTCAAAGGATTGCATGCCAGCACCCCCACGAGGCTGGCCAGAATGTTTCCGCCGATCGCCCATGCCCCCAAAGGAGCTACAACGAATTGGAAACCGAAGAACGGAGTGAAGGATACCAGCGTGCCGACGAAGATGCCTTTGGCAATGCTGCTCGGAGTGTCCTTGATGCGCCGCATCCGATGGAACTGGTAAAGCGTGGCGCGCCTCCATCCCCCTTCGGGATAGAAAATGCGCCTGATCCGTCCGAAGAACGAAGGTCTATTTGGTCTGCGGAACATGCTCGCGGCTGCCTTGGATCTCCTCCCTCCATGCTTTGGATAGGCAGAGAATCGCTGCGAATTCAACCGCCATCTTCTATTCGATGCCGCGAAATCCCCATCACTTTTACGTCGGCGTTGATTGAATCGATGATCGTGTGCAGGTGCCATACGTCCCTGACCTCGACCTCGACCAACATGTTGTAGTAGTCCGGCTTCTTGTCAGTGAATGTAAGATCCGAGATATTGCAATTCAGCTCGCCGATGAGCAGGCAGATCCGTCCCAGCACGGCGGGTTCGTTCGCCAGAATGATATGCAGCGTCGTCTTGTGGACCGGCGAGTAAGGCCCCTTGTGCCATTCCAGCTTCAGCCATCCGCTTAGATCCTCCTGATTCGCCAGCACCGCGCAGTCGAAAGAATGCACGGCGACGCCTCCCCGCGCGGTCGGAATGCCGTAGATCGTTTCGCCCGGGACCGGCTGGCAGCATTCGGCCAACTCGCCGCTGGCCCCGTCCAAGCCGAGCACGACCTGTTCCGGCCTTTCCGGGCGCGTCTTGAATTTTTTCCGGACCAATTCCGGATAGGCGGCCTCGACAACCCTCTCGGGCTTGAGCTGTCCCGAGGTCAGTTGCCCGAAAAGCGCGTCTTCGTCCTTGAGACCCAGCTTTTCCGCCGCCAAAGCAAGCACCTTGCGGGAAAGGTCTATTCCGATCGATTCGAATTCCGCTCTCAAGCGATTGCGGCTGGCCTCGATTTGACCCCGCCGATCCTTTTCGCGGCCGAATTTGCGGATCGCATATTTCGCGCGTCCGGTCTTCACGCTGTTCAGCCATGCTTGCTTGGGGGATTTGGTTTTCCCAGTCGTGATTTCCACGGTCTGACCGTTTTTGAGTTCGGTCGAAAGGGGCATTATTTTGCCGTCGAGCTTCGCCCCGACGCACAAATCTCCGATGTCGGTGTGAATCGCGTATGCGAAATCGATGGGCGTGGCCTTTTTGGGCAACAGCACGACATCGCCGGCAGGCGTGAAGCACGAGACCTTGTCCGGCGCCATGTGGAGCTTCACGTGCTCAAGATATTCCTCGGGGCTGATCCGGTCGGGGTTTTCGGGCTCCAGGCCGGAGAGCCATGTAAGGTAATCCGGAACATACGGATTCATCACTCGGACGCCGTGCCGGTAGGCCCAGTGCGAGGCCATCCCGTACTCCGCGACCGCGTGCATCGATTTGCTTCTGATTTGTATTTCGACTCGGAAGCCGTGCTTCGCATTGACCGTCGTATGGACGGATCTGTATCCGTTCGATTTGGGCTGGCTTATGTAATCCTTGAACCGGCCCGGGATCACGGTCCAGTTGCAGTGGATCTCGCCGAGAACGCTGTACACTTCCGCAGTCGTCTCCGTGATGATTCGGAAGCCGTACACGTCGAAGAGCGACGCGAAGCCCTGCTCCTTCGCCTCCAGCTTCCTCCAGATCGAGTACGGGGTCTTCAACCGATTCTTGACCTCGGCATTTATGCCGCGCAACGCGAGCTTGGTCTTCAGTTCAAAGTCGAATTCCTCGATGACCTGCGCGGGACTCGGCGATTGCCGCCCTGCTTGCTTCCGCAATGTCGCGTAGTGACGAAGAATTGATTTTCTCGCGTCCGGCTCCAGAACCTTGAATGCCCAGTCCTCCAAGTCCTGCTGCCACGACTGAATGCCCATCTTCCCGGCCAGCGGGGCGTAGATGTCTCTTGTCTCCTGCGCCTTGACGACCTGCTTGGCAGGGTCGAGGTGCCTTATCGTCCGCATGTTGTGCAGGCGGTCGGCGAGCTTCACGAGGAGAACGCGGGCGTCGTTGTGCGCCGCTTCGAGAAGTTTTCTCAGATTCTGCGCTTGGCGGCTTTCGTCCTCGAAGCTCAGCACCTTGAGCTTCGTGACGCCTTCCACCAGCCGCGCCGTCTCGCGGCCGAAGATCTGCTCTATCTCGCCGTAGCTCGATTCGGTGTCCTCAAGAGTGTCATGCAGAAGCGCCGTGGCGATCATGACGTCGTCAAGCTTTTGATCAATCAGATATTTGGCGACTGCGACCGGGTGGCTGAAATACGGCTCGCCGGACCTTCGCAATTGGCTGCGATGCTTTCTCTTCGCGTAATCGTAGGCGTGCCGAATCAGGTCGGAATTGGAATTGGGATTGTATTTTCTTATTTTCTCAACAAGTTCCTCCACTCCGGCGATATTGTCGTCGGATGTCGGATGTCGGCGGTTCTCCGCTTTAACTGCCCAGTGGTCCTTCAACCTCACCCTTTCTGGATTTGGCGATCATCTGTCTAAGCATTTCCTCTTCGGACATGCTGTCGTCGGGCTCGTCGACGATGTCCGCGCTGTAGAACTCCTCCGACGCGCCGGCGCCGACAAGCGCGAAATTGTCGTCTTCCGGTTCGTCGACTTCATTGTGCCTTTGCCGATCCGAGATCAGCCGCTCGCGCAAGTCCTCGGGCCCCTGCGTTTCTTCCGCGATTTCCCGGAGCGCCACGACAGCATTCTTGTCGTTCTCGCGTTCGACCGTCGCCTCCATCCCGTTGGAAAGCTCGCGCGCTCTGAATGCTGAAAGCATTACCAGCTCGAAACGATTGGAAATTTTGTCGATGCAGTCTTCAGTTGTTATCCGCGCCATAGTGATTGTCCGCCCTTCGCTCTGACCGTTCCGGCTGAAGCGGACAGATAGCCTTCCGGCCTGAGATTTTCAAGCCGTTCCGCCTTCCCCGCCGCGGGCGCGTCGCAAGGACCGCGCCGGAAATCTCGAGGGACCGGCGCCCGCGCCGCGGAGATCGCCGCATCCGGCATCGAAATTGCTCGGACGCCTCTCCGCGGACTTTTTCGCGCTGCTGCCGACTGCAGGACTGCACGACGGTATTGAATCAGACTCTCGCGAGGGATAATCCGCTCGCGAATGTTTGTTCCGCTTGATTGTGGACAGTTTCCGTAGCGAGAGCTAGTATGAGGCGAAGCCGGCCAGATCGGCCTACCGGCGCTGTTTTTCTATTTCCAAAAATAGATTCGCTAAGGCAGACTACTCTGTTTCGGTTCATGATTACCAAAGATCGATATCATCAAAGAAAGGTTGATTGATGTTCTATCGGGACGAAAGACTGGCATTATTCATCGATGGCTCGAATTTGTATGCCGCATCCAAGGCGCTCGGATTCGACATAGACTACAAGAAGCTTCGAAGTGAGTTCATGCGTCGCGGCCGGCTTCTGCGCGCGTTCTATTACACCGCGCTGCTTGAGAACGACGACTACTCTCCGATCCGCCCTCTCGTCGACTGGCTGAATTACAACGGCTTCATGATGGTGACGAAGCCGGCAAAGGAGTACACCGACGCGATGGGACGACGGAAGATCAAGGGCAACATGGAGATTGACCTGACGGTCGACGCTCTCGACCTAGCGCCGCACGTGGATCACATCGTATTGTTCTCCGGCGACGGCGATTTCAGGCCGCTGGTGGAGGCGCTGCAAAAGAAGGGCGTCAGGGTTTCGATCGTGTCGACCGTTCGCTCCCAGCCGCCGATGATCGCGGACGAGCTCCGCAGGCAGGCCGACAACTTCATCGAGCTCTACGACCTGAGGGACGTGATCGGAAGACCGCCCCGGCCCGAAGGGGTTCAGCCGGCGTCCTCGTTGGGGGTCGGCCGGGAAACCCGGGAAATGAGCGAAAGCTGAGCGCCGCATCCTGCGCGCATTTTCCGGGCGGATGGCAACAGCGGCATGGGGAGGTTGGCAATTGTCTGAAATGCAAGGATGCAAGCCTCCCCTCAAATTCTTCATTGCTTCGCCGAGGAGCTTCTGCGCCGGGGTGGAGCGCGCGATCAAGATCGTCGAAGCGGCTCTCGATAAATGGGGGCCGCCGATCTACGTCCGGCACGAAATCGTTCATAATCGATTCGTCGTCGACGAGCTGCGCGCGAAAGGCGCGGTTTTTGTTGAAAGCCTCGATGAATGCCCCGACGACAAGCCGGTCGTATTTTCCGCGCACGGCGTTCCGAAATCGGTGCATGCCAAGGCGAAGCGGCGGAACATGTTCTACTTGGACGCCACATGCCCGCTGGTGTCGAAAGTTCACTTCGAAGCCGTGAAGAATCGTGAGAGCGGCCTGCAGACGATCATGGTGGGGCATGCGAACCACCCTGAAACGATCGGCACGATGGGGCAGCTTCCCGAAGGCGAAGTCCTGCTTGTTGAAACGATCGAGGACGTGGCGCGCCTGCGGCCCAGAGACCCGGGCAAACTCGCGTACGTCACGCAGACAACGCTGTCGGTCGACGATACTGCGGCCATCGCGAGCGCTCTCGTCGAAAAATTTCCGTCCATAAAGGCGCCTCACAAGTCGGACATCTGCTATGCCACGACCAATCGCCAGAACGCCGTGAAAGCGATGGTCGGCAAAATTGATGCACTCCTCGTGATCGGCAGCCCGAATTCATCGAATTCGCGGCGACTCGTCGAGATTGGGTCGGCGGCTGGATGTTCGCACGCCCAGCTTGTCCAGCGCGCCGCCGACATCGACTGGGAAGGGTTGGCGGATATTCGAGCCGTCGGCCTGACCGCCGGAGCAAGCGCGCCCGAGATTCTGGTTGAAGAAGTCAAGAACGCGTTTCGGGAACGCTACGAGATCGAGGTTTTTCCGGTCGAAGTCGCGACGGAGCAAGTCGAATTCAACCTGCCCAAGGAACTGCGGACGGTCGCGGCGTAGTCTGCGCCGACCGCCGGGAGAAAACCAGCGACATGGCGACTGAACGCCTCGACGCCGAGCAGCCTGTCGAGTTGATCGCCTATACCGACGGCGCATGTTCCGGGAACCCCGGCCCCGGGGGTTGGGGAGTGCTCCTGCAAGACGCAAAAGCGGGTTCCGTGATCAAGGAACGCGAGTTTTCGGGCGGGGAAAGCGCGACCACGAACAATCGCATGGAGATGGTCGCGGCGATCAAGGCGTTGGAAGGCCTGTCCGAACCGACACGCATCCAGCTTTACACCGACAGTCAATACCTGAAGAACGGAATCACTGTCTGGATCAGGAACTGGCGCGCGAACGGCTGGCGGACCGCGAAAAAGAAGCCGGTCAAGAATGCCGAACTTTGGCAGCGTTTGGACGAACTTTGCGAAAAGCACGACGTCGAGTGGAACTGGCTCAAAGGGCACGCTGGCACCGAAGGAAACGAAAGAGTGGACGCGCTCGCGCGAAGCGGGATGAAGCCCTACCTTGATCTGGCAAGTCGAACTCAAGCCGCCCAAGGAGCTGCGGGTGATTGCAGCGCAGTTAGCGACACCCGCGAAGAGAAATCCGGCGACTTGACGACTGAATCCCTCGGTTCCGAGCGAATTATCAAGGTAATCGCCTATACTGACGGCGCATGTTCCGGGAATCCCGGCCCCGGAGGCTGGGGAGTGCTCCTGCAAGCCGTGAGGGCTGGGTCCGTAATTAAAGAACGCGAATTTTCAGGCGGGGAAAGCGCGACCACGAACAATCGCATGGAAATGATCGCGGCGATCAAGGCATTGGAAGGCCTGTCCGAACCTGCACGCATCCAGCTCTACACCGACAGCCAATACGTGAAGGACGGAATCACTGTCTGGATCCGGAACTGGCGAGCGAACGGCTGGCGGACCGCGAAAAAGAAGCCGGTCAAGAACTCCGAACTTTGGCAGCGCTTGGACGAGCTTTGCAAAGAGCACGACGTCGAGTGGAACTGGCTCAAAGGACACGCTGGCACCGAAGGAAACGAAAGAGCGGACGCGCTCGCGCGACGCGGGATGAAGCCTTACTTCGGTCAGGCAAAAAGCGCACGCAAGAAACGCCGCAGCCGGTAGCGAACTCAAGAAATAAAACTGCCCGTTTTAATCGGACTGCCGCGCAAGTATGCATCCGATGCAAGTCTTGATTTGCCCGCGCGCTGAACTTCGGTCACTCGGACCGCGCCGGCACCGCATGCAATCGTAAATCGGTCGCCCAGCACCTGGCCGGGTTTGCCTTCTGCCTCGACGACCTTGCTGCGGAGCAACTTGACTCGTTCGCCTTTGATCTCGCACCAAGCCCCGGGTACGGCCGACAGCCCGCGAATTTTTCGATCCACCTCGACTGCGGGCTTGCTCCAATCAACGCGGGTTTCCGACTTTTCGATTTTTCGAGCGTAGCGCACTCCATCCGCGAGCTGCGGCGATTCCGTCAGAACTCCAAGCTCGCCCAATGCGTCGACAATCATCGCGGCGCCGAGTTCGGACAATTTCCTGCCTAATCCGGTAGATGTGTCATCATCCAGAATAGGCATTGTGCGCTGCGTGAGCACCGGGCCCGCGTCAAGCTTTTCGACAACCTTCATGATGCACACTCCGGTCATGCGATCGCCTTCCATGATGGCTCTTTGCACAGGAGCGGCTCCCCGCCAGCGCGGAAGAAGGGAAGGATGAATGTTCAGAAACCCGCCGGAAGGAATCTCCAGAATGGACTGCGGAATCAGGTTGCCGTAGGCTGCGACGACCCCTGCATCCAGTTCCAGTCGAGCGAATTCGTCCTGCCTCCCGGCAAGGCTTGTCGGCGAGCGGACCTCCAGACCAAGTTCGGACGCTCTTTTCTCAATGATCGTCGCACGCGGTTTCTTGCCCCGGCCGGCCGGCCTTGCCGGCTGGCAGTACGCGCAGGCGATGCTGTGTCCAGCTTCGACCAAGGCTTCCAAAGCAGGCAGTGCGAACTCCGCCGACCCCATGAATGCGATCCGCATGGGTTGACTCCCGTTGCCGATTATTCAAACGCAGACACACCCAACCGGCTTCGCAACCGCATGTCCGAACTTTTTCGACCGGCCGTTCTTCTGCGTTACGGGTCCAGAATCGTTCACTTCCCGGATTTTTTGGCGAACTCTTTTTCTAGCTTGCGCTTGACCATCCGCTTCTTGACCGGCGAAAGTCGGTCGATGAACAAAATCCCGTCCAGATGATCGATCTCGTGCTGAACGCAGGCCGAGCCGAGACCTTCGAATTCCCTCGTCTCCCGACTCCCGTACGGGTCCGTGAATTCCACCTTGACTTTCGCGGGCCGGACCACTTCGAAATACTGCTCAGGAACGGATAGGCATCCTTCTTCTCTCGCCTCCGTCTCCTCGGACTTCCATGTGATCGCAGGATCAATGAGCACCACCGGGTCGGGATCCTCGTCCTCGGATGCGACATCCATGACCAAGACTCTTTTTGGAACGCCAACCTGCGTCGCCGCCAGTCCGATCCCGGGCGCGTCGTACATCGTCTCGAGCAGGTCTTCCACCAGCTCAAGCGTCGCGTCGGTGACTTCGCCCACCGGCCGCGCTTTCGCGCGCAGTCGGGCATCCGGAAATTTCAAGATCTCTCTGCTTTGCATAGAGTTCATGTAGGCTTGCCAGCCGCGATTCGCAATCAAAAACACCGTCGCAGCCCAAGCGCCGCAGTTTCCGCGCTGCGAAGCGGGCTATTCATGAATCGTGGCTTGCAGTCGGCGGCGACTCGACTAGTTTCCCGACGGTCAAAGGAGCCCCTCATGAATTTCGACGAGATCATCGACCGCCGCGGCACCCACAGCATGAAATGGGATATGATGGAGAGCCTTTTCGGAGTTCCTTCCGCCGACGGCATCTCCATGTGGGTCGCGGACATGGACTTCCGGCCGCCGAAAACTGCGGAAAAAGCGCTGAGCAGACTGGTTGACCACGGGATCTACGGCTATTTCGGAGACGACCGCGATTCCAAGAAGGCGATCGCATGGTGGATGCGTACTAGGCATTCCTGGGAAATCCTTCCCGAATGGATATTCACGGCGCACGGCTTGGTGAACGGGACCGCCCTCTGCATCGACGCGTTCTCCCGGCCCGGAGACGGCATCGCGCTGCTCACCCCGGTTTACCACGCCTTCTCCAGAATAATCTCCGCTTCGGAGCGCAGCATGACGGAGCTGCCGCTCGTTGAACGCGGCGGCCGGTACGAAATGGACTTGCCGTCTTACTCGGCGATGCTGAAAGGAAATGAAAAAATCCTTCTGCTTTGCTCTCCGCACAATCCCGGCGGCACCGTCTGGACCGTGGACGAATTGAAGGGAATCGCGAACTTCTGCCGCGAGCACAACCTGCTGCTCGTCTCGGACGAAATCCACCACGACCTGCTGATGCCCGGCAGCAAGCATACGCCCATGCCGCTTGCAGCGCCTGAAATCCAGGACCGGCTCATCATGATGACGGCAATCACCAAAACCTTCAATTTGGCGGGCGCTCATCTGGGAAACGTCATCATCCCTGACAGCGGGCTGAGGGAGACATTCCAAAAACGCGTGGCGGCGCTGGGGATTTCTCCGAACAGCTTCGGAATGTTTCTGGTCGAGGCGGTCTACTCCGAAAGCGGGGCGGAATGGCTCGACGAGCTGATGCCTTATTTGGACGGCAATCGAAAACTGTTCGACGAGGCCATGAACGGCTTGCCCGGAGTCCGGTCCATGCCGCTGGAAGCAACCTATCTGGCTTGGGTCGATTTTCGGGAAACCGGTCTGCCGGACGAGGAAGTGCGGCGCAGAATAGGACAAGTCGCCCGGATCGCAGTCAATCATGGCCCGTCATTCGGCACCGGCGGCCTCGGGCATTTCAGGTTCAACCTGGCGACGCCGCGCTCTGTGGTCGAAGAAGCCGCGAACCGCATGCTGTCCGCTTTCTCTTGCCCCGACTGAGACGGCGGCCAAGGCGCGCGTGCAAGGAGAGCAGTTGATTTCGTCCCTCGATATTGCCTGCATCCGCGTGAATCGGTAAATCTTGCACAACAATGAAGTCGCTGCGGCAGGCCGCGCGGAAAACGAACTGAGCAGATATCACGGCAGCACATGACCCATTATCTGGATTTCGAGAAATCCATTGCCGAACTCGAAGGCAAGGCTGCCGCGCTCAAGTCGGAAAATCCGACGAAAATCCCGGCCAAGGTCAAAAGGGAAATCAAGACATTCGAAAACAGAGCGGAAGACCAGCTGAAAGAGCTTTATGCCAATCTGACTCCGTGGCGGAAATGCCAAGTCGCTCGACACCCCGCAAGGCCGCATTGCCGCGACTACATGAACGAGCTGTTCACGGACCGCGTCGACCTCGCCGGCGACAGGGGATTTTCAGAGGATACAGCGGTCGCCGGCTGTCTCGCGCGATTCAATGACGCGCCCGTTGCAGTCATCGGGCACGAAAAGGGCAACGATACAAACTCGAGGCTGCATCACAATTTCGGAATGGCGCGGCCGGAAGGATATCGCAAAGCGGCGCGCCTCATGGACCTCGCCGACCGCTTCGGGATTCCTGTAATCACGATCGTCGATACGCCGGGCGCCTTTCCGGGAAAGGGTGCGGAGGAGCGCGGGCAGTCCGAGGCGATCGCCAGAACGATCGAGAGAAGCCTTATGATCGAAGTGCCGATCATTTCGGTGATCATCGGCGAGGGCGGCTCCGGCGGCGCCGTCGCATTCGCGACCGCGGACCGGACGGCCATGCTTGAACATTCGATCTATTCAGTCATCAGCCCCGAAGGGTGCGCGTCCATTCTTTGGAAGGACGCCGAAAAAATGCGGGAGGCCGCCGACGCGCTCCGCCTCACCGCTCAAGACCTGCATCAGCTTGGAGTGATCGATGAAATCATCCCCGAACCGCTCGGCGGAGCGCATCGCGAGCCGAAGCAAACCATCGCTGCCGTCGGGGAGGCGATAGCCAAGTTGCTGGCTGAAGTCGATGAAATCAAACCGGGGCCGAGACGGCGAAAGCGGCACAAGAAGTTCTTGGACATGGGCGGCAACTCGCTCGCCAGCTGACGGCTGTAGAAATTCAATCAGCGGCTTCGGCGACGAAGCCGGCTTCCTCCATCAGCCGGTCCGAGTTGGCCTCGATCACCTGCCTGATCTCTTCCATGAATTGTTTCGCTTCCAATCCCGGCGGAATTTCGGGAAAGAATTCCAGAATTGCGGTTCCGCGCTCCCTGTAGATCCGCCGTCTCGGCCAGAAGACGCCGACATTCGTCGCCGCCGGCACACAGGGGCAGCCGCTGACCTCGTAGAGGATCGCCGCGCCGATCTTGTATTCCTTGCGCAAGCCGGGCGCGACGCGGGTTCCTTCAGGATAAATCACTAATTGACCGGACGCAGAGCCTGTTTGGCGAGCTCCTTGCAACATCTGCTTGATAGCGAATGACTTTTTTCCCCGATCGACCGGTATGCATCCGATTTTCCTGGCGAAATATCCGATGATGGGCGCGCTCGCCAGCTGCTTTTTCATGACGAAGCGCGGTTCGGGCAGGACGCTGCAAAGCATCAGGATGTCGAAGAAGGATTGATGCTTCGAGCAGACCAGAACATGGCCGGTCGGCGGATCGCCTCTGATCTCCGACTTCAAGCCGACCATCGTCGCGGCGCTTGCCCGGACCCAATTGCAATATGTGCGGATGCCCCGATAGGCCCATCTCTTGTCGATAACCGCGGCTGGCATGAAGAACGCCGCGAGAATGGCCATCGCCAGATACATTTGAACCACGAATAAGAACGAGGCCAACCATTGGGCGAGATAACGCGCCATGATGACATCCAAGCCAGCTGCATGGGTTGCGGTAAGACAAACGCTCGAAATCGCTTTCGCGCAGGGCGCAGCCGCCCGATTAGGTCGCAAGGCTATCGATGTCAAATCCATGTTTGCGCCGATCATGACCTGAATGCAGGCGTTCACTGCGAAGCCAGCAAATGGCGTCCGTCTCGCGTCGCAAACTCGATTTGCTCTCGACTTGCCACGAAACCATGTGTGTAGGATATTTCGCCAAGCCTTGCCGACATGAGACATGCGATCAATTCACACAATGCGGCGTGAACGCCCGACCTGTCGCGCCAAATCCCGAACTGTCGATGAGCTTGCGGGATCATCCCGGTCGAGTGCGCGGCGCCCGAACTGCCGGTTCTACCGGCCCTTCCGACTCGAATCCGATGAAGGCATCCGAGCAAATGTCCGATAAGGATCGCTTGCCGCTGAAGCCGGCGAACGCGCCCGGAACATCCGAACGCGCAACGGGCGACCCGCTTGCTCGCGAGTCCGAAGAACGGGACCGGAGAAGCGCGACTCCGCTGGAATTCGGTGCTGACGGCGAGATCGAGTTCAAGGAGGCCGTTCCACGCCGCCGGAACGACGTGTTGAGAATTCTGAGAGAGGAAGCCGCGCATGCGGCCGTTGAAGAACAACACGCATCGGTCCAGCAGGCGCCGATTCAAGCCGGGACTGCCGACGAATCCAAGGCCGTCCGTTCCGAGAACTCGCAACTGATCGTCAGAACCGGGAAACGACGCAATGCCGATGGCAGCGGACTTCGGACGCCGACGACTGCTTCGAGCGGCTGGCTGCGAGCATTCATCTTCGCGCTCGTCGCGATATTCGCGCTCGCGGCATTCGCATTCCAATTCGCCCTCGACATCGGAAACTGGCTGCCTTGGCTGCAGCCATACCTGACCGAGTACATTCAAGCGGTAAATCGCCTTGATGCATCAATCGACGATTTGTTCTGAAGCAAGCGCAGTGTCCGATAAAGCGCCATCGTCGACAGGGCGGCCTTAAGATCGTTTTGGCTCCAAAATTCCGTTCGCACTCATGTGGCTGGACGACCAAAGTTCATATGCGCCGAGACCCGCGCATCCGCCTGGCATCAGGCAGCCGATGGCCGCAAGCAATTGAGCTAATTTTGTCTGATTTTTTTTGTTACCCCGTTGGTGTGCGGCGGCCAGCTGCTCCGGGCTTGCCGTCCATTTGAACGGATTCGCCTCCTTCTCGTTGTGCAGTTCGATGAAGTCTTGCACCGACGTCTGGAGATCCTCAATGGAATCGTAGTCGCAGCGCCGGTGATGCTCGGCGTTGCGTTCGATGACCGGTGCCGTCCAAAATGTTCAGCGCGGCGCACAGTGTCGTGGCGCTGTTCGGCCTTTAATCTTGCGTCTTCATGGCGGACTGTCCCGGCTTCATCTGCATGCCTTTCCGCGTCCGCCCAAAAGCCTGGATCTACGTCTTCTCGTCATCGACAGCACCACCGCCCATAGAACGGAAATAATGCGGAATCTTGTGATTCCCCGCAAGCGAAACGCAGAAATTCAGCTTAAAGATTCAACGCATTGAAGGGTTTTTCGTTTGGACACAATGTTATTGCCCGATCTTCTGGTCGTTCCAATCGACCAATCCGTGGTCCCGCGAATGCACGACTGCATCTGGACCGATATGATCCGCAAACAGCACCAAGTTTTCGCTTTCATGGCGCGAGTTGGGTACGAGTATCGCGGAAGGGTCCTTGGGGTCGTCCGATCCCAAAAAATGAACGGCTTCCGCGACTTTTTGACAGGCCTCGTATTCGCCGTGACGCTCCAGATAGGGCAGGCGACCGAAATTGCCCATGTTTATCCCGATCCGGGCGAGAAGCTCTGCTTGAGTCAGATCAAGAACGCCGTCAACATTGATTTCCAGTTCATGCAACCGGAACCGGATTTTCGACGGGATTACAGGTTGGCCGCGGCTCAGGTGAAATCGCATCTCCGCGAGCGCGCCCTCTCGCAACAGCGACGTGTAAAGAACATCGAACGAGCCGTCATCCCATCGGTTTCCGCCGCCGAAGAAAAGGGTCGGATCGCGACCTTCGCGCACAATCCTCCAGACCCTGCCCTCAAAAGACCGAGTTTCAAGTTGCTCCAGCTTGTCAATAAGGTCCCGGTCCCTGGGTCCTGCAGCCATCGGTTACAGGTATCCGTCCGCATCGAGCCTGTCCAGAACTCGGAAAATCTCTTCCACCCGGCCCTTGTGGATCAGATCAATCGCACGCTGGCCCTCGAGCTGCAGGTGTCGCGCATAAAGCCATGTCCGTATCTCGTCGTTCGTGTAGTAGTCTTCAAGACGCTTGACGACATAGATCAGATCCGAAAAAACCCGTTCGCTGGCGGGTTGCGGTCGCTTGGCGCCTGTGCGCCACCTCGAAACGGTTGCTTTGGACACGCCTGTCACGTTGGCGATGTCCGTGCCCTTCAGACCGCCGACCGTCTCAAGTTCCTTGATGCTTCTGGAAATGGCTGTCGAAGGCATCGTTCCGTTCCTTTCTCGTATTGAGTGCGTCATCCGCTTGGCGCGCGCTCTTTGGCGACTCATGGCGGCCGACCGGCTGCAAACCAATCGATTCGCAGGAATTATGACGACGGGCGTTGCTGCACGTTCTGGTTGCAGAAAATATCCATATGAAACCGAAAAGTCAAAAAATTTGTGCTATTGTTGCCAGTGAAGTTGTCAATTCCATGTACAGGTTCAACATTTATACGACGGTTCAAGGATCAGATTCGCTGCGTTCCGTTCCGGGACGGTTTACAAGATTTTGTCGGGTTGTTTTTCAGCGTCCCGTTTTTTTGTTCTTTCGGGTCGTTCGGCTGTTTGGCATTCGCGGCGGCGCGGAGAGCATGAAAAGCCTGTGGACAATCCTTTTTTGCGATGTTTCCGAGTTTCCGCTTCAGGCATGGATTGCCTACATTCCCACAGCCCCATCCGGCCGCGGCGGTCCTGTTCGCGGAGCGGCTCGGCCGTTCAGGCGGCGATCTTGAGGTTCTGCTCCGAGGTCAGTCCTCCGAGCGATCCGTGGAGCCCAAGGCTTCCGTCATCTCTTCCTCAAGAACCTCCCGGAGCACGCCGCGGACAAGATTGCGGACCGCGACGCCCCGGACTCAAGCTCCGCCCTGAACTCCGCAAACTTCGATCTGCTATGCATCCCGGTCATGGTGTCGTCCTTTCCTGTTCAAGGGATGGTTGATAGCGAAACCAAAGGACTTGCCATGGCCGATCCTCAGTGAAAGCTTTTGCAGAATTTTTGAAACACGATCGTCTTGGCGATCTCGTTCCCAGGCATGCCCGGCATCCTCGCCAAGTTGACAAAAGATATCACATCTCGACGGGGCGACTCAATTTTGGGTCAAGCTCTAAGATCTCTAAGACTATGCCGAAAACCGAGCGTTCTCCAAATTTTGACAGGTCTTTCTTTTGACATATCACGAGGTAAGCATACAATGTCTGACATAAGCAGACCATCCAATTTTGGACTATGAACACTATGGCAAGCCCTCGTTTCACG
The DNA here is from genome assembly GCA_965205055.1 of Paracoccaceae bacterium. Taxonomy (GTDB): domain Bacteria; phylum Pseudomonadota; class Alphaproteobacteria; order Rhodobacterales; family Rhodobacteraceae; genus CBDBBY01. The sequence goes on along the minus strand of OZ242030.1, from coordinate 4,014,476 downwards.
ATGCGTCTAGACCCCGAACTCAACGACGGGCTGAGACCGAAGCGAAACGCAAAGATCGCAGCGCCGCCTATCTGGCAAAGCAGGCGATCCAAGCAATGAAAGACGAAACCGAAGCGAGAGCTCGGATGTTCCGTGAGGCGGTTGCCAAAGCGGACAAAGGCGTCTTTATCTCGGAAGAGAAGATGACCGCATGGTTTGAATCCCTTGGCACAGACAACGAGCTGCCTGAGCCGGAACCGGACGTATTTCTCAGCCGCACCTGAACCATATAAATCGAATTTTTTGGACGATGCCAAACCGGACTTGCGCCGGTTCAAACAGCACTGCATCAAGAATTTACCGAGGGCAGGCGCAATGCCGGTCAGCAGTATCGCGCGCTTCTGAAGCTCCTGAAATCCTGCCCGACGATTGGCGAGCCTGCGGATGATTTTCGGACTGCCCGCGAGCATCCCGTCAAGAACACGCCGTTCACTGTGATCTACCGCATTCGGCCGGAGCACATCGAGATTCTGCGCCTCCCGGACCAGCGCAGCAGATTTTCCAACCACCGAAAGCGATCATTTTTCGTCCGACCTCGGGACGCGGAATGATGCCGAACTTGCAGCAGCCCCAACTTGGCGAATTCGCAATTCCGCTGCCAATATTGAGGGGGTTTCCGGCGGACAATAGCTGGTGGTCAGTCTCAATCTTTTGACACCCTCTCTTGCGGGAGGCGACGAGCCGCCCCGGGTCAACCGTCCATTAGAACGGTTGATCGCCGCACGCCAATGAGAGTTTCAAATGACTCGAAGAAGCCGCTAGAACCGCTCCAGCAAACGCATCAGGTAATCGCGCTCTTCCTGCGACCGGTCCAAATCTCCCGCCCTGCGGCGTATCTCTTCCTTCAGCTCCTGAATCCGCTGGTCGCCGATTGCATCGAAATCCAAAATTTCGCCTATGCCCGACAAACCTCGCCCGGACTGGCTTCTGCCAAACGGGTCGGAAGCCATGGATCCGGTTCCGGGAGGGCCTCCGTATCCGCTGCCTTGGATATCCTGCATGTTTTCGCCAAGCGTTCTTATGCCTTCCGTCAACCCTTCCATGGCTTCTGCCTGCTCCGACAATCCGCCGCCAATATCGCCGTCGGCAAGCCGTTCGCGGGCTCTGGTCATAGCCCTCGCCGCATCTTCAAAAGACCCAAGCGATTCGACCATTCCCGGTTCACCTGAGTCCGCAAGCTCTCGCATCCGGCCCCTGAGCTCGCGCCGCAAATCCTCCTGCCGGTCCCGCAATTGCCCGCGGCCGCTGCGCCCCAATGCTCCGGACCCCTCGCCGAAATGGTCCTCCCCTCTGCCCAGACCTCCGCTTATTCCTTCGTTCGCTCCCGACCGGCCTGCCTGCTCCTGACCCCTGAGTTCCTGCAGGTATCGGTAAGCCTGGTCGGCAAGCCCTTGCTGCTCTCTCAATATATTGCTGAAATCATTGATCGACTGACGCATGCTTTCGCCGCTTGACGCCTGCCGATCCGATGCGGAGCCGACGAGGTTGTTCATGATCTCGCGAAGCTCCTCAAGCAACTGGCTCGCTTCGTCCGTGCGCCCTTCGCTCAGAAGCCGGTCGAGCTCCTCCAGCATTCCTTGCAGCTGCTCTTGCCCGATCTGCCGGGACTCCGCGAATTGCGAACCGGCGGGATCCGCATCTGGGCTTGATTCCGCCAGAGCTCGGAGAAAATCGTCCAACGCCTTCCGGTATTCATTGGCCAGACGCTCGACTTCCTCCGCCGACGCGCCGTTCTCCAGCGCAGCGGCGAGTCGCCGCGCCGCTTCAGCCATTCGTCGGCGGTAAGATGCAAGATTGCCATGCTCGACCTCCAACGCGGCGAACCAAAGCAGTTCAGCCGCTTCGTCTCGGACGGATTCGTCGAAGCCGCTCTGCGCTCCGGAATCCAGGCGTCGGACGGCAGCCCTTGCGTAGGCATAGCCGCGAACACTTTCAAATATTGGCTCCGGCTCGTAGGTTATTGCTCTTGCCGCCTGCGCGACTTTTCGTGCATTGTCCATGCTCCAAATCAGATCGCGCCGTTGCTCCGCCAGTGCTGCTGCGACGGCGTTGATGAAGGACCGCCCCGGCAAATCGATGGACAAGAGGTCGACTCGCCTCGACTGGCCGGCGCCGTCCGCAACCTCGGCAATGATTTCGACAGGCAGGCCTGCCCAAGGGTGGCGGGAAAATTCGCCCGCGAAGACCGTTTCGAATGCCGATTTGGAGCCAGCGAACGGCAATTTCACTTGATACAGCTCGTTTCTCCTGAGATCCGGCGCGGGCGCGAGGCCATACGAACGGTCGACCCGGTTTTCGGCAAGGCGGATTTCTATCGTGACGGCCGCAACTCCGTAATCGTCTTCCACCGCGAGCGGCACGCTCAAATTGCCGTTTAAATCGGAAACGATTTCGCCGTTTATTGAAATATCCGGCGGCGCATCGTCAATGACTTCGAATGCCCAGACGGCTTCGGCATTCGATCCGGATCCGACTCGCAGTTCGCCGGACTCCGCAATTCGATACTCATGCCGTCCCGAGCCGCTGCCGTCGGCGCCTACCCCGCCAGTTACGCTTTCTTCAATTTCAAGCTGTCCTGCATCGCCGTACTCCCTGATCTTTATGACGCTTCCCGCCGGCGAAGGTATGGGCCCACCGCTTTCCACATCGTTCAAATACAACGTTCGAAGACCCGTGTAGGACGGCGGTTGCATCCAAGCATCGAACGCGATTCCGGCGGCTTCGGCCTGCGCCGACGGCAACGGCAAGATGGGAGCCTCGACGCTCGGCGCGAAGAAAATCGCTACTGCGAATACTGTCGCCGACGCGAGGCGCAAGCCAAGGGGATCTTCTTTGGCGAGCCTGATTTCGGGCGGTACGGCGCGAGCCTCCGAAGCCGCCTGCAGACTCCTTCGCTTGTGCTCTTCCCAAAGCTGCAGGCTGTCTCGGTCCGGCTGCCCGGCAGCGCGAAGATCCAAGATCGCGGCGATCGGCCTGCCGGGAAGTGTTCTGTCGACCCGAGCGGCTGCGCGCGCCAATGTCGGCCATTCCAATCGGAACAGCCCGCGCACCAAAAGAAATGCGAATGCCGATCCGCCCGCCGCCCAGGCGATCCATGCAATAGACGGGAAAACCGCTCTTCCGAATGCGGCGGCCGCATAGGCGATCATGACCGCGCAGGCAGCAGGCCATAGCGACTTGGCGGCTCCCTCCGCCAGCATGCCTGCATATGTGAGCAATATTCGCCAACGAAGCCGACGAAGGCGATTGTCGCCGATCACGTAAAGGCGCGGCAACGCCCCTTGCTTCGACCGACGAAAGTTGCGCCCTGCTATATCCATGGAGGAATACAATCACGCGCAATGATCGTGTCAAGATCGGGCCGCGGCCTGACGACGGCGAATTTGTTTCCGTCGACGATCACCTCCGGCACGAGCGAACGCGTATTGTATTCGGACGCCATGACGGCGCCGTAAGCTCCTGCGGATCGAAACGCGACAAGCTCGCCTTGGCCCAAACGCGGAATGCGTCTCTGGATCGCGAAGGTGTCGCTCGACTCGCAAATCGGGCCGACAACGTCGACAAGTTCAGATTCGGCTCGACCGCTCTTTTCCGCAACGGGTTCGATTTCGTGGTAGGCGTCGTACATCGACGGACGAAGCAAGTCGTTCATCGCAGCGTCCAAGACCAGAAAAGTCCGGTCCGTTCCCTGCTTGCGATAAATGACGGACGAAACCAGAATGCCTGCATTCCCGGCAATCAGCCTTCCCGGCTCGATTTCGATCTCGCATCCGAGACCGCCAACGGTCCTGGACAGCATGTCGCTGTATTCGCGCAGCGACGGGGGAGCGTCCGCCCCTCTTTCGTAAGCGATACCCAGCCCGCCACCGAGATCCAGCCTTCGGATGTCGTGACCGTCCCCGCGCAGCGCTTGAACGAATTCGGACACCTTGCGAAACGCGATCTCGAACGGCTCGAGCGAGGTGAGCTGGGAACCGATGTGCATATCCACACCCACGATTTCTATGCCTTCCATCGCCGCCGCCGCCCGGTAGACATCGCGGGCCCTGCCGATCGGGATTCCGAACTTGTTCTCCGATTTTCCCGTCGAAATCTTCCTGTGGGTTTTCGCGTCGACATCCGGATTGACGCGCATCGCGACGGGCGCGATCGCGCCGAGCGAAAGCGCGGTTTCATTCAGCGCGTCCAGCTCAGGCTCGCTCTCGACATTGAAGTGCCGGATCCCGCCTTCCAATGCGAGCCGCATTTCAGATCGGGTCTTGCCGACTCCGGAAAACACGATTCGGTCGCCGGGCGCGCCGGCTCTTTTTGCCCGCAGGTATTCGCCGCCCGAAACCGCGTCGAAGCCCGCACCCAAATTTGCGAGCAGCTTCAGCACCGCTTGATTCGAATTGGCTTTGATGGCGTAGCAAATCAGGTGGTCCAGATCGGCCAGCGCTCGGCCCAATTCATTGTAGCGCGCGCGGAGAAACCCGGAAGAATAAACGTACGCGGGAGTTCCGACTTCGGCCGCAATGGTCGGAATCGGCACGGCTTCCGCGTGCAGGACGCCGTTGCAATAGGTGAAGCAATCCATTCGGCGTCACGCGGCGCGAAGCGCGCCGTCTCGCCCTTGATTTCGACGACGAGGTTGCTTCGATTCCCGAATGTCCCGCGCTCCCAGGAAAACTTGACAGGAACGCGTCTTGTTTCGGCAACTCTGTCTGCCGACGAACCGGCATCCTGAATCCGACCAAACTTCAGTGTTCGCTGACATGCTTTGAATCAATCGAGTATTGCTGCCAACATCAATCGCTGCGAAGGACGGCCCGCTACGCGGGATCTTCAGCGGCGGAAGCCGGCACAGGCAGCGGATCGCCCTTGACGCCGCATGCCGCAAGCAGCGCCAGCACCATTACAATCGAAAGTCTTCGCATTGCAGCCGCTGTCTCCACTGTTTCGCCTGTTCAAGCACCAGCTCAGGCGATGTTCCGCCGAAACTTCGTCGGCATTCAACGGAGCGATCCGGATCAAGAACGCTCCACGCGTCTTCGGTGATTTCGGAGCAAACCGACTGCGCGTCTTCAAGCGACAGATCCGACAAATCCGCGTTCCGCTCTTCAGACATTCTGACCAGCGCTCCGACCACGCCATGCGCGTCGCGAAACGCCATGCCTCGCTCACGGACGAGCCAGTCGGCCAGATCGGTCGCCGTGGAGTTGCCCAAAGCGGCCGCGGCCCGCAGACGTTCCCGGTTCGGCTTCAGGTCGCCGATCATCCCTGCCATTGCCGAAAGCGAAATCGCCAGCGCGTCCGCCGCATCGAACACTTGCTCCTTGTCTTCCTGAAGGTCTTTCGAATAGGCGAGCGGGAGCCCCTTCACCACCGTCAGCAGCGCAACCAAACTGCCCGCGACCCGGCCCGCTTTCGCGCGAACGAGCTCGGCTGCGTCCGGATTCCGCTTTTGCGGCATAATCGAAGATCCGGTCGTGAAGCGGTCTCCCAACGAAGCGAAGCCGAACTGGGCGGAAGTCCATACCACGATCTCTTCGGCAAGCCTCGACATGTGGACGGCGCAGATCGAAGCGGCCGACAGAAATTCAAGCGCGAAGTCGCGGTCGCTCACCGCATCCATCGAATTCGCCATCGGACGGTCGAATTCAAGGGCCTTGGCGGTGCTTTCCCGGTCGATCGGATAGGGCGTTCCTGCAAGCGCGGCCGCGCCCAAGGGAGATTCGTTCATTCTGGCCCGGGCATCGCGGAGTCGTCCGAAATCGCGGCCGAACATTTCCGCATAAGCCAACATGTGATGTCCCCATGTGACAGGCTGGGCGCATTGCAGATGCGTGAAGCCCGGCATCGTGAAGGCGGCGCCCGCTTCCGCTTGAGCAAGCAAAGCTTGAATCAGCTTCTTCAATTCGCGGCATGCCGAATCCGTTCGACCGCGAACCCAAAGCCGGAAGTCCGTCGCCACTTGGTCGTTCCTGCTCCTGGCGGTATGCAATTTTCCCGCCGGAGCGCCGACAACTTCGCGGAGTCGCGCCTCAATGTTCATGTGGATGTCTTCAAGCGCCGCGGAGAATTCAAATTTTCCTGATTCGATTTCGCTCAGCACGGTCAATAGGCCATTGTCTATGGAAGCTGCTTCGTCTTCGCCGATGATGCCTTGGCGCGCCAGCATGGCGGCATGCGCTCTTGAGCCTGCAATGTCCTGGCGGTAAAGTCTTCGGTCGAAATGAATGGACGCGTTCAGCGCTTCCATCAGCTTGTCGGGGTCGCCGGAAAACCTTGCGCCCCAAATTTTGTTTGACGCTTGCCCGCTCGACATGAACCCGATCCGTTACGAGGAATTGCGCATGACCCGCATCGCATGCATCTTTGCCCTATACGCTTTGCTTGCAGCAAGCGCAATTTGGGCGGAGGGACACGGATCCGCCTCGAACTTGGAGGACCTGAGGTCGGGCGACATGCGCAAGCTCGTCGTGCATGCTGCGCCCAAATCCGCGAGCGAGGTCGAAATCGCTTGGGCCGACGGTCGCGCAGCCACTCTCGAGGACTTTGCCGGAAGTGTTGTCGTAGTGAATTTCTGGGCAACTTGGTGCGCGCCCTGCCGGAAGGAGATGCCTTCGCTTTCCAAACTGCAATCGCATTTCGGCGAGCGCGATGTGATTGTACTGGCGGTCGCTGTCGGTCGGAACCCGATTCCGAGCGTCGAACGGTTCCTTGACGAAATCGACGTTCACAACCTCACTGTGCTGTACGATCCCAAGCAGTCGTTTTCGGCTTCGATGGGTGTTCTCGGCCTGCCGACCACGATCCTCTTGGACAGAAGCGGAAAAGAAGTCGCCCGCTTGACCGGCGATGCGGACTGGAGGTCGGAATCAGCCCTATCGATCATCTCGGCGATCGGCGGCGCCGAAAATTAAGGCATCGCCTTCCGCACCAGCTGAACATCCATGGGTTCGCTTTTTCGGCGATCCAAGTTTATTGTTCCCGGAGCAACTTTCAATTGCCGATACCCAAGTGGGCTTCCCGCGCGGGCAGCGGATCCCATGGCTTTTTCGGAAAGGCACCAACGAAATTTTGCCTTATCGTCGGACCCTAAAGCCAGGATGTCGATATCGCATGTGAACCGCCCGCTGCCGGACGTCCGAAGTGCAACAAGCATGCCTCCCTTCAGGACAAATCCGTCGCAATGAGTGGAAATCGACAATCGGCAGATCAGTCGCTCAAGTCCAAATGCAACCAAGACCGCGTCGAACGCTAGCCCCTTTTCGCAGGCGAGATTGAAGAGGCGCTGCCGCACGGAGGCAGCCATGTCCTTGGGGGCTTTAGCCATTCGAGATTACGGCCTCAATATAAGGGCACATTTGGTTCCACGCTCCGAACCGGCGTGCAGCTTCGGCGACTGACGAGGGGCTGGCTTTTCGCTGTTCAAACACCGATTTCAATGCCTCGATGGCGACCGAGCGGTCGACGAGACGCTGGTTGCGGAACGCATCGGCGAGCGATTTCTGGATCGTGTACATTCGCACTTCGGCTCTACCCAGCCGATGTTCCTCAATACCTTCGGAGAAGTAAGGTTCGCGGAAGCGAACGGTTCTGGTACTCGGATAGGTGATCCTGGGCTTCCAGTCCTTGGCGCCGATGGCGATCCAGATCCTGCGCGGCAGTTGATCCGTGAGGCCGTGAAACGCGAGCGCAGAGGTCAGGCAGACAACAGCCTTCGGGGCATATCTGGCGATTTCGATGAGGCTTTCATTCGTGTCCAGATCGGCGTCAGGCAGGGTGTAAAGGCCGCGTCCGAGACGCAGGACGTCACCCGAGTTCGCTGCGCGCGCGATTGTTGCAGCCGATACGCCTATGCTCTCAAGATCCCGTGCGCGTGCCGACGCATGCAACTCCAGATATTCGAGCAACAGCTGCTTTTGTGTCAGTTGGTGCGGCACTGATATAAAACCTCGGACAATTTTGTGTTTAGTCCTAGGTTTTCTGACATATGCGTCCCAATGATGCCAGCGAGCATGAAACATTGGCTGATCCGCCGGCAAGGCGGAGTTGATCGGAATCGAGTTGCCCGAATTCTCATGCTCATCGCCGCATCGAGACGACTTTTGAATGCTCATGGACATTTCTTGGCGGTTCAAAGGCAAATCCGCGCACGCTTCCTCAATGCAGAGCATCGCAGCAATTTTGAACGCAGCCCGACCACAAGCTTGGCTTGCCATTCGCAGCCGTTTTTTGGTCCCGATCCGACAGGCCGCTCAAGGCGACGGCTTCGGACCGCCGATGCCGCTCGGCAAAAGTTCGTTGACATGATTGGCCAGCGGAATACACAGGTTCGGAAGCTGCAAACAATGAGGACTAACCATGGCGCGAATTGCATTGGTTACGGGAGGAACGCGCGGCATCGGAGCGGCGATTTCCAAACGATTGAGTGACGACGGCTGCAAGGTCGCGGCGAATTATGCCGGAAACGACGAAGCGGCTGAGAAATTTTCAGCCGAAACCGGAATCTCGACATTGAAGTGGTCGGTCGCGGACTACGACGCCTGCGCCGAAGGCATCAAGAAGGTCGAGGCCGAGCTTGGCCCGATCGACATCCTTGTGAACAACGCGGGAATTACCCGCGATGCGATGTTCCATAGGATGACGCCCGAAAAATGGCGCCAGGTGATCGATACCAACCTGAGCGGCGCCTTCAACATGACGCATCCCGTCTGGTCGGGCATGCGCGAGCGCGGCTTCGGCCGAATCATCAGCATTTCGTCGGTGAACGGCCAAAAGGGACAGATGGGGCAAGCGAACTATTCGGCGGCGAAGGCTGGGGAGCTCGGATTCACGAAAGCCCTTGCTCAGGAGGGCGCGTTCAAGGGCATCACGGTCAACGCCGTGTGCCCGGGCTATATCGCGACCGAGATGGTCATGGCCGTGGATGAAAAAATACGGGACTCCATCATCAAGCAGATTCCTGTCGGGCGCCTCGGTCTTCCGGAAGAAATCGCCAGGTGCGTCTCCTTCCTCGCATCCGATGAAGCGGGATATATCACCGGCTCGACGCTCAGCGCGAACGGAGGGCAGTACGTCATCTGAAGCTGCCAGCGGCGTTCAATCTCGCGCGCCGCGGCACTCCCGACGGACTCGGAGTGCCGGTCGATTTGGGCTGGCGGCATTTCCTTGGCGAGCGAATCGGAAGCCAAGGAAATGCGATTGAAGATTTTTGGTCGCGAATCCGCCTATCGGGACGGCGAGCGGCGGCGCGTCTTGTTCAGCCGCCGCTCAGTTTCGCAATCTTTTCTTTCAGCAACAGCTTTTGTTTCTTCAACTCGGTAATGCTTAGATGATTGACGGACGGGTTGCGCTGCTCCTGTTCGACTTGCTCGGAAAGATCTTCGTGTTTCTTCCGCAGCGTGTTCAAATGCTCTATCATCGACATTTTGCCTCCGTGTGTCGTTGTTGCGCGGTTTTATTCTGCTCAACATCAATCTAGTGCGGATCAAGGAGGCATTGAAGGGGCAATTCCAATTTGATGATCGAATCTACCGCTCGGCGAGACGCCTCAGGTGCGCGCTGGGCGAACGGATGTCCGCCTGGCTAGAATTCGAGCGCTGCAGGGCTTCGCAGCAAGGCTTCCGTTTTTTCACCGTATGCTCCTTCTCCGCCCGCCGCGCCGGGATCTTCGTGAAGCACCAGCGGCGATGCGAAACTCAGCGGACCTCTCGCGCCTTTGCGCGCCCTGATAAGAAACCGCGAAGCAGGACGTCCGATTCTCGGATAGAGCGGCTTTACGTCGATCGAGCCTGCTCTTTCGCGGATTGCGGACATGAACTCCGGGAAGCGGCCCGGCGGAAGGATCATGGTCAGCTCCCCTTCCGGGCGGAGGCGCCGAAGGGCGCAATCGACCCACGACTCCAGCGGCACGCTCTCGTGCCGCGCCGAACGGCGGCCGCCATCCGGGGATTGCAGCCCTTCATCCGCAGGGAAAAAAGGCGGATTCGCCATCACGTGATCGAAGCTCATCCCCTTGAGTCCGGCAGGCGGATTTGCGACGCTTCCCAAGACAAGGGTGAGTGGCTGCCCGGCGGCCTCCGAATTCCGTCGCGCCAGATCGGCGTACTCCGGCAAGATCTCCACCCCGACGACCGAAAGATCAGGAACGCGTCTGCACAGGCAAAGAATCGAGACGCCGACGCCGCATCCGAGCTCCAATACCGACTGCCCGGGCTCGGCCGGCACGGCAGCGGCGAGCATCACGGAATCGAGCCCTGCCCGATAGCCGCGCCGCGGCTGGAAAGTCCGCACGGCCCCGCCGAGAAAGGAATCGAGGGTGAGTTCGCGCGCCTCGAACGCGGACTCAGGATTCCGGAACCTCGATTCCATTGTCCTGAAGCACCCGGCGCGCGCGGTAGTGGTCCTTGTCTGCCACCATCATCCGCCGAGGCAGGACTCCGATGGATCCTTCCAGCACGCTCATGTGGACGTCCAGCACGAACGGGGCTATACCTTCGCCTTCAAGCAGCGCTGTCGCGCATGCGATTATGGTTGGATCGTTGGTTCGCAGCAATTCCTTCATTCCCGTCCCCTAACAGCCGCAGCCGCCTTTTGTCGAGAATGGCAGACTGCCGACCGCGAGCAAGATGCGCAATCCGTCAGATCCACTTGCAGTACTCTCCCAAGCGCTTAAGGGCGATCTTGACGAAGTCGAGGGGCTGATCCGGGAGCGTGCGGATTCGCTTCACGCGGAACGGATCGGGCGAATCGGCGACCACATCTTCGGCTCGGGCGGGAAACGCATCCGCCCGCTGCTCGCTTTGGCCGCCGCGAGGCTGCTCGGCTATTCGGGAGGCGATCACGTCCTGCTCGCGACGGCGGTCGAATTCATCCACACGGCCACGCTTCTTCACGACGACGTCGTCGACGAGAGCTCGCAACGGCGCGGGCGGCCGACGGCGAACCTGCTTTGGGACAACAAATCGTCCGTTCTGGTCGGCGATTATTTTTTCGCTCGCTCGTTCCAACTCATGGTCAAGACCGGGAGCCAAGCAGCCTTGACCGTGCTGGCGGACGCATCCGCCACGATCGCGGAAGCGGAAGTCATGCAGCTGGCGGCAGAACGCGACATTCGCGTCGGCGAGGAGCACTATCTCAAAATCATCAACGGCAAAACCGCGGCCCTTTTCATGGCGGCAGCTCGTTCGGGCGCCTTGGTGGCCGGAGGAAACCGCGACGAGGTGGAAGCCTTGGGAGCTTATGGAGCTTCTCTTGGAATCGCGTTTCAGATCGCGGACGATTTCCTCGATTACTCGGGATCGGCCGAATCCTTGGGCAAGAATGTCGGGGATGATTTCCGCGAGCGGAAAATCACGCTTCCCGTCATAAAGTCCATCGCCAAAGCTGACGCCGAGGAGCGCGATTTCTGGGATCGAACGATCAGGCGCGGCGAGCAGGACGACGGGGATTTCGAGCGCGCCCGATCGTTTCTCGCGCGCAGCGGCAGCATCGACGCGGCCCGGGCGGACGCACTGAGCTGGTCGAATGCGGCATGCGAGGCGCTGGAGCCTCTGCCGACGACCCCCTATCGGAGCATGCTGAAAGATCTCGCCGCGTTCACGGTATCGCGCGAGGCGTGAACCGCTCAGGTCTCCGTCGCGACAACCCACCATCCGGGATTCAGAGCGCGGATATCTTCAGCCGCCGCACGAGCTTGATCGCCGGTTTCGAATATCCCGAAGCACGTCGCGCCCGATCCCGACATGCGGGCCAGCCGACAGCCCGCACGGTCGCGAATTCCGCTGAGCACGCAGCCGACGGCAGGCAGCAGATTTAGCGCCGCCGATTCCAGATCGTTCCTCTGCCTTGCCAGCCAAGACAGCCATGTGTCCCTGGATCCGTCTCGCGGAAGCCGCTCAAGAGGCGGATTGACGGAATTTTCCAATGCGGCGAACACATCTTTCGTGGAAAGCGGAACTCCCGGGCTGACCAGAATGATCGGAAAGCTCGGCAGCCGGTCCAAAGGGAGAACCTGCTCTCCCTCGCCCTGGACCCTCGCATTCCTGCCGAAGAGACAGACCGGAATGTCGGATCCCAAATTCATGATTTCATCGGAGCTCGGCAGCGGGCTTTCCCGCAAGCGCGACAAGGAGCAAAGGACGGCTGCCGCGTCGGCGGAGCCTCCGCCAAGTCCGGCCGCGACCGGGATGCGTTTCACCAATGAGATGCGATATCCGTCGGAGCGGTCAAAAAGCTCGGCGGCGCGCAGCGCCAAGTTCGAAGACCCTTTCGGAACGGACGAAGCCATAGGGCCGGTCACATTCAAAATTCGTCCGCAGTCGCTTTCGACTTCGACCGAATCTCCGAATTTCGCGAATGAGACGATGCTGTCCAGCAAATGGCGGCCGCGGGTCGTGCGTCCGACGGAATGGAGCGCCAGATTGACCTTGGCCCGAGCGATCAATTCAATTCGCGGCCGCTTCGCCGGACGATTCAGCGGTCTCCGCCCGCGCGGCGTCCAGACCGACCTCGAGCTTGCGCCCGATCCGCTCCTTGTATTCGTCGTCGGGATCGAACGACAAAGCCCGGCGCCATTGGAATTCCGCATCCCGCCGTCTGCCGACCTGCCAGTAGACGTCTCCCAGATGCTCGATGATTTCAGGTTCAGTAGGCTCGAGCTTCAAGGCTTTCTCCAGCTCGACAAGGGCTTCATCGTATCGTCCGAGCAAGTAGAGAGCCCAGCCGAGCGAATCCACGAAAGCCCCGTTTTCGGGCTCGGCTTCGACCGCGATGCGTATCATCGCTTCCGCCTCGGCGATGTCGTCGTCCTCCATCAGCATCGAATAACCTAGATAGTTCAATATGTAAGGATACGAGGTCAGCCCTTCTGACAATTCGCGCGCCACATTCAGGTCGGCCTTGGCTTCCTCCCATCTTTCCAAGCGTTCAAGCGACATCCCTCTGTAAAAAAATGTATTCGCGTTTTCGGCGGTGCGTTCGGGCGATCTGGCAAGCGCATCGTCGTAAGCTTCGACAGCTTCGGCGTAGCGGGATTCGTAGCGATAGATATTTCCGAGCGCGACAGGAATTCGTTCGGTGTCCGGAAACTTCGGTGCGAGCAACTCGAGGACCGTGATCGCGGCTTCAATTTCGCCCGCTCCGTAAAGCGCTTCGGCGCGCCCGATTCCCGCAGAAAGGCTCAATGGGTCGTCCTGGCCAACGCTTTCGTAGACCTTGGCCGCGAGAGCGTAGCTTCGGGCCGCTTCCAAATATTGCGCGGCGCGGAACTTTACGGCCGAATCCTCGCGGTCGACCATCTCCGCGAACCTCATGACCAAAGCCGGCTGGGTGTAAGCGACTTCGTCGTCGGACGCGAGCAGTCGAGCGAACATGGTGATCGCCTCGACCAATCCATCTTCCGGCTTATACTCAAGATCGCCCGCGAAGCGTTCGAGCTCCTCAAGCTCGTTCAGATGCGCGCTGTTCAATTCCTGCACGAAGCCGGATGTCCCGGCTATTCCTCTCGAAAGCAGCCGTTCGGCGGCCTCGAGATCGCCCTGCCGCGCAAAAACTTTGGCGTACTGAATGTAGAATTCATCCGAGAACGTCGACGGATCCAACTCAATTGCTTCGAATGTTTTCGCGGCCGGTTCAACATCGCCGGCCGCGAACTGCGCCAGCCCGCGATGGAAATTCATGATTTCCGCGAGGTATTCCTGCTCGAACTCTTTGCCGAAAATCTCGAGAGCCGCGTCCGTGTTGCCCGCGCCTACGTGGAGCCATCCCCGGAACAGGTCCCCAAGAAACAGGTTGCCGAACATTGCGGCCTGGTGCAGTTCCAATGCAGACTCAAAATCCCCGGCGCGCGCCTCGTCGACGATGAGCGTCAGCCACAGAAACGGACCGGTCGCGCCGTTTTCGTTCAAGCTTCGAGCGGCGGCGACCGCCTGATCGAATTCTCCGGCGATGACGAAAACCTGATGGGCGGCGGCAAGCAGGTCGAAGTTGTTCGGATCCGCCTCGATGGCTTCCTCGAAATATTGCGAAGACTGAATGTAGTCGCCTGCGGAAGCCGAATATCTCGCTTTCAGATAAGCGCCGAGATTCGGTTCTTCGGCGGCCGCCGAGGCAAAAATCAGTACGGTCGCTGATACCAGCAGCGCCGATGCTCGCATTGGATGTGCGCTGAACAACAAGATATCCTCCATTGGCCGCGAAGGTTCTATTGCGGGCTTGCTCCGACCGCAACTTCCTAACCGAAATGTGTACGAAGCCGGCCTTACGCGCCCCGATCACATGTTGGGATATGTCGGACCGTCGCCGCCTTGGGGCGTGCGCCACTCGATGTTCTGCGCCGGATCCTTGATGTCGCAAGTCTTGCAGTGGACGCAGTTCACGGCGTTGATCGTGAATTGCGGGCCGGTGTCGTCATTTCCCTCGACGATTTCGTATACTCCAGCGGGACAATATCGCTGCGCCGGCTCGGCGTATCTCGGCAAGTTTTCGGCAACCGGCACTTTCGGATCGAACAGGTGAAGATGCGTCGGCTGGCTTTCGTCGTGATTGGTTCCGGAGTAGGCCACATTCGTGAGCCTCTCGAAGCTCAGAACCCCGTCAGGCTTCGGATAGTCGATGGACTCGCAGTCCGCGGCGTCCGCAGTGCATTCCGCATCGGTCTTTCCGTGCTTCATCGTTCCAAGGGGATTCCAGCCGGTCAAATTCGCGACCCACATGTCGAAGCCGCCCAAAACGAACGAAGCCGCGAAACCTCTGTTGGACCAGAGCGGCTTGACGTTCCGCACCCGCTTGAGATCCGCTCCGATCACGCCGCCGCGCACAGCGTTTTCATATTCCGTCAGTTCATCGCCAGAACGGCCGTCCGCGATCGCGGCGCAAGCCGCTTCCGCGGCTGCGATCCCGCTCAGCATGGCGTTGTGATTTCCCTTTATGCGCGGAACGTTGACGAGCCCGGCGGCGCAGCCGGCCAAGACCCCTCCGGGGAATGCAAGTTTCGGAATCGACTGCCACCCGCCTTCCGTGATCGCCCGGGCTCCGTAGGCGACTCTCCGTCCGCCTTCCAACAGGTCGGCGATCAACGGGTGATGCTTGAATCGCTGGAACTCCATGTAGGGGTAGAGATGAGGGTTCGCGTAATTCAAATGCACGACGAAGCCGATGCTGATTTGATTGTTCTCCATGTGGTAGACGAACGATCCGCCGCCCGCATTGGAGCCGAGCGGCCATCCTGCCGTGTGGACGACTTTTCCCGGCTTGTGCTTCTCCGGATCGATGTCCCAGATCTCTTTCATCCCAAGACCGAATTTCGGCGCGTCGGAATCGTCGGCCAATCCGAATTTCGCTATGGCCTTCTTGGTGAGCGATCCTCGCGCGCCTTCGCAAAGGAGCACGTACTTGCCGCGCACCTCCATGCCGGGCTCGTACGACCGCCCCGGCGTGCCGTCGCGGCCCGGTCCGAACTCGTCCGCCACGACGCTACCGCGCGGTCCGGGATCGCGATCGTCGGGATCGACGCGGTCGCGGACCAATCCGAATTCGCCCGCCACGACGCCGGCCAACTCTCCGCCTTCGCCGAAGACCAATTCGGAGCAGGACATTCCCGGATAGATTTCGACTTCCATCTCTTCCGCCCGTTCCGCGAGCCACCGGCAGACGTTCGCCATGGAAACCACGAAGCAGCCGTGGTTGCTCATCAAAGGAGGCATCGGGAAATTGGGAATGCGGATCTGCCCGGCGGGACCGAGCAGATAGAAACTGTCGTCGGTGACCGGAACCCGGACCGGCGAGTCGCCTTCGCGCCACTTCGGGAGCAGCGCATCCAATCCGACCGGGTCCAGCACCGCGCCGGAAAGGATATGGGCGCCGACTTCCGATCCTTTTTCAAGAACGCAAACCTCGAGGTCGGCGTTCAGTTGCTTCAACCGTATCGCGGCCGACAGGCCCGCTGGACCCGCGCCGACGATCACAACGTCGAACTCCATCGCTTCCCGTTCGGCAGACGTCATGTCAAATCCTTTCGCATCCTCTCGGACCCTTCTTGGACAACGGAATATCTGATTGATTGATCAACCGTCAATCGCGGGAGCCGCCGCCACGAGCATGCGGAGCGCCGAATTCATTTATGCAACGACGAATTCGGCAGCCTCGGGTCCTATTGACTTGCTGCGAATTAGAATCATTAAATGCCGCGATGTTGAAACGGCGGCCCGACGTCCGGCGGCCGAAGGAGTATGATATGGCAACGGGATCTTCGTAAATGGCGGTTGATGCAGCCAGTTCCGGGCTGAGCGCGGATTCAGCGAACAAAATTCTGATGACCGCCACAGGCTTCAAAGAGATCGACGGAGAACTCAGGCATTTGAAAAGCGTCGTGAGACCCGGGATTATCCAAGCGATCGCCGAAGCCCGGAGTCACGGCGACCTCTCCGAGAATGCGGAATACCATGCGGCCCGTGAACAGCAAAGCATGACAGAGGGGCGCATCAAGAAGCTAAGCGCGATCATCGGTCGCGCGGAAGTCGTCGACGTCTCCAAGCTGAGCGGCCCGATCAAATTCGGCGCGACCGTCACGATCGAGAATGACGAGACCGGCAAGAAGGTCACCTACCAGATCGTCAGCGAAGCTGAGGCCAATATCGAAAATGGACTCATCAATTTGCATTCTCCGTTGGCGCGGGCAATGATCGGCAAGGATGTCGATGATTACTTCGAAGTCAGGGTGCCCGGCGGCGTTCGAAGCTATACGATATTGCAGGTCGAATACATCTGAAGCATTGCAAACCCGAGCGACGGACGATGAAACAAGATCAAACTGAAACACACCAATCGCATGCCCGGGTCGGATTCGGCTCGGTCTTCAGAAATGCCATCGTGACATCGCTGGCGATCATACTGAGCGCTCTGTGGGCGGGCTTCGCGTTCATCGTCCTCTTCGCCAGCCAAACAGCAATCGACCTGAATGTTGATGCGGATACGCTGCGCAGCGCGGTGGCGCTGATCGGTCCGATTTTGCTGATCTGGCTCGCCGCGGCGCATTTCGGGTCATCGCGCAACACTCGCGACCACATCTGGGCGCTTCATTCCGAACTGCACTCGCTGCGTGAAAGTCTCCAGCCGGAGGCGCAGCGCGAAGAAGACGCATTTCAAGAAGAACCTATCCACCCGCATGCCGAAACCGAGGAGCATGCCGAATTCGAGCCGCCCGCTGAAACCGAACCTTCGACGGAATCTTACGAACCTGACACGCCTTTGGCCTCCGATGCCGAATCCGAGGCGCAACCGGAGGCCGCGGAACCGGAATATGCAGCCCGCATGAGCCTGCCGCTCGATACTTTGATCCGGGCATTGAGTTTCGCGGACCACGAAGACGACACGGAAGGCTTCGAGGCCATTGACCGCGCCATGGACGACGAAGCGACCGCAAAGCTGCTTGAGGCATCGCAAGACGTTTTGCATCGGCTTTCTGCGCTCGATATTTTCGTGGACAATCTGACGCTCGACATCGCGCAGCCTGATGTTTGGCGTTTTCATGCCGCGAACGCGAACAAAAGCGAGATCGCGACGCTTGGCGCGGTCGCGGAAACGGACGTTTTGGGACTTGTTGCCAACCTTGTCGAACAGGATGGGCAATTCAGGGAAAGCGCGCAGAATCTGGTCGATCAGGTGAATGATCAAATGATGGACATAATCGGCGACGCGGATGCCAATCAGGTCGCAGCTTTCGCGAACAGCAGAACCATCCGCGCTTTCATTCTGCTCGGAAACATTCAGCCGGATTCCTGAACCGTCGACAACCGCAGAAGGCGCGTAGCAAGCCCCGTCCCGTCAAATGCCGAAACTTGAATACGGCAGGTAGCGCACGCGACTCCCCCGCCTGATTCGCGCCGCGCCATCCTCCAGCTCCACCAAGCCATCGGACCAGGACAATCCGGTCGTCAACCCAGATCCCTCGGAACGGAACACTTCCGCTTCGGAGTCGCCGTTCAGCCGCGCCCTCAAGAATTCGCGCCGTCCGGCCTTTTTGTTTTTGTCGAATGCTGCGGGCACGAGGAACCCCCGAGGCACATGCCACTCGCCCCCGGCCATGACGCGAAGTGCCGGGCGGGCGAAAATCAATGCGCAAACGAACGCTGCCACGGGATTCCCCGGCAAGCCGAAAATCGGAATTCCGTTCCACAATGCCATCGCGAGCGGGCGTCCTGGCTTGACGGCGATTCTCCAAAAATTCAGCTTGCCTTCGGTCGAAAGCAGCGCAGAGACATGGTCTTCGTCTCCGGTCGATGCGCCGCCTGTCGTGAGCATGGCATCGACCCGACCCGACCCGTCGTTCAGCGCCGATCTGATCGGCTTTCTTTCGTCGCCCAAGCAGCCCAGATCCACCGGCTCGAAGCCCCAGCGCTGGATCAGAGAAAGAAGCATTGGCCGGTTCGCATCGTAAACCTGGTCGGGCTTCATCGACGATCCGACCGGGCGCAGTTCGCTTCCAGTCGAGAGGACGCCGACGCGAAGACGCCGCCTGACTTCCGCGAATTCGATTCCCGCAGCCGACATCGCCGCAAGATCCTGAGGCAGAACGACACGCCCTTCCTTGAGGATCAATTCGCCGTCCTTGAAATCCTCGCCTCGGCGGCGCGCGTTCGCGCCTTGCTTGGCCGGAGGCATGAACTCGACATGACGACCGGAAACGGACGCAGCTTCATCGAGAACCACAGTGTCCGTTCCCGGCGGAAGCCTGCCTCCGGTGAGGACGCGCACGGCGACGCCGGGCTCCACTTCGGCAGCATACGGATTCCCGGCGGCCGACTTCCCGTCCGCAAGTTCAAGCCGACAATTTGCGCCCGCAACCGGAACGTACGCGAATGCATATCCGTCGACAGCCGAATTGGTTGCCGCCGGGTTGTCTCTGTTCGCAATCGCAGGTCGAGCCAGAATTCGGCCCGAGCATTCCGCAACCGCCAATCTTTCGGTGCCGACGACCGGAGACAGTCGGGATTTCAGCCGATCCAGTGCTTCATCGACCGGCGTCCAATCAACTCCGGGCGGCAAGGCGAAGCAATCGTCCCTGAGCCTCTCGTTCCCCATTCGCAATCCTTGGGCAGGGTTGTTTTTCAATGGACTCGGCAAATCCGCATGCTCCCTGCCGGGACGACGATTCACAGTCCGACATGTGCGACTATGAAATCGGCAATCCCGCCGGTGTCGTCAATATCGAATGCCGGAAGCTTCGGGTCTTCAATCTCGTAGTCGCTGGCGATCGCGGCAATGGTCGCATCCGAGATCGAAATCTCCGGGCCCGGCGCGTCTTTCAGCCTGACCTCGATCTTCGGGTGCCGTTCGCTCTTGAAGCCCTCCACAATGACGATGTCGGAAGGCGCGAGCTTGCGCAACAGATCCTCCAAGCACGGCTCTGACTCGTCGCCGAGCTCATGCATCAAAGCCCAGCGGCGCGATGACGCTAGCAACACCTCTTTCGCGCCGGCCTTCCTGTGGCGATGGCTGTCCTTGCCCGGCTTGTCGATCTCGAAAGCATGATGGGCGTGCTTGACTGTCGACACGCAATGGCCGCGCGCGGCAAGCGCTTCGACCAGCCTGACGACCAGTCCGGTCTTGCCGGAATTCTTCCAGCCGACCACGCCGAAAACTTTCATTGCCAAGCACCCCGTGCGAGCAGTTCCCTTGCAAACTCCAGATCTTCCCGAGTGTTTATGTTGAAAAACGGATCGACTTGTCCGCGCTCGAATTCAACCGATTCAATTCCGTGCTTGTCCGCCCACGCGACGACCTTGCGCACGCCGCCGGCCAGCGCTTTCCTCAAATCTTCCCGCAAACCCACGGGCCAAAGGCCGAAGGTCGGATGGCGCACCAGTTCGTTTTCCGAATTCCGCGACGCAGCGATCATGATCGGGATGTCAGAGAGCCGAGCGGCCTCGACCAGCCGGTCCGTCAAGTCCGGCGGAAAGAACGGCGTATCGCCGGCGATCGATACGACCGCCTTGCAACCTTGCGCAGCGGCCCAATCCATGCCGGCCAGCACCCCAGCCAAAGGACCTGCCCGTCCCTCAATTGAATCCTTGATCACCGGCAGGGAAAATCGCGCGAAACATTCCGGATCGCCGTTCGAATTGATCGCAATCCTGCGCGCCTGGGATTGAAGCCGTCCGAGCGCATGGGCGATCAGCGGTTTCCCGCCGACATTCAATTGCGTCTTGTCGCCGCCGCCCATTCTTCGCGACATCCCGCCCGCGAGAATAATGCCGGCGACCGCTTCGGTCCGCGCGCCTGCGCGACTCCGACGATCAGAACGGCGGACGGCTTCCGCACATCCGGTCGGCAGCTGCGGCCTTGCGGATTCGGCGCGGATCATTCCTTGCCTGCGCCTTTCCTGCGGTGCTTCGGGTCTTCCTTTCCGACCGACGAGGCGTCTGCATCCCATGCCAGCCGCCGCCCGCCCGACAAGCAAGCGAATCTTTTTCCCCGCATGCGTCCGATCAGAGTGAGATCGACCTTGTTCGCCAATTCGACGCCCCAAGCCGTGAATCCGGATCTTGAAACCAGAATCGGAATCCCCATTGCCGCAGTCTTCAAAACCATTTCAGACGTCAGCCTGCCTGTCGTGTAAAGAATTTTGTCGCGCGGTTCCGAGTTTTGCGTAAGCATCCATCCGGCAATCTTGTCCACTGCATTGTGCCGACCCACGTCCTCCATATACACGAGCGGCTCGTCTTCGCGGCAAAGCACGGTTCCGTGAATCGCCCCGGCTTCAAGATACAGGCTCGGCGTCCTGTTGATCTTGTTCGCCAGCGAATAAAGCCAAGACGTTCTGACCTCCGCGTCCGGCAGTCGCAACCCTTCAATCCGCTCCATCATGTCGCCGAAAACGGTTCCCACCGCGCAGCCGCTCGTCCGCGTTTTCTTGCGCAGCTTGTCTTCGTAGTCCGTTTCCGAAGCCGTACGAACAACGACAGTTTCCAGTTCTTCATCGAAATCCACACCGTCAACATCGCCGACCCCGTCGATCATTCCCTGATTGAACAGGAAACCTAGCGCCAGATATTCCGGGTAGTCCCCTATCGTCATCGCGGTGAGGATCTCCGCGGAATTCAGGAAGATCGTGAGCGGTCGTTCTTCCACTACAGGAAACAAGGCGTTGGCGCCCTCATGCGTGATCCCCGGCACTTTGCGCGCGAGCTTCGGCGCATTCGGATCCGGGGCTATCAGGTAGCTGCACTTCGCAGCGTTATCCTTCAGTTGCATTCCGCACCCATCAATCTCTCCGCCCGCCATGTCCGGATCCCTGCCATCGAGATGGGAGCCGGATGCGGCATGCGCTATGTTGCTCAATCCCAGCGGACGCATTTTCCGCGCTCACAATTTCAATGCAGCGGCAATACAGCAATACATAGCACGTGAAATCCGATCATCATTGCAATTTTCAACGCACGGATTCTACAATCATGCAATCGCCCCAGTGAACTGCCGCGCTCTGTCAGACCCGTTCAGACACCGGCGCTTCCGCCGTGGCAAAAACAAGGACTACAGACGGCTTTGCTCCTGAACTCGCGACAGCGCACCAAGCCACCCTCGCGCCTATACTGCGCCACAACATCGTCGCGCTCGCGGACAATGCAAGAACGCTTCTTAACCTCCTATTCTTCAAACCTTACAAGTTCGCCACAGCTTCCGGATGCGCAAACTCCGTGTCCCGCATTTTGACAGCCATGATGCCCTCTGTTGCTCGCGCTCGGAGGCGCGGAAACTCAAATATTACTAAAAAATAAACGCACCCGAACCCAATCATTGACTTGATTTTCGGAGAACCTCACTATAGAAACCAATATTAGCCTCGCGTAAATTTCTGAATGCAGTCTGCGCAAAGCCATTATCATGCGGTTGCCCGGTAATTATCACAGTCTGGAACTTGTAATGGAAAAGAACAACGCTGCAAAAACGATATCAAATGAGGAAGTGTACGAAAAAATCGCTTCCATTTGGGATATGCTAACACAAAAAGTCGATATTTTTAAAGGTGCCGCATCGAAAGAATATACCCAGTGGTCAATTGAAATCGGCATACACAAAGATAAAATCCAGATCAACCTCGGAAATCCCAGCAGACTCTGGATCTACATCAAATCTGGAGGCGATGATTCGCCGGAGCGCTTTCAACGAACGAAAGCATACTCAGAAAAGATCCGTAACAGCCTAAAACACGATCAGAAATTTTACACAAGAAAGGGAGAACGCGAAGGTCGAACCATTGGAATCTTACGGGAATGGTGCCGGGACGATAAAACACAGTGGGACGAGATCATTCCATGGGTACAAGATCACGCTGATCTGCTTAAGAAAATCATCAATAATGTTGATGAACATACCGAGTCTACGATTGAAACAATCACGTCGGAATTGAAAGACACTGAGAGCTCACTTCCCGTATACCAAATTGCCACTTATCCCGCGGATTACACGTTGGAGGTTTTACACAGAAAGTGGAAGGACAACGAGATAAATGTGCCGACATTTCAGCGGAGTTTTGTGTGGACCCAAAACCAATCCAGCAGACTCATTGAATCGTTTTTAGTTGGGTTGCCCGTTCCTGCGGTTTTTTTGTATACAGTGCGCGACAGTCAAGATTATCTTGTCATTGATGGTCAGCAACGGCTTCGGACGGTTTTCGACTTTTTTGACGGTAGGTTTGGAGATGAGGTAAACGGTTTTCGGCCACAGTTCGATCTCAAAGGCCTAAATGAAAGTAGCGAATATGTTGGAAAAACTTTTTCTACGCTTGAACGTAATGATCGGAGGAAGCTCAGGAACGCGACACTAAGAGCATTCATTGTAATGCAACTTGAGCCGAATGACGATACCAGCATGTTTCATATATTCGAACGACTTAATACGGGCGGGACTGCTTTGGCAAATCAGGAAATACGGGATTGTGTTTATCACGGTGAACTGTCTAAATTTTTGGATGATCTGAATCGTATTGAAAATTGGAGAGCGATTTTTGGCAAGCCGGAACCGGACCGTCGCAAGCGGGATGTTGAATTGATTCTTCGTTTTTTTGCATTGAGAAGCACTGAAGGATACAAGAAACCGATGAAAGTATTTTTGAATAATTTTATGAAGACGAATAGAAACCCAGAGCCTTCCGAATTGTTGCTTTACAGGGAGACATTTGAAGCGACTTGTCGATCGGTGGTTGATTGTCTCGGTGCTCGTCCGTTTCATATCAGAACGGGCATTAACGCCGCTGTGTTTGATGCTGTAATGGTCGCCTTTTCGCATGGACTTTCGGTAATTCCTGAGGATATTGAGGCGCGTTTTAAGAAACTTATTGATGATAAGGCGTTTCAAGAGAATACAATTAGCGGAACTACGGATGAAAGTGTGGTCGCTAGACGGCTCAGTGCGGCAGCAGCGCATCTTTTCGGTACGTAATTTTCGACTTTATTTATGAGAGTCAATAAAATTGATGTGCTATTGGATCTTTGCAGGATTCATATTGAGGAACGGATGATTGTTGATGGACGCATTGAAGCGCTGCTTGTTCAGGGCTTGCTAGTTAGCATGTGCGCTGAGTTTGAAAACATTTTAAAGAATTTGACGAATGCTCATGGTAAATCGTTGCGTGAAATTGGGAGTTGCAACTACGATGTAAAGTATGCTGACAGGGCATTCAGAAGCGCGAGTCCAGAAAATATTGAAAACGCGGTTGGGCGATTTGGTGATTCGAACAAGCACGAGTTCGAAAGGTTGAAAAATGAGAACTTGGCGGCATGGATTGCCTACGGAAACATCATAAGTAACCGTAATGACGTAGCGCATGGGAGGCCATTTCATGCGACGTTGAGGGAGGTGCGTGAATTCTACGAATCCGGACATGTTGTATTGGACTGGTTTCAGAGTGCGCTGTGGATCGGGAATTAATGATGAACCAAGGCGGTATTTCCGTCGCGGAAATGCTGCACGAATTATACAGGGTTGGTCAGAAAATTGTTGCGCAGCTAAACGGGCGTCGCGTCGTCCCGCATAAGGACGCATTGATTGGCGGCATGCGTTTTAAGTGTAGCTGCACGATTTCGATACACCATCGATAAGCGCGGATGCGTGGCTCTGGTGAAGTTGGGCGGAAGTCCACCCAGTACGACGCCCCACGCTATCGAATTTTTCACGCAAGGATTGCGTGAGCGGGCGAATCTTGCGCTATTGCCGCCGTCTCCAATGTTGTATGGCCACTCAACGGAACGGATCTGTCCATTAATTTCGCGGCGGGAAGCACATGAAACGTGAAGATGCGGAAATGGTTGCGATCAAGATGATCGAGTGGCTTGCCAAAGACGAGCGGACGTTCGGCAATTTCGCTCGTGCCACAGGCGTGACAATCGAAGATTTCAAGGAGCACGCGTCAAATCCGGAATTTCTGGCTTCGGTGATTGATTTCCTGCTGTCATCCGAAGACATGGTCGTCGCCTTCTGCGAAGACCTGTCGCTGCCTTTCGACTTGCCGATGGAGGCAAGGAAAGCGCTCCCCGGCGGCGACGCGCCGAATTGGACTTGATCATGGCCAAGGCTGTCAAAGGGATTCTTTTCGACAAAGATGGAACCTTGTTCGATTTCAGCAAATCGTGGACGAACTGGATATCCGACCTGCTTTTGCAGCTGGCGCATGGGGACCGAAGCATCGCCGCCAAGGCGGGCAAGAATCTCGGTTTCGATTTCGAATCCGGGAAATTCGAGCCGGACTGCTTCATCGTCTACGCGTCGATGTCGCAAATTTCCGCGCGGCTGCGAGCCGAGTTTCCGAAATGGCCCGGCCAATCCATTTTCGAGCTCGTCTTGAAAACCAGCAGCGAGGCCGCTCAAGTCGAGGCGGCGCCTTTGCTGCCGCTGATGCAGCGTTTCGAATCTGCCGGATTCAGACTCGGCATCGCCACCAATGATTCGGAATCCGTTGCAAGATCGCATCTTGAGTCCGCCGGCGTGCTGGAATTCTTCAAGTTCATCGCCGGCTGGGACAGCGGATACGGCGAAAAGCCCGATCCCGGGATGCTGCTGGCCTTTTGCGGCGCGACCGGCATTCCGCCGGAGGAGACGATTTTCGTCGGAGACAGCTTGACCGATCTGCAAGCGGGCCGCAGCGCCGAAATGATCGTCGTGGGCGTATTGACGGGTTTGGCCGAGAGATCCGACCTGACTCCGTTCGCCGAAACGGTGCTTGAAGATATAGGCGAGTTGCCGGCTTGGATTTCCGAAAGGGAAGAGCAATCTCCGGGAACATCCGCCGCTTCCGACAAACGGTGTTGAATCGCGCAACTGATCCGCCGAATTCACCTTCGCGCACTCGTTTTCATCAGTTCGGCCGTCGTCATCTCAAATTTGCTTCTTTTTGGATTGACAGGAATGCATTTTGAAGACTTTGCTTTCAGCGCAGCACTTGGCTCGGGAGACACAGCCGATGGTTCGTAGGCGTCGAAGCGGCGGACGCTCTGCCAATGCCACGCGAAGTTCCGCAGCGGCAATCCGCCAGATGGATTGGCGGCTTCCAATAAACACGGATCGTCCGACCGAACCTCTGGACGAAGAGGGGCTGGACGCCATTCACAACGGCGCCATGAGGATTCTCAAGGATATCGGCATTGAGTTCCTGAACTCGGAAGCGACGGCCATTCTCGAAAAAGCGGGATGCATTGTCGATGGAACCAACGTGCGGATGGACAGCGACTTCGTGATGGAGATGGTTTCAAAATGTCCGGGCCAGTTCACGATCACTCCGAGGAACCCCGAGCGAAGAGTGATCATAGGCGGCGATCATCTGATTTTCGGCAATGTCTCGTCGCCGCCCAACACCTTCGATCTCGATAATGGCAAGCAAGTGGGGACATTTGCGTATTTCAAGGATTTCCTGCGGCTCACTCAGTATTTCAACTGCATCCATATCTGTTGCGGATATCCGGTCGAACCGGTGGACATCCATGCTTCCGTTCGGCACTTGGATTGCCTGTTCGAAAAGCTGACCATTTGCGACAAGGTCGCGCACGGCTACTCGCTCGGAGCCGAGCGAGTCGAGGACGCCATGGAAATGGTGCGAATCGCAGGCGGCCATACGCATGAAGAATTCGAGGCGTCGCCAAAGTTCTTCACGAACATCAACTCGACTTCGCCCTTGAAGCATGATTTCCCCATGCTGGACGGAGCGATGCGGCTGGCTCGCAAAAATCAAGCGGTCTTCATCACGCCCTTCACTTTGGCGGGCGCGATGGCGCCCGTCACCATGCCCGGAGCGGTCACACAGTCGATCGCTGAAGGTTTGGCGGCAATCGCTCTTCTCGAATTCATACGGCCCGGAGCGTCTGTGGTTTTCGGCACATTCACATCGAATGTCGACATGAGGTCGGGCGCTCCGGCTTTCGGAACGCCCGAGTACATGCGAGCCACCCAGATTACCGGCCAGATGTGCCGACGCTACAACCTGCCGATGCGGGCGACGAATGCATGCGCAGCCAATGTTCCGGACGGACAGGCCATGTGGGAGAGCTGCAACTCGCTCTGGTCGGCAGTGCAGTCCCACTCGAATGTCGTGTACCATGGCGCGGGATGGCTTGAAGGCGGGTTGATCGCATCGCCTGAAAAGTTCGTGATGGACTGCGAAATGCTTCAGCAAATTCTGCGGTATTTCGAATCCCCGCTCACTGCCACGGATGAAGGCGGAATCGCTTACGACGCCGTCGCGGAGGTTGGAAGCGACGGACATTTCTTCGGTGCGCAGCACACGCAGGATCGATACACGACTGCGTTTTACGAGCCGTTCCTTAGCGATTGGCGGAACTATGAAGCTTGGAACCTCAACGGGGGCGTGTGGTCGGCGCAGAGAGCGCGCAAGATCTACAAGGCCATTCTGGCTGAATTCAAACCGCCGGCAATCGATCCTGCGATCAGAGAGGAACTAGCCGATTTCGTCGAGCGGCGGAAGCGCGAAGGCGGAGCGCCCACCGATTTTTGACATCCGCCCGCCGGAGCCCGTGCCGCATGTTCCGCCCGAGATCAGCGCAGTCGGCCGCCGACTCTATCGGAGACGTTCTTGACGACGTCGGCGCAAATTTCTTCCAACTGCTCCACCTTGAATGACCGCTCCTTCGGCTGAAGCCGGACGCTGAACGCCAGCGACTTCTTTCCCTTGCCGAACTGTTCTTCCGCTTTAGGCCCGGAGAATTCGTCGAATACCGCAACCTTTTCGAAGCATTCGCTGAATTCGGAGGATTCGGCGGCGCGCAGGACCTCCTCCGCCTCCACCCTCTCATCCAGGACGAAGGCGAAATCCCTCTCCACAACTTGCAGTTCGGGCAGCTGCAAGGCCGATTTCGCAAAATTTCTTCCGGTAGCGATTTCGCCGCCGTCCAAGTGAACGGTGAATCCGACAGCGGCGCCTTTGATCTTCGCGGCTTTAAGCGCGCGCGGATTGATTTCCCCGAACTCCGCCGCGACGCGTCCGGATGCGTCGCGGAAACATCCCGAACGGCCAGGGTGCCAATAAGGCGCCGCATCCCGCGTGAGCGTTTTCGATGCGAACCCTATTGCCGACAAAACAGCTTCAACGTCCGCTTTCGCATCAAACACATCCACGGATCTGGACCGGCCGTGGGGTCCCCTCGCGGCGGAGTTTCCGACCAAGAGGCCGGTCGCGTTCAATCGCTCCTCTCCGGACTGTCCGCCCAAGAAGACCGGTCCGACTTCGAACAAGGCCAAGTCAAAGCAGCCGCGCGCTTGATTTCGAGCCGCCGCGGCGAGCAAGCACGGAAGAAGGTCGGGCCTCATGACGTTCAGCGCTGTCGAAATCGGGTTTTCGAGCCTGACCAGATCGTCGGCACCGCAAAAGTGTCGAGCCAATCCGTCGTCGAGGAACGAATACGTCACGCATTCGCTGTAGCCTAAGGAAGCGATTGCCCTGCGGGCGGAGCGCTCGCGGTTCTGGAGCGGGGTGAGCACAGGGCGCACCACGCCCTTGTCGACGCGGCGCAACGGAGCCCCTTTCAATTTCGACAGGGAAGCTATTCTCGCGACTTCCTCGACAATATCCGCTTCGCCTTCGATATCTGGCCTCCAAGAAGGAACGCTTACGACAATCCGGTCCTTGCCGAGTTCCGGCCGGAACCCCAAAGATTCAAGAATTTCAACTTGCCGTTCAGCCGGAACCTCCATCCCAGTCAGGCTTTCGACGCGCGCGATCCGCAAAGAAGACTGGCGCGACACGTCGGGAATGGCGCCGTCGCCCGCGAGCTCCGAAGGTTCTCCGCCGCAGCAATCCAAGATCATGCCGATCGCCAAATCCAAGCCTTCCAGCGCGTACGCCGGGTCTACCCCACGCTCGAAACGATACCTCGCATCCGATTCGACATTCAGTTTCCGGCCGGTCTTCGCCGTGGCCACGGGATCCCAAAGCGCACTTTCGACAAACACGTTAACTGTCTCATCCGTGCAGCCGGTGGATTCCCCGCCCATGATGCCTGCAATGCTCTCGATGCCGCGATCATCGGAAATCGCAATCATTCCGTTTTCGAATTCGTAGGTTCCGCCGTCCAATGCGACGAGCTTTTCGCCGCCCTCTGCGAAATGCACCCTCAGTCCGCCGACCACCTTGTCCGCATCGAAAGCGTGAAGCGGCCTGTTCCTGTCCAGCATCACGTAGTTCGTGATGTCGACAAGGGCTGAAATCGGCCTGAGACCGACCGCTTCCAAACGCCGCCGAATCCAATCGGGAGACGATCCGTTTCGCACGCCTCTGACCATGCGTCCGAAAAATGCCGGACAAGCTTTCGGCTTCAAATCTCTGTCGATCGCGACCTTGATCCCGCTTTGGAATGCGCCCTTGATCCCGCGGACTTGCGGCGGCTTCAATTTGCCGATTCCGCGAGCTTCCAGATCGAGCGCGATACCGCGCACGCCCAAAGCGTCGGGACGATTCGGCGTGACGGCAATATCGAAGACCGGATCGTTCAAACCGCGATAATCGGCGAATTTGGCTCCAAGTTGCGCATCTTCAGGGAGATCGATGATACCCTCGTGGTCGTCGGAAATCATCAGCTCCCGTTCGGAGCACAGCATTCCATTGCTGACGACGCCGCGAATTTCGCCCGAGGCCAGATCCACGCCCGTTCCGGGAATGTGCGTCCCGACAGGCGCGAAAACGCCGACGAGGCCCGCCCTTGCATTGGGCGCCCCGCAAACGACCTGCACCCGTTCCGCGCGCCCTCCGGAACCATCAGGAAATGTTTCGAGCATGCAGACCTGCAGACGGTCAGCGTTCGGGTGTTTCCTGGCCTCAACGACGCGGCAAATCGTGAACGCCGCGAATTCATCCGCCGGGTTGGTCAATGATTCCAGCTCAAGACCTAAATCGGTCAGCGCTTCAGCGATCTCGTCCGCGCTGGCGACGGTTTCCAAGTGGTCTTTGAGCCAAGACAAGGTGAACTTCATTTCGGCGATCCGCTCCTGCAATTCGAATCAGTTTACTACTGCACCGTTCGTCAAAGAAAAAGGCCGACCAATATCGGCGCGGAGTCCGCCAGCCGATCGAATTTGCACAACTGTCACGTTGCATCGTGGCCTGACAACAAAACTAGCCGCCGAATGAAGCAGTTGATTTCGGCATTATGCTACGCATGGACTCCCAATGTGAACAGCATCCAATTTCCGAACTGATTGAATTCATGCAACTCACTTTCTAAAGTTGCATTTTCATTCCAAACTTAAGTCGCAATGCATGCATGGAATATCACCGTCGAAATCTCTTCGATGTTTTGCGAGGCGGTCCCTTTGCCGGACTCAGCATCTTTTCAAAAGCAATGGTTGTTGACTAACCAGAATTGAACACCCGAACCCACAATCCGCTACCCGCATGTTGGAGCAATCAGATCAACTCGCCTTACTTTCCAAAATGATATATTCCCTCATGCAACGCTGTATAGAAGCATCGGCTGCAAGCGTTCAAAATGCCTGAGGAGTTTACAAATGCGGTGAAGGTCACCTCGCGCGTAGCCTCTGGAAGACAGTAATTTTCCGCCTCGCAATCAACGCTCCTCCTTACAAAAAACTTGAGCCTGAGATTCACTCAATCTGGCGTTTTGAATTTGTCTCAAAGGTTTCATTTGAAAACGTCCCTCTATATACGCTTTCATCCAAAAATCTTAGGATCGTCTTAATCTCACGTTTATCATTTGGCAGCACAAGCTTGTCGTCATGTGATTCGATTTCTAGACCAACACTGCTGGCCCGATCTCGAATCTCGCTGAAATTGTAATCGTTCAAAACGCCTGATCTGGTTATGCGGCGAATAATTTTTCTTGATCCTTCATCCATGGCAGTGTCAAAATAGTCTTCATCTTGTACATAAAAAAGTTGGCACTCCTTAAGTGAAGTAACCTCCTCCGACGTTGCCTCCAAGAAATGATCTTGTATGGGAATAATGGTTCGAAGGTTGCTAAAACTTACAAACTTAAACGAATTTTGCTCGACTATCGCGGTCAGTTTAGTATCTAAAGCAAACCCATTGTCTGAAAACCTGCCGAACCTTGCGTTGCTGAAGATCAGCGTAGTCCGGCCCCTTTGAAGATATTGGGAAGTTTGAAAACGCTGTAAGAGAATACGACGATTCCCCGAATTAGCGTGAGTGAAGATGCCTTTAATGCCAGTATTTTCAATTTGCTCTATATCGAGCTGTTCGTAAGCGGCAGGGGTGCGTTCAAACGTACGAGCGAAAGGTTTTGCAAGCTCCTCGTTTTCAATAATCAACAATTGGTTTGACTCTGGCTTCCAATCGCCATTGAAGTTAACTTCCTCATCCCTGTTAGCCAAGAACGACTGCTCTTGATCATAAAAAAGTTGTTCTAGATCATCTTGGATTTCACGTGTAATTGGGATTCGGTAGATTGGATTTTCATTATTTGTTCGGCAAAAAGCATAAAACGTGTTGGGCATGGGTTACTCCGTATGCAAAACTGTGTAATCACTTAATTGGATGCCAATAATGGTTCCATCGCAATTGTTGATAGTTTTCTTTGAAATTAAAATACGGGTAACATTTTCCGGAGTGTTCATTCTGTAAAAGTGCCAACCTAGTACCGAAAGCAACGGGTTAAAAAAGTAGATGTGACTCGTCATTCCAATTGATATAAAAACTAACAACGTCGGAATCCATATTTCCCAATTCAGATCAACAACATCTTTGGTGAACAACGGCATCAAATATAACAAAATAATTGCAGTGTTCTCACGGTCAGCAGGTTCAATTGATGTGATGCGGTGTTTTTCCGGAGCACTAGAACTTGACTTTACGCCAGACCTACCCTTGATTGTAGCAAGGATTCCGACACAAACGAAAACCGCAATACAGGTGCCAGCCAAGAACACTATCGCTGTCGTGATTTGCATTTGCAGTGCAGAAACGACAGCGTAAATCAACCCAACTGGCGCTATTGCTGTCGCGGTTAACGCTAGTCGAGCAAATAAATTCAGCCCACTACGCATTGACGAACCTCTGCCGCCTGCTGGCAAGGAAATGCTTTATCAATGCCTTCTTCCTCGAATTGTGGCGGTTTCTCGGTCGCAGTCGCCTACATGAAAGCCTGTCTATTTGCAAAGGCGCAGTTGCAGATTCGAACAGGTCGCTCGCCATCTTTGAACATCTTGTCGATGTGCAAAACACTGTTGATGACCGGCACCTCTCCTTCCCATTCCGCCCTTCAAGCTCAGTACATTGAAGATTGTTGGCGCAGTCAGTTGTAAACAGAGGGTTGCCAGAGTTCTTGAGCACCTTTTGACACGTTCAGGCGTCTTGCGCCCGCGGGCATACTATAGCTAAACGATTCCGTACATCAACCCATTTTTAGGATTCGGTCAGGGCAATTGTGTGTGTGCGCTTCTCTGCAACGCAGATTTCCTTGTCCAATTCCAAGTGTTGGGTCAAGCGCTTTCGTGTCCTCGGCCTGTTCGACGCAGCAGCGCTCGTTCTGCTGGCCACGAGGTCAGTGCAGTACGAATCGTTCCCAAACTAACCTTCAAACACTCCTCGCTTGGCGGCCGGGAATTCAGTTCCTGAAAGCCTCACTTCCAGAATTCAGTCCAAACCCCATTTTCCTGCATGTTTCGGGGAATCCTTCGATGCCGGTTGGCAGCGGGATCCGATTTTACGCCTCGTCAAGGCAATCCGACCGCCACGCCTGACCTGAGAACGCTCGAATCATAGGCTTTCCTCCCGAACACCTCCCGGACCATCGGAGCAAAGAACGACAGGTCTTCCGTCGGGAAATCGGGATCGAAGGATGATTGATCCCAGCGTTCGCAAAAGTCGGCGCATGACTTGAAGTATATATTGTCCTTGAAACGATCGCGGGCGTTCTCGTCCCAGCCGTAGTGATGGGCATAGTAGACCATTTGGAAAATTCCGTGGTGCTCCACCACCCATGACACTTCTTCGCGCACGAACGGCCTTATGACCTCGGCCGAAAACCGATCATGATTTTGCGGGGCTAAACCGTCTCCGACGTCGTGCAGCAACGCGCCGACGACCCAATCGATGTCCGCGCCGTCCCGATAGGCTCTGGTCCCGGCTTGCAGGCCGTGGCAGAGCCGAGTGATCTTGTAGCCGGAGAGGGTATCCTCGCCCTGCCGCTCCATTTCCGCCAGAACTCTATCTGCGGTCAGAGCGTGATAGGGTTTTTCCAATTCCGCAAGGAGTTCGTAATCCTCCTTGGTGCCGGATTTCATTTCGACGAAAGAAACGGTTTGATTGCTTTCGGCCATTAGTTTCTCCTTCCCTCAAGGGAACCGCTTTGTGGTGCCGGACGCGCTGCGAGCCCCCGACTCTGTTCCATTGCTTCAATGGAACACCGCGCGGGCGGGTTTGCGCAATTCAATATTTTCTCATGCGACGTTGTACAAAGGCATTGCCTGTTCGGCGCCTTCACCCAAAATCGAAGCTTGCGCCTCCATGATCAAGTTGTAGGTCGCCATTTCACTTTCGCCGAGCAACTTCATCGGCGGCGCTGCGTTTATCCAGTTCCCGCACTTGTCGACCCCGCGCACAAGGGTCGCAAAGTCGCGGCCGCTCGCCGAGCGTTCCAAGTCTGGCGCAACATATCGGATAGCGGCACCGATCCGCCTGTCGGAAGACCGGTTGGGTCCGGACGCATGAAAAATTCTGCCGTGGTGTATGGACATCTCGCCCGGAGCGAGATCGTCGAGCACCGCGTCGTCCTCGTCGACGTCGACCGCAACTTCCTGCCCTCGCGAAAGCAGGTTGTTCTCGGAAAACTTGTCGATGTGGGGAACCAACTGCTGCTTGTGAGACCCGGGCACGAAGCGCATGCAACCTGCTTCCTCGGACACGTTCGTGATCGCGATCCAAGCGGTCGCTTGCTTGTCTGAACCTCCCATGCCCCAGTACGTCATGTCTTGATGCCAAGATACGATCTTTTCGGATCCGGCCTCCTTGATGAAAAGCTCGCAGGACCAAACGAGCAAATTCGGACCCAGAACGCTCTCGACCGCGTCCAGCACCGCTTCGGTTCGCGTCATTTCATAGAGCAGCGGAATGACGATTTGTCCGTTCACCCTGAAATATTGATTGATATCAATGGGTTTGTCGGCGTCGGCGCATTCCCGTTCGATCCTTTCGATGTTTTCCCGAAGTTCAACCGCGCGCTCCGGCGAAAACGCTCGGATCGGCTTGACGAAGCCGTCCTCACGATACGAATGCAACTGATCGGAAGTGAGTGATCCGGGCATTTCGGCCAACTCCTTGCGGCTTGCTTTGCGTCCAATTGCTTTTGCGCATCCATTCCGGTCAATGAAAATTTCGCGGACGCCGGAATCGGCGAGCGCGGACTTCGCGTGCCATCCGGATTTATGCCGCCGGGGTGTCCAGCGGACGCATCGCAAATGCGACCATGAGCGCGCAAATGCGACACTCAACGCTTTTTTTCAGGATCAAAATCATACAGCCACTCGTGATCCGGATGATTCTCGAACCGCCATTTGCGAATTGGGCCGGCCATGACATTCAGATAATACATGTCGTATCCGAAAGGCGCCCCACAAGGGTGATGCCCTTTGGGAACCAGAACGACGTCGTGATCGCGCACGCTGACAGTCTCGTCGAGCGATCCATCCTCGGTGAATATCCGCTGAAAACCGAATCCTTGGCTTGGATTCAGCCTGTGGTAGTAGGTTTCTTCCAAATAAGTGATCCGCGGGAAATCGTCCTCGTCATGACGATGCGGCGGATACGAAGACCAATTGCCTTGCGGAGTGAAGACTTCTGTCACCAGAAGGCTATCGGCGACGTCCCTGTCTTCCATCGCAATATTGAAAATCCGTCTCGCGTTCGATCCTTTTCCCCGCTCCAAGTAATTGACACCCTTCGGACCGACGACGGCCGGGGTCCGGGCAATTCGACCGGGGGCGGAGCAAACGGCCAACGTGCATTCCGATGTCGCCTCGGCGGACCAACCGGTTTGCATCGGCACATATACGGCGTGCGGCGGCCTTTGTTCGAAAACATTGAGACGGTCGCCGATCTCGCCGAATTCCATTTCGCCGGCCGAAATTCGTGCCTTGCCCTCGACGAGCACAAGCATGGCTTCCGTCCGGCCGGTCTCCTCGCAAGCTGTTTCGCCCTCGCATAAGCGGTAGAGCCCGAATCCGACGTATTTCCAACCCGCATTTTCCGGCGTGACCGAGTGCACCTTGCCAGTCTGCGCCGCTGGTTTCCGAAGCAGTTCCCGCATGAGCATCCAACCTCTTTTTCCTGATTCCAAGCGAGCATCGGCGATGCGCGGCAAAGGTTCCCAATTTTCAGTCGTTTGCCGAAACCGACCGCCTGAGTCCATACATGCGACTTTCGGACCGAAAACAGCAACCGCTTACATGCCGGCCGGCACCCCGAGCAAATCCTTCACGCTGTCCAATTGTTTCAACGCCCATTCCAGCCGCCTTCGAGCCGCTCGATCAAGTTGACGGGGCGCAACATGACTTGATGGCGCGACTCCAGTGACAATATCCGTCAGTTGCTGCTTCAGAATTGTTTCAAGAATTACCTCTTGGGTGACCAGCAGCCGGTCAATCGCTTGATTCGGCACGGCATTCAGCTTGCGCAGCGACTCCAGCCTGCCCTTCGTGGACCTCGCCGCCACTCCGTGCTGCAATGCGGCCGCCCGGGCAGCGGAGAACACAGGCATGAGGCCGTTCCGCTTCAAGTCGACCCGATCGCCTGAGAGCCGCCAATTCCCGAACAAGCCGAACGGCAACCGGAAATCTGCCGCTCTAGTGGCAAGCAACCTCAGAAAGGGGCGCGACGATCTGGCGGCTTCAAGTGAGTCTGCGCGGAGTCGTTCGGCCAATCGGGCATCTCCGTGGACCGCCATTCCGTCGAAAAATATGTCCGCATGCAGAATGTCCTCGGGACGCGTTCGATTGAGCCATGACTTGACCTGCTGTCTCCACTCCGCTTCGTTTTTGCGCCATGCGGAGTTCGATGCCATGACGCCTCCGGAACAACGCTTGACTCCCGCTTCATCAAGTATGTCCGCAACCCTGCGTCCGAGCCGCTCAAAGTACATGTCGATTTCGCTTCCGGGAACGCCTTCTTCAAAAACAATCGCATTGTCCTGGTCCATCGCCAACAAACTTTCGCCGCGTCCTCCCGAGCCCAGAACGAGCATGGCATATCGGGCGGGCGGGCGGGTGCCGTCCGACGCCTCCAGCTCGGCCTCGGCAAACTCGCAAGCTCGGGAAGTCATCGCCCTCAGTTCCCTTGAGATGATCGCCGCAATGCTTCTCGCCTCGACTGACTCCCGGACGAGAGCGTCGGCCGCCGCCGAAAGACCCGACCAAACGCGGCCCAGCGCGGATACGCTGTCAGCGGATTCGATTTCGAATCCGAGCGCGGCCGCGCCGCCCGACCTGTCCCGGATGAGATCGCGAACGCTCAGCGAGCCGATCAATTCGCCTTCCGGATTCATAACCCCCAAATGCCTGTATCCTCCGAGCGACATCTTGATCATCGCCCGGTAGAGAAATTCCTTTGGAGCAACCGTCTTGACCGGGCGCGAGCAATGCCTGCCGACAGTATGGCCCAAACAGTCGCCATCTGAATTTATCGCTCTCAGGACGTCGCGTTCCGTCAAGATGCCGTAGCCGCTTCCTCCTTCCGGCTGAACGTACAAAGACCCGATCCGACGTTCGACCATAGTCGCGATCGCTTCGCGCATGGTCGTTTCAACTGCGATCACTTCCGGCGGCGACGTCATGACCGTTCCGACTCGATTGCGGAACGGAAAGCTGTCGAAATTCGCCGTCGAAGCGGGATCGGCCACGCCGCCGTACGGGATGCCCTCGGACCTGGCGCTTATTTTCCGGCACGCCCGTTCGGCCTCGGAAAAAGTCGCGATGTTGGCGGCGCGCAGTTTCGGGATCAGTTTCAGGAACACTCGCGCGGCGGTCTCGGCATCCGCAAGCGCGCGATGGCGATTTTCAACCTCAACGCCGCACCACGCGGCGACCGTCTCCAGCGACCAGTCGGGCAAGTCGGGATTCAGCGCTTGGACCAGTTGCTGCACGTCGAGAAATCTGGGCGCCAACCAGAGCATGCCGTTTCGAGCATGTTCCGCTTCAAGAACCGCCAAGTCGAAATGAATCGAGTATCCGGCGAACAAGCTCGGTCCGGCCCATTCAGAAAAGGAACCGAACGCCTCATCGAAGGCGGGCGCATCGGACACATCCGAATCAGTGATGCGGTGCACTCGGAGAGCGGCATCGGGCATCGGCAAGCCCGGATTCACAAGCTGCCCGAATTTGCGGCCGTCCAAGATGCGTCCGGTCGAAATCCGAACGGCCCCCAGCTCGACGATCCGATCCTTGCCCGTGCTGAGACCTGTTGTTTCCGTGTCGAAGACGACGGCGTCGACCGACCCGAGGGGAAGTCCTTCTTCGCCGAGAGTCAGAGGCTTGAAACTCACTCGATGCTCCTTGGTGTCTCAATGACTTCGCTGATTTGCAAACTTCGTCTTTACAGATCCGGGGCCGTCGCAGGCGCGCAATCGATGCAAGGAGCTCAATCGGACCTTTCTGCGCGCAGAACGGCAACTTTGTCCCAGCAATCGCAAAGCTCGGCGAAACGCGAACTCATCTCGGCAACCGCGCCCGCATCCCCGATGCTTCCGCCCATCCATTTCTCCGCAGTCGTTCCAATTGCCGCCTCTCCAGCCACAAAACCCCGGACGAAGTCGCAATGCGCAACGCTTTCGATTGATTCGACAAACGTTTCCGGGGTCGCATCATCGCATCCGATCAATCCGCCGCGGCAATGAGGATCGTTTCTCTCGATCATTTCAGCCAATCGCTCCCAAGCCGACAGCCGCGCTCCGGACAGCTTCCACCAGTCAGGGAAAACTCCCGCGGCGTAAACGCTTTCGGCGACCTCCGCGCATTCGCGCTCTGCGCGTGAAGCATTGCTTGGAACTATGGCTTCCAAAAGAAATTCCAGCCGATTCCGGCGAGCGGCCGAAAAGAGACGGACCAAAAAATCTATTTGCCGATACAAATCGGCCCCGCGACCTGCCAAACGAATTCGGGCATTCACGACGTGCTCGAGAGGCCAATCCGCCAACCCTCCGAGGTCAGGACCAAGTTCCTGATTGCCAGCCGCAGAGTTTGAATCGAACTCGTTCGCCGGGCGGCCGACCCATAAGCCGGTGCCCGACGCCCTGAACGCAGCGTCGCGCCCATGCCCGTCGTCGCAGACGATGCCAAAGCCGCTGCGGCCTCGCGCTGCTTTTTGGGCGGCCTCCAAACAAAGTTCCTTGAATCGCGAAACAACCCGCAGGTCGGCATTTCGGTCCGCCGCCAGCCGCTCAAGTCGATCCGATCGATCGAACGCGAACACTTTCAGGCTCGGCCATTCGGCGGAACGGTTTGTCGCCCAATGGACTTGCTCCAAATCCCGGTCCTTGCGGAGCGCGGGCGTCCGCACTCCCCGGTCTAGAAAGTACTCCAACTCCGCGAGGGAAGGGTACGACGGCGTGCACCCGTGACGGGAAACTGCGAGAGCGCCGCATGCGTTCGCATATTTGAGAGCGGTCGGCCAATCGTCTCCGCCGAGCCACCCTTTCAGAAGTCCGGCCATGAAGCCGTCTCCGGCGCCCAAAACGTTGAAGACTTCGATTTCGAATCCGGGTCCTGTTTCGCCCTCGTCGAGCGTAGCCGGAATGTGCGCTCGGAACGCAACCGCGCCCATCGGCCCTCTCTTGCAGACCAGGTTCGCGGCGGTGATTTCCCGCACATTGCGAAGCGCGGATATCGTGTCCGTCGAGCCGCCGGCGATATGAAACTCTTCTTCGGTCCCGACGATCAGATCGAACAATCCCAGCGTCGACTGCAGCTTCGACGTGACGGATTCGGACGCCACGAACCTGCTTTCGCCTTCGCTGTGCCCCGCCAACCCCCAAAGATTCGGCCTGAAATCGATGTCCAGGGCTGTTTTCGTTCCGCTGTCCCGCGCGGCGCGGACGGCCTTCAGCACCGCCGCCTCCGTGACCGGGTTCGAAAGGTGGGTGCCGGTGGCGCACAAGCAAGCCGCGTCCGCGATGAATCCCGGATAGATATCGGATTCCGACAACGCCATGTCGGCGCAATCCTCTCTGTAGAACAGGAGCGGGAACGTCTTGTCGTCCCTGATTCCCAAGATGGCGAGCGCGGTCAGCCTTTCGGGGTCCGTCAGCACGAAACGGGTATCGACGCCTTCGCGGTTCAGCTGCTCGCGAACGAACCGCCCGAAATGCTCGTCCCCTACTCGGGTGATCAGCGCGGACCGCAGTCCGAGCCTCGCCGCTCCGGCGGCGATATTGGTCGGCGAGCCGCCGATGTATTTGCTGAAGGACGCCATGTCCTCCAGACGGCCGCCGATTTGGTCGCCGTAGAGATCGACCGAAGCGCGGCCGATGGTGATGAGATCAATTGGTCTTGTCACGAAGGATCATTCCCGCCAATTCGCCGACATGCCGCGACGGCGCGGATTGCGCGGCCAATCGAGGCTCCATCCCGGCATCTCGAGTCTCGACGCGCTCCGCGGGCGACTGTCGAGTCCGCCGCCGCGCCGTCTTTCGAGCATTCACTCGTCCTCGTGCAGCCAGCGCAAGAAAACCACGGCAAGAACTGCCGCCGCCAGCTGAGCGACGATAAAGATGAGCGCGCTGCTTGCAGCGATGCCTGTCATCGTGTCGGTCAGGATCCGGGCGATGGTGACAGCCGGGTTGGCGAAAGCGCCGGACGACGTGAAGAAATGGCCCGCGAACATGTACAAGCCGACCGCGAACGGGAGCGCTTCGGGACGATGCTTGGCGCAGCAGAATATGGTTCCGATCAGTCCGACAGTCGCGATGAACTCGCCGACCCATATGCCGCCGCCGAGGCGCGCCGTCGTCGAGAGCTGGACCATCGGAAGGCCGAACATCAGATGCACGGCGAAGATGCTCAAGATTCCGCCAGCGATCTGCGCGACCGCGTACATCCCGGCCGTGCTCCAATCGATCTCTTTCCTGACGGCGAAACTCAGAGTCACCGCCGGATTCAAATGCGCTCCTGAAGTGGACTGGAACAGCAGTATCATCACCGCCAGCACGGCGCCGACGGACATCGCCATGCAAAGCAGCGAGAACGCGTTGTCGCCAACCGCCAGCCGCTCCATCGTGGCTCCGGTCCCGACGGTCGCGGAGACAAGAAAAAAAGTGCCGAGCAGTTCGGCCATCAGTTTGCGTGTCATTTCCTTGTCCTCTGCAACGGATCGCAGTGCCGTCCGCTTTCGATTTCTTCTCCGCGTTCCGTTCAGCCCGACCCTGATCGCTGCGACCGCCTGTCAAACCACCCATCAATGCGGTTCGGATGCCGCTGAAGCTCGCAGCGTAACCGAATTGCGGACATGTTTCGAGAATTTTCGTCCGCTCCGGGCGGGAAAATTGCGCCTCGCGCCGTCCGCAACAAGCCTTCGAATGCCTAATTTAGCGGCGAGGCGCAGCCGCACTGTTTTTGGGCCTCCGCGATCAAAATCGCGGCATTGGCCCCATTCCGCCGATTCGAGCCGCAGCTTGAAGTCACAAATCGCCTGCGTTAGTTGGAAGGAGGCGAATTTCTGCGCGTCGGACGGAACGTGGAATCAGGAAAATCCGCAATGAAAAGGCTTGCCAAACGCGATTACAGCCTTTTGGGCGCCGAAGGCAAAGCAGCTGTCGAGAAAGGCCTTGCCGCCGCGGAATGGTACCACACGGACATCCCGCGAAAGCAGATGAAGGAACTGATGAAGCGGACCGACAGGCACGCGATCCGCGATACTGTAGTTTGGCTGGGTTCTCTGATCCTGTTCGCGGGAATTGCCGTTTACCTTTGGCCTTCCTGGTGGTCCGCGCCGTTCTGGCTGGCTTACGGCGTGCTCTACGGTTCCGCCGGGGATTCGCGCTGGCATGAATGCGGACACGGCACGGCCTTCAAGACGCAATGGATGAACGAGGCGGTCTACCAGATCGCTTGCTTCATGATTTTCCGGAATCCGACGACTTGGCGATGGAGCCATACTCGCCACCACACGGACACGATCATCGTGGGGCGCGACCCGGAGATCGCCGTCATGCGGCCTCCAGCTTTGCGCAGAATCGTTCTGAACTTTTTCGGCGTCGCCGACACGCTGGACGGCAT
Organism: Paracoccaceae bacterium; assembly: GCA_965205055.1. GTDB lineage: Bacteria > Pseudomonadota > Alphaproteobacteria > Rhodobacterales > Rhodobacteraceae > CBDBBY01. Next base: position 3,973,712 of record OZ242030.1, on the reverse strand, counting down.
CCGGCGAATGCTGATTCATTGCACGGGCCGCCTGCATCCCGAAGAAGCGATGTATGTGCCGAAGGAGGAAGCGCGCAAGGCGATTCTGGCGTCGCGGATCTGGGCGGCCATCTACGCGGCGACCGCGGTCGCTGCCGTATCCATGAATTCGATCTTGCCGTTCATGCTGATCGGCCTTCCCAGATTCTACGGCGCATGGCATCACGTCATGACAGGAGTCCTGCAGCACGGCGGCTTGGCCGACGATGTTCTTGACCACCGCCTGAACTCGCGCACGGTCCACATGAACCCGGTCAGCAGATTCGTTTATTGGAACATGAATTACCATGTGGAGCATCACATGTTTCCCATGGTTCCCTATCATGCGCTTCCCAAGCTGCATGAACTGATCAAGCACGATCTGCCAGAGGCCGACACTTCGATCTGGAGCGCTTTCAAGGGCATGTGGCCCGTGATGAAGAGGCAACTCAAATACGAGGATGTATTCCTGGTCCGGAAGCTTCCCCCGACAGCAAGTCCCTACAGGGCCGAACTGCACGACATAATTCAGCCGTCCTGACAACTTGGAGATTCAAGATGCCGCAATGGGTAGACGTCTGCTCGCCCTCTGAGATCGAGGAAGAAGATCTGATGCGTTTCGATCACGGGGACCGCACATTTGCCGTCTATCGCTCCGCAGACGACGAATATTTTTGCACCGACGGCTTGTGCACGCACGAGCAGGTCCACTTGGCCGACGGCTTGGTGATGGACTACATCATCGAATGCCCAAAGCATAACGGCAGGTTCGATTACCGCACCGGCGAAGCCAAAGGCGCGCCTGTTTGCGTTGACCTGAACACCTATCCGGCCAAAATCGAGAACGGCAGGGTGCTTATCCAAATCTAATCCCGATCATCGCCGAAGAACCAGCGGAGCTATGGGCGATTGGTTTCCATGTACGCGGCATTCACCTAGCATCGGCGCTGATTCGACGGCCCTGAGCACTCTTCAATGAAGCGGAGCCAAACGCATGTCATTCAACACTTTCGGCAGGATGTTCCGGTTCACGACCTGGGGCGAAAGCCATGGAGATGCCATCGGCGTCGTCGTCGACGGGTGCCCGCCGAATATCCCGCTCGAACCGGCGATGCTCCAAAAGTGGATGGACAAGCGCAGACCGGGCAAGAGCCGCTATACATCGCAGCGACAGGAAGCCGATGAAGTTGAAATCATCTCAGGCGCGTTCGAGGGACGGACAACAGGCACGCCGATTCAGATATTGATCAGGAATACGGACCACCGCTCCAAGGACTACGACGAGATCAAAGAGAAATTCAGGCCCGGGCATGCCGACATCACCTACTGGCAAAAATACGGAATCCGCGACTACAGGGGCAGCGGACGCGCATCCGCCCGCGAGACCGCTTCCCGGGTCGCGGCCGGCGGCGTCGCGAGGGAGGTGATCAACAGCCTTGCACCGGGAGCCGCGATCAAGGGCAGCATGATTCAAATGGGCTCGCATCGCATCGATTTCGGCGAATTCGATGAGGACGAGATCGACCGGAACGAATTCTGGTGCCCGTCGAAAGAGTCCGCATCTGCGTGGGCTGAAGTTCTGGGCAAAGCACGCAAGAGCGGCGACTCCCTCGGCGCAATAATCGAGATCAGGGCCAAAGGCGTTCCGCCCGGCCTGGGAGCGCCGGTCTACGGCAAGCTGGATGCGGATCTGGCGGCGGGCATGATGTCGATCAACGCCGTGAAAGGCGTTGAAATAGGGGCGGGCATGCGATCCGCCGAATTGGCAGGCAGCGAAAACGCCGACGAGATCGAATGTTCCGACGGGTCGATAAGCTTCAGTTCAAACAATGCCGGCGGCGTGCTTGGCGGCATATCCACCGGGCAGGAGATCGTGGTCCGTTTCGCGGTCAAGCCGACGTCCTCAATCCTGACTCCGAAGCGGACGATCCGAAAGGACGGCGCGAAAACCGACATCCGGACGAAAGGCCGTCACGACCCGTGCGTCGGCATTCGGGCCGTGCCTGTGGGAGAAGCCATGACCGCATGCGTCATAGCGGACCATCTGCTTATGGACAGAGCGCAAACCGGCGGAAACAGAGGGCGTATCGGCTCCTGACGCAACGGGCGCAAAAATTTTGATTGGCGATTCAGGCAATTCCAAGCACGGCAACGTTCGGCGTTCCGTCGGAATGCCGAACGCGCCCCAAGTTGCCGCTTCCTGCTTCCGAAGGACTGATTGCGAACGGACGTCGCTTCCGCCACTACCGGCGCGGCTGCCTGAAACGCCCCGGAAAATTCTTGCGCCGATCTGAATCGGCGCAAGCATGAATTAGTTTTCGCGCTTCAATTGAGAGCGTCCTTAAGCACCTTCGAGAACGACACCTTCGGAACGCGGTGAGCGGCTTTCAGCATCGTCTCGCCGGTTCTTGGGTTTCGGACCGTGCCTTCCGGGCGTTCTCTGCTTTCAATCTTTCCAATACCGGGAATCACGACCGACCTCCCAGCCGCGCATTCATCTGCGATGATTGTTGCAAGCGCCGAAAGTACGCTGTCGGCGTCCTTTTTCGCAACATTCGTTTCACCTGCGATTCGGCTTAGGAGTTCGGTCTTTGGCATAGGTCGTTGAGCCATGTTGGATTCCTTTCAGATATGGTTTTTACGCTAATATGCGCAGGAGTCGCGCTCTAACGAATTGTATCGAATAATTGAAGTGCGTTCTACAAATTGTGATAAGCGCCACGAAAAAATTTCATGCGCCGCGATCAAGTCTGGGCGGCGCCGTTCAAGCTACCGAAATGCGGGCTCGTCGAAGCTCCGGAGCTTTCGGGAATGCAGATGATCCATCGGCATGTCGCGAAGCGATTCAAGCGCCCTGATTCCAATTCGAAGATGCTTGCTGATCTGTCTTCGGTAGAAGTCGTTGGCCATGCCCGGAAGCTTCAGTTCCCCATGCAGAGGCTTGTCCGATACGCAAAGCAACGTGCCGTATGGCACTCGGAAACGGTAGCCGTTCGCGGCAACCGTGGCGGATTCCATGTCAAGGGCGATCGCGCGGGCTTGCGAGAGGCGGTCCCAGTATCGCGAGTGCGCGCAAAGCTCCCAATTGCGGTCGGCGGTCGATGCGACCGTTCCGGTCCGCATGATGCCCTTCAGTTCGTACCCTTCGTATTCGGTGATTTCGGCCACCGAAAGCTCGAGCGCTTTCTGAACCTCGGCCAGAGCCGGCACCGGAACCCAGATCGGCAGATCCTCGTCGAGCACGCCGTCTATCCGAAGATACGCGTGCGCAAGCACGTAATCGCCCAGTTTCTGCTTCGGCTGCAATCCCGCGCAGTGTCCCACCATGAGCCACGCATGCGGCCGCAAAACGGCGATGTGATCGGTCGCCGTTTTGGCGTTCGACGGGCCGATGCCGATGTTGACAAGCGAAATTCCCGATCTGTCGGACCGTGTCAAATGATAGGCCGGCATCTGCGGCAGCATGTAGTCGCCCAGAAACCCTTCCGACGGATCCGTGACCACGCGGTCGCCGGGCGTGATCAAGGACTCGTATCCCGAATTCGGATCAGCCAGCGATTTCCGCGCGTAAGCTTCGAATTCGTCCACGTAATACTGGTAATTCGTGAACAGAATGAACGACTGGAAGTGCTCCGCGCTCGTGGCAGTGTAATGCTTGAGCCGCGCAAGCGAGTAATCGACGCGCTGAGCGGAAAACGGCGCGAGGGGTTTCGTTCCGTCCGGCTGCCTGAATTTTTGGCAGTTCACGATCTCATCATGCGTATTGGCCAGATCCGGCACGTCGAACACGTCCCGCAGCGAAAACATCAGCCCGCCCGGCCGGAAGGTCTGGCTCGGGTCGTTCTTCAAGGCGAAATGCAGCGGTATCGGCGTCGCCGAGTATCCGACCCGGACCGGATTGCCGTGGTTGCTGATCAGCAATTCAATCTGCTTTTCCAGATAATGGCCGAATATGTCGGGACGGGTGACGGTGGCGGCGTATTCGCCCGGTTCGTTCACATGGCCGTAGGCGAGCCGGCTGTCGACGTTCTCGTACGACGTCGCCTCGAAGCGGACCTCCGGATAGAATGCCCTGTAGCGGCGGTCGCGGACATTGGACGTCGTCGGATCGGTGTATTTCGCGCGAAGGAAGTCCGATGCCGAGTCGTAAAGAGACTTCAGCCGCGCCACGGCGTCCGCAGGATTCGTGAAAACTTCATGACCCGGATCGGGCGGGCAAGAGACCGAAAGATTGTCTGGGGCAGTGAGCAAAGGTCAGTCCTCGCTGAACAATGGAACGAACTCGAATCGGGTCGCATCGACCAGTCCGAGATCGGAAATTCGCAACTCCGACACCACGGCCAAAGCAAGCAAGGAATGCCGCATGAAGGCGTTGCTCAAAGCGCATCCGGCCTTCCCAATCGCCGCCGCGACCGCGATCAGGCGAGGGGCAACCGATTGCCAAGTCCGAATATCGGGGAAACTGGTCATGGTCATGTCTTATTCCGGCGGCATGCGGTATTCAAGAATGACGGTCTCGCAATCCGGTGCTGAACATCGGTTCCGGGTCCCGTCGGCGGCGGAATGGCTCAAGCTCATTCAAATTCGCGTCGGATGTATTTCGCGGCGCCGCCTTGAGCCAATGCCGGGTGCAGCGGATGGATGGTTCTCCCGCGGGAAATGATCCGCCCAATCGGCGCAAATTGCTGCGGACATTGGAAATCGCGGCGTTTCGGTCAGCTTGATCGCGCAATTGTGTCAGTTGCCGACTCGAATTGCCAGCGGATTCAGGTATGATCTGAATTCAGCATCGCCCTGCAGGGAGTAGCAATGATATCGCGAATCGCGACCATTCGGTTTCAGCAAAAAGATGTGCCGAGTTGCTCGTTGCCATCTGAACGCGAGCGCGACGTCCGGCGCGCAGGAATCCGGAGATGCGCCGATTCGGTCCGGCTTGATCGCGCACTTAGGTTCAATTCCCGATTCGAATTGCTGTTCGCCGCAGATCCGTTTCTTCCATTCAAAGCAGTTCTCAAATGATCGAAGCATTGAAAAGACTCAAGGCGAACCTGCCCGGCATCAAATGCCTGGCGCTTGCCTCGGCCGCTGCGGCGCTGGCCGCATGCGGCGGGGGAGGCGGTTCCGTGACGACGACGAGCGCGGTCGTGTCCGATGTGCGGAGAACTGCGGCTCCGCCGAGAAACCCGGCGGATTACGGAATTTTCGCCGCACCGGGATTGAACCTACTTCCTATACACGAGATCCGGGCGACCAACGACGAACTTGCCGAAATGGTGGGGATCGCTGAGTATGCGACAGCCGAAGACGAGCATTCCATCCTTGTCGGTTCGGTCGCTTGCCATTCGTTCGTCAAAACCTGCGAAAACTGGGGGGATCCCTTGGCGGGATCGCTGCCGTTCACTCTCTACAATCCCGAGGAAGTGGATAAAGACGACAATGCGATAACTTTGACGAACGATCTGATCGGGCAGATCGCGGACACGACGAAGATCGTTTCGCTTTCGATCGAGCCGAATACTTATGCGATGATCGAGCGGTACGGCGCATCGCTGCCGTTCGTCGTCGTTCAATCCGCCGGCAACGACGAGCGCGATTTCTTCTTCCACTTCCCCGAGGAAGACATCAGGCCCGGGGACGAAGAAGCGATTTCAAGGATGATCGACAGGACCATGGAAGCGGTCGAGGCCGACAAGGTCCTGTACGTTTCGGGTTACCGCAGGCAATTTGGCCGCGTCGTTCGTGAAAAGAGAGCGGTCGGCTGCATCGGCGTCGAAAGCGCGTGCATATACGCGCCTTTCAGATACAGGCTGCCCGGATCATCCGAGCCGGTTTTCGGAACATCCTTCAGCGCGCCGAACGTCGCAATGGCCCTGGCAAGCGTTCTCGCCTATTTCCCGAGCACCTCGGGCGAGGATCTGATTCGGCTCGCAAAGACCTGCGCCAACAATTCGCCCGGCCTGACCGGCCTAGGGGTGGCGGACTTCACATGCATGACCGAATTGGATGCGAGAGGGGAGTGGCGGCTTGTTTCCGATGACGACTTCGCGCAGCTTGCCAGCTCGCCCAGCCCGGCGGCGATCAACTCGCTCGGATTTCCCGGAGCCGCCGAAGTCGGGGGCAATTTCGAAACCGCGCGCGAAAGCACGCGGACCGTTCGGCTCGCCTCGCTCAGGCCGGCGCTGTTCCACGCGACGAATTTCTCCGCCGGCGTTCCGGAAAACGCGCATTCCGGAAAAACCGGCCTCTTCCCCATAGCGGAGTCGGATGGCGGCGCGGAAATGATCGGCAGCGGAATTGGGCTGGAAGGCGGATTTTTCGCAGCCGCGGCATACGGGCAATCGAACAATTTTTTCGGTCTCACGCCGGAATTCGGATACGGGACCTCCGACAAGCTCGATGTGAGTCTGGGACACGATTCGCTGTTTTTGCGCGCGACCTACGCCGATTCCGAAGGGACCGGCGATCTGCTGGATTCGGCTCACGGAACCGCTCTCGGCGTCTCGGCCAGGCGGAAATTTCAATTGACGCCTGCCGTGCAACTGGACGCTTCCCTCCATGCCGACCGGTTTGCAGGCGGGTCGGCCGAAACGGCATTCGGCAAGGTCGAGATCGGAGAAAGCCCATGGAATCGCCATGCCGATCTGATGATGCGTTTCAAGCCTGATTCCAGCGCGACCTACATGATCGGCGGACGGGTCGGCCAAAAGGGCGACGGCCAGCCGCAAAACAAAATTGTCGCCGGGTTCAACTACAGATTTTGAAACTCGCTCGATCGGCGGAACTGCGGCCGCCGATTCATTCGACCTTGTCCCGCCGCTTGACCGGCTCCCAGATCCTCTTGTTCGTCAGGTAAAGCAGCACGGCCAACAGGGCCAGCAACGCAACGCTGGTGAAGCCCATCCTTTTGCGAGCCATCATTTTTGGCTCGGCGGCCCATGTCAGGAATGCCGTGACGTCCTCCGCCAGATCCCGCACCGAATTGTCGGAGCCGTCGGAAAATTCCACGATCCCGTCCGTCAACGGCGGAGCCATTGAAATCCAGCCGCCTCCGTAAGCCGTGTTGGCGTAAAGAAATGTTCCTGCCTCTTCCTTCTCCTCGCCGGTGTAGCCGGTCAACAAGGAGGCGACGTATTCCGGGCCGCCCACGCCCCGGAACAACTGCGTCAGTCCTGTGCCCTCCGGGCCGTGGAAGCCGGCCCGGGCCTTCGTCATCAAGGACAGGTCGGGCGCGCCGACGGAGTCGTTGGCGGGAAAATGATCAGTGGGCTTGGCGGGCCTGGTATCGTCGAGCTCCGGATCGAACACCTCGTAATTGTTCTCGGCGAACGCCTTGACCGCGTTTTCGCTGAGCCCGACTCCGCCTTCGTCGCCCAGCGTCCGAAACGGCACGTATCTGAGGCCGTGGCAGGCGGCGCAAACCTCCTGATAAACGATCAGGCCACGCTGAAGCTGGTCCTGATCGTATTTTCCGAACGGACCTTCGAAGGAAAACGAGAAGTCTTCGACGTAAGCTTCTCCCGCTGCAAAGGCCGCATTCGCGGCCACCAGCGAAGCGAGCACGGCCGAGACGACGTCTTTCAGCGCAAATTTCGACTTTCGCATTCTGTTCATTCCGGCTTGACCGCTGGGATTTCATCTTGAGGATGTCGCAAATCGAAATCATCTTCAATCGTGTTCGGTCGATCCAGCGGCTTCTCGAGAACGCCGAGCAGAGGAAGGATCACGAGGAAATAAAGGAACCAATACGCTGAGCCCGCGAGCGAAATGATCGCGTAGATGCCTTCGGCAGGCCTTCCGCCGGCCCAAGTCAGAACTACAAAATCAAGCACGAGCAGAGCGAACCACCATTTGAACATCGGCCGGTACCGCCCCGATTTGACGGACGAGGTGTCGAGCCACGGCACCAGCGCGAGCACCACCATCGAACCGAACATGGCCATGACGCCGAAAAACTTCGCGTCGATGATCCCTCCGGTGATGAAGCTCGTGAACTGCACGATCCAGACATCGGAGGTGAAGGCCCGAAGGATCGCGTAAAAGGGCAGGAAGTACCATTCAGGCACGATATGCTCCGGCGTGGCGAGCGGGTTCGCTTCGATGTAGTTGTCGGGGTGGCCCAGGAAGTTGGGCATGAAGCCGACGATCGCGAAGAAAATCGCCAATATGATCGCGAGAGCGAACAAGTCCTTGATCACGAAGTAGGGCCAGAACGGCACGGTGTCGCGGTCCGCTTCTTCCCGGCTGCTTCGCCGCACTTCCACCCCTGCAGGATTGTTGTTCCCGGTCGTATGGAATGCCCAGATATGGAGCACGACGATGCCCGCAATGGCGAACGGCAACAGATAGTGAAGCGAGAAGAACCGGTTGAGCGTGGGGTTGTCGACCGCCGGGCCGCCGAGCAGCCAAGTCTGAAGCGCCTCCCCGACCCCCGGTATGGCGCCGAACAGTCCGGTGATGACGGTCGCGCCCCAGAACGACATTTGCCCCCACGGAAGCACGTAGCCCATGAACGCGGTCGCCATCATCAGCACATAGATCAACATGCCGATGATCCAGGTCATCTCGCGGGGCGGCTTGTACGATCCGTAGTAGAGACTACGAAATATGTGCAGATAGACAGCGAAGAAGAAGAGCGAAGCTCCGTTGGCATGCAGGTAACGCAAGGCCCAGCCGCCGTTCACGTTCCGCATGATGTGCTCGATGCTCGCGAACGCCATGTCGGCGTGCGGAGTGTAATGCATCGCGAGAACGATGCCCGTCACAATCTGGAGCGCCAGGCAGAATGTCACGACGATGCCCCAGATCCACATCCAATTCAGATTCTTCGGAGTGGGGATCATCAGCGTGTCGTAGATGATCGACATTACCGGCAAACGTGCATGGAGCCATTTGCCGAACGCGGACTCGGGCACGTAGTGATCATGCGGAATGCGGGACATTGCGCTTTTCCTCAACCCAGCTTGAGCGTCGTTTCATCCAAGAAGACCGCGAGCGGAACCTCGAGGTTCTCCGGCGCAGGGCCTTTGCGAATCCTGCCGGCCGTGTCGTAGTGAGAGCCGTGGCAGGGGCAGAACCACCCGCCGAATTCGCCGGCGCCGTCTCCGAGAGGAACGCAGCCGAGATGCGTGCAGACGCCGACCATCACGAGCCATTCGCCCGCCTCGTCGACGGTGCGGAATTCGTCCCGCGCATCGGTTTCATCCGGCCTGTTCGCGTTCCTCGCGAGCGGATCAACGAGCGCGTCCAGATCCGCCGCGCGAGCGGCTTCGATCTCATCGGCTGTCCGGCGACGGATGAAAACAGGCTTGCCAAGCCATTTCACAGTGATCTGAGTGCCGGGCTCAACGCCACCGACGTCGACCTGAATCGACGAAAGCGCCTGCACATCGGCACTCGGGTTCATTTGATCGATCAACGGCCAGACGGCCGCACCGCCGGCGACAACGCCGGTCCCGGCCGTGGCGTAGTATATGAAATCCCTGCGGGTCCCTGCGACGGGTTCTGCATCCGACAAAATGCGCCTCCTTACAAAAGCCCGGCGTCTCGGTGATTCACATGTTTTCCCGATCGCCGCCAAGACGAGGCGCGGGATCCAGAGCACTTTCTACAATTCAAATCTTCGCACGTCTAGACTGCCGAGCTCCACTTTGCAGATCGTCGCCATGCGGACCGGACATTGAGCGGAGTCTCCCCCATTTGCGACTGCAAGACCAAATTTTCCGTCGCGCCTGCCATGTCGGAAACACCGCTCCTTCAAGCCGACGAATTTTTGCAGGCGACAGAAACATCACGGGCAGGCCGCATCCGATATTCAAGCAAAATGCAGTGAAGGCGCGGGCGTTAAGGGAACAGAACAACGACTCGCATCATTGCGCAGGATGCATGATTCTCCGAACTCAGGAGACGAGGCCGAAATGGACGGCATACCGCGAGCGACGGCCCGCAGACCGAGCATAAATCGGTCCATTTCGATCAGAATGGCCGACTTGCAGTTGCGACAGGCGAAATCCCGTCACGACGCGGATTCTCCGAGTCTGCGCTTGGCGATATCGACATACTCGCCATTTATTTCGATGCCTATGCACGAGCGGCCCGCGCGTTTAGCCGCCAACGCAGTCGTGCCGCTCCCGAAGAACGGATCAAGCACGACCTGCCCCGGCAGCGAAAACAGCCGGATCAGGTGTTCGACCAATTCGAGCGGCTTGACCGTCAGGTGGGAGTTGTACCGGTCCCGGGAGGGCTTCTCCACGGTCATCACGGTCGCCGGGCCTTTCCCGTTCAGCCTTTCCGTCGTGTCAACGAGTCCGGTCTCATGCTTGGTCCAATTCTCGATGAATGTTCCCTCGCGCGGCTTCTGGGCCAGAATCATCGCTTCGAATTGCGGGCGGAGCTGCGGAGTCTTGCGCCCACCCATATGATTTTTGATCGTCTCGCGCTCCGACTTCGGGCGATCCATTCGATCCACGAAATGGTTCAAAGTGAACGCTTTGGATTGAGCATGACGCGTAAACCGCCATGCATAGAGGTCGCGTATTTCGAACCCGACATCTTCCAGGCCGACGGCCATCCTGTGGACCAGGCGCGGCTGGCTGAACACGACGGCGAACGCTCCCGGCTTCATGGCATTCATAATCCCTTCGCCGACCTGCGAGATGAATGCTTGCAAGGCCAGACCCTGTCGAGGATCAAACTTCATCCCGACGGGCAGGCTTCCGACTGAGCCGGTCGCGCGAGGAGCTCCATCGCGGCCGTTTCGCCAGACGTTGTCGAGTCCCTCAAGGAAATACGGCGGGTCCGTGACCGTCAAATGGACGCTGTTCGCTTCAATGGTGGGAAGAAAGTCGCGGCAATCCGCATGCTGAAGCGCAAAAAACAGCGGATTGCGGGCTTCCCCTTTCCTTCCTGCGTCGCGACGGCCTTTCGTTGCCTTGCCTGATTCAGATGCCGAGGGAATTCGCGGAAACGCCGCATCCGCCGCACTCTCGGCAGAGCTTGCCGCGGTCGGCGCGACATTGGGCCGTTTTTGCGTCATTCGATCACTTTGCCCAGTGGACCGAGTCTGGTCAACAACCTCCGACATGATGTCTTTTGCCTTGATGACTTCCAAGTTCTCGGCGCAGCGCGAACTTCAGCTTTTCCCGCCGCGGATTGAAATTCCTTCAAGATTCTATCAGCCACTCAGGTCGGTTTGGCAAGGCGGCCAAATTCGCTGGATACTTCGCTTCGCAGGATGCGCTCATGGCTTTCATCGCGCACTCGCGAAATCGGCCAGTTTCCGAGGGCGGCATGTGCTTTGCGGTTTCAAGAATGCGGGGAAACTCGTTAAGGTCCTGCCGAGACTCAATAAGCTTGCAATCCGTTGGAGGAGAAAATCGCCAACCATCTCATTGAAGCGCTGTGCCGGACGAGGCAGCCGAACTCGCTGCATCCGTTCGCCATTTTCGAAGACGGCAGGAGTCTTTCTTACGCGGACTTCCTTGACGGCGCCGGGCGCATCGCGGCGGCACTCCGGAATTTCGGCGTCATGCCCGGAGACCGAGTCGCCTTCCAAGCATCAAAGTCGATTGCCTCGCTTCAAGTGTATCTGGGCGCCGTCATGGCCGGCGGCATTTTCGTGCCGCTCAATCCTGCTTACACATCGGAAGAGATCGAATATTTTGTGGCAGATTCCGAACCCGCACTGTTCATCTGCGAGCGAAGCCGTTTTGATGCTTTGAGCAAAAGCAACGACGCGGCCCATATCTGCGACCTTGATACCTTGCGCCAAGAAATCGATGCAATGAAACGACCGCTCCGTGCCCAAAACCCGGTCGCCCGGTCTCCAAGCGATCTGGCTGCAATATTGTATACGTCAGGAACGACCGGCCGACCGAAAGGAGCAATGCTCTCCCACTCGGCGCTTGCCACGAATAGCGATGTGCTCGCGAAGCTGTGGCGCTTTACGAAATCCGACGTGCTCATTCATGCGCTCCCTGCCTATCATACGCATGGCCTGTTCGTGGCGACAAACGTCGCGCTGATGGCCGGCTGCACGCTTCTCTTTTTTGAGAAATTCAACGCGGATGCCGTCTCGAGCGCCTTCCCCAAAGCAACGGCCTTGATGGGCGTTCCGACCTTCTACACGCGGATGCTTCAGGTGCCGGAACTCAACCGGTCGCTCGCTTCCAACATGCGTCTCTTCATATCGGGCTCCGCTCCGCTGCTCCCCGAAACCCACGACGAATGGCGCCGCCGAACCGGACACGAAATCTTGGAACGGTACGGAATGACCGAAGCCAACATGATCACCTCGATACCCTACCGCGGGCCGCGAAAGCCGGGCACGGTCGGCCTCCCGCTTGCGGGCGTCGAACTGCGCATCCGCGAAGGCGGAACCGCTCGCGAGGTGCAGGAAGGAGAAGCCGGAATGCTCGAAATCAAGAGCCCCGGCCTGTTCTCCGGGTACTGGCGAATGCCGGAGAAAACGAAATCGGAGTTCACCGATGACGGCTATTTCATTACCGGCGATCTCGCCAGTCGAGACAGCGACGGCTTCATTGCGATAGAGGGCCGGGCAAAGGATCTCGTGATCTCAGGGGGATTGAATATCTACCCAAAAGAAATTGAAGGCGTTATCGACCGATGCCCCGGCGTCGCGGAAAGCGCCGTGTTCGGAGTTCCGCATTCCGATTTCGGCGAAGCGGCCGTCGCCGTCGTGGTCCTCGAAGACGCGGGCGTCTCAATCCGAGAGATTGAAGACTTTCTGGCCGACAAACTTGCGCGGTACAAGCATCCCAAGCATGTCGCGATCATGGAGGCGCTTCCCAGAAACGCGATGGGCAAAGTGCAAAAGTCGGTTCTGCGCAGCGACTTCAAGACGGTTTGCAATGCTGCGTGATCGAATAATTCCGTAGCTTCATGCCCTCGGAACAGTTGCCTTCATGCTCGGTCGCGCCGCGAAGTTTTTATTCCATGCGGCAAGCCGGCCATGTGCGGCCCGCCAATCTCGGGACTCATGCCTGAAGTCCAAATAACCAAGCGCGCATCCGACGGCGATATGGGCGATATCTATCGGCCCATCCAGATATTCGATCCATCTTTCTTCAAGCGCGTCGAGCGCGCGGGCGACTTTGCTCCATTGGCCGTCCACCCAAGCGTCGCTTCGCGACTCTTCGGATCTGCATCGGAATTCGTAGACAATGAGCACTGCCGCATCCATGATCCCGTCGGCCGTGGCCTCAAGCGTCAATGCGTCCCATAGCTTGGGCGGCTCCGGGTAAAGCGAGCAGCCGAAATGTTCGTTGATGAATCTGCATATCACGCGACTGTCGTAGAGGCCCGGCCCGTCTTGGCGTTCAAGCACGGGGATCTTCCCGAGCGGGTTGGCTGTCGTCGGAAACGATCCCGGATCAATCGGCGTCCCGGCGACCGGCACCAATTCAACCGAATCAATAGCTCCTGCTTCATGAAGAAGCACGATTGGCTTGCGCGCAAACGGCGACTTGACGTCAAAATACAGCTTCAACAATGTGTCCCTCCGCATTTCCAATCGAGCAGCAAACCAGCACCCGCGCGGAGCATGCATCGGATCGGACGAACTCGCAAGGCTGGCGCAGCCAAAGCCGCCAACAGAGCAATTGCACGCGCATTCGTGCAGGTCATTTTATGCAACCCTCACATAATCATCCGCAGATCATCGATGGCGGAAGTCAGTGTCAATGAATCACTCAAACTCATACGAAAGAATAGGCTTGAATTTGCCCTCCGATTCTTTCGATCAGGCCGAGCCTCCGGTCATACGGAAGCTGTCACACGCCATATTCGGGCCACAAACTGCTGATCGGCAATGCAAAGCATCGATCTCCAAACGGCAGCGCCTGGCTTCCAAGATAGAAGATGATCCCGGAAACCGTTCGGGCCTGCCCCGGCCCTTTGCTTGCGAACCATTTGATATGCTTGAAATCTTCGGCCTTGACTGTCGACGACGCCTTGACCTCAACGCACACCAGTCGAGTTCCGGCATCGACGACAATGTCAATCTCGCGTTTGTCACGGCTGCGCCAGTGGTAAAGTCGAAGGTCGTTTTCCTGGAATGGCAGACTTCTCATCAATTCGTTGAATACGAAGGTTTCCAGCAATCCGCCGAAGGCAGCAGGGTTTGCGGTTATTTCGAATGACTCGGGCTTGAAGCGTCTGATGGCGGCAGCGATGCCGGTGTCGACGAAGTGGTATTTCGCATTCTTTATGTCGCGGCCGCCCTCGCTCGAAGTCCAGTGTCCGAGCCGATTTATGATCGAGAGCTTGGTCAGAACACCAAGATACTGCTCGACCGTAGGACGCTGAATTCCGAGATCGCTTGCAAGGGCCAAGACGTTGAGCTCCGCGCCTGTTCGAGCCGCCATTAGCTCAATCAACCGCCTCAGCGCGTCCGGTTTTCGTATCGGCAGAACATCAGCCACGTCGCGCTCGACTATCGTGTCCACATAGGAGCGATACCGTTGTTGCCGCGCTCGCGTCGGCAGATCATGAATATCCGGATACCCACCCGCCAAGACCAGCTCGATACATTCGTGGCGGGTCGCGTTCTCCGCTCCAGGCAGGTCTGCAAGTCGCGGGTTTCGCTGCAACGCCCAATCAAGGATTTGGTGCGGACCGCGTTCCTTGATTTCAGCTACAGTCAGCGGCCACAGCTTGAGCGTCAAGGCGCGGCCGGCAAGCGAGTCCGAAATCCTTGCTGCGGAAAATACATTCGATGAACCGGTCAGCAAGAATTGTCCGCGGCGGCGATCCCGATCGACGATGCGTTTGATCGCAAGCGCAAGCGATTTGGAGCGCTGCACTTCGTCAATGATCAATGGCCTGCCGCCCAAGCCCTTTCGTTTTTCGTCAAGCAAACCGTACGCGTCAGCTTCCACTGCGCTCAGAACCGCTTCGTCATCCAAGGTCAGAAATTCGCCTTCGCCGAAGAGATCGCGCACCAGCGTTGTTTTTCCGACTTGTCTCGGTCCTACAAGATTTACGATCCGCGATGCTCGCAACGCATCCGCCAGTTCAGCATGCATATGCCGCGGAAGGTTATGATTCGCAGCCACCGCCTACATCTTTCAACAATTCGGCAATTTGCATAGTAGAAACTTCACTATTTGTATATTAGAATCTTCGCGGATTGCTCATTAGAGGCTTCGCGGATTGAATGCTTCTGGAGAAAGCGACATTGGATCCGGCGTGTTCCTCGGCGACCTGCGTTTTTCCGAGGACAGACCGAGGGGCCATATCGCGGACCGCGCGGGTGCTATGCTCGGCATACAACAGCGGCGTACCAATAATCCCGCAAAATCGGTCAAGCATTTCAAGCACCGACTTCGCGGCCTGCGGCGGCAGGCCGGCATGCTGCTCTCGCACCGGGCAACCTGATGCGCGCGAAGACCGCTGGAACAAACGGCGCGGCCGTCTTCCAGCCGACATCTAAAGACCGGCACTGCGCAGTTCCGGCAGAAGCTCCATGTTCAGGTAGCGGCCTTCCGCCATCCAGCTCTCATGGACCTCAGCCCGCAAAGATCGGACAGAAAAACCCATTCAAGCTTCTTAACCCCGACCCGGCGGAAATGTTCCCAGCAGCTGGCAGGTCGGAATCAGCGGCTCGCGTTGCCGCCAAGCAAGAATTCCGTTTTCCAAGACATGGGGTTCAAATTGACAGCTGGTTGCAGATGCCTGCCGACGCGGTGTGGCTCAGACAACGAAATTTCACTCCGCCATCCTCAAAGATGAATGATCTCGACATTTCCCCATTTCGTATCCAAATATTCAGCAACGAGCCGACGATGGCAAAAGTGGGGTTTATCTTCGCTGCAAAGGAGGCAGCAGCCATCAAAATCCGATGGGCGCAGCTTCTCAATCTGACGCTCCGCCAATAGATCTAAATATTTGTTTTCGTAACCGGGCCAATCGATTTGCTTTTTTTTGTAAGCGTCGAGCATCAGCTGGGTCGGTGCAAGACTGAGTGCATGAAAATAATCCATGTTACACAAATTCTTCGCAAAAAACCTCAGGTCGTCGCGTTTAGCAAACCCAGCAAGCTGTGAGACGTTATTCAGACGAACATCTACGAGCCTTCGTGATTGAGATTCTTTGAGACGTCCGAAAAAATGTTCCGCGGTCGTCTTAGTAAAACCGATAGTGAATATTTGAACCATTGTACACTTATCCTTCTCTACGATAGGCAATTTTCTTCTCGCCCTCTTTGTATGCAAGTTCGATTTGCTCTTTCTCCGAAAAAAGCATGTTTCCAGCAAACATGTTTTCACGCGGCCTCAAGGTGTCAAGAACCCGAAGCATCGTCTCCCGATGAGTTTCAAGCTTTCCATCCCCTAGAATATGATTAACTTCAAAACCTCTTTCCGAGAGGGTTTTCGAAACTAATATTGTCCTGTGACAATGAGTTGGATCTTGCTCTGAGCACATGACGGCAACGCTGTGCCGAGCGCTTCCATCTTCAAGCCTTTGGATGCCTCTTCGGAAGAGAGATGTTTGAGCAAGTCTTTCGTAGCTGACCGTATTGCCTACGTAACAGGAGTTGTCATCAGATCTCGCGCCAAGTTCTGCGCCTAGAAACACGTAGGCAACATCTTCCTTTTTGAGCTCAATCTTCAAATTCTCCTTGTTGAACTGTGGGGCATACCGACTGTACGGCGATGACCGAACATCTGCCACCGCAGTAATTTGGTTCTTGCGCAAAAGACGCAAGAAGCGTTCGAACGGCTGTGTCGAATGTCCGACTGTGTAGATTTTGGTTTTGCCTAGCATCGTTCTTCAGACTATTAAACCAGCGACCAGTTTGAAAGCCGCGTTCTGGCGGGAAAATATTTCACTAATGCTAATACACATTGTCGGATTATCGATATTGTATTTACCGATACCTTGAGCTTGATAATTGAATGATTCTTGCAAATCAGTCAATTTGAGGTCGTTCTGCTCTCCTCCCCATTCAAACCTTACGCGCACATCAAGTTTTCCCTTCTTTTTGTAGCGAGACTGAAAAACGCGGATCATGGCTTTGGGCGGCCTTGCCAATGACAAGGAAGACTCAATGCAAAGTAGGTTGGCCGTAGAGATTTTATCGTTTTGACCGATTCTGGTGCTTTCAGCGTAAGGCCAAAGTGGCGTCCGCCTGCAATGCAGCAATGGGACCAGATCGGTCAATGAGAACCTTCCGACCTTTTTCCAGCTCTTGCCAGGGTTAATTAGGATGTCTTCAGACTGGTGACCTTTCGGAACTGCGCGTCCAAAATCAATATCGAGGACGTCGAGCAACTGGCTCCCTGTGCCATCTGTGCACGTTTGCTGGGAATTGCTGACTGCCCTTCTAGATCGGTCGGCAACCGGCCTAATCCAACGACCGAACCCGCCACTCGGCATTAGTTCAACTCCAGCTACGCACCGTCCACCAAATTTGTATGAGTTTGCAAGACACACAATTCGCCTCACTGCCATATATGCAACTCCCAAAAAACGCGCGCAATTCAACACAGTTACGATCTACCTCCGCACAATTCAACGTGGAAAATAAAGATAAAGTTGGCCAATTTTAAGAGTTGCGGGCTATCGTTCCGGAACGGCGATGATCGGCTGGATGGCAGAGAGCGGCTGTTTAAGACATCGGCGTGCCTCATGATTTTTGGTCGAACGGCTGCGCCGCGACCATCCCTTTGATTGAGGAAGTTAGCCCAAAGTTTTCTGATGCGGCAGTTGATGGCGGTCCGGGCGTTGGTTCGCTTTCGACCAGCAGCAACCCGCCTGTTTGCATCGGCTCGCAATGATTTGCCAGCAGGTGCTTTCAACGACCCCGGATCAAACCGGCAATCAGCGTTTCCTGCGGAAGTCGCAACACATTCTGCCCTATTGGTCTCGAAGCAGTCAATGCGGGCTGCGACAGCTTCATCCCGGCCCTGGCAACCGCGACGGTTGATCAGGGGTGCTCCAAAAGTAGAGAAATAGGACGGAACCTACCGGATTGATAAGATATCAATACACTACTAAAAGAATTTAGAATATTTATAAATATTTTTATTGATAAATTTAGGTTATGCATATATAGTCATATATTGTTCAAATGACTATGAAAGCACACCGATGAACAGTGTGAAGGATGCAGCAATAAGGCAATACGCGCGCGCACTCGATAAAGCCGCGCAGCAGGTTGCCGACCTGAAGTCGCCAAGCGAGGGCTGGATCAGAGCTATGCGCAAGGCATTGGGCCTGTCCGCGCCTGAACTCGCTCGGCGTCTAGGCGTCACTAAGCCCGCGATCTATCAGGCTGAACGGAAAGAACAGGATGGAGGCGTCACGCTTCAACATATGCATCGCCTTGCCGACGCCATGGGCGGAAAATTCGTCTATGCCATCGTGCCGGCGGACGGGCAGATCGAAGATATCTTGCGCAATCAGGCACATGAGAAAGCCGAAGCCATCGTGCGACGGGCAAGTTCACACATGGCGCTTGAAAAGCAATCCCTGTCTTCCGCGCAGATGAAGGAAGAAATCGAACGGTTGGCCGACCAGCTTTTGCGCGAGCGACCTTCCGATTTTTGGAAGGCATGAAGGAATCCAAGGAGTCAGAAGGGGAAACGCCGCTTGATCCCGACGAAATCGAAGGTCTGAAATTCGATCACGTCACAACGCGCGGCGAACTGGACGAACTCGAGCAGACCAACATTACAGAGGGCTTGCGTTGGCTCTCCCGCAGACGCGGCGGAGATATCCTGACCGACCGTTTCGTCCGAACTTTGCACAAGCGACTGTTTGGCGAGGTTTGGGACTGGGCAGGAACCTATCGCCTGCGCGAAAAGAACATCGGCATCGATCCGTTTCAAATCGGCATGCAAATGCGAATTCACCTTGATAATGCACGTTATTGGGTCGAACACGGCACATACGATCCGCTTGAAGCAGGCGCGCGGTTTCATCATCGCATGGTGCAAATTCATCCTTTTCCGAACGGCAACGGCCGACACGCAAGGATCGCCACAGACATCTTTCTTCGGGATTACTTCGATCATGCGCCTATCGAGTGGGCGAGCGGATTCGACCTTGACGCCGACAATGCCCGTCGCGATGCCTATATTTCGGCCCTGCGCGCTGCTGACGCAGGCGACTTCGGTCCGATCGTGAAGTTTGTCCGGCCGTCCGGGACAACCGGCTGATTTCGAACGCGGCCGCCGCTTATGAATATATCCGCTTGGAGAAGCCTCTTCCCTCCTTCAGCGGCTTCGGACAACGCGAAATCGTATGCGAAGACGTTCCTGATCTGCATTTCCAACTCTACAATTTGGCTTGCAACCGTCTTCATGGGCGTGTTGCGCCGACCTTCGCAGCTGAAGACCAAGCTGCGCGGATCAATCCAACTTTGACAGCGCGCAAGTTGCGTTTGAGGACTTCCCCTTCATCCCATCGGGCGCGTGGTCCGATACGAATGTCGCATATTGAATGCGCAATTACGCGGCTGACGCGTCAACTCCGCTGGTCGCACTGCGATTGCTGGCCATGTTGAGGCACATGGTGAATGCATTCTTGGCGGGAACCGGATTCGCCTTTCCTTGGCCTGCGATGTCGAACGCAGTGCCGTGGGCCGGCGTTGTCAAAGGAAGCGGAAGACCAGCGAGGACCGAAACGCCGCGGTCGAAGCCGAGCAGCTTGATCGCGATCTGACCCTGATCGTGGTACATCGTGACCACGGCATCGTACTCGCCGTCGCGGACCTTCAGCCAAAGAGTGTCTGCAGGAAACGGGCCGAAGCAGCAAATCTGACGTAGTTTCGCCCGCTCCACAGCCGGTCGAATGACGCGAATCTCCTCATCGCCCATCAACCCTCCGTCGCCGGCGTGAGGATTGTACGCGGCGACGACGATTCTGGGACGGCTGTAACCTGCCATTTTAAGCGTTCTGTCGGCCAAGCCTATGCTTTCTTCAATTCGGTCGACTGTCAGCAGGCCCGGCACATCCTTCATCGGCACGTGGCTGGTCACGCGGCCGTTCCACATTCCATTCGCGAAGTTGAATTCGCTTGCAGGGGCCTTCAGGTCGAAAAAAGCCCGCGCGAAACCCAATTCATCGGAGTGTTCGCTGCCGCCGACATGCATGCTCTCCTTGTTGAATGGCATGAATACCGCACCATCGATGCTGCCGTCTCGCGAAAGCTCGAACGCGCGGCGAAGGCCTTCGAGAGACGATCTCCCGCCTTCTGGAGACACCTGTCCGACAGGCGCGTCCTCGATGCCTTCAATCTCCAGATCGAGATGAAGGATTTCTTCGTCTTCCGAGTGAATTTCCGCGTCTGGCGCGATATGGCGCACATCTGCGATCTCCGTGCCCGTTTGCGCCTCGCCGCGCGCAAAAATCTCGGGCGCGCCAATGACGATCAGGTTGGCTTTCCGGCGGTTCTCTTCATCATCGAGAAGTCGAATCATCAACTCAGGACCAATCCCGGCCGGGTCGCCCTGAATCAATGCGATAGTCTTCCTGCTCACAAGGCTTCCTTTTTTTCCATTGCGGCGAACGCGGCTGATATATTGGATATCGCGGATTCGAGATGGCCGCGCATGCAGCGCGCGCACGCCTTGCCGTCGCGGCTTTGGAGCGCTGCCAAGATGTTTACATGCTGCATTAGAGTTCGATCGCGGGCCGTTCGCGAATTCGAAGAAATGAACCTCGCGCGCCAAAGCCGCGCATTGTAGGCCCGGTGAGTCTTCAACAGCGGCGCGTTTCGCGCCGACTCCACGATCGTCGTGTGGAACTCCATATCCCAGCCAAAGAACTCAAGCGCATCGGCATCTTCGTCCGCCAGCCGCATGTTCTCTTCCAGCCGGGCAACCTTTTCCAGTTCGTCATTCGTAGCGTTTGCGCATGCCAATTCCCCGGAGAGCGCCTCAAGAGCTCCCAGCACGGCGAGATTCTGAGCCAGCTCCTCCAACGAGGGATCCGCAACGCGAGGGCGGCGCGTCGGTCCGTAGACAATCAGCCCTTCGTTCTCAAGAATGCGAAGCGCCTCCTTCAACGGGGTGCGGCTGATCCCCAACGCTTCCGCCAAGTTGCGTTCGGGGACTGCTACGCCCGGCTCCAGCTTTCCCAGAAGAATGAATTCTCGAAGCGTCGCAGCGGCCTCCTCCGCGAGCGATGGGCGGCGCCCGATTGCGCCGAATTCGCGAAGCTCCTCTGCCCAAGCGATCTCGCTCACTTCACTTTCCCCACTTCAAGACAATCGGATCAAGCGGTCTGAGCAGCTCAAGAAGCTGCGATCTTGCCCAGTCGGACAACTGCTCGATCGGATGACGGCTGCGGGCCGAACGGATGACGCCGCCTTCCTTCATAGCCTCTTTCGCAGCGCGAAACTGGCATTGGCGATTCTCGTGGTTGATCGCGGGAAGAACGCGGGCGTAGGCCGCAAGCGCCTCTTTGCGGTCGCCTGCGAAATGCCAGCTTAGAATCGGCTTGATCTGGTCAGGAATGGTCGCCGATGTCATTGTTCCCGTGGCTCCGGCATCGAGATCGGCAAGCAGTGTGATGCCTTCCTCGCCGTCAAAAGGACCTTCCACATGATCGCCTGCTTCGGCAAGCAGGCCGCGGAGCTTCGCTGCGGCGCCGGCGCATTCGATTTTGAAAAGCTTAAGCATTTCGATTTCGCGCGCCATTCGGGAAAGAAGCGGCACAGGCAGGTCGACGCCTGAAAGCGGCGCATCCTGAAGCATGATCGGAATGCCGACCTCGCCGACACGGGAGAATTGCTCATAAGTCTGCGCGGCGGTCCCCTTCAGCGTCGCGCCATGGTAAGGCGGCATCATCATCACGATATCGGCCCCCAATTCTTTGGCTTGCCGCGCGCGCGACATGACGATGTCCGTCGCAAAATGGCTGATCGTGACGACGACCGGAATTCTTCCGCCAACATGCGCCAAAGACATTTTCGTCAGCATTTGGCGCTCTTTGTCGCTGAGCAGGAATTGCTCCGAGTAATTCGCCAGAATGCATACGCCGTCCGATCCTTGATCAATCATGCATTCAAGCACTCGGGCCGAACCTTCAAGATCGACAGTGCCGTCGTCGTTGAACGCCGTGGGAGCGACGGGCCAGATTCCGGAATAACGTTTCATGGATCAATACCGCTCGATTTGGCAGCCGTATGGGCTTGGCAAAAAAAGAGGCGTTCGACGCCTGCGGTAGGCAGGTCGGCCCTTCGCTGGAAGTGCTTATCCGGGCCAGGCGCGTCGAAGACGCTGAATATCGGCACCGCTTCGCCGCAAGCGCACTTCCAGTTCCCTCCCTCGGCGTCTAACGACGTGAAGCCTGTCCCAGATCCCGCGATCATTCTTTCCCCGCCCAAGCTCACCGTCACTCCACGATTTCGAAATTTTTCGAATGTTTGTCGGTAATTCGGATGCCCAAGCCGGGAGTTTCATCGTCCAGCTGCAGGCAGCCGTCCTCGGCCTCCGCATCGCCTTCGAAAATGTAATAAAAAAGCTCGTTGCCGACTTCCACGTCGAAAACCGGAAAATATTCCGACATCGGACAGTTCGCATTGGCCATCGTCAAATGGTAATTGTGCATCTGGCCTGCATGCGGGATCGCGGGGATCTGGCAGGCCTCGGCAATCGCATTGATTTTTTGCGCAGCCGTAATTCCGCCCACACGGTTCGTATCGTACTGCAGGGCGCTGACAGCCTTCGAAACGATCAAGTCCTTGCAGCCGATGATAGAGAATTCATGTTCCCCGCCCGAAATCGGAACGATGCCCATCGCATTCAACTCGCGATACCCTTCCACGTCGTCCGCGATCACAGGCTCCTCCAGCCAGCGCAGTTCATATTTCGCCAGCTTCGGGAGCATCCTTTTTGCATAATCCAGATTCCAGCCCATGTAGCAATCGATCATGAGATCGTTTTCGTAGCCGATCACCTCGCGCAACGCATCAACCCGTTTCAGGTTTTCCCGCATGCCCTTCATGCCGTCCTTGGGACCGAACCCAAACCGCGACTTGAATGAATTGTAGCCTTCCTTCAGTGCCCATTCGGCCTCCGCCTGCATGGCCTCGACGCTGTCGGCGTAAAGCTTCGAATAGTAGACCGGAATTCTTTCCTTGGTCCGCCCGCCAAGAAGCTTGAAGACAGGCTTGCCGACGAGTTTCCCCATCAGGTCCCATATCGCAATGTCGATCGCGGAAATCGCTGTCATCCCAATGCCTTTGCGGCCCCAAGCGTGGGTGCGGCGATACATCATTTCCCAAATGTACGCGTAGTCGAAAGGATCATGGCCGATGGCGAGCGGCGCGTAATGATCGTCGATGGCCTTCTTCACGACAGAGGGCGCAAGCGCTGCGTTGCCGATGCCGACGGTGCCGTCATCGGCTTCGACTTCGCATGTCAGCCATTGGTGGAAACGAAAAGATGCCATCGCGTCGCCATCTTCGCGCAGCGCATCCGAGGCATTCGTGCAGAAGTTGCCTTTGGGCGGCACGGTCGGACCGGTCCAATTCCAAACGCGTGCGCGAACCGCCTTTATCCTGCTCATCCTGTCATTCTCCTGTTGACGAAATTGGAGATCGCCGCTTGACCAACAGCCCCCAGATCAAGGGCCCGAACAGCGCCAACGCCGTCAGGACCAAGAACAGAAGCGTGAGCGGCCGCGTGAACATCAGCCACCATTTCTCGTCCAGCATCACCATCGACTGACCGAGTCGCTGTTCCAGCATGCCGCCCAAGATCAGGCCGATGGCGAGCGGCACGACGGAAAAGCCGTAACGCCGCATGAAATACCCCACGACGCCCGCGGTCAATGCGACCACGACATCGAACATCGATTGGTCCAGCGCGTAGGCGCCGACGATCGAAAAGACGAAAACGCATGGCCATAGGACCTGAGTGGGGATCAAGGTGACGCGCGCGAAAACCTTGGCTCCACGCAGTCCGATGAAGAAAAAGAGAAAATTCACCAGCATCATCGACCAGAAGATGGCGTAGGCGAATTCGGACTGCTCGGTGAACATCGCCGGGCCGGGCCTGAGACCGTGAACCATCAGGCCCGCCAGAATCACTGCGGCGGTCGCCGATCCGGGAATCCCGAGCGCAAGGGTCGGCACCATTGCGCCGCCGGTGGCCGCGTTGTTCGCCGCTTCCGATCCGGCAACGCCCTCGATCGCGCCCTTGCCGAACTCTTCCGGCGTGCGGGACCAGCGCTTCGCCTCGTTGTAACCGATCATGGAAGCGACCGTCGCGCCTTCGGCAGGCAGGATGCCGATGAAGGTTCCGATTCCCGACGACCGCAGGATGGCGCGCCAGGTCTTCGCATAGTCGTCGCGGCTCGGAAGCTTTATGGCCCGCATGCGAACCGCTTTGCGCTCGACATTCAAATTCGACGCTTGGACCAGAAGTTCCGAAATCCCGAACACGCCGATCATGACGGGCACGAACCCGATGCCGTCGTAAAGCTGGTACGAGCCGAAGGTGAAACGCTCGACCGTCGTCAGGTTGTCGACCCCGACAACGGCAAGAAATATGCCGAACCCGCCGGCGATCAGGTTCTTGATCGCGGAGCCGTCGCCGATCGATGCCAGCATCGACAGTCCGAACAGCGTCAGCGCGAAATACTCCGGAGGGGAAAAATTGTAAGCTGCTCGAGCGAGAAGCGGAGCTGCCAGCATCAGGCATATGACGCTGAACACGCCGCCTATCGTCGAGGAAACGACAGCCATGCCCAAGGCGCGACCGGCCTCGCCGCGTTGCGCGAGAGGATATCCGTCCAAGCACGTCGTTGCGCTGGCCGCAGTGCCGGGCGTGTTGATCAAAATCGCGGTGATCGCTCCGGCGAAGGTTGCTGAACAGTAGATCGCAGTCAGGATCGCGATGGCCGGAATTGGCTCCATGGTCAGGGTGAACGGCAGAAGGAGCGCTGCGCCCGTGGTGGCGTTCAACCCAGGCAGCGCGCCAATCACTACGCCCCCGACCGTCGCGACGGCCAGCAGCAGGAGCAGGTACGGATCGCCCAGCGCGATCAGGCCGGATAAGAGCGCGTCCACTTATCCGTACCACAGGTTGGTGAGGAGTCCGCGCGGGAAACGGATCTCGAATGCAAGATCGAACAGGAAGAAGATTGCCGTCGGCAGTACAATTCCGATGAGGGCAATGACCGCAAGTCGTCGTTCGCCCCAGAATGCCGCCAGCGCGCCGGCGAACACCCCCAGCCCCAGAAAGAGATCGACGACGGACAGCGCCGCGAAGACGCCGAAAAGAGCGATCGTCCCCAAGACCATGCGATGCAGCGGATCCTTTACCTGGATCGGATCGAGCCATGCCATGAGGATTGTGAGGAAAACGATCAGTCCGAGCAGCAATTGCGGAAAGTCCGAGGGCTGGATGCCGCGCTTCAAGATTGGCGGCATTTCCCTGAATGTGGTCGAAACGTAGAATGCGCCCGCGCAGAACAGTATGATCAGCGCGGGTACGATCCAGCGTTCAATTCCGCCGCGCGTCGCGGGATTGTCCGACATAGGCTTTCGAAACGGTCAGAAGTCGAAATGCGGCCGGATATCCCGGCCGCATTGCTCAGCAGATCACTCGATGAATCCGAGCTCGCGCAGCGCGGCTTCCATCTCGTTCACCGTCGTGACGATCTGCGGACCCCAGACATCCGATCCGGCGACCGAAGTGCTGTCGAGCCCGACCGATGTCAGAAAACCCTGATAAACCGTGTGGTTCATGGACTTGATCAAAGCCTCTTCGATTCTCTCGGCAACTTCGGGCGGCGTGTCCGCATGGACCGCAAACCCGCGCACCGTCGAGAAACTTACCGGGATGCCCAGCTCCTTGGCGGTCGGCACATCCGGAATCTTCGACATCCGCTGGTCCGCCAGAACGACGGTCGGGCAGATTTCGCCCGCTTCGATCTGCGCGCTTGCCTCGGCGAGGTTCAGAACGCCGGCATCGACCGCCCCCGCCACGAGCTGCGTCGCCAACTCTCCGCCGCCGTCGAAGGGCAGCATTGTCGGGGTTTGCATTCCGCCCTTCTTGGCGAACATGAAGGCCGAGACGTCGTCGATGTTGCCGAGGTGCGTAACGCCGTAGGTGATCCCCTCTTCCATCTGCTGGGCGACAAAATCCTCCGCGCTCGCGTACGTGCCGCATTTCGTCATCAGAATCTGCGGGTCGTCCGTTCCTCTCGCGATCGGGCGAAGGTCTTCGATCTTCATGCCGCCCTGGCCCTTGGCCACAACCGCTGCGTGGCCCACCGTGAAGGTCAGAATGGTGTAACCGTCCGCCGGAACAGTCTTGTAGTACTCAAGCGCGGCCGCGCCGCCGCCGCCGCGCTTGTTGACGATGACCATGTCCTGGCCCAGCTCGCGGCGCGCGCGGAGCATCATCATGCGCGTGGTCACATCCGTGCCGCCTCCGGCGCCGGCGTGCGTAACTACCTCGATAGTTTTGGACGGATACTCGTCGGCGCTCGCCAGCCCGCCGAATGCAGCGGCGGCTGCAGAAATTGCGACTGCAACAGCAGCTCTGCCTAGATGTTTGGATTTCATGGTGTCCTCCTTGGGTTGTTTGGGATCGGCCATTCGCCGAAACGGAATTTGGCATACCTAATTCCATTTTCGTGGTCAACACTTCGGCATGAATTCGCAGAATCTCGCTTTCAGAATGTGCCGAGCGCGTTCGCCAGAGTGTCGAGGGCGGACACACCGTGCTGTGGTCATGACGGCCGCGCGCAAACCACCCAAGAAAGGACTGTCCAAGCGCTTTCCATGCTTTCCGCGCCTTGAACCAACGCCGAATAGATGGGTGCTGGAGATCGGCGGACGAAAATCATATCGTCAACGACGGAGGCAGAAGAAACGGCCCCGAAACGGTCTCAAAGAGATGAATCCGAACAGCGTTGTCGAAGCGACAGCCAATTCCATCGTTCCCGAACCCGCCTTCAAGGCAATCGAGAAGGCATGCAAGGACGCGCTCAATTCGTGGCCGAATGCGGAGGCGGCAGTCCTTTTCGGTTCTCGGGCGCGCGGCGACCACCGCGACGACAGCGACTGGGACATAGCCTTCATCACCAGCACGGAGGAATCTCCGCCATGCGCGGCGCTTCAGGATCTAAACGGAAGTTCCGTGCGATTTTGAAGCTTCGCCTCGCATTTTATCTTTCTTCAGCAATGGGTTGCGGCGGAATCCGGCCGTTTTTTTGGCTGCAGGATGTATCCATGCATTCTTCACCATATTGTGATATTTTACCCTTTTTAAAAGACTTTTCGTGTGATACACGGTATCCATGTTCGTCGATGTCGTCCCCAACCGCAACTCGCGGCCCACGATCCTGATCCGCCAAGCCTACCGCGAGGGCGGAAAGGCCAGGAAGCGCACCCTCGCCAACATCACCAAGCTTCCCCCGAATACGGTCGAGAAGATCCGCAAGATCCTGAGCGGCGCCGATCCCGCCGACGCGCCCGCCAAGCTCGAGGACGCGTTCACGATCTCCCGGTCGCTGCAGCACGGGAACGCCGCCGCCGTCCTCGCGGCGCTGCGCGGCTGCGGCGTCGAGCAGGCGATCGCGCCCCGGCGCTCGCGCTCGCGGGATCTGGCGGTCGCCCTGGTCGCGCAGCGGATTCTGGAGCCGGGATCGAAGCTCGCCGCCGCCCGGCTCTTCCGGCCGGAGACGGCGGTCTCCACCTTGGCGTCGCAGCTCGGCCTGCCGGAGACCTTGAGCGAGGACCGGCTCTACGAGACCATGGACTGGCTGCTCGAGCGCCAGCCGAGGATCGAGAAGGCGCTGGCCGAGAAGCACCTGAGCGAGGGAAGTCCCGTTCTCTACGATTTGACCTCGGTCTGGAGCTACAGCCGGACCTGCCCGCTGGTTGATCGCGGATACTCGCGCGACGGCAAGAAAGGGCTGCCGCAGATCGAATTCGGGCTGCTGTGCGACGCCGAAGGACGGCCGGTCGCCGTCGAGGCGTTCCCCGGGAACGCGTCCGACCCTTCCACAGTGGCCGCCCAGGTCGGCAAGCTCCGCGACCGCTTCGGACTGAAGCGGGCGGTGTTCGTCGGAGACCGGGGCATGGCGGCGCAGGCGCGCGTCCGCGAGGATCTCGAGCCGAACGGCTACGACTGGATCTTCGCCCTCAGGGCCGCCGGGGTCGGCGCCCTGGCCGAAAACGGAGCGCTGCAGCCCACGCTGTTCGACGAGCGGGACATGGCGGAGATCGAATGCCAAGAACTGTTCCCCGGCGAGCGGCTGGTCGTCTGCAGGAATCCCCTGCTGGCCGAAGAGCGGACCCGCAAGCGCAAGGACTTGATCGCGGCGGCGGCGCAAGATCTGATCGAGATCCGCCGAGCGGTCCGCCGGGAGAAGCGGCCGCTCCGGAGTGCCGATGCGATCCGGAGGCGCGCCGAGCGCGCCCTCGACAAGCGCAAGATGCGGAAGCATTTCGATCTGAGGATCGGACCGGGATCCTTCTCCTGGAGGCGCAAAAAGCAAAATATCGCCGACGAGGCGGCCCTGGACGGATTCTGCGCGGTTCGGACCAACGTGCCGGAAAAGCGGATGTCCGCCGCCGCCGTCGTCGAAACCTACAAGAGACTGGGCCGGGTCGAGAGGGCGTTCCGGACGATGAAGGCGTCCGACCTCCAGGTCCGGCCCATCCGCCACCGCCTCGAGCCGCGGGTCCGCGCCCACCTCCTGATCTGCATGCTCGCGTACTATGTCGAAAAGCACATGCGCGACGCGCTCGCCCCGATGCTGTTCGACGACGAGCACGGCCCGGTCCGCGACTCGCCCGTCGCCAAGGCCGAACGCTCGCCGCAAGCCAAGCGGAAAGCGGCCTCGAAGCGCACGAGCTCGGGCGAGGACGTCCACGACTTCCGGGGACTGCTCGCGCAACTCGGAACGCTCACGATGAACCGGATCGAGCCCTCGGAGCCGGGAAAGCCGGGATTCGACGTCCCCGCCTCGCCGACGCCGATCCAGGATCAGGCGCTAAGGCTGCTGAACGCGAAGATCCCCATGCGGTAGCCCCTTCAAAAGCAGCGTGTCCAGTGGACGCACAGCCGGAATCCGCAAAATATGCCGGACATTCAAAGAGTTGTTCAAAACAGCCCCAAGGAACTTCCGTCTAAACAATCTTGAGGCGCGCGAAGGTATCCGCGTTCAGGCGCAGGCGATTTCGCAAGACCGGTTTCACGAAAGCGCAAACTCCCTCGGCAACATCGCGGCACCGGTCGCGAGAGAGGGCCGCGTTATTGCAGGGCACTGCCAATGGCCCGAGACAGAAAGCAATCCAGTTTTGAAATCGCACGAATATATAAATTGGCGAAGCGGCGCGTTGGCGCGTGTCGCTTCGGCGGCCGTAAATCTTGCGACGGCCATTGATTCTGTCCGTGCAGGCAATTTTCGGAGCAGATTGGGAGATTTCATGGCGGACACTTCAGATGCTGCAGAGCGTTTCGCCAAAATCGTATTCGGAAGACTCGCTTCCGGGACCGGTGCTGCCATTCCAAGACGGCGCCAGATCAATGAGATTGAGACAAAACTTGACCGCGTTTTGGAACATGACGCGGGACCGGGCGGCATTTGGTGGCGGTCGGACAGCGGCGAGGAGTTCCGGGAGTTGCTCCGCATGATGAACGAGAATGGTGAAGAAGACCACCAAGCCGGGTACTTTGTGTCTACGCCTGATGCAGATGCAATCGCTCGTGCTGCAAATCGTCTCATCACAATGGCATCACTTGCGACCCGGGAAGTCGAAGAGCTTCCCGATCCCTGCGGCTTGCGACAAGCTGCGACGGAAGTGGCCTGCGACAGCTGGGCTTCGATTCTTGGGCCGGTGCGCCGTCTGCGCCAAACATTGCGCGATATCGACCCGAATAATTCCTTGTTCTCGGCAGCGGATTCAAAGCTCGCTCAATCCGCTTCGGCAGCGGCAGGATTCGGCGAAGAAATCGCGCAGGCGCTCGAAAAGCTTGCTGACGGACTTTACGCAGAAATGGCTCATGAGGACCGCGCCAAAGTCAACCCTGTCGTTTACGTTGTCGGAGCTCATCCGAACGGCAAGCCCTTGGCAATTGCCGACAACCCTGAAGCAATCATGTACCGCGCGGAAGGCATCTCACGATCTCGGCTACCGAAAAAAGATGCGGGATCAAAACTCTTTGGCAGTTCCGGTTTCCTCCAAGCGCTGCGCATTCTTGGGTTCACACTGGAACCACTACCCCGACTGTTTACCGAGTCCGAAGCTGTTGAATTGGTCAAGAAGCAACAAAGCGTGGGTCTTGATGAAATCGCGCTCCAAACTGCGTTGGATAATCTGCTTCGCGAACGTCAGATTGGCCGGAAGCCAAGTTAGACCGAACGCCACCGTGCTAAAATGGAGGCTTTGGAACATATTTTAGCCGGATATTCATGTGCTCTGGAGTAACGATCTCGAGGCGTGGCGGACACACATTGCCACTCTGCGCGGTGCGCCGCCTCGGTCACGACCGGGTTCCGCGCACCATCAACGGACAAAGGGGCATGTTCTCGACCTTGGATCTCAGCGAGCAGGTGCCCACAACCCTGCAACGTCGCGGCGCGCTCTATCTCGGCCAAGGTAGGCGGATCAATTTCGCAGAGTTGAACGCGGAGAACATCGAGCGCGCCGCGCTTGCTCTCGCCACATCTTCCAAAAGGCTGATCGGATCCGCGCCGCACACCGACCATTGTCGGCGCGCGTGCCGGAGTCGTTCCGATGGCGTCAGGACGGGACGATACGAGCCTTCAAGCGACCATAGCCGACCGGATCCATGAACTGCATTCCGATGAGGGGTTCGACGACGCCCATGCCCCCGGCCTCGGCACCCCGGACCATATCTTCATATTGCCGGGTCAAACCGACCCTGTCGAAGTTCGCCTCCGCATACTGCAGGACCGGCCACCACGCCGATTGCCGAATGCGGCTTTCGTCCTCTGCAGACGCCAGGTCTTCTTTTCGAACCGCATCCGCGAGGTTCCGGACCGCCCTCCGGTAGGTTGCGTCAAATGACTGGAAGGCATCGAGATCGAAATCACAAATCGAATCTCGCAGGCCGATTCCCGCAAGGTGAACGCGAAGGGTAGCCATCGTTAGCTCATCCCAATTACGCGCAACTTCCAGAATCTTGGGGCCATGGTGCTTCGATTTGGAAAATTTCTGCCCCGCGTAATGCATCATGTGATTAAGTTCGACACGCGCGACATGCATCGACGGGAAGTGCTTCGACAGCTCGAGGGTGCCCACGCCGTTGGGAATGAAGTTGTCTATCCCCATGAACGCATGCAACCTGTACGTCGTGGTCGCGGCGTTCGCTTCGCCGACAACGAAGTTCGCGACAGCGAGGCAGTAATGCAAATAGGCGTTGCGCAAGACGCAGTCCGACTGGGCGTCTGCTTGAACGCCGAAATCCCCCTGATAGGTGAGCCGCATTCGCCCTTTCGTTTCTTGGCACCAGGCGGCGAATCTCTGCCTTGCCGCCGGGGACAGGCCGACCCTGGCCAGCTCTTCATCGGTACTCCCGTCGATCCGGAAGAAGGCGTTCGTCACCTCTACCGGCGTGGCCCCGAACTTTCCCGGCATGCGCGGGGCGACTAGCTCCGACGGCTGAATATAATTGAAGCATTGGATGCAACTGCTGCCCTGCACCGGTGCCTGGCAATGGGGACAGCTTCCCAGGACATTGACGCCGAACCCGTGTGTTCCGTTGTCGACCGCGCAAAGCACCTCTTCCTTATCCGTCTCGTATTGCGGCGCGACTTTCAGCGCCCTGAACGTCTCTTGCAAGGTTTTTCTGTATATGCCTTCAAACGCCCCTTCTAGCGGCGACAGGAAGCTATCGAATTCAACACCCAAACTCGTCAGGGCGGTTTCATGCCGTTGCCGCATGCGCGACAATGCCTGTCCGCCCATTTCGGCGCACCAATTCTCGAAGGCATCGCAGCCGGACACGAACCAGACACGTCGACCCAAGAGGCGCAGCACACGCTGAAAGATATCGGCGCTAATATAGGGTCCCGCCGCGTGTCCCAGATGCAGATCCGCATCCGGTGTCGGCGGCATCGGCACGACGAGGTCAATCTGAGTCATGGCATCCACACAGCTCTTCAAGTTCCTTGATAACGCAACCGATAGCAAACCTTCGACCGCGGACACAACCGACACCCGGTTGCACCCATTTCGAGGTGAATAAACGACTTACGCCTTGGATGGGCTTAAACTCGAACGCGGGAGGCGGATGGTTTTGCTTGATTGACCCACAACCAAAGGGACATTTACCGGACAACGCGAAAAACTTGTTTATAAAAACTTCCACATAATTTTGAGTTGAATAATTTGGTGAACATTCCCGATTTGGCTATTTGTCGGTGGCTCACTCATCCGCGCCGTCGGAATCCAATTTTTCGAATGAATTCGTACATGACCATCCAGAGAAGCCTGCAACCCGGATCCGTCCGACTGGAAAGCGTCCAAGGCACCCGATACAGATCCCGGGATGGCCAGACCTTTCTTGATCTCAGCGGGCAAACATTGAACCTCCCCTACGGCCAACCACCCGCCGCAATTCGCGATGCTGTCATCGACACCATCCGGCGCGGCGAGGTTTTCTACTCGTCACGTTTCGGAAGCGCAGGCTTTGATCTTCTGGCACAAAAGTTGATCGAAAAGGCCCCCAAGAACATTTCGAGGGTCAACCACAAACTGTCGAACGGCACGGATGCCGTTGAGACCGCGCTGAAAATTGCTTATCAGACGCAGCGCAATCATCGGGTACTGGTCGTCCGGCATGCCTGGCATGGCGAGAGCATCTCAACGCTGCCGCTCTCGCACAGAAACCGAAGCTCGTTCGTCGGAGCTGACGCAAGCCACGTGTCCTTCTCCGGAAGCAGTGAGCTGGAGTCTCTTCTGGAACTCGCCCGGTCTGTGAGGCGGCCGTCGACCGTGCTGCTTGACCCGATCGGGTTCTCTGGGGGGTTGCACCGGCCTGACAGCTTAGGAAGCCAGCTTCGCGAGTTGAGCGCGATCTGCCGGGACAGGGGGCACGTGCTGATCTTCGACGAAATTCAATGCTACGGTGGGTTCCTGGGCACCGGTTATTTCTCGCACCAAATCTTCGCCGCAACCTGCGATATCATCGCGATCGGCAAAGCACTCGGTCAGGGCTTCCCGATCGCGGCCTGCCTTTACGCATCGCACCTTCCTGAGCTCCTCTACAATGAGGCAGAGTTCACCTATGGCGGCCAGCCGCCGGCCTGCAGAGCGGCGATCGCAGGGTTGGACTATACCGACGCGAACAAGGCGGCGATCACAAGCGCATCGCCCCGTTGGAAGCAGTTCACTGCGGCACTGGCGGACCGGCTTTCCGACTACGAGGTGCGAAGCATCGGCTTCTTCTGTGCAATCCGGTTTCGCGACACCCATGCCGCAACCCGGTTCTACCAGCACATGATGCGATCCGGTATCATTACAAGGAAGGTGCGGGGCGGCACCGTGGTGGCGCTCAAGGCGAGCATACTCTTCAGCCAGGAGGATTTCGAAACTGCGACCACCGCGCTTCTCGGCTACGATCTGGACTCGGAAAACCGCGCTGCGCGCATTAGGGCGAAGGTGTCGACGACAGGTGTCGACGCCGTCCCAGCCGAGGCCGACCTGATTGCCCGGTGCTTCCCGAACATTGAGCTGATCAATCGGCAGCCCGAGCTTCGGGCAGCGATGGCCGAGGAACTGTCAGAGCTCGGCATTCCCGTGAAGGAGGAACAGGAAGGGGCCACCGACTGCGATATCGGGCACAGCGTTCATCAGACCTTCGCCGAGGCGGTTGCCCACGCCGATCAAGGCGAGTCGCGGCAGATTCTCGTACAACTAGTCGACTGGCTTTGTCGCGCGCATGCGAACGGGCATGTGCTGGGCGGTCGCCATCCGGACAATTCGCATTGGGACGGGACAAAGCTCAGCTTCTCGCAATTCTCCACCGGCTATTCCGACAACGGGACGGAAGCCGCCTGCTTTGAGCACCTCTTCGCACTTTTGTTCCACGCCGCGTCCCTGCGGGAGGAGTCTCAAATCGAAGAAGTCTTGCTGCCGTTCTTGTATGAATTCGTGGATGTCTGGGGCGAAAGGTTAGCGTATGAAACGTATTGCAGGTTCTGTGACTATTTTTTCCACGCTGGACATGACACGCCCGCCTCGGTAAATCAGTGCGCGCTGGGGCAGAAACTTACAAGAATTTTGAAACAGGCCAAACCAAAGCTTTTTGAGGAGTCGATTTAATTTGCGGAATTGTCGGTCATGTCGGCGCAATCAATATTGGGCAGATGGTGCGTGCCCTGAAAACGTTGGAATACCGCGGTTACGATTCCTACGGTTTCGGCGCGATCTCCTGCGGTGAGCTGAAACTTTTCAAGGATGTCGGCGCGATCTCCGAGATCAATCAAGAGAACCTGAGGAACTTGGCGGGATCGACAACCGCGATCGGCCATACGCGCTGGGCAACCCACGGTGCGGTGACCCGCAACAACTCACACCCGCACGCCGACACCGCCAACAGCGTCGCCATCGTGCACAATGGTGTCATCACAAATTTCGACGACCTTCGACGCGCCAATCCAAAATGGGATCTGAGAAGTGAGACGGACACCGAGATCGCGGCAAATTTGATAGCAGACTGCATTGCCGAAAGCGGTGGGAATCTGAGGCAAGCCTTGGAAAAGGCAATCGGCACCATGATGGGCGAATTCGCGATTTGCGGAATTAGCCGCGCGGCCCCCCACGTCATGTTCGCGATAAAACGCAAGAGCCCGCTTCTCATGGCCGCCGACGGGTTGGACACCGTCATCGCCTCAGACAAATCGGCATTCTCCGAATTCGCCGACACCCTGCCCGTGCACTATTTGGAAGACGACACGATACTAATCTGCGACAACAATTCGCGGAAGCTCTGGAAAGGTATCGACGGCGCGTATCAGGAAAGCCAGTTCATCTACACAGAGGAGGATGTCGCCTCGCAGCGAGTCGAGCTGGGCCAGTACAAGCACTTCATGATCAAGGAGATCAACGAGTCTGCGCAAGCGGTCACCGAAATCCGGCGTAGCATGCGCGCCGGGATCGATCGCGTCATAGATTTACTGGCGACATCGAATTGCAGCATTGTCGGGTCAGGCAGCGCCTTCTATGTCGGCCTGCTGGGCCAGTATTTCTTCGCCCGGCTGGCCCGTAAGCATGTGCCAGCCTACCCTTCCGACGAGTTTCTAAACCTGTATCCCACCCGCGATGGAAACGTGATCATTGCGATCTCTCAGAGCGGAGAAACCTTCGATACGCTGGACGTGCTGCGGCATGCGGTTGACGCGTCAACCCGCACGATTGCGTTGAACAACGTCCCGGGAAGCTCAATGCAGCGCCTGGTCGACGTTCCTCTTATTCAGAATGCCGGTCGAGAAATCTGCGTTCTGAGCACGAAGTCGATCATCAGCCAAGCAGTCGGTCTCTACCTGATGGCTGCCGAATGCGGTGCATCCACCGAATCTCTTTCCGCTTCTTCGCTGAAAGAGATCAACGCAGAGCTGGACGCGCTTCCGGACGCAATATCTCATGTCATTCGCGATACGAGCGCGAAGATTCAGCGCGTTGCAAAGCAATACTGCATAATCGAGCACTGGTTCTTCATTGGGCGCGGTGTGCACTATGCGGTCGCCTTGGAAAGCGCCCTAAAGTTCAAGGAAGTATCCTACCTTCACGCCGAGGGCATGTCGGCGGGCTTCTTCAAGCACGGAACGATTTCCCTGATCGATGAGAATTTCTACACCGTGGCCTTCGTTCCCGATGCCGCGTCTGAACCCGATCTGTATCAATTGACGATCGACAACATTCACGAGATCAGGGCAAGGGGCGGTAACGTCATCGGGTTCGGGTCGGCTCTTCTTCCGAATATCGAGGATGAGCTGTTCATCGAATACGTCACTCTGCCAAGCATGTCGTCAGGGCTCACAGCTATCCTCCAGATAGTCGCAGGTCAGCTCTTCGCTTATTTTTGCGCCTTGTCTCTAGGACGCAACATCGATCGCCCCAGAGCCCTTGCGAAGTCCGTGACCGTCCGATGACCCGTGCTGATGGGCTCGATCCCATGCAGCACTGCAATATCGGCGATAAGTCTCACGTCATATAACGCGGTGACGGCAAGCTGGCTTCCTTGACATGCGGGTGCGGCGGGCGGCTTCACTTCATCCAAGGGTAGAACAAGTGCAATCCGTCTCTACGGTCAAAGAGTACGAACGAAAATTCCAAATTCATATTTTATTGTTTGCTATCAGCATGATTTAGCCCTTCCGATGGCGCATCAAGAAGCGGCCACGACCAAGTGCGCCCACGTCAGAGAGCTCTCCAAGCTTCGTTCTTAGTCTTTCGCCAGACGCCGACAGCGCGACATCAAGGCAAAGGTCCGCTCAACGACCCAGCGGCGATATGGTAGCTTTGACATCTTTGGATTTGATGACGATTTCAAGATCGGGCCCGAGACCGAGCTTCTTGAGCGTGGACGCCAGCTTCTGTCCCCGGTATCCGCCGTCCGCCCAGATTTTCTTAATGTGCGTCGCGTTCTCCAATACGCCGAGGATTACAGCCAGAGCATCTTCAAGATCCTGAACCGAAGCCTCGTGGACGGAGATCTTGATCGGGCACCCCTCAATGTCGACGACAAGACGGCACTTGCGCCCCTTGATCTTGTTGCCCCGCGTCGTAGCCCGCAGGGCCACCGCTCTCCGTCGTCTTCACCAATTGGGTGTCGATCACGGTCGGGTTTGATGAGCACCCTGCCACTTCGTGTCCGAGGACGCAAAGCGTGCCCATCATCCGGGCGAAGACTCCGCTGCGTCGCTAAAAAAAACAATGCTGAGCAGTCGCGGATAGAGAAAAACAAGGAGGAAGCGCCCGCCACTGACATCCGGTTTGGAGCATACAACGGATTGCGTTGAACACTCCGCGAAGGTCGGTCTTGCGGGGGTTCCTATCTTTGACGAAGGCGGAAGACACGGTTCGGCCAACGCCCATTCCTCATCCGTCAAATCGCTTTCAGATAGAGCCCGAGGGCGTGTATATATGATCTTGATGGTCTCATTCCAAGGCATGTCCGGTATCCTTTTTTTTCGGGTGCAAAGTTGACAAAAGTTGCCACATCTTGGCGAGGCCACTCAATTTTCGGTCAAGCTCAGAGGTGCGATTCGCACCCATGAGAGGCTTTATTGGTGTGTTCACACAGGGCCTTGCAGGTTACCTGCAATCAGAAATTTTGGCGCATAACTTCGAGAGGATTCAATGCCCGACCCGTTAAATTCTTCGACGACTGCTGAGGCGGTAATTGCCGAACTTCGATCAAATGCGACGTGGATTCGGGAAGAGATCGAAGCCAGCAACAGTATTGGTTGTCCGACACGCGCGCTGCTTGATTTTCTACTGGAGCGACGGATCAACCTCGCGCTCGTGCCTGAGTACTACGACGGTTTGCATTTCGATTTTTGCGGCGAGTTTCTGTTGATATCCGAAGCGACCCGGATCGACAGTACGTTCGGCTGGATTGTCTTTCAGCTTATCGGCAATCCCGGCCGCATCTTGAGTTTTCTGGATGATCGCATCGTGAAGGCTTTGCTCGACGATACCGGTGGACGGGTCATTTTCACGTATCAGAACGACCCGAGCAAGGCAAAAGTAGAGCTACGTAACGACACGCTGATCGTGAGCGGCTACTGGTTCTTCGGAACGCTCTCGGAGTGCGCAACCCATTTCGCGATTCCCTTCATCGATCCCAGAGACGACCTGTCGAAATGCGCATTGGTAGCGCCCGAGGCGGTCCGACATCCCACACCTTGGAAAAGCAAAGCCTTCAAAGGCGCGTCCATAGCGCCCTACGAGATTTCCGGTTACGAAATTGGCCACGAAGACATCGTCTCCAAAGCGAGTCTTGGCAACGAACACTTCAATCCCTACTATGCGGTTCCCAGATCGGCGATCAAACATCTCGCATGGTCGATCGGGTTGGCATATGGCGTTCTCGACACCGCAGAGCGTCGCGGGTCGGACAAGGTGCCTTCGTGGTTCGCTTACGGACAAAAACTGGCTGCACGCGCGGCAGAGATCGACGTTATCCTGAAGGAACTTCAGGACAGGCTTGCAGAGGCTGGGGACAATGCAGCGCGACCCGCAGCGACCGACGGGCTGGTTAACGCGCTTCAAAACCTCTGCGGCTCCGCGCATCAACTCGCCGTGGACGGAGCACTCCAGGTCTTTGTCGAAAACCCGGTAGAGGCGCTCGATTCAGGCAGCCGTGTCTCGCGGACGCTGCTCGACGCGTTAACACTTTCGCTCCACGGCAATATCCGGTCCGACATCGCCTTCCTGAGGTTTATGGCTGGCGAGACGGAAATCCCGTCTGCGGTCAGCATGCCGACCAACTGAAGATGCCTGTTCAGA
The DNA here is from genome assembly GCA_965205055.1 of Paracoccaceae bacterium. Lineage (GTDB taxonomy): Bacteria > Pseudomonadota > Alphaproteobacteria > Rhodobacterales > Rhodobacteraceae > CBDBBY01. The sequence goes on along the minus strand of OZ242030.1, from coordinate 3,935,224 downwards.
ACAGCAGTTTGGTAGAGGCCATCGACGGGCTCGTCCTTCCATCGCCGGACTGCGTGCATGCCATCCGAAACATTCGGCATTGCCTTTCACGAATGCCACAGGTTGAGGCGGTCGTGCTGATCGGGTCCTGTACGAGGGGCCAGGCCAATTTCGGAACCAATATCGATATCAATGTTATCACCGCGACGGAGAATGCCCTGCGGCTGACGCAAGAAGCTGACGCACTGGCGCGCCGCAAATGCGCCTTGATTGCGCGAGTTTACGGAGTTCTGGTAGACATTGACATCAAGGCACTAAACGGCGCGACTGATGCTTCGGACGACATCTTTTTCGACCACGAGATCGACGTCGCTCATCTTTGCATATACGGGGTTCCCCTGTTCACAGACGGGATGCGGTACGCGACACTCAGAACCACGTGTCACTACCAGTACACGAACAACTTGCGCGCGCGACACACCGCGACGGCTTTGGAAAGAGCCAGTAGAAAGCTCGCCTTGATCCGGTCCCGGCCGGACGTTGCGGACCCCGCCGTCGCTCATGAGGATTTGACGCTCGCCGGACGTTACCTTTTTGTGGCCGGATTCTTCTACCTTCGCCGCTATCCGTCTCGTTTGAGAAACACTTTGATTGGCAATGCGGAACGATACTCGACATCTCGGACACTTCCGACGGGTTCAAGCGAGCTTTTGTCGCGTCCTCCGAACCGAACCCGAATTTTTACCGCCAAGAGATGTACGAGAGCCTGCTGAGTGAGCTATACGATGCGCTGCGGTGATTCGCGTCAGAAACGAGCCGTATGCCCTGCAATGCCACAGGAGTATTTGGCTGAGCGAAACGCGAACGGACCCCTGCGCGACCTCCTCGACAGGATGATCGCTGAGCTCGGCTACGGATCCGAAGAACGGGATGAGGCGCATCGCCGCCTCAAAACCAACGGAATATGGGCGGCGGCAAGGTTTGCAAGAACGGTCGCTGAGAAAACCGCGGTGCGCGAGGGGCTGATGCTGTGTGATCATAACCGCACGACGCGCGCCTCCTTGGGCCCCGTCGGATCGCGACACGCGGAGTATGATGAGTATCCCCCATGTTTTGTTGGCCACGATAGTAGGTATCTCGATCAACTGGATGCGCAGGAAATCCCGAAGCATCCCGACCTCGCCGGCGCAAATGCGTTCGTTCGCAATGGGCAGGTCAAGCTTGTCGGGCTTGCTGATGGGCGGGCCGTTGTCGCCAAACGAGGGACAGCCGATGCGGCAAGCCGCCTAAACGTAGAAATCGAAAATGGAAGAAAGCTCAAGCGTCTCATCTGCTCCGCCAATCCGGGCGGAAGCGCGCCGCGACGGCGCGGAATAATCGAAGTTGCTACGCCGTTTCGTATTCTGGGTATGCCAGATTGCGGCGTGATCTATGCTCTATCCGAATATGTCAGCGGCCAGAACATTGAGGACGCCCTACTGTTCTCTTCAGGTGAAGAACGAAGAACGTACGTCACCGACTATGTTGAAATCATGTCCACCTTATTGGACCTCCATGTCCTGTGGAACGATTTGAGTCCTCGGAACATCCTGATCCGGGACGCGAAGGAAGGCCGCTACGCGCTGATCGACTTCGAGAAGACTTCATTTTCACCGCGCCCGCTGAGCGCGCGCGAACGCACGTCCTTCATTCGCGGAAACTGCGTATCTGAAGAGCTGGCTATTTTCGTGACGGCCGACGAATTAACGGAACATCTAAGTTCATGGTTTGATTTCCCAAGTTGGGATTTCTCGTCGAAATGCGATGTTCCCTTTCACCCGAGATCAGATGTCGTGGACCTGATCCGCAGCCTTGACCTACCCCTCGAACAGGGGATCTACAACAAGGTCGATGAACTGCTGATTCGAGTGCGAGGCATGCAGTGGCTGCCCGACGGACGACGGTTCTACCCCGGTCGTAGCACGACCCGATTGCAGCACTTGCTGACGAGCTATCCCAGCAACGCACCGCGCAATTATGACTTGCGCGTGAACGAGATCCTCCTGTCCGCGCCCGACGTACGGTCACTGTCGTCATGTTCCGAAACGCTGTCCGACCTAGTTGCCGACCTCGAGGTCAAGGCCTTTGCCCAAGACATCGAGACCTTCATTCTGACCGGCACGACCAACCGCAACAACCTCGACGAGAATGCGCTTACTCGAACGCTGGACGCGATCAACGCGATGTGGCTCACTCTCGACCGCGATCAACTCCGCGCCAAGATTGTTGAGCATCGCAATGCATGACGCAGACTTCGTTTCTTATCTGACGCGCGAAGCCGCTAAGAAAGCAGCGTTACATCTCCATTTGGGAGAGGCCGTCATCGGAGTTTCGAGCAACGATCCCGGTTTCAATCTGGCGAAACGGTTCAGCCGAAGCATTCTCACCGCACCTTCCGGTACCTCGGATTTCAAGCTGCGCTGCATTTCGACCGACAGGACCAGCCTGGAAGCGTCCTGGATCGCTTCCGAGACCCGCCCACTCCTCGGGGGTGGAGGCGCGGATGAGAGCGACGGGCGGATCCGCGTCGTCGGACGCACCTATTACCTTTTCGGGTCGGGCCGCCTTGAACCGCTGGTCTGGACCTTCTTCACACGATTCTTCCTGACCGTGCATTCATTCGAAAGCGGCGCACTTCATCTCAAGGCCGGTGCAGTCTGCCCTGACAATGCGGTGCTACTCGTTGGGGCAAGCGGCGCGGGAAAGACCTTTTTGTTAAGCCGACTGTGCCATGCGGGGGCGGCGTTTGTCACGAACACCCATTCGGTGCTAGCGCATGGTTCGGTGACCGGCATCGGAACAAAGCTTGGCGTGCGGCCTGACGATCGCCACCTGCTCGGGTCAACATTTGACGAGCGGGTGCGGGAGGGTGGCGCAGCCAAGCTCTATGTCGATCCGGCAAGACTCTCGCAGAGCTGGCAGTCGAGGCAGGTCGTAGAGGCGATCTGTATTGTCGACCATCGGCCGATGAACGGCAACCTGATAAGTGCAGTCGATCTCGACACGATGCAGAACTATTGTGAGCAGTTCGCTCTTCCGATTAACTGTTACAAATTGGACGACGAGTTGTTCGAGCATTTCGGACGGGATCCGCTGATATTCTCGCGGGCCTACGCCGAAATGAAACTGCGGCTAAGAGAAAACCTGAAGCGCCTGAGAAAATTCCGGATCGGCGCCGACGTCAGCGATCCAGAAGCGCTCAGCATCGTCAGCAAAACATTATTCGGACGGCAGTGAACCGCGCGGCAACAGCGCGGATGTCATCTGAGCGTTTCGTTTCCGGTGTTCGTCCTTTTTTGCAACAAATGCCGTCAAAGAAGCAGCCTCAAACCGTCACAGGTTCGCGCCGACCGTTGTAAATTACTATAGCGCAAAAAAAGAGACTACACTTCTCAATCTGAACTTCACGGCGCAAAAAAGGCAAGTTTCGCATGACAGAAACGCGATTCGCGGAGTCCTATCTGCCAGCTTTTGGGAAAATGCTCCTCGGATTGACGCCGAGGAGATCGAATGCCTTCCGTTGCGTGGGCGTCGGGGTCGTGACCAGCTTGAAGCTTTCGGAGTCGCCGATGGAGACATCGTTCAGCACGACGGTCGAGAGCTCGGCGCCGCGCGCTGCGTTCGAGCGGCCTCCGGATCGTCCTCGTCGAACAGGATCGGGGCGAGCTTCTTTTTCATGTGCCATTCGACGTGGCAGGCGAGCATGCACAGGAAGAAGTGGGCGCGGACATGGGCTTCGGTGTAGACAAAGATCGGCCGGATTCCCGGCCACCCGGTCTTGATCTGCCGGAAAGCCCGCTTGACCTGCGCCAGGCTTTTGTACGCCTCCACCGCCTCGTCCGCTCCGAGGCCGTCTTCGTCGGGGCTGGTGCGAACGACCCAGAGTCCGTCGAGTTCCGCTTCGCGGCGGAATTTGGCCCGCGAAGTTCAGGCTAAAGCACTCACGATGATTTTCATGAGCCGCCTCCCGATACGGACAGCTTGGAGCCGTTCAATCCGTTTACTCGACCTTGAATGATCGAGCCAACGGTTTGGGCGGTGTCGATTTCAGCATCCGCGAAGTGCTCGGTTCGCCCGGCGGATTCCGATTCCATGAGAATGGTCACGTTCTTCCCCACCAGCCGCTGAAACTGCTTCAATCGTTCCGCTCGTCCGGTCGCGCGCAACTCGGAAGCCCGTTCGCGAACAATATTTCCCGGCACTTGCGGCATCCTCGCCGCCGGAGTGCCGGAGCGAGGACTGAACGGAAACACATGCAGCATGGCAAGCCCGCATTCCTCGACCAATTCGACCGAATTCCGGAACATCTCGTCCGATTCAGTCGGAAACCCTGCAATCATGTCCGCTCCGAACATGATGTCAGGCCGCAACTTGCGCGCTTCTTGGCAGAATCCGATCGCATCCTCTCTGCTGTGCCTTCGCTTCATCCTTTTCAGGATCATATTGTCGCCGGATTGGAGCGATAGATGCAAATGCGGCATCAGGCGCGGATTCTCGGCCAGGACCTCCATGAATTCCCGGTCGATTTCCACCGGATCGACCGACGATACGCGAAGCCGGTCGATTTCGGGAACCAGCTTGAGTATCCGGGCCACCAAGTTTCCCAGTTTCGGCGTCTCGGCCAAATCATTGCCCCAGCAAGTGATGTCGACGCCGGTCAGAACGACCTCGCGATATCCTTTTGCAGCCAACGCTTTGACTTGAGCGACGATGGCGTCTGCGGAGACGGATCTGGAATTGCCGCGCCCGTATGGAATGATGCAGAACGTGCATCGATGGTCGCATCCGTTCTGAACTTGGACATATGCTCTGGAATTCGCATCCGGGCCGGACGCGGCAGGCGCTGAAACCTTCCTCACAGCCATGATGTCGTCCAGCAAGTTCGCTCCGCCGGACCGCTCCGTCCCGGTTGAGGCCGCCAACCCTCGCCACGTCTCGGGCAGCATCTTTCGACTGTTGCCGATCACGACGTCGACTTCCGGCATGCGCGCGAAACTTTCCGGGTCGATTTGCGCGGCGCAGCCCGTAACAAGCACTTTCGCGCCGGGATTTTCGCGACGCTGCCTCCTTATCGCCTGGCGCGATTTTCGGACCGCTTCGGCTGTCACGGCGCAGGTATTGACAACGCACGAGTCCGAAATTCCTGCCGCCGCAGCCATTTCGCGCATCGCTTCAGTCTCGTAGGAATTGAGGCGGCACCCGAGCGTTTCGAATTTTGCTGCAGCGCCGGTCATGTCATGCTCCCAAGCACGCGTGAATCCAGCGAGCCGTTGAACACGTGGGCGGTCGGCCCCGTCATCCAAACGCCGTCATCGCGCCAATCCACGTCAAGTTCGCCCCCGTCCAAGTGGACTGCGACACGTCGGTCAACCAAGCCCAAGCGCGCGGCTGCGACGGCGGCGGCGCTGGAACCCGATCCCGAAGCGGGCGTAATTCCGGCTCCGCGCTCCCAGATCCTCAGTCGTATCGCCTGCCACGACATGATCGAGACGAATTCGACGTTCGTGCGTTCGGGAAACATCGGATGCCGTTCAAATTTCGGGCCGAGTTCGTCAATCTCGACCTCCGCCGCATTCGGAACGATGAACACGCAGTGCGGATTCCCCATGCTCAGCGCAGAGGGCGCGCCTTCGATCGGCAGCGAACGCGTGTCCGCATCCTCCGCCAAGGGAATATCCTGCCAATCAAAGCGCGGCTGTCCCATGTTCACGCCGGTCAACCCGCGTCCCGCGTCGTTGCATATCAACGACCCGCGGTCGGTCTCTATCGTGACTGCCGTTTTTCCCGATTCTTCGAACAACAGCCTTGCGACGCATCGCGTCGCGTTGCCGCAAGCGCCCGATCTGGAACCGTCGGCGTTGAAAAACACAAGCTTGGCGTCGCAATTTTCCGAATCCCGGAGTTCCGCCAGCTGGTCGAACCCGACGCCGCAGCGACGATCTGCCAATCCAATCACCGAGTGGCTGCTTATCGAACCCGGCATTCCTCGGAAATCGACAACCATGAAGTCGTTTCCTAGACCATGCATTTTCATGAAGCGAAGATCACTCATGCCCATCTTCCTACAGCGTTTTCCTTCAAAGTTGAACGAGCATGGCCGCAACCGTTCATTGGGAAGGGGAGATTTCGCCGGCAAGCCCGCGCTGTTGCTCCCGGCAAGGAACGGCCGCGGCAAGTCTGCCGAAAAGGCGGGTGGCGAACCAAGGACTCTTCGCCGAGCACGGACGACATGCAGAGCTTGAACTACGGCTTCGGACTCAATCGCATTCTCGAACCGGTTCAGCTACCGGCATTTCGCCTCCGAAATGGGAAACATTTTCGGCACAAGCGAATCGAAAGAGACGCTGACACATTGACTTCCGAATGCATGGAGACTAACCGACCGCTGATCGGCGGATCGATGCATCTGCCGGAGTCGATGCGCGTGGGCCCGTAGCTCAGTTGGTAGAGCAGCTGACTTTTAATCAGTAGGTCACAGGTTCGAATCCTGTCGGGCTCACCAGCACACTAGTGTCTGAAAAATCACACCTGACCGTCCCGTTGCGATGGATTTTTCTCCTTTGAACTCGATAGACTGGATGATGCGCGCGAGGATCATCGGCCCGACCCATCAATTCCGAATCGTAAAACTAGAGCATTCGGCCCTTAAAAAGCACCTCTTGATTGACTTCCAAAAGAAACTCTTCAGGGTAAAGCTCGCTCAGCCAGCGCTTAATCACTTGCCATCGCCGCTGCGCATCTTGCGGCCTGATAGCGCATTTCTCAACAAGCAGACTGTGAGCAGCGAGGTCCGTGAGACCTTCTTGCGAAAGCTGATCAAGCTCATGAAACAAAATGGTGTGTCGAAAGGCTGTTTTTATTGACCTTTCGAAGCCATTTCGATCCAGGCCAGGATGTAGGCACAGTGCAGCAAGGTCAGATTTAGCTGAAGCCAGGGCGCTTCTGGGCAACTGCTCTTCGTCGCCGGAATATGCCTCCCAAAGGCCGGTCCATCTTGGACACTCAGGCACCCAAATCACTTCGTCGTTGACTACGGTTTGATCGGTTTCAGGTCGAGGAATCGATTGTCTTGATTCTTGAAATCTTGTTGCTTCACGCTCGATCGCTGACCGAATGTCATCAGTTGCTTCGATACTCTCTTTCTGTAACGCGCTCCACCAAGGTTCCATCCCGTGGTCGGACGTTTTGATTTGGATTAAGAGTTCGGAGTTTGGTGGCGACCCCCATCCAAGTGCCGCGTCAGACAGATTTGCGGAACCGACTAGGCAAGTCGTGTCTGCGGCGAAGAACTTTGCGTGTAGGAGGGGGTGGATTAACAGTGAAGACCGTTTTCGATTTTCCAATAAATCAAAAATCTCAAGATCGCATGCACCGCTTGCGATATCTTCTGGCCTCCATCTGGTAATGCATGTCACTTCGATTTCGTCTGATACAACCGACAGCGCGCGGCCCAGTGTGTGAATTTTGATGAAAGGTGCCGCTATACGAACACTCGTTTTCGCAAGTTCGAAAACAGACAGTATTTGGTCGTCAAGTTTCACGATTTGCCGTCGGCTTCTTCACGCAAAAAGACTTTCGCCATCTTGCCCCATTCCTGACGCATTTCCATCAGCTCATCGTGTTTTTGAGTCTCCTCAAGCTCGTAACGAGCCCACGCCGCAAAGAGTAACCTCAGCGTGTCAGATGCCCTAAGTACCCGATCGAGCAAATCTGCATCGGTGTCGTCTTCTGTTGCAGGACCCAACACCTCCAAGAGCTGCTCATGGATCGGATGGTCCGTGTTGAAAGTAATCTTCGTCAAATCCCCGAACTGTTTCATTGAGAAAAAGTGGTGACCGTCGAGGTGTCCCGTCGAAAACTGGACGTTGCGTTTCCGACTGACGACAGCATCTACAATATTTAAAGCGGGCGGCGCGGCGGAACAATGGCGACTGAGCTCGCAGTGGGATTTGGGGAAGCTTGCAGAATTATTTCTCGCGAGGGTCAGGACGAGCGCAAAGAGGTTTCTTCTATTCGCAATAGGTTTGTTGAGATCCTTCAGAATGAGTCGTCAGCGAATTTGATCGGTCCATTGGAGCGCCGCCATCAAGGCAATGCCCTTATGCGATTTCCGGGGCAGAACGGCGCTGATCTTCTTGCAAAACTACAGCCTCAGATCGCGGCATCTACACAGTCCGCCTGTTCTTCAGGTTCGATTGAACCCTCACATGTGCTGCTGGCTATGGGGTATGATCATTCAATCGCTTCCGAGTGCATTCGTTTCAGTTTTGGCAGATATTCCACAATCAAGCAGGCTGAAACGGCCGCGGGTCTCATTAATGAGGCTATATCCACCTATGTGTAGTGTATTGCAGAGAATCCATCGATTGAGGGAATTCCATCAAGTGCACGGAGGGGTTCAGAGGGGCTGACCATGTATTCTCAGAGCGGGAACGAGCCCTGTTCCGTGGGCCGACATTTCCATACCCGCTTCGATTCTCCGGGGCTTTGGCGCAGACTCCGCCACTTGCCGCCTTACGCCCAATGTTTCGACTGAATTACCTCTGATATTCTCAAGATCGAATTGGGCAATGTCGGATAGCCGGATGTTCAGGCATTGCCGCTACTCAATGAAGGCATCAGGTTCAAAGGCGCGAGCATCGAAAGGCGCGAAAGCTCCTGCTTCGGCTTCGGCCGTCGCTTGCTCAAGATTAGCCTTCAACGCATAAAACTGTCGGGCGCCGTCCTTCTCCATCAATAGTCGGATACCTGCGTGCACAACCTCACTCAGGTTGGCATAAGCCCCTGATTTTATTTCCAACTCCACATAGCTTTGCATTTGTTCGTTCAAGTAAACTTTGGGCACGGGCTCGTTCTCCAAATTCTTAAGTCTAACGCGTCCCGACATATCCGATCAATCACGCGCGACGCAACGTTCCAAGATAGAATTTAGCTCGCTTCGCAAATTGCATGCAGAGCGCATTGACGGTTCCGTGTTCGGAACCCAATGCGGTCACCGCCATTCCGACACGATTTCACGCGCGGCGTTGTGCCCGGGCGCGGCTGACACCGCACCGCCCGGGTGGGTCGACGCACCACGCTGGTAAAGCGATTCTACGGGCGAGCGATAATCCGCATATCCGGGAACCGGGCGCATGAAGAACAGCTGGTCAAGGGTCAGTTCTCCATGCTGCGTGTTTCCGCCAGGCATGTTGATGTCGTCTTCAATGTCTTTCGGCGTGAACAGCTTGTAGTCGATCACGGAATCCGAAAACCCCGGCACGAAGAGGTTCATCACCGACATCACGTTTTTGACGAGCCTCGGGCCTTCGATCTCCCATGTCGAGTTTCTGAGACCATATGGAGATACGCCGCCTTGGAACGTGATGACACATGCTTTCCTTCGGGCGCAAGCGTGTCGTCGTAGCAGGTCGGCATGATCGGGGGCAGAAACGGCTCCGACGAATACCAGCCGTATTTCGCCTCGTCGAATGCGCACTCCAAGAATTCCAGCGTCGGGCAGATGTGAGCATAAGCGGGATACTCGACACCGGTCTTCTCCTGCGAAAGCCCTTTGCATCGGGGAAGACTATTGATCGCGCACGGAGGCTTGAAGCTCATGCCCCTGGTCTGGGGTCCGTCAATATCCTCAACGAACTCGTCCGGGAGGTGCTCGCGTGCAACCAGATTGTCGAAAGTCACTTTGGCGGACAGGTTTGATGCGACCCGCTTCGCATGTATCTCTTGGCCGCAGGTCAGTTGCACCCCGTAGGCTCGGCCGTTCCTGACCAGAATTTCCTCCACTCCCATGCCGCACCGGAGTTCCATCCCGTGCGCTTCGGACGAGCCTCTTTCTCCGACAAAATCAAGTTGAGCTCTGATCGCCAAAGACCGATCTTCGGGTGTCATGGCGTCCGCCGATCATACGGAAACGATGTCGCTTCCGAACGCAAAACCTTCCGAACCGCCACGCGCTACACACCCAAATCCCGGCCAACCCCTCTGATCGAATGGCCGTCCCGATAACGAGCCCGCTGAATCTTCGCTATCTCGTCCACTCCCAACATCCCTCGCCTCGCTCTTCCGAATCACCGGAAAAGTAGTTGAACAAAAATAAAATAGGGTCACAATTGAACGCCGATCTACCCCCAAACAAAGTTGGCCATTTTTGCACTCCGATTCAAGTGAGCCGGACCAACCTCCTGTTTATCGTCGGCGTTCACTGGCCCGCAGTTTTGCTGGCGGCACGTTCAATACGCCAGAGTCCTTGACAATGCTCACCTGCTCCTACCCACTCCAATCAGCAACTCCTCGTTGAGGACCGCGTTTGGATGCTTATAAACAGGCGAAGAACGAGTTTGGAGAGACTCCCATGGTTGAAAAACGACTGTCGGCGCGGCTGGTGAAGAAAGTCGACCTTCTCGGAGCCTTTCCAAGCATGATCAATGCGGACAGGGTCGACGACGGCACTGCGACCGACGCGTTCTACCGGCTGGTCGAGATGCCCGCGGAATCGGCGGTCAAAGTGCGGAACATTCTCGCGCCGCACCGCGAACGCAGCATCGAGAGAGTCTGCGGACAGCGCACGGTTCTGGCGATTCAGGATGGGACCGACCTAAACCTCGCGACCCGCCCGGGCAACTACGTGCCCGAGGTGGTCGGCACGAACAGGAAGGGCGCGAAGAGCCTACGGCTGCACGCGACGCTGGCGGTGACGGATTCGGGCCTTCCGCTCGGCGTGTTGCGGTTGGGCTTTGACTCGACGAAAGCCCGCCGCCGGAGGTCGCTGCCCGTCGGAGTGCCCGGCGGTTGCTCGACGGCTTCACCGACATCGCCAAGACAGCCCGAGAGGTGAACGGCGGAACACGCGTAATCGCAGTGTGCGATCTGGAGGCGGATTGCTTTGAGATCTTCGACGCTCAGCGCAGACATCCCCGGGTGGACCTGCTGGCGCGAGTGAACCATGATCGTGAAAGCGGCAAGAACGGACAGAATCTGCCCGCCCAGATCGGCGGCGCGGCAGACGGCCTGATCGACGTGGAGATTGAAGAATTGGCTGCCCGACCCGGCCGCCGAAAGCGACTGGCCTGCTGCGAAATGCGCATCCGCCGCATGGCGGTTCCGACAACGAGGTCCGCCGAGGATTCGGAGCCGACGAAAGTGTCCGCGGTCCACGTCGTTGAGACCGCGCCGCCCGACGGCGAGAACCCGGTTCAATGGGATTTGCTGACCTCGCTCGACGTTCGCAGTGCAGAAGATGCGGCCAGGGTCGTGGGCTTCTATCTCCAGAGATGGCAAATCAAGAACTTTTTCCGCGTGCTTAAATCCGGTTGCCGCGCCGAGTTCCTGCAGTTCCGGACCGCAGACCGGCTGCATAGGGCGGTCGCAATCAATGCAGTCATCGCCTGGCGCATCATGGCGATGACCCTGCTCGGTCACCAAATGCCCGACTGCGAGCCGGAATTGACATTCGCCGACGACGAGCTGGATTTCCTGCGGGACTACGCCGACGAATACGGCCTGCCCGCACCAAACAGACTCGGCGCAGCCGTGCAAGTCGTCGCCCATCTTGGCGGATATCGCGCCCGAAAACACGATCCAGCCCCAGGACATCAAGTCATGTGGCAAGGCCAGACAATGCTGGGAAGCGCAGCGATGGGCCACCGGATTGGCTTCAAAGCTGGTCGACGTCAGGCTCGTCAAAAGGAAAGCGGGGCTTCCAAAATGCGGGACGTGCCATAAGTCGGCAGGGCTAATCTGCGCACTCGTCTCAGATGAACAGGTCTCCAAGAGCGGCAAGTCGCATTCCCCGAACGCATCCCGCGGGCCGCCGACTCGTCAGCTCCGCTCGGGCGTGGCGAACAAAAACCAAGTCCAAGTCGGACATCGGTCGCGACTTCCGCTAGAGTCGAAAGCGGTTGGTCCAAACCATCGTTTCCGGCATGCGCCGTTCAAGCAACGACAGGATCGTCTCGCGCTGCTCGCCCGTAACGTCGATGGAAGGTGCCATTTGAAACTACCATACGAAAACTCTGCAAAAGCGCCGAGGTAAAATTCCCCAGTTCGGTGGCTGAGATCTGTTTGTGGACGAATGCCGGAGGATCGACGGAAAACGGCTTGCAAGCGCACTTGCTCCGGCAAGGCCGTCTAGAATTCCAACGATCTCATTGATTTGATGTCGTTTTGGAATTGGAACATCCGTGCCGGAAGTAATTTTCCCGAATGCGATTTTTGCAAATCGTTCTGCAGCATCCGACGAAGCCGCTACGAAATCCCCCAATTCGCTCTGCACGTTGCTTGTGCGAGCAAAATCAATAGCAATTGCGGGATTTTTGAACGCTGAAGCGACGCGTCTCAAGGCGCCGCTTCGTCAACCCAAGCAATCTACCGGTTTCAAAATTGGCTTGCCTTCTATCTCCGGCCATTCACAGCACCCTGCAATCAAACGACCATAAAGCGCGATCAGTACTGCGACTTTGCCAAGAGAGCCTGCGTTCTCGCAGAGTCTGAATTGCGAAATTGCCAGTGCCTGAACGTCTATTTTTGAATGCTCCCTCAATAATTCAAACACGCAACCGACAGCGGCGGGCGGCGACTCGTCTTTTTGGGTAACGAATGCCACATCCCAATCGCTGTCGTCGCGGCTGTCGCCCCGAGCTCGTGAACCGAATAGGATGGCCGCTTTCGCGGCAGGCCACAAAGTGAGCGCATGCTCGCAAGCGGAACCGACTTCTTTGTAGGCTGGGTCGGAGACACGATTGTTTTCAATCGGTGCGGCAACTTCACGGTCCTTGAATCGGCGGTTTGAAAATTCAGCGGATAACTTTAGCTGGATCCAGAACCAAGGTTCGCCCGATTTCAGCTTGAGCCGCGGCGGCGCTCATCGACAAAATTCTTGTACCTCTCGCGCTGAAAATATATTTGTCGCAACGCTTGAAGCAAAGAGCTACTCAAGCGGATTCATCCCATTCATCTGGTTGGGCTCAATTCGTCGCGTGCATTCGAATGCCAGTCGGCGACCCGCTAATCAAGATATGCAAGCACGGCCTCGCACTTTTCTCTATCGCTGAAGGAAATCTTCGCCAGCCAATTTCGGAGCGATGACCCCGATCCCGATTGTTCCGCAATCAAATCCTGAACGCCTGTATCGCCAGGCAGCGATTCGAGCAGCGCCACCGCCCTCGTCCGGGGAGCGCAAACAAGCAGGTGCTTCCGGTTCGAATGCTTGAACGGGATTTCCTCGGTGCTGCTCCCTTCGGACGCAACGAAAGGCTCTCGCTCCGGGAAAAGCGCGGACAGCCGTTTGCAAGCTCGGGCCGCCGCGCGCGGATTGAATCGCCGGTCAATGAACGCATTGCGAGGATAGAAACCCCTGTCCACATCCATGAATGTGTCGAAGATAAACCAGACGCCGTTTTCGAATCTCGACAGCACCATGGCCTGCGCAGCGCGCGCCGCCGTCTCCCGGTCGTCGGTCCAACGATCAGCGGCCGCGCCGTGGAGCTTCAAAGAAGCCAGTATCCGGCACCTTGCTTTCGAGCATAGAGCACCCAAACGGCGCGACGCGGCCGGCAGAGATTCGGAGCGTTCCAGCCTGACCGTGACGCCGTCAATCACCCCTTCGGCAACCGCTTCCGAGATGAATTCCATTTTTCGTTCAGCCTGCTCAGGCGTGAATCCGGCCTTTATCGCATGGCTGAACGTGGATCCGGCGACCCGATCATCGAGGCCGCCCTCAATTACCGAGAGATACAGGCGCACGCCGCTCTGCTTCTGGATCGACCGCAGCATATCGCGCGCACGATTGAACTCCCGCAAAGTCAGATTCACCTCCAACGCAAGCACTCCGTCGCCGACTTCCGTCGCTGCCGACACAAGTTCGTCGCTCGGAACGCCGAGCGACGTCGCGATGAAGCGGTAGCCGAATTCCGCCATGAGGCGCATGCGGGCGCGAGTTGAGGGATCCAGCAAGTCGGCGTCCGGCACCTTGGAAAGCTTCGCGCCCATTTCCAAGAGCGCGAGCAGGGTATAGTCGTTCCGCGCCCTCTTGCGGCCGAATTCCTGCACGCCCCCGGTCGAAGGTATCTGGACGACCTCCGCCCAAGGATGGCGGAGCTCGACGCCGAACGAATTGAATCCGGATGTAGAGGGATGCGCGATCAGCTGTTCCGTACCAGCTTCCGGGATTTGTTTCGGCGCGCAAGTTCGTCCCCAAGTGCGGACGAGACTCGCAACATGCCCGCCTTCGAAAACGTCAACTTTGAAATAGCCGAGCTTGCCCGCGTCGTTCCGCCCGAACTCCGGCCCCGGGTCGGAAGCGCAGAACTCGGCGAAGTCTTGGCGCACGAACGCGGTTGAGGGCATTGCGTACAGCTTGGCGGATCCCCGGCAGTGGAGCCAGAAATTGTGCACATGCCCGGAGAACGCCGCCTCCACCTCCTGTCTTCCGATCTGATTCAGCAGCCAAGTTCGCGCGGGCTCATCGATGTTGTCGTAGTTGCCCTCCTCGTCGGGGGAAAACAAAAAAGGCGGGTAGTGCATGAATAGAAACACGCGTTTGCCGGCCGCCCCGTCCAGCTGCCGCTCGATCCGGATGCGCTGCCTGGCTTCGCCCGGCAGACCAGAGTTCAGCAATAGCGAATTCAGCACGATGAACAGGACGCCGTCTTCTTCGAATCCGTAGTAATCCGGCCCGAACGCCTCGCGGTAGGTTGCGAGGTAGTCTTCGCAAACGCGACCGGCTGGCATCCATTCGATCGATTTGTCGCCGACATCATGGTTTCCGGGCGTCAAGCGGAGCGGCACATCGAGCAGCGACGCAAGCGATCTGAACTGCTCGATCGCGGCTTTATGCTCGGACAGAGCCGGAACCGGATGCACCATGTCGCCGAGATGAACGACAAAGCGTGCTCGCGGCCTTGCAGCCGCCAATTCGGCAAAGACCTGTCGTGCCCGCGGATTGGCTTCAAGGTTTGTCCTGTATGGCGAGGTCGATGCGTTTTCGCCCTCGTTCACATGAGTGTCCGCAATGACGAAGAAGGAGAACAGCAGCCGACCGGAGACGGGCTGCCGGTTTTCGTTCGGTACTTCGGGCATCCTAAATCTCGCGCACCGCGGCCGACGCAATTGTTCCATGTGAAACAGTCCAAGCGCTGGCTGTCAACAAACCGGGTGCAGTGCAAACGGTCTCGACCGAACGAACCCGCGTAGCAACGGGATTTCGCGTAGGGATTCGTCGGCCCGGCGGGAGCATTTCCGCGCTCCATGCGGTCTTCCTGTGCTTGAAACGTTTATCCTTTGACATGTGGGACAATAGTCGGCGAGGCTGCGCCTCGCGCTTGGGTCCGCGATTCCACCCGTTTCCGGCGAACCGCATTGCGCTTGTACGGCACTCGTACAACGGCTTTATTGTCGCTCAACACGGCTATATAAATCTCTCGACAACACACTATAGGAGGAGCCAATGAATACATCGCAAGGATTGTCCAGACGTCGCTTTATGCAAGCCGCCGCATTCGCGGGAACCGCCGGCCTGACCGGTACATTTCCTGGAATGTCGTTCGCGATCGAAGCTGGAAAACTGACCGTCCGATTCAACAGGGACATGGATAGCTTGGATCCGGGATACTACGTCGGCGGACACCCCGTGAACGACGTGAACTGGTGCTGCATGCCGTCATTGGTCCATTACTCGGATGTGCCGGGCCAAGGGTGGATGCCTGCTCCATTCACTGAATCCGTCGTGCAGACGGACTCGACGCACATAGAGTTCACGCTGAAGAAAGGCCTCATGTGGTCGAACGGCTACGGCGAACTGACGACCGAAGACGTGCAGTTCAGCTACGACCGGATGGCGCAAAGCGAATGGAAGGGCGACTACCAAGCGTACGATCGGGTGGACATCAAGGATCGTTACAGCGGCACCGTCGTTCTGAACCAGCCGTTCTCTCCCTTCATGAACTCGACGCTCGCGTCGGGAACGGGCATCATTCTATGCAAGGCCGCCGTCGAAGCCGTCGGAGGGCGCTACACCAACGATCCGCCGGCGACTTGCGGACCGTACGTGTTCGAATGGAGGCAAGGACAGTATGTCCGGCTGACGCGCAATCCCGAATGGACGGGAGAGCCCACCTATTTCGACGAGATCGAGTGCCGCCTGGTTACGGAGTACGAAACGGCAGCTCTCGCGTTCGAAGCGGGCGAACTCGACTGCGTTCAAGTGTCTTCCAATGCTTTGGCCAGATACGTCAAAGAGCTTCCGCCCAACAGCAGGCTCACGACGGCAGGCGCGCTTCAGTACATGTGGCTGGGCATGAATACCGAAAACCCGAAGCTGCAGGACATCCGGGTCAGGAAGGCCATCCAGCAAGCTGTCGATCAGAACGCCATAATTCAAGGCGCTTATTCGGGCGCTGTCGAACCGTCCTTCGGCATCGTAAGCCCGGGACTGGTCGGCAAGCGCGACAGTGCCGGATACTCCTATGACCCCGACGCCGCGCGGGCGCTCGTCAAGGAGGCCGGCGCGGAAGGGCTGGATCTCACGCTTCGTACGCTCAACAATCAGGAAAGGGTCCTTTCGGCCACGATCATTCAAGCCAATCTCGCGGAGGTCGGCATCAACGTGACTGTGATGCCCTTGGACTCCGGCCCGTTCTGGGAAATGGGACAGGAGAGCAAGGGCGACACCTGGAAGGAGCTTGAACTCTGGTTGATGCGTTTCGGTTCGGGTCCTGATCCGTTCGAACCGACCCAGTGGTTTGTCCGCGACCAAGTGGGCATTTGGAATTGGGAGCGGTGGTCTTCGGACGAGTTCGAAGAACTCTACGCAAGGGGCATCGAAGAAGTCGACCCTGCGGAGCGCGCAAAAATATATGTGCGGATGCAGGAAATCATGGACGAAACGGGAGCATACGTCTGGCTGGTTCACGAACCCGAGGTGTTCATCCACCGGGCCGATCTGGACGCCCAATTCGCGCCTTCCGGAGAAATGCAGCTGGCTTACTTCAGCTCACGCTGAACCGTCGAGCCGCCGGGCACGGGATGCTCGGCGGCTCGAACAAAATATACTTGATGCATGTTGATTTATATTTTGAAGCGAATCGGTCTTTCCGCGCTGATTATTTGGCTCGCAATCCTGACCCTGTTCGCAATGCTCAACATGATTCCGGGCGATCCGGTGAGCATCGCGCTCGGACCTCGCGCGACTCCCGAAATCCAAGCGGCCTACGCTGCGAAAATGCATTTGGACAAGCCCGTATTGACGCGCTTCTTCATATTCTTCGGGAACGTTCTTTCCGGAGACCTCGGAACGGACGTATTCAGCAACAAAAGCGTATCGCTGACGATTTTGGAACAGTTGCCCCACACGATCGCGCTCGCGGTTTCCGCGATCGCTTGGTCGGCTTTGCTGGGGATTCCGATCGGCTGCCTTTCGGCCGTGCGCCCGAATTCATGGCTCGACAGAATCACAGGCATCGTATCCATCGGCACGATAACCGTGCCCGCGTTCCTCGTATCGATCTGGGCAATCCTCTTCTTCGCAATCTACCTCGACCTGTTTCCGGTCATAGGAGCCGGCGACGAAGGAGATGTATTGGACTTGGCTCGACATCTTGTGCTCCCTTCCTTCGCGGTCGGTCTGGGATGGGTCGGCTATCTTGCGAGGATGGTTCGGGCATCAATGCTCGAGGTCATGGGCGAGAACTACATACGCTCAGCAAAAGCATTCGGCTTGAAGAACCGAACTGTCGTGTACCGCTACGCGCTCAAGGTCGCCATCCTCCCGACGATCACGTTGATGGGGGTAGGCTTCGGCGTACTGCTGTCCGGGACCGTTTTCGCAGAGATCATCTTCGCTCGGCCGGGTATAGGGAAGATCATCTACGACATGGTGCTGAATCGGAACTTCCCGGTCGTGCAAGGGGCCGTTCTGGTAACGGTCGTCATGTACGTCACCGTCACGCTCGTGGCGGATCTTGCGGTGTCGCTGCTCGACCCGCGAGTCCGCGAGAACTTGTAGGCGCGCGCGCTCGCACCGATGGAAACTTCCGTCGCAGCCCGACCCGTCGAGTGGGAAAAGCTTCGGCTCTTCCTAAGGAACGGCCAAGGCATGTTCGGCCTCGTTCTTGTCGTCGCATTCTTTCTGAGCGCATTGCTTGCGCCCCTGTTCGCGACTCATGATCCGAACCAACTCGACATCGCAGCACGACTTACCGGGCCGAGCGCCGATCATTGGCTCGGCGCGGATCAGCTGGGACGCGACATCTATACGCGGGTGCTATACGGCGGGCGGGTCGCGCTCAAGGTCGCGGCGATCGGAGTGACGTCCGCTCTCGGCATCGGCCTGCTGCTGGGGATGATCGCGGGCTTCGGGCCGCGATGGCTCGATCACATGCTGCTGCTCGTGTTCGACACGATCAGGTCCTTCCCCACCATCGTTCTTGCTCTGGCCGCCGTTTCGCTTCTCGGGCCCAGCCTCAACCTGGTGCTCGCCATTGTCATCGTGACGAGCATTCCGGGCTACGCCCGCCTTGCCCGGACAGCCACGCTCGCGCTCAAGAACACGGAGTTCATCCTCGCGGAAAAGTCGATGGGGTCGGGAGCGGTCCGCACCCTTTTCCACCACGTCATGCCGAACGTGATCGGTCCGCTTCTCATCCTCGCCGCAATGGATGTCCCGGTCGTCGTGACGATCGAAGCCGGATTGAGTTTCCTCGGACTGGGCGTGCTGCCTCCGACCGCCAGCTGGGGAACAATACTGAACGAAGGATACCTTGTGATTCGCTCGTCGCCTTGGCCCGTCATCGCCGGCGGAATACCGCTGGTGCTCACGACTTTGGGCTTCACTCTATTGGGCGAGGCGCTGCGGGACGTGTTCGACCCCAAGTTGCGAGGAAAGCGCTGAGCGTGGAAACCCTGCTGGACATTCAAGGTCTGAGCGTGGACTTCAGCACGCCGAGAGGACGCGTCCATGCGCTCAGGGACATCAACATCTCCGTTCGAAAAGGGCGAATTTTGGGGGTGGTCGGCGAAAGCGGGTCGGGGAAGAGCACGCTCATCTGGGCGGTCATGCGCTTGCTGGCCAACAACGGAAACATCGAAGGCGGAACAATCCTCTATCGCGGCGGCGACGTCCTCAATTTCGGCGAGGGCGAAATCCGGCAGTTCCGGGGCGAAGAAGTTTCGATGGTGTTCCAAGATCCCATGACGTCGCAAATTCCGGTGCACGACTACCGAACGCAAATGGTCGATATCCAGTATCGAAGGCGTGAAATCGGAATGCGCGAAAAAGTTGCCCGGGCGGCGAACATGATGCGCCGCGTGGGAATTCCCGACCCGGAGTCGAGGATATTCAACTACCCTCATCAGTTCAGCGGCGGAATGCGCCAGCGCGCCGGAATCGGGATGGCGCTGCTGATGGACCCCGCTCTGCTCATCACGGACGAGCCCACGACCGCGCTGGACGTGACGATGGAGGCCCAGATCATCCATTTGATCCGGGAGGCCCGCTCGGAGTTCGGATCGACCGTCATGCTGGTGTCTCACAATTTGGGGCTTATCGCGGAATTGTGCGACGAGGTCGTCGTGATGTATGCCGGCGAAGTCGTAGAGCACTCCGACGTCCGCGACATCTTTTTCCATCCCCGCCACCCGTACACGAGGGCCCTATTGGAATGCGACCCAGCCCTGGAATTGGCGAAGTCGCGATCATTCCCGACCATTCCCGGCGACGTTCCTGATCTGCATTCGCCGCCGACCGGATGCGTATTCGCCGCAAGATGCCCCCGAGCCGAAGCGAAATGCAACGCCGAAAGTCCGACGGACAGCCAAGTCGAAAGCAATTACGGAGGTATCGAGCACGGCGTCAGATGCCATTTCCATGCGTCGGGGCCGGAACGCAAAACTCGCGACAACCGAGTTGAAGCAACCGCCGCGGAGGGCGCGCCGCCGACCGCTCCGGTACTGAGCGCGGACGAAGAGAGCGAAACGAAACTCCTTTCGGTAAATGATCTGCGGATCCGCTTCAGGGCAATGGGCCTGCTCAAAGCCTTGGCTTCCGGCAGTTCCGACCCGTTCGTCGACGCAGTCTGCGACGCCACCATAAGTCTGGGTGCCGGGCAAACCCTCGGTCTTGTCGGCGAAAGCGGCGCGGGCAAGTCTACACTCGGAAGGGCCATACTCGGTCTTGTTCGCGCCGAATCAGGCTCGATCCAGTACAAGGGACAGGAATTGACCGGACTCTCTCAATCCGAATTCAAAAGGATACGCCGACAGGTCGCGATGATGTTCCAAGACCCGGTCGGATCGCTCAGCCCGAGGCGGACGGTCATGCAGCTGCTGACGGAACCCTTCCGAATCCACGGGGAACTCGAAGAAGATTTGGCGAAGCAGGCGCAGAAGCTCTGCGACATGGTGCGCCTTCCGACGAGCTTCCTGTCCCGCTATCCGCACGAGCTCTCCGGCGGGCAAGCGCGCCGGGTCGGCGTGGCGCGGGCTCTGGCGCTCAATCCGTCCCTCGTTGTCGCCGACGAGCCCACGGCGGGACTGGATGTCTCCGTGCAGGGCGAAATATTGAACTTGCTCATGGAACTGCAGGAAACGCACTCGCCTGGCTACCTCCTGATCAGCCACAACCTTCCCGTGATCCGCCAAGTCAGCGACAGGCTTGCGATCATGTATCTTGGCCGCATCGTGGAACAGGGGCGCTGCGCCGATGTGTTCGAGCGACCCGCGCACCCTTACAGCTATGCGCTCGTGCGAGGCGCTCCGAGCCCGGACCCCACGCGAAGACGGAAGCTGGTCTCCATCGAAGGAGAAGTTCCGAGCCTTTCCAACCGGCCGAGCGGCTGCGAATTCCATCCCAGATGCCAGTACGCAAAACCTGTCTGCCGGACGCGAATGCCGACCGAAACCGAACTCCCGGACGGGCGGACAGTCATGTGCCATTTTCCGATAGGGTTTTGATAAAGACGGAACTTGAGTCGCAATTTTGCGGATCGACGATCTGGAGGCCGAAAGTTGGACAGGAACAAACGAAAGCCGAAATTCGCGGTCGCAGGATTCCAGCACGAAACCAACACCTTCTCTCCGATATTCGCGGGCCTTTCGGATTTCATGCGAGTGGACGGCTGGCCCGGCTTGACCGAAGGACCGGATGTTCTGAGCGTATTCAGGCCCATGAACATTCCGATCGGCGGCTTCATCGCCGCAGCCGAAGATGAAGCGAAACTGGTTCCAATTCTCTGGGCAAGCGCTGAACCCTCAAATTTTGTCAGCAACGAAGCCTTCGAAACCATCGCCGCCAAAATCCTCGCGGGCATATCCGACGCGATGCCCGCAGACGGAGTCTATCTCGATCTCCACGGAGCGATGGTGACGGAACAATTCGAAGACGGCGAAGGCGAACTGCTCCGGCGCGTTCGCGATTTGGCCGGTGAGAGCATGCCGATCGCCATCAGCTTGGACTTGCATGCCAATGTCACGGAAGAAATGGTGAATGCCGCGGACATCGTAACCATATTCAGGACGTACCCGCATCTGGACATGGCGGAAACGGGCGCCCGCGCCTTCAATTTGCTTGCAGAAGCAGTCAGAGCCGACCGGAAACCCAAATCCGGTTTCAGAAAGTTGCCGTTCATGGTGCCGGTTCATGCACAGTGCACCACCGAGCCGCCCGCCGACAAGCTGTACGGCATGCTGGAGTCGTGCGTGTCACTGAAGGATCCGACGGCGGATATAGCGCTGGGATTCCCTCCGGCGGACATCGCCCAATGCGGCCCGGCGATTGTCGCTTCCGGGTACTCGCGCGAGTCGATCAATCAAAAGCTGAAGGAAATCGAAGCCGCGGTCGTCGCGGCGGCGAATGAATTCAGCGCCGCACTTGCCGAACCCGACGAAGCCGTGCGCGAAGCCATCGAATTCGGCGAACCGGGCCGACCGGTCGTGCTGGCGGACATCCAGGACAATTCGGGCGCCGGGGCGACCTCCGACACGACCGCTCTGCTCGCGTCGATGGTGGCCTGCGGGGCAACCAATGCCGCCCTCGGCGCGCTCTTTGATCCCGAAGCGGCCGCCGCGGCCCACGAAGCCGGGGTCGGAGCGGAATTCGATTTCGCGCTCGGAGGGAAATTCGGCGGAGATGAAAATCCGCCCTACGACGGCAGGTTCAAAGTTGTCGCGCTGAGCGACGGCAATTTCGAGTACGCGGGAGCCATGATGGGCGGCTGCAAGGCCGCGCTTGGACCGACTGCTGCGCTTGAAGTTGTCGACAGCAGATCCGGCGTGCGCGTCGTCGTGACGTCCGCGCGCATCCAGTGCCTTGATCGCGCAGTGTTCAGCCATCTCGGAATCAATCCGAGTCGGCTTTCAATCGTGGCGGTCAAAAGCACGGTTCACTTCAGAGCCGATTTCGAGCCTATCGCTTCGCGCGTGATTCTCGTCGACGCTCCGGGATACAATCCATGCGTATTGGATCGGATCGACTACAACCGCCTTCGGCCCGGGGTTCGGCTGCTATGACCTGAACCCGCCGAAGTGATCGGCTTCATTCCCGATAAACGGTTTCCCCGGCGAGCACAGTCTCAAGGACGCGCAAATCCTTCAAGCCGTCGCCTGCATCCAGCGGATTTTCCGATAGGATCGCAAAGTCAGCCCTCTTGCCGACTTCGATGCTGCCCCGTTCAGCTTCCGCGAAGACCTGCCATGCGGCATTGATCGTATGCGCTTTGAGAGCTTCAAGAGGCGTCAATCGCTGATCTTCTCCGAGCACGCGGCCCCGGTTCGTTTTCCTTTCCGCTGCGCACCAAGCCAAATGCAGAGGCAAAGTCGGCGTAACCGTCGCATCGTTGTGGATGGTGAACCTGACTCCGCTCTCGGCCGCCCAGCGAGCCGGAGAAATGTTTTCAGCTCTCGCCGGCCCGAGCGAAACCTCGCGGTGGTACTCGCCCCAGTAGTAAATGTGCGCGGGGAAAAAGCTTGCCGACACCCCCAGCTGAGCCATGCGATCCAATTGATCCTTTCTCACGGTCTGCGCATGGATCAGCGTGTGCCTGTGGTCGGATCTCGGAGCCGCGTCCAAGACCCGGTCAAACGCGTCAAGCACGATGTCAGCGGTCGCGTCGCCGTTGACATGGATATGCACTTGGAAACCCGCTTCATGCAGCGGCAGAATCTGCTTGAACATGCCTTCGGCGGAAATCGAAGGTTCGCAGCGGTGGCCGGTATCTCCGTTGAGCGGCTTGAAATAAGGCTCCGTCAGGCAAGCCGTTTGAACGTGCAGCGACCCGTCCGCGAAAAGCTTTCGCGGACCGAACCGGACAGACGCGCTTTCGGACAGCACGAAATCCAATCGATTCTCGCTGAGTTCGGGCTCAAGATGCCCTGCAGGAAGCACCACAAGATCCGGCATCACCGGCAAAGGATTTTCCGCGAGGTCGACGAAGTAGCGCAGCAGCGTTTTCGGCGCCCACGAGTTCTGGGCCATCGTCACGCCCTTGCCGAGATATTCCCGACCGGCATGCGCGGCGGCTTTTCGGAATTCGGCAGGTCCAATTCCGAACTCGGTATCTCCGAGCGCGCCCATGGCCGACATGCCTTCAAGCAAGCCGGTCAATCTGCCGCCCGGATGATCGCGTCCGAGTCTGCCGCCGTCCGGGTCGGCGGATGATTCATCGACGCCCCTCCATGCGAGCGCAAGGGAGTTCGCGACCCCGGCATGTCCGGTGAAGTGCTCCGCCCAGACGGGATGCGTTCCGGAGACTTCGTCCAGTTCGTCCCTGGTCGGAAATCTGTCCTCGGGAACTCCGGCCGGATCGAACATCGCGCCGAGCACCCACTCTCCTTCAGGCGTGGTTTCCGCTTTGGCCGACAGACGCTCCAAAGCCATTGCGAGAGAGCGACAATCGCCCAACGGGGGTGGCGCAAGATCGACCTTGAAAAGTGACATGACCCCGGAATCGGGGAAGTGCCCGTGCGGATCAATGAAGCCCGGCACCATGGCGCATCCGCGGAGGTCGTGGCGAGCGCACTCCGGCTTCGCTTGCCGGGCAACCTCCTCGCGGTTCCCGACTCGCACGATGCGTTCGTCTTCCGTCAGGACAGCCTCGGCTTCCAGCCGGGCTTCATTCATCGTGAGGACAATGCCGTTGAAATAAAGGGTTTGTCGCATTGAATTCACTTGTCCAGCTTACGGTGCAGGGATTTGATTACGGTCGCGCCAATTCAATGCACTGGCGGACGTAACTCAGCAGGACGCAATCGTACTCGTGTCGGGCGTCACAACGGTCGCGCCTCCTGCAACACTCGTTCGCGCAACATTGGATGGAGGCCCGGCTCTGTGAGCACATCCACCCGGCGGTTGAGGAGTGCTTGAACATCCATTAGCAAGGCTCCCAAGGCCAATCCCGACTGCCCCGGAGGAAGCGTAACAAGCAAATCGACATCGCATCCGTCGGTGGCGTCTCCTCGCGCCATTGACCCAAATACCCTTACGTTCTGCACGCCGTGGCGTTCCACAAGCGCGAGGATTTCGGTGCGATGATCTTCAATTAGCGGATGCATATCTGCACCTTATTCCAGTTGGCTGTGAATATCCAAGCACTGTTCAGACCACGCAGCTTGTCGATCACGCGCCAACAAATTGTCATGGCCGAATACTGATTGACAGGCATGGGAATTAGGTAAACAAATTCGCATCTGCCTATAGGACGAACGGTGCCAAGCGATGAAGACTTTACGCGAATTCCCGCGAAACGTGAGAGTGCTGGATGGCGTTCGAATCAAGCTTTCCGACGGAATCTCTCTCGCTGCGAAGATTTGGCTTCCCGACGACGCGGAAGAGAGGCCCGTGCCTGCGATCCTGGAGTATCTTCCCTATCGATATCAGGACAGAACCGCGCCGCGCGATGCCCTTACGCACCCATATTTCGCAGGGCATGGATACGCTTGCGTTCGGGTCGACATGCGAGGCGCCGGCAATTCCGAAGGATTGCTCCTCGGCGAATACCTCAAGCAGGAGCAGGACGACGCGCTCGAGGTCCTCGACTGGATCGCGAACCAAAAATGGTGCACCGGCAAGGCCGGGATGATCGGAATATCCTGGGGCGGGTTCAACGGCCTACAGATTGCGGCCCGGCGGCCCGAACCGCTCAAGGCAGTGGTTTCGATCTGCTCGACCGACGACAGGTACGCCGATGACATCCATTACATGGGCGGCACCATGCTTTGCGACAACATTGCTTGGTCGACCTACATGTTTTCGCTCAACACGACGCCGCCCGATCCCGAATTCTTCGGCTCAGATTGGAAGGACGTCTGGAAGTGCCGCCTTGAGGGAAGCGGGCTTTGGCTGGAACAGTGGCTGGAGCGCCAGCACCGTGACGAGTTCTACAAACACGGTTCCATTTGCGAAAACTACGACGACATTCAATGCCCGGTGTACGCCGTCGGCGGCTGGGCGGACGGCTACTCCAACACGGTGTTCAGACTGCTTTCCAATCTGAAATCTCCCAGCAAGGGACTGATCGGGCCGTGGGCGCACAAATATCCGCATTTCGCGAAGCCCGGACCGGCCATCGGCTTCCTGCAAGAATGTCTGCGATGGTGGGACCGCTGGCTCAAGGATGTCGACAACGGCATCATGGACGAACCCGCGCTCAGGGTCTGGATGGAAGATCCGGTGCCGCCGAACACGCATTACGACCATCGGCCCGGAAAATGGGTGGCAGAAAAACGATGGCCGTCGCCTCGCATCAAGGAGCGCAAATTCCATTTCGTTCCAAACGGCTTGACCAACCGATCAAACGGCGCGAATGCCGAGTTGACGATTTCTTCGCCGCAAACCACGGGGCGGGCGTCAGGCGCATGGTGCCCCCACGGGGTTACACCTGACTTTGCGGACGACCAGCGCATCGAGGCGGGCGGCTCATTGAATTTCGAGACCGAGTTGCTTGAGCACGATCTCGAAATCCTCGGCGCGCCGACTGCGACGCTTGAACTGGCATGCGACAAGCCCGACGGCCAGATCGCGGTCTGCCTGAACGAAATTCTCCCTGACGGCGCCGCGACCCGAGTGTCCTTCGGCGTGCTGAACCTCACGCATCGAAACGGCCACGAAAATCCCGAACCCTTGGTGTCGGGCGAATTCGCAAGGGTAGCGGTGCGCCTCAACGAAATCGGTCATCGATTTGCCGCGGGCAATCGAATCCAGTTGTCCGTCTCTACCGCATACTGGCCGATGATTTGGCCGTCGCCGGAGAAAACGACCGCAACAATAAGGCTGGCGGAAAGCTCGTTGCGGCTGCCAATTCGAGAACCTGATCCTGCCGACGAAGCTCTTCCGCCGTTCCAAGAACCCGAATCTGCTGAACCGCTTCGTCAAACCGTGCACCGCGAGCCGCGGAGCGGTTGGACCGTCACGACCGACATGTGCACGGGCGAGGTCGAAGCGAAACTGCGGCAGGATGAAGGCACCGTGGAATTCGGCGAGTACGACGGCTGGACGACGCGCACAGTGCAGGACGAAAGCTATTCGATTCGGCCCGACGATCCCTGTTCGGCGCGATGCGACATAACATGGAAGACAAACTACTCGCGTCGCGAGTGGAATGTCTCCTCCATCACTCGCACGCAGGTCACGTCGAGCGCAACGCATTTCCATCTGGATGCTGAACTCGAAGCTTGGCATAACGGTGAGACGGTTCACCGGCAGACGTGGAAAAAGTCAATAAAACGCAAATGCTTATGACGGCATGAATCCCAACCGCCGTCCGCCGGTTTTGAATGCGATCCTCCCGCGGCCGGAATTCGGGCGAAAGAGCGGTTGAATCGACAAACGTTCGGAATTTCAATAAGCGGTGACTCTCAAGAATTTGCCGCCATTCAATGACTGCCGGAAAATCAATCGGAAAGAACAAGTTCGTGGTCTTGGGCCGGGCAGGATTGGATCTCTATCCGGAGCCGCCCGGAACGGCTATCGAAGATGCGAGTTCCTATGCCGCCCACTTGGGCGGCTCCTCCGCGAATATAGCGGTCGCGATCGCGAAGCTCGGCGGAGACGCATCGCTTGTCACGTCGGTCTCGGACGACGCCATCGGCCTCTTCTGCTTGAAAGAACTGGCGAAGTACGGCGTCGACTGCGGACATGTGAAGAAGGTCGGGGGACGCGCGAGCAACCCTTTGGCTTTCGCGGAAACAAGATGGCACGGATACAATTGCGTTCTCTACCGCAACGGCGCATCCGATATCGAAGTGACCCGCGAAGACGTGGAGGCGGTCGATTACGGGTCGTACGGCGCGTTGATCGCGACCGGCACGGTGTTCGCGGCCGAGCCCTCCAGAAGCTCGTCCTTTCGAGCGTTCGAACTCGCAGGATCGGCCGGGCTGCCGATCATTTTCGATCTGGACTATCGCAGCTATTCCTGGCCCGCGCCTGAAGCCGCTGCGGAGACCTATGCGCAAGTTTGCGATCATTGCGACATTGTCGTTGGAAACGATGCGGAGTTCGACATATTCGCGGGCGAATCCGGCAAGGGCCTCGGCAAGGCTCGCGAGCTGGCCGCGAACGGAGCGAAAACCGTCGTTTACAAAATGGGCGAGCGAGGGGCCGTCACCATTGCCGACGGCACGGAATTCAGGACCGGAATCTTTGAAACCGAGCCGCTGAAGCCAGTAGGGGCCGGAGACGGGTTCATGGGCGGATTCATCGTTTCGCTCGCGCAGGGCCGGGAACTGCGCGAATGCGTCATCCGAGGCTCCGCGTGCGCAGCCATAGTCGTTTCGCGCGTCGGATGCACTCCGGCTTTTCCGCATGCCGATGAACTGGATGAATTCGTCGGTTCACATCAAATGCCATCAACTGCCGCATCCGCCGAGGCTTAGCATGCACATCGCTCCGTACGACAACATGAACGAGCCGGTCGTTCCGGCCCATACTCCCTTCGTTCCGCTGAATTACTTCAACATCGTCAAGCTCGCTGAAGGCGAAACCTTCGAATATTCCGTCCCGGGATTCGAAACCTGCATCGTGCCTGCGACGGGATCCGTCGATGCGTCCACTTGCGGGGAAACCTTCAGGTCGCTCGGCAACCGGACTGAAGACGTATGGGACGGCGAGCCCGAAGGCGCCTACATTCCGACAGGCTCGAGCGTCGCGCTCAAATGCGTTTCTGAAAAGGCGGAGGTCTTCGTCGCCGGCGCAAAATGCGACGAAGAATTCGACCCGTTCGAAATCAGAGCGGACGATCTCGACATCGTGCAGTACGGCTCGGACGACACGAAAACGCACCGCAAGATCAAGCACATATTGGGCCAGAAGCAGCACGGTAGGGTCGGCCGCCTGCTCGTATCCGAGCTGTTCACGGTCGGAACCGGCGGCTGGTCGGGCTTCCCTCCCCACAAGCACGACACTGACCGGCCCTCGCAGGAAACGCGCCACGACGAAACGTACAACTTCAGGTTCCGGCCCTCGAAAGGCTCCGGACTGCAGCTTCTTCAAGTCGGCGAAGACGGTCCGGGAGAAGCGTTCCACGTAGTGGACGGATCCACGTTCTGCATCGACCGAGGATACCACCCTTGCGTCGTGTTCCCCGGTTACGAAATGTACTATTTCACGATACTGGGCGGCTTGAGCCAGCGAGGCTTGAAGCAATACTTCCAGCCGGCCCACGCGGACCAAATACACACGATCCCAGGACTTTCCAAAATGATCGAGAAATTCAAATGACCTTGGCGACGCTTTCAGAAGTGCTTGAGCCTGCGCGCTCGGATGGATACGCGGTCGGCGGATTGGTCGTGCTCGGCTGGGAGGACGCGCGGGCCTACGTGAGTGCGGCGGAGGCCGAGCAGGCTCCCGTGATCCTTCAGGCCGGCCCGGGCTGCCGGGCTCACACGCCATTGCCCATTCTGGCTTCAATGTTCCGCGCGCTCGGAGAGTCGGCGGACGTGCCGGTGGTGGCGCATCTGGACCACGGCTATACTTACGATGAATGCCGCGAAGCCGTCGAATGCGGCTTCACATCAGTAATGTTCGACGGGTCGAGAACCGACTTGCAGCAAAATATCGACGACACTTCCAAAGTCGTCGAATTGGCGCATTCAGCCGGGATTTCCTGCGAAGGCGAGATCGGCTTCGTCGGATACGACCAAGGCGAAGCCTCCGCGACCAGCGACCCCGGCGAAGCTCAAGCGTTCGCGCAAGCGACGAAAGTCGATGCGCTCGCCGTTTCCGTCGGCAACGTCCATCTTCAGACAACGAAGTCCGCAAAGATCGATCTTGATGTTATCTCGGCCATTGAAGCCGTGACGGATATTCCGCTTGTCATTCACGGCGGATCCGGCGTTCCGTCGGAATCGCGGGAACACATGGCGCGCAATACTGCGGTCTGCAAATTCAACATCGGCACGGAGCTGAGCATGGCTTTCGGCAGTTCGCTCAGGGATGCCTTGGCCCGAGATCCAAAACGCTTCAATCGGATCCAGATACTCAAGGAGACGGAAGAAGGCGTTTCCGCAGCTGCACGGAAGGTCATCAGATCGCTGCGGCACCCGTGCTCCGAAGCGGCGCATTGAATACGAGCGTGCTTGTCGGGACGCGGCGGACAACAACCGATACGCTGGGATTTTGCGTCCATTCGAACTGAAAAACCGCGATGTCGCATTCATCGGCGGCGGACACGCGCATGCGCTGGCGCTCAAAGCTTGGGGCATGAATCCGGTTCCCGGAGCGCGGCTAACGCTGATCGATCCCAACCCGAAAGCGCCCTACACCGGAATGTTGCCGGGGCTCGTCGCGGGGCATTATCTCCGCGACGAGCTAGAAATCGATCTCGTGAGGCTGGCGCGCCATGCCGGAGCGCGGCTGGTGCTCGGCAAGGTCGAGGGAATTGATCGAACGAACCGCACGATCAAAGTAAAGGATCGCGCAGACATCGCTTACGATCTGGCATCCATCAATATCGGGTCGGCGTCCAAGCTGCGAAACATTCCCGGATTGGAAGAGCATGCCAGCCCCGCCAAACCGTTGGACCGCTTTGCCGACGAATGGGAAAGATTCGTATCCTCGGTCGCCGAGGGCGTCGCTCCGCCGCGGGCGGCGGTCGTCGGAGGCGGCGTGGCGGGAGTGGAGTTGGCGCTTGCGATGGGACACCGTCTCGCGAAGACGGCAAGCGTCGGCGCCGAGATTTCGATATTGGAGGCGAAAGAGGATTTGCTCGGCGAACTCGGACCGCGCGCGCGCAATTTGGTCAAGACGCAAATCAGTCGAACGGGAATCCGCGTTCTGACCTCCGAACGAATTGCGGCATTCCATCCCGGCCGCGTCGAAACCGAGTCGGGAAAATCCATCGAATGCGGCTTCGCCGCGGTCGCCGCAGGCGCGGCGGCGCAAAACTGGCTGAACGATGCCGGAATTGAACTGGAGAACGGTTTCGTTGTCATCGATGACGAACTCCGTTCGACGTCGGATCCCTCGATCTATGCGGTCGGCGACTGCGCGCATTTCGGCGCCGCGCCTCTTCCGAAGGCAGGCGTGTACGCGGTGCGCCAAGCTCCGATACTTCTTCGAAACCTGAGAGCCGACCTGACGGGCGGCAGCCGAAGGCCGTATCGCCCTCAGCGGGATTTCCTGCGATTGGTTTCCATCGGCGAACAGCGTGCCGTCGGTCAAAGATTCGGCGTGGGAGTCGGCGGAAAGGCCGTTTGGCGATTCAAGGATCGCATCGACCGGAAATTCATGCGCAAGTTGTCGGAATTGCCGAAAATGGACGATTCCGATCCCCACTCAAAAGCGAATGAAAATGACAGCGTGTTGAATCCGCATCGGCTGTGCGGCGGATGCGGATCGAAACTTGGCCAGAACCGGCTTCAGGATGCACTGGCCGAATTGCCGAAGATCGGCCGGAACGACGTGGAATTCGGCGGCGGAGACGATGCCGCAGCCCTGCAAATCGGAGGCCGAACGCAAGTCATCTCGACAGACCATATCCGCGCCTTTGCAGAGGACTATTGGCTTCACGCGCGGATCGCCTCGATTCATGCCCTCGGCGACGTTTGGGCGATGGGTGCAACGCCTCAATCCGCGCTGGCGCAAGTCGTTCTGCCAGTCATGGCGGACCCCATGCACGAGGCCACGCTGAAAGAAATCATGCATGGAGCGGCGAGCGCGTTTTCGCCGGAGGGAGCCGAAATCATCGGCGGCCACACGAGCCTCGGCACGGAACTGCTGATCGGCTTCACCGTCACCGGCATTGCCGAAGGCCGAATCATTCGCAAGTCCGGCGCCAAGCCCGGCGACAAATTGATTCTGACGAAGGCGCTCGGAACCGGAACGGTCCTGGCAGGCGAAATGGACATGCTCGCCGACGGGCGCGACGTCGCGCATGCCCTCTCCGAAATGTCGCGCCCTTCGGGCGATGCGTCCCGAATCCTTTCGAAGGTCGCGAATGCAATGACGGATGTGAGCGGCTTCGGCCTGGCCGGCCATTTGATGGAAGTGCTCCAACAATCAGGCGTCTCGGCCGTGCTGGATTTGGACGCAATTCCATTCCTGCCCGGCGCGGCAGAACTTGCCTTGCGCGGCGTGCGTTCGACGATATGGCCTGCGAACTGCAAGGTTTCCGCCGCGATGACGTTCGCTCCCGGGCCCGGAGCGGATCTTCTCTTCGATCCGCAAACCGCCGGCGGCCTGCTTGCCGCGATTCCAAGCGATCTTGCTCCCGGGATCATGGACGATCTCGGAGAAGCCGGAGTGCAAGCAGCGCAAATTGGGGAAATTTCCGGAGGGCGGCCTTGGATTCAGGTCGCGGAAACCGTCTGAGCGCAAACAAGTCAGCCGGTCGGACGGGCCTGCAATTCATCAACTGCGGCCGCAACGCTTGCGGCGGCGATTTCGAGGCTGCCGCGAGACATGTCCTTCAGTTCGATCATATGCTTCATCTTGCTTCGACAAGCGTCCCTGTGCTTGACGTAGCGCGGGTCGTAATGGCGTTCGATCAGTTGTTCCGCGAGCGGGCAAAATTCGCCGGAGTCCGCGAGAGCAAGCCATTCCGAGACCGCATTTCCCGAATGATAGGGGCGAAGGCTTTCGATGATTCGCCTGATCCGCGTCCCGTCGGTTCGGACCGGTTCAAATCGGGCGACCAAATACTCCGCCCGGGCCGCTTGATCCGCTTTGATCTCAATCCTGTGCGCCGCTTGCATTGCTCGCCACATCGTCGGCGGAATGATGCGATCTCCGACTTTGCTTGATTCCGCTTCGATGACGACCGGCCGGTCGGAATCCAAAGACGCAATCTCCCACGCCAGCGAACTCTCGAAGGATTTCTGCGAGGGCTGCGGCTCTCGCTTTGCGCCGAACAGCGATCCGCAGTGGTTCGCCAAGCATTCCAAGTCGATGGTCTGGACGCCATTGCGCTGAAGCAAGGCCAGAATTTCAGTCTTGCCCGTGCCGGTGTTGCCGTCGAGAAGCACGGCCTCGGCAGGAAATGGATCTTCATAAAGATACTTGGAAACGAGCTTTCGGTAGCTTCGGTACCCGCCGACAAGAGTCTCCGCTTTCCACCCTACCCGCGAAAGAACCTCGCATAGCGCTCCCGACCTCATTCCGCCCCGCCAGCAATACACGAGCGGCGCGCAGCTTCCGTCCTTGTCGGCAAAATGCGTTTCCAAATGCTCGGCGATGTTGCGGGACGCGATGGCGGCACCGATGCGCCGTCCATCGAATTTGCTTTGGCGCGTATAAATGGTTCCGACCCGCGACCGCTCTTCGTCGTTGAGGACGGGAAGATTTATCGCGCCGGGTATGCGGTCCTCCGCGAATTCCGCCGGGGCCCTCACATCGATCACTTCGTCGAAGGGCATGCGCAAAAAATCGGATACTGATTCTGGTGCAAAGTGCATTGACAGGGCTTTCCGTGGACCTATCTAAAATACAAGGTGCCGATCAATCAACACAACATACGGAACCGGCCGAAGGCGCTGGTCAAACACGCGTCGACGCACAGGAAGGCTTGCCCGCCCTCGCCGATCTTCGGTCCGGCGACTGCAGGCGGCTGCAATGTGTGCACTGAAGCTCGCGGCGCCCGACTGCCGAGCACGGACGCAATCACTCAAGAACGCAGAAAATGAAGATAACCGCAGAAAACCCCGAAACAAATGAGAGATTCGAAGCAGAAATCGTCGATTTGAATCAAGACGACCTGAAAAATCTTGAAACGCTGCATTTTCCGGGAAACAAAAACCCCGAAAAAACTGTTCGCAAGTACATCGAAAATCAAAACATCCCTGCCGACCAAAAAGCCGGAATCTGGAAGAAGCTGCAAAAATTCGCCCGAGTCACATTGTGGATCGGAAAGAAAACAGTTCTGATCGGCAGAAAGATGTTCGATTTTGTATTGTATCTGGCCAAAAACTACCCCCGCACGACGATCGGCGTCGCTCTTGGCGCTGTCGTGGCATCGCTGGTTGCCGCCATTCCTGTACTCGGATTCGTATTCGGCGGGTTGGCGGCCGTGATTTTGCCATTGATCGGCGGCATTCTCGGATACAAGGAAGATCTCGGCGCCAAAGGCTACAAGAGCAGGTTCTTCGATGCGATCAATGACCCAGAGATGAAGGACGCGATCGAAAAGGAAGTGCAAGGCTACGGGCCGCTCAACTCACGTTCAGGATCCTCGGGAGAGAAAGGCAGCATGTGACGCAAGCGCCCGGTCGCTCCCGCAAGTCGCCGCATGCGCGGGAACCGGAAGAGAATGAGATGCGGATCGTCGCAGCGGAATTGCGGAGAGATTGACCGGAACGAGGTCGAACCGATCGCGGAAGAGAACGCGAAACCGAAGGAGCAAGAGATGAAAGTAATCGCTGAAGATCCTGAAACGAAAGAGAAGATCGAGGCGGAAGT
This sequence comes from Paracoccaceae bacterium, assembly GCA_965205055.1. GTDB lineage: Bacteria > Pseudomonadota > Alphaproteobacteria > Rhodobacterales > Rhodobacteraceae > CBDBBY01. Next base: position 3,901,335 of record OZ242030.1, on the reverse strand, counting down.
CGACGGCCTTGAACAGGATGATTTGAAGTTTCTTGAGACCTTCCACTTTCCTGAAAACAAGAACCCCGAAAGCGCAGTCAGACGGTATATCGAAAAGCAGGATATTTCCGCCGATCAGAAGGCCAAATTCTGGAAGAAGCTCCAAATATTCGCCCAAGCCACGATAAGGGTCGGAAACAAGGTTTTGCGGATTGGCAGAAAGATATTCGACTTCATATTGCATCTGGTGAAGCTGTATCCGAACTTGACCATCGGGCTGGCATTCGGCGCTGTCATCGCTGCGCTGGTTTCAGCCATTCCGGTCATCGGCTTTTTGTTCGGCGGACTTGCGAAGATCATTATTCCATTGATCGGCGGCATTCTGGGGTTCAAGGAGGATCTGGCCGAAAGGGCTTTCAAAAGACGAGTTCTCGACGTGATCAACGACCAATCTGTTGAGCAAACGATCAAAAAGGAAGTTCAGAACTTTGAGCCGCTCAACGAGCGCTCGTGACCTCTCGGCACGAAACGCTCGCCCGCGCCTGTTCTTGCCGTCCTGCTTGCCGGATGGGCGTGTGCGACCAAATTGCGGGGCCTTGCGGGATTCGAGCACGGCAGCAGGAGGTCTTCGCCCGAAACCGACTTACCTTCTCGAAGTGGCCAAAGCGGAGTGCCGCAGCCAATACTGGGCCGAGATTCAGATAGAGGCCAACGGTCGGCAAGGGCTTTTGCGGCGCCGAGTGACACAAACGGTCTTCAAACGTTCGGCAACTTGCGGTAGAGGCATTCCTGCGGCATGGAACGCCGCGTCAAGTTCGGCCTCGTAGCTCAGAAGGATAGAGCGACCGCCTCCTAAGCGGTAGGCCACAGGTTCGAATCCTGTCGGGGCCGCCATCATTTTTCCAGATATTTGATTGCTCTGATAAGCTGCATTGCAACTTGAACGCTGTTCGATGGAATTGGATCTTTCTGCTCATTTTTCGTGCCGCCGAAATTCCGCAGGATCTGGACGCGACTAATGATTTTCTTTGGTTTTTGATATCCAGTCCGTCAGTTGCGCCAAATCGTGCGCCCAAAACAACGTCAGCCCGCGATCTTGAGCATCTCGCAGATTGTGGAGCTTGTAGACACCGCTGAGCACGACGCTCGGCACAACCTGCCGTCGGCCAAAGTCGGTTTTCCAGCTTACGGCCTTTACTGCTGCATCATTGTTCAGCCGCTTAACCGAGTTGGTCGAAGAGTTCGAAACCTTGCACTCTATCGGCATCACCCGATCATCCCAAAGCCGAACGATAATGTCGCCTTTACGGCTCCCAAACATGCTCTCGCCGCAAAACTCGCCGGGTGCAGGCGCATGAGAGATCGTTTGGATTTTCCGAGATGATACCTCAGTGAATCCCAACTCGGCGAGCGCTTCTTTCAATTTCTTTTCTTGCTTGTCTTTTCCGATATTGCGCCTTCGAGTCTGTGTCCGGCGGGCGGCCATCAATGCGGCCGAGGCCAGAACCGCCGCGCTGCGTTCCGCTTCAGTCGGTTCCCGCTCCTCTGCAATCCAAACAAAACGTCGAAAATCCAGCACTTCTCGTACGACTCCCAACAGGCGCTCAACCTGGTCAAAATTTTCTTGAAGATTGCTGCGGGCAAGTGAGGGAGCATCGGCCAGAACTTTCAAGTCGTTTACAGATATTGGCGGCCCTGCCAGATAGCGAAAGACGTCCAGCAGCCGAGGATCACTCAAAAAATCTAGCGCCGTTTCTTCGTCTATTTCCCAAAAATCGGATGTTATCGCCAAAAATTCCTCAATATGTTCCTGATATTCATCGAACGCTTCGAGATAGTCTCCCAACGGCTCTTCAAGACGCTCTTTTGAGAACGCTGCAACGGCCTTGACGCGATCAGCATCGAGCTGCTTGTCACTCCAGACTGGTGAATCAATCAATTGGTCGCTCCAACGGACAAAAGCGAAGAACCGGGGACGACCAGCCGTTCCATTTCTCTGGGTTCAAATTTGGTAAGGCCACCCGCATAAGTTCTTCCAGAGCGTTGAGATATATTGGTCTGAAGATAGGAGGTCAGCGTTTTCAGCGCTGTTTCGCTCAGCGGATCGCGCGGATAGAGGCCATGCGCAATATTGATGTGTCGAGCCGACGCCTTGTTGATGATGAAACCCGGAGGGCGGCGAGCCATATAAGTTGAGATGATCGGCGCAGCCGCGCGGAGTCCGACAGACCACCAAGCCTTTCGGTGGCGGGCGACATAACCTTTATTTGCTCCCATGGCCCTTGCGACCTTGAGGAAATTCACCACAACTTTGCGCTCCGGCATTTCAAGTTCGTCCAAATCAGCAGGCAGGTCGATTACGCGGCGCAGTTTGCGTGAATCATCCAAAAGCCCGTCTGCATCCAGAACCTCGCGTGCCCGCGTGATCGTCGGGAACAGAACCTTATCAGGCAGGCCGGCGCTGTGAGCCCCGGCGATCCAAACGCTATTGGCTCCAGTGACAGCGCCACGATGAACGCGGCAAATCTCACCCAATTCGACATATCCTTCCGGAGGCTTCTCGGAACTGCGCGTGAGGTGCGACCAACGGTGATTTGCCGCCAGATTGTCATGGTCAACCTGCCGTCCCTTCCCTGTTTCACCCAAAGCAGGAAGGTCTTCGACGCGCCTGAAATATACCGACTTCGGTTTTGCATCGATCTCAAATGTCACGATGACGGCGGTCGTAGCGGCATCGGGAAACGGCTGAGCCTTCGGATCGATTACGGTGATGCTGCGGCCGCCCAGCCTGCCCAGCATCAGCGAACGAACCAGCGCCCCATAGTTTACGTCCAGCCACTCGGACGACGTAACGAAAGAGCCGAAATCTCCCGCCTTCGCGTTGCGCGCGGTTGCAAGAAAGAAATGAACATGAAGCCCGGCGAGCTGGCTGGCCGTCAAACCAAGTTTTGCCGCCTCTGCCGCCAGCCATTTCTTCCACTTCGATGCGATAAGGTGGTGCCGCACATAAGGCGGGTTCCCGATGTAGAGGGTGTTGCCATCCACCCGTTCGGTGAATTGGCGGTAATCTCCAAGAATTATTCGCGCTCGAAAGCCCAATCCGTTTACGGCGAGGTTCGCTCGGGCGATCAGAGTCGCCAGCGGATCAACATCGATTCCGACCAGTTCCGCTTTTGGAAACAGCTTTCCCGCACTGGCAAGGAAGCGCGCTGAGCCGACACCGGGATCTACAACCCGGCAAGGGGAGTGCACAGCCGCCGCCCATCTGACCATGGTCTGCACAATCTGCGCCGGGGTGTAGGTCGCTCCCAGTTCACGGCGCACATCCGGGGATCGGAGCGCGTAGAAAGCGTCACCAAGCGGATCTCTGCCGGCGATAATCCCATCCCGATGATCAGCGATTATTTCTGGAGAAACCGATATTTCAGATGCGGTCCTGCACAGTGCGATTTCGGCTTTCGACAACGCACCGCCGACCTGCGTCGCGCCAAGCGCCAGCGTCAAGGCCGCAAGCTCGCTTTCGGTCCCGCAATTCTGGTGACCGGGCAGAACACTCCCAATCATTGTGCCTGTCTCACACGCAGGAGCGATAACACTTCACGAACGGCCAATACCCTGACTTCCTTCTTCTTTGTCCCCGCTATGCGGCGGAAGCTGTCCGGCATCCGCATCAAACGTCCCATCGAAAAAATCAATGCTTTCGCAGTCCATAAAAGCATTTTTGGCAGTGGATGCACGCAATCATTCAGCGACTTCGGCCAATCTGCCCGTGCCATCAAGTGGTTCTGCGACCTATCGTTTGCGAGCAAGCCAAGCGACGCAAAGACGATTGAATCGACAAACCCTACTCGGCGATTCGGAGATATTACACTCTGCATTCGGATTCATTCCTCGCAATCCAGCACTTCGGATTCAAATTTTTCGCTGCGCAATGCATGTCGTCATTTACAGTATTGTTCGTTTATTGTTCTATTTTAATATCAACTTTGATCAATAAATCAACAACAATTACACATCATAGTATTCTCTCGACGGTGATAATTTCTTCCGGAGTGCCACAGAACAGCCCAGACGGAGCCGGAGACAATGATCTGTGAACTGGTCGTCGACTTGACAGGTACGCGCCGCGCGCCGGTTCAGGACGCCGCAGCAGGAACCGGGCTCATCATAAATCACATAGGTCGGAATGCTTGTTCCAGATATCCACGCATTCCGGCGGCAGGACGCCCAGTTCGCAGCACTGTTCCGGGTCGAGCGTGATCGAACCGTGATATTTGAGCTTTGCCTCGGTCACGCAAATGCCGCGGAATTCGGCCTGAACAAATTTCTCATTGGGTGTCTCCATTCCTGGATCTGGAATTGGAGATGGCGGTCGCGGAAAGGAGGCGGCGACCGAGCGCCATGGCTGAAACTGCAAATGCCGCGGCACTGGTCAGGGCGAGCGTCCAAAAGCTGGGATCGACGAAATAGAGTTGGGCCGCAATGAAGCCCCCGGTCAACGAACCCAGCTGGAAGGCCACGTTCAGCAGGCTGTTGAAGGTTGCGCGCTGTGCGGACGGGCTCACACTGTTGCCATGGCCCAGCAGCAACGCGACCACCGCCTGCCGCAGAAGCGAAAAGGCTGCCCACACCAAGCTGATCACGGCGTAGCTGGCGATGGCGCCCGGAAACACCAGCGCGATCGGGATGTTCGCCGTCACAGCCCATCCCGCAAGGGTCAGCGGCGAACGGTTGGAGAAGATGCGGCCCGCGAGAAAAGCTCCGACAAGGCCGCTGATCCCCCCTAAGATAAAGATTGCGATGCGCCGCGTGGTGTCATCATAGGCGGAGGCGATGATGCTGGGAAAGACCGCGATGATCGTGAAAAAACCCAGCGATTGCAGAAAATAGGTGAAGAGGATGGCGCGGATCTCGGGATTGGCGACCAGAGTCGCCCTAGTACGGGTGTCGGAACGCGCCAGCCGCGTGCCGCCCTCCAGGCCGCGGATCAGCCAGGACGCGGCGAGGGTGGCCAGCGCCGATACGGCCAGGACGAGGAAGACAAAGCGCCAGCTGAGCGTATCGGCGAAGAACATCCCGAAGGGCAGCATCACGAGCGGCCCGAAAGAGGCGGTGCCGCTGATCAGGGCGATCATCCGCCGGCCCGACGCTTCGGGGCTGTTTGCGACCGCAAGCGCGTAGGCGGTCATCCCGATCATCGGGAAGGCCATCCCGCTGATTACGCGCATGAAAATCAATGCGGTCCCGTTGGGCGCAACGGCGGATCCCAGGAAGCAAAGCGTCACCAGCAGCAGGCCAAGGCGAAAGATATGCAGAATGCCCGTGCGGTCGACAATCGGACCGATGCAGAAATTCGTCGCCAACGCTATTGCCGGAAAGCTGGTCAGAAGGGCCGTCGTCTGCCACGCGGTCAGCGCGAGGTCGCGGGTCACGAAGGGCAGGATCGGAGGAACGATCAGGATATTGCAGACCACCAGGAGCTGCCCGGTGAAAAGCATCGCAAGAAGCGCCGACCAGCGCCAGCCAAGGTGGCCCCGATGCGGCATGCGTTCTGGTTTTTGCTCGTCGTTTAGGGTCATGAAACCACCGGCTTGGGGTGTCTCATCCATCTCCGGTGCGGGGGTACTTACACACCCTTCTTTTCTGACTTGCCGACCGTGCGCACAGCATTCGGTTCAAAAAATGGCAGTGCCTTCTCATACACCTTGCGCATCAAATTGGGCAGCGACCGCGGGTCGAATTCGGAACTGTCGATGAACATGCCGTCGCCCGCGTCAGCGGCGTCTTCAATGTCCGCAACTTTCACGCTCAGCTGCAAATGGAAATGAGTGAACGTATGCAGCACCTCGCCGTCGACTGATTTCCATCCATGGTCCGATCGGGTCATCCAAGACTCGCGGCCGTCCCAACCGCTGCAAGGCCAGCCCAGCATTCCGCCCAGAAGACCTTTCTCCGGTCTGCGTTCAAGGAGCCAAGCGCCGTCTTGCCGCCTCGCGACAAAGGCGGTCCCTGTCCGAACCGGTTTGGCGTTCTTGCGGCGAGGCTCCGGAATGCTGTTCTGAACGCCGGCGTTCCTTGCCATGCAGCATTCCGTCCAAGGGCAAATTTCGCAGTTCGGATTCCTCGGCCTGCAAACGGTGGCTCCCAGGTCCATCAATGCTTGGGCGTAATCGCCGACTCGTTCTGTCGGCGTCATCTCTTCCGCGATCGCGCGGATTTCCTTCTTTGCGGCCGACGTTCGGCTCCGAACCAACCGCATTCTCGCGATCACGCGTTCGACGTTTCCGTCCACGACGGTCGCGCGCCGGTCGAACGCGATCGAACTGATCGCTGCCGCTGTGTAAGGACCGATGCCCGGGAGCGACAGGAGTTCCGACTGATCGGAAGGAAACTCGCCGCCTCGTTCCCAAGCCACGATTCGGGCGCATTTGATCAAGTTCCTTGCGCGGGAGTAGTAGCCCAGCCCCGCCCATTCAGACATGACTTGGGCTTCGTCGGCGCTCGCGAGCCCGCGAACCGTCGGCCACAGTTCCACGAACCGCTGGAAATACGGCTTGACCGCAGCCACTGTCGTTTGCTGAAGCATGATTTCTGAAAGCCACACGAGGTACGGATCCGGCTTCCGCGCGGAATTACCTCGAACGCGCCACGGAAGATCGCGCCCGTGATCGTCGTACCATTCCAGAAGCTGCACGCTCAATGATTGATCACGCAAAATTGGTGCTCCCGTCAAGATACTTTGGCATGACATTTCCAAGGGCAACAATTACAATCTGTTTCTCCATCAAGGAAGCAACCCTTTTGGACAGCCCTCAGTATGCAGGCAGCAAGCGTAGAACTAAAGATAGCATCGCGGCGGAACAGGTTTGAACAGCTGTCCGTCACGCTTGAAGATCTGGTTGGCAAGACGGCGATGAAGCGCGGTTTCACTTATGCTCGGCTGCTGACGAATTGGACTGAAATCGTAGGCGAAGCGATCGCGGCGATATCGACCCCGCTTTCCGTCCGCTACGGCAGGAACGCCGTGTGCGGCACCCTCGACGTGTTGACGTCGGGCGCCCGGGCGCAAGAATTGGCGATGTCGATCCCGGACGTCGTCGAACGGATCAATGCATTCCACGGATACCGGGCGATTTCCGATATTCGAGTCACGCAGATCGCTCGGAACTCGACCGTCAAGCGGGAGCCTGTGGACGAACTTGCAACTCCGATCAAGCCGAGCCCGAGGATCCGCAAGATCGTGGCCGAAGCCATCGAAGGCATCGACGACGAGATGCTTCGCAATCAACTGAGCGAACTCGGCATAGGCTTGCTCACCAGACGTCACTCAAACTGAAAGATCATCCAAGAATGAAACCTACAACTCCGCAAATTTCCCGCCGCGCGCTTCTTCCAGGGATCGCGCTCCCGTTCGTTGCGATTGCCGCCAGCCCGTTGCTTGCGCAAAGCTCAACTGAAGAATCTCCGGTTTACGAAGAGATGGCGCTTGGCGCCGAGGATGCGCCGATCACGATCGTCGAGTATCTCTCCTTCACTTGTCCGCACTGCGCCACCTTCCACAATGGCGTGTTCAAGCAGTTGAAATCGGATTACGTCGACACCGGCAAAGTCAGGTTCGTCTTTCGGGAGGTTTACTTTGATCCGTACGGTCTTTGGGCCGCAATTCTCGCAAGATGCGGAGGCGGCCAAAAATATTTCGGACTCATGGACATGTTGTTCCAGCGTCAAGCCTCGTGGTCGCGGCAGTCTGACGGGCCTTCGGTAGCCGCTCGTCTTTTTGAGATCGGGCGCGCCGCCGGATTGGACGACGGCACGATTCAAGCGTGTTTCCAAGACGGCCCGAACGCCGAGTTTCTTGTCGAAAAGTTTAAGGAATTTACGGAGGAGGACGGCATCAGTTCGACTCCGTCCTTTGTGATCAACGGAACGAACTACAGCAACATGGGTTTGGATGAATTCGTGGATGTCCTTGAGTCCAAGCTGTAGAATTGGCTTCAACCCGAATTGCGCCGCGGCTGGAAGATGCAGAAATGGAAGGGACGTAGAACTATCCGCCGCTCCAGTCGGCTTGGCCGCAGACGGAGCGGTTTGAGACGCCCAAGTTGCGTTGAGCCGCACCGGAGCGCGATAAAGTGATAGAGTCCCTGTGGCTCTCCGGGTACTTGATGGCCAGATCCGTTCATGCGGGCGAGCCGAGCCGGGAGTCGGTTTGCGGCCTCGACAGGCGGACATTTGACGTTGCTTGATCCGACGAGTGGAATTGGGCGAAGAAAAGATTACTCGTCCCGGATGCGCGTCCACACACGAAAGTTCCGGCAAAATCCCATACGCGGGATAGACAGGGTGCACGAATGGAAGTAGTCTGACTCGGACCTGAGTTGGGACATTTGCACCGTACGGTTGTTCGGCGTGGAAAACGGCTCGCAGAATGCCAGAGACCTTTTACGATGGGATGCGAGCGATGAGCGATCAGAAACTGCTGGAGCACTCCGAGCGGATGGCGAGACAGGAAGAGCGCATGAACACGCATCAGGCAAAGTACGAAAGCGCGTTGGACCGAATGCGGGCCGATATGGAAAGACTGCGAGCCGATATGGCGAAACGTGATGCCGATGCGGCGAAACGTGATGCCGACGCGGCGAAACGAGACAGGGACAATACACGATGGCTGGTCGGCATATGGGTCGCTGGCATTCTGATTATAGGTGCTTGGGTGCGCTGGATCGTTATGATCAACTGAAAAAACTTGCAGCGCGCTCGCATGCGTTCGCCTGATGAAAATAGCGTTTCAGCATCAGTTGCGTCTCTTGATATTTGGCTAATCTGATTCCGAAATCTCGCGTGTCGCCCGAATTCAGTGCTTCAACGGTCTGAGAAGTGACAAGAGGAAAAGCAGAGCCGCCCAGCCCTGAATTGGGCCACTTGCACCGCAAGTTTGTTCGACGCGGAATGCCGCCGAGACCCTCTACAATGGAATGCGAGCGATGGGCGATCAGAAACTGCTGGAGCGCTCCGAACGGATGGCGAGACAGGAAGAGCGCGTGAACACGAATCTAGAGAACTGCGAAAGCACGCTGGACAGATTGCGAGCCGATATGGAGTATCACTTTTCGGACATTGAGAAGCAACACAAGGCCGATTTGCGATGGCTGGTCGGCATGTGGGTCGCTGGCATTCTCGTCTTTGCTGCTTTGGTTCACTAGCCGTTCTGATTGCATGAAAAGTCGCCGGCACGCTCGCACGATGCAAATTGAATTTAAAAAACTGCATGCTTGAATTGATGCACTGCGAGGCGCCGCAAATCGGATTCGCGCACTCGCTGCCGCAGCTTTTGGATCGCAAGCGCAGTTTTGTGCTGATAAGCGGACAGTTCCTGTCCACCCGCTCAGCGAACTTCACAACCCGAGTCCCGGTTTGACTCGCTCCAATTGTTGAAAAAGCAACTTCCGGACAATATCGCGAAGGGTCGTTTTTGCACACCTATCTGCAGCCGGATCAATTGAACGAGTCGCTTTGAACGTTATCGCATTCCAATCGCGCTCAATCGTTCATCCAGCATGCCGCGATTCTCGAACTCAAGTCGAACGGGAAGTGTCAGAACGCGCGTCCGCCAATTCGGCGGAAGGCGGACCGCGTCCTTTTCGGTGGTAACCATTTGCGCCGACAACGACTTCGACTTCCGCTCCAGTCTAATGAGCAGCCGTTCCGTCAGCGGCTGATGATCCGCAAGCGGGACTGCATGCATGACCTCCGCGCCCAAATTTCCGAGCGTAGCGAAGAACTTCTCCGGATAGCCGATTCCCGCAAACGCGACGACGCGCATTCCGCTCCAGTCGACGCCGACCGGCAACGGCTTCAATTCCGCTCCCAATGCGGGAACACTGATTTGTCTTCCCCACTTCGCAAAAAACGCCTCTCGATCAACCGGCGAACCGACGACAACGACCATATCGCTCCGACTCAAGCCATCGGCCAGCTTCTCCCGCAAAGGCCCGGCCGGCATTGCCCGCCCGTTTCCGAAACCTGCGGAGGCATCCGCGACAATCAAGGAGAAGTCGCGCGCCAAGGACGGATCCTGATGACCGTCGTCCAAAATCAGCATTTCCGCCCCTGACTCGACCGCGCGTTTTGCTCCGGCAAGCCGATCATCCGAAACCCAAGTCGGTGCGAACGCCGCAAGCAGCAGCGCTTCGTCGCCCACTTCGGAAGCGCGATGCTTGCGCTCGTCCACGAGAATCGGTCCGGTCTTCGAACCGCGATATCCGCGAGACAAAAAATGGGGCGACATCCCGGCTTCGGAAAGACGCTGCGCGACCGCCGCCGCAGTCGGCGTTTTTCCCGCGCCGCCGACGGTGAGATTGCCTATGCAAACGACCGGAGCGCCGACGCGCTCCCACTTGCCGCGCTCTATCCTTAGCCTCGCTCCGAGCTCCCAGACCGCCGCCAGCGGCGCAAGCAGCCCGGATCTTAAGCCTGCGGGCTCGTACCAGAATCGAGGTTGCCGCATGCGCTCCTTCGCTCTTCCGGCAGATGGGACAGCACAACCCTCGCCGCGAGAGCCGTTATGTCTTCCAGTTGAGAACAAGCCACGGAAGCGGCCTGCGTCAACTTTGATGCCGCGTCCGGATCCCCCAGTCGCGAGACCGCATCCGCAAGCGTTTCCGAAGATTCCACCCGCACAGCAGCATCCGCCGACGACAATCGGTCGTAAATCTCCGAAAAATTTCGGACATTCGGGCCATGGATCACCGCCGAGCCGAGCGCAGCCGGCTCGAACGGGTTGTGGCCGCCGACATTGACCATCGAGCCGCCTACGAAGCTTGCAAACGCCATCCGATACCAAAGCCCCATTTCGCCCAAAGTGTCGGCGACGTACATGTCGTCGCCGCTCTCCGGAGTTTCGCCGGACGAACGGACTTTAAGCCTGAAGCCCTCATCCGCAAGCGATTTCGCAATATCCGGCCCTCTTTCAGGGTGCCTCGGCGCGATGATCAGAAAGAGTCCCGGCACCCGTTTCGATGCGGCGGAATGGGCGGCCGCGGCGATGGAGTCTTCGCCTTCGTGGGTCGAAGCCGCCAGCCAAACCGGACGATCCCCCAGCAATTTTTTGAATCGCGCGAGTTCATGCTCGTCGCACGGAAGCGCGTCCGCGTTGCCCTTGAGCGATCCTGTCACCTCCATCCGCGAACGTGGAAGGCCCAGATCCTGAAGGTAACCGGCGGTCTCGGAGTCTTGAACCAGAACCCGCGCGAACCTGCCGAGCAGCGAGGACGAAACTCCGCGCAGAAACCTCCATTTCCTGAAAGAGGCGGATGACATGTGCGCGTTCACGTACAGCATCGGCACGCTCCGCTTGTGCGTCTCGCAGATCAATGCCGGCCATAGCTCGTTTTCCGTCCAGACGGCCGCCGCGGGACGCCAGTAGTCCAAAAACCTGCCGACGGCCTTGAGCACGTCGTAGGGCACGAATTGGTGATAGGTTCTTTCCGATTTTCGGGTCGCCAGTATCTTGGCCGAAGACACGGTGCCCGTCGTGACCAGAAACACCAGATCGGATCGCATGCGGCCAAGCGTATCCACAAGCTTGAGTATCGACAGAGCCTCTCCGACACTAGCGGAATGAAACCATACCAAGATCCCGTCGGGACGTCGGAGCGACGGCATGCCCAGCCGCTCGCCGAAGCGGTCCTTGTCCTCCTTGCCGCGCTTGAGGCGCTTTCGAAGCACTGCCTTCGCCAGCGGCTCCGCCGAAGCGGAGAACGCCAGATACGCCGCAAGCATGAATGATCCGCGCATTTCAATCAGACCAATTCTTGTCCAGAAACATGCCGCCCGATGCCGAAACCGACAAATCGCATCTCGGCCAATATAGCGCGGCAGCATTCCGTTCGGCGCATTCGATATTGGGCTCCGGCAATGGCGACTCAGCCCGGGCAAACCCGAAGTTCACGCCAATTCCGTTTGCCGATGCCGGATGCGTTCCGCGGCAGGCAATTCGCCCGCTCCGGAGCTGATCGCACTCGGTCGGACAGTGGAAAACGAACGCCGCATTGTTCGACTCGCGCACTTGCAACCGAGTCATCGCTTTGTCGTTCCAATCGGATTCAATCGCCGGCGATCGTCAAGCCCTCGACCAGCAGGCTGGGAACGCAGTACGGCTTGAACGGGAGCGGATCGTTGGCGGGAATCAATGACTTCAGGAAGTGTTTCAGATTTCCGGCGATCGTGAGCTCGTTGACGGGGTATTTGATTTCGCCGTTCTCGACCCAGAATCCGGACGCCCCGCGCGAATAATCGCCGGTCGTCGGGTTTATGGTGGCCCCGAGCATCGAAGTGACGATCAACCCTTCGCCCATATCCTCCATCAGCTCTTCGCGATTCTTCTCTCCGACCGTCAAGGCAATATTGCTCACGCCGGGATGGGGCGGCGAAGACGTTCCCCGGTAAGCGTTCCCGGTGCTCGCCATGTCCAGCTGGCGACCTGTCGCCAGATCCAATATCCAGGTCTTCAGTTCGCCGGAGGACACGATCGTCTGCGCTTGGGTGGCCAATCCTTCGCTGTCGAAGGGCCTTGACGCTCCGGATCTCAAGCGCCGAGGATCTTCAAAGATGCTCAATTCGGACGGCAGGACCTGTTCGCCCAAGGAGTCCAGAAGCCAGCTGGATCCTCTGGCGATCGCGCCGCCGTTGATTGCCGACATGAGATGCCCGATCAGGCTTGCGGAAACCCGCCGGTCGAAGATCACGGGATAAGCGCCGGTCCCGGGTTTGCGAGCGCCGGCGCGCTCGGCGGCCCGTTCGCCTGCAATTCTGCCGATTTCTTCCGGAGACGACATGTCCGAGGCGAAAATCCTGGATTCGCCGTAGTAGTCGATTTCCATTCCGAGACCCGAGCCGGAAATCGCTGTGCAGCTGGCCACTCGGTAATTCTGCCTGTAGCCGGCGGAAAATCCGTTGCTCGCATGCAAATGAACCGATGCGTCCCCGATGCCGGACGACGCGGACTCGACTTTCGAAACGCCTTCGACTCGGAGCGCGGAGGCCTCAGTCCGCAATGCCGCTTCCTCCATCTCTTCCGGCGTCGGACTTTCCTCCACATCGAAAAGCTCAAGCGACTGCGCATCGACATCAGCGGCAAGCTGGTCCTGCCGAGCCAAGCCCGCGTACGGATCCGGCGCCGATTCCTTCGCCATCGCCAAGGCTTTCTCGACCATTTCAACCAGAATCCGCTGCCGGACGTCCGAACTCGATACGCAAGCCTGGCGAGGCCCGACAATCACCCGCAGGCCGACCTCCGTCCCTTCCGACCGCTCGGCGTGCTCGAGCTTTCCGTTCAAAACGCTGACGCCGACGGAATTTTCCTCCAACGCGATCGCGTCGGCGGCGTCTGCGCCGCGACGGCATGCCTCCTCCACCAAGAATGCCGTTCTATCGGCGAGCGCTTCTGAATTTGCCAAGTTCCAGACTCCAATTGTTTCGAAATGCTCCGCCCGCGCCTCGACCGAACCGCGAGCAACGGGCATTCCGTTCCTAAACCGGTGAATCCGACAGGTCAAAAGATTGCAAGTGGGATTGAATCGTCCAAGATCAGAACGGCGACGGATTTCCGTTCACCAGCAGCGGCCTGCCTGGCTCGAAGTCCATGTGAAACATATAGCTGTCGGCTTTGCCCGCCGCCGGCTCGCCCATTCCTGCAATAAGAATGCGCAATCCCGCCGTGTCCGCCGCCGACATTGCGCCTGCAGCGACGAACAAATCCAAAAGCGCCAGCACGCCGTCCAGCCGGACGTCCAGGACGCCTGCCGGCGCGAACGACATGTTGCCTGCCGCGTCCATGGCCGGCTTGAACCGCATATCGCCGGCAACATCGACGGATGCGCCTCCCCAACTCGCATTGATGCCTTGCACCTTAAACCGCTTCAAGCCCGGAGAATCCGCATCATTCCAAGTTTCGTCCTCCGACAGGAACTCGTCCAGCCAGCCGCCTCTGAAGTTCATGATCGCTTTCGCGCTGAAGCTGCCGGGCTCGCGCGGAATCTTTCCCGACCTGTCAAAAAGTTCAAGAAATGCATCGCGCAAGGCAAGCTCGTCCAGCGAAATGCCGATATTGAATTCATCGTCGCCCCCGTCCGATCTTTCGAGATACCGGGACGAAATGCCGACCGCTCCGGTTTTGAAGCCGAAGATCTCGCCGTATTTGAATTCCAATTCAGAATACGTTGCGTTGAATTCCGTTTCCTGCGGCGAATTTCTGCTGATGCCAATGTCGCTATTTTTCAGGAGGGTGCTGTACGGCGTGGCTCCGGGGGTCAAAGGCCGCACGGTGTGTTCCAAGCTGTCGAAGCTGAACTGGATCGACTCGGGAGCAAATTCGTCGCCATCGGATCTGGACTCCGGAAGCGCTCCCGACATCGCCATCTTTGAACGCAGATTTTTGACTTCGGTCGTTCTGGAAAACAGAGCTTCTTCCAAATTGATCGCAAAATTTTCGGCTTGAGACGACAACAGACAAGATTCGCCGTTTCTTTCCACGACCACCTTGTAGCCCGTCGTCGCAATCGTTCCCTCGAAAGCGCCCGAATCGGCCGAATCGGCATCGCCGGTCGCGCTGATCGGAACCTCATCAGGAAAGGTTACGGCGACGGTGCCGTCCCCCAACTCGGCAAACCGAATCCACTCGGGCTCAATCGCAATCGAGGCGCCGTCTTGCAAAATTGACAGCCGCGCATCTTCAAGGACAAGCGCATTGGGCCCCGCTCGTTCATTCGCGTACTCCACGGTCAATCCGGAGGATCGCGCCGACTCCAGAAACAGGTCCACGACTTCCCTAGCGGTCACCTCTGCGAATGCAGACGGCGCGCAAACCGTCGCGGCAACGAGAATGGCGACAAGCTTTTTGTTCAATTGCGCCTCCTTGGCTTCACCAACCTCGGATGGCTTGGCCGATCCGGATATCGAACTTGGCGGAAACAAATTTCGCCGTTCATACCGCATGCTTGCGAAACTTGCACGATCAGCCATCAGCAGGGCGCAACCCACTCTCTTTGGATGGATGAGGGGCGAGACGCCGCTGTTCGATGCCGAGCGCAAACGCTTTGCTCGCCGCCAAATACTGCATCGAAAACAATTGCGGCGGCGGCTTATTCGATTGGTGTCTTCTTCGCGCCGCCGACTGACCAAAAATTTGGAACGTGCCCTTGGAACGACGAGCCTTGCAGCGATTTCGGCGGGCCAGCTCAGCGGAATGCGCAGATTCCATACTGCGAAAACGTGCTGAAGCCGATATTCGGAAGGAACCATCTCGGCGAAATCGCGCTGCGGCGCGTCAAGCTGAACCGTTGTAAGGGACGCACTATCATTCTGTCCGGCGCAGGCGCATGGTCGTCACCGGAACTCAGATCCGCCCGTTGGCCATTTCGTCGGAGTTGCGATCATCCGACGTCAAGATCATGACCGTGGACACTACAGGAAAAAAAACGTATTAGCCCTGTGCAATGAAATCGCCTGAGAGGGCTTTTGAATCGCAATTAAGGAAAGCCGTGCCCTGAGCCGCATACCGTAGCAGAGGCGACCACAGGGCTTACAGTTTTGTAATTTGGATTAAGGAGATAAGTTTGTCAAGTAAAAATTTCTATTGTGGCGATAGCAATACTGAGTTCATGAATTCACTTTCCTGCGAACGCTTTAGCACCTATCTTGCTTCTGCCGACGGCGATCAGGCTATCGCACTACGCGATTACGCTTGGAATACCGCAATTAGCGCCGCATTCTATGGACCTCTACAATGCCTTGAGATCGCACTTCGCAATGCAATGCATCGTGAGCTATCAAAAAAATACGGATTGGAATGGTTCGATGAACCTGACGCAGGGCTTAACAAGGGTGCTCGAAAAAAGATCAATGAGGCGAAGATAATAGCTCGTTATCACAATGGCAGCATGATCGAGGTTCCCAAGGTTGTGGCGGTGCTGTCATTCGGTTTTTGGGTCTCGCTCTTTGATTCCGGCAGCCGATTCGATTCGGATGGCAACGCGCATTGTGACTACGAAGAAACTCTTTGGAGACCGGCATTGCATCGAGCGTTTCCGAAGGGCCTTGCCCGCAGGGAGATTTACAACACTCTGAACTACAGAAGGAAATTCAGAAACCGGATAGCGCACCACGAGCCGATTTTCAGACGCCACCTACGCCGCGACCACGAGAGAATTCTAGAGGTCACAGAGTGGATTTCGCCGGCAACGGCTGCATGGATCCGTCATCATAGCCGGGTAGAGGAGATGCTCTTGTCCAAGGACGCTGACCGGGCAATCAAGTTCTAGGAGCGTGTCCGAGTATTCGTATCGTCGCCAATATACGCAGATTCATTGATGTTGTGTAGCGCAACATATAGATACAATGACCATCATTTCCTAGATGCTGTACCGAAAATTTCCGTCAAATTCAGCTGCGGCTATTTCTCGGACACGCTCCTAGCGGAAGATCGATATTCGTTTCCTCATTCGACGGCAACAGCATGAATCCAGCCGTCCGTCGAGGCAGGAATTTATGCTTTGCCGCCCAACGCATGCCGTGCGCAATTTCTTGCGAAAGGCATTGCAGTTATTCCTGAATGCGCGTCCGCCGCCGGTTTGGTCTCCGGGCGGAAGGACGCGCTGATCGAGCCGTCAAGCCATTTCGATCAACTTGCGGAACGCCGGGCGGTTCTGCAGCTGTTCAATGCGGGCCGCCACCTTGGGCTCGCCGATGTCGAATTTCGCGACCTGCGCCCATCGTCCGCAGTGAGCCAGTATGAAATCGGGCACCGTCATATGATCGCCCATCAGGAAGGGGCCGTCGCCCATTCTGGATGCCAGCGTTTTCAGCGAGCGGGCGAATTCCCACTTCAGCGTCGCCTTGAGATCCGGCACCCGTCTTTCTTCCGGCAATATGAAACTGTGCCGAGCGGCCGCCCAAAGGCACCCGTCCAGCTCGTCCAGCAAGAAGTTCGTCAAGCTGTCCTGCTTCGCTCTTTCCAAAGTACCGGACGGCAAAGAATACCGACCTTTTTTGTCCGCGAGATACTCGATGATCGCCGTGCTGTCGGTGATTGCCGCTCCGTCTTCGACAAGAACCGGTATCTTGCCGGTCGGGTTCCACTTGAGCACATCGGCGGAATGCGGGTTTGCCGCCTTGTGAACGTAAGGCTCTCCGAGCTCTTCCAGCATCCAAAGCACCCTGAAGGCCCGGCTGCGGATGTTTCCAATCACTTCAATCATGTCGATTTCCCGGTTCTCGCGATTCTGACCAGCGTGCCTTCCACAGCTTCAAGCGCCGGAATCGGACGGCCTGAACGCACATATCTGTCCGTGCGGCCGAGTCGAAGCAAAGCGGACTCCGCCCCCTTCGCTCCCCACCGCGTCGCGTGCTGCATCAGCCTTTGCTTCTTGCGGCCCAGCACGGGAGGGCGAATCCGCGCAACGCCGACTTCCGGGCCGGAAGGATCGCTGGCGACCAAGAGAATATTCCGAAACATCCTCTGCGCAATAATGCAGATCGATATCGGCGCATAGCCTTGGCTGCAAAGCCGCCTTATGGCCGGGCAGACTTTTTCCTGATGCCCGTCGGCAACGGCGTTCATAAGGTCGTCAAGCTGCATTTCCCCGCCGTCGGACGCGCAAGCCTCCACGTCGTCAGGCGCCAAATCGGAATCGTCGCTCAACTTATAAAGCGCGATTTTATCTAGAAACAATTTGAGAGCTTGCGGCGACATGAACTTGCCCAATGCCTCAATGTCCGACATCGCGGAAGGAGATACGCGATTTAAACCGGCATTCCTGACGGCTTCCTTGATTTCAAAACTTGAAATCTGGTCCGCGTAGACCGGCGCGCAGTAGGCGTCCTTATGGCTTTCAAACAGTTTCCGAAGCTTTGAAGTCGGCCGCAGCATTCCGGCGGCAGCAATGATCGGCGCATCGCCTTCGGCGCGCTCCTTGAAAGCCCATTCGACCGCTTTCGTGATGCCGTCCGCGGCATTCTCGACGACGACCGCCCTCTGGCCGGGAAAAAAACTCTGCGATTTCACAGCAGCCGCAAGTTCTCCGCCATCCCGCTGCACCTCGTCGGCGGCCAGACGGAGCAGCCGAAACTCGTCTTTCCCGCTTGGGCCGACGAGAGCCAGAACGGCTTTTTCGAGCAGCGCCGCGACGCGCAATGGATCGGCGCCGTAGATCAGCAGCCCCGCCTTGGAAGGATCGGGCTTGCTGCAATAGCCCGAAACATCCCTTGGACTGAGCTTCAACGCCTCCAACTCCCGTCGAAAACGGTAATTTGCTCGACGATCCTGTAAGCCAATTGCATAAGCACCCGGTCCTCCGCGTCCCGGCGCGCAGCAAGCGTCGCCGCGGTCCGGCGCGTCTCCTTCCACGATGTCCAGCTCGACACCTTGTCCGAAAGGAGAATGCTGCCGTCGGCGAGGTCGATGATCTCGAATTTCGCCGTCCCGTCCAAAGCCCGACGACTGTCTCCCGTCGCTCCGGGCGCCGCGGTTTCCAGAGTTCCGAACTCCAGCCCGACGACAAGCCGGTATCGCGGCGAGCCGACCGGCGCTCCCAGCTTGTCAAGAAGCGCGCTTTCCAGAACGAAGCCTTC
Source organism: Paracoccaceae bacterium (assembly GCA_965205055.1). Classification (GTDB taxonomy): domain Bacteria; phylum Pseudomonadota; class Alphaproteobacteria; order Rhodobacterales; family Rhodobacteraceae; genus CBDBBY01. The sequence goes on along the minus strand of OZ242030.1, from coordinate 3,882,729 downwards.
GCGGCCGCCTGCAACCTGAACTTCAAACTGTCCGAAATATGATCCCGCGCCGCCGTTTCCAATCGAAGCCGGGCTGAATCCGCATGCGCCGAGAGGCGCGCATGCAATCAGCGCAAGCGCTTTACGCCGACCGGGTGACGACATTCACGATCCTGCCCGGCACCACGACGATCTTGCCGACCTGCCGGCCCGCGAGAATATTCCGCACGGCCTCGTCTTTGAGCACGAGAGCTTCAAGCTCTTCACGCGCCAAGTTCCGAGTCACGGTGACCTGGGATCTTCGCTTGCCGTCCACCTGTATGGGCAACGTCACGGTCTCTTCAATCAGCAGTTCAGGGTCGGGCTCCGGCCAGTCGAGCGAAGCGACGAGCCCTTCGCCGCCGAGCGCGCTCCATATCTCTTCCGAAAGATGAGGAGTCATCGGAGACATCAGCCGCGCAAGCGTTCGCATCGCTTCAGCCTTCGCTTTCGAACCTGCATTCGAGCGGGCAATGGTGTTCGTCAGCTCGTAAAGCTTCGCCACCGACTTGTTGAACGAAAATCCTTCAATCCCTTTGGTAACCTCGTCGATCGTGCGGTGAACGGCTTGCTCGAGGGCGCCGACTTCGTCCTCGCTGCCCGCAGCGTCGGCGCCGGCGACCGTCCGCGCCATGCGAAGCACGCGCTGAAGATGCTTCGACGCCCCCTCGACTCCTGTCGTCGTCCACTCGACGTCTCGGTCCGGAGGCGAGTCCGAAATGATGTACCACCTCGCCGTGTCCGCCCCGTACTTCTTGATCAGGTCTTCCGGATTGATGACGTTCTTTTTGGATTTCGCCATTTTGGCGGACGGGATGACTTCGACGGGCTCGCCCGTCTCCTTGAGAACCGCCCCGTCGGTTCCGATCTCGACGTCCGTCGGGAAATGGTAGACGGGCCGCCCCGCCCCGTCCCGGGTCATGTAGATTTCGTGCGTCACCATCCCTTGCGTGAACAAGGCGTCGAACGGCTCGATCGCCTTTTCGGAGAGATGACCGGTCAAGGCCATGGCGCGCGCGAAGAACCGCGAATACAGCAGGTGCAGGATCGCATGCTCAATCCCGCCGATGTACTGGTCCACATTCATCCAGTAATCGGCTTCTTCGCGCACCGTCGGGACTTTCGCCCGCGGGGCCGTGAACCTTACGAAATACCAGGAGCTGTCCACGAAGGTATCCATCGTGTCGGTCTCCCGCAATGCGGATCCGCCGCACTCGGGACACTCGCAGCGTCTCCATTCGTCGTTGCGGGAGAGCGGATTGCCCGGAATGCTGAAATCGGCTTCCTCGGGAAGAATGATCGGAAGGTTCTCCTTCCGCTCCGCGACAATTCCGCAGGCGTCGCAGTGCACAACGGGGATGGGACAGCCCCAGTAGCGCTGGCGGCTAAGGCCCCAGTCGCGAAGCCTGTACTTCGTTACGCCTTTTCCCACTCCGGCCTTTTCGCAATGGTCGATCGCCGCGTTGACCGCCTCCGATCCGGTCTGGATTTCGCCGCCCGCGACCGGGCGAACGTACCTGACCGGCTCTTCCTTGGCAGGCACGAAGGCCGTGTCCGCGACCGGCGCTCCGGACTCGACGGCCTCGAAAACGTCGATCACGCCGAGATCGTATTTCCGCGCGAACTCCAGATCCCGCTGATCGTGGGCCGGACAGCCGAATATCGCCCCCGTTCCGTATTCCATCAGTATGAAATTGGCGATCCAGACGGGAAGCTCCACGCCTTCGTCGAACGGATGCTTCACTCGAACCGATGTCGCGATTCCGACCTTTTCGGCCGTCTCCAGTTCCGCTTCGGACAATCCGGATGATTTGCAGGCAGCGATGAAGCCAGCGATTCGGCCGTCCGCAGCCGCAAGCTCCTCCGCAAGCGGATGGTCAGGCGAGACGGCTGCGAAAGTCGCTCCCATCAGCGTATCCGGACGCGTCGTATAGACGCCGAGCCGTCCGTGCCCCGGCGGGGCGCCGACCGTTTCGAATTCGAATTCCAGCCCCCGCGATTTTCCGATCCAGTTCCGCTGCATCAGCCGGACCTTCTCCGGCCACCCTCCCAGACCGTCGAGGGCCGCAAGCAATTCCTCGGAGTAGTCGCCGATCCGGAAAAACCATTGGTCCAGCGCCTTGCGTTCGACTTCCGCGCCGGACCGCCATCCCTTGCCGTCGATCACCTGCTCATTGGCAAGCACCGTCTGGTCGACCGGATCCCAGTTGACGACCGCCTTCTTGCGATAAACAAGTCCCTTGTCCATCATGTCCAAGAACATGGCTTGCTGCGGGCCGTAGTATTCGGGATCGCAGGTCGCGAGCTCGCGGCTCCAATCGATGGAGAGTCCGAGCTGCATGAGCTGCTTCCGCATGTCGGCGATGTTTTCCCGCGTCCATGTCCCCGGATGGACGTTGTTGTCCATCGCGGCGTTCTCTGCGGGCATGCCGAACGCGTCCCACCCCATCGGATGAAGAACGTTGAATCCCTTGGCCTTGCGATAGCGCGCAATCACGTCGCCCATCGTGTAATTGCGCACGTGCCCCATGTGGATTTTGCCCGAGGGGTAAGGAAACATCTCGAGGACATAGTATTTGGGCTTCGATTCGTCTCTGCGGGTGCAGAAAATACCCGCGTCGTCCCAAGCCTTCCGCCAGCGCGGTTCAAGTTCCTGAGCGTCGTAATCCGGCATCACATCGCTTTCGTGGAAGCGGCATCGCCGCTTTGGTTCAACCCGGCCGATTCAAAGTTCCGAGTCGGCTTTTCGAAGTTGGCGGGCTCTGGATAGAATCGCGTTTTCTATCTCTTCCACGACGTCGGCATCGACAGGCCCCGACCTGTCGTAGACGGACACCGACAATGCCCGCGCATCCAGCGCGGGATCCTTGATCAGCACCGTGACCCTGTATTCGGCGCGGCCGTTGGGCGGGCGGCCCCAGCCCGTCTCGATGACGCCGGTGAACGGCTCCACGGTCTCCAGCGGCAGAAAGTCCAATACGTCCAAGGACGCATTCCAAATATACCTGTTCACTTGGAACGCCGTGTCGGGACTGTTGTTGTTGCCGAACAGATCCCAAACCGTCGATCCGCCTTCGGAATCGGAGCTTCCCGCGAAAAGTCCGCCGCCGCCTCCGGATCCGGATCTGTTGCCTCCGTTTCCGGAGCAACCGGCGACCGCCAAAGCGGCGGCGGCAAGCGAAGCGGCGATCAGGCGGGCAAATGCCATTTCAAATCTCCCGGATTGAATACGCCTGATTGATTAGCCGTTTCGACACATCAACACAAGATTTATCGAAAATCGGCCAGTCGCGGCGGCAGGAACCTCGCATTGGTCTTCTCGGCCGCTTCAATGCCGCCCGCGCCGTCGGGGCGCGAATCGACGAATTTGTCTCGGGCAGATCTCCGGCTTCTCGGAGGACGGGCTTCGCCGAAAGCGCCGCGCAGGTTTCGTCTACACTGGACCAGCGCAAGCCGCTTCGCCTACAATCGTTTGCTTTCGGCGAAAGGCATGATCGACGGCATATACTCGCTTTATGCGAGGCCGAATTCATGCGAAATTGCCTTCGAACGGAATCTGCGCGATGGCGTTGGACATGTCGCTATCTGATATTCTCGCACGGGTGCATGCGGCGGAAGCCGAAGCGGGCAAAGGGCCGGGCTCGACCAGTTTGATCGCGGTCTCCAAGCTGCAGCCGGAGGAAAGAATCGTCCAGGTTCTGGACCAAGGCCACCGGATATTCGGCGAGAACAGAGTGCAGGAGGCCACCGCGAAATGGCCCCCGCTCATGGAGAGGCACCCGTCCGCTGAGCTTCATCTTCTCGGCCCGCTGCAGTCGAACAAGGTCCGCGTGGCGATGTCGCTGTTCCGCGCAATCCACTCAATCGACCGGCTCAAAATCGCCCAGCGCATCGCGACGCTCTCACAGGAACTAGGCGAGTGCCCCGATCTTTTCATTCAAGTCAACACGGGAGAGGAGCCGCAGAAATCCGGAGTGCTGCCGGAGGACGCGGACGAATTCGTCGCCGAGATCCGCAAGCTCGGCTTGCCGGTCAGCGGCCTCATGTGCATCCCGCCGCTCGACGATGTCCCTTCGCTCCATTTCGCGCTGCTTGCGAAGATTGCCGAACGCAACGGCCTGAGCGGCCTCAGCATGGGAATGAGCGCGGATTTCGAGTCGGCGGTTAAGCTTGGCGCAACCCATGTTCGCGTCGGAACCGCCGTGTTCGGCGCACGACCCAAATCCGGCGAGTGACGATGCCTCATGACACTTCAAACGACCTTGCGAAGATCAAGACCCAATTCGATCAGCGGAACATTGATCCCGCAAACGCAGACCGCCTTCCGAAAACATGACCGTCTCCGCCCTGACATCGCTTCTTTGGAACGACAGCGCCCCGGACAGGGACGGCTTCATCGACGGCATCAGGAGCTTCGCCGACTGCGGTCAGGAAACCCGCTGCATCAAGGACGAAGGAATACCTTATTTTTACAACGAGTATTGGACTTCATCTCAACGCCAGTCTCACTCATTGCATGAAGTGTCCTACCGGGCGTGCTTCAAGGCGCAGCTCCCGGAATTCTTCATATCCCGGCTGACGGCTCCCGGCGACACGGTATACGATCCATTCATGGGGCGCGGCACAACGCCGCTCCAAGCCGCGATCATGGATCGGGCGGCCATCGGAAACGACATCAATCCGCTTTCCGCAATGCTGGTCCGGCCTCGCCTGAATCATATCGATATTCCGGAATTGCAGCGTGCGTTGTTGAGCATCGATTTCGAATGCGCGGCAGCGGAACCGGAGGAACTGCTTGCATTCTACCACCCGACGACGCTTTCCGCGCTGAACAGCTTGCGGAGTTGGATCGCAGCAAACGGAACGGACCAGCCGACCGAAACTGGACGGGTGGCGGACTGGATCCGCATGGTGGCGATCAGCAGGCTTTCCGGACATTCGGACGGATTTTTTTCAGGGAGGTCGATGCCGCCGAACCAGGCCGTATCCGTGGCATCGCAGATCAAAATCAATGAACGCCTCAATTCGTCGCCTGAGCCTAAAGATTTGCCTCGTCTGATTCTGAAAAAATCCATATCTTTGCTGCGCGACGACCCGGCAAACCATCAAGTCGAACACAAGTTTCTTTGCCGCGATGCGTGGGACACGCCGGAGATCGCCGATGCAAGCATCGATCTCGTCGTGACTTCTCCTCCATTTTTGGACATCGTGGACTATGCTACGGACAACTGGCTTCGGTGCTGGTTCGCCGGCATCGACACGGACGAAGTCAAGATTTCGAGACATCGGACAACTGATGCCTGGACCGAAATGGTCCGGAACGTGCTCGCCGAGCTGTCCAGAATATTGAAGCCCGGAGGGCATGTCGCGTTCGAGGTCGGCGAAGTGCGCAAAAATACCGTCTTGTTGGAGCGGCTGGTTTGGCAAGCCGCGGCGCAGCTGCCTTTCGATCGGCTCGGAGTGCTGGTCAACGACCAGGAATTCACGAAGACTGCGAACTGCTGGGGCGTGACCAATGGGTCCAGAGGCACCAACACCAACAGGATTGTCGTATTGCGGCGGCAATAGCGCCAACATATGCTGTTCCGAGCGCAAGTCTGCTCAACGGAGATCGAGGTACCGGCAACAGCAAGAGGCAAATCGGTTCGGCGGCCGACAGCCAAGAGGTTTTCAAGAGCCAGCGCGGTATTGAAACCAGTGCCATGATTACGACCGGCATCCAAGTGAGGTTTGAATATGGATTTGGGAATTTCAGGCCGCAAAGCCTTGCTTTGCGCATCGTCATCCGGTCTTGGTCTCGCTTGCGCCAAGGCGCTGGCTGCTGAGGGCGTCAATGTCGTCATAAACGGCAGGGATCCGGACAAGCTGAAACGCGCGGCCGATGAATTGGCAGCGCTCTCGAATTCATCCGTGGATTCGGTCGCGGCGGACATTTCGACCCAAGACGGTCGCGAAGCGCTTCTGGCACGATGCCCGGAACCGGATATCCTGCTGAACAACAGCGGCGGGCCCAAGCCGAAGCTTTTCATGGACACGAGCTTGGACGACTGGACGGACGTCCTTGCAAGCAACATGGTGGCGCCCCTGCAACTGGTTCATGGCGTGTTGCCGAGCATGGTGGAAAAAGGGTTCGGTCGAATCGTCAACATCACATCCGCAATGGTCACGACGCCGAGACCTCACCAAACGCTTTCGTCCGGCGCGCGCGCCGGCCTGACCGCCTCGCTGAAAGCGCTTTCTTTCGATGTCGCGAAACACAACGTCACCATCAACAATATGCTGCCCGAGAGGTTCGATACCCAGCGTCAAAGAAACCTAGCGAAAGCAGCAATGGTACGGGAGAATGTGACCTACGAAGAGGCGCGCCGTCTGCAAGTCCAATCGATCGCGGCCAAGCGTCTCGGCCGGACAGAAGAATTCGGTTCGGCATTCGCGTTTCTGTGCAGCGCCCATGCGGGATATATTTCAGGCCAGAACTTGCGGCTAGACGGCGGCTCCTATCCGGCTCTAGTTTGAAGGAATTATGCACTTGACGCTGCAACCAAATCGGAAATTAATCATCATGATCAGAACGATAAAGATCCATCAAGAACGACCTCACAAGATCCTTTTGCAATGACATGCCGTTCCAGGATCTGCTTGAAATATTCCCAGATGAAACAGCCGCTGAAGCACTGCTCAACAAAGCCAAGATGGCGCAATTTCAGTCGGCTCGAAAACTGCATTTGAACTGTCGGCGCAATCGTCTAAACTTGCTGCCCGGAAAACTGGCAAGAGGAGAATGTCGTGAAAAGCCTAGAAGGCACCGGAAGGACAGCTTTCGTGCTCGTTCACGGATCTTGGCACGGAGCATGGTGCTGGGGTCGAGTCGAGCCCGAGCTAAATCTGGCGGGACACATGTCGATCGCAATCGATCTGCCCGGCCACGGCCTTAACGCGGCGGTTCCCGAGTCGTACTGCTCCAGGCCGCTTGATCCAGAGGTTTTCGGGAAGGAATTGTCGCCAATCGCAGGGATCGGGATCGACAGCTACGCGGATGCCGTGATTGCCGCGGCGGACCGCGCCAAGGCGATGGGTGCGGACCGGGTCATTGCCGTCGGCCATTCGATGGGCGGCGTGCCGATAACTTTCGCTGCTGCAAAATCGCCTGAAAAATTTGCAGGCCTCGTCTACTTGGCTGCAATTCTTCCGACACCCGGAAAACCTGGAGGCTATTACATCAGCCTAGAAGAACAAGTGGCAAAGACCAAAGTCGGCGATATACTTGCAGCCGACGCTTCAGTGGTAGGAGCCCTGCGCATCGACCCGAAGACGGAGGATCAAGCCATGCTGGCGACTGTCAAGGACGCGCTCGCGGCCGATGTTGATGATTCCTTGTGGGCCACCGCCATGCGCCTGTTTTCGCCGGACGCGCCAGCGGCAATGTACGGCGAAACGGCTGATTTTCCGGAGTACTTTGGAGCGCTGGAGAAAACTTTCATCCGGTGCACGCAGGATTCCATCTTGGTGGACACGACCTGCGAAGCGATTGTCGGAGACCTGAACCAAGCGTGGCCTTCCAATCCAACGGCTTTCGTAGATATCGCGGCTTCCCACGAAGTGATGTTCTCGAAGCCGACCGAACTGGCCAAGCTACTCGTCGCAGCGGCCTGAGAGGTTTCCGAATGGCGGCGGGTCCAACGCTCGCCGCCGAAAAGGCCGATAGGGGCCTCGCGGGCGGCATTGTAGCGAACTTTAATTTGGTTTCTGGCCGAGGATTTGCCGTTTTTCGATATTCGACCGGATTTTGGCTGAATTCGACGGCAGCGTCGTGACCTGCCGCAGCACCTTTCGAGTAGAGACGAGGCCGGGGCTCGAGGAAGGGATTTCCGCAGCGGTGGTCCCCCCCCCCCGGGATATTGTCGCGCGCTTCGCCACTTACCATGTCACCTGCTCGAATCAACGAAAGAACATTTGAACACACTTCTTCTGGGATCAGTTTTGAATGCTGATCACGCTATGAATGGGATAAATTTGCACACCGATTCACATATAATTCAGCAGCCCGGTTTACATTAGCTTTTTTAATCACCATATAGGAAGGTTGATTCAGACCAATGAGAAGGTAAACCAGATGGAAAATAGCTTTAGCGTGGAATGGAATATTGGCGAACTTAGCGCGGCGTTACAAATTAAAGAATCTGATGTTGAAAAAATTTTTACTGATGGTCGATACGTGCCATTAATCATCGGTTTCCGATTAGCTAATGATCATCCGGGTTGGAAGCTCGTGCCGAATACTGGCGGCGGTTACTATCTGATTGATCCAAATGAACGTAGATGGATGGCCCGATCGATCACTCACCGTGGTGTGTATTTCAATCCCAGTAATCAAAAAGGTGAGGGAAGAGAATTTAACGAAGATAGATTTCGAGATATGCTTGAAAATTTAGAAGGGTTTATTCTTTCAGATATTGTAAGTTTTCCAAATATGAATGTTTTGAAGGTTCCTGTGCACAATGTAATCAGATGGTATAGAAATAAATCCCTTAAGCCAGATTCTAGTATTTCAAGAGCCGATTTTGAGAATTACCTTTGGAATGATGTCCGCTATGTGAACGACTGATAACCCACGGTGGGTCAGCCGATGGGAAAATTTAGTGTGGATGCCAATATCTCTCATAGCACTCGATGGACCGCTGACATCGGTTGTCATTCGAACTTGGGTTTCGAGGTATCCGCCAACCCTCAAGGAGGGCTGGCGCACGTAGGGCGACTGGTCAAGGCGAAAGTTTGAATCCCCTCGAATTCGGCGATGGTCGACGCGCTTCGCCCGGTCCGAGCGAAGGAGCGGCCGATTGGGAGAGCCAGCCCTATGGACACGGCGTCGTCGGGTGCTCAAAAGAGACCTACGAAAGCGCGGAGCTTAAATAATGGGATACACCCGCGACAGGTCACCCAAATTGGCCCGCTCATCCGATTTCGATAAACTATTGCACTCCAGCAGTTTGACCTCCCACACTGGCACCCGCCCGGCGATATTCATGCTCTGCAGGCTTCTTGCACCCGCCGACTCGAATTCTATCGCCCTTCGCGATAAGGGACAGGCCAAATTAGCATTGTCGGGAACTACGGGTTGAGGAGATGGAAATTTGACCGATAACCAAACAGTTTCGCTGGACGCATTGCTCTTGCAGGCGCGAACGTTCAAGGCTTTCGAAGACCGCGAAGTCGAAGACAATTTGCTGACGCGAATCTACGATCTCGCGAAGTTCGGCCCGACCTCTTTCAATCTTTGCCCCATGCGTATCGTATTCGCCCGGTCGCCGGAGGCCAAAGGCAAAGTGGAGCAGGCGCTTGTTCCAGGAAATGTCGAACAAACGCGGTCCGCGCCGGTCGTCGCCATAATGGCGTTCGACATGCAATTCTACGACCATGCCAAAGTTCTGGCTCCCGCGATGGGCAATCCGGAACGCATGGCGTCGATGCCCGAAGCGGCGTTGGAAACGATGGCGCTGCGCAACGCGTCGCTTCAGGCAGGATACTTCATTCTCGCCGCTCGGGCCTGCGGCTTGGATTGCGGACCGATGTCCGGCTTCAATCAAGCGAAAATTGATGAACTGTTCTTCAGTGGAACTTCATGGAAATCGAATTTCCTGATGAATCTTGGATACGGCATACGCGACAGCCTTAAGCCGCGCTGGCCGCGATTGGCATTCGGCGAAGCGTGCCGGATCGAATGACGCTGTTCGGAGTGCCTGAGCAGGATTTGTGAGGCTGGGGCGATTTCGGTCCCGCAATGATCAGGGAGATGGCCTGCGGGCCGGTAGATCCTTGAGCAGCGATTTTTCCGGGCGATGAACGAACATCGTGGGTTTCTTTCTGGGCTGCAAATCCCGGCAGCATAAATTCACCTCTCTCGGCGTCGCAGGCGGCGAAGCCGGCCACCCTTCCAAGATTGACCGCGGCGTCGCGGCTCCGGCGTAAACTCAATGGCAGAAAAGGCGACCGTCTGAGAGCATTCGGACACACTCAACTTGTCGCCGATGCCTGCCGACGAAGACCGGGCGGAACAGTCCGGGATTTCCTCGGAACAAAGCTTGCGGGCGATCAATTCCGCGCTGGCTTCTTGCGCTACTGCTGGAAGGGGCGGGCGTATTCCGGAATGTTGTAGCAAGTGTGAACGAAAAAATCCAAGATGCGCCCACCGGCGCTGTCGCCGACGGCCGCCGCAGCGATCTTCGCGGCCTCGGAAATCAGCAAGGCGGGATCCTGCGCAATCAGGTAGTCGAAGACGCCGTCATGCAGCAAAGGCAGAGTTACGTCGTTGACTTCATGGGAAATGATCATGATGTCGTCCACCCTGTCCGCTTCCTTGACGGCGCGGGCAAGTCCCGCATTGCCGCCGCTGACATTGTAGATGGCGCTGATCGCCGGATGCTTCTGCAGCATGCCGAGGGTTTCCTCGTACGTGCGGTCCGGATTGTCTTCGCCGTGCGCCTCTGCTGCCAGCACGACCTTGGGAAACCGGTCGCGAAGGGCGGATCTGAAGCCGATTTCCCTGTCCTGGTGGCACCTGAACGCGTAATCGCCCAGAACTACGCCCACGCTCGTGGGCCGGTCCCCCAGCGACCGGCCGACCATGAAGGCGGCGGCTTGGCCGGCGGCGCGGTTGTCTATCCCGACGAAGGCATCGCGTGAATCCGAAGCCAGATCCGTTACCATTGCGATGACAGTCTTTCCGGCCCGCCGCAGCTTGGACAGCCTCGAGCGCATCCGGCTTGTGTCCTTGACTGCAACGATCAAGGGGCGGTCGGCCGCTTCCGCGAGCTCGTCGATGTGCGCGAGAATCGCGTCCTCATCCTGCTGGAACATGTCGTAGAGTCGGCACCCTGCAGAAAGATAGGACGCCATCGCGTCGCGGCACTGCTGCGCCATTCCTCCGCCAAGTCGCAGCACCGCGTCAAAGGGCCTGCCTCGGAATCCGCCCGTCGAATCCGGCGCGGCCAGCCGACGCATCGCCGTCTCAACCGCGACCCGAGTGCGGGGGCGCACGCCTGCCCTGTTGTTCAGGACTCGGTCCACCGTCGCACGAGACACGCCCGATTCCAGCGCGATTTCCTTGATCTTGATTCGCCTCATTCCTCCAAGAACCTCATTTCGTTCTTCGCCGAGCTCAGTATTGCATCAAAATACATCATATATTTCCGAATCAAAGCGCAAATTTCAATAGTTCATTCATTTTTGATGTTAAATGAGCTATAATTGATTAAATTAATCATGAATCTAGAAAAATATTGCCCCATTTTGCATCATGAACTAAACTGGCTCCGCGTCGTGCCCGGCTCCGCGGCGACAATCCCGGCCCGGAACGGCGAGGGTTAACAAGGGGAGAGGAGAGACCCGATGATGAATCTCAAGCACGCAGCAGTCGCGGTTGCCGCAACCGCGACCTTCTGCGCCGGTGCTGCGAACGCGCAGACCAAATACACCTTCTACCACGTCCTATGGGGAATGACCGACGCGAACGTCCAATTCCACATCCGGGCCGGCGAAGCCTACATGGCCTCCCACCCGGATGTGGAGATCAAGTTCGTGGGACCGGAGAATTATGACCCCGCCGAGCATGCGAAGTTCCTGGACACGGTCGTCAACGCCGAACCGGACGGGATCGCAATGCACATCTCGTCAGTCGACGCGATGCTGCCGGGCCTCAGAGCGGCCGCGGAAAAAGGAATTCCTTTCGTTTCCACCACGTCCCATCCGCCGCTTGCGGCAGACAACGAAAGGCTTGAGGGGCTGTACCTCAACTGGGTCGGAGCGAACGAGATGATCGTCGGGGCTGTCATGGCGGACCATGTGCTGAAGTCCGTCACGCCGAGGCGTGTCGCCTACCTGATGAGCCACCTCGGTCATGCGGGCCAGGAGCAGCGGGCAGACGGATTCTTCGCGGCGATGCCGGACGGCGTCGCTGCCGACAAGGTCGCCACAGGCGAGGAGCCGTTGAAGGCAATGGACGTCATCCGGTCGTATGTGCAGGCAAATCCCGACATCGACATAATTTTCGGCAGCGCCCTTACCCACAAGTGGACGGCGGATGTTCTGGAAGAACTCGGCCGGGAAGACGTCCTCATTCTGACCTCGGACGAGGCGCCGACGTCCCTTGAGTGCATCCTCGCCGGAAAGTGCTTCGCGTCTTTCGGACAGCAGTTCCCGATCCAGGCGCCGTTCGCCTACGATCTCCTTTACCAGTACAACGAGACCGGCATGACGCCGGTCCTGCCGATCATAACCGGCCCGGCAATCATTGACGCGAGCAATGCCGAGGCCATCAAGGAAACCGTGCTCGGCGTGCTCGGCGAGGACGCCTACTACGGCATGTCTCCGTTCTGACTGCGATTGCGGAGCAATGGCGGCCATGCGTGCTCTCGAATTAAAGCGCATGGCCGCCACTTTTGAAACAACCCGCCAGCCTAGTACGGGTCGTCTGCGAATACGGCGGACGCAATGACCGGACTTCGGGCATTCTTGTACGGCAGGCCGGAATCTGCGGTGATCATAGGCACGATCACGATCATCCTGTTCTTTACGATCGGAACGGACGGTGCTTGGCTATCCACGCTTCCGAGCGTACTCCGCGTGACCGCGCAGGTCGGCATCATCGCAGTCGGGCAAGCGATGCTGATGTCGTCCGGCGAAGTCGACCTGTCGGTCGGATCAGTCTATGCGATTGCCGCAGTCGTTGCCGTATGGGCGATGGATTTCCTGGGACTGGGCGTCCTGCCCTCTTCGGCCGTCGCGATTGCAACGGCCTGCCTCATCGGATTCGCGAACGGCGTGTTCACGACCAAGTTCAACGTCCCGTCCATGATCGTGACGCTCGGCGCGATGTTCATATTCAGAGGATGCGCCTACATCGCGACGAAGGGGTTCAGCCTCACCGTCCCCAGAGAGTTTCGCAGCGACCCGATCATCGGGCTCCTGAAATACAAGATCTTCGGGATAAGCAGCCCGTTCTTCGCGCTCCTGCTGATTGCGGCAGCTTTTTCGTTCGTGCTCTTCAAAACCCGATTCGGCAGCCACGTGCTCTCCGTCGGCGGCGACAGCGCCGCTGCGCTCGCCAACGGCATTTCGCCCGCCGCGACCAAGATCAAGGCATTCGTTATTTGCTCCGGGCTGGCGGGCTTGTCCGGGACCATCGTCCTGCTTCAGCAGGCTTCGGTCTATTCGACCTCCGGCATAAGGCTTGAACTTGAAGCCATCGCCGCAGCGGTGATCGGCGGATGCACCCTTCGGGGAGGCAGCGGATCAATATGGGGACCCGTGCTTGGCGTCTTCGCGCTGTCAAGCCTGAAAGGCGGACTCATGCTCATGGGCGCCCCTTCGTCTTGGTACGTCGCGTTCGTAGGAGCGATGCTTATCGGCTTCCTTGTCGTATCGAGGGTTCTTTACAGCGGGCTCGCGAAAGCTCGGCTCGCGCCGTCGCCAAGCCTGTCGGGGGGAGGTTGAGGCATGGGCCGCTCTTTCCCAATCCGGAACGAGATGATCGCGCTAATCAGCCTGCTTGCGCTGTTTGCGGTCTTCTCCGCAATGATCGGTGAAACTTGGTTCCGGAACGTTCCAAGCCTTCTGCGCGACATTTCCTGGCTTGGCATCGTGGCCGTTGGCCAAGCGGTGGTCATCGTTTCGGGCGAATTCGATCTTTCCGTAGGCTCCGTCTACGCCTTCGTGAGCATGATCTTCGTTCTGCTGCTGAATGCATCCATCGGTCCGCTGCCTGCGCTCGTCCTGTCGATGCTGCTCGGCGGCCTGATCGGATACTTGAACGGCGTCTTGACTTGGCGCATGCAGCTTCCGTCCCTGCTTGTGACTTTGGGCTTCCTGTTCGTCTACCGCGGCCTTGTGGAATACGTCACCGACGGCTTCCCGGTCACGATCAGCGAATCGATCCAAGCGAACGCCACGCTAGTCGCGCTGGGCGGGAAAACCGCCGGATTCCACAACTCGATAGCCATCGCTGCGGTCATTCTGGCTGCGGTCTGCGTCGTCATGGCGAGAACCCGGTTCGGCAGCCACATCTACGCGGTCGGCGGGGCGGTGGATGCCGCGACGGCCAACGGCGTTCCGGCAGGGCGGATCAAGACCCGCGCTTTCATGATCTGCGCGGTCCTGGCGGGGCTGGCCGGCGTAATCACCGCATGCAACCTGAATTCCGTTTCGACGACCACCGCAACTGCAATGGAGTTCGAGGCGATAGCAGCAACCGTGATCGGGGGCTGCTTGCTGCTTGGCGGCTCCGGCACGGCGTGGGGAGCCATGCTCGGGGTGGCCACGCTTCTGACGCTGAAGCACGGCCTGATTCTGCAAGGCGTCAACATCTTCGCCTATCAGATCGTGCTCGGAGTGATTCTGGTCGGACTCGTGGCCGCCAGGATTTTCGTCCCCGGAGTCTCGACGTCGCGATGACCGCCCGGGAACAGGAATCCGCAGCGATGGAGCCGATCGTGGAAGTCCGAGGCATTGTGAAACGCTTCGGCGCGTTCGAAGCGTTGAAAGGCGTGGACATGCGCGCCTACCCCGGGGAAGTCCACGCGCTGCTCGGCGACAACGGCGCCGGAAAATCCACGCTGATCAAGATTTTGTCGGGAGTTTATCCGCAGTCGTCGGGAACGATCCAAGTGAACGGGACGCCCGTCAGCTTCCGGTCGCCCCGGGCCGCGAGCGCAGTAGGCATCGGAACCGTCTACCAAGATCTTGCTCTCGCACCGCTGATGTCGGTGTCGCGGAACTTTTTCATGGGGCGGGAGCTCGTGAAGGGTCCCAAGTCCTTGGGCATATTGGACGACCGCGAGATGGACAGGATCGCTTCGGCGGAAATGAGGAAGATCGGCATCGAGATTTCGGATCCGCGGCAGCCGGTCGGGACCATGTCCGGCGGACAGCGCCAAACGCTCGCGATCGCGCGGGCAATCTACTTCGGCGCCCGTGTCCTGATTCTCGACGAGCCGACATCCGCGCTGGGACAGAAGCAGCAAATGGAAGTGCTGAAGACAATCATGGGCGCTCGGGCGCTCGGAGACATCGCCATCGTATTCATCACCCACAACATCCTCCACGCGCGGCTGATATCCGACCGCTATACGTTCCTTTCGCTTGGCGAAGTTATCGGCAGCGGAACCAAGCATGAACTCGACCGCGAGGACATCAGGAGGCTGATGGCCGGGGGTGCCGAGACGGCGAGTCTAGAGGCGGAGATCGCCTCAATGGGCGGAAGCGCCGCTCCGAGCGACCCGACAGCCGACGCGCGCGGTGAAGAATCCCCGATGGCCGGCCGCGCAGTCAAATCCGGTTAGGAGACCGCTATGGACGACCTGCAATTCGGAACCCGCGACAAGCGGGGCAACTGGAGGCCTTCAAAGAAGCTGACCACCGGACCGCTGTTCGAACTGCCGCCAAACTTGAAGAAAATCCTTGCCTGGCTGCCGGGCTACTTCGTTCCTTGGAACGCGCTGTTCTTCGGACTGGCGGCCGCGTTCTGGTTCTGGCTGACGCCGGCCAAAGAGACGATGGAAACGCTGGCCCCAGGCTGGATCGCGTTTCTTCTCGTCCGCAACATGGCGCTGGTGTTCGTTCTGTACGGACTGCTCGAACTGAGGCTCTACATCAAGCGCAGACAGAACAACCAGTTCAAGTACAACGGCAAATTCCCGGCGGACACGCCCTCAAGCGTGTTCATGTTCAAATCGCAGAACTTCGACAACGCGATCCGTACGTTCGGGACGGGGCTGCCTATCTGGACGGCGTACGAGGTCGTGATCCTCTGGTGCTACGCGAACGGATGGGGCCCGTGGGCGACCTTCATTGAGAACCCCGTCTGGCTGATTGCGTTCGGCCTTGCGCTTCCGATGTGGCACGAGTTCCATTTCTTCTGCACGCACAGGCTAATCCATATCCCTTTCCTGTACAAATATGTGCATTCGGTTCACCATAATTCGGTCAACCCAAGCCCGTGGTCCTCCCTGTCCATGCATCCGGTGGAGCACCTGATTTACTGGTCGGACGCGCTTATCCACCTAGTCCTGCCGTCGCACCCGCTTCTCGTCCTTTACAACCTGCAGATCACAGGCACGGGAGCGTTCGTGGGGCACATCGGGTTTGACAAGATCGTAACCGGAGACAAGAGCGCGATGGATACGCATGCCTATGCCCACTACCTCCATCACAAATACTTTGAAGTGAATTACGCCGATGGAGGCATACCATTCGACCGCTGGTTCGGAACGTGGCACGACGGCAGTCCCGACGGCGACGCGAAGATGGAGGCGCGCCTGAAAAAGCGGCGTGAACGGCTGGCGCGGAAAGGCGCGGGCGCTAAAGGCACCTCGGCATAGGAGCAATCAATGAACTGTCCTCCGACCATAGCGGATATGCGGGCCCTCAAGGGCGTGCGCCAGATCTGCACCATGCACGTCGAGACCGCGGACGAGGCCGCAGCAGCTGCGGAGGCCGGGATCGAGATGTTCACCTTCGAAGTCGACGAGCGGTTCGAAGCAGTGCGCGCAGCAGCACCGGGCGTCTTCATTCAAGCCGGGTATCCGCAAGGGCAAATCGCGTCCGAGGAAATCGCGATTCGCGACGGATTTGCCGCAATGGAGCGCGGGGTCGATGCTATTTATTTCGCGGGATCGCTTCGGATCGTGGAGGCAATGGCCGCCGAGGGGATACCTGTCTGCGGGCATGTAGGATACGTCCCGAGATGGAACACTTGGACCGGGGTCCGGGCGGTCGGCAGGACCACCGATGAGGCGCTCGCGATTTGGAGGAAGATCAAGGATCTTGAGAACGCGGGCGCGTGCCTTGTTGAAATGGAGCTCGTGCCGGTTCCGGTGGCGGATTTCATCACCAGGAATTCAAGCCTGATTACCGAAGGCATGGGATGCGGCTCGGTGTGCGACACGCAATATCTGTTCAGCTGCGACGTGCTGGGCACGAACCGGGAACGGATTCCCCGGCACGCCAAGAAGTATGCAAACCTCGCAGAGGAAGAGGACAGACTGCAACGCATGCGAGTGGACGCCTTCAGATCGTTCGTGCAGGAGGTCAAGGACGGCAGCTTCCCGAGGGCGGAAAACGAGCTCAGCGCTGACCCTGAAGTGCTCGAGGCGCTTCTCCGCGACTTGAGATGAAATGGTCGGTGGCCCACCTAACTGTATTCGTTCCTTCCCGAAATCGCGAAAGAATGCCCTGAACGCTCGGCAGGCTCCGAATCCTTTCCGACGGGTCGGTTAGCCGCAGACCGCACCGGGCCAACTTCTACTTCATGCACACCTTCGCGGCGAGTTCCACGACCATCGGGCCGGGTGCCTTGTATTCCGAGCCGTAATTTGACGGCGTTTTGTGGGATTTGGCAGCATTGCCGATGTCTCGGATCCATCGACCGGAATGCCATCGCATTTCGCAATATTGCGCTCACGAAATCCCCATTGCCAAGGCACTAATAACCAGAGCCACGGATTGAGGAGACGGAGATTTAAGCGACAACGGAACGGCCTTGTTGGACGCATTCCTCTTGCGAGCACGAACGTCAGAGACTTTCCAAAATCACGAAGTCGAAGACGAATTGCCGATGCGAATTTACGATCTTGCGAAGTACGGCCGGATCTCATTCAACTTGGCCCCATAAGTATCGCATTCGCTCGGTCCCAGAGACCAAAAGCAAAGTCGGGTAAGCGTCTTTTCCCAGAAATGTCGAACAAACGCAGCCTGCGACGGACGATCCGGTACACATGGCATCGCTGCTCGAAGCGGTGTTAGAAACGATGGCGTCGCGCAACGCGTCGCTTCAGGCACGATACTTCACTCTGGCCACTCGGGCATTCGGCTTGGACTACGGATTGATGTCCGGTTTCAATCAAGTGAAAATCGATGAAATGTTCTTCAGCGGAACTTCATGGAAATCGAATTTCCTGATGAAGCTTGGCTACAACATCCGCGACAATCTTAAGCTTAAGCCGCGATTGGCATTCGGCGATGCGTACCGGATCGAATGACGCTGTTCGAAGTGATTGAATAGGATTTGTGAGGCTGAGGCAATTCGGTCGTACTGTTAGATTCTAGATTCGAGGAAACACTGGTGGTCGGAAACGCCCCTTTTTGTCCACAAGGATTCGAATTGTCAAAACTGTGATTAGGTACGATAGCCAAACCATAGCTTTTTTGCGTCGATGGTACGAAAACAATTTGAAGGCAGAAAAATAATTAAAGATCGGACTGAGCGGCCTTGGGCCGCACAGCATGAGTCTTAGGAATGAATCGTGCTCACTAATTTCATCATCTCCATGTATGAAGATCGTGTATAAAAGTACATGATCTATGCCCCTGCAATTGGTTGAATATTATTTTTTCAAATCAGCTATTATCTCCTTCTTTTTTGCCTGCTGACAAGTTACCAGAAAAGCCCATCTCTAACGGTGAAAATTTCGCTTCAAGCCTCATGCATTCTCCGTTGAAATTCAATTTAACTTTGCTAAAATTATAACTAAGCTCCCACGCAAATTTGATACGAAGCTTCAAAAACCATGATAATTTTCCATAGGTATAGCATTCCGAAAAAGGGTTATCTTGCTTCCAAATTATTGAAGCTATCGAGGACTTCAAATCATGATGTATCATATCATGATCGTGTTGATAAACGTTATAAATTTTCCGTTTTACTTTAATGTCTTCCTCAGTTGTTTCATCCTGGATTACTATGCGTTCATGGTTTAGCAATACATCACATATACTATACAAACGCAATAATGCAGCTTTAATCATTTCATTCTCCTTGCTCCAAGGGCCTCTCCGAACTCGGTCCCGCATCGGACCGCCGGACAGCTAATTTGATCCATCTACGCCTCCCGGCGCTCTAAGCGGTACTGGGGCATCTTGACTGTTTTCATGAAGCAAGACAACAAGGAGGCTAGGATAAATGTATGCGGATTCCAAACACTGTAAGCGACAAAGACTGAGTACTATCCTTGAAGCTGCGCGGGGTAGAGGCTTGTCACCAGCAAGCATGGTTTGGCCGCAAATGCCGGAACCCAAAATTTATAGGTAAGAATGACCACCTACCTTTCAACCTCGAGAACATCCGGAAACACGATCATCAAAGATCATTCCTGCAACCAATTACAAACTTTTTTTGATGAACTCAAGAACGGGACGAGGAACTACCGAACCGTAGCCAGTCTGGATAGTCAGGTCGCGCAGGCGTACCGGGGGCGATGCATACTGGAACTACTTCAGAATGCACATGATGCCCTGCACTCTGCCAGTTCTGATGATCCACGAGTTATCAAATTTGTGCTCACAACTTCGCCCGACCCAGTCCTCTTAGTCGGGAATAGCGGCCAATCATTTCGCAAGAGGGATTTCAAGGGACTGTGCCAGCTTGGCCAAAGCCCCAAGGATCCCAACGAGAGCGTCGGCAACAAGGGGTTGGGCTTCAGAAGCGTTTTCGAGGCATCATCTTGCCCGGAAATCTGGTCCTCCCCACCCAATTCAAACGCTCCTTCGTTCGCCTTCTGCTTCGATCCTTCTGTATTGGATAGGGTGGCCGCGGCAGCGCGCAAGCTTGCGGGACGCGAGATCGACATTCGATCGCCGTTTGATCCAGGACGTCCACTCGTCGACTGGTTGGAAGGTCAATTCGATCAGTATCGTCAACGAGCGACCAGCCAAGAATTCGACGTCGCCGATGAGGTCGAGAAATATTTGTCGCCTTATCAGTTTCCGCTTCCAGTCGAGGAAGTTCGACCCGAAGTCGAAGAACTGCTGGACGAGGGGTTTGCGACCGTACTTTGGCTTCCCCTTGATGGTGGAATGACTACCTCCTCCGAAAGTGCAATCAAGTCCATAAGTGCCCAGCTCGAAGAACTGAATGCCCAATCGATGATCTTCTTGCACCACATTAAAATCCTTGTCGTCGAAATCGACGGCATGCAGCGAATCTTGGAACGGAATGTCGATGCAGAAGAATTGATCACCGATCACAAGCGAACCCGCCACGAGCAACTTTTGGTTGAAAGCTCTGGCTCGGAAGCAGAGGAAGCTTTGACCCGTCAATTTCACGTGTGGAGGCGCGACGTCGGGGGAGACGACGATCCGCTTCAAGCAGAAAAAATTCGCGATTTGGTTGAACATCTACCGAACCGATGGCCAGAAGTTCGGACGATTGAACTGGGTATTGCTGTAGAAAACACTGAAACACCCAGAAATGGATTCTTCGTAATCTTCCTTCCTACGGAAATGAAGACATGGACGGGTACGCATATCAATGCACCCTTCTTCGGCTCGTTGGATCGCAGACAGATCTATTTTAAAAACGAGTTCAATAAATTCCTCTTGGATAGTGTTTTGGATCTGTGCCTTGACGTCGTCACTGACTTAGTCTCTGGAGAGCAACCGAATGACTGGCAAGCAAAGGCCGTGATCGACATACTGTCGTCGTCGAAAATAGGCGACTTAGATCGGAGCATTACGGAATGCTTAAAAATGCGGGCGATTGAACGGGATTGTGCGCTTGAAAATCGGGATTTGATTTTTTGCGATGACGGCTGGTATGCACCGCCCAAGGCGAGACTGATGCCTAAAAACATTAAAGAAAACGCATTAGGTTCAAAACACTGGCGAAAACATGCCGGATTCGCAGTCGTTTCGTCCGTACTCGAAGGACGACGAGAAACCGTAGAATATTTACTTAAACAGCTCGGGGGTTCACCGGATCCAACAGATGACGAATGGGTTCAAACAATCGAGCGGATTGCCAATCGCGTCAGACACAACGAGATCAAAATCTCGTGGGACACATTTCTGAATGGCGTTATTGACTTGCCGCCGATAAGCTTGCGAATCGAACCGAGAACGGGTTTTCTTAATTCCCTTGCTTCAGCTAGATTCCTCCCTGATCAGGACGGACGTCTCATTCGTGCCGCCGGCAAAATAAAGATATTCTTTAGGCCGACTCGCGGTATCGACGACGCAGAAGGTTTTGCAAAAAAAGTCCCGGATTGCTTAGTGAAACATGTTGCTTTCCTTCATTCTAGCATTCGAACTCAAGAAGGGCAAGAAAAGACTGAGGTAAGGAAATTCCTCGAACGTCGTTTTGTCCGAGCATTCACGCGGGAAGAAATTCTGCGTGACGTAGTTATTCCCGCATTGCCTGAACTTCCTATATCTCACGGTAGCGGGAAGGCGAACTTGTGTTCCGAATTATTGGCGTGGACAATCCAGCTACTCGGAGAGAATCTGAGTGAAATTCAGTTGAAGTTGATCAAAAGGATCCCTGTCGCCTGCCACGGTGGTTGGTATGCTATTGGTGCAGCTGGGTTCGGACCCGGCTGGTCAAATCGTCTCGGTGATCTGGTTTGGTCGCTCGCCGAGGAATTGCCGGAGCCTGCGTCGAACCAGTTGCGCGAGACATTATTACTTCGCCCAGATGACATACGATGGTGCACCGCCGTCGATGTCAAAAGCTGGAACAAATTGTTTGCGTTTTCGGAGATGACCGGCCGACTGCGACCTAGAAAAGCAGAAAATCTTCGTTTCAAATTGCAAGGACATTCCTACGAACTTCCGCCTGATGGACCTGCAGACACCCCTAAAGATGCGTGGGACGACTGGCGCGCAGCTGCAACTAGAGAAGTAAAAGCTCTTTTTCTCGGAAACGATGAATACGTACTGTCCGATGTCCACATCCTACCGGAACTCCATCAACATGAGAACCTGAGCGCAAAAGGTCGGAAAGTTTTGTCTCAGCTTTTGCTCGCTTCACTCGCGCATTGGCCAGATGGTTGGCAGAACACCACGATCAAAATACCTCAAATAGAGTATTGGACCGAAACAATTACCAGTCCTCTAAAACATTTGTTATCTACAATTCCTTGGCTATATGAAGGCTCGGATACCGAACTTAAGCTTTCCCGTCGCTGGCTCGTGCCGACACCCTACCTTCGAGGACCTAAAGGCAGTTTCAAGCATCTAGCACCGCTGTCCATGGATCTCGCACGAAAAGTAGAATCCGATCTTGGACTTTACAAGGTGCTCAAAAATCTTGGTCTAAAGGCCTATCCAGAGGAGGATGAAAAAATTGGCCCAGAGTTACTTGATGCACTCGCGACCGCTTGGGTCAATGGCAGCGTGCCTTTGGAACGTTTTGACGTATTCGTAGGTCAGATCCGATACGCATGGGGACATTTCGATCAAGACCGAAGTCTGCCCGAAAAATTCATCGTCAGGGCAGGACCTCGCAAGTTCTCTGTTCGCAAACGAAGCAGCCTTGCCGACGTCTTTCTTCCCGACAACAGTAACCGCTCAAAATCGCTGAAGGATCACCGTAAATTTTTGTTGGAGATGCGTGCGCCCGATGCAGATCGTTTGGCCGAAACGTTACTAGCCGCAACGGACATCAAGCAGGCATCCTCTCTTGAAGAGCGGCATTTCGTCGACGGAGCTCTCTGGAGGGACGCAGAAAAGCAGTTCCCAAGTCTGAAAAATTCCAAATTCAAATGGCTTCCAGTACCTCTTCTCGCCGTAGCGGCGCATGGAGGCAACAACCCATCGGGTCCAGAAACAATGCGTTGGCGTGACGCAGTTGAAAGACTCCGGCGCACTCGACTGTTAGATTGCAAGGAAATCGAAGTTCAATTGGTCGACGGCGACGAAGTGCTTGCTGAAAGTAGACCATACGCACTTTGGCTGTCTGATGACGTGCTAGCGATACGGTGTGACATCAATACTTCATACGAGAAGCTTGCGCCCGCTGCCGAAATGCTGCTGGAACGGCGGGATCTCTTAAAAGATCTTCTACTGGTATTGGGAGAGCTAAGAGAACTGGAAAATCCAACGAATGAACAGATCGAGACGGCGTTGGAGATTATCAGAATCGAACCGGAGGAGCTTTCAGTCATCCTCGCCAATTGGTCCGAAAACACAATCCTTCTCGCAAACCGAATTAGACCGGTTCTAGTGCTGCTTGGAATTCTTCACAACGGATTCGAAAGGGCGGCGGCGAAGCTTGAAACCCTTACGGAGTGGCTAGATGCCAACGTCCAACAATGGCTAGCTTCAGAAATGCTTGAAGCAGCGCGACAAAGCCACGACGATCATGAAATGGGCTTAAGGGCATGGCGTGCACTTGGCGACATCGCAGAACTTCCTGCATGGAATGTTGTACTTTCAGAACTTGGCCAACCATATGTCGCAGTTGAGAATGAGGCAGCGGACCAACAGGCGGCCGCGCATTTGAACGAAATAAGACCGCTGCTTCTGGCATTTGCGCGTTATGTCGCGGTCGAGGTGAGGAGGCCAGAGCTGTTTCGGGAACTCGATACGTTCAGCCAAAACTTTCAGGTTTGCAACGGGTGGCGTCAACAGTGGTGGGAGGTGCCGTTCAGCGCAGTCATTGATGCTATGCGCGTGGGATATTCAAAAATCTTGAATGAAAATCGCTACTTGGACTTGCTTGAAGGAATAGAGTCTGCCAATGATCTCCGCGCCGCTTTCCAGAAGCTGGAAATTCCTATCGATCCTGACCCTTATGAAATTGCTCGCCAGAATCGTTATCGGTTCGAAAGGATCCTTTACGGCGTTTACGACTTGTACCGGGCTTGGATGACGCAAGAAGGTTCAGAGCCCGTCGCGCCCAACCCGCCAGAACTACCAGATAAGACTGACCCGGAAGCCTACCTAAGCCAATGGTCTGAATCTCAAACAATTGAAAAGTCTATTCAACTCATTGGGAATAAAGCATTCACAAGTGCCTGTGACGGTTGCTTAAGCCTCGACGAGATTCATTATCGCCTACAACTTGATGCCAACGTGGTGGAAACAAATCGCCGAGAAAGACAAGAACATAAGCGTGAGAAAGAACGCCATGATCGGACAGTTGATATAGCTGGTATGGCAATTGAAAAAGGCTCAACAAACTACAGCCAACTGTGGGAGCACTTGGAAAAATTGCCTATTCCACTCGGCCCAGATGTCAGCAAAGACGAATTTACACATTTGAGAAAATTTACTAGTCCCAGCAGATCCAATGAAATCCAAAGAAGCAGAATAAACACTAATCTTCAAATCCAATTTTCGGAACATCCAGAACTTATAGGAATTGTCGGAGAAATGCATGCGTATAACTTTCTGCGCAAAAAGTTTGGCCATGACGTCGTAACTCAGGCAGCATGGGTCTCGGCGAATCGGAAAAAAGCATTTCCGCTCGTAGAAGGTGAGCCTGACGAAACGAGCGATAGCCTCGGATTCGATTTCCGATTTAGTCGCGACGGAGAACACTGGTATATCGAGGTAAAGTCTACCGTTGGCGATGATCCACAATTTGAACTTGGAATCAGCGAAATCAACGCGGCGACTCGTTTGTCTGCAGAAGTTTAAGGAAAACGGTGGAGAATTCTACGGATTAGGAACACACTATCTGATAAACCGGAATTTGACTGGCTTCCGAACCCGTTTCAAGAGCAATACAAGAGCCTGTTTCGTTTACACAGGGGTGGGATGTGGGTTTCGTATGCTCACAAGTAGAGCCGAAGTTCACAACGCCCTATTCCGTGAACCAACGAATGCAGTATGCTTATTTTTCGCAGGAGAGGTTAACCGGGTGCCAGCAAGGCTTTGCACACACGAAGGCACTTGACCAGCATCAAAAATTGGACAAGGAGTAAATGCGCACCTTCAAGGTACATTCTACAAGATGAGTCCGAAGCACCTGAACCTCTACGTCCGCGAGTTCGCGACTAGGCACAACTCCTGGGATCTCAACGTCCTTGATCGAATCGGCACCTTCGTGGTCGGCATGGATAGGGAGCAATTTCGCTACCTTGATCTGACTGCCGACAAAGTGGTGATTTCGGGAGCACTGGTGTGACACTAACAGCTCTTGAACTTTGCTCCGGCGCGGGCGGGCAGGCTCTCGGCTTTGAGCGAGCGGGCTTTGAACATGCCGCATTGATCGACATCGACCCCTACGCCTGCGCTACCCTCCGCATGAACCGCCCCTACTGGAACGTGATTGAAGCCGATTTATCAAAACTGGATACAACTTATTGGGCGGGCATTGACGTCGTAGCTGCCGGTCTGCCGTGCCC
Source organism: Paracoccaceae bacterium (assembly GCA_965205055.1). Classification (GTDB taxonomy): domain Bacteria; phylum Pseudomonadota; class Alphaproteobacteria; order Rhodobacterales; family Rhodobacteraceae; genus CBDBBY01. The sequence continues at coordinate 3,857,596 of OZ242030.1, read as the reverse complement.
GCCGTTCTCGGTTGCCGGGAAGCAACTGGGCAAGGATGACGAACGCGACATGTTTCCGGCTCTGCTGCGGATTGTCGAGGAAACCGAACCTCGCGCCGTACTTGTAGAGAACGTGCGCGGCCTTATGCAACGCCGCTTTGATGGCTATAGGGAAAACGTCGCGGCTAGGCTGGAAACTATTGGCTATGCCGTCGCTTGGCGACAACTCGATGCCTACGACTTCGGCGCGGCCCAACATCGGACTCGGTCGTTTATGGTGGCTATCGACGGCGCACAATCCTTCAAATGGCCAAATCAGAACGGTGGGGGCCTTACGGTCGGAGAAGCGCTGTTCGACTTGATGGCTGAAGGCGGCTGGAGCATGGCTGTCGAATGGGCCGAACGCGCGAACCGACCAGCCCCGACACTGGTTGGCGGATCGCGCAAGCACGGCGGTCCCGACCTCGGCCCGACACGCGCGCGGGCGGCTTGGGCTGCGCTCGGCGTTGATGGCCTCGGGATCGCTGATTCTCCCCCTCCTCCTCAATTCGCTGGAAAACCGCGCCTCACGGTCTCCATGGCGGCGCGGTTGCAATCCTTCCCAGACGAATGGTTGTTCGCTGGATCAAAGACTCAACGCTATCGGCAGATTGGCAATGCCCTCACTGTTGATCTGGGCACCGCCATGGCGGGTGCGCTGGCAAAATGCCTGAAGAACTGAAAGGCAAGGCGGGCATCCGCGCCTTCTTGCTTGCCCGTGTTGGGAAAATCGTTACGACGGAACAGATCAGGGAAGCGAGTGGCGGACAAGGCCAATACGGCCGACGTCTACGAGAACTGCGCGATGAGGAAGGGTGGCAAATCATGTCGAACAACGACTCCGCTGACCTCAAGCCCGGCGAGTATCGACTAGTGGCGTTGCCACCCGAAAAACCGCCCGTAAGGTTCGCCCGCAATGTTAGCGCTGCTACCCGTGCCCGTGTCTTGGAGCGCAACGGCTTCACCTGTCGCATGTGTGGGATTGCGGCGGGCGACTCCGACGACCGCACAGGTCGACCTGCGCGATTGCATGTGGGGCATATCGTAGACAAATCCCAAGGTGGAACAGATGACGAAGGCAACCTCCGCGCTCTGTGTAGCGCCTGCAACCAAGGCGCGAAGAACATTACCCAAGAGCCACCAACGCAACTGTGGCTCATGACTCAGGTGCGCCGTGCTAAGGAAGACGACCAACGCGCTGTACTCGACTGGCTCAAACGCAAGTTTGGAAAAGACGAATAACCATTGCAGTGAACGATCCCAAGCGCGCGATCCCCGCTTCATATAATTTGTAGACCCGTCGTTTCAGCCGACGAGAGCGGACAAGGAAAACCTGTTCGACATAGAAGTTATCCTTAAAGCGGTGGCGCGAACCTTAGCCGGTCGAGCAAGTAATATTCGATATAATCCCCTATTCGAAAACTTAACCCGTCTACGAAACAATATGTCACGAAACTGCCGGTAAACATACCTGTACCAAAGCTATTGCATTTTTTTCCATTGCACCGCGCTCGTTAGACCGTATCCTTGAATGGTCGGACGCGACGGAGCAAAAACAGTTCATAGAATTCAGGCAACTTGCATGCCGCAGAAATTTGAATTTGCAAATCTACATCGGCGATTTCCCAGCCGCTGGATACAGACGCGTTACGATCACTGCCGGGTAAAATTTTGCGCTCGCAGACTTGGAACACTGACTATACATTGAAGACAGCCAAAAAATGTTGCACAACATGCATAATCGAGGAATGGCACCCCGCGCTGCCAGCCGTCAAAGGCATGGTACAATTGGACTGAATATGCGAAATCGGAGCCGTTGCTATCCCCGCCATCCTCAATGTGTACCGCAACGGCACTCACGGGTTTCCTCCGATTGCTCCCCTCTGCCAAATATCTCCGAGCGTGTAATTATTGAGCCAGGACGCAAGTCTCTTGGCATCGAGACGCTCAAGCTTCGTGCCGTAACCGATGTTCTCGCAGACAAGAACCGACTCAACCTCGTCACTCAACGCCGACAATAGTGCTTCGGAATGAGTTGTAACAACGAGTTGCATACGGTTCGATGCTTCCACAAGAATTCTGGCCAGCAACGACACGGCGTCCGGGTGCAGCCCGAGCTCCGGTTTCTCCAAGCACATCAGCGAAGGCGGAGTTGGCGCAAATAGGGCAGTGAGCATCCCCAGTAACCGCAGAATACCGTCGGACATACGCACCGCGGGAACCGCCGCGTTCAATCCCCGTTCATGAATGTACGGCATCAAAGTGTTGCCGTAGATACGGAACGACAAGCGCTCAAAGCGCGGCAGAAACCGCTTCAGCGCCGTTTCGATATCCGATCCGTCCCGATGCAGAATTTCGTTCAAAACAAGCGCAAAATTTCGAGCATCCGGTAGAAGCTCTTCCGTTGGATCGCTCGTGGGTTGCGGATTGCGAAGGACAGAACGCGGGCCGAACGACCAGTTGCGGAATGCTCGGATTTTCCCAAACTCCCCGCCAATCCAATGCATTTCGGGATAGAAATCCAGACTTTTGCGCTGCGACAAGATCGATTGATCGGGCAACAGATCGTACCGATCCAAGTGCGTTTCCACATGTGCGCAATTGCCGTTTTCCGCCGTTCCTCTTCTGTTTATGATCGGTTGTCCACGCTGGAAGCGATAGTAGAAACACGGCTCTTCATGCCCGACGTCGGGTTTCACTTCCTCTATTGCTTCGTCGATTACCTCAGTTCGAAAGTTCGACGAACCGAATTCGAGACGATAGCGCAATGGCCGACCCGTAGACGGTGCCGCGCCTCCCGTTACCACGTCCAACTCCGCCGCATCAGCCGGATTTTCGCCTTTCCAAAGGCATTCCTGCGCACCGCCGCCATTGCGGACGGCATTGGCGAAATCCGTCGGCGTCGCGCCAAGAAGCTCGAATGCTTCTATTAAGTTCGTCTTTCCAGCCCCGTTTGGCCCGATCAGAACGTTCAGCGGCTTGAGATCCAAAAACTCCATGTCGGGCGGGAAGGACAACAGACCGCGCAAGCGGATGCGATGGATGAATTGCATTTAAGGTCTACTTTCAATTCACCAGAGCCGTTCCGTCGGCGAGAGCTTTGAGGCAACGCCTGCTTTTTGTGTTCGACCCAAGCGTAGACCTCGGCAGCGCTACGCAATTTGGCCGTCTGAGCTCACCTGCCGTTGCTATTCCACCTTCACTTTGGAGCGGCGGACCCCCAAGGCCGTATCCATTTTCCATGCTTCACCGACCTAACCTTAGAGTGCATAGTGTTGCTTTAATCTTTTTAGCGGACGATTTCGGGTTTTCATTCGCGCGTCTACCGAGAGAACAAACCTCTGCCCCGGAGGCGCCAAGAGTTCATCCCCCTTCGCACACCTTCGGCCTGTCCGCAACTCCGCGCCGAGTGCTTCTCACGCATGCCGGTGTCAAAGGCATGGATTGCATACCAATAATTCCGCAAACTCAGTCGGGCATTTCAAGAATCTGATTTAAGCAAAACATATGATTCGAATACGACCGCAATATTGAGGCTATCAAACCTGAATTAATTCAAACCGTACCTATGCACGCTATTGCTCTGCCAAGCGGCCAGCGTGGCAAGACCGCAGCGACCATCAAGGGCACTGTGCACGCGACTTATGCTTGGGAATTATCAAACGCCGATGCCGCGATGCTTTTCGGCATACCACTGCAACTGGGAGCCGAATGAAAGCCAACGCCTACGAGGGCGCATTGGATCAGGACAAGATGACCCGCGCGAGTCTGCCGACAGGTCTTTTCAAGAACCTCGGGCCGCTGTTCAATGGACGGCTAACCTACGGCTGACTCTGGACTGCGAATACGGTGCCGGGCCTCAATTGAAAAACCCCTGTCCGGATCATGAGCGAGAGCGGCGCTCCAGAAATGAAGAAAACGCCCCAGCAGATTGATGCGCCCAAGGGCGGAGGATGATTAGTGCCGATAACCTTCGTGCACCCCTGAATGTTGCGCAGGTTGTCGCCGATCCAGATGGTCCGGTCGCCCCAATCGCAATTCATCTCGGTAGCTTCATTGAGTCAAAGGCCGCGCAATGCATTGCGCGGACGGAAACATCAATGCAGAACAGCCCGCATGACTCTGCATGTCGTGACAGCATCGCCCACTGCGCTGTGGGCGTTTCCCGCGTAATCCAACTCCAAGCACTCGGCCGCCGTGACCAGCGACACGCGCTTCCCCGTCCATTGCTTCATCACTTGCATCGCGCATTCGGATTTCGATATCTCTTCCGGGGTCTTGAGGCCGTAAGCGTCCATCGTCTGCTTCAACAACCTCTTATCGAAAGGGGCATTGTAAAAGACGACGGTTTTCCCTTTGATCGCTTTGCAGAAGGCGTCATGCACTCCATCCCATTTTGGCGCATTGGCAAGATTGGCTTCCGATATGCCGTGAACCTGCTCTGCGTCGGGACTGATCCTTACCGTAGGCCGGATCCGTTTGTGGAAAATGACGTTTTCCCGACTGTCGACCACGGCGACCTCCACCACTTGGCTCTTCTTTCCCAATCCAGTTGTCTCGGTGTCGGCGAACAGCAAATGATTCCATTTGCTTGAATCGTTTCTCGCTACCGCTTGTTTTGGTCTTCCGCTATTCTGTGCCGCCTGTTTTGGTCTTCCGTTTTTCGAACTCCGTTTGAACACCATGTAAATTGCAATGCAGATCGCCAGAAAAATTACAAACTCCATGATCGCTTCTCCCTGCTTTGAAGCTTTCTCCGACTCCCGACCGGCCTCGAAACCCGGTTCGACTGACCACCGACTTCAGCACTCCATCAAGTGCTCTGAGAGGTAGCGGAGTCTAGCTGTTTTCAATAGAACTTCGAGTCAATCGGTTGCGACTTTTGTGCCAAGAAATTTTGGATGCCGACAGTCCGAATCCAACAACCAACCGCCTCACCAAGGTTCTCAAGAGATTCAATGTTCGCGGTCCAAAATGGCAAAGCGCGGTTTTGAGACTGCACGCGCGAACCACCGCAGAACATTTGATTCTTGATCGTTTGCCAAGCTGATCAAAGCAACGACTTGAAGGCATGATTGGTGCGATCTTACTTTGGTTGATCGAATATGAACTGCAGGCACCTACAGAAATCTCAATACTTGCGATAAGCGATGGCGCTAAGCCTCGCCAGATTCCAGCCGCAAAGCCAGCCAGATGCAACACCGTCGTAGACGAGTCTCGATTGACGCGCCGCCGAGCTATGGGCGAGGTCTTTCCACGGCATCCCTCAGAATTGTAGTCGGCGGCAAACACTGGTGGGAGAAGGTCCATGTCGACTGGTACCGGCACGCAGATGGCCTTTGGCGCCGAAGAGACGGGCTGGCAACGGTTCAAACCTCCGCAAGGATTGAATTCCGACCGTTGGTATTGAGGGTTTCGGCAAGCGAATGGAACTTTGATCGATTCCTGTCAATGCGCAGAAGGTTGGGCAAACGAGACGATGACGTCGCAACGGAACTCGATTCATGGGACAACAAATCCCCTGATGTAATTGTCATGCCGTTTCGTCCCGACGCAGATGACATGGAATGCCGGAGAGAAATTTATCGTGCGCGCCGCCAAGCGAGACATGCAGTTATCGCAATCGTGCCGGAAGGCGGCGTAGGAAAGCGAACTGAAGAGTATTTGGCACTCTGTACTGGCCCTAAGCGGACGAATGTTCCAACCTCAAAGACGGAAGACCGTTTGGCCGACGCATTCGGAAGGCGAAGAATCATCGTTGAGCGCCAAGTGCAAGTCGGAAGGTTTTTCCTGGACTTCCTTATTCGTAGTGGAAATTGGGACACCGCAGTAGAGGTGGACGGGCGATACTGGCACACCGACGAATACGGAAACCGCAAGCAAGATGACCTCTGGCGAGACAAAGTGCTCACAGCGGTAGGGATACGCACCGTCAGGATTTGGGCCGATGAAGTATATGCGAATTCGGACAGGGCAGTTGATCTCGTATTGCGGATACATGAGCAACCAATACTTGACGATGAGGATTCTGAATGAGCATCAATCTGCGCAAAGGGCTATATTTTTGGATTATCTCGTTTCTTTTGGCGGCGGCATTGACGGGATGGAGCGGCTATGCGGCAACTCAGCTAAGAATCAAGCAACAGAATGTCGAAGTTCTGGAACAAAAAATCAATGAATTGAATGTCCAGATTGCAAGGAATGCAAGGGAAGAACTGCGCTCTCAAGCCCTAAGGAAAGAAATAGCGGATTTGACAGCTCAAAAAGAAATCCTGAAGGAAGACGTTTTGGAAAGTCAAACATTGATCGAGCAACATAATCAATATAGCGAAAGTGTAGATGCAGCGAAAAGGATGGCAGAGGAGGCACAGAAGAGGGCGCAGGAGTTTGAAATGCTTGCAGAGACGGCGGAAACCAATGCTCTGAGTGCACAACAAGCGACTTTTGAAGCAGAAAAAAACAAAGATGTTGCGGAACAGAGATTGAGCGCCTTGAAGGCAACAATTCAAGATTTGGAAGGCAAAATTCTCCAAGCGGAAAGCCAGTTTCTGGATTTGCAATCCAGAGCTGCGGCAGAAACAGGAAAGGCGCAAGCCGCGATTGAAGACGAACAAAGGGTAATCGAACGCGTTGCGCAGCTCAAGAAGGAAGAAATCGATCTGCTGGCACAACTTCAAGAAGTAGGTCAAGCGATTATTGATCAAAAACAGAATTATCAGCGATTGCAGGCTGATGTTTCCGATGCCCAGGATGCAAAAAATCAAGCAGACAGTGCTCGCAGCGTTGCAGAAGCTCGGTTGCAAATGGTGATGGTGTCGCTCGAAAGGGAGAAGGCCAAGCTGACCGAGACGGAAGCACAAGTTGAAACGAATCGCGCTCAAGTCGTGGATTTGCAATCCAAAGCTGCGGCAGAAACAGAAAAAGCACAAAACGCGATTGAAGACGAGCAAAGGGTAATCGAACGCGTTGCGCAGCTAAAGAAAGAAGAAATCGATCTGCTGGCACAACTTCAAGAAGTAGGTCAAGCGATTATTGATCAAAAACGGAATTATCAGCAGTTGCAGGTCGATGTTTCCAATGCCCAGGACGAAAAAAATCAAGCAGACAGTGCTCGCAGCGATGCGGAAGCTTCGTTGCAAATGGTGATGGCATCGCTCGAAAAGGAGAAGGCCACGCTGGCCGAGGCGGAAGCGCAAATTGAATTGAATCGTAATCAAGTCGCGAATTTGGAACAAGAAATGGCGGATTGGCAACAACGTTTAGTATCCGCAAAATCTGAGGAAAGCGCGGTGGTCGAGCGGATTCGACGGCTCGATGCGGAATTGGATCAACTGGATTCCGATAGGGAAAGGCTGAGAAATCAACTGAGCAGGCTGCAGCGACAACTGGAAGATGCACGCGCCAACACTGATGCGGCATTGACGGGCGCCGACGAAGCCGTGGGCGCCGCGACGCAAGCCAATGGAGAGCTTGCCGCGCCTGCGGCACAGGCGAGCGAAACTGAAGGAGATGAGCAATGATCGATGAGTATTTTTGGATCGCAGCCCAGTTCCTGATCGCCGCCTGCTTCGGCATAGGAACCGCATTGATCGCCACGAGGTCAAAAAAAGAAGTTCGGCAACAGTTGGATTCGGAAATCAAAATGCTGGAAAGATCGCTGAACGGAATGCACCGAGAAGCTGCCATACTTCGGGAAGAGACAGCGACGCTGAGGAAGATAAAGGAGGATGGCGATCAAATTCGTAAGGAGTATGCGAGCCTTGCTGATCGAAAAGCTGCATTGGAGGATTGGGCGCGCGAGGAAGTGCGAAGGCTGGACGAGATTGAGGCAAAGAGACGCGCTGCCAACGCATCCGACGCGGATTTGCCGCGTTTGAAAGATGAATTGGGAACACTGCGCGCCATCAAGGCAAAATTGGAGGGAGAGGTCGAAGACGCAAGGACAAATCTTGAGAAGACCAAAGAGGCCAAGGACAAGCTGGATGACTCGAGAAACAAATTGCTTGCAACTGAAGCGGCCTTGGACCTCGCGAAAGAAAGACTCAACGAAACCAAGAGCGCGTTGGAGACCGCAAAATCCAACGCGAAGCGAGCAAAAAAAGAGCAAGCACGCGCTGCGGCAGCGGCGGACGCAGCTGCCGAGCAGGCGGACAAAGTTTCGGCAGACCTATTACAAATACAAGAAGAATTCGAACAGGCACATAGCGATCATGCGGCACTCAAACGCGAGAACGAAGATTTGCGTATCCGCAATGAGACGGTCGCAAGCAAGAACAACGAACTGGAAATGGAGGAACTATCGCTGAAGGGCCGCCGCGACGCGCTAAAAGACGAAATCGCGCAGCTATTGCAGCAAATTGCCTCGGGCAGCGGCGAAACTCAATCCGACAATCCCAATCGGCTCGGAAACCTCGAAAGGCCGCCGGTTTTGATGCATCCGAAGGATGGCCGCCACGCTGCTCGCATGGAAGAGCATGAGAAGCTGGAGCACGTCATTGAAGCTATAAGGAACCAAGGATTGCGTTTCAGGGACCGCATTGTCCACCGGTTCCACACTGCTCTCAAGGTGTCGCGAATCTCGCCGCTAACTGTTCTTGCGGGAATCAGCGGCACTGGAAAAACCCAACTCCCCAGAGAATACGCAAAGGCAATTGGGATGGAGTGTTTGATCGTCCCCGTGCAGCCGCGCTGGGATGGCCCTCGAGATCTGCTGGGACATTTCGACTTCTTGCATCGGAGGTTTCAAGCAACCGATCTGGCCCGCTTGATGTACGATTATACTCACATCGAACGCAGCAAAGACAAGGCCGGCAAGTATCGACTCGCTCGAGACGATGACCGCATGTTGATCGTGCTTCTAGACGAGATGAACCTCGCACGTACAGAATATTACTTTTCGGAATTTCTGAGCCGACTGGAACTGCAGGACCAGAAAGACGAGAAGGTTGGTGCTGAAATCGACAAAGAGCGAATGGTTGAACTCGATATCCCCTACGTTGAGGAAATGGATGCAGTTCGGGTGTTCCCGACGCAACGAATTCTGTGGGTCGGAACGATGAACGAGGACGAGAGCACGATGACCCTGAGTGACAAAGTCATCGACCGTTCAAACATCCTTCGATTTGCTCGACCGACAGACATGAATAGTACAGGCACGCAAGTGAATGAAAAGGGAACTCACGAATACATGTCGGACGGCTACTTGTCGGCGAAGGATTGGAGTATGTGGTGCGCGGAGGAAAAACCATTGGGCGAAACGCTCAAATTGATTGAACACGTCAACCAAGAAATTATGGATCCCTGCGGTCGAAGCTTTGGCCATCGGATGAGCAATGCCATGGTCCAATATGTCAAGGCTTACACTGGACGAGGCTGGCAAGAAGGATTCTGCGACCAGATCGAAATGCGGCTTCTGCCGAAGTTGCAAGGGGTCGACGCGCATATGGAAAGCGCTGGCGATGCGATGACACGCCTAGCGAAATTGTGCAAAGAGGATCTGAACGACGAAAAATTGGCGTCCAGCATTCGGAAGTCGCAAGCTGAAATGCACGAAACAGGGACTTTCAACTGGACAGGCAGAGAGCTTCCGTAGGCATTGGCTTTGACGATAATTCGCACGGATCTGATGTCAACCGAGACCGCCATTGGTGCCGCGGTCGATAAAGTTCGAAAGGAAGGCATCGCGGTGCGGGTTGCAACAGTTGGGCATCCCAGCCACACTTTTTTAGTCGTACCGGAAGATCATCGAGTTAAGCTCGGAGGCTTCCGCTCAGTTCAGCCGAGGCAGCTGGCTCCGCAACTGGATGGAGTCGAGACATACCGCGTTCCATTGCCTCGCAGAGGGACAGTAGCTGGATCCGGACGGCAGCAATTGATCATCGGCACTGAACACCAAAGTCCAATCGACTGGAAAGAACAGGGAATCGACTGGAAAAAAGCCGGCAATACAGAAACTTGGAGTGCGCACAGGATCAACCAATTGGAATCCGCCGTCGGTGGCGGAGGCGCCGCATGGCGGAGTTTGGCCAAGAAATATGCGCAAGAATGCGCAACCAACTACGATCCGAGAACGTCCGTCCTGCTTAAACATTCCGAAACCATGTTTGCAGTGCTCGCACGTATCGTCCGCGACCCAAAACGGCGTCTTGGCCGGCAACGCCGGATTGTCCCCGTCGTCAACGCCACCGAAATCGACACCGAGAGTTTCGCTTGGCTCGTGCGCCAATCCGGACGAACTTCCGAGGAGAAGGCGCATCGCGGAGTGCTGTGCTCCGTAAGGACAACGGATTACGACACGTTGGAAAACCGCGTCATTCGAGATTATGCGCAGCGATCAATATCGGAAGTGCAAAGAACGGAACATCCGCATCAGGATCTGAAGGAATGGGCCCGCAAGTGTTCAATTGTGAATCAAGACCTTGCCAGACTGGGAGTCGGAGAAATCAAGGGCAGCATTCAACCCAACCAGGTATTGAGGATGAACCTTGACTATCGGCGCGTCTGGGAAGCACGCAAGGAACTGTTGAAACAGGCGGAACTGTCGGAACTTCTTTGGTGTTGGCAAGGCGAGACATGGAACGAGCTTGCGCTCTGCTTGTTCAAGGCTTCCATGGCGAAATATTCCGATCACAGCTGTTCGAAAAATCCGAATTCTGGATGGCGTGCCATTATCCATAGTCCGATCAGGATGCGCCGCGGACAACGAGAAGGGAGATGGATCGAAACCGACCAGCAATCCGCAGGAATTTGGGTAAATCTCCAGCGGCAGCGCGTACTGAGGTTGTTGGGTGGCGGAATGAGGTCTTTGGGCAGCCCAACTGTGCCAGCCTGCAGGGCTCTCATGTATGAAATGTCTCGTGACGACAAACACATCGCAGAGATGGACGTTTACGCGTCCCCGCCCGTTGATGTCGTGAACGACCCGTCGAAGCATCAGGAGCTGCCGCCGGATCATCAAACTTGGCACGGCCGCATCATGGTGGTCTCAAGCGGATTTAAAATGACGGAGAATGTGCATGCCAACAAGTCGCTTTGCAACGCGATGAAAGCCATACGCATCGGGTTGGAAAAACTGGAACAACAATGACGGCGAAAATGCTTGCCGCCGGATTGGACCTCAACGGCGTGTGGGACCACCGCGTTAGAATTGATGTCAAACACGGCGAAATAGAAAATGCCGATGATCTTGGAGCCCGCAGTGTCGTTGTGCGTGCGAAACATGTCGACGGGGGTAGTATCTTGATCGGCGGCAAGGAAGCATTGGAAAGCGTTTACGGTCGCGGCGAGAACGTCTTTGGCCCTGTGGGCAGAACGATCCGTCGGAAGGAGGTCGCGGAAGCCTGGCGCGAAATTCGAGGCGAGTATGAGCCAGAAAGCCTTTACCTTCTAACTCAAGATGAAAATGAGGACGAAGAAAAGATCGATCACGAATCTGCGTTGCTAGCGCAGGCACTTTCCGCACTTGGGCAGGTTGAGGACGGCGGAGCCACGATCATGGCGGCTGGTCTGGTTATGCGTGACGACGAGGCAACTACGGAAGCTGTACAAGACGATGTCAGACGAATATTAGGCAGGCACTTCCTTCAAGGAGTGCGCTGCGACCTAATCTGGGACTCGATCGCTGTTGCGAAAGCAGCAATTCTGGATTGCCCCGATTTGCGAACGGGAGCCAATATCGCGATTATTCTGAGCTACGGCAAACAAATTCGAACCTACCGAGTTACCATCAAGGAAGATAACAGCAGGGAGGGAGGTGACAAACGAACTCCAGAAAGATTCCCTCCTCAAGTGCAATTGGATCCTTGTGGATCAACGGCAAACAATCGGATTTGGCACGAGGGGTGGGAAGGTTCCTTGAATATTCTCCGATCCGCTCACGATCGGGAAAAACGCGCGGTGTTTCGGCAGACCAGACAAGGCGAAGAGTGGGTTCAAGGAGATCAAGCGAAAGCAGTTGTACGTGTCAAAAATGCAGGCGGCCGGCCGAATTGGACGGCATTTAGTCCGCCTTGGATGCCTGGAATGCAGCGTCCACTCAGCAACATCGAAATTGGACCTGATTGCTCAATGGCAGTTGTTTGGACTCCGATGGGTCGCACCGCGACAAAGTTGTTGGCGAGTTGCGTGAAGGCGGAAGGAGTACCGATCCGTGTTGCGGCAGCGTCTTGGGCCGCGGAAGGTGCGGCGTTGGCGGCTCGCGACCTGAATCGCGGATGGGTGCCGTGGTTCGATCGTTTGGACCGGATGTCGATCAAGGTACGCCGCGACGGCGAGGAAGAAGAACTTGTGCTGATCGACGATACAGAGAGCGTACCCGCAGGAACCGCATATCGGACTGGCGACGAGCGTGCATTGGAGATCAGCAAAAACGTCTATTTGGAGCGGGATAGGTTGTTCGTAAGCCTTCCGTTGACCAAGGGACAGGGTAACGAGAAATGGTCGAAAACGGAACAAGTGAAACTGGAGACGAAACCAAAAAAACGTGCGAAAGTTGAATTGAGAGCGAGGCAGACTCCCGGGCAAGGCTCGGCGGTAATCGAACTCCGGTCGGACGATTATCCGCCTTGGCGCGACGCTCCGTGGATTGTGCAATTCCGAAGAGATGTGCCAGACCAGCATGACGTTAATCCGGCATTGATTCGGTATGAACCATCGAAAGACGCGTGGAATCGCACAAATGGGCCGCATGCACTGCGGCAGGCGGCAGCGGCGTTGGAAACTCCCGGAGGAAGCCTTACAGATCTACAAATTTTGGCCGTCAGGAAATGGCTGCAAGCGCCGTTGGGAAACCCTCCGTTGCACAAGGAGCACGCCGTTGGAACGAACGGGCGCTTACCCAACAATGTTTTGCCAGATGATCGAACGGCGTTGGACAGGATCTTGGATTGGACTGAGAAAACGCTTCTGGAACGAACGCAGGATGGAACTCTCGAAAATTTCAAGCCTGCAACGCTAAACGCGTTGCACGGCATTCATACATGGTGCTTCGCAAAAGCCAAAAATGACGTTTTGGAACTGCTGATTCAAGCCACGGAGGGCGTCGAGGAGATACAACGGCAACTTCTATGGGACAAAGACGGCGCCCGCCGCAGCATCTGGCAAGGTCTGGGACGCAGTCTCACGATGCGCGAATCAATTGAACGCGTATTGGACGGAGCATTGCGAAATGCATGTGACAGCGAAGCAAATACAGACCTGTGGGCCTGTGATGCATTGGCATGCGCCAGTCATTTGCTTGCGCGACGACACATTGCGGGCCTGTTGGTGCTGAACGACGGGCGGCGTGCCGAGGAGGCTGCAATGATCGTTTGCGACAAAGTGCGTAGAATGTCGGAGTGCATTCGTCACGTCCCGAAGAATACCTTCATCATGCAGCCAGGACTCCAACTTCGTTACGCTGTGTTGCTCGCAGGAGGATTAGCAAGAGTTAAGGCTATGGAGGCTGAACGCCTGCAGCGCGGCAGTAGCTTAGCCGATAGTCTGGCGAGCGCGCTCCACCACGCAATTGAAAAAATTGACGCGCAGAGCGGATGGACTGTGGCATACGCCAAGGGGTTGAGACCTATCATGGAAGCTTTGCGGAACGTATTTGAAGGCGGTGAACAGCCAGATGCCAATCTCCTGAAGTTGTTGGATCGATAAACGCTTGATGGGCCGTGTTCGGCCAAGCGCCTCAGCCTTCAAATCCGGCGCAGGTGCATGAGCATTCTGGCGCTCTGATAGAAAACCCGTATTTCAAAGTCCGAGCCAAATTGCTTCCGTTCCGTGAATTCATACCAACCGGATTTGGCTATCGCCTTCAAACGCGCTTGGATTTAGCCGACATGCAAATTTGTTCATTCAGCCTTTGCATCGCTCAAGACAATGCCGCGTTGACTCAGCTTTGCCTCGCACCCTACTCTTTATCGAATTGCCGAAGGGAGGGAGCAAAATGACTTCGGTTGATGGAAGCGCAATCATATTCGGCTGTGCGAATCCGCATGACGAATCCCGCAGCTTGGAAATCGGCGACCTATCATTCGAATTCAACGCTGAAACGGTCCGGGCGATCAGCTGGAAGGGCAAAGAAGTGGTTCGCGGAATTTCCTGGCCTGTGAGAGACCCGGACTGAATCACCATGCCGCAGGAAAACCCTAAAATTGCAGTTCGCGAAAGAGGAAGCGAAACCTCAATCGAAGTGCGATTTTCGGTCGGCGGAGGCGCGTTAGAGTGCGATTTTAAATTGCGCGCGGACACAGGCGGACGGATAGACACGCTTCTGGAAATGGAGGCCGTTGGAAGCTTCAAGACCAATAGAGCCGGATTCACGGTTCTGCATCCGATCAAGGGAGTCGAGGGCGAACCACTCCGCATCCGGCATTCGGACCGTTCGTATGAATATGCTGAATTCCCCGCGCTGGTTTCTCCCGGGCAACCTGCATTCGACATCGATGGGATGGAACACACTATATCCGGCATCAATGTCAAAATTTCTTTCGCCGGTGAAATCTTCGAAATGGAGGATCAAAGAAATTGGTCGGATGGATCCTACAAGACATATTGCCGACCGCTGAAGCTGCCGTTCACTTACGAGATTCCTGAGGGGAAAGTCGTCCGCCAATCCATCCGCGTCGATGTCTCGGGCGATGAGCAATCCGCCGACGGCAAACCGACTTCGCAAGTTTCGGAACTGGAGGAGCTGGACGCCAAGTTTCCCGAAATCGGTCTGGCGATAGAATCCGGGTGGATTTGCGCGGATGAAAACGCCGCCGCCCTGAAGGATGAGCGACCGTCGTTTTTGCTCTTGCGGACGGGACCGGATGCGGATCGGGAATTCTTGGCGGAATCGTCAAGACTTGCGGCGGAGTTAGGTACCCCGATCAACGCTGAATTCGTGCTCCAAGACCAATCCGATCCGGACGAGGAACTTCAAGCGATCTAGGCAATGCTTTCCGACGCCGGAATTCAGCCGGAACGAGTGACGGCCCTTCCGCAAGCCTTTCTTGCCAGCCACCAGCCGTCCGGACCTTGGCCGACAGGCATGCAGCCGCAGGATGCCGCAATCGCCGCCCGAAAGGCGTTCCCCGGAGCGAAAATCGGCGGCGGGATGCTTACGAACTTCACCGAATTCAATCGCTGCCCGCCAGATCCGTCTGCATGCGACTACTCTCGTATGGCATGACTCCGTTGGTCCATGCTGCCGACGACCGGTCCGTTATCGAAACCCTTGAAGCCTACGGCGCGATCTTCGCGAGTGGAGAGGCGCTCTGCCCGAATTTGCCCTGCCGCTTGGGATTGGTGTCGATCAGGATGCGCTCGAATCCCTACGTGGCCGGGGTAGCGGACAATCCAGACCAAGTCAGGCAAGCGATGGCGATGTACGATCCGCGCCATGCAAGCTTGTTCGGTGCCGCGTGGATGACCGGCGCGATCGCCGCCACGACCAGGCACAGAATCGAAGCAATGGCTGTCGGCGCGCCTGCAGGCCCGTTCGGAATTGTAAGCGAGCCCCAGCCTGTGCCTAGAATATGTTACGACGGCCGTCCGGAGCGGAAGGTGTATCCGTTGTATCATGTGTTCCGTGCGGCGTCCCGGCTTGCGAATTGCCCGCGGGTTCAAATTCGGGAGCTTGGAAGCGGGATGCCCGAACTCGAAATCAAGAATGTCGACAAATTCTACGGCGAGACGCAGGCCGTCAAAAATGTCTCGCTTGCAGTCGAAGCGGGTCAGTTCATCGTTCTCGTCGGCCCTTCGGGATGCGGAAAGAGCACGCTGCTTCGCAGTATCGCTGGACTTGAAGAAATCTCCGCGGGCGACATCGTGCTGGGCGGACGTTCAATCGCGAATCTGGCGCCCCGCGACAGGAACATCGCGATGGTGTTCCAGTCATACGCGCTCTACCCGTATTTGACGGTTTACGAAAACATCGCCTTTGGACTCAAAGCGCGGAAAACCCCGGAAGCGGAACTCGACAAAAGAGTCCGATGGGCATCCGACCTGCTGCATATCGGTGACTTGCTTGGACGATACCCGCGCGAGCTTTCGGGCGGCCAACGGCAGCGGGTGGCGATCGGCAGGGCGATCATGCGGGACGCCGACTTGTTTCTGTTCGACGAGCCTCTTTCGAATCTCGATGCGAAGCTCCGCGACGGAATGCGCGAGGAGATCAAGCGCCTTCACCGGGAATTGGGCAAGACTTTCATTTATGTAACGCACGATCAGATCGAAGCCATGACGCTCGCCGAACGCATCGTTCTTCTGCGCGACGGCGTGATCGAACAGGAAGGCGGCCCGCTGGAATTGTTCGAAAGGCCAGCGAATACCTTCGTCGGCGGCTTTCTTGGATCGCCGTCGATGAATTTCATCAAGGTGCGCGTGGAAGAAAGCGGAAATCGAATCAATCTGCCCGACGGCCAGACGATTTCCGCTTGCGACGGCGACGGTTTTGCGCTTCCTGACGGCGACTATCTCTGGGGCGTGCGTCCGGAGCACTTCTTCCCGGCAGGATCCGGCGAGGACTGCATTCTGGCCGCGATCGACGTCGTTCAGCCCACTGGCTCGCGCACATACGGGAGCTTCGCGCTCGCGGACGCCCATGTGGTCGCTGAACTGGAAGCCCACGCGCTCAATCCGAGCGTTCGCCAGAAAATCTCCCTGGGCGTCTCGTTCGACCGGACGGTCTTCTTCGATCCCGAGACAGGCATGGCGATGGCGAGGCCGCGCTCCTGATAGACCAGCATCGACGGAGGAAAAGCACGTGAGCGAATTCAGGCAGCTTGCCGACAACAAGAATTTGAAATTGGGAACCTACATCGGCGAGTTCGCGACCGCCGGGTGCGGGCGCATTCTGAAATCTGCCGGATGCGATTTCGCATTCGTGGACATGGAGCACAGCGGCTTCACATTCGAGACGGCCAAAGCATTGCTGCGCGGCATGCACGATCAAGGCGTCGCGACCGTGCTGAGGCCGCCGTCCAAGGAACCGCATCACCTTGCGCGCGCATGCGACATCGGAGCGCAGGGCATATGCCCGCCGATGCTCGGAAACATCGATCAGGCCAGGAAATGCGTCGAGGCCATAAAGCTCCCTCCCGACGGGATGCGTGGATGCGCGCTCGGAATTGCCCATGACGATTATTTGCAGGCACCGGTCGGACAAGCCGTCGAAGCCGCGAACAGAAGAACCTCTTTCGTCGCTCTCATTGAGACAGAAGAGGGCATCCGGAATTGCGACGAGATCGCATCCGCCGAGGGAGTCGATTGCATCTGGCTCGGTCATCTGGACCTGAGCCTTTCGCTGGGGATTCCGGGCCAGTTCGACCATCCGCGTTTCGTTGAGGCCGTCGAAGCATTCATGGCCGCGGCGGCAAAGCATGGCAAAAGCGCGGGGCGGCTCGTCAGCTCACCGGAAGAGGGCGCGAAGCTTCATAAGGACGGCTGCGACTTCATCTGCTATCTCGGCGATGTCTGGCTTCTGCAGCGCGCGCTTCGCGACGGATTTGAAGCGATCAGGGCCGCCGTCAATTGATTGCGACAGGAGGAACCGACATGGCAAAATTCAGATTGGGATTGAGTGCCGATTTCGTAAAGCCGGATGGCGCGCCCGCGTTTCCATCGTTCGATCTTTCGCCCTTGGATGACGATCCGAGGATCGACTGGTCGTTCGTGCCTGTCACCGACGGCAAGATCGCGTCGGCTGACATTTCCGGTTTCGACGCATTGATATTGCTTGCCGCGCGGTTCGACGCCGATTCATTTCCGGACGATGGCCGACTTGCAATGATCGCTCGCTTCGGCGTCGGCTACGACAACGTCGATATTCCGGGCTGCGACGCGAATGATGCGGCGCTTGTCATTACGCCGAGCGGAGTGCGGCGGCCGGTCGCAGTCGCGATCCTCACATTCGTGCTCGCTCTGGACGGGAAACTGTTCATCAAGGACGGGCTGACCCGCGAAGGGCCGGAGGGCTGGGCCAAGCGGGCGCACCACATGGGCAGGGGACTGATTGGGCAGACGCTCGGCTCGGTGGGAGTCGGCAATATCGGTGCGGAACTGTTCCGGCTGGCTAAGCCGTTCGGTTTCAAATTCATCGCCCATGATCCGTTTGTCGCGCCGGAAACAGTCGCCGCCATCGGCGTGGAGATGGCGAGTTTGGAGGAAGTATTCCGGCGCTCCGATTTCGTGTGCATAAACTGCCCGCTGAACGATTGCACGGTCGGATTGGTCAGTGCGGAAAGGCTCGCGCTGATGAAGCCGACTGCTTACCTGATCAACACCGCCCGAGGTCCAATCGTCGATCAAGCTGCGTTGGTCGACGCGCTGCGTGAGGGTCGAATTGCCGGCGCGGGGCTCGACGTCTTCGAAGAAGAGCCATCAAGTGCCGACGAACCGATCTTGCACGTGGACAATGTCATCGCGACGCCGCATTCGCTTTGCTGGACGGACCAGTGCTTCGCCGATACCGGCGCGGCGGATGTGCGTGCGGTCATGGATCTGATTACCGGAAATCCTCCGGACGGCATCGTCAACACAACGATACTCGACAATCCGAACTGGAGAGCGAAGCTGAATGGTTTCCGAGAAGAATTCAGCAACTTCTGAATTCAATCGCGAGCGAATTTGCACCGCGTTGCCAAGTTCCGAATGGTTCCCATTTGCGACTGTCTCTGAGTTCACCAGCCTTTGCGATTTCGCCATCGGAATCAGAATCGAAGGTACGGGCTAACGATTCCGAGAACATGCCGACTTCATCCCCGAACATGTCCTCGCAAAAGTGCGACCACACCGACGCTGCTGAAACAACGCAGCTGACCGAAAACAGTCGCATATTTTTTGCATAGAGGCGGTATAAACGGACGTGCCATCGAATGCCTCACAGGGCGCCATATTCCGGATACGAGCAACGATTCGGACATCATGACGGCGCAACAAGAGGAAAATGCTGTCAAGGAAGCCGGCCGCGTTCTTGCGTTGCCTTGCGGTTCAGCGTGTTGCGTTTCTGCGAAGGTCCGATCCTTCGATCTCGGGGAGGATGCGGTCCGGCCGACTTTCGGAAAGGCAGGGCAACCCGGGGAAGAAACTGAACTTTTGCTTCAGGAATTCGCCGGCAAGATCAGCAAGGCTCCCCGTATCAACAAACATGCCGCCTACGACGAGTACGGGCTGGCCGTTACGTCGGGGTGGATCGCCAAGCTGGCCAAGTTCTTCGGCATCGTCGATGCAACAGATTTACAACAGCGTCTCTTAAAAATGGCCATGGCCACCGTATGGTGGCCATGGTGTCCGCCGCCCACGCAAGACGCCTTCGTGAGAATCGGCAACTGTAAGTTTCTGGAGAGAAGATAAGCTATGGTCATCCAAAGAGCAAGTAATTGCTTGGATTCGGGTGCATCCCACTTTCTTTGAATTGAGGAGGGAGAGGTCGCGGCAAGTCGAAGGCAGGTCGCCGACCTGTCCGCCTCCTGATGCCGCCTCGCAAACTTGCGTTGGCTCGGCTTCGTCAATTGGTGGCTATTCGCGTCGCAGCCACATGACTGCAAGGAATGGGATGCCCCCTATTGCTTGGCCAAAAAATCTTGGCGGGCTTGGGCTGAATGGGTGGGCCGTGCGATGACTGATTCCAGCTTGAGAAAGCCGCGCATGTCGTCGTCTTCCGCGCCGAGCCTTTGCGAAAAAGGAATGGATGGACGGCTCGCGCGGAGCGATATAGAGTTCGGGAATGTGAAGCAGCCATTCGCGCCGAATGGTTCGGCGATGCGGCGTCCGGCTCAATGCGTGCCTGATGAACTTCTTGCGACGGGAATTGGGCAATGAGCGTGCCGACGATACACGAGGTTCCCAAGGAACTGGCGACGCTGAGGGAACAGATGAACACACATCAAGCGAAGTATGAAAGCGCTTTGGACAGGTTCCACGCCGCTATGTCGAAAAACGACACCGCCTTCGAAAGGCTCCGGACCGACATGGCGAAGCGAGATGCCGACGCGGCGCACCGCGAAATCATCCGCTTGCGATGGCAGATCGGCATATGGATCGCCGGCGTTCTCGTTACAATCGCAGCAATGGGAATTTTCATCCGTTTGGCGATCTGACACGGCGCGGCACGCCCATGCCTGCGCCCTTGGCTGAACGCGCCGACAGAATTTTTCAAATTCCCTATCCTTCGCAACGCGCGGCTCCAGGACCATCGGGTAACCGGCCGCATCCCGTGTTTCTTGGTCAATCGATTGCGGCGCGGCGATCCCTCCAATCGATGATTTCGGGCCTGCGGTTGTTTTCCAGGCAGCATTTGCGGCGAGTTCGGCGTTGGCTTCGGCTTTCGACCAGCGGCATCCTGTCGGACCAAAAAGTATGGGATGCACCCCTTGGCTGCCCTTCGTCGGCAGGACGCAGTCTCCGCCCTTCACTTTGATCCGCGACGACGTCTCGCTCTGGGAGTGCATCGCGTCGGCCGCCGCCAGCGTCTTCGCGAAATTCGTTATGGCGGTCGAAAGCTGCTCCGGATCAAGGCCGTTGAACACGTCGGAGAAGGCGCCGTGGCCTGGCGAACCGCCTCTGAGATCCATGAATTCGCTCAAAAACTCTTGTTTGTACCTCGCGTAGCACGTGAGAACCCGCTGCACGACGACATGCCCGACATTGTCGACAGAAGCGCGATCACAAGCATCTCGATCAAGTCGTGCTTCGTGGAGTTGCTCTTGCGGGGATCCCCGACCCCTTGGAAAATGGTGCGGAATCCTTCCATTTCCTGCCTCCAAACACTGCTCTTCGTTGTCGTATTGACGGGAGTGTGCCATCAGGAGGCGGAAATAAAAAACAAAAATTTTTTAAAAGCAAAAGTGCTAAATCACTCTCTCTCCCTATTACGAATACGTTCAAACTCTGCATAAACTTCCGGGTAAAAAATCCTCGCGGATATAATTTCTTTCACCTTTATATTGATGCTTATTTCCGAAAAACTAGTTATTCGCTTATACAGTATCTTGCGCCGAGCAAAGTCGTCGAGCGCCAACGAATATCTCGACGTCAATTTTAGTTCCTTAGTTTCAGAATCGCGAAACCCGCTAGCGTACGGGATGAGATTAACAAACTTATTTTCAAAACCTGTCAAACTTGATGGATACCCAATATACACTTTTCCTCCGCTCATCGTCAATTCGACGAGCTCAACTTTACCGATTGCTTTGGTGATGGTCACATACAGTAAGTCACCCCGACCTTCCGCTGCAATTAACGCATGCTTAGCTTGATTATAGAATATATTTAGCACATATGGTAACGCAACTCCCAATATCATAGCTACCGTACTTTTCAAATCGAGTTCAGTTGGGATGAAAATCTGTAAATCAAAGCAAATGGCGATTCGATCCTTTAAAAATATTAATAATATTTTAGCAACGAACAGAAATACAACTCCGAATAAAATGGTTTTGAAAAAAAGATGGTATCCTGAATCCCGACGCACCGTAAATCTTGTTCCGTACCACACCGATAGAAACCAATATCCGCCAACGAGAGGCATTATTAGGGAAATTAAATTCATCTTAGATGAACTCCTTTTATCTACGGTTAATGAATTTCAATCAAAGCAAGGCAAAAGGAAACACTTGAATGCTAACAAGCACCCAGTCTGCGGAATCTACCATTGCTCGATATCTGAGAATAGTATTTATCCGAAGAGCAATTTGATTCGAAGTCGAAAGAGCAGGGATACCGCACAATAGTTAGCGCAGCTCATGGCTTTTCATTCGAAGATTTATTGCCGTTTGAATTTTGATCAATAATTTTTTCAATTAATTTCATCCGTTCCGTAAGTCGTCGGCCTTTTTTACTGGTAAGGACTTCGTCGACATCGACAAACGGGTCCCCGCGTTTAGTGTACTTTACGTGCGGATAGGGATTGTCCCATCGCTTTCCAAACATTACCTATTTCCTTTGCTAAGATTTTCGTAAATTTTAGAATTTACAGAATCAAGCTATCAGATCATGATCTGATCTACAAGGTACCCGGCGGATTGACTGAATGCAATTGTAGGTGCGCATCAATTACCCGTAGGTGCTCGTCGAAGTGCGGCGGTGACGACCGGGTCAGACGGAAGGAAGGGACAAGACTGGGTAGGACTCCAGACGGGTGTCCCATTTTGGGATGAGTAAGGAGAAATTCCCTCAGTCGAATGCGGGGTCAACGCTTTGCTTGCCATCAAACTCTCCATCGAAAATAATCGTTGGGCAGGGTCCCTTGATTGGAGGGCGGGTTGTGCCGCCGGCTGGCCAAAAATGGGATGCACCCCACCACCGTACGTAACGGCAAGAACGTAAACCTCTTGCGCATCGTCATCCACCGTGAACGCGATCACTGCACGGCGGGCGGCTGGAATGGCGCGTAGACCAGGAAGATTATGATCGCGGCGGGTACCGCAGCGGGGCAGGTCGATCAGCGTCCGGGCAGTCGCATTGATTTCGTTCAGTTTTTGTTTGGCAATTCCGGACTGACATAGTTGGCAATCAACTCGGCGATGATCGTCAGATCATCGGCTACGCTGGGATGGCAGCGCAGCCCGTAGTTCGCTCATTGATCTCCAGCCGACTTAGTACCCGGGCGAACACAACGTCATGATCAACGAACGCCTCTCGCGAGGTTGCGGAACGGCGCCGAATTTCGTCGGCCTTCGCGCCCAGAGCCGCATCGCACGTTTGTTCATCCTCGATCATCCGTTCCACAGCAACTGACACTGCGGCCGAGGTTGAAGCATAGACGCCCTCCCCTACGTGGCCGATAGGTTGTATGGGCCATGAAAATACAAGAAAGAAAGGCGATTTGCGTCTGACTTTCAATGTTTACGGGTGCGGTATCTTTGAATCTGAACCGGGTCCGATCCGTTTGCTTCCGGTGATAATCTGATTAGCCTCGCGATAATCGCTTTAGCAAAATTAACCAGAGATAGGCTCGCGAAAAACGACAGTTATGAACCTCCTTTCGGCCGCTCTGGCGCGGACCAGCCCGTATTGCTGTGCGAGGCGCCTTCCGCCCGTATCAGATTCTCGGCTGCGCGCCCGCGAACTCGCGCTTCGACCAGCGTGCACTCCATGTCGACCGACGCGTATGCCTCCCGGAATTCCGGATCCTCCATGAAACGCTTCTTCAATTCCTTCAACTTCGTCATGGCGCCACCTTTTTCATCCGTTCATTAACGATCGCAAGCGCTTTCTCAAGCGCTTTCTTTGGCATCCTGAGGACTTTTTTTGAAAAATGAGAAACCACTACTCGCCGTCCGGTCACCGTCACGTAGATGCCTCTGGCAATTCCCTCTTTGGCCTTAACCCGAAACTCCCAGAGTTTGCCTTCGAGATGCTTGACATCTTTTGCGCCAAGCGCCGCAAGACCAACATTCTCAACTGCTTCCAATAGCCGGATCAGCCTACTGCGCAAAAGCACAAGCAATGCCTCCAATTCGGCGTCAACGGCAGAAACGGTTTCGACCGTCGGACTCACAAACTTTGGCGAACGCAGCCGCTATAAACTTTCGAGCGGCGGCAAATGAGTGCGTTTTTTTGGTCAGGTGGCTACACCGCGACAAGCCCTCCATTCGAGGAAATCGGACCAACGCATATTTGCGAGGCAGCATCGGATGGCGATCACGGCGTTGGCTCCTGCCTTTGACCAGTGGCGCCCGGCTCCTTCGAGCCGGTTCCCGACGATGCGAACGCAGGCGCTTTCCACGATGCCGGATCCGACCGGCAGGCCGCGCCTACGGCAGAGGTCGCAGCGCATTCGGTCCCTGTTGACCCCGCAGGTGCGGATGCAGGCCGCGACGGCTTCGAACCGGTCGCGGTGCAGCTACAAAGCGGCGATGACTCGACTCGAGAGTAGTGTGCCGACATTTCTGCAACTTTGATCGTGCATGTCAAACTTGACTGAATTTAATCATATGATATGAATTTAATCATCATATGGAAATCATCATGTCTGAACTCAGCCAAACCGCACCTCCGAGCGCAATTGCTCTGCCTAGCGAGCAGAACGAAAAGATCGCAGCGATCATCAAAGGCGTCGTGCGAGCGACTGACGCGTGGGGATTGTCGAACGCCGAAGCCGCGATGCTTCTCGGCGTGCCCCCTGCAACCTGGAGCCGAATGAAAGCGGGTGCCTACAAAGGCGCATTGGATCAGGACAAGATAACTCGCGCGAGTCTTCTGATAGGTCTTTTCAAGGGCCTCAGGCTGCTTTTCAACGGCCCGCTGACCTATGGCTGGCCCAAGACTGCGAATGCGGGATCGGGTTTCGATGGAAAAACTCCTGTCCAAGTCATGTGCGAGGGCGGCATTCCGGCGATGATGAAAGTGCGCCAGCATATTGATGCGCTCAGGGGCGGAGTGTGATCAGAGCCGACAACCTCGCAACAATCGAATTCACCGACCCTTCGACCGTCAGGCTGATTTCCACGGCTTGCATCGACGAACCTGCAATGGCTCCCCTTGCGGACGACGAGGAGGACTTGGCAGTACTGGAAGACATCGAGGGGATCACTTCGGCGCGTCAATCCGTCAACCTTCCGGTTCCCGGAGGAATCCGGCCCGGCGAACTCCTCACAGATGCTGCGGGCTACGGCTGGACAATGGTGAATGCGGCTTTCTGCTACACTCGCAGCACGGGAAGCAGGTTCAACGGACCCGAGCGGGGAGCATGGTATGCCACCTACGGCGGTCTGGCGGTCGAGACAGCCCATGCGGAGGTCGCTAGGCATCTCACGCGCGAGCTTGAAGCGACCGGAGTTTACCAGAATGCTACTTGTTACAGGGAACTGCTCGCAGGATTCACATCCCGGTTTCATCAACTTGAGCCGACGCCAAGTGACGATGTTGGAAGCGCGGATCCAACGGTTGCTTATCCGGCCGGGCAAATTTTGGCCCGTGATGTTCTCGATTCAGGCGGCAACGGCATTCTGTATCCCTCTGCCCGGCTTCCGAAGGGACAATGCCTCGTCGCTCTTCGCCCGCATCTCGTGCAGAATATCCGGCCGGGAGCAACGTGGGAATTTGTCTGGGAAGGAAAGCCAACGCCGAGGATCGCTAAGCGCTAGCGACAACAGGTCAAGGCAATCCTGATCGCGATCGAATTGCCGGAAAATCTCGCTCCGCTCAACGGGATCGCGCTCTTACCGACCACCAGCCTCGTTCCGAATGATCATCGAACGGAGCGTAGCCAAGATTTTTTTTTGCGAGTTCAAAAAGAAAACTGCCATTCATATGTTGCGTTCCAATGCAGTTGCCGAAGAAATTCGCAGTTGCAAAAACTGAAGCAAAAAGGCCAAGCGCGACGCCGCAATTTCTATGGCGAAAAGCCAAAGCCATCCCCGCTAGAATCAGGCTTGAGAAATGTACGAATAAACTCTGCAATATTGGCTATGTTTTTGCCCAAGTCGGATTTGTTCCGGGTTCGCGCGTTCCGCTTGCGGGCTGACAAGGCGGATACGACGTTGTCTTGGAGGGTTGGTGGCACAAGCCTCCTCAATCGCGGAGATCAACTTGGCAGCGCCAGATCAGTGCCGGCCTCGCGCCCGCGAGATCCAGTCGGCACCACCGTACGTCATGGCACGAACGTAAACCGCATACGCATCGGCATCCACCGCGAACACGATCACTGAACGGCGGGCGGCGGGAATGGCGCGCAGGCCAGGAAGAATACGATCGCGGCGGGTGCCAATCAGACAAATCAATTAATCCCCGCGCGGCGGCATCGATTTCGTTCAGTTTTTATTTGGAAATCTCCGGGCTGGCATAGTTGGCAATCAACTCGGCGATTGTCGTCAGATCATCGGCTACGCTGGGATGATAACGCAGCCGATAGTTCACTCAATGCTCTCCAGCCGGCCCAGTGCTTGGGTGAACACGTCGTCATGATCAACGAACGCCTCACGCGAGGTAGTGGAACGGCGTCGAATTTCGTCGGCCATCGCGCCCGGAGCCGCATCGCGCGCTTGTTCATCCTCAATCATCCGTTCCACAGCCGCTGACACTGCGGCCGAGGTTGAAGCGTAGATTCCCTCCCCTACCTTGTCCTTGAGGTATTGATGGTGGCGATCTGTGAAGCTGAGCGTAGTCTTGATGGTCATTGCAATTCTCCTGCCGGAATACTTTGTAATGCTTGAAGTCGAAGTCAAGACATTGGAGCTTGGCCGAAAACCGACTGTCCTCGCGAAGACTTGGCATGTTTTGTCATCAATAGCCCTGACAAGGATGCCGGACATATCTTGGAACCAGACCACCGAGGATTGGTTTGCGCGCCTTCGGGCGCGGTTTGAAACCAATTCGACGGATGAGAAATGGTCTTTGATCGAACTATGTCCTTCCCGTCTCGCCAAGGTGCCTCTCTTGCACGCCCGATCTACAGGAGATGTCGCCGCGAACCGGCGCATGGTCGGGACCGGATGCCAGCGGCGGGCCATCCCTCTTTGTTTTCCAGCGTTTGAGACAGTCCAGCATTGTTTTCAATCCTGGCTCGCTACGAATCCGTTGAATTCACAACAGCTGACGTCGGCTGCTGCACGAAGAAGGATCGGCGATGCGGGCTCAGGCGCATTTCCAGAAGAACGATCAAACGGCTGCGGTGGCTGAGGCGGCGAATGATCCAATCAAGGTCCGCCCGATCGAAAGCAACGCATCCCGCAGTCGGATGGCGCGGGCTCCGCCAAGCATGGATGAATATCGCAGAACCCAGGTTCGGAACGGGATTCGGCCAATTGTATCCGACCACGACGAACAAATCGTAGAGCCTGTCGGCCTTGCAAGCCGCTCATGGCTGAATTCGCATCCCGACCTGCGATCCAATAGCTTGTTGTAGTCTGCGCGTCTTGGATCATCGCACCAAATCTGCCAGTTTCTGATTGGAACGCATTTTATCGCGAAGTGCGCCGCGCCCACCCGATCCGGCCTGAAATAAGCATGATGCAGGTTGAAGGCGCCGGAAGGCGTGCTCCCGTCCCCTTCGACTTTCGAGTCCCGGATTCCGCCGCGGCCGATCACACACTTAACCCTTCTTCAATCAAACTCTGAAAACGCATCCGCAGCGCTGATGGCAAAGGTGCTGACATGATCCATCCTTCCAAGCATTAGGAAGCACTAAATAATGCCCGTGGGAATCCTCACGATTCACGTTTTTGGCGGAATGCTTTAACAGCTTTGGAGGCGCTCTTGATTGGTTGCAGATTTGTAGTTACATTATTGCCATGACAAAAATCCGGTTTACGTGGGATGAGAACAAGAACATCTCCAATCAACGCAAGCATGATGGCATTGCATTTGAGGTGGCCACGCAGATTTTTCGTGATCCTCTGCGGCTGACCCGTCAAGACTGGATCGAAGGCTATGAAATGCGATGGCGAACCATCGGTTCCGTCTACGGCGTCACGGTTCTGCTGGTGGCCCATACGATCACAGACGAAGACGCAGACGGCACATTGATCGAAACCATAAGGATCATCTCGGCGCGAAGAGCAACTAGATCGGAAAGGAAACGTTATGAAGAAGAAAGTGGTCAACTACACGCTTGATACGCTGCCCCCCTTGACCGATGCGCAACGCAAGCATCTTGAGGGGCTGGCGCGGATGCCGGACGACCAGATCGACACGAGCGATTGCCCTGAACTGACGGGCACGCAACTAGCGGAAATGCAGCGCGCAGAGCACTATCGCCCCATCAAGCAACAGATCACCGCACGACTGGACGCGGATGTGCTGGCATGGCTCAAGGTCGGTGGCAAAGGCTACCAGTCGCGCATGAATGCCATTCTGCGACAGGCCATGCTGAACGCAAAAGACTGATGAATAGGGAAAGCAAATTCCTGTCGCGTGTCCTGCGCCACGAGCCGGAACTGGTCGACCTGACCCTTGGCCTTGGCCCCGATGGCTGGGTGCTGGTTGATGACCTACTGCACGGCATGAAGAAGGTCGGGCATCGGCTAAACTGAACTTCACGGCACAAAAACACAATCTTTGTTGCGATGGAACCAGGATTCATGTGTGCAGGCGGCTCGATTGCTTAGTCTTTTGCTTTCCGGAAAATCCGGGACAGTTCAACCAGTCACTAACAATCAACTTAAACATCAATCCAAGGATTGACAATGTTTAAACCCAAGTTTTCAAAGTCAGAAATATTCCTGGTAGCAACCATCATGCCGTACGACAGCGCGACCGCCCCAATCAGACCATCAAACTGCGCGATAGGATGCCCGGCCGCCCTCCGTCTGGCGGCAATCTCCGCATAAATCTCTGCCGCGGTGACATCAATAGACAAGACTCGATCCGCGAAACCAAATTTCAACACATGATCAAGGATTTCGCCTTTAATATTGCGATTTTTTCCAAGCGGCATAATCTCATGGCCATAGCGTAATTCCGCCACGTTGATCGCAGTCAGGTACAGGTTTGATCCCTCTTGATCT
Source organism: Paracoccaceae bacterium (assembly GCA_965205055.1). Taxonomy (GTDB): domain Bacteria; phylum Pseudomonadota; class Alphaproteobacteria; order Rhodobacterales; family Rhodobacteraceae; genus CBDBBY01. The sequence continues at coordinate 3,829,160 of OZ242030.1, read as the reverse complement.
GCAACCCATGACCACACCGTGTCATCAGGTTTTGGGCGCATCAACTCGGACACCACATTGGTGTCAAGAATGTACATGGTCGGGCTTCAAAAAGATTCAGCATTCTTGCGCGACGGCAGATCAAGTTCAACACCTCCTACTGGTGCATAGCAATCATGGATAAATTGCGCCAAGTTTTTAGGTCCAGGCTCTAAACGAACCGCTTTGCGCAGGATTGATCGCGCTTCTGCTTCAGTCGATCGGCCGTTTCTTTCCGCTTGCGCACTCAGGCGATTCTTTACTTCGTCTTCCAAGTTGGAGATCGTAATGCTTGCCATGTTCGTGTCTCCATACATCTGAATTTCTCTCAATTTATTAGGCTATTGCAGCGCAATCAATTGCCTGTCAGGGAAAAAGTTCAAGGGCAATACGCGCCGGAACCGATCGTTGGCCGAACAGGACGTCCCCTTGTTCGGTGATCGTGGCGTCGCAAGTGCCGAATGTCGGTTCCATCGCAACAAAGGTACATGGCGCGACATGAGGTCGGCCTTGCAATCCGCCGGGCGTCTTCGAGGCTCCAATCTTGCAATCCGCTCCAGCGCTGTTTTTCCCTTGCCGCCAAGGAATCGAGATCGCTGCATGCGTGGGTCCGTCGAAACACGGGGCGCGCTTATGCGTACGACGGTTCATAAGTCGTCGGGCGGAACAATTCGCCAAGGGAACCCATCGGGGGTTCCCTTGGTCACAACGATCAAAGCCGACCTCATGTCGCGCCATGTACCTTTGTTGCGATGGAACCGTTGTTACACGGAGACGGGCTGGGCGATGCGGCTCAGGCGCGTTTCCGGAAGAACAATCAAACGGCTGCGATAGCTCAGGCGACGAATGATCCAATCAAGATCTGAAGCATCGAAAGCAACGCATCCCGCAGTCGGATGGCGCGGGCTCCGCCAAGCGTGAATGAATATCGCAGACCCCCTGTTCGGAACGGGATTCGGCCAATTGTATCCGACCACGACGAACAGATCGTAGAGCCTGTCGGCCCTGGCAAGCCGCTCATGGCTGAATTCGCATCCCGACCTGCGGTCCAGCAGCTTGTTGTAGTCTTCGCGTCTTGGATCGTCGCACCAAATCTGCCAAGATCTGATCGGAATGCATTTTATCGCGAAGCGCGCCGCATCCACCCGGTCCGGCCTGAAGTATGCTTGGTGCAATTCGAATGCGCCGGACGGCGTGCTTCCGTCGCCCTCTACTTTCGCGTCGCGGATGCCGCCTCGGCCGGTCGCGCATGGAAATCGGCGGCCCAGAAACCGGGCGCCCCATCTCCCTACGACGATATCGAAGCGCGACGGCTTCACAGCAGATGGCCGAATTTCTCTGACTTGACGGCGAGGTAAGCTTCGTTGAATTCCGTCGGCTCCGACTTGAGCGGAATCCGTCCGGAGATTTCGATGCCCGCGGCTTCCAGCATGCGCACCTTTTCCGGATTGTTGGTCATCAGCTGCGCCGATGCGAACCCGAGGTGCTTCAATATGTCGGCCGCGATCCCGAAATCCCGCTCGTCGCCTTCGAATCCCAGGCGGTGGTTGGCCTCGAGAGTGTCGAACCCTTGATCCTGCAAGGAATAGGCTCTGACCTTGTTCCCCAGCCCGATGCCCCTTCCTTCCTGGTTCATATACAGCAGGATGCCGCCGCCGGCATTCGACATGCGGTCGAGCGCCAAAGCCAGCTGGGTGCCGCAATCGCATTTCAAGGAGTCCAGCACGTCGCCCGTGAAACAGGCGGAATGCAGACGGACGAGGACCGGCGCTTTCCGGTCCGGCCTTCCGATCTCGATGGCGCAATGCTCTTCGGACCCGGAATCGAGTCGATATACGAATATTCTCGTTTCGGAATGCACCCGGATCGGCAAATTCGCGCTGGCAACCATGATCGGGCCGCTCTTAATTTCATTGGGGCCTTCGGCAGCGGCGATATCGACTATGGTCAAGTTGTTCCGGGTTCCGAAACCGACCGGGTCCGGAATTTCATTCAGCACCGCAGCCGGAAGCAATCGCGCCCGGCGCGCGAGTTCGACGGCCATGCGGTGAAGGCTTGGATCGCCGCCGCGTTCGGTTGCGAAGGGACCTTTCAGGGGCACGCGAAGATCGCTGGCCGGATCCGCGACGGCCCTGACCCAATTCGCATCCGCATCCGGCGGAACCGCGACCCTTGCAATGTCGCCGTCGTACGCCCTCGCCTTCAACGTGGAAGATCTCCGCTCCGTCAGCGCGAGCACGGTGGGGCCATCCATGCTGACCAAGGCGGCCAGCCTGTCCTCGCGCACTGTTTCCGCCGAGATGGCTACGGCGCCTGAGTCGCCGTTCCGAATGACGATGGGAAGCGCCAACCGAAAGTCGCTCCTTGCGCGAGCGGAAAGTTCGCTCGCATCCGGCATGAACATCATCGTCCTTCCAATCGGTGCCTTGGCTCAGCACTTCGGCGCGGCTTCGCAGCGGGTCGATCTCCGCAATTCCGCTTCGTGCAGTCCGTCAATTTAACGAGTTGTGCAATCGGGATCAAAATACTTTCGCAACGGCCTTTTCTGAACGGCAAGCGAGCCGAATCCTCGCGAATGCCGCTGAACAATGCGAGTTCAACAGACCGCCCGACTGCCGACACATGTTGCGCGGCAGCACCGAGCGGGCGGAGGTCGAAAATTTCAATTGAAAGCGCGGCAGTACATGGTAAGCTTCCGTCGGAACCGGAGTTGAATTCGACATATCCATGAGGAAGCTCCTCTTAATCGCTCTTCTGGCCGGCTGCACCTTTATCGATTCGGGGCCGCCGCGAAATCTCGACGACGCATGCGGCATCACCCGCGCGCAGCCGGGATGGAAGCGCGAAATGCAGGCGACGGAGCGGAAGTGGGGTTTGCCGACCTCGGTGCAGATGGCGATCATCTGGCAGGAAAGCAAGTTCGAAGCCAGGGCGCGAACGACCAGCACTTATTTTCTAGGCCTGATTCCGATTAAGCCCCGGTCGAGCGCGTACGGCTACGCCCAAGCCATCGACTCGACTTGGGACTGGTATCGCGATGCGACCGGAAACCAGCGGGCTCGCCGGCACAATTTCGGCGATGCGGTCGACTTCATGGGATGGTACACCAACATCACGACGAAGCGCTACGGCGTGCCGAAGACCGATGTTCGCAACCAGTATCTTGCGTATCACGAGGGACACGGCGGGTACAACCGGAAGACGTATCTGCAGAAAGACTGGCTCGTCGACGTCGCGAACAATCTGGTCGACCGCGAGCGGATGTACAGGAGGCAGCTGTCCACCTGCACCTGATCGGGCGCCTTCAGCTGTTCCTGTTTTCGTGACGCTTCTTTTCCGCGTTGATGCTGAACAACTCATCCGGAATGTCCGCATCCCGATCGAGCGGCCCGAGCGCGAACGTCGTGCTGTTGTCGAATTCATCGACGAATATCCAGCCTCGAAGTGTCAGCGGTTCGTTCGAGAACACGAGCTTGATGTATCCCTTGAATTTCTTCCTCAAGCTCCTGAGATGGACTTCCGTAAAATCGTCCCCGACGATGTGCCTGATCAGGTATTCGCTGTCCGACAGGTCCACTTCGTCGGCGAGGATGAAATAGATCGGAGTGCCTTTGACCGGATACATTTCCGGCCCGGAATTCGATTTCCGGTCGAAAATGGCGACGGTCCGTCCGCTTGCGATGAGAAGGGCGGGTTCGGGCGGGTCGTAGTCCAGCCGGGCGTTCCAAGGCCGCTGCAGATAGAATGTGCCCGTCGATTCCGAGCCGTCGGCGTTGATTTGCCGGAACGAGGCCTGCGCCGACGTCAATTCGCTCATGTAGGCCGAAATTCTGTCGAGCGCGGTCGGCTCGTCTTGCGCCGCCGCGCTCCCCCAGAAAAACGCGGCGGCGGCCGCGATCGCAGCCGCCTTCAAACGCATGCCGCCGCTCCATAGGGCCGCCCGGACGCCGTCGCCGAATGGCGCGCCCGGAAAGACGGCGTCACTCCGGCACGAGGATTTCCCGCTTGCCGACGTGGTTCGCCGGGCTGATCAGACCGTTCTCTTCCATCTGCTCCACGATTTTCGCGGCTTTGTTGTAGCCGATGCCCAGCTTCCGCTGGATGTAGGACGTCGAGCATTTGCGATCCTTCAAGACGATCGAGACAGCCATGTCGTACTGGGTGTCGCTTTGGCCAGCGGCGAGGCCGAGCACATCGTTCAACGCGGCTTCGTTCTCTTCGCTCGGCCCGTCCAGCACCTCGGGCACATATTCCGGCTCGCCGAGATCCTTAAGGTGATTGACGACATCTTCGACATCCTCGTCGGAGACGAACGGACCATGGACCCGGCTGATTTTGCCTCCGCCAGCCATATATAGCATGTCGCCCTTGCCCAAAAGCTGCTCCGCGCCTTGTTCACCCAGAATTGTGCGGCTGTCCACCTTCGAGGTCACCTGGAACGAAACCCGGGTCGGGAAATTCGCCTTGATCGTCCCGGTGATCACGTCGACGGAAGGCCGCTGGGTGGCCATCACGATGTGGATTCCCGATGCGCGGGCCATTTGCGCCAGCCGCTGTATGCAGGCTTCGATCTCCTTTCCCGCGACCATCATGAGATCCGCCATCTCGTCCACGATCACGACGATGAACGGCAGCGTCTCCGGCATATACTCCTCGGTTTCGATGATCGGCTCTCCGGTCTCCTCGTCGAAGCCGGTCGGCACGCTCCGAGAGAACATCCTGTTCGCCTTCAGCGCTTCCTTGATCCGCTGGTTGTAGCCGTGGATGTTCCTGACGCCCATCTTGGACATTTGCCGGTAGCGCTCCTCCATTTCGCCGACGACCCATTTCAGAGCGACCACCGCTTTTTTCGGGTCGGTGACGACCGGCGACAGCAGATGCGGTATTCCGTCGTAGACGCTGAGCTCGAGCATTTTCGGATCGATCATGATCAAGCGGCACTCTTCCGGCGATCTCTTGTAGAGCAAGCTCAGGATCATCGTATTGATCGCGACGGATTTGCCCGATCCCGTCGTGCCGGCGATCAGCAGGTGCGGCATCGTGGCCAGATCGACGCAGATCGACGTGCCGCCGATATCCTTGCCCAATGCGATCGGCAGCTTCAGCCTCTTGTCGCCGAATTCCTTCGAAGCGATCAGTTCTTTCAGAAAGACGTTTTCGCGCTCGGCATTCGGAAGCTCGATTCCGATCACCGAACGGCCCGGAACCGTCGAAATCCTCGCGGAAAGGGCCGACATCGAACGGGCGATGTCGTCCGAAAGCCCCATGACCCTGCTTGCTTTGAGCCCAGGCGCGGGCATCAATTCGTAGAGAGTGACCACCGGGCCGGGCCGGACGGCTTCGATGGTTCCTTTGACGCCGTAATCGTCAAGAACGGATTCGAGAGCCGTCGCGTTCTCCTGCAATGCGTCAGGACTTTGCTGAGGCTGGCTCGAGCGGACCGGATGCTGCAGCAGATCGAGCGGAGGGCCGTCGTACTCGGCCCGCGCGGGGGTCTTTGGGGGATTTCCGCGCTTCGGCGGCGGCGCGCCGACGGACTCTTGCGCAGGATCCGGCTCCTCCGGATCGCTTCCGACCGCTTGCAAGTCTGCGGGCGGTTCGAAATCATCCGCATCCGATGCCGGGTCGCAATCAGTCTGCGGACCTGAGAAGCGGGTCAAAGGCGGCTCCGGCGCGAGCGCTCGCCCCGCGAAGGCCTGCTCGGCAGCCGTTACCTGAGCAGGCATGTGACGAGGAGGCACGTCCTCCTGCGCCCTTGAAAACAATGATCTGATCCGGTCGAAAGCGCCTTGGGACGGAGAGGCGGACTCGTCCGGCTGCGCGGGTTCCGGCTCCTCGAAAACGGGATCGACTTTTTCGGGTTGCGCGCGCTCCGTCTTGCGGCCGAACAATCCGCGCGTCAGACCGCGACGCGTGGGCCCGGAAGCAGGCTGTTCGTCCGCGAACTCGCGCTCTTCCGGAACCGGTGCAGCTTCTGCTTTTCTGCGCCGGGCATTGCGCGCGGCGCCAATCTCCTCTTCGTCCTGCAAGGCCGGGCCGCTGCGTCTTCTGAAAGGGTAAACCAGATCGCGAAGCGTGAAGCCGAGCGCGGCGTATGCGCAGACCGCGAGCGAAACTCCGGCTATCCATGCGATCTGCTCCTCGCCAGAACCTGCAGGCCCCGGCCAAGCGTACAAAATTGCCGCGAGAACAGTGTCTCCGAACATCCCTCCCAAACCGAAGTGATGCCCCCAGCTTTGAGAAGAGCTGATCGCCGCCAGGAAAATCGAGCAGAGCATCACTGCGAAAGGAAGCAGCAGCATCCGGTTCACGAATCGGCCATGTTCGGCGTGGATCAGGTACCTGAGCCCCCAGACCGAGAGGAATGAGGCCAGGAACCATGACCCGAATCCGACGGAAATCATCAGCGGGCTTGCCACCGCCGCGCCCGTGGGACCAAGCCAGTTCCGAACCGGCAGAGTCGTCGACGAAAAGATGCCGGGATCATTCGCGGAATACGAACCGAGCGTCGCGGACAGCGCAATGCCCAGCGCGAACAGCGCAAGCCCGAGCAATTCTTTGCTTCGGCGCTCGATCACCTGCTTCCAATATCCGTCCAATAGCGGACCGTGCTGCCTTGCCTGATATGCCATAGTGCTCGAACCTCTTAACTGAACAGTCTTCTGCGCATCTTGGCCAATCCCGTCCGCAAGCGATCTTCGGACGGACAGAGCGCAACCCGGATGTAGCTCTTGCCGGGGTTTTCACCGTCGACCTCCCGGCCCAGATATGTGCCCGGAAGGACGCGAACTCCGTCGTCCCGCCAAAGCGAGAGGGCGGCGCTTTCGCCGTCGGGAACCTCGAGCCACAGGAAGAAGCCCGCCGTCGGCGACCGATATCCTTCGATCCCCGACAACAATTCGTCCGCCAGAGCGAATTTGGACCGATAGATCGATCTGTTCAATTCGACGTGATCTTCGTCGCTCCACACGCGACTGGCCGCCTTCTGCAGCGGCAGAGGCAGCGATGCGCCGTTGTAGCCCCTCAGCCACTTGAAGCGTTCGATCGCTTCCCGGCCGCCGCAAGCGAATCCCGACCGAAGTCCCGGCAGATTCGATCTCTTCGAAAGCGAATGAAACACGACCATCCGCTCAATGTCGGATTCGTCCGAAGCGACCTCCAGCATCCCTACGGGCGGATCGCGCCTGTAGATTTCGGAGTAGCACTCATCGGCGAAGATCAAAAAATCATGCCGTTTCGCCAATTCGAGGAGCCGCGAAAGATATTCGAAAGACGCCGTCGCGCCCTGGGGATTGGACGGCGAGCAGATGTAGGCGACGGCGGCGCGCTCGAGGACGGATTCGGGCAGGCTCGCGTAATCGGGAAGAAACCCCGTCTCTTCGGTCGCCGGGAGATAGACGGGCTCGGCGCCGGAAGCGTGCGCGGCGGCGGCATAGACTTGATAAAACGGATTGGGGATGAGCACGCAGGACTGTTTTCCGTTTTTCCGCTCCGGGCAAACAGCCACGCATGCGTTGAACAGGCCTTCCCGCGTGCCGTTCAGCGCGACGATATTGACGGACGGATCCACCTTGGCCGAATATCGCAGTTCCAGCCAGTCCGCGGCGGCTTCAAGCAGTTCGGCGTCGCCGACCGTGGGCGGATATTTCCCGAATCCGTCGAAGTTGCTCCCGATTTCGTCCAAAATAAAATGCGGAAACGCGTGCGTGGGACCGCCGACCGACAAGTCAATCGGCTCCCCGCCCGGATTGACGCCATCGATCAGTCGTCTCAGCCGTGCAAATGGGTATTGCGGCAGTTCGGAAAACCGCTCGGGAATGATCATTTCTGCCTCGTTGCCGGAGTCGTAACGCTCCGTTGAAGAAAGGCTAGATGGTTTTCCCGGTTCCGTCCATAAACGCGTCTGCGGCCATTGCCGCAGGTTCGGCGCAATGTGTCATTTTTGCAATCCGGCGGACCGGCGATCGCGCGGGCGGAGGCATCATCCCAATTTGGCTTCCAGCGCCCTTCCGATCCGCAATAATTTAGCTTCTTCAAAGGGTTGCGCGAACAGCATCACTCCTGCGGATGCGATGCCGGTCGGCAAGGTAAGTGCCGGAACTTCCATGAGATTCGCAATCCTCGTGTTCCGCAGCGCCATGAGATTCCGTTCAGCATAATGCTCGCTGTCGGAAAGCAGGCGCTCTTTTTTCGGAGGCAGGATCGGCGATGTCGGCATGGCGATCGCGTCGTATCCCGATACGGCTTCCCTGAACTCTTGACTCAAAGCTGCAAGCTTCTTCTGAGCTTGCGCATAATCGATTCCCGAGAAGGTCTTTCCGCTTCGGAAACGATCCCGAATCTGCGGAAACATCAGTTCTGGGTCCGCTTCGATTTTCTCCATCCAGATCGAATACGCCTCTACGCAGTACAACGGCGGCGCGAGCAAAATCGCTTCCTCCACAGCCGGAACGGGTTTTGAGATCACTTCCGCGCCGCAGGCTTCCATCAGCTCGACCGATTTCCTGAACGCCTCCGCGCAAGGAGGTTCCAATCCGTCCATCGCCACGGTTTCCAAGATCAGAATCCGCAAGCGCTCGACGGCGGCTCCGTTCAGATCCATCGGCCGTTTCCCGCCCGTCAGCGCCGTCAGCATCGCGGCGGCATCCTCCACGCAACGCGTCAAAGGTCCGACGGTGTCGAAGCTCGGGCACAGCGGAACAACGCCGTCGAGCGGAATCAATCCCAAGGTGGTTTTCAAACCGACAAGATCGTTCCAAGCCGCCGGTCCACGCACGGATCCTCCGGTGTCCGACCCGACAGCCGCAGCGGCAAGGCCGAACGCCACAGACGCGGCAGCCCCGGAGGACGACCCGCCGGACACGCTGTCTCCATCGTTTATGCAAGGCGGAGTTCCTGTGAACGGATTGAGTCCGAGACCCGAAAACGCCAGCTCGGACATGTGGGTCTTGCCCAAACAGACCATTCCTGCATGCGAGGCGTCGCGCAGAACCGCCGCATCGGCGGCTGGCACGCGGCCCTTCAAAAGTTGCGAGCCCGCTTCCGTCGCCACTTCGGCGGTATCGAACAAATCCTTCCAAGACACCGGCACGCCGTCCAACGGAGAATTGGAACGCCCCGCTTTCGCCCGCGCAGAGGCCGCGTACGCCTCGGCGAATGCCCTGTCCTTCGTCAGTCGGGCGTAAATGCTCGGAGCGACGTCGCTCGATTCGATTTTTGCAAAATACGCTTCCGCGAGATCGACAGGATCGATCTCTCCGCGCTTTATCGCTCTCCCCTGCTCGCAAGCGGTCAGTTCCAGCCACTCAGCACTCAATGACGCCCCCTTCAAATTTGCAGCCCGGCTCGCCGAAACGCCGGAACCAGTGATTGGACAATTTCCTGCAATGCAGCATAATTGCGGAATGCGTTCGGAATTCAATGCGCTCGTCGCGGGCGGCGGATCGGTCGGATCCGCCTTGGCGCTCACGCTCGCCCGCGAAGGCTTGCAGGTCGGTCTGATCGACGGCGGCCCGGTCAGGAAGAAGATGCCCGCGGAGTTCGACGGCCGCGCGTTCGCGCTGTCGCTCTCGTCGTGCAGATACCTCGAATGGCTGGGATTCGGCGGACTGCTCGAAGACGAGGGACAGCCGATTCTGTCCGTCGCCGTCGCTGACGGCCGCCCCGAAAGCGGCGCTTGGCCTGTGGAATTGGTTTTCGACCGCGCCGAGCTCCAAACCGACGATTTGGGCCGAATCATCGAAGCGCGCCATTTGAACGCGGCTTTGGCGACGGCGGTCGAGACCGAGCCGGGCGTCGCGGCGTGCTTCGAATCGCGGATCGGGCGAATCGAAAAAACCGGCGGAACGATCACGGCGGTTCTGGAAGACGGCGATCAGCTTGAAGCCTCCGCGCTGATAGGCTGCGACGGCCGGTCGAGCTTGGCGGCCGCCAGCGCAGGAATCACCAGAACGACCAAGGACTACAAGCAGTCGGCGCTGGTCTTCAGTGTCGACCACGAATTGCCGCACATGGGGACGGCTCGACAGCTCTTCATGGCGACCGGGCCGATCGCGATCCTGCCGATGCTCGGCAATTCGTCCTCCGTCGTTTGGACGGAAAGCGCGGAAACCGCTTCATGGCTCTTCGATTTGGACGAGAGGGATTTTCTGGAGCAACTCCGGCCCCGTTTCGGCAAATCGCTCGGCGAAATTTCCTTGTCGGGGATGCGCTTCCTATGGCCGCTGGCGCTCAGCTTGGCCGACTCCATCGCCGGAGAGCGCATCGCGCTCGCAGGAGATGCCGCCCACGTCATCCACCCGCTCGCAGGACAAGGCTTGAATCTCGGCCTCCGGGACGTAGCGACTCTCGCCGAGGTGCTGGTCCGCGCCGCCCGCAGGGGCGAAGACATCGGACGGATCGATGTGTTGGAACGCTACCAACGGAGAAGGCGATTCGATTCGGCCTCGATGGCGGCGGCGACCGACGCATTCAATTTCCTGTATTCATTCGATGGCGACCTTGCGCGCTTGACCAGACAGGCGGGAATGGCGGCGATCGCAAAAGTGCCTTGGCTTCGACGGGCCGCGATGCGCGAGGCGGCAGGCATCGGCGGCGACTTGCCCGCGCCGATGCGCAACTGTCCGATATGAAACTGCTCGATCAGTCCAGCTGACGAGCTTCCTCGACGAGCATAATCGGGATCCCGTTGCGAATCGGGAAAGCGAGGCGGGCCGACTTCGACACCAGCTCCATGCGCTCCTTGTCGTAGGAAAGCTGGGCATGCGTGACGGGGCACACCAGAACCTCCAGCATGCGCCGGTCGAATGTCGGCTCGTTGTCGGTCATTGCATGGTTTCCCGTTCGCCGCCCTTGAGAATCGCGATCCGCATCAGGGCTTCCAGCGCTGTCCGTCTTTCCGCCAAAGACGGCGATTCCAGAAGAGCCTGTTTTTCCATCGTATCGAACTGGCCGACGATCGAGACCGTATTGATGAGGGTTTCCGCATCGATCGACCGCATCTTCTTCAATCCGTACTGGCTCTCCGAAAGGTTCATGTATTTGAAAAACAGATCCAAAAACGGTTCGCGGTCAAACCGCAGGTCGTTTGCGGCGGACGATAGGTCGCCTTCGAATTCCGACCAGTCCACTTTCGCCTTCTGGTAGGGCGTGAAGCCGGAAACCGTCTTCGTCAATCTGAACCGGGCCACGCCGGTGAGCGTGATCAGATACCTGTTGTCGGACGTCTCGGAAAATCCGGAAACGCGGCCGGCGCACCCGACGCCATGGAGGTTCTGCTCGTTCCCTTTCTCCATGGGCTGGATGCTTCCGATCAAACGGTTCTTCGTCTTGAGCACGTCGTTGAGCATGACGAGATAGCGCGGCTCGAAGATATTCAACGGAAGGTGCACCCTCGGAAGCAAGATCACTCCGGATAGCGGGAAAATCGGGATTTGCTCGGGCAGATCCGCCAGCCCGAATTCCGCGCCCTTCTCCGGCTTGCTGTCCGTCACTTTCGTCGAACCCTACATGAATACGAGCGAGGACAGACGTCTTCGACCCTTCAATGCCACAGGGTCGTTCGGCTCGAGCGCGTCGAATATCCGGAACAGCTGACTCTGGGCCGCCCCGTCGTTCCACTCTCGGTCCCGACGGAAAAGCTCCATCAGCTCGTCGATCGCCTCCTCGGTTTTGCCCGACGCATGAAGGGCCGCCGCCAATTCGTACCTGACGCCATGCTCGTCCGGATTGTCCGCAAGCTTCGTCCGGAGCTCCGGTATCGGACCGGCTTCCGAGGCTTCCTTGGCGATCTCCAGCTGAGCGCGCGCCGCCGTGATCTCTTTCTTGTCGACAATGGACTCGGGAACGGAGTTCAAAAGACCTTCTGCCCTCTGCAATTCGCCGAGCGCCAGATTGGCCCGAATCAGGCCTCCGTAGGCAGCGGCGTTTTCCGCCGAACGGCTGAGGACCATCGCGCAGATTTGCGCGGCCTCCACGGCAGCGCCGCTCTTGAGCAATGACTCCGCGCGCTCCAGTTCTTCCGAGTCAGCCCCGCTCCCCGCGTCAGGCGCAAGTTTGGCGATGAATTCGGCAAGCTGGGAAGCGGATTTCGCCCCCATGAATCCATCCACCGGCCTGCCCTCCTTGAAAGCGAATACCGAAGGGATCGACTGGACGCCCATCTGGGCCGCCAGCTGCCGGTTTGCATCGACGTCGATCTTGACCAGCTTGACCGAGCCGCCCGCGTCCCTGACCGCTTTCTCGAGCGCCGGACCGAAAGTCTTGCATGGACCGCACCAGTCGGCCCGAAAGTAAACGATAACCGGAGACTCGGCGCTGCCTTCGATTACGTCTTGAATGAACCCTGCTTCCGAACCTTCGATTACAAGTTCCGGATTCGCGGAGCCGATTAGGTCGGACATGTCCGGCACCCTGCTGCGATCAATTTGCCAGACGAATATATGGAAAACCGAGACGGATTTCCAAGACCGGCGTCAAAATTCGAATTCCGCCAGCACCGGCGCGTGATCGGACGGTCGGTCCCAGCCTCTCGCATCCTTCCGAACCCGCGGGTTCCGGCTGAAGTCCGCCAGATCGGATGTGGCCCAGATATGGTCAAGCCGCCGTCCTCGGTCCGAGAGGCTCCAATCCCGGGCGCGGTAAGACCACCAAGAGTACAATTTACCGTCCGGGATGCCTTTCCGCACCACATCGATCCAAGGACCGGCCGCCGTCAATTCGTTCAAGTGATCGACTTCCACGGGAGTGTGGCTGACCACATTGATCAGTTGCTTGTGCGACCAGACGTCGTCCTCCAGCGGAGCCACATTCAGGTCGCCGACCAGAATCGATCTTTCAGGCTTGGAGGCTCGCGACCAGCTCCGCATCGCGGCCAAGAAGTCCAGCTTGTCCGCGAATTTCCGATTGGCTTCCCGATCAGGGACATCTCCGCCTGCCGGGACGTAGAAGTTCTCTATCCTGACGCCGTTCGGCAGACTCGCGGCGACGTGGCGCGCTTCGGAGTTTTCCAGCAAGTCCAGCGAGCCCTCGTCCTGAATGGGAAGGCGAGAAATTATTGCGACGCCGTTGTAGCTCTTCTGGCCTCGGACTGCCGAATGCTCGTAGCCGCATTCCTTGAAGCTCCGAAGCGGAAAAAACTCGTCTTGGCATTTAAGTTCTTGCAAGCAAAGAACATCCGGCCTCTCTTCGCGAAGCAGCCTTTCAATGATGTCGCCCCGAAGGCGGACCGAATTGACGTTCCAAGTCGCGATTTTGAAATTCATTGGATTGCGTCCCGATTGAAGCAGTTTTGAAAATGCGCTCGTGCCAAAAGTTGCACGCCGGCGCAATGCTAAGTCGGCACCGGGCCGCAATCCCGCGAGTTGCCGCGCAGAGCGTCACCGGGCGAGGCGGTAGCCTCCCTTTTCGGTCACAAGCAGTTGCGGGGTGTTCGGATCCGTCTCCAGCTTTCGTCGCAAACTGTAAATATGCGTCTGCAGCGTGTGGGAATTCGCCGATTCGTGGTAGCCCCATACGTCGGCCATCAGGTCCCTGCTCGTCGCGAACCCGCCGTCTGCCGACAAGAGCAGCCGCAGAAGCGCCGCTTCCTTGTCGGTCAGGAAAATCTCGCTCCCATCGTCCAAGCGTCGCAGTTTGGCTCCTTGGACAAGCTCGAAAGGGCCGAACCGGACATCCGAGGGAGACCGGCGGGAGGCCCGGTCGAGCAGAAACTCAATCTGGCCGATCAACTCCCTTACGGCAACCGGTTTGGATGCATGAGCGGCGAGATCAGGAGTCGAAATCAATTCCGGAGAATCATCGGATTCAATTTCGTTCCCCGCGATGAGCAAGCATTCGGAGCCGCTCGCGGCGGCGGCACTCCGGATCGCATTCAAATCCGCGGCAGCCATCGAGTCCAAGTCGCAAATGACGACATCGACTTGAGATTCGGCTATAGCGCCCGAAGCTTCGGAGCCACCGGCCTTCTTGGCCTCGAATTCCCCGGACTGCGAAAGCAATGCCTGAATCGACTCGAGTTCAAAGTCGTCGTTGCCGACGACAAGCACGGTCCTGCCTGACGACATCCGCCTTTCGCCTCCCGCCTGTTTCGCGAGATCTGCCCGGAAGCTTCAGCTTCGCGGCAACCGGCGCCGGGCCGCGCTCGGACCCCGGCCTTTTCCGGCATCAAAACCGATTCCGACCCGGCGCGCCGCCGTCCGGCCGGACCGGAAATTCATTCAGCAAGCAAGCCTGTAGCCGCCCGAACTCGTCAGAATCAGCGCAGGATTCTTCGGATCGACTTCAATCTTCTGCCGCAGCCTGTAGATGTGCGTCTCCAGCGTGTGCGTCGTGACCTTCGGGCTGTAATTCCAGACTCTCTTTAGCAGGACCGGCTTCGCGACCACCTGCCCTCTCGCCTTGTAGAGGAACTTCAGGATTCCGGTTTCCATCGCCGTAAGCGGCGTTCGACCTTTGGCGGGATGATCAAGCCAGTTCTTGGCCGGCTTGAAAAGGAACTCCCCGATCCTGAACTCGGCGTCTTCGGACTTTTCGTAAAGAACCAGCTGCTTGTTTATCCGCTCCATGAGAACGCCCATGTTGAACGGCTTCCGGAGGTAGTCGTTCGCACCCTTTCTCAGGCTGGAGCCTTCGTCTTCCGGCTTTATGTTGACGGCCGTCAGCATGATGATGGGCCTTGAGAAGCCGTCGCTTCGGAGCTTTTCGCACAGCTCTTCGCCTTGCAGCTCCGAATTCTTCAAATGGCAGTCGAGAAGAACCAGGTTCGGCGCCGCTGAGTTGATCGCAGCTTCGGCGCTCTGCGAGTTCGCGGCCTCCATGACTTCGACGATCTTGAAATCAGCGAAATTCTGGTCGCCTTTGAGTTGCCGCGCGATGCTTTCGCGCTGCATGTCCTCGTCCTCAACGATCAAAACCGTGACGTCGGCCTTTATTTTCTCTGCTTCATCATAGACTTCTTGCATTTGAATTCCTCCAACTGCGAACTGTGGCTCGTCTCAACTTCTGTATCGGGAGCAGTGATTCCAACAGGTCTTTTCAGTGTTCACGCAGAATTGTCAAATTTCACAAAAACGGCACAGCCCACACTATTGAAACATCCCGCCGGTTTTCAAGCCAATCTTGGCGGCAGTTGCGGTCATCTCGTGTGGATGCCCCTCTTTGAAATGGGTTTTCCTTGTCCAACTCCTCGCGCCGGTCGAGCGCTTGCGCTGGTTCGGCCCTTCCAACCGGGACCCCTTCGTTCCGCCGGCCCGCACGGAGATGCGCGGACCCGGCCCCGCGACGCAATTGCGCGTTTCGATTCACCTCGAAAGCCTCCGGGGTTCCCAGTCCAGCCGCTATGAATGTTCGCATTTGCACCGCCTTGCGCGATTCGAATATTTTGAATATTTCGATTGTTTCAAAAATGACTTCCCTATGCCCCGGACGAGGGAAAACAAGGAAATCACGATGGCCAACCAGACGAAAAAGGCGTTCTGTGATCGTTTGCCAGACAAAGTCGAGAGCGAGAACGCTGAACAGCTTAGGAAAATTGTCGCTTCCCGGGTCGAGGAGGATGGATCTTCGACGCTGTCTGTTTCGATGGATGATGGAGAAGTGCAAAATTTGACACTTTTGCCTGCGGTGACTTCATCCTTGCTCAATGTGCTGGAACTTGTGTCGAGCGGTCGAGGCTTTCTAACGATACCTATCGATTCAGAATTGACGACTCAAAAAGCCGCCGACCTCTTGAACGTTTCCCGGCCATACCTTGTGAAGCTTCTTGACGATGGTGAAATCCCCCACGTCAAAACTGGGCGGCACCGCCGCGTCCGCGCCAACGATCTGTTCGCCTACAAGGAGAAGCGCGATGAAATCCGGTCAAACGCATTGAGCGAATTGGCTCGAATGGATTATGAGGCGGGCCTTATTTGAACATTGACCGCATCCGCTCGGCGCGCCATTGCGGAATTGTATGCGCCTCGCAATTGTGGTTTAGGCCCGAAATCCGCAATGAACAGAAATTTCGACGGAATTGACCTACCGACTTCATATCGATGATCTCCCTGATGACTTCGTTCCGAACGAAGTCGTCGCCGTGGACACCGAAACCATGGGACTTGACCATGCGAGGGATCGCCTCTGCCTTGTCCAGCTGTCCAACGGAGACGGCAAGGCGGAAATCGTTCAGCTCAGGTCGAATACGGCCAACGCGCCCAATCTTGTCAGAATTCTCACGGACGAAAAGGTAGTGAAGCTGTTTCACTTCGCAAGGTTCGATCTGGCCGCCCTAATGAATCGATTCGGCGTCATGGCACGCCCGGTTTACTGCACGAAAATCGCGTCGCGACTCACACGGACGTACACCAATCAGCATGGATTGAAAGCGCTTCTGCTCGATTGCTTGGAGCTCGAACTCAGCAAGGAGCGGCAATCGTCCGATTGGGGCGCCGAAAGCTTGACGGACGAACAACTCGTTTATGCTGCATCCGATGTTTTGCATTTGCATCGTGTGAAGCAAGTGCTGGACCAGAGGCTGGCCCGCGAGGGTCGCGAAGACCTCGCGAACGCCTGCTTCAAGTTCCTGCCGACCAGAGCGCGCCTTGATCTGGAGGGCTGGGCAGGCCAAGACATTTTTGCTCACTGACCTTGAGATCGCCGACTCGAACTGAGATCGCCGACTGATCGAACCGGTGCAGGACGCATCCCATATTTTTGGTCACACGGGATGCCGCCGGTCGAAAGCCAAAGCCAACCGTCCGCCGTCGCATGCTGTTTCAAAAACAACCTTGGACCAGAAATCTTCACCGGGCCAAAAATATGGAATGCACCCGCCGATGCAATCCTGTTGGCAACCCCGGTCTGCAAAACCTATAATTCACTGCAGAAACAGCCGAATCGGGCGGGATATCGCCACATCCATACCGATCCGCTACGAATGTTGAATTCTCGCGAGTTTATCCTTACATTCGGTTCGGCCACCGGGAAAAGATGCACTCAGACCGGAACATGTTCATGCTCAACACGCAAGCGAAGTTCAATATCGGACAGATCGTGCGTCACCGGAAGTTTCCCTTCCGGGGCGTCGTTTTCGATGTGGACCCGGAATTTTCGAATACCGAGACATGGTGGGAGTCCATTCCTGAAGACATCAGGCCGGCAAAGGAGCAGCCCTTCTACCATCTGCTGGCCGAAAACGAACAAGCTTACTATGTAGCTTACGTGTCGGAGCAGAACCTCGTTCTGGATGATTCGGGCAAGCCGCTGAACCACCCGGGCGTAAGCTCCATTTTCGGCAAGCTTTCCGACGGCAAGTACGAATTCGAACCGAGATTGAACTGAACGGCCGAAGCAACCCGGCAGCCAAATCTCGGTTCACCGAGAACTCAATACCCCAGAGCGCAGCCATCCTTGCGGCAATCCGAAGCGCCGACCAGCACTCCGCTGCCGTAGTCAATATGGATCGCTTGACCGCCCCCGATCGGATGTTCCGGGTCCACGACGTCATGGCCATACGAACGCAATAGATCGCGCACCTTTTCCGAATAGCCGCGTTCGACCAGCAGACTGCCGTTCTCAGGGAAGCATCTCGGGCCGTCCAATGCCGCCTGAAGATTCATGCCGTAGTCGGCGATGTTCGTTATCAGCCTGGCATGCCCGACCGCCTGGTATTGCCCGCCCATGACGCCGAAGGGCATCACGACCTTGCCGTTCCTTTTGAGCATCGCAGGCAGAATCGTGTGCATGGGTCGCTTTCCGGGTCCGGCTTCGTTCGGATGCCCCTCGATCAAATTGAAGCCGGCGCCCCGATTGTGGAAATTTATTCCGAACTTCTCGGAAGCCATTCCCGATCCGAAGCTGTGAAACACGGAGTATATCAAGGAAACGGCCATTCGGTCCTTGTCGACAACCGTCAGGAGCACAGTGTCCTTGTGCACCGCTTCCGCAACAACCGCCAAATCGGAACGAACCTCGCGGCGGTAAACCTTGGCAGCAAGTTCCTTCGCCTTGCTTTTCGAAAGAAAGAACGAGAGCTTCGCCGAGGCGCCCGGATCCGCAATGTAGCGGTCTCTCGCATCCAGCGCGAGTTTTGCCGCTTCCGCCTCGAAATGCGCTCGTTCCGCCCCGAAAGGCCCAACCGACGGAAGATCGAACTGTTCCAGCATGTTCAGCAGCAGGATCGCCGCCGCGCCCTGCCCGTTCGGCGGATGCTCGACCACCTCCAGACCCTTGTAAGTGCCTGCGATCGGGTCGGTGTAGTTGCAGGCGCAATTCGAAAAGTCCTCTTCAGTGTGAGTGCCGCCGGCAGCGCGCAGGCTGTCCACCATGTCCTGCGCCACTTCGCCTTCATAAAAACCGCGGCGGCCTTCGCGCACGATCCGGCGCAGCACTTCGGCTTGACCGGGCGCGCGGAACACTTCGCCGGGCCGAAACGCCCGACCATCATTCAAGTAGAAATTCCTTGCGGCACCGGTGAGCGAGTCGGCTGCTATTGCCCAGTCGAAGGCGACCCGAGGCGCTACGGGAACGCCGTTTTCCGCGTACTCGATAGCCGGAGCCAGACAAGCTTCGAGTCCCAAGCGCCCCCAGTCTTCGGCAAGCGTGCAAAATGCATCCACCGCACCGGGCACCGTCACTGGAACCGCGCCTCCAATCGGAACGCAGTCATACCCCGCTTCCCGAAGAGTCTCGGCAGAACAACCGGCGGGCGCTTTGCCCGATCCGTTCAAAGCGATGATCCTTTCTTCGCCCGGCGGTTTCAACAGAACGAAACAATCGCCTCCAATCCCGGTCGATTGAGGTTCGCACAATCCCAGCGAGACGGCGGCGGCAATCGCGGCATCGACGGCATTTCCGCCGTCTTCGAGAATCCGTACGGCGGTCCTCGCGGCGAGCGGGTGGGAGGTCGCGCACATGCCATTCATCGCGTACGCGTTCGATCTTCCGGGGAGTTGGAAATCTCTCATTCGCGAATCGACTCCTTGTCGTTCTGCTGCCGGACGAAATCGCATCAATCCGATAACTGTTCGAGTCAATCCACAAAGATGATTTTGTCAAGGCGAGCGTTGTACCGGCAGCCGGACGGGGCGGGGAGAGATTTCGACCTACTTGCCTTTTCAAGGCTTGAATTCTGATTCCATGCTTGCGAAATTGATCCAATGAGCGGAATCGAATTCTTGGCGGCGCGTCGCGAGCGGAAATCCGGAAAGGGCGGCGGGCAGCCGAAACTCGTCAGTTTCCACAGATCCGAACTGGGCATAATTCTTTCGACTTACGGTCGGATGGTCGCGTGCGGCGAATGGCGCGACTACGGCATTTCGCACTTGGAGGACGCGGCAGTTTTTTCGGTCTTTCGAAGAACGTCGGAGCACCCGCTGTATCGGATCGAGAAGCGTCCGAATCTTGCATCCAAGCAAGGGATGTATCTGGTGGTCGGCATGGACGGCCGGATATTGCGTCGCGGCCACGACCTGAAACGCGTCATGCGCTTCTTCGAGCGCAAGCTTCTGCGGCTCGTCGGTTAGAGCGAACCTGAATTCAGCGGAATCGAAAATCAAGGATTCCCAATTCCGCTTGGATATGAGTCGTTGATCCAGCAAGGCAAAGAGGCCAGCATGGATTGCAGGACTCTTGGATATTGATCTTCGCCGGCGAGTTGTTGAAACGATGCTGTTGGTCGGATCTTGACGCAGCATTGTCCTTCGACGGCGGCGACGCTGATCTACTTGGCCGTTAAGACACAAAAAAGACGATCACGCTGTGCGCGAATGGGTTGCGGTGAGAAATCAGTTGGCTATTATGTTCGAAGTGAGAATGGAACTTGAAGGATTCTGGGAGGCAGATGAACCTAAGCCAGATATACAAAGTATCTGAGATTCCAATTGGCGTGAAAACCGACGTACGAAATCATAGAGCACTTTGGGAAAAGGCCAATGCCACCCTCAAAAACACTCCAAGCAAATGCACAAATTATCTTAAAACTGCAGACTGTGTTTCAGCTAAAATTAGATCTACTCTAGCTAAGAGAAAGGAATCATCGTTGAAAACCCATCACTTGTTCATCAGCCACTCTTGGAGTTATTCGGACGCGTATGAAAAACTGATCGACTTGTTGAATAGCAGGATCTATTTCCAATTCCGCAACTACTCGGTACCCCGCGACGATCCGATCCATTGCGCGAACACGGACATGCAGCTAAGGCAAGCGATTCGAAACCAAATGAGCTACAGCAGTGTCGTGCTCATTCTGGCCGGAGTCTATGCGACGTACAGCAAATGGATAAACATCGAAATAGATTTGGCCGAAAGAGGCTTCCGTGCGCCAAAACCGATAATCGCAATTGAGCCTTGGGGAAGCGAAAAAACGTCCGTTCAGGTTAAGCAGGCAGCCGATAGAATCGTCCGATGGAACACCGAGAGTATCGTCGGAGCCATCAGGGGGCTTGCATGACGGACGACTTGGAAAAAAAAGAACTTTTGGAGATTTATAGACTCCACGCCGATTTAGCCGACAAAGTGAGCCAAAGGCGAGAAGGTGCTAACCGACTCTATGTGAGCCTGCTCGTGGGGTTGGGGGTTTTTGTTGCCGCATTGCTCAGGTTCGGCGACGGTGATGTCTACGAAAAGCCCATCTTGGTCTCATCAGGAGTTGTCGGCACCTTGCTGTCCGTTTCGTGGTTTGTCGTCATCCGCTCCTACAGGCAACTCAATTCGGGGAAATTCAAAGCCTTGCACGAACTGGAAGACAAACTGGTTTACCCATTTTTCAAACGCGAATGGGAACTACTAAACAAAGGAACAATTTTGAGCCGCTACTGGAAGCTGACAACCGTTGAGACTGTCCTACCTGCTATTTTCTTCATTTTGTTTTCTGTTCTTGCAATCTTACCGCTCCTTTGATGCGTATCCGGAAACCGACGCCATGAATCGACTAGCTCCGACGGCTTGGCGGACGACATTCTGATCACTGCTCAAGTGAACCGGTTCAATGAAGACGCCGCGCTAGAGTCTTTGGATCGCGCGTATCTGAAGATTTTCGTTCGCCTTGATGCGCGATTCTGCCAGTCGAAGACTTTCCTTGACGACGGCCATATGGCTTGCGTTCGCATGCAGCAGTGTGTCTCCGTCCGTCATTATCCCCACGTGGCCGGCCCAAAATATCAGATCGCCCCGAGCGAGATCGTCGTTAGACGAAAGCGGTTCCCCCAGCGCCTGTTCCTGCATGTCGCTGTCGCGCGGGCATGAATGGCCCGCGGAATGAAGCGCGATTTGGACAAGGCCGGAGCAATCGATCCCGTCAGGTCCCTTGCCGCCCCAAAGGTAAGGGACGCCAAGGAAGGTTTCCGCCGTTGCTACGAAATCCGAAACAAAGTCATCCAGATCCAGCAATTGGCTTCTCGGCACGTAACCTCCCCCGCGCACTTCGACAAAACTGCCCTCCTCCGAGACCGCCGACAGCTTCGACCCGAACGGAAAAATTCTTGCCGGTATCGATTTGACGGATGGCTCCGGATAGGCATGCGCCTTCAAGCGAAAAACCCGGTGGGTCGGAGACGACACCGGGCCAAGGGAATTCTCCGGCACATATCCGACATAGCCATCTGATTCAGACTGCCCGAACGACCACCCTTGCCTCGTTTCCAACACTCGGATCGTTTCACCGTAAGCTAGTTGCGAAGCGAGGCCGCCATCGGGGCAAACTCTGATATCCGCTGACGGCGCAACGCACTGCAGCCTTTCGCCTTCAACGAACTGTTCAGCCTCGACCTTTCCCTTGAGATCGATTGCGGCGACCCGGCCGTTCGCCGGCGTGAGCCTGGGATCCATCTCGGTTGTTGACATGCCTTGAGCGCCGGTCTTGCGATGGCGTCTTGTTATCCCTTCTGCAGGATGCGTCTTCCGAAAAGCTCGGCTATCTGGACCGCATTCAGAGCGGCGCCCTTCCGCAGATTGTCGGACACGCACCAAAGATTAAGTCCGTTTGCCACTGTCTCGTCCTGGCGTATTCGACTGACGTAAGTCGCGGACTCGCCAACGCAATCCATCGGAGTGATGTAGCCGCCATCCTCGCGGCGGTCCACGACCATGACGCCCGGCGAAGAGGTCAGTATGTCCCGCGCCTCGTTCTCGTCGAGATATTCCTCGAATTCGATATTGATGGCCTCTGAATGCCCGATGAAGACCGGCACCCTCACGCAAGTCGCGGCGACCGCTATCGAGGGATCAACGATCTTCTTGGTCTCCGCCACCATTTTCCATTCTTCGCGCGTCTGCCCGTCTTCCAGAAAACGGTCGATATGCGGGATGACGTTGAATGCAATTCGGGTTGGGTAAACCGACGGCTCGCTCTCGCTTCCCGGCATGTAGAGCGCCTTGGTCTGCTCCCAAAGCTCGTCCATCGCCGCGCGGCCTGATCCAGAAACGGATTGGTACGTCGAAACGACCACGCGCTTTATTCGAGCTCGATCATGAAGCGGCTTCAAAGCGACAACCATCTGCGCGGTCGAGCAGTTCGGATTCGCGATGATGTTGCGGTTGCGGAAATCCTCCACCGCGTCCGGATTGACTTCCGGAACGATCAAAGGAACGTCCGGGTCGTAACGATACAGGGAAGAATTGTCGATTACCGTGCAGCCGGCTTCCGCAGCAACCGGCGCGTAATTTTCCGTTGCCTCCGAACCGATCGCGAAGAGCGCCATATCCCACCCTTCGAAGTCGAAATCCGAGATGTCGCGGACGGTCAGCGATTTGTTTCCGCAATCCAGGTCGTCGCCGGCTGAGCGGCTGGAAGCCAAAGCGACGATCTCGTCCGCAGGAAAGTTGCGCTCATCCAGCACATTGAGCATTTCGCGGCCGACGTTTCCCGTCGCGCCGACGACTGCGATCCTGTAACCCATTTTTTTGACTCTAGCGCACCATTGAATCGAAAGGGCGGATTATCCAATTCGCAAGCAAAACAAAAGCAGGCCGGAACAAATGGGTTCACGCATTGTAGCGTGACCTTCGCGCGCCGACAGAGTCACCGCTTCAAATTTACGCGGAAACGGCGCATTTGCCACTTGACCCATTTTTGGAATCAGCCACGATTGCGCAGCGCCATCTTTCCGAAGGGAGACTAAAGTGTACGACACGCCTATCGGCGTCGGGATATGGGGAACCGGCAGGATCTCCGACCTTCACGCCATCGAATACTTGCAAAACCCGGATGCCGGCATCGTGGCGCTTTGCGACATGAATCCGCAGACTGCCAAGGCAAAAGCGGAAGCATGGGGCCTCGGTTCCGTTGAGATAACCGATGATCAAAATCAGTTTCTATCGAACGAAAATATCGATCTGGTGGAAATTCTGCTGCCGCACCATCTTCACTTGGAAGCCGCGTTGGCCGCCATCAACGCCGGCAAGGCGGTCTCGCTTCAGAAGCCGATTTGCCCGTCGGTCGAAGACGCGGACAGGCTTGTGGAAGCGGCGGCGGCGTCCGACCGGCCGTTCAAGGTGTTCGAGAATTTCGTGTTCTATCCGCCGGTCCAGAAGGCGATACGCCTAGTAGGGAATAATGCGATCGGGGAACCGCTCTCAATCAGGATAAAAAGCAATCCGGGAACGAGCCGAACCGAATGGAAGATCCCGCAAGGGGCGAACGAATGGCGTCAAGACCAGAACAGATCGGGCGGCGGCCCTCTTGTATTCGACGATGGACACCACAAGTTCGCTCTGGCGTGGCTTTTCATGGGGAACCCGGATTCGGTCCACTCCTACATCGGCAGCACAGTCCGAAGCGACGGGTACGTATTCGACGCCCAATCCATCATCTCTTTCAGGTTTCCGAACAATCGAATCGGCAATCTCGAGATCGTTTATTCGCCGGAGCTGGAAATCGACACGCGCCATTACGCGCAGGACGACCGGGTCGAGATAACCGGCACCAAAGGCGTGATATGGATAAACGGCGGACATGGACGCTTGGGCGATGCCCCTCCGGTCGTTCTGCATTGCGACGGACAGCGGACGGAATTCAGAGATGTTGCGACAGGCTGGGAGCAAAGCTTCGTGCTTTCGACGCGCCACTACATCGAAACTCTGAAGAATGGCGGCCAACCCATTTTGACTGCGGACGAGGCGAGGCAAGTGCTGCGATTCGCGCTCGCTGCGGAACAATCGGCTCGCGACGGCGTGGCCGTCGACTTGGATTCCGGCGACGAATGAATGCTGTTCGCTCTTTCACCGTCAATTCCGGTTCTGTCAGCAGGTCGCACCTGAATTGTTGGAACTGCGCGATCCCGAAAGGGGCGAAGCTTCCGTTCGCAGGAAATCAACATCTTGGATTCAGGGTCGTCTGATCAACCGTATGTCGCGGCATCATAAAATCGCATATTTCCGCCAATTCGTCGGGGTGCGTCCCATTTCTCGGGGATAGGGAGGGAGAGGCACCGTTGGTCGAAAGCAGGGCCAACGCTCTGATCGCTCTCAAATGCTGCAACGAAAACAACCGTTGGGCCGACTTCCTCAATGAGAGACCGCATCGCGCCGCCGTTTGACCAACAACATTGGGATGCACCCAATTCACCGACGGAATTTGACATCGCCATCACTGAATTATACGGATGCGCTCCTGCAACCAGCCCAGGTGGCGGAATTGGTAGACGCGCTAGCTTCAGGTGCTAGTGCCCGAATGGGCGTGGAGGTTCGAGTCCTCTTCTGGGCACCATAGTCTTTCATTCTTGCCAAACTCCAAACGTTTCCAGCAACTGAACTGCACTGGATTTGCCGGATTGACCGGAAACCAAATTGAATGACGCGATGGCAGAGAGAAGGCATACGTCCTTTCAATTTTCCGGCAAGCGCAATTTAGCGTTCACGTGACACACCGCTCCTGTCAAATCGCCACCCTATTTTTGCCCGTTCCGTCGCAATAGCTGCTCAAACTGTTGACTTTGAGACTCATTTCCCGCACACTATCCCGACATGACACGCTTTTTAGCTTGTTCATCAGCGTTAAACTAATTCGGTTGATATTTTCTAGAAGATTTACGGAATGAAAGGCAAAACAAACGATGGACTGTGAAAACAGTAAGCCGGATATCGCAGGGCTGAAGAAGTTTTCGTCCAGAATATTGACAAAAGATAGGGGCAGCACACCGTTCTTTTCGGGTAGACACCAAATAATTGAAGATATTGAGCTTAGCATTGAGGGCGTTATGGAGCGGTATCGTAACAGAATGCGAATGCCGGCTTCCGATGAAACTTGGTTGCTTCAAGGCCCTCCTGGCGTCGGAAAAAGTGCACTGCTGGCGCGCCTTGATGAACGCTGGAGTTCGGAACCAAGCGAAGCAGCTCCAATAACGCTGCCTATTCGTGTTGATCTAATCTGCAATCAAGCGAATTTGGTTGCTGGGATTGCCGAAGCCATCGCAATCGCAAATAACGACGCCGATGCGTCCGGCAAGCTTAGGAAGATCGTTTCAATAGATCACAGCATTGCGACAAGCGTTGGCCATGAATTTCTTCTTAATTCTACTGCCCAATCAAGCGGAGGAAAATCGGTAACAACGAAGTCGCGCGAATTGACTTGGGAAACTTTGGCGGCTCTTTTCCCTCCGGAAAAATGGAAAAGACCGGTTGTATTGATGCTTGATGAAGTGCAGAGTATGAGGGACTTGGAAGGTCAATCGGAAGTTTCAAACCTGCATCAGGGAATTCACGGCTTGCCAATTATCCCTATATTTGCCGGACTATTGGACTCCTATGACGCGCTTCGCAAACATCATATTTCCCGAATGTCGAGCCGTCGCCGAGTTACTCTCGGCGCGCTGGAGCAAAGTGAAGCTGAAAGTTCTGTCAAGAGGATGCTGGATACCTTCCGTGTAGATAGTTCAAATCGTTGTGATTGGGCACGTAGAATTGCCGGGGAGTGCAGTGGATGGCCGCAACACCTGCACACAAATTTGCAAGCCTTGGCAAAGGTTTTAGCGGCCAATAACGGCATGCTTGGTCCAACCGATGGTGATTTCGCGAGATCCGTTTCCGAAATATCCGCAACATATCGAAACGAATACTATGAAGATCGACTTGACGATGATCTCGTCGGCTGCGTGGGTCTTTTGCATATTGTGCTTGATTCAGCCCGGCCCCCTGGAAAGACTCTGGCTGAACTTAATAGAGCAATTGCAATTCACGCAAAAGATAGCGAGGACTGCAAGTACCAACTCCCCGAAAACGTTGATGCTTCGGGATTGCTCAATCGAATGATCATGCGAGGCTTTCTGCAACGATCCGGGAACAGCCGCCGCTATTTTTGTCCTATTCCATCCTTGACCGGCTATATCGGTGAATTGGCTCGAGATTGATTTCAAGAGCCGCGGTAATTCCGGAAATTTGCTCTCCACAAAGAATATCGAAATTGCCGAAAGTTCGGTTCATCGACCGCGCAAGTGACGTAGAGCATAATTTCTTTCGCGAATAGGATTTAGAATTCTCCAATTCAATGTTGCCGTCGGTGAAGGAAATCGGCGTCGATGGACAAATCTGACTATACCAGATCGATGAAAATTTGCTCCCGCTTTAATGCAGTGAGCGTGTCATCTGGAATTGAGAGCGGATCTGAATTGTTCGCGTACTTCCGTTCTATGAATATAGCCGTAGTCTCTCGGAAAGCGTTCGCCCGGAACTATCGCCAGTGACAGCAACTATGGCCGCGGCGACGCAAATAGGCCATCAAGCGCGGCATCCAAACCGTCGGCCTCGACGCAGTTGGCAGCGTCGCGATACCCGCAACCGAGAGCGATCCCGGCGAAATCAAGCTTGTCCAGACTTTGAATGGGGTGCATGCCGTTCGAAAACTCCAAATGGCAAAGATTGGGTGGATCCGCTCCGGCAATCGTCGCCTGCGAACCAAGATTCATTGGAAGGCTCCCATCGCCGTCAAATACAAAAACGCAACGGTTCGGGCTCGTCACAGCAAACTTCTTGAGCGGTTCATAAATTTCGCAACAAGAGTCTCGAGCGACCTAAGCTGGCTTAGGCGGAAGTTCCGTGCGATATTGAAGCTAGTCCGCAAATTTTATCCCTTAACATCAATAGGCTAAGGCGGATTCCGGCCCATTTCCGTCTGCAAGAACGTAGTCATGCATTGGTCAATATAATGTGATATTTTTATCCTTTAAACATAAAATTAAAATGATAAAATAGTAGTCATGTTCGTAGAAACCGTCCCGAACCGCAAATCGCGGCCCACGATCCTGATCCGCCACTCCTACCGGGAAGGCGGAAAGGTCAAGAAGCGCACCCTCTCCAACATCACAAAGCTTCCCCCGGAGACGGTCGAGAAGATCCGGGAGGTTCTGCGCGGCGCCGCCATCGCCGACGTGCCCGCCGCGCTCGAAGGCGCGTTCACGATCTCCCGGTCGCTCCAGCACGGGAACGCCGCCGCGGTCCTCGCGGCGCTTCGCGCCTGCGGCGTCGACCGGGCGATCGCATCCCGGCGCTCGCGGTCGCGGGATCTGGCGGTCGCCTTGGTCGCGCAGCGGATTCTGGAGCCGGGATCGAAGCTCGCCGCCGCCCGGCTCTTCCGGCCGGAGACGGCGGTCTCCACCTTGGCGTCGCAGCTCGGACTGCCGGAGAACGTGAGCGGGGACCGGCTCTACGAGACCATGGACTGGCTGCTCGAGCGCCAGCCGAGGATCGAGAAGGCGCTGGCCGAAAAGCATCTGAGCGAGGGAAGCCCGGTCCTCTACGACTTGACCTCGGTCTGGAGCTACAGCCGGACCTGCCCGCTGGTGGATCGCGGATACTCGCGCGACGGCAAGACGGGGCTGCCGCAGATCGAATTCGGCTTGCTGTGCGACGCCGACGGGCGGCCGGTCGCCGTCGAGGCGTTCCCCGGGAACGCGTCCGATCCCTCCACAGTGGCCGCCCAAGTCGGCAAGCTCCGCGACCGCTTCGGACTGAAGCGGGCGGTGTTCGTCGGAGACCGGGGCATGGCCGCGCAGGCGCGCGTCCGCGAGGACCTCGAGCCGAACGGCTACGACTGGATCTTCGCCCTTAGGGCCGCCGGGGTCGGCGCCCTGGCCAAAAACGGAGCGCTGCAGCCCACGCTGTTCGACGAGCAGGACATGGCGGAGATCGAATGCCGGGAGCTGTTCCCCGGCGAGCGGCTGGTCGTCTGCAAAAACCCCCTGCTGGCCGAAGAGCGGACCCGCAAGCGCAAGGACTTGATCGCGGCGGCGACGCAAGATCTGATCGAGATCCGCCGCGCGGTCCGCCGGGACAAGCGCCCGCTCCGGAACGCGGACGCGATCAGGAGCCGCGCCGAGCGCGCCCTCAAAAAGCGCAAGATGCGGAAGCATTTCGATCTGAAGATCGGAACGGGATCCTTCTCCTGGAAGCGCAAAAAACAGAATATCGCCGACGAGGCGGCTCTGGACGGATTCTACGTCATCCGGACCAACGTGCAGGAAAAGCGGATGTCCGCCGCCGCCGTCGTCGAAACCTACAAAAGGCTGGGCCGGGTCGAGAGGGCGTTCCGGACGATGAAGGCGCCCGACCTCCAGGTCCGGCCCATCCGCCACCGCCTCGAGCCGCGGGTCCGCGCCCATCTCCTGATCTGCATGCTCGCGTACTATGTCGAAAAGAATATGCGCGACGCGCTCGCCCCGATGCTGTTCGACGACGAGCACGGCCCGGTCCGCGACTCGCCCGTCGCCAAGGCCGAACGCTCGCCGCAAGCCAAGCGGAAAGCAACCACAAAGCGCACGAGCTCAGGCGAGGACGTCCACGACTTCCGGGGACTGCTTGCGCAACTCGGAACGCTCACGATGAACCGGATCGAGCCCTCGGGGCCGGGAAAGTCGGGATTCGACGTCCCCGCCTCGCCGACGCCGATCCAGGACCGGGCGCTAAGGCTGCTGAACGCGAAGGTCCCCATGCGGTAGCCCCTTCAAAAGCGGCGTGTCCAGTGGACGCACAGCCGGAATCCGCAAATTAGGCCGGACATTCAAAGAGTTGTTCAAAATAATCCCAAGGAACTTCCGCTTAGGTGCAGATACCTGCCATTAGTCGCCGCGTCGTGAGGTGATGCAAATAGCGTCGTGCTCGAATAGAGTTCTTCCTTCACAAGCCGTTGGCACAGCAGATCATACCTCTGAGCGTAGGACTGGCCCTGGAATGCGTGATCAACAGGGAAATGCGGCTCCCTTTCCGCAACCGGCGTGTTCGACTGGGCGCAATCTTCAAGAAGCACAATCAATCCAATGAACGGTCTCGGCGCGTTCTTTCCAAGAGCGCCATTTCGATAGGCCATCTAGAGGTCGTGCGCGGTGCCGATGGCCTCTTCCGATCGGTTGTTGAAGTTATTGCCAAAGGACGGGCCTACCTGAGACTTGAATTCAAACGCCGCGACGAGCTTCTCTTGATGCATTACGAGCAGATCCCAAATCTTGGTCGGCCGAAAAAATCCCGGCAGGGTCAAAGCACGCTGTTGCGTGCAAATGCCGACATTAGCGAACCCATTGTCTTCAATCAGCATTCGGGCGAGGGCAAGAAATCCGTCCATGTTCTTGCCCGCCGTCACAGCACCGCGCGTACCCATATCCTGAAGGTCGGCTTCAAGCTGCTTATTTTGCGCGGCTGCGCGATTGTGCCAAAAGACTTTAACTGCATCCCGAGCCCGCGCTTCGTAGCTTGCAAGATCAAAGTTCATTTTGCTCTATCCATTCAACAATTTTCTTTCATCGGTCGAAAGACCGTAAAGACTCGCTACGGTCTCATTGAGCCCATCCCGATCATTGGTGACTGAATAGTGCTTCAAACATTCGCGCATCGGTTCGCTTACGTTTTCCCATCGAGGGAGCCTAATGCGCCGCAGATACTGCGCTTGGAATCGGAGATAGCCGCCGCGCATCTTGGTCGAGTAAAGGGAAACAAAAAGCCGAGCAATGCCGGAGCGCATGACTGCTTGCAGTGCGCGCACGTCCCACTCGTCGGACGTGATGAAATAAAGGTTGTGGTGCGGATAGAGCTTTCCACCCTCATAAACAACAGATGCATCGCCCTTGATGTCCGGAATAAGAAGCTTTTCGCGGTGAGCGAGATCCGGGTAGATGCGGTCAATGGTGCGATACCAGTTCTGCGGCGCTTTGATAGCGACGTGCCGCCCCGCAATTTGCTCATAGCGCTCTTTAAGATAGCGTTTAAACTTTGGAAAGTCCTCAAGGCCGACAAGTTTGCCGTCAGCATCAAAGGGATTAATTGCCCCCTTACCCTGCCACTCGATATGTCCCTTGAGAATGTCCTTTGTCATCACGAGGCGCAATTTTCGTGATGGCTCCACATCGAGCGCTTCGAAGTCTCCTATAAATGCCTTGTCAGCGCCGGTCGCAACACCGATGCCGACCTTGCATCCGGCATCCTCCAAGCACGAAAACTCGGCTTCGAGGCGGCGAACAAGAGCGAGCGCATCGAAATCCTCAAGAATCCAAGGCTCGTCACCTGCCACGATGTTGTCGATTTCGCGCACGGCACTCGAGGATTTCAGCTTGGACGTCGTAAGTTCGCGGGCAAGGCTTCCGAGCGCGCAACTGTCAATTTCGGGGCGTGCAAAGACCCGCGTGACATTGTTGCGCTGGCCTGTTGTTCGTCGCTTGATCACGGTGATTGCGGGATATGCGCTTACCTCCGAGTGGAAGGCATTTGTGTCGACCATATCGACATAAGATTCAAAGTGGTACGCCTTGCTGACAAGTTCTCGGAGCTTTTTGCCATAGCGGTTCTTCATCCACCGATCTGCGCAGATAAAACCAAGTTTGCCTCCGGCTCCCAAAAGGCGAAGCGATTGTTCTATGAACGGCACATAGATGTCCGCGCGGTCAAAAATCGTGCTGTAGCGTTTCCGGTATTCACCCATCAGCACATCAGGGATCACTTCTTGGCGTACATAGGGAGGATTGCCTGCGGCGTGTGTAAAATCGTGGTCGAAGTCGCAAAGCAGAAAGTCTCCTTGCAAGAGCCATGTATCGAGCAAAGCTTCGGTTTCCTTCTTGGAAACGCCGTGCTCAATCATCATGGCGTGCATCGCTAGGCGGCTTCGCTCGAAAGTTTTGCGGTGCAGCTCAACGCCACGCAACGCAGGGGCGAGTTTTTCGAAGCCAAACCCGCCAGACTCGCGCCGTGCGGCGAACAAGAGCCGCTCCACGGCCGGAAGAATAAAGTCGCCGTTGCCAAAGGATGGCTCCAAGAGGCGATATTCAAGCAGGCGTTTGTCAGCAGTGTAACCGACAATGTCGAGAATGAATTCTACGACTTCACGCTTGGTATTGATCGCTCCCCTTTCTTCAATGCTGCTGTCGCGGGCCAGCCGTTCAACGGCCTCTGTTATCAAACAGAGACCCGGAAAAGATGGCTGGACGGTCAGCGATTGCGTCATGATATGCCTTATTGAAATTGTACAATGCAGAAAAATCCCGCATTGCTTAGCATAGGTTGCCCGCCTTCGTCCTGCCACCCGGAAACACTGCACGACGCATCAATTATTCGGAGCTGTGCATTTTCCGGTCTTCAGAACAACTTTTAAGCAGAGCGGACGAACAGGCGTTGACTTCTACAAGCCACTCTCGCTGTGCGACAAAGGTGCCCATGCCGAGCTCCTCCTCGAGAACCTTCTGAAGCATGCTCCTTACAACCTTTCGAACCACGTCGGCACCGCTGTCAAGCTGAGTCTTGAACTCTGAGCACCTGAAATCGTTATACACCCAAGTTCTGGCGCCGTCCTTTCCTGATCCGGGGATGGTTGGCGGTGAAACCATATGACTTGCGATGACCACTTCTTTGAGAGCTTTTTGCAGAATTTTGAAGCATGATCGGCAGCTTCGGCGCAGCGCTCGTCGACGTCGGCGGCACCTGCGGCGTCGAGGCGGGGCCCGTCGGAGACTGATCCCGGGCCGAAGACTTCCGGCTGCTGCGCCTTTGCGGCAGTTCCCGTTTCCAGACCAGACCTTCCAATGCATGCGTTCCAACAGAAAACATGCCTATAAAACCTAAAAATCGTAAGAAAAACACAAGAGACATTGACACTGGAATCGAGCAACCT
The DNA here is from genome assembly GCA_965205055.1 of Paracoccaceae bacterium. Classification (GTDB taxonomy): domain Bacteria; phylum Pseudomonadota; class Alphaproteobacteria; order Rhodobacterales; family Rhodobacteraceae; genus CBDBBY01. The sequence continues at coordinate 3,797,086 of OZ242030.1, read as the reverse complement.
TACCCACTTCCAATCCGACAATACATAATCACGACAGTGGAACGACCTATGCCGATTCCTACCCACCAATCCTTGATGCGCCCCGTTCTGGAACAAGCCCTGAAGGGTGAAGTTCAGCTCGGAACTCTGGTCAGTGCTCTATCGGATGAGTTGGAGCTAACGATTGAGGAGCGCGAAGAAACGGTTCCCAGCGGCAAACAGACAAAGATCACAAACCGGGTTAGCTGGGCAAAAACCTACCTCAAGCAAGCAGGTCTCCTTGCCTCATCCCGCCGGGGGCATTACATTATTACAGACCGGGGAAAGGAGGCTCTCGCCGACAAAGATGTTCGGATCGATAGTGCTTACCTGAAGAAGTTCGACGAGTTTCGTGCTTTCCAAGACAGGAGTAGCGACAAGCATGCCGACGTCGCGAAAGTCGATAGTCCGCAAGCCGACCTTACGCCCGACGAGGCGCTGCGGGAGGCTCACACTCAAATCAACGACAGCCTCGCGACAGACTTGCTGGACCGAGTGAGAAACGCCTCTCCGACCATGTTTGAATCCCTGCTCGTAGACCTCTTTATTGCCATGGGGTACGGCGGTTCAAAGAAAGACGCGGGGCGCACTCTTGGCCGTACGGGCGACGACGGCGTTGACGGCGTCATCGACCAGGATCAGCTTGGCGTCGATCAGATTTACCTGCAGGCGAAACGTTATGCAAAAGGCAACAACGTCGGTGCCGGAGCCATACGCGATTTCTTTGGTGCGCTAAGCTTGAAGCGCGCTACGAAGGGCATATTCGTTACGACTTCGGCTTTCTCGGAATCAGCGATCAACACAGCGAACGGGCTCGGAAATCGGATCGTGCTGATCGACGGCGTGCAATTATCCCGCCTCATGCTTCGATACAGCATCGGATGCCGGGATATGGAAGTTCTGCATCTCAAAAAGATCGATGAGGACTATTTTGATCAACTCGGGTAGTTGAATAATCGAAAATTGCCTGCTGCTCTGCACAGCAAACCGGAGAGAAAGCTCAGTCGGCATCAGATTTCATTGCCTACTCAGTCGCCGAGGGCAGACGAGGCGATGCGCAGTATTGGTTTGCCGCAAAGCACGGCGGTGCCGACAACCGTATTGATTTTCCGAAGTCTTCCATCCGACCTCAGGGCCGGTCAGCGTGCTGATGGCCAATTGATCGAACTTCAGGCATGGAGACGATCTGCTTTGCTGCAAGATGCCTCCGACGCATCAGCGAGCGTGTTGGTCGACTGATTGCCGTGCAATTTTTGGTTGGGTCGGCGGCGCTATCAAGCTCGACCTTGAACTCCGAACGCTTCGAATCACTGCGCATCCCAATCTTGGCGTCGTCCTTTCCTGTTTTCGGCGTGGTTGATGGTGAAACCGTATCACTTGGCCAGACCGCCTCTTCTTGAAAGCATGAAACGCAACCAAGGCATCCGCGCTCTGCGAATCCCGCCAGCGATAAAGATGCAACGGGTTTCCAGCGGGATCTGACTAATGCGGCCAGTGGGAAACCGTCGGCCAAGTCAGATGCGAAGCCGTGAAATGGATCAGCTGGGGCGGTTCAAGTTTGCCGGGACTTGCAAAGCAGGACTCAAGTTCGCAGGCAATTCAATGCGTCCTGTCAACGTAACTGATGAGAGCGGAAACTTTGGCTGCCACCAGTGCGACCCGCTTCGGGTCCAGCTGCCAAGCTTCCGCCTGAAAGCACCCGCCGGTAGCTGTTGACCAAAGGTCTTTCTGGATATCTTTCATCCTCAGGAACGACTCACTCAAGCGAGGACTTCTAAAGTCAAGCTCGATGAATTCCCCAAAGATAAGTCGCTTTCTGGCAACTAAATGTGCTTCGAGCGTTCGATGTCTTTCCGACCTCGGGCTGTCCAGGGTCCAGTAATCGGCCGATAGATCCACGAATTCGCGCAGTCTTCCCTTCAGGTCGTCCAAGCTTCGAACAAGCCTGAGATGGCGGTGGAGCCGGTGCTGCACGTGGTAGTTGGCGAACCAAGCAATCCCCGCGGCGCAGAGGATCGCGACTGGAGATACAAAGACGATGATTGAGTTGACGCTCATCGGCTCTCGTCCGCCACCTTTATGCTGTGTTCCGCCAATTGGATATCGCATTCAAGGCCCGGCTCGGTCGTGGAAAAGAACAATCTTGTGTCAAGGAATTTCTTGTCCATCCCCTCTTTCTGGACAAGCCCCCCGAATGCTTCTTCAAGGAACGAATAACCGAATCCGGCAACTCCGTCGAAATTGACTTCCACTTTGTCGAAATTCCGCAAGGCGGGCACCAAATGTTCCTGTCGAAACGTGGTTCCGTTGAACGGTCCGTCTCGGCGGAATCGCCCCGCCGGATATCGTGAAAACTCTTCTGCGAAGCCGATCTTCTTCGTATTGTTGCGGTTCATTGCAGTGTCAACCTCCATTCGATGAGAGTTCCAAGTAGTGGTCATCTATAGTTGCGGGTTGATTCATGTTTGAATTGCCCCAAGGTTCCAAAGAGCAAAAGATCTGCTCCAAGTCCAGCGTCATTAAGTCGTCGACAGCCTCGCCCTACCCCTCCGCACCTCGTCGAAAGCAAACGTACTCCATGCCCAAGGCATCGCTTGCATCTATCCCTTTCGCTTGCGCGGGCACTTTGACCACCTATATGCCGGTCGAACCCAGCCAAGACGGATCCTCAATGACTTCGCATATGCCGGTCGCCTTTGAAGATTTCAAAAAACCGGAAACTGAAGCGAATCCAAGAGATTCATACTGCTTCCGGGAAGTGTTCACAAACGAAAAGCAATTTAAGGAAAAAATTTCAATGTGTTAAAATGGATCGGTATCCAGAAGTTGTGCACTCACCAACATTCTGGTTTTGAGATATTTGTTCGCAACGAAGTCAGGAAATTGTGCTTCACGGAGGCGTTCGAGAAAAATAGAGAATTCGCGCAGTCTTCCCTTCAAATCGTCTACGCTTCGGACAAGCCTCAAATGGCGGTGGATACGGTGCTGCACGTGGTAGTTGGCGAACCAAGCAATCCCAGCGGCGCAGAGGACCGCGACTGGAGAAATAAAGATGAGGATTGAGTTGGCGCTCACCGTCTTTCGCCCGCCACATTTATGCTGTGTTCCGCCAATCGGATATCGTCCTCAAGGCCCGGTTCGGTCGTGGAAAAGAACAATCTTGTATCAAGGAAATTCTTGTCCATCCCCTCTTTCTGTACAAGTCCCCCGAACGCTTCCTCAAGGAACGAATAACCGAATCCGGCAACTCCGTCGAAATTGACTTCTACTTTGTCGAAATTCCGCAAGGCGGGCACCAAGTGCTCCTGTCGAAACGTGGTTCCGTTGAACGGTCCGTCTTCGCGGAATCGCCCCGCCGGATATCGCGAAAACTCTTCTGCGAAAGCGATCATCTTCGTATTGTTGCGGTTCATTGCAGTGTCAACATCCATTCGATGAGAGTTCCGGGTGGTGGCCGTTTATGGCTGCAGGTTGAGTCACCGCGGTGAATCGCCCCGGAGTTTCCAGAGAGTTTTTTTGTTCAACGCTTTTAGCTTGACCGAAAATTGAGTGGCCGTCTAGCCTTCCGACCGATTCAGGGTTAGCGACGTTCTGCCTCACTATTGGACACGGGCAGCTCCATGACGCACATTGTATTCTTGGACAGGGACACGATTGGCCCGACGGTTCAATTGAACCGTCCGAGTCATGAGCATGAATGGATTGCATACGACAGATCGACGCCGAACGAAGCAATCGAAAGGCTTCAGCACGCAGATATTGCGATCACGAACAAAGTTCCAATTCGATCTGAAGCGCTGTCCAGACTGCCCCGGCTGAAAATGATTGCGATTGCAGCGACGGGTTACGACGTCATCGATATCGCGGCGTGTGAGGAAAGAGGCATTACTGTTTCGAATGTTCGAGGCTACGCAGTCAACACCGTCCCGGAGCACGCATTCGCTCTGATTTTCGCCCTGCGTAGAAACCTGATCGGCTACAGATCGGACGTCATACGGGGCAAATGGCAAGAGAGCGGCCAATTCTGCTTTTTCTCGCATGAAATTCGCGACCTGTCCGGGTCTCGACTTGGCATCATCGGCGAGGGCGCAATCGGACAGGCGGTCGCCAGCATTGGTCGCGCGTTGGGAATGGATGTGGTCTTTGCCGCCCACAAGGGCGTCGAGGGACTTGGCCCGTTGTATACGCCGTTCGATGAAGTCATCGAGACCAGCGACGTGATCACATTGCATGCTCCGTTGTTTTCCTCGACCCGCAACATGATTTCCACGCCTGAATTCAAAGCGATGAAAAAGAAGCCGATTCTTGTCAATACGGCGCGCGGTGGATTGGTCGATGAATCGGCCCTTGTCGATGCCTTGGAACGGGGCCTCATCTCGGGCGCGGGATTCGACGTTCTGACGACGGAGCCGCCTGCGCCGGACAATCCTTTGCTTTCCGTGCTGGAGCGTCCCAATGTCATTGTCACTCCTCATGTGGCATGGGCGAGTCACGAGGCAATGCAGACTCTTTGGGATCAGACAATTTCTCACATCGACAATTTTCTTGACGGACGCCCGAGCAACGTCGTCGGCTGACCGTCGACGATCATTCGAATTGGCGATAATTCGCGACAACCGAACCGAATGGACAGGTGCGACTTGGCGAAACCGGTTGGGACTGCTCGCCAACTGTGAGCAAATCGCCCGCGTTGAAATACGAGATGGGCTTTCCTGCCTTATGCATTCGGTGAAACCTTTTTTTCGTCGAGATATCCCTTTCAGAGGGGCGGCAACGCATTGTGCCGCGTTCAAATAATCGCATAGTGTTATGCGGGTATTTCGCATGCCGAGAATTGGACCAATGCGGCGACGTATGGCCGTGTCGTCGAAAGAAAATGATGATCGATCTGATTTTTGTTGCCGAAAGCCACTCCTCGCCCGTTCGCTGTATTGCTATTTGCGCTGCATTATGGTGAACTATTGCAAACAACCGAATGATCGGGAATAGATTTGGGCGGGAATTTTGACCTTGGCGTTTGAGTGAGCTTCGTGGAATGCGATGGACTTTCCCCGCAAGCGCTCGAGGTCATAGTGCTATATTGAGGCAGAAAGTTGTCGGCAGAAGGGTTCAAGTGTTTCGGTTTTCAATTCCGGCAAAGCTGTGAATCAGATCTGCGCCGATCCTGTGCGAACCCGAACTTGGAAACTACCATCCACAATCATCACGCAGAAAGAGGAGTGTAACTATGTTGGTTAGATCAATTGCGATTGGCGCTGCGTTCAGCGCCTGTGCCTTCGCCGCGCACGCGGAATGCGCGTATGAAAACGAGACTGAAATTCGCGCGATCACGGGAAGCATGCCCGCTTGGGTCGCCGTTACCGAGGCGATGAAGGAGTGCGGAAACGTTCAAGCCGAACTGAACAACGAGTTTCTCGAGAAAATGCAGGAGGGGTTTGCGGCGAATCCGCCCCTGTATAACCTCGGCGGCCTTTACGGCTCGGCTACCGTGCCGCTGATGAACGCGAACTTGATTCGGCCGCTGGACGATTTGGTCGAGAAATACGGCCAAAACCTGCAGCCAACCCAGCTTTATCGCGTGGACGGCAAGATCATGGCGATCGCCATGATGGTCAATACCCAGCACCTGATGTACCGGGAAGACATCTTCAATGAACTCGGCATCGAAGTTCCGGAAACCTATGTGGAACTGCTCGAGGCGGCGGAGACCATCAAACAGGCCGGCGTAGTGGACTATCCCTTCGGCGCGCCTTGGAAAACGACCTGGCTCGCATTCGTGGACATGTATCTGGGCTACGGCGGAACGTTTTTCGACGAGAACTGGAACCCAACCATAAACAACGAAAAAGGGGTCGCGGCTCTCGAAATGATGAAGAGACTCTCCGAATACATGGATCCGGAGTTCTTGGTCAGCGACAGCACCTACACGGCGCAGCAGCTTCAGCAGAAGAAAATTGCAATGGCGCATTTGTGGGCGTCTCGAGCTCACGCAATGGACGATCCCAACGAATCCCAAGTTGTCGGACTCGTGCAGATGGCGTCCGCAATGGCTCCCGAAGCCGGAATGATCCCTGCTGCGTCGCTTTGGTGGGACGGCATCGTTCTTCCGTCCGGAATATCGGACGAGGAAGCGGACGCCGCGTTCCGTGCCGCAATGGAAGGAATCGACACGGAAATGGCAGTCGAGAATTCGGGCGCGGCAATCTGGCTGATCAAGGGTTATGAACCCGGCAGGCACGCGGAAGGCGCCATAGCCACCGCTCAAAACGGCGGAGTTCCTTATCCGGCAAGCACTCAAATGGGTTTGATGCAAACGGCGATCGCGAACAACATTGCGGATTTCTTCACAGGAAACACAGATGCCCGGACCACTCTCGCCGAAATCGAGGAAGCTTACATCGTTTCGGCAAAAGAAGCGGGTCAACTTTAGCAGCGAGGTTCACCGGGGGAGAGCAATTTCCGCTCTCCCGCCGGTCCGCCTACCTTTCCAAGTCTCGTTGGGGAGCGCATCGTGAAATTCCGTACCTTCATTGCGTTCGTCGGCCCGTCCTTGTTCATGATGCTGGTCTTCATCGCGTACCCGCTTGTCGCTGTTCTCATCCAAAGTTTTCAAATCGAGCAGCCCGTCTACGACACTGTCGAGGTTGAGGTTTGCTCGCCGGGGTTCGTCAATCCGATCTGCAATGTCGAGCAGAAGTCGGTTCCAAGGCTGGATGAGAACGGCAACATAATCACGAAAACAAGCTGGGTGGGGTTTCAGAGCTACGCGAACGTCCTTGAGTTCGGTCGCGCTTGGGAATCCGTGAAGTCATTCGATTTCGGCGGTTTGCAATCCATAGACTTCTGGAAGGCGCTGCGCTTCACCTTGACTTTCACCTTCATTACCTTGCCATTCGCCTTGGTTCTCGGGATGGCGATCGCCCTGACCATCAACAACGCGACTCCCGTCGTCAAGGGCCCGGTCATTTTCGTCTCCCTGCTTCCGTTCATCATCACGCCGGTCATCGGCGCGCTTTCCATCAACTGGCTTTTCAGAGGAGATGGAATCATCACGTCGTGGCTTGAGTACTGGCTGGGGCGCGATCTGTCGTTTTTCGCGCAGGCTTGGACAATCGAAACCTTGATGATGACTTATCGCGTTTGGCATATCGCGCCGTTCGCGGCGATCATATTCTATGCAGGGCTGCAAACCGTCAACCAGGATACCTTGGACAGCGCCGTGGTGGACGGAGCCAGCAGGTGGCAACGCCTGCGTTACGTCGTGGTCGCGCACCTGATGCCGCTGATCATTTTCGTTTCCATCATCCATCTGATGGACAGCTACAGAGTGTTTGAAGAGGTCGTGGGCTTCTCGTCGCAGAGCTATGTGATTTCGCTCCAGTGGATGACTTACGAATTCCTGATCCCCGACGATGCAGGCAACCGCGCGATCAGCCGAGCGTCCGCTTCGGCAATGCTGACGATGATCGGCGTCGTCATCATCCTGGTACCGCTGCTTCGGCGCACTTGGCGCGATCACAAGCGAGGAGCGCTGATATGACGTCTCGCGCACTGCGCCAGCCGTTTTCCCTTCGAATTTCCTCCGCAGGATTCCTTGCACTCTGGTGCCTTGTCGCGGCATTTCCAATCTTCTGGATCACCGTGATGAGCGTGAAGCTTCCCGTGGATTCATTCCACGGAAACGCTCTGAACGTAATATTCGGCCCGGTTACGCGCGATGCGGGCAAAGGGTTTTCCGTATTGGACATCGTGCTCGGACTGTCCATCATCGGTGCCGCCATTTACCTGGCGGTTCGGACCCTTCCCAAGACCGTAGGATCGGGAAAGCTCGGACCCAATACCTCTTTGGCTTGGATCATCGGCGCCGGGGCGCTGGTTCTGAGCTTCGTCATCGTTTTCTTCGGGATAATGCCGCTGGTTCTTGATTTCCTGAATCCGGCATCCGGAGCTCTTGGTCGAACGGCAGTTGGCTTTACGACCGAGCATTACAAAACGGTCTGGATTGATCGGAACTTCATCAACAACTTTGAGAATTCACTAATCGTAACGGCCGGCGTCGTCGCCGTATCGCTTACGGTCGGCACGTTGGCCGGGTACGGGCTTGCGCGTTCGTCCTCGCAACTGTCATTCTGGATTCTCATCGCGGCACTGGTGTTCCGCGCGCTGCCGCACTCCGTGCTGGTGGCGGGCTATCTTCCGGTGTTCATTCGCTCTGCTGAATGGCTGGCGCCCATCCTCGGCGACAATGCGCCAACGCTTTACGGCAAGCCATTCGCCGTAATCGCGGTGCTGGTCGCGATCAATCAGCCATTCACCATTTGGATGTTGCGCTCGTTCTTCCAAAATATTCCAAGAGAACTCGACGAAGCCGCGCGCGTAGACGGTTGCAGCCATTTTGGAGCGTTCCGGCGAGTGATCATGCCGGTCATGTGGCCAGGCGTCATCACCACCGGACTGTTCAGCTTCCTGCTCGGATACAACGATTTCCTGGTTACGTCGTTGCTTCTCGATGCGCAGAACCAGACGATGGTCCCTGCGATCACCGGGTTGTTCAACCGCGAGACCACAACGACCGATCAAGTCGTCGCCGTTGCCGCGGCGGTCTCGATTACGGCACCTTTGTTCTTTCTTGTATTGGTTTTCCAGAGGCAGATTGTCAGCGGCTTGACGGCGGGCGCAGTCAAAGGCTGACCAGGTCGTTGACCGGTTCACGCTTTCGAACAACCATATCGGTGTTACATCACATCAAGGTCGGCGGCGGCACTTGACCCAACAGACGGCATGGCGCGCGAAGCGCTGATGCAAGAATTATCGTTGAAAAGCCATGTTGCTTCGCCGCCAATGCGTTCGAGGGATTTGATATGGTCGCGCCAGCCGAGCTTCAAATCGAACACGATCTCGAAACCAGAACGCCGACGACTCCGTTGGCAGGGAAAGAGCTGAACTCAGCCGCGCCAATTCGAACTGCGTGCAGCCCGATTTCGCATGAAAACGAAAATTGCATTGATTTTTCCAACGATACGGCAGTCTTGAAGTTGCCCAACGCGTTGCCTATTTGAAAATCGAGTACCTATTGCACTGACCCGGGCCGCTACTGGGGCGCAGGCATCGGCGCGGCCTGGACGACACGGCGGAATCCAAATGACAGCCATCAACTGCGCACACTCCGAGCACAAGTCAAAAATTCCGACTCGCATTGCGCTTCGATGCAGACGAAATCCTTCATTCATGGAAATTTCGGGCTGAACTCGCGTCAAAATCGGAGAAAATCATGGCGGACTTCGAAGATGTAGATTCAGTCATTGAAAACACCTATGCGTTCAAGAAGAAGCTTGGAATCGGCGAGGACGCATTCGAATCCTTGCGAAGGAAGAAAAATCTGGGGAAAATGCTCAAAGCGGCCGATACTATCGGAGCAGCCGGCGCGGGCATGTTCATTGCGAAGTCCTCGCTTGTCGCCGGCGCGCTGTTTCCCGCAACCGGCGTGCTTGGATTCCTCGGATTGGGAACCGCGGTCACTCCCATAGGCTGGGTGATTGCTGCAGGGGCCGCCTCGTCCTTGGCCTATTTCGGCATCAGCAGATACTTTTCCAGCGGAAAGGACGACAAGATAGACGTCATACCGAAATGGATCAACACGCCGATGGACGTGCTTGCGGTCGGCCTGTTTGATTTTCTGGCGCCGCTTGGTTTGACGATAGCGTTTTCGGACAGGGTCATTTCGGATGCGGAACGCGAATGCATCCATGAATATTTCGTTGAAGAATGGGGTTATTCGGAAGAATTCATCCGAACCGCTCTTGTCGACGTTGAAAACAACATCGAATCTTTCGATATCGTAGAGCTTACGGACAATCTGATAAAGTTTAAAAAGGAGAATCCGGACTGCAATTATGAATCCATGGCTGAAGAAATCAAGAAATTCCTTGATCGAGTTCTGCATTCCAACGACACGATTGATAATCAAGGCGCATTCATTGTGAAGTGGATTGAGGAACGGCTGAACCAAGCAAAACCTACACTGGTCGAAAATGCCAAATCCCAAGTTCGAGACTTTTGGAGCGGCGTGTTTCGCCGACGCCGCAAAAACAAAGTAAGCGTTCGTTGATTTGCGGAATATCGTTATCCTGCGCACCTGAACTCGGCCTGTGCTGTTCTCGGGCGCCCCTGCGGTCTGCCGCCGTTTTCAGCCTCATGCGCATCGCCTCGTTCAGCGATGCCGCCAAGCTCGCGGCATGCGCAAACCTCCTGATCGACGGCGCAAAGGCAAAGAACGGAATCTCGTGCTGACGAGGCTCGGATCGCACCGCGGATGGGGAAAGCCGCCTCTTCGGTGAAACATTGCAAGGCCCGCCGTCCGCGCATTGCTTGCAACCTGTCCGATTTCGCAGACGCGGGGCGAGCGCCAGAACCGTGTTGATTGCATCTTCAGAGGTTAGATTGAGCGAAGTCGTCCTGGCTTCGTTTCGATGGAAATTGCTCAATGAGAATTGCTGGTTGGCGGATCGGTTTTGATCAATTCCCTGAGCTTCGCGATCCCTTCTTGGGATGAAAGGAACACCAGCAAGCTCCTCGCCCGGGACATGGCGACATACAGCACCGACTGCGGTTCGCTGCTCTTGAACTCGTCGAAATCCAGCAGGATCGCCACTGGACTCTCGAGACCCTTGAACGAATGCGCTGTCGAAAATCTGAGCGCCGTTTCGGCGTCGGCGCCTCCCCGCGAAATATCCTGCAACGGATATTTCAAGATGCGCTCTGTTCCGGCCAAGCTCGTCTTTTCCAATTTGTGCGGAGCCAGGACCACGATGTCGCTGATCTGCATCCCGTCCTTGAGCAATCTCTCAATGACGGTCTCCAACGCCTCCTTCGCGCTTTGCGGAGGTATCCATGACCGAAAATCAACTGGAAGCCCGTCTTCATCACTGAATGAATACGGCGAATCCTCGAATCCTGACGCCTGCACTGTCGCTTCTGCGATCAGCTTCGTGTTCCTGCAATTGCGCTTCAACCGCGCTCTGGCAAAATGGCAGTCATGCTCCTCCAACAATGTCGCCGGATCAATCCTATTTCCGTACAGCGCTTGGCGCGTGAAGTCGCCGAATATCGCCCAGCGACCTTCGGCCAAGCCGCCCTTCAACATGAGGTTCAACGAATTGAAGTGGCCATTTCTGCAAACATCTTGCGCTTCGTCCATCACGACAACGTCGAACTGAGCGCCGAGGTCATGCAGCGCCAGTTCGTGATACGTCGGGTGAAGCTCGTTGAAAAAACGGTTGCGGCTATCGTTATCCGTAATTTCCTCTTCCTCGTTCTTAAACTCGTCCGCGAGGCTGCTCCTCAGAATGTGCTCCTTCGCGAGGCCATGCCATGTACCGGCATAGATTTCGGTATCGTCGGTTTTGGCTTTCAGTTCCTCGCTCAGCAATCTGTTGAAGCAGAGAAGAGCGATCCTCTGCCCGTTCAGGCTTGCTCGCCGAGCGAATTCAATCGCCAGAAGCGTTTTCCCGGTGCCGGCGGCCCCTTCGAACAAGCACCTCGGATTGGCCTCAAGCTCGTCCAGCCTTTCGTATTGCTCTTCCGTCAAGCTGATGAGTTTTCGCTCGCTTCGCCCGATTGAAACGGCTTTCGTTTCGATCAGATCGAAGTTCGGCCGAAAGAAGTTTCTGATTGAAGTCACCGTCGAAGCATCCGGCTCCCGCGGGCCGCGGCCCCGCTGGTGCTCGCGCAGCCTGGCGCGCGCAAGGCGCATCATGGATTTGGAGATCGGTTTCTTGAGGTCGCCGTGGTCGATGACGTCGCAACGTTCGAACTCGGTCGATTTCGGCGGGCAAACCACGTCGGTGAACACCACGCCGCAGCTCATCGGAACATCGTGTTCGGACGACCCGAAACCAAATTTGTCTTTCAGAGTGTCTTTCAAAGCGAACATGGATTCTCGCGACTGAAGGAAAGGGCTTTTCTTCAGGACGGAAACCTTCCCTTTCCGATCCTTCGTGCGCCAAGTTCCGTCTTCGCATGTCACCCTGCCGCCTTTGACCTCGAGGCATACGATCCCTTCCCCAGGGATGATGACGACGAAATCGATCTCTCCGTACGGTCCCGCCTCGCGGCGGGCGAGGCCCAACGAGTGCAGCACCGTCCAGCCTTCGGTTTGGGGGTCGCTTTCGAAACGATTGAATACCTTCGCCTCCGCAGTGCTGACGTTTGCATCAAGGATTCGGGAGGGAATCATTTTCGCCATCGGTTGCACCCTTTCGATATCCGCAATGGTTGGCTCCGGATGACTGTATAATCGGCCGCAATGAAAAACCCGTTGCCGCATCGCGCATAATTCCGGTTCTGGAATGTATCCGCAGCAAGCGCTGCCGTCGAAACATTGTAAGCCATTCCATCGATACGCTGAAAGCCCGCGTTTGCCGATTGCGAAACTGGTGCGACCCTGCACCGTTGGCGCGGAACCGCCGCAGTTCCGCATCAAGCTTCATCCGCATTTGAATGGAGGGAAGCATAAACTGGATCACGGCGAGTCGATGTCGGCTTTATCCAACTCGGATCGCCGTCAACTCATCGAACGCCCATTCGCCGCAAACCCACTTGAAGCATTTCGCCTCGGACGCGTCTGACCAACCCGCGCCGGGAATTTATCGCTTGCTCAAACAAATGTAATTATTTCTATCCGAGTTTGATCTATATTGCCTCGGAACTATCGAACGAGATGCAAATTCACGCAGGCTGAAAGCACGATTGTTGGATCGATTGCGTCAGCATGGCGGCGGACTTCCCGACACCATCGGCGTCGAGACGCCCGACGTCCCGTTGGAGGCAAACATGGCACTCGAGAACAAAAGCGGAAACAGCGACTGGAACTACCATCCTGATCTTCCGATTCCCGTTTCTCCCATATTGAGCTGGCCGCCCAAGCCTTTGGAGTGGCTGAAGTGGATTTCAAGCTATTGGCTGGCTGCCGGAGCGGTCACGCTGGAATTCGCGATTGCTTGGGCCGTGTTCTATTGGCTCCAACCGGACTGGAGCAGCATGCGGGTGCTCGCATTGGACTGGACGGCGCAGATTTGGCTGCGCAACCTCGCCCTGCTCTTTCTCGTCGCAGGCGGGCTTCACCTATGGTTCTACTCGTTCACCGCGCAGGGAAAGAAACTCAAGTACGACGCCCGCGACCTCGCCCGCAACAATGGCATCTATACTTTTCGCAACCAGGTCCTCGACAACATGTTCTGGACGCTCGCTTCCGGCGCGACCGTATGGACCGCCTTCGAGATTCTGTATTGGTGGGCCGCTGCGAACGAGTACGCGCCCCAAGTCATGTTCGGCGCGAATCCGGTATGGTTCGCGCTTTTGTTCATCATCATCCCTATCTGGTCCAGCTTCCATTTCTATTGGATCCACAGGGCTCTGCATTGGCCGCCGCTTTACCGGCTCGCGCACTCCCTCCATCATCGCAACATCAACATCGGGCCGTGGACAGGCATATCCATGCATCCGGTCGAGCACTTGATGTACTTCTCGTCCGTGGTGATCCATTTCGTGGTTCCGTCCCATCCTGTCCACGTCCTTTTCCACTTCTACACGCAATCACTGAATCCGGCATTTTCGCATTCCGGATTCGACGGCATCGTGACGTCGGGAACCAAGCGGGCGGAGGCGGGAGATTTTTTCCATCAGCTGCACCACAGATATTTCGAATGCAATTACGGAACGGCCGAAATGCCGTGGGACAAGGTTTTCGGCTCGTTCCACGACGGGAGCGACGAAGCTACAGCCGCGACGCGGTCGCGCAAAAAGAGAATGCATGCGAGGTGAATATCCGATCCGTCGGCTCGAAAGACCGGGAAATTGCGTTCATCGCAGGGAATCGAGTGAATTCCGCGGATTTCGGGATCAGGTTTCGGCTGCGAGGGATCGCCCGCGATGCAGCCGGGAACCTTGCCGGCTGCGTCCTTTCGAAGCCTGTTCGGCGTTTGAATTCATGCGATCAACTTTCTATTGGTCCATGATGGCATGGACGCGGAATTGGGATATGAAGGGATTGCCGTTTCCGCATCGGAAAACGGCGCGCGAAATCCGGGCGAGCAGATAACCGCATGAACTTAAGCACTGCGCGCAAAGACGCGTTTCTGGCGACCGGGCGGCGCGTGATCGAAACGGAAGCGAACGCGCTGTTCGAGCTGTCGCGAACGATCGGGCGAAGCTTCGGCGACGCGGTCGAGCTCCTGTATTGCACAAAGGGCCGAATAATCGTTTCCGGGATCGGAAAATCCGGGCATATCGCCAGAAAAATCGCGGCGACGCTCGCGTCGACGGGATCTCCTGCGCATTATGTCCATCCCGCGGAGGCAAGCCACGGCGATCTCGGGATGCTCGGATCCGCGGACTCCGTGCTCGCTTTTTCCAATTCCGGTGAAACGCCGGAACTGGCGGACCTGATCGCCTATGCAAGCCGGCTCCGGCTGCCCTTGGCGGCGATCATCGGGAAATCGGGAAGCACGTTGGAGGCCCAGTCGGACGTCGCGGTCGTGCTGCCGCCCGCCGAAGAAGCCTGCGGCATAGGCATCGTGCCGACGACCTCCACGTCCATGGCGCTTGCGGTCGGGGATGCGCTCGCGGTATCGTTGATGGAATTCCGCAAGTTCACGCCCATGCTGTTCCGCGAGTTCCATCCCGGCGGCAGCCTCGGCCTTAGACTCTCGAAGGTCGGCGATCTCATGCATGTCGGAGACTCGGTGCCGCTTGTGGCCGAGTCGGCATCGATGCCTGAAGCATTGCTGGAAATGTCGCGCAAAGGGTTCGGCGTCGTCGGGATTCATTCGGAGGACGGACGGCTGACCGGAATTATCACCGACGGCGACTTGAGACGCCATATGGCAGGCCTGCTGGAGAACCGGGCGAACGAGGTCATGACGCGGGAGCCGTTGACGATCAGGCCGAATGCGCTCGCAGAGGAGGCGCTCGCATTGATGAACGAAAAGGAAATCACTTGCCTCTTCGTCCTGGCGGAGGATGCGGGCGGCGGCCCGGACGGAATTCTGCACATCCATGATTGCCTGCGCGCGGGTGTCGGATGAGAGTTCACCGCAACCCCGGCAGGGCGCCGCTGCGCCCGAGGACGCTCGCGGCCTTCGCATTGGCATTGCTTGCGCTGCTCGTCGTTTTCTCAATCCGAAAACCCGATGCCATAGCCCCGCTCGGGCAGGAGAATGAGACAAGCTCCGGAAACAGCATTACGGAAGGACGGTTCGCAGGCTTGACCGATGACGGCGCGACGATCATGGTCGACACGACAACCATAAACGCTTCTCTGTCGGAAACTGCCCGATCGGATGCGACCGGCATTCAAGTTTCCCTTACCACCAGAGATGGAACGTCCTATCAGGCGGAAGCTCGGGAAGGATCGATCGATCCGGTCGCCAAGTCGGCGCGGATTTCAGGCGATGCCGTTCTTTCCGCCGGCGATGAATTTGAAATAAGGGCGGAAGGATTCCGTTTCTCTCTTGACCGGACCCGGATCAATAGCGTCGATGGAGTGCACTTCCTGTTTCCCGGAGGCTGGGGCCAGGCGGATCTGATGCGGATTCTGGCTGTCGACCGACGCGACGGAAAGGAGCCGTCAAGCCATCTGGTGTTCAGCCGGAACGTGATTGTGGTTTACAGTTTGCCCGACAAATGAAAGAGAGCGCCAATGTCGATCCTCCTGAAATTCGCAGCTGCATTGCTCGTCGCCGCATTGCCGGCCATCGCCCAAGAAGGTTCAATGAAGCTTGTCTTCAATTCGGCCGACGAACAAGAGAATCAGAATGAGATCACGATCACAGCAAGCCGGGTCGTTTTCGAGCGGGAGCGCGGCGTGTCGACATTCAGCGGCAGCGTGGTGGTTTCGCAAGAGGGCTTGACGATATCTGCGGACACCGTGCAGGTTTATGCTGTCGAGGACAATATTTCGGAGATCGACTACCTGGTCGCCACGGGAAACCTCGAGATCACCTCGGACGGCGGAGTCGCGACTGCGGAAACCGGCATGTACACTGTCGCGAACAATATCATCGAGTTGAACGGAAACGTCATATTCCGCACGGAAGACTCAACGCTTTCGGGCGAAAGCTTGTCATACAATGTCGAGACAGGCGAAAGCAGATTGACTGGTTCCGCAAGCGCGACAATAGACGCAAGCGGAGAGTGATGTCCGAGTCCGGACGGCGCGGCGACGGAAGTCTCCGGGCCAACCATCTCACGAAAGCCATCCGCGGAAAGCCCATCGTCCGCGATGTCAGCTTGTTGCTAAATCAAGGCGAAATCGTCGGATTGCTCGGCCCCAACGGAGCGGGGAAAACAACCTGCTTTTATGCGATCGCCGGCCTGCTCGCGACCGATTCCGGGAAGGTCCTTATCGACGGCCTGGATGCGACGCACTTGCCGATGTACCGGAGGGCGCGGCTCGGCCTCGGTTATCTCCCGCAGGAGATATCGATCTTCCGGGGGCTGTCCGTGGAGGACAACATACTCTCGGTTCTCGAGCTATGGATCGCAGACAAATCCGAAAGGCGCGAGCGGCTTGAAGAGCTGCTGGCGGACTTTTCGATTTCTCATGTGCGGGACACGAAAGGCACCGTCTTGTCGGGAGGCGAAAGGCGGCGCGCCGAAATCGCCCGCTGCCTCGCCGCAAGGCCGAATTACGTTCTGCTCGACGAGCCGTTCGCGGGAATCGACCCGATCGCGGTCGGCGACATCCGCAAACTTGTGGGAAAGCTGAAGAACAGGAATATCGGCATCCTGATCACCGACCACAATGCGCGGGATACGCTTGCCCTTGTCGATCGGGCTTACGTCATGCACGAAGGCGCCATCTGCGCGGAAGGCTCGCCGAAAGAGATCATGAACGATCCGGTTGCCCGAAACGTCTATCTCGGCCACGACTTTCCGACGGCTTGAGAGGGTCCGCGAATTGATCCGACGAGCACTCCTCCCAATGATGCCGAAACAGGGCGGCGCGTCGAAGGGTGCGTCTCGCGTCTTTTGGTGAAGTCTGTTTTGCGGTTTCGCGCCTTGTCCGATTTCGGCGTTCCGAGGGTTGCAATCGCGGGCTGCGCGGTTCAGCATGAACCGGTCTCTGGACGGTTGCCGAAGACCCGCGAACGTCGGGCGCCCCGCACGGTTCGGAGCAAAATCCTAGTGTGGACGGGCTTCAGTCTCTTGGCGCATGCAGCAGGTTGAACTTTAATGATTTTCATTTCTGCAGTAGCTTGAAAACCTCAGTGCCGACGCCATTCGACCGCTTAAGAGGCTTCCGAATTTTTCGTGCTGAATTGAAATGGTCGATGGGGAAATTGAAAACAGTCAACGAAAACCGAAATAAGAGCGAGAGCAGATCGGATGTTTCGCTTGGAGTACGAGCAGCGCTAAATGCAAATCAAATTTGAAAGAAAAGCAGTTTGCTTGTATCAGCGCTTGCAGCGGATTTGTTTGTTGCGTGCGCTGCGATCTAGTTTACAATCACGAACGGATGATCAATTGGGCCAGTGGTTTTTAGCACATTTGCGTAGATCGGGCGGGGACAGAAAATCAAGCGAGCAATATTTGGGTCAACCATCATGGACGTCTGAACCCTACTTTTGGAGATGCATGCCCGTGCCCGTTGCGCCGGATCAATGATGCATGGCGCATCCAGATCAAGGTGCGCTGGCCAAGCTGATCGGTCGAGGAGCGCGAGGGTCGCCTCTGGCTTCGCTATGGAGTGTGGAAACAGGCGAATAGCCGGCAGGCATTTGAAGAGGAAAAGACGATCTTTGTCGAGGTAAGCAAGAAACTTGCGCGGAGCAAAGAAAATGACTGAGGCTGCAACTCGAGATCCATCCGATGTCTCGTTCAGTGAAGCGACGAAGATAAACGTCGATTTCCTGAAACTCGACCGGAAGAATCCCCGCTTGGCAGGCAAAAGCGACTGCATGGCAGAAGAAAGTATCATCGCGCAAATATATCGCGGCGAGGGGCTTGGCGACTTGCTTCAGTCGATCGCTGCCAATGGTTATATGGACATTGAACCTTTGATTGTCCTGTTGGATGCCGCCGATCAGAAATTCACGGTTCTTGAAGGCAACCGCAGGCTTGCCGCCATCCGACTGTTTCGTGAACCAGCGGTTGTTGAAGCCGTCGCCAAGAAAGAGCGTTTGAAGATTAACGTTCCCGAGATAGCCGCGACGGCGCTGGCAACTCTGTCGGAAGTTTCCGTTTATCGCGTTCCGGATCGCGATGCGGCTCGTTCGTTTATTGGCTTCAAACACATAAACGGCGCTGCCAGATGGGAGTCTTACGCCAAGGCCAAGTTCGCAGCGGAGTGGTGCCGGTCAGGCATCTCGCTTGAAGCCATATCCGAAAAGATCGGCGACTGGCATGCCACGATCAAGCGAATGGTTGCAGCGATCTATGTTCTGGAGCAAGCTGAAAGTGAAGGTGTTTTTTCTGTCTCGGATCGAAAAACCATCAAGTTCAACTTTTCCTATCTTTATACTGCTCTGGCTCGCGCTTCTTACATGACCTACTTGGGGATGGGGTCCGCATGGTCGGGATTTGACCCGCAGCCCGAGCCGGTTCCTGCGGATAAGCTTGAACGGCTTCGAGAATTGCTGGTCTGGATCTACGGCTCCAAAGAGGACGACCGGGAACCGGTCATCCAATCGCTAAATCCCGGAATTAAGCATCTTGGCGAAATACTTGAGAGCGGCGAAGGTCTCCACATTCTCCGGGCGGGCGGCACTCTGGCGGAGGCACATAGAAGCACCCGGCCCGCCGCCGCGACTTTTTCAGAATCGCTTATCCGAGCTCGCAGCATGCTTCACGAAATATCGTTCAGTTTGCGTGGCTTTGACGGACATGATCAGTATCTTATGAATATAGCCGAAGATATTTCTGAAACCGCGCAATCAATATTCGGTCAAATGAGTAAAAAACACCGTGATGCCAAGGAAGACGGCCGTGACAATTAAATTGTATTTTCCCCATGATGAAATAAACCGCCAAAATCCGAACTTTGATCTAGCCGCAGATTATCTTGAGTTGACAGCTTTCTTTTCCGATCAAAACAGAGCTACCACAAAAGATCTGATTGACGCAACCGAGATAGGTTCCGAAGATGAATACAATGAGATAGATGAAGAAATGACTGAGCGGGAAAAAATTGTATCCGGTGCAGTCGGGAGAATCGATAGTCGACGATGCGCGCTTGGCGCTTCATATCCTTTTACGTTGGACGGAAACGGAGATGTTTTGGAGTATGCCAACCAAGAGCCTTCTCATGGAAACGCGGCGTATCTGCTTTCCCTAGTACTTTCCAATCTGAAATCAATGTCGCCAATCCTTGACGGGTCGCAAGTTTATCCTTCTGACGACGAGATCTTGGATCTCCGGAAATATTTCCAATATTTTGCGACAGCGTCGCTGGCGGCTGAGGTGAATGGGCGAGCGTGGTCTTTTGGATATCCCCGTCCTGACAAAACCAACTTCCGCACGAAGCTTGCTGAAATCTGGGAAGTGCTGCGCGACGGAACGTTTCAACCGGCTGCGGGCGCACCCGACAATCCGAAAGATGATCAGATAGACGTATTCGCCGCGCGCCTTCATCGCGATAGGCTTCCCGGCTTTCTGCTGGCCGCCGGACAGGTGGCGACAGGGCGAAACTGGAAGGATAAGTCGCTTCAAGGGCATTTAAGCGAGGTTTTTCTGGATCGTTGGTTCAGTCCGAGGCCAGTGACAAAAATGCTGTGCTACCACATCATCCCCTTTGCTCGCCCCGATGATTTGTTCCTTGACGATTGTCGCGTATTGGGAAATGTCCTTCATCGTCTTCGCGTGCCCAATCGCGTCGCTGAAGCGAAAAGACTTCACGAAAGAGGCGAGTCGATTGAAGCCTTCGACCAGCTTCGCGCAGTGGTGGAGTGGCTGAAGACCTATTCGAATCGGGGAAATCGTTAAACTTGAAGCGCCGGTCTCGCTGCCGATTTCAATCAAGGCTGGCGACGCTGGCAGACTGCCGCGTTCGGGTGAAGAGGTTGTTGAAACCGAACTGGGAGTGGCTTGATGGCCCGGGCGTCGAGGCGGAGCAGCAGCGACCGGCAAACTCATACAAGACCGGTTTCGAGGCCCGCCTCGCAGGGATGGACGGCATTCATGGTGTCCGGCTCCGCTCTTCGGCAACTATCATTCCGCTTGCTCCATGGTATTGAGTGCTCGAGGGGAAGCGAGCGGCGCGACGACCCCTCCAATCGATGATTGCTGGCCTGCGGTTGTTTTCCAAGCAGCATTTGCGGCGAGCAGGGCGTTGGCTTTGGCTTTCGACCAGCGGCATCCTGCCTGAACAAAAAGTACGGGATGCACCCCGCGTCGAATTCCATTGATGACAATTTCACGAATTGCGCCTAAAGGCGGAGCTGGACCGCCCGGAAGCTGATTCGCGCTGCGGACGGGCGTCAGCCTCGCGTGCGAAGCAGCGGAAATGCCGAACCTGCGGACGGTGCGCGGAACAGAGTGCGGAGGAATGATGCGCATCAGCATAAGCGGCCGGCATATCGACATCGGCGAAGCCTTGAAGACGCACGTCAGCGAGCAGCTGGACGCGATCATATCGAAATACGCCGAGCGCCCCATTGAAGCCGGCGTCACCTTCGCGCACGACGCCCACGAATACCTCTGCGAGACGACCGTCCATTTGTCGACCGGACTCCATGCGCAAGCGAAGTCGAAAGAAGTGGAAATCTACGCGGCATTCGATTCATGCTGTGAAAAAATGGAAAAGCAGCTGCGCAGACATAAGCGCCGGCTGAAAAATCATCACGCGCATCGAGCCAAGCCCGTGGAGTCTTTCGAGGCGACCTCATACATTCTGGCATCTCCCCACGATGCCGACGAACCCGGAGAAACCGGTCCGCCGCACCCTGTCATCGTCGCTGAAATCGAATCAAGAGTCCCGCTGCTTACGGTCGCAGAGGCCGTGATGCAGATGGAACTGGCGAATGCCCCGGTTCTTGTCTTCAAGAATCAAGCGCATGGAAACGTAAACGTCGTGTACGTGCGCGAGGACGGCAACATCGGCTGGATCGACCCAAGGAATTCGGGCTGAAATCTCACTATCGAGCATGCTGGCGTATGGACCTTGTCAAAATCCTTTCTCCCGACGCGGTTTGCTCGATCCGTGCGAGTCTGTCCAGGGAAAAACTCCTGCTCCGGATCGGAACGCTCGCGTCGGAGACATACGGAATCAACGCGAATTCCGCGACAGAGGCCCTTGAAAATCGGGAGAAAGACGTCTCGACCGGCCTAGGCCATGGCGTCGCGATTCCGCACGCGAGAATCGCGGATATCAACCGCGTGGTGGGATTGTTCGTCAGACTCAAAACGCCGGTCAAGTTCAAGTCGCCCGACCGGCGTTTGGTCGACTTGGTTTTCGCGCTCTTCGCGCCTGAGGACACGGCGGTCGATTATCTCAAGTTCATGGCGAGCATCGCGCGGAAACTGCGGGATCCGCAGATGCAAAACAATTTGCGCTCAACGTACAATCCGGCGCTGCTCTACCTAATTCTGACAGAAGGCGACGCTGGGGCCATAGCCGCTTGATCCAATTGTTCGCTGGAATTCAGTCGCACATTTCGAGCAGTGTGACGTTCGCTCGCCTGTAGCTGCGGCGTTTGAGAATCTTGAACGGCGGCGGCGTTTCGAAGTCTCCTGCGGACTCAACCGACACGACTCCCCTTGACGCAATCCAACCTCCCTCGGCAGCAGACTTCAATGCGCCCGATTCAAGACCGGAGCCGTACGGCGCATCGATGAATGCCAGATCAAACGGAGCGCGCCGGTTCGCCGGAAGACGCGCGGCGTCGGCGTTCAATACGATTGTTGCGCGCTCCGCCCGGGCCAGACGGATGTTCTTTTGGACAAGCTGAACCGCTAGACGGTCGGAGTCGATGAACATCGCATGCGCGGCTCCTCTTGAAATTGCCTCCAAGCCCATCGCGCCGGTCCCCGCGAACAAGTCCAGGACTCTTGTTCCGACCACCGACTCTTCGCCGATGCCGTGCAGCAGCATGTCGAAAATGCTTGCTCGAACTTTCGACGCGGTGGGTCTGAGCCCCTCAACGGAGTTCCTCGCGCCCGGGGTCGAAAGCCTCAACCCCTTGAGGTCGCCTGCGCCGATGCGCATCCGCGATTTCGCCTTGACTCAGGAGCGCCGCAAGAGCGACTTGAGGTCGCAGGCCGGATCTGCCGCTTCTTCGGGGCTTGCGGTCTTCCCGGTCTCCAGCAAACGCTTGCCGATCATATAGGCTCTCGAGTCGTTCACCGCATCGACCGCAAGCAGTTCCGATCCTCTGTAATACCAGTGGCTTATCGAATCGTCCGTTCGACCGGGGCGGACGACGACGCGATCATAGCCCGTGCAAAGTCCGGCGATCTGCAGTTTCGCATCGTATTGGTCCGACCAGAACCAAGGCGTCGGATGGTATTCCTTTTCCGCGCCCATAATGTTTTCCGCAACGCATTCAGCCTGGTCTATTGCGTTCTGGACGCTTTCGAGACGTATCCGCTTTCCCTTCCACGGAAAAGAAGCGCAATCGCCCGCCGCCCAGATGGCGGGATCAGCCGTGCGGCAGTTGGCGTCGGTCCAAATTCCATTGTCGAGCTTCAATCCCGCCGATTCGGCCAAGCCCGTCGATGGCACGATCCCGACGCCGATGATCGCCATGTCGAGGTCGAGCTCCGTTCCGTCGCTGAGCAGCGCGCCGGTCAATTCGTTCTCTCCCAGCAATCTGGTCAACCCGACGCTTTCCAGAAGCTCCACGCCACGCGACAAATGCAGGTTGCGAATGAAATCCGATGTTTCCGACGCAGCGACGCGTTGAAGAATTCGTTCCGCCATTTCGACCACGGAAACGCTCAGTCCTTTCGCGACCGCCGCCGATGCCGCTTCCAAACCGATGTAGCCGCCGCCGACGACGAGAACTTTGGCGCCCGGCACAAAATCGGGCGCCATGTCCTTGATGTCCGCGATCGTCCGCACGACGTGAACTCCCGGCAGAGCTCCCCCTATCGCCTCCGGCAGTTTGCGCGGGATGGACCCGGTGGCGAGAACCAGATCATCGTATGGAATCGTCTCGCCGCCGACGGCCACCGTGCGGGACGACCTGTCGATTCCCTCGCACGACGCCCCTAGAAGCAGCCTGACGCCATGCTCTCCGTAATACTCCGTCGGCTTCAGATAAAGGCGCGCCTCGTCCATCTCTCCCAGAAGATATTTCTTGGACAGCGGCGGACGCTGGTATGGGCGGCAGGGCTCTTCGGCGATCAACGAGATCTTGCCGTCGAAACCCAGACCGACCAGTTTCGCGACGACGGAATGACCCGCTTGGCCGCCGCCGACCACGACTACTTTGCGCATGAGGAGAGCCTACCTGTTTCTGCTGGCGCACGAATGCCTTCAATTATATTGATAGCGCAATTCGAAACAACAACAGGAAAGGCGATCAAATGCCGATATCCGCTGGCGACCGACTGCCCGACGCGAAACTCGTAAGAATGGGCGGGCAAGGACCTGAAGAAGTATCATTGCGCACTCTGACCGCTGGCAGGAAGGTCGCGATTTTCGCGGTGCCCGGCGCGTTCACTCCCACCTGCACTGATTCCCACATGCCGAGCTTCATCAATGAAAGCGAAGCCTTGGCGGGTGCCGGCGTTGAGCAGGTCATCTGCGTTGCTGTCAACGATCCGTTCGTGCTGAAAGCTTGGGATGAAGCCACTAAGGCCGCCGAGGCTGGCGTGACGGTGCTCGGCGACCCCGATTGCAGCTTCACGAAAGCAATCGGCATGGACTTCGATTTTCCGCCCGCCGGGCTTTACGGGCGATCTTCGCGATACGCCATGCTTGTCGAAGACGGCCGCGTTGCGGTCGTGAATGTCGAAGCCTCGCCCGGCGTGTGCGATGTCTCGTCCGCCGCGACGCTGCTGGAACATATCGGCAAGCCTTGAACCCGATGCAGCGAGCCTGCCGCTGCAACCCCTCGACAATAGCAGGGTGCGCGAACGGGAGGCTTGTTTCACTTCAGAGAAGGCGGTCCGGATCGCCCTGTCTGCTTCCCTTCAGACCAAAAGGAGAGAAAGGCAGCCAGCGCTCCGTCCATAAGAAAAATGCTTCCGCAGAATGGCATGACTGATGCCGATGAATCGACAGCAACGCGCAATGAAACTGCAAGGGATCTGAAATGGCAGAGATTTTGCCGCCGCAAGATGAATTGCCCGCGGAAATCAAGAACGAAATAAGGAAAATAGCGGAAAGCTACGTCGAAGCGGACAATCTGTTGGTTTGGATAATAAGCCAAGCAGGGAATTTGGTTGAAAACTACATGGATAGATTGCCCGATAAGACCAAAATCAAGATCAACAAAGCGATCCAGCCCGCATTGCAAAAAGTATTCGACATGGCCGTGAATCTGCATGGCCGCGAAGAAGAACTGAATCAAAATGAAAATATAAAGAAACTCAAGGCAAAGCTAAGGAACAGAGTGTTCAAAAGCAGCAACCAAGTGGCGGCGACCTTGTCGGGACTGGTGGGCGGGGTGGGAGGCACGGCGACCACCCTCTTGGAGCTTCCAGTTGCGTTCGGATTGATCTTCAAAGAAATACTCAAGGTCTCCGCCGAATACGGAAGAGATCCGAAATCTGAAAATACGCGAATGGAATGCTTGGCCATATTCTTGAGCGGCACAAGTCTTGAGGAGGATGACTATTCCGACAGCGGTTTCATTGCTGCCCGGATTGCTCTCACCGGTCCGGCGGCAGTCACTTTGATCAATCGCTTCGCGCCTGGATTGATCAAAATATTCGGTCCGAGAATTGTGTCCCCGCCCGTTCTTGGATCAGCGATTGGCGCGACAATCAACTATGTTTATATAGATTATTTCAGAAAGATTGCCCACGTGCAATTCAGAATCAATAAACTTTCCGGATCATATGATCCTGTGCAGGTGCATGAAGAATTCAAGCATCAGGTAAAGCAAATTAAGGAGGGAAGGAAACTTTTAAAATAATATTCATTCGCTTCAAAATTCATGACTGAACGTAAGGCGTTCAATATCGTTCTGCCAGTCTCTTGCCGCGATCATCCGGCGCTCAGTCGGCGAATGGATACATTGTCAATCGCGCGAAACGATCTGCTGAACCACGGGATGCATCCACGCCGGCGCGTGCTTGCTTTGCTTTGCAAGCAATTTCCGATTCTTGTCATCCAGCGCACGGGCCAGTTTGCCGATCATCTGGCTGTCGACGCGGTCCTTGCCGACATAACGCAGCGCTTGGAAAACTGCTCCTGTTATTTGGCCCGCGCCGATAAGCGTCTTTGGCGAAGAATGACGGAATCGGATCTCCAGCCGACCAATTTTCGCAGTACGGGTAGGACCATTGGTCATATAGGTCACTTTGGCCGGCACTTGGGTGGTAAGACCCAATTTGTTGGCCGCCATAGCGGGAGACCACTGCAAGATATAGTTTCCCTTTTTTGCAATCGCCTTGGCGAGATCATCGGGCGAAGGCAATAGCAGCCCGAATATTGGGCTTTCCCTGGGATAGTCATAGAGCCCGCGCGCTAGACGCCGAATCATGCCCTGCTTGGTCAACCTCGACAAGGCCTGGTCCACGCTGGCGCGAGACCCGATATCCATAAAGTCCGATGGCGCAAAAATTGCGCCGCGACCCTTCCGGAAAATGCGTTGTTTGATCTTTGATGCAATCATGGCAAATCTTCATGTCGGAAAATATTATGAATTTTTCTGAATGCCAATTTTGCGCAAGGCTTCGGGCGTGTCCCGCGATCTTTGGTCAGGCGTCGACAAGTTTTCCGTTCGAGGCGGTCTGGCCGACGATTGCTCTCGATTCAACATTTGACGGCGGACAGAACCTTGGCGTCCCTTTCGACCAGCGATCCCCAAGGCTTCGGACAGGCGCATCAACTCGTCGCCAGCCGATCCATCGTTCTGGCCAGTTTGATGTCCAGTTCCGAAAGGCCGCCGATGCTATGCGTGGCAAGCACGACTTCGACGATGTTGTAGACGTTGCGCCACTCCGGATGGTGGTTCAATTTTTCAGCCGCAAGAGCCGTCCTCGCCATCCAGCCGAATGCCTCGGAGAAATTCCTGAACTTGTAGGTTTTGCGAATCGCATCCCGGTCCGCGCAAGCCGTCCAACCGGAGTCTTCAAGGTCGGCAAGCGATTCGGCCCGCTCTTCCGCCGTCAGTTTCCGCGTCATGGCGCATCGTTCTCCGATTTTTTGAAAGGTCCCATTTCCGACAGCATATCTATCTCTCTTTGAACTTCCGCCGTTTCATCGTCCAGGAAATTTCGGACCGCCTCCCGGAACGACGGCTCCTTTATCCAATGCAAGGAGTGGGTCGCCACCGGCATGTAGCCGCGAGCCAGCTTGTGCGGACCTTGGGCGCCCGCTTCAACCCGCGCGAATCCGTTCGCGATCGCGAATTCGATGGCTTGGTAATAGCATGCTTCGAAATGGAGGCAGTAGTGGTCCTCGATGCAACCCCAGTATCGCCCGAACAAAGAGTCCCTGCCGATGAAATTCAATGCGCCCGCAATGAAGCGTCCGTTTCGTTCGCACATGACCAGCAGGATGTCGTCGCGCATGGTCTCGTGAATGCAGTCGAAGAAGGTCCGCGACAGATACGGATTGCCCCATTTCCTTGATCCGGTGTCTTGATAGAACTCCCAGAATGCGTCCCAATGCTCTTCCCGAATTCGATCCCCAGTCAGGGCGTGGATCGTTCCGCCGAATTCGGACGCGCGTCTGCGTTCCCGCCTTATGTTCTTGCGCTTCCGCGAGGAAAGGCTCGAAAGATACTCGTCGAAATTCGAATAACCGGGGTTTTGCCAATGGAACTGTTCGCCCGTCCTGTGGAGAAAACCCAGCCGCTCCGCGGCCCGGACTTCGTCGCAAGTGCAGAACGTGATGTGGAAAGAGGAAAGGCCGTTGCTTTCGGAAATCTCGAGCGCGGCCTTGCTCAGAGCTTCGATCCCCGTCTTTTCCATTCCCGGCACCGTAAGGAAACGGCGCCCCGTTGCCGGAGTGAACGGCACCGAGGACTGCAGCTTGGGATAATAGCGGCCGCCCGCTCGTTCGAATGCGTGGGCCCAGCCGTAATCGAATACGAACTCTCCGGTGCTGTTGGTCTTGGCGTAAAGAGGCATCGCAGCCACGGCGCGCCCTCCGGACCGCGCCACCAGATGCAATGGGATCCAGCCCGCCGACCCCGCAGCGGAACCGGAGTCCTCGAGAGCTTTCAAAAATCTGTGCGTGGTGAAAGGATCGTTGGGGCGTCCGGTCGAGGCTTCAGGGCATGCGCAAGCATCCCATTCGGATGCGTCGACATCCGAAATCCGCCGCAGCACATTGACTTCAAACACGTCCGAACCGTCCATTGTCTGCCATTCAGCAATCCGCGAAATCCCATGACGGATTTATTCCCAAGTATTGCCGCGCCGCAACACCTGCATTTCTTGCGTGCAGAGAATCCTGTTGGATGGGCGCCTCGAATTCTTTGCAATTATTTGATTTTACTGATTATCTGTCTCTTGGAAAAGAACAGCCCACCAGCGCTCAATCGAATTTGAATTGTTCCGCGCTGCCGGAAGCATCGACTTTGCCGGACCGAGCCGCCAACCGTTGGAGGCAAAGGCTTTGCCGACGGCGCAGCGGTCAGATACGTTGCCGCATGCGACTTTGAACATGCGCGCCTCGAGTCGCCCCGAAGACCGAATCCACGATTTTGTTGTTCGATTGCAAGCCCGAAACGAGGTTACTGGTTGCGCCGCTCGGCGCGAAATAAGAAAATCCCGGCTATATTACGATACGCCCGCCAAGGTCCCCAATCTTGCCACACGATCCCAACGCTATCGCCCATTCCTGCAATCGCGCTCTGCGGGCAGTTCGAATTGATATCGATTCGATCCGTCGAAATGATGTGCAGAAAAAAGCTTAGCCTGTTCCGTGATTCGGAAATGCGGCGGCACAAGCGCTGCAGTCCCGGTGGGCGGACGAAACGATTCGCTGTCGCGCTGGCCTTGGCCATTTTTTCGTATCAACCGGCTGCCGCCGATGAAAATGATCCCTTCGAAGCCAACAATCGCTTGTTCCACAATTTCAACATCTCGGTCGATCAATTCGTCTACAGACCGGTCGCGCATGCGTACGGCGCCGTCACGCCCGGCGTGGTCATGCAAGGCATAAGCAACATGTCTTCAAATCTGTCCGTTCCCGGAATCGTGCTCAACAACATCTTGCAGCTGGATGTCGACTCTGCGCTGATCAACACGGCGCGGTTCACAATCAATACGACGCTCGGGGTCGGCGGCCTGCTGGACGTCGCAGCAGGTTTGGGAATGCAGGGCCAAACGACAGATTTCGGGGAAACATTCTACACCTACGGCGTATCAAGCGGTCCGTATCTGGTGCTCCCTTTGATCGGACCGAGCAACACGCGGGACGCGGTGGGAACTTTGGCAGGACTTGCGCTCAACCCAGTGAATCGGGTGCTTTCCGGCGATGCGCTCGCAGGCGCGGCGTTGGTGAAAGGGCTGGATTTTCTGGGCGCGCGCTACACGAATTCAGATTTTCTGGATTCGCTTCTCCATGACAATGAGGAGAGCTACACCGAAATCAGACTTTACTTCGAGCAGAACAGGAAGTATCGACTGGAGGGTGCTTACTCCCTTGAATTCATTGATCCGTTCGGAGTCTATGACGAATAGCGCGAAATTCATCGGCGGAGGGGTCGCATCGATCGGCAGACGGCGAGCGATGTCCGGCGCGTTCGCCGCATGTTTGATTCCATCGTTTTCCCTTGACGCGGTTTCCGCTGAGGAGACGCCCGAAGCTTTCGTCGGAAAAGTCATCGGTCTGATCGAAGGCTTATTGAACTCCGAGCAGGACGAAGGCG
This sequence comes from Paracoccaceae bacterium, assembly GCA_965205055.1. GTDB lineage: Bacteria > Pseudomonadota > Alphaproteobacteria > Rhodobacterales > Rhodobacteraceae > CBDBBY01. Next base: position 3,768,077 of record OZ242030.1, on the reverse strand, counting down.
CGATTTCAAGGCAGCTTGAAGAGGTGCTTTTGCAGTTCGCCGCGACGCAACTTATTGCGCGCACTACGCTTGGCCCGCCTTGGCGAGGCGCAACGGAATCTCAACGAGACGGTTTCGTCCAAGCTTTCCGCAAATATTTGGCCCGGAAATACCTGAAGCGCCTCCCTTGGTACGGAGAGGGCCGATACGAGGTCGTGGAATCCAGGGAAGTCAGCGACAAGTCGTATGAAGTTGTTTCACTGTCGCATTTCTCGGGCCAGAGGTCATACGAGCTTCGCTGGCATGTCGTTCGCTTGTCGGAGGAACTTCTGATCTTCAACCTGGTCATCGACGGCGTGAACATGCTCAGGGTCGAGCAATCCTTGATCAGGAACATGCTGCGCAAAAGAAACAGCGATCTGGATGTGTTGATCAGCGACCTTGCCGTGATGGGCTAGATCCGTCCTACTGATTGCCTCGGAGCAATTCGGCGATCGCATCGAACAGGTTCCGCCGCTCCTTCCCGGAAGTATCGTTTGCATTCGCGTCCCGGTCCGCCGCGATCGCGACCATCGGTTCCGGAACGCTCATCGGAAGGTCTCTGGCGGGCTTGTCCGAGTGAATCCGGATCATCGTTTCACGCCATATCTCTGCGGGGAGTCCTCCGCCGGTCACGCCGGTCAGCGGCGTGTTGTCGTCGTATCCCATCCAGACGCCCGCGACGTAGTCGGCGGTAAATCCGATGAACCACGCATCCTTGGCCGCTTGCGTCGTTCCGGTCTTCCCGGCTGTCCGCCGTCCGTCAATCATCGCCCGTCCGCCGGTGCCGTCCTCGACAGCACGATTCATCATGTAAATCAGCTGCCGCGCGGAACTTTCGGAGATCACCCGCTTGCCGCGCTCATTCGCCCGCTCCAAAATCGGCCGCGAGTCCCCTGCAAGCCTGACGTCGATCAAACCGTAAGGCACCACGCTGCGGCCTAGATTCAGGATCCCGGCGTAAGCGCCGGTCATTTCCAAGAGCGTCGACTCCGAAGTGCCCAGCGCAAGGGCCGGGCTTTCGACAAGCTCGCTGCGGATGCCGAAACCGCGGGCGATATCCCTGACGCGTTCGCGGCCGACCTCTTCCGAAACCTGAACGGCAACCGTGTTGACTGAATTCGCAAACGCATGGGCAAGGGTCATTCTGCCGGAGAACTCCCCGTCGTAATTCTGCGGGGACCATGGTCCTGAAACCGGATCGTGCAAAGTGATCGGCTTGTCCACCGCCGGGCTGTCGTACCTGTATCCTTGCTCAAGCGCCGCCGCGTAGACGAAGGGCTTGAAGGACGACCCGGTCTGCCGCATCGCGCTCGCGGCTCGGTTGAACTGGCCTGTCGCCTCGGTGTTCCTGCCGCCGACCATCGCGCGCACGGCCCCGTCGGGAGACATGACCACGATGGACGCCTCCGCTCGCGACCCCGGCCGGATCTTGGTTTTGAACACGTGATTGAGCGCTTCGTCGGCCGCGGCCTGTATGGATTTGTCGTATGTGGTCCGCACATATACGTCTTCCGAAGTGCCTCTGGTCAGCGCGGAAGGACCTTCCTCCATGACCCAGTCCGCGAAATAGCCGCCCGCGCGAGCCGAAGCGGCCTCGGACAGCCTTGCCGGATGCGCCATTGCGTCGCTTGCTTCCTCGGCGGTGAGATATCTTTGCTTCTCCATCAGCGAGACGATCAGGTTGGCGCGGCCGCGCGCCCGGTCGATGTCGTTCGTCGGCGCGTACCGCGTGGGCGCCGTGAGCAGACCTGCCAGCATCGCAGCTTCCGCGGGAACGAGCTCCGAGGCGGATTTTCCGAAATACCGCTGGCTCGCTGCCTGGAACCCTGTCGCTCCGGCGCCGAGATAGGACCGATTCAGGTAGATCGTGAGAATTTCGTCCTTGGTGAACTTGATCTCCAGAGCGATCGCGAACGGGATCTCCTTTATCTTCCGCCAGATATTCTGGCGGCGGCAGTCCCGTTCGAATTCGGCTTCGGAAATCCCTCCGTTCGGGTCGAATTCGACTCCGAGGCAAAGCAGTTTCGCGACCTGCTGAGTGATCGTGGAGCCGCCGTGCCCTCGGAACGGGCCTCTTCCCTCGCGCAAATTGATTATCATCGCCCCGACAACCCCGCGCGGACTTACGCCGAAATGCCTGTAGAAGCGCTTGTCCTCGGTTGCGATGACCGCGTTCAGGAGATGCGGCGAAACGGAATCGACATCGACGGCACCTCCGTATTGGTCGCCTCTCCATGCGAAGACCTTGTTGTCGCGGTCGAGCATGGTGACGGAACCGCGCGTCCTTCCGTCAAGCAGTTGGTCCACCGAAGGCAGGGTTGAATAGCAATAGGCGACCGCTCCCGCAAAAATCAGGGCGAAGACGGCGCCGATGCGCCAGCCGAAAGCCCACGTCGCGAGAAGCACCGACCGAATTGCGGACTTGCTCCACTTCAGCGGCTTGAATCCGAGCGACTTCGTTCGCGCGGGCTTGCGAGTGCGGCGCGCACTTTTCTTTCCGGCACCGGAAACGCGTTTCTGCGCCGGCCTTCTCGCTCCGGTACGGCTGCTCATTGCCTGCTCTGCCTCTTTAGGTTTTCTTATACGCTAAATGGTGCATCATGCGGCTGAATCTTGCGAGCGGCCCCGCAAGCGCGGCGAAGTGTTGCAATTGCGACAGCCAGGCCGAAGCATCAGCCAGCCTGAATTTGCAAATGCCGGCGGCATCGGAGTGATTCGGAGCATGCCTTCGCCTTCCGGCGAATAGAGGGCGCCCTTGCAGGATTAATCTTCGAGCGATTCCTGCTCCACTTCCGCGGCGGCGCGACGAGATATCTCGGAAACAACGCCGAAATGGGTTGTCCGCAGACTCTCCGCGCTTCCAGCGAACGCCAATCAACCGAACCCCAAGAGACCAAAAACCGGAACGCCGGAAAACAACCCGTCCGACGCCTATGACCCATCCTTGGACGCAGACGAATCGGACCCCGAACCGTCGCAAAATGCTGATCCCGCACAACCTATTGAATCCATACGTTCCTTGAAGATATGCTGCTTTTGTTCCCATAGGTTCATCCGTAGTCTGGTTACTTTCAGAGGACAAACGCGACGCAGAGAGCGCTACCGCAGTGCCGATTGAGGCTGGACGCGAAATTCAGAAACGAGAGTCGAGGACCATGAATCCACCTATAGCAATTCGACCTGTTGAGCAGCCGGACGAGGCACAATGGAAGAAGCTTTGGACCGGGTATCTCGACTTCTATGAAACCAGCGTATCCGATGAAGTGTACGCTTCCACCTTCAAGCGCCTGCTGTCGGACGATCCTTGGATGCCCTCGGGTTTCATTGCGGAGACCGACAGTCGGGCGGTTGGCATAGTCCATTATCTTTATCATGCGCATTGCTGGCGTCTGGAACGTGTTTGTTATCTCCAAGATCTGTTCGCGGATCCGTCGGTTCGAGGGCATGGCGTTGGCCGAAAGTTGATTGAAGCAGTTTATTCACAAGCGGCGAAGGACGGGGCGCCGTCGGTCTATTGGCTGACTCAGGATTACAATCACGAAGCCCGCAAACTCTACGACCGGATTGCAAATCTTACGCCTTTCATCAAATATCAGAATTGACCAACGCAAGTGCCGCCGCGCTGCATCAATTGGGGTGCGTCTCACGGTTTTTTGGTCAGGCGGCGACGCTACAAGCCCTCCAATCGAGGAAGTCGGGCCAGCGGTTGTTCTTGAAGCAGCATTTGACGGCGAACAAGGCGTTGGCTCCGGCCTTCGACCAGTGGCGTCCGGCTCCTTTGAATCGGCTGCCGACGATCTGCTTACAGGCGCTTTCCACGACGCCGGATCCGACCGGCAGTCCGAGCGTCCGGCAAAGATCGCAGCGCATTCGGTCCTTGTTGGTCCCGTAGGTGCGGATGCAGGTCGCGACCGCTTCAAACTGGCGTCACGGCTTTCACAGCGGCGTCCGCATATTGGAGGGCATGGAACAGGTCGAGGATGAAGATAACTTTCCGTCCGGCAAGAATCTCCTCGCAGGCCTTGCGGATCCAGAGCGCCCCGTCGGACAGAACCACCTCCTACTCGGTCTCGAGCACGCCGTTCTGGAGCGTGACCTGCCGCGGGCAGGCGCCGGTCTTGTCCTTCCGCGCCTCTCCAGTCTTCGGGTCCAGACTGTCGGCCGTGAAGCAGGCGATGGCCTTCGCCTCGCTGGTCTTCGGCAACCGCCTCTGGAACCAGCCCATGCTGAACCGTGCAGGCCAGGATTGAAACCCTCGGACCGCCGAAATCGGACGAGGCGCGAAAGCGCAAAACTGGCGAATTTTACTTTAGCACTGACAATGTCGGCGACGGGAACCTGCATTACAACGTGTTTCCTCCACCCGGCGGGGGAAAGATAAGGCAGGCCGTCTTCGGATTGGTGCGCGAATGCGACGGTTCGCTCTCTGCGGAACACGGCGTCTGCAGGGCGAACGCCCTGGAGCTGGCGAAGCACGGTGATCCGGCATTCGTCGCCGCGATGCGGCGAAGCAAGTCCGCGCTGAATCCGGAAGGCATCATGAATCCGGTCGCGGTCATCGATTCGCAACTGAATTCGCTTTGCCCATTGCATTTTGCTCCGCAATCCGCGCGCCGAATTCTCAATCCGCGGCGGTGCCGAGCGCATTCGTTCCTGAAAATGCGCTTTTGTCGCCTCGCGCTTTCGCATCGGCGGCAGGTCCGGGAAAAACCTATCCGGAGCGAACCTTCGCTTGGATGTAGCGCTGCTGACGTCTGGCGAAGGACTATGAAGGGAGCTTGGGGAGCGCGGCGGCGTGGGCTTGGCTTTGGGAGAACACGATGCAGCAGGATATCGAACTCGTCACGCGTCTACATGTTGGGCGCAGCTTGGACATCGACGCACCTCCTGTGCTTCTCGACAGCAAGAAGCGGTACGCAGCCTTCAACCAATGGTTTGAAACGCTGCCTGAGGCGCGGCAACACCGAACGCCTCGACTTGAACCACATCAGATTGGGGTCCAATGAGTGCTGTCTTGACATATCGCGATGTGAGCAAATCCTATCGAGATGGCGGACGCAGCCTTCTTGTGCTGAGCGACCTGTCATTTGATGTGCCGGAATCAACGCTCTTTGCCATTTCCGGGCGGTCTGGGGTCGGCAAGAGTACGGTCCTGAACCTGGCAGCTGGTTTTGACGAGATTGACGGGGGCGAGATCGCCTTTCACTCGGAAGTGATCTCGGACGCGAGCCCAGCCAGACGAGAGGCGTTAAGGCGAGAAGAGATCGGCTTTGTTTTTCAGCGCTCGCATCTTATCCCAGAACTGACAGCCTTAGAAAACATCACTTTATCGCTCCATGACAGCTCTCTGTCTTCGCGCCAGAAACGTGACATAGCAGCAGATCTGCTTGTAGAGTTGAGTTTGTCCGACCGTGCAGATCATCTCCCGGAACAGCTTTCCGGCGGGCAAAGGCAGCGCGTTGCGGTTGCGCGGGCGATCGCCGGAATGAAGGCATTGCTTCTTGCCGACGAGCCGACGTCAAGCCTCGACGATGAGAACCGCGACCACATGATTTCTCTGTTCCGCGGGTTGATCGAAAAAAGAAGGCTAACGATTGTGGTGGCGTCCCATGACGCCAAGGTGCTCGCGGCATCGGATCGCGTTCTCAGTCTTGATGCCAATGTTTGAACTCGTCAATCTCGCTGCGAAAGGCATCCTGCGACGATCGTCCAAGTCTCTCCCTGTAATCATGATAATCGCGACGGCAACGCTTTCGGCGCATTTACTGATCGGCTTCATACAGGGCAGCCTCTATGGATTGCAATTTGGAATTGTGTATGGCGGTACGGGTCATATCCAAATCGGACAGCCCGAGCAGTTCAAAGGGTATACGGATGGCGGGATAGATCACACAATATCCCCGGAGCAGCAGGCGCGTATCAACGCGATGTTTGCGGGTGCATCGGTGCAGAAATTCGCCGAATTGAATACCGGCGGACTCGCGTCGAACGGTCGAAAAACGGTGCCATTCTCGGGACTTGGGATTGACGTCGGCGCAGATACGCGGCTTCGACGAACGGTTGCTCCTGTGATTGAAGGGAAGAGCCTGCGCAACAGTAGAGCAGAGGAATTTCGCGCCACCATCGGCCAGACGCTTGCGGAGCAGCTTTCCCTGCAGGTTGGCGATGCGGTAACCCTGCTCGCGACCACGAAGCAGAACGCGATTAATGCGATTGACCTGGCCGTTGTCGGGATCGTTTCGACAGGCAACCGCTTCAGCGACGCAGTGTTCGTCGAAATGCCGCTGGAAAACATGCAATTCTTGCTTGATACAGAGGATGTCTCGCGCATCGTCATATATGACGAATCAATGGAAGATGTCTCAGCTGTCGCATCCAAGCTCAATGAGCGCTTGGAGCCACCGTTTGTAGTGCGAACCTGGCGAGAGGTCGAACCTATCTTTGACCAAATTCGACGCTCTAATCTGGCGCAATTCAGTGTGCTCAGCGGAATTCTCTCGCTTGTGATTTTCATTTCCTTGTTGAGCGCAATCAGCGCCTCGATACTTGAGAGAAGAGCTCAGCTTGGGGTCTTGCGGGCCTTGGGCATGAAAAAAAAGGCCATCGCAGGGATATTTCTTTTCGAGGGTACGATCTTGAGCGTTGTGGGCTGCGCTATTGGTCTGGCAATTTCCTTTGGCCTGGTCAGCTACCTCGACAGCGCAGACATCATGCTCCCTCCCCCGCCCGGACAGAACGCCGAGGTGCCTCTACTGATCTTCTGGGATTCGGTGTTTGCAGCCGGCATTGCAGCAACTGTGGCCGCAATTTCAGCCCTCGCGGCACTGCTGACGGTTCGAGCCCTGGCAAAGCGAAAGATCACAGAACTGGTAGAAGGATGAAGAAGATGACCTTGGTTTTTCGACCTCCGATTGCCTTGGTGAGCTTTTTGTTTTTGTCGGCACAGGCGGGGTTCGCCGATATTCTGAAAGAGATCGATGCGCTTCGGCTGCCCTCGGCTGAGGTGACGGTCAGCTTTTTGATCCGCACCAGCGATGGCACGACCACTCGCTTCTCCTCTGACCAAGATGGCAAGGGAAGTTCCCTCGCGACCATTGTGTCGAGCGGAAAACGGGGCGAAAAATACCTCTACACACCAAACGGACTTTGGCTCTTTGTCCCGGGCTCGCGGCGCACGATTCGCATCCCCAAGATCCAAAGCCTGAGAGGCGAGACCGTGGTTGGTGACATCACCCAGCTTCGGTTTGCGGATCAATACCGTGTGGAAAGACAGTCCAACGCAACGCGAGACGGCAAAAATCTGACGAAGCTTCGGCTTGTAGCCAAGAGCCGATCGAGCACGTTCAGGACAATAGAGCTCTTTGTTAATCCAAGCAGTTTTGCGCCTGTATACGCTGAGTATTTCCTGACCAGCGGCAAGCTGCTCCGAACTGCGGAGTTCGGAGCAGTGCAGCGCATTCCGTTCGGTAGCGACGCAATCGACGGCGTAGCAGAGATCACCTTCCGATCCTCGCAAGGCAACGAGACCCGCCTCATGATTGAGCGGATCGAAAGCCAACGCTTCGCCAACGGACATTTTACTCCTAATGCAATCCAAAGATGATGCGTGCTCCAACCTCGCCTTTCTTGCCGATTCTTCTTGCGCTCGCGAGCACTGCGCAAGTCAGTGCCAAGCAAGCCTGCTTCACAGGACGTCTAGGCTCTGAGCTGAGTTATGAAAACAACGGGCAAAGCGCTGCATCGTTTTTCATCACCGGCCAATATTGGTGCGATCCCTTCGAGTTGAAGCTGCGTTTCACCTTGGATGAGGACGACCCCGATCTCGAGCTGCAAGAGGCGTTCTATCGCAGTGACCTGTCGGCTACGACAACGCTCTCATTGGGCAAAGCGATCATCGCCTATGACAAGTCGCATTTCTTCCGCCCACTCGACGTCATACAATCCGGCCGCCTAAACTTCGACATCCGGGACAGCTCCGGAACTTTGGCGGGTCTTCCTTTGGTTTCCTTGGCCCGTTTTCGCAGCAGCGGCACGACGCGCTTGGTTCTAAGCCGAGATTTCGAGAATGATCCAGATGGCGCAAATCTGGGTTTAGAGCAGGTGGTGCTCAGCCGTGAAGGTCTGACAGGCGATCTCGATTATGCCGTGGCATTGAGATACGCATCTGGCGCGAGAGACACTTTCAGCGCTGGCATCTCTGCCACGCGTGCACTGAATGACTTCGCGCTGATCTATGGGTCAGCGGTTCTACAGCAAGATGTGAGGCGTGCCGATAAGATGTTTGCACTTGCGCTTGCCGAGGACTTGCAGCGTGCCGAGAACACGTGGTACCCGCAACTTGCGCTCGGCATGGTGATCAATCCGCCAGCGGAACCGGAATTGACGCTGACGCTAGAAGCCTTCCACGACGGGACAGGGCTGACGGATCAGGAATGGTCAAGCCTTGGGCGTGGCTTCGGGTCGCTACCCTACATGCGCCAAAACTACATCGGCCTGTCGGCGCAGCGCAGCTTCGGTGCAGTGGATGGTTTTTCAAGTGCTGTGCATAGCTGGGACGATCACTCCACGAATCTTCGCATCGGCGGACAGCTGAGCAAAGACCGCTTTTCTGTCGATTTTGGGGGCGACTGGAGTTTTGGGACGTCAGACAGCGAGTTTCGCACATCGGATCCTTCAGTTTTTCTGGAAGTGAGGCACGACCTATGAGAATAATTTTCTTCCTGCTGACAGCGCTGGTCACGCTTTTGTCTTCGCCGGTCGCATACGCAACAGAGCTGACTGTTCGCGTCTTGGGTCTTGAAAGCCGGGAAGGCGCAATTCTCTACGCGGTATTCGATGATCACCGCGCTTTCCCAGCGGATTACGACAGCGCCGTCACGAATGGGTATCTTGATCTTTCGCAGGTCAAAGAGGATGTCTCGATCACGATACCGCTGGATCCAGGTCGGTATGCCGTTGCGCTGATACATGACCAAAACGGAAACTCAGAGCTGGATGTCGGGGCGTTCGATATACCCGTAGAAGGCTATGGGTTTTCCAACAACCCGAGCGCGATGGGAGGGCCTCCAAGCTTCAATGATAGTGCATTGGACATTGCGGCGGAGGACGTTATCGTCGAAGTGTTGCTTCAATATTGAGCACCGTATTGGAGTTGGAGTTCTCGGGCTTCGCGGACGATTGAGGGCTTGGAGATTCCAACCCTTCGGCGGCGGTTCTTTCGTGGTTGATCGGTGACTTACACGTAGCGGCTTAGGCTCGTCGTTCTGGTTTGGGGAGGACAGAACTTTGGCGAGTTGCTCGGGATAGGTCTTGCGTTTTTCAGGGCAGCGGCAACTGTTGCCGCAAAGTTGTTCCCAGACGCTGACACGATGAAATCCACATATTTATCAGGCTTGATAGCCGCCTGAACTTATGAATCTCAGTGGACCGGTAAAAACCGACCGCATCCGGTCCTGATCGACCCGTGAATCTGCTTCAAGCGACACCTCGAGCGATCCGACACGAGATACAGAAGGTATCCAAGTCATGCGGCACGGGCAGACGAGGCTCAGAAGCGCGGCAATGGGCCGCCGGGTCGGCTTCAAGGCCGAACGGCGGCACGCCTTCCTGAAGAACAACGAAGCTGTCTTTGCGCATGATTTATTATGATTCGCTGGCGCTGGACCGCGGAGCGGATCTTCGCTTGGATGCCGTGCTGACGAAGTTGGGCGAAGGAGCATGAACGGAGCTTGGCGGTGCAAGCGCAGCGAAGTGTTGCAATTGCGACAGGCGGACCAATCCAGCCGGCGGCTTGAATTCACAGTGTCCGGCAGCGGAACCGCCGACGCTAGACGATCAGTTCGCGCTTCGCCCTGCGTCCGACCCCGAACACCTTCTTGTAACGAGCGATTTCATCGGCAGGTCCCGTCTCCTTCAAGGGATTGTCCGACAGCTTGACCGTCGGCCGTCCGTTCGCGCTGACGGCCTTGCACACCAGCGAGAACGGCGCGAGCCCGTCATCGGGGTAAATGTCCCTGAAATCGTTCGTCAGCAGCGTCCCCCAGCCGAAGCTGATCCTCGCCCGACCCGAAAACCGGCGATGCAGCTCAATTATCAAATCCACATCCAGACCGTCGGAAAAAATGATTCTCTTTTCGGATGCATCTTCCCCGCGTTCGGCCCACCAATTGACAGCGGCTTCCGCCATTGCCGCAGGATTGCCGGAATCGATCCTTACGCCGGTCCATTTCGCGAGCCAATCCGGAGCGTTCCGAAGGAATTGCTCCGTTCCGAACGTATCGGCAAGCACGATGAGCAAGTTTCCGGAATGCTCGCTTTGCCATTTCGCCAGCATTTTGAAAGCTGCGCGCCGAAGATCCGAGTCGCTCTCCGCCAAGGCGGCGTAAATCATGGCAAGTTCATGGGCGTTCGTGCCGATGGCTTCCACTTCCCTGCGCATTGCGATCAAGCAGTTCGACGTGCCGACGAATTTGTCCGTCATTCCCTCGATCATCGCCTGCACGCACCAGTCCTGCCACAGATGCGAATGCCTCCTCCGGGTGCCGAAGTCGGCGATCTGCAATCCGTCAATCTCGTTGAGCCGCTGGATCTTTTCCCATAGCCGCGTCATCGCCCGCGCGTACAGGACCTGCAATTCGAAACGCCCCATCGACCGCAGAACCGCGCGCGACCGAAGCTCCATGACGACCGCAAGCGCGGGAATTTCCCAAAGCATGACCTCGGGCCAAGCCCCTTTGAAGGTCAACTCGAATTGCCCGTCGCGCTTTTCAAGAACGTACGGCGGGAGCGAGAGCTCCTCGAGCCAAGTCATGAACTCCGGCTGGAACATCTGCCGGATGCCGTAGAACGTGTTGCCGCGAAGCCATGTGGACTCGCCGCGCGAGAGCCGCAACGATCGGATATGGTCCAGCTGCTCCCTGAGCTCCGTCTCGTCGATGAGTTCGGCGAGCTTGACCTTGCCGGACCGGTTGATCAGCTTGAAGACGACTTCCACGTCCGGCGAGTTCCGGAATACGAACTGGCACATCAGGAGCTTGTAGAAATCCGTATCGATCAGCGAACGGATGATCGGGTCGATCTTCCAGTTGTGATCATGGACTCGCGAAGCGATGTCTACCGTCGGCACGAACATTTCGGAAACGGAACGGCCGGACCGCGCTACAAGGACGACGTTTGCTCGATCGCGACTTCGAGCTCCCGCATTTCTTTCATCGCCGCTCCCAAAGAGCCGTCCAGATCGATCGCCCGGCAGGCATCTTCGATCAAGATGACTTCGAATCCCAATCGGACCGCGTCGACTGCGGAATAGCGGACGCAAAAGTCCGTGGCCAAACCGGCGCAGAAGATTTTTCCGACGCCGCGCGACCTGAGGTATCCGTCCAAGCCGGTCGGCGTCTCGCGGTCGTTCTCGAAGAATGCGGAATAGCTGTCGATCTCGGCTCGAAATCCTTTCCTGACGATCACGTCCGCTTTGGACGTTTTCAGATCCGCATGGAATTCGGCTCCCTGCGTTCCCTGCACGCAGTGCCGAGGCCAAAGTACCTGCGTTCCGTAAGAGAGGTCAACGGTGTCGAAGGGTTGCTTTCCTGCGTGATTGGCAGCGAATGACGCGTGGTCGGAAGGGTGCCAGTCCTGCGTGAACACCTTCACCCGGAATTTGTCCGCGAGCCGGTTGATTTTTTCCACCACGGCGTCGCCGTCCGGCACTTCCAAAGCTCCGCCCGGGCAGAAGTCGTTCTGCACGTCGATCACGACGAAAGCGCAGTCGTTCCCAAAATCCATTCTTCAATCCTGCTGCAACTTCAAGAGGCGTTCATTGCTCAACCTGCGGTCGCCCGACTGATTCCGGCACCAGCTTGACCGGGCGCACCATCAACACGGCATCCGAATAATCCAATCCTTCCGACAAGCACCAGCCGGGCACATCATGCGCCTTCGGATCGTACGGCGCAAATCCTGCGTTTCGATAACCCGCGACGGCTCGGCGGTTCCGCGCCGATGGGCGAATGATCATCTGCCTGACTTGTCCCAGCTGCGCAAGCTTGTCGGCGGCAATCCGGATCGCGGCAGGACCGTATCCGCGGCCCCAGTCGGAAGCGGAGCCGATCCACAGATCGATTTCGGCGATGCTCTCCCTGATATAGTAGCTGATCGCGCCGATTTCCCGGCCGTCGACCGCGATCACGAAGAGTCGGAACGGCCCGAAATCGCGAAACGCCTCGTCGTCGTAGTCCGCGCAGAACTCGTCGAAATCCGGAACGGGCGCATCCGAAAATATCGGCGGGCCGAGCATTTCCGGAGTCGCGTCGGAGCGCGCAAGCCAATCGTAGATCATTTGCCGGTCGGCGAGCGCGGCGTTCCTCAAGTTCACTTTCATCTTTCGCTCATGGTTTCCGGCAGCCCCGCGCCCCGCGCCGCCCGGCTTTCGCGGCGCGGCGCGGCGCGCGCGCGTGACAATGCCGACAGTACGCACTATATGTATACGACAAGGCGGTGCGGGATACAAAAATGACACAAAGTCCAGCAATTGAGCAGAATTACAGTGCGGATTCCATCAAGGTTCTGAAAGGCTTGGAAGCGGTTCGGAAGAGGCCGGGAATGTACATCGGAGACACGGACGACGGGTCGGGTCTCCACCACATGGTTTATGAAGTCGTCGACAACGGCATCGACGAGGCTCTGGCCGGCCATGCTGACGAGGTCGTCGTCAAAATCCACAAGGATGGAAGCGTATCCGTCTACGACAACGGCCGCGGGATCCCGGTGGACATCCACAAAGGCGAAGGGATCTCCGCCGCCGAGGTCATAATGACGCAGCTGCATGCCGGCGGAAAATTCGACTCCAACAGCTACAAGGTCGCCGGCGGGCTGCACGGCGTCGGCGTCTCGGTCGTCAACGCGCTTTCGGACTGGCTTGAAATTCGAATCTGGCGGGACGGCAAGGAGCACTTCGCTCGCTTCGAGAACGGAATCACCGTCGAGCCGCTGAACGTCAAGGGATCTTCAGGGGGCAAGACCGGAACGATGGTCCGCTTCCTTGCCTCGACGGCGACCTTCAGCGACAGGAACTTCATTTGGACGACGCTGGAGAAGCGCCTGCGCGAACTTTCCTACCTGAACGCGAAGGTCGGAATCGAACTGCACGACGAGCGGCAAATGCAGCCGAAAAAGGCGAGATTCCATTCCGAAGGCGGAGTCAGCGAGTTCGTGAAGCATCTCGACAGAGATCGAACGCCGATCTTGAACGATCCCATACCGATGCGCGGCGACCGGGAAGGAATTGTCATCGACACGGCGCTTTGCTGGAACGACGGCTTGCACGAAACCGTCCTCCCCTTCACGAACAACATCCCCCAACGGGACGGAGGAACCCACCTTGCCGCGTTCAGATCGGCTCTCACGCGGACAATCAACAACTACGTCAAGACGAACGACATTCTCAAGAAAGAGAAGGTCGCGCTCGCCGGCGAAGACGCGCGCGAAGGATTGACATGCGTCCTGTCGATCAAGGTTCCCGATCCGAAATTTTCATCGCAGACGAAAGACAAGCTTGTTTCGTCGGAAGTCCGCCAGCCGGTTGAATCCTTCCTTGCCGAAAAGCTCGAGGAATGGATGGAAGAGAACCCCGCGGACTCAAGGCGGATCATCGGCAAGATCGTCGAAGCCGCCAAAGCGCGGGAAGCGGCGCGCAAGGCGAGGGAGCTCGCGCGAAGCAAATCGACGATGGACATCGCGTCCCTGCCGGGCAAGCTCGCCGACTGCCAGGCGAAAGACCCGGCGCTGTCCGAACTCTTCATCGTCGAGGGCGATTCCGCCGGCGGGTCCGCCAAGCAAGGCCGAGCAAGGGAAAACCAGGCCGTGCTTCCGCTTCGCGGCAAGATCCTGAATGTCGAGCGCGCCCGTCTGGAAAGGATGCTGTCGTCCGAGCAGATCGGCACGCTCATCACCGCCTTGGGAACCGGAATCGGCTCCGACGATTTCGACCTGGAAAAGCTGCGCTACCACAAAGTCATCATCATGACAGACGCGGACGTGGACGGCGCGCACATCAGAACGCTGCTTCTGACTTTCTTCTACAGGCAAATGCCCAGCTTGATCGAGCAAGGTCACCTGTTCATCGCGGAACCGCCGCTTTTCAAGGTCGAGCACGGCAAGAACCCGGTTTATTTGAAGGACCAGGCGGCGTTCGAAGACTACTTGGTCAATCAAGGCGCGGACGGCGCCGCGCTGCGGCTCGAGTCCGGCGAGGCCGTCGAGGGCGAAAGACTGGCGGAGCTCGTCGCGGAAGCGCGGACCATCCGCCGGGTGCTGGACATTTTCCCGACCTATTGCTCGCGCAAAATCCTGGAGCATTCGGCGATCGCGGGCGTTCTCGAGAAGGGCAGGATAAGCGCCGACTGGCAAGCCGCGGCGGAGGCCGTCCGCCGCAGGCTCGACGCCGCTTCGAATGAGTACGAGCGAGGTTGGAGCGGTCGGCCCACGCAGGACGGCGGGCTGCGGTTCTCGCGCACGGTCAGAGGCGTCGAGGACGTCAAGAACCTGCCCGGCGGCATTCTGCATTCCAAGGAATGCATGAAGCTGGCGGAATTGGCGGAGGATTTGCCCAGGACGTATTCCGAGCCTGCGATCTTCGAACGGAAGCAAAAAACCAAGAAGGTCTTCACTCCGACCGAACTGCTGGACGCGGTTCTGGACGAAGGCGAAAAGGGCCTGTCGCTCCAGAGATACAAGGGCCTCGGCGAAATGAATCCCGATCAGCTTTGGGAAACCACGCTGGATCCGGAAGCCAGAACGCTCCTGAAGGTCAAGGTGGACGACGCATCGGAAGCCGGCATCCTGTTCAACAAGCTCATGGGCGCAGAAGTCGAGCCGCGCAGGAAATTCATCGAAAGCAATGCGCTGAGCGTGGAGAACTTGGACTACTGAGCGAGCCGGCGCCGCAAAGGCGCTATTCGGCGCGCTGTTCCATAAGCGAGCGGCCGCACCTGGACGAGACTTCCACGCGGACCGCATCGCTTCCGGCATCGGCGAACAGGGCTGAATCCGTTCCCGTCATCCAGACTTGCGCATCCATCAGGCGAATTTCGTCGAACAAGCTCCGCCGCCGGTCCTCGTCCAGATGAGCGGCCACCTCGTCGAGCAGCAGAACCGGCGCCGCTCCGAGCTCGCGCGACAGAGCGCGGGCGTTCGCCAAGACGAGCGAAATCAGCAGCGCCTTCTGCTCGCCCGTCGAACAGCTTCTCGCGGCGACTCCTCGATCCTTGTAGAAAGACAGGACATCCGCTCGGTGCGGTCCTGCGCTGGTCCGGCCCGCGACAGCATCGCGCTTCCGGCAGTCCCTGAACATGGCGGCGAGCTCTTTCGGCTCGTCGATATTGCCGCCGCCGCTTTCCGGCGCGGCGAGTTCCAGATGGGCAGCCGGAAACGAGGTCGTCGCGGAAGCGCTCTCCTTGAGCAGGCGGTCCAGCGTCTTCATTCGATTCGATGTGATCCGCGCGCCGTGGTCCGACATCCGCGCTTCCAGAGCTTCGAACCAATGGCTGTCGACGATTCCTTCGCGGAACATGCGATTGCGTTCCCGCATCGCCTTCTCGTAAGCCGCGACGTCCGCAGGGTGCTCCGGAAAAAAGCTCATCGCCATGCGATCAAGGAATTTCCGCCGCCCGTCCGCTCCTTCGGTCCAGAGGCGATCCATCGCCGGGGTTATCCACAGGATCCGGATCGTTCGTCCCAGTTCCGTTTGCGCCGTCGGCTTGAAGTTGATTCGAACCTTTCGCCTCGTGCCTTCCTGAAGGTAGGTCTCGACCGATGTCGAACGCCCCGATACCGACAATTCGGCGAACACCTTCCAACCGATCCGCTCGGGAAGCCGGGAAGCGTCGTCGGCGCCGACTCCGCGCAAGCCGCGCCCCGGCGACAGCATCGACAAGGCTTCCAGAACGCTCGTCTTTCCCGATCCGTTCGCCCCGGACAGCACGACCGAACGGCCGCCGGTCGAGAGTTCGCCGGACAAGTGCGATCTGAAGTGCGACAGCTTCAAATCGGAAACATGGTGTCCGGGCATGATGAAATCTCTCCGGCGGCGATCCGGGGAACCGCCGCCAGCGAGCAGCGGGTTTCGAAGGACTTCAGTTCGGCGTCAGACCTTCAAGGGCATGACCACGAAGAGCGTATCCGTGCCCCCTTCTTCTGACACCACCGTCGCCGACTTGGGCGAATTGAAATTGAACGACACCTGCTTCTTTTCCATTTCGGAAAGTATGCCGATCAAGTGCCTGTGGCCGAACTTGATGGTCGTCGTATCATGCGGGAATTCGGCGGGAATGACGTCGGTCGCGACGCCGTGCCCCGGCGCGGAGACGTTCAGCTCGAGCCGGTCGGACTCCATCTTCATGTTGACGGACTTGACCTGCTGCAAGGACACCGTGGACACCCGCTGGACGGCCCTCAGCAGCTCCCCCGGATCGACGGCGAGCTTGAACGCGGTGTTGTTCGGGATAAGTCTCTCGTAGTCGGGGAATCTCGCGTCGATCACGCGCGACGTGTATGAAATCTGATCGGTTTCGAACCGAATCTTGCCGCCTGACACGGAAACGGTCACGTCTTCGGATTTCTCGTCCAGTATCCGGGTCACCTCGGCGACCGATTTTTCGGGAACGATCACGCCTTCCATTTCTTCCGCGTGCTCGGGAGCGGGCATCTCCGATCTCGCGAGGATGTACCCGTCCGTGGCGACGGCCGTAAGCTTTTTTTCGTCTTCGCCGCCGGCGGAGTGAAAATACACGCCGTTCAGATAGCGCCTCGATTCGTCCTTCGAAATCGCGATCTTCGATTTTGCGAAGAGCCTCTTGATCGATCCCGAAGGCGCGCTGAAGGTCGTATCGAACTCCTCCTCGGCCATTATCGGGAAATCGCCGGGGGACAGAGTGCTGAGATTGAATTCCGATCGGCCGGCGGAGACGATGAGCTGATCGCTTTCGTCTATCCAAAGCCCCACTTGGCTTTCGTCCGGCAGGTGCCGCACCAGCTCGCCGAAAATGGCGGCTTGCACGGTCGTTGCCCCGGCATGTTCCGTAGCTACGCCGACTTTGACCTTCAGTTCCACATTCAGATCGGTGGCGATGAAGGTCGCTTCGTTCTCGTCCGTTACCTCGATGAGGATGTTCGAAAGGATCGGCATCGTCTGGACCCTGTCGACGACGGCCCGCGCCGCATTCACCGCGCTGCGGAGCTTCTCCACCTCAATCGTGAGTTTCATTTCCGCCTTCCCTCTTGTTTCGCAGGCCGAAAAGTTGGCGACCGGCCTTGCCGGGCTCGCGGCATCCGCCGCTATTCCTCGATGCGGCGCCGAAGGATCTCCAAATCTTCGGAGATCCGGCTCTGCTGCGCTTTCAGTTTTTCAATCATCCTCACGGAGTGAATGACGGTGGTATGATCCCTGTCGCCGAACTTCCTGCCGATTTCGACGAGCGGCTCTTCGGTGAGCTGCTTCGACAAGTAGATTGCCGCTTGCCTGGCGCGTACGACCGGACGCTGCCGCTTCGGCCCGACCAGGTCCGACTTCGGGACCGAATAATGTTCGGCGACATGCCGGATGATGGTATCGATTTCGATTTTTCGATCCGTCTCCTTGATGATGTCCAGCAGCGTCTCCTTCGCGAAATTCAATGTGATTTCATTTTGCTGAAGCATTTGAGCCGTCGAAACCAGCCTGTTCAGCGCCCCCTCCAAGACTCTGACATTGCTCGAAATGCGCCGCGACATGAACTCGAACAAACCGTCTTCGAAGACGAGGGCGGGATATTTCTGCTTATGGGCATGCGACTTTCGCATCAGGATGCTCAGGCGCAGCTCGTAATCCGTCGGGTGCAGGTCGACAACCAGCCCTGCCTGAAGGCGCGACAGAATCCGTTCGCCGATGCCTTCGATCGCGCCGGGGGAGCGATCGCCGGAGATGATGATTTTTTTGCCTTGGTCGATCAGCGCATTGAACGTGTGGAAAAACTCTTCCTGGGTCGAGTTCTTGTCCGCGATGAACTGCACATCGTCCACCATCAGCGCGTCCACCGACCTGAATTGGTCCTTGAACTCCATCATGGTCTTGCCGGACAGCGCCTGCACGAAGCGGTACATGAACGTCTCGGCGGACAGGTAGAGGACTTTCGCGTCCGGGTTGTTTTCGACCAATGCCCAGCCGATCGCGTGCATGAGATGAGTTTTGCCCAATCCGACGTTCCCGTGAAGAAACAGCGGATTGAAATCGAGCGAATCCTCCTGCGCCATCCTCCAAGCCGCCGCGTGGGCGACCGTGTTCGGCCTCCCGATGACGAACGACTCGAAAGTGAAGCGCGGATCGAGATTGACGCCGAGCTGCTTGCCGCCCATCGAGGCGCGGTTGCGGTAGCCGGCGCGGCCTGCTTTCTTCGCCGCGCCGTCGCTGCGTCTCGCTCCCTTGCGGGCCGTGAACTCGACGCGCCGGATGTTCGGCTCCGCCGAACTGAGCTGTCGGAGAAAGATATCCGAATATGTGTTCGCGACCCAGTCGCGCTTGAATCTCGACGGCATTTCAACGACCGCCTTGTCTCCGTCGATCGAAACGAGGCGTGTTCCATCAATCCAATTCTCGCCAATGTCGCGACGAAGGCGGTCAGATACTCGTTCCCAAATTTCGGACATTATTTCGGTTCCTTGTTATTCATTTCTTCGTCTACGACTGCCGCCACGGCAGGCCTCGGCACTTCCAGCCGTTGGCTTTGCTCCGATGGCCGAACTCGTCCAGCACGCCTTCGAATCCCTCCGAGACATTGACGCAGCGCACGGTGCGGCTGCGCGCTTCGGAGACTTCCATGTAGTGGAGCGCCGCGGCGCGGGATCTCTGGCCCGACCTGCAGATGAAATAGACGCTTGAAGGATTCGATCCCGCCAATGCGAGATCAATGTTCTCGGCGAATTCGTCGTTGAACTCCATCGTCGGGTATTTTTGCCACTCGGCGAGAATTGCCTTGCGGCCAAGCGCGGAGAGATCCGGAATGCCGACGAACGCCCACTCCGGCCGCGTTCGCACATCCACGAGAGCGGCATCCTTGTCCGACAGCATTTCCTGCCAAACCGCATCCGGCCGCATTTCGATCACGCTGCAATCCTTCCCGCTGCTCATCCGGTCACCCTCGTTGAACTGAGCCTAGCGCAGTCTGTGAGACCCAATGCGGGTTTTCAATGCGAAATTCGGAGGAAGACGCATAAATTCCGTGGAACGAACGTCGCGAAAGTGGAATTTTCGTTTTCTGATTAACGCGTTGCCAAGCTCGCAACGCATTTTCAAAAGTCGCCGCCGCTCCAGATGCACATCCGAATTTCTCCGGCACTTCGGGATTTCCGCGGTTTCACGCGGCGTCTGAAGCTCAAATTTCATGCGAATCGCCTTCGGCAGCGAATCGGACGCATTCGTCTTCTTGCAGAATATCGAATCCTTGGGCCATTTCCGTGCCCGCCTCCCCTCAAGCGTCGTCCGAAAGCCCAATTCGATCCGGCCCGCGACAGATCGGCTCAGCAACGCCATTCAAATTCGAAAATGGAAACCCAACTCGTTAAATTGAACTATCTCGGCATTCATCACTTTAGCTTTGGCAAAAGCAGCAGAACGAGCCGACCTGTCTTTCTTGAGACGGAAAACAGCCCCGTCCGCGCCATCTGCCGACGGCTCGGCGCAACCTCCGACCGCCTACATTGTCAGGCGGTCGCCTTCACCATTTTCGCAAGTCTGGAAATCTTCCTTTTTGCGGTATTGCGGTGCAGCACGCCTTTGGTGACGCCACGCATAATTTCCGGCTGCGCTTGCCGCAAGGCTTCGCCGGCGGCCTGCCCGTCGCCGGACGCCGCGGATTCCTCCACTTTGCGAATGAACGTGCGGATTCTGGACAATCGGGACTTGTTCACCGCATTCTTTTTGACAGCCTGCCGGGCGCGTTTCTTTGCTTGGGGTGAGTTTGCCATCGTCGATTTTCCTGATCCTTGGGTTCCGCGGTTCGCCGAACGAGCCGGTATAATGACGGTTGTTTGCCGTGTCAACGAAGTTCAAGCCGCTCTCTTCGACTCCCCTTCGGAAACGATGCAGGGCGGTCGGCACGCCTGATGAATGGCTCGTCCGTTCTCCAAATTTTCAAAATGATGTCAGATACTTCCGTCCAAATTTGTCCGCAACGGATCCGGCGAAACCGAATTCTTCGAAGGTGGGTTGCGGACAGTTTCCCAATTCGAGCGGGCGGCGGCGGTTCGCGCGCACCGCCCGCGTGGGGCCGCCAATCAGCGGCCTCGAAAGTGCGGCACGCGCTTCTCCACGAACGCCTTCATTCCCTCCACGCGATCTTCGGTCGCGAACAATGAGTGAAACAGTCGCCTCTCGAACAGGAGGCCTTCGCTCAGCGGAAGCTCTTCCGCACGGTTCACCGCCTCCTTGACCGCCATCACCGCGAGCGGAGGCATGCGTGCGACCTTGTCCGCCAGCCCTCGCGCTTGCTCCAAATGCTTGCCTGCAGGCACGACCCTGGACACCAGCCCGAGGCCCTCCGCCTCCTTCGCCGACATCTGCCGGCCGGTGAGATGCATTTCCATCGACTTCGACTTGCCGATCGCGCGCGTCAGCCTTTGCGTCCCCCCGAGGCCCGCGATCACGCCGAGATTGATTTCCGGCTGACCGAAAACGGCGTCTTCCGCCGCGATGATCATGTCGCACATCATCGCAAGCTCGCAACCGCCGCCGAGGGCGCGGCCGGAGACCGCCGCGATGACCGGCTTGCGGCGGGCGGCGAACGCCCGCGTTTCCGCGCCGAATCTGTCTTCGATGAACATGTCGGAAAAATCGTCTTTGGACATTTCGCCGATGTCGGCGCCCGCCGAGAAATCCTTTCCTGAACCGGAAATCAGCATGCATCGCACGTTGTCGTCCTCGTCGAATTTCTCCAGCGCTCTCAAGAGTTCGCTCAGCAATCCCCTGTTGAGGGCGTTCCGCTTTTCGGGCCGGTTCAGAACGATTTCGCCGACATGGTCCCGCACGTCGATAATTACGAATTCAAATGCCATTCAGAGCACCTCCGATCAGTTCGCCCGCAATTCGAGCGGGCGCAAGAACCCCATGCAGCTTTCTTTCGCTTCGAACAACGCAAGAAGCGGCAAAACCCAACCCATCCGAGTGAGGACGGCAATTCCGATGCTTGCGCGAAAGATTCCATTACGGCAATCACATTATGCTCATCGTGCACCGGAGCAAATCGCAAGCTCGGATACTAGCCTTCTGCGGCTGATTTTGAAAGACGCTGTACAGGTTCAGCATTTATGCGACGTTTCAGGGTCTGATTCGCTGCGTCCCGAGACGTTTTATAGGATTTGGTCGGATTGGTTTCCAGCGTCCGTTTTTTTTCGGTCATTCGGGGCGTTCGCGGCTGAGCGGATCGCGACAGAGAGCCAAGAACAACGGCTTGCGCTCCAAGCTTGGCCGATATCGTGCGCCGCCGAATGCGCTTTCAATCTTGGCAACCGCTGCAGAAGCTCGTCGATCGTCCGCCTTGGCGAACGCTTCGGATTTCGCCCTCGCAACCCGGTCTTCGGCATGGTTCGCCGGCGCGGCCGTAAACTTGAAAGCGATGCTGGAAATACCCGAGTTCGCCTCCGGCTGTTCTGTAGTCCCGCAAAGAAGAGCCGCCCGCGCTAATCGCTTCTTCAAGGACGTCCTTGACGCATCGGACGATCTCCGCGGCCTCGCCATGTCCGATATCCTTTGCGATTCGCAGAGGTGAAACCCTCGCTCGCCATAATGCTTCGCACACGTATATGTTGCCGAGACCAGCAACGACATTTTGATCCAGCAGAACCGATTTGACCGCGGAATTCCGTCTCTCGAAGATCTTCCGGAGGTAGATGTCGTTGAATTCGTCTCCGAGCGGTTCCGGACCCATGCGCTTCAGCAGCTTGTGCGACGCTTCGGCGCAGGTTGGACACAGGTCCATCGCGCCGAAACGGCGTACGTCATTGTAGATCACCGACGTGCCGTCATCCATCCGCAACGAAACATGGTCATGCGGCCCGGGCTTCGCGTCGAGGGAATTCGCAGAAGGCGGAAGAACCGAAATCCGCCCCGACATGCCGAGGTGCACGATCAGCGTTTCGGAAGTCGACAAGCGAACGAGCATGTATTTGCCCGACCGGCCTATCCCTTCCACTCCCGCGCCCTCAATGCGCTGCTTCATTCGCTCCGGCAGGGGCCAACGCAAATCGCTTCTTCGAATCTCCGCGGCGGCGACAACTCGTCCGATGATCGCGGTCTCGAGCCCGCGCCTCACGGTTTCGACTTCGGGGAGTTCGGGCATTTCGGTTCCTGAATCAGCCGACGCGCATTGTAACAATCTTTCCCAGTCTTGTAAGATTGATCTCCACCGCAGCTGGAATTGGCACTCATGAAAGACCGCCGCGACCGCGAAGGGCGCACTGAATTCGAAGACCTGCCCTCCGACGAGAAGTCTCGTTTCGTCCGGCGCGTCTTCAGCAGCGTATCGCCGAAATACGACTTGATGAACGACGCAATGAGTTTCGGGCTGCACCGGTTCTGGAAAGACGCCCTCCTCGATTGGCTCGCGCCGAGGGCGGACCAGAGGCTGCTGGACTTGGCAGGGGGGACGGGCGACATCGCGTTCCGGTTTCTTCAGAGACGTCCGGGATCATCGGCTGTCGTGCTGGACCTCACCGAAAGCATGGTTTCGGCGGGCCGGAAACGGGCGGCCGCTCTTGAACTCGAAGGCGAACTGGACTGGGTCGTGGGCGATGCCATGGATATGCCGTTTCCGGAAGGAAGCTTCGACGCTTGCACCGCCAGCTTCGGAATCCGCAACGTCGCCGAAATCAAGACGGCTCTGGCGGAGGTTCGCCGGGTGCTCCGATACGGCGGGCGGTTGCTGGTGCTCGAGTTCAGCCGCGTCAGCCCTTCCGCGCTCGGCTGGCTTTATGACCGATATTCCTACAACGTCATTCCGAATCTTGGAAAAGCTGTCGTCAACGACAAGGACAGCTACGAATATCTCGTCGAAAGCATCCGGAAGTTTCCCGACCAGCAGGAATTCGCAGCGATCATCCGCGACGCGGGATTCGAGAACGTCAAGTTCCGCAACCTGAGCTTCGGGGTCGCCGCCATGCATTCCGGCTGGAAGCTCTGAACGATGCGCGGTCCCCACAATATTTGGCGTTTGCTGCGGATCGGCGCGACGTTCGAGCGGACGGGCGCGATGGACGCAGCTCTCGATGCGATGGATGTCCACCGGAACATCAAGGCAGCCGCTCGCGTGCTCGGATGGCCGGTCAAGTGGTTCGGGTTGAAGGGCAATCCTGACCACCCTCCCATTCTGCGGGCGCTGATCGCTCTCGGACCGGCGTACATCAAATTCGGCCAGCTGCTTTCGACCCGCCCGGACGTCGTGGGAGACGGGCTTGCAGCGGAATTGCGGGTGCTGCAGGACAGATTGCCGCCTTTTCCCACGGACGCGGCAAAACGCACTTTCGAGGCGGACATCGGAATGGATTGCGACCGGACGTTCTCCGAATTCGGCGAACCCGTCGCCGCGGCCTCCATCGCGCAGGTTCATAAGGCGCAGCTGCAAGGCGAGCATGGCCATGTCGCGGTGAAGGTGCTGAGACCCGGCATCGAGCGGGCATTCATGCGCGATATCGATGCATTCTATTTGGCGGCTTGGCTGGTGAGATTCCTGTCGCCCGCATCCAGAAGATTGCGACCCCGCGCCGTGATCGCGCATTTCGAAGAGGTGGTATTGAGAGAGCTCGATCTGCGAATGGAGGCATCGGCCGTCGACGAGTTCGCAGCCGCCACGAAGAACGACGACGAAGTGACCGTCCCGGCCGTGCGGTGGGCGCAATCCGGCCGACGGGTGATCACCATCGACTGGGCGGACGGAATCAGCCTTGGAGACGTCGAATCGCTGAGGCAAGCAGGACATGACCTCGGCGAATTGGCGAACCGGCTGATCCAGATGTTTCTCCGCCAAGCTCTCCGCGACGGCTATTTCCATGCCGACATGCATCAAGGGAACTTCAAGGTATCGGACGACGGCACGATCATCGCGCTGGATTTCGGGATCATGGGACGAATCGATGCTTACACGAGGCGGGTGTACGCCGAAATTCTGATGGGTTTCATCAAAAGGGATTACGGCCGCGTGGCCGCCGTGCATTTCGAAGCCGGGTATGTGCCGAAAGGCCAGAACGTGGACGATTTCGCCCAAGCGCTCAGGTCGGTGGGCGAACCCATATTCGGGATGGACGCCAGCCATATTTCGATGGCACGGCTTCTCGCGCATTTGTTCGAGGTCACGGAACGCTTCGGCATGGAGACCCGAACGGAATTGATTCTGCTTCAGCGGACCATGGTGGTCGTGGAGGGGGTTTCACGCTCGCTGGACCCCAACATAAACATGTGGGAAACATCGCGGCCTATCGTCGAGGATTACGTCAAGGAGCATGTCGGTCCGCGCGCGGTTCTTCGGGACATGACGGAGGCCGTCAAAGTCCTGTCGCGCCTCGGCCCGAAACTGCCGCACATGCTGGAGACCGCTGCCGAGCAATTTGAACAAAAAGAGCACAAGCAAAAATGGAGTGATGCCGGCACGGCGGCGATTTTCGCGTTCGGATTCGCTGCTGCTTTGGCGGTTCTAGCCGTTCTTGAAATCCTGATTTGAAAGAGCTCTCAGTTCTTTACGCGCAACGCCAATCCGGAGATTTGGCCTAATGCATTTCGTTCTTCAATCCTCCGCAAGGGTTAGCGGAACCTTGATTCGACTTACAACTGACAGCGACAAGCCATAAAGTGCTCAGAGAGCTACTGGCGACCCTACCACTGCACACGGCCGATCAGCTCTACCCAGAGGAACTCGCAGTGCACTTTGATGGAACAGAGTCATTCAAGAATCGG
Source organism: Paracoccaceae bacterium (assembly GCA_965205055.1). GTDB lineage: Bacteria > Pseudomonadota > Alphaproteobacteria > Rhodobacterales > Rhodobacteraceae > CBDBBY01. Next base: position 3,743,089 of record OZ242030.1, on the reverse strand, counting down.
GCGGGCGATCTCTGCCCTAGAGAAATACACCGACATCTTCATCAGGATATTGTTGGTCGTGTGCCGTTTCCCGTTCTCGTGATCTAATGCCCTGGCCCGAGCCTTGCTTGCATTGCTCAAGTTGCCATGATCGGAAGATAGGTTGCCGTGTCGCCGGAATTCACCGAGCAACGTGGGGCGATCTTCCTACTCTCATAAGACTCTCAATAGACTCTCAATGTGATTTTGGCTCATCTCGCAATTTGTAGGCATGGCCGTTTCATGAACACATCTAGACAGTCGGCAACCGAAAATTCCGTTTCAAGCGGCCTCAGTTCGACTGCCGCGAGGCAGCGCAAAGAAGCTCCGCGAAAACGAGACCTGCACAATGATATCTGTTCGCCTTCCTTGATCAAAGCGCAAGCCCACGACGATTCGTCAATGCCGACGTCGATTCGGTCTGCATACGATTCACGAAATGACCCGTGATTTTTCTTTCCGAAACACTCGGGCAGTTCCTGCAGATGCCAGCGAGCATACTTGTGCGGTCCATAAGCTTGGACAGATTGATTTCGCAGATATCGCCGCGGCGCTCTATTCGGGGTAGTCATTAAGAAGACGACGGTCTATTGTTCGACCTTCCGGGTGGATAGCTAGACATACTCGGCGATCAAATTGGAAAGACGTTCGGACGAAGATTGGCTGGTACCGACAGGACATTGACCATTGAGCAGTCTACTGATTTCAGCAACAAGAAGTTCGGAAGAGTTAGGGCGATCAACGGAGCAGAAAATCAGATCATGTTTGCGAACAATGCTCGTTTGGAAGATGATCGCTGTTGCTTTCAATCATATTTTGCTCGATTCAGCTGGGCGAACAGGGTCTGATTATGAACGCGATTTCAGCAAGTATTCCGGTTTCGCGGCTCCCAGTCGTCAATGTCGCTACGGTTCCACAGAGAAGCCCTCTGCGTTATCCCGGCGGCAAGACGTGGCTGGTTCCGCATATTCGAGAGTGGTTGCTGCGCACCAAGCCTGAAATCCTAATCGAGCCATTTGCCGGAGGAGCGATCGTCTCTCTTACTGGTGTTATGGAGGATTTGGTCAATGCCGCAGTTATGGTCGAGATTGATCGCGACGTCGCGGCGTTTTGGCGGGCAGCATTGGAATGCAAAGGCGAACTGCAGGAACGGATCATGCAATTCTACCCGACAGTTGAGGGTCTTCGAGAACTTGAGGAATTTACACCATCAACTGTATTGGAACACGGATTCCGAACGCTTGTCCTTAACCGCACAAAACGAGGCGGCATATTGGCACCTGGTGCATCGTTCTCCCGGGATGGCGAAAACGGGCGCGGAGTGAGGTCGCGCTGGTACCCGGAAACCCTTGCCGCCCGCTTGAGCACGATTCAGGAATACGCGGAGCGTATTGCCTTTCTGGAAGGCGATGGAATGAAGATACTGCCTATTTTGGCAAAGGGTTGGGGGAAAAAAGCCGCGATATTTTTGGACCCCCCATACACTGCGCGCGGCGGAAAGTGCGCCGGGTCCCGACTATATTCTCATTCGAGCATTGATCACGCTCGATTATTTTCAATGATGAAAGAGCACAATTCCAATTTCATGATGACCTATGACGCAGCTTCCGAGATATTGGAGCTTGTCCGCAAGCATTCGTTCCATGCCGTAAGCTTGTCCATGAAGACCGGACATCACAATCTGCTTCCCGAACTCGTAATTACCGCCGAGCCACTGTTCGCATGATGACCCGTTACCAGATCGCCGAGTGGTACGGAGAACCCTTTGTCCGAATGCCGCCCGCGCGTCGGCAAGAACTGGCAAACGCCGCACTTGGGAACTCTCCAATCCCGATATGCCCATTTCAAAAGAACAGTCACGTCTGCAGCAAGAAAGGCGGTGTCTGTTCTCTCCAAGTCCCCGACAGCACGCCGGTAACAATCTGCCCAAATCGGTTCGCTGAAGATAATTTGATACCCAATTGGCTCGCCGAGATTGCGAATTTCAATAACGCCTATCTTGCTCGCGAGGTTCCGTTCATGCGTTCCCCCACTACAAACCGGTCAGCAGGACGAATTGATTTTGTTGTAGCAAGCGACAAGGACGCGAGTTCGTGGTTTGGACTGGAAATGCAAGCAGTTTATTTCTCAGGCGAGGGTATGCAAGCAGATTTCGAACTTATTCTTCGCAGCAACGATATCGTTCCTCCCCAACCTACTGCATTGCGTCGCCCAGACTGGCGTTCCTCTAGTGCGAAAAGCGAAAAGGTTAATGCCACAACTTCAAGTGAAGGTTCCAACGCTTCGACGTTGGGGAAAAAAAATCGCCGTTGCTGTGGATCAACCTTTCTTTAATGCCATCGGTGGGCCTTCTGAAAGACCATCAGAAGACTTGAATGACGGAGACATTATCTGGCTCGTTCCTCAGATTAACGGAGAGTACAAATTGCGGAAGCATCACTGGGAGGTACTTTCTCTAGAAGCTTCGAATGACAAACTTCTATCAGCAAAGACAGTTAATCGCCAAGAGTTCGAAAACATATTACGTGATAAATTGATACAAATTGGATAGTTAATCGAATTGGTTAAAAATTAGAATCGACAAGAATATCACTGCTTTCATCTTTTTCAGACTGCAAGTTCCCTCGCTCAATCACTACGCTTACAATTGGAACGCTGTAGAAGATCTCTCCTCCTCCTATCGAACTTTGACCCAACTGGAATAGAATAAATCGAACCCTTTGGGTTTTGAATCAAATCCGTATTTTTAAAATCACTCATCAACCTCTTGTCGTTTGTACAGAGCAATCGTGCGTGACTTTCAATCGCCAACGCAATGATATGAGAATCGTTTGACGCTAGGTCGTTTAAAGTTCTCTCACGCTGATTTATACGAACATCGTCATTGCTTTTCAACAAACCGTACTGAACTGCAGTTGCGGCCCACCTTTTAAAACTGTCATTCCGGCAAAGTTCACTTCTCAACTTTCCTCCAACGACCAATCTTCCTTGTCCACTGTTAATCCATTCGAAAAAGCCTTTTCCTGCCGCTGGGCGATCCTTATCACCGAATACCATGCTACACACACTTGCGTCGAGAATTGCACACATTATAAGTTCAACGATCTTTTTGTTTCATCCATAAAGAATCGGCCATAGCTTTCCGGCGCATCCATTACGTTTCCCCCCTCATCAATTCGTAAAGAATGGATCTTTGATTCTAAATCGGAATTTTCAAAGTACAAGATCGACACATCTTCCGGCCTGCTATCACCTACACCATCACGCAAATCCATTCGGATCCTATTGAGGAGATGATCGCTGTGGCTCTCAACTATAATAATTTGTTCCTTCTGCGCAGTCTGTAACAACAAGGTTCCTAGCGCGGCTTGAGCACTTGGATGCAAGTGAACCTCCGGCTGCTGCAAGAGCAGCAATGGCGTTGGATCATCGCGCAGCAATTCCGTCGCAACCGGCAATATCTGACTAACACCATATCCAATATCAATTAAATTTCGATTTTTGCCTTTATAATGCCCCTCAGATCTACGAACCTCCACCTGAAATGGCCCGCCACCGTGTTTTTCGTACGTGCGTATTGAAATCTCATCAAAAAGCCCGGACTGGGATCCAAATTCCTCCAGCTTAGCCCTAAGTTTAGTCCATTCACTTTTTTTTGTTTCAAAGAGATATGCTAAATACATTGGTGCAAAATTCCCTTCTGGATCCCAAGTAAAGAGCTTGGATTGATATATTCGTGTTGGTCTTGATCGCACTGGTGAACTCGCATAGGAAAGGCGTTTATCCAAATAGTAATTCGAGGTCCCCAGATAAATTGCGTCCAATAAATTTGCGACTTGATGCCAGTCGTCATTCGTAATGTGAATGGTATCACTTTTTGATACTGATTTATATTCGATTCCCTTATTGCTCCAAATATCGCCGGCGTCTGTTAAACTAATTCCACGACTTTGTGTTAAATTGGCTGGCTTCAATTCTGGTAGTATAAAACGAAGATTTTTTAAACGATTTTCTTCAAAAATTTTTATGGAATTTGGTATTTTCTTGGATCTCCAACTACCCTGTTTTGTTTGTATGCTCACTTGAACTAGGTTATCGTCACGTGAATTTAGTGTAAATTTTAAATTTCTTGCTTCATTTTTCATCACCAGCTTTATGGGAAATGGAGCTGTTCCTCTTTTTTCAAATTCAGCTTCAAACCAAATCGGCAAATGACCATCTGATATTGACGTTCCATCGCTAATCCTAAATCCGGCACCAAATGTTTTGCTATTTTTTTTGTCTTCGTGTCCGGAAAATACTATATTGTCAAACGTCCCAAAGTCAAATGGATCTTCATTGAAGTTGGGCACACGATGATTATGATATAAATTCCATAGTGCCCTTACCATTGCTAAAAACGATGATTTTCCAGCGCTATTTTCACCTACAAGAATTGTCAAGGGCGCAATTCGCGCTCTTTGTTCACTCTTGAAACAACGATAATTTTTTAACCTTATTTCGTCCATTTTTCCTATCGGTTGGCATTGGATTGGCAACACAAAATGTGGCGGCGAAGGTGTCTACCATTCCTAAATTGCGCGCGGTTTGCGAATTCGGGCCACTTTGTCGCGGGTTTTTCGGTCCATGTGGTCGTGTCTCCCAACAGATATGCCAGTTTCGTCGGTAGGCACTGTCCGGGATACTGTTCGTGCTATTTTCTTGATTCCATGTCAAGCTGAGTGCCGGGGTACGTTTCATGAATCTTGGTCAGGTAGCCGCGGCGTGACTTACCTCCCAACCGATGAAGTCGGGCCAACGCATGTTTTGGAGGCAGCATCTGAAGGCGAGAAGGGAGTTGGCGCCCGCTTTTGTGAATCGGCATGCAACATTGATCCCATCCCCCTTCGATTTGCTTGCAGACGCTTTCCACAACGTCGGATCCGCTAGACAATCCGCGTTTCCGGTAGATTCGCGGCTCATTCGGTATCTATCGGCCTTCAAGTAGCCAATGCAGACCGCGAGGGTTTCATCCCGGTCGCGATGCGGCTTCAGAGCGGCGATGATTTGAGCGACCTGCGCCCGGCATTCAGCTGCTTCTTGATGCATTCCATCCACGCTTTCCGTTTGCCCTTGTCCTGCGTCCAAGGCCCGCACCGCGGCGGCATATTCGAGGCGTGGAACTGGTCGAGGATGTAGGTCGCTTTCCGATCAGCGTAGCCATCCTCGCAGACATTCCGAATTCATGGCGCCCTGTCGGACAGCACCGCCAATTCCTCGGCCGCGAACAAACCGTCCAAGGTTCCAGAACTGCTTCGGTCGAGCAGGAACTCCTAATGTCTGGCTGAAACTGCGCCGACCGCCGCGACAGGAACGAAAATCTGATGCTCGCATCGTCGGCTATGCGTGTCAAATGATTGCGCTTTGACGAACTCGACCGATTGGAAGAGCCGCATCTTGCCTCGCATTTCTGTCAGGCAATATCCGAATTCATTGGTGTGTTCGTTCCAAGGGTCGCATTGCCTTTCGGGCTTGGCTTGGAGAGGCGAAGCGGAAAAACGTCACTGCATGACCATGCCGCCGTCGATCATGATCAACTGGCCGGTCATGTAATCCGAATCCGGACTCGCAAGGAAAGCGGCTGTTCCGATGACATCGTCCGGGTACGAGTACCGCTTCATGAGAATCATGTTTTCCGCGAGCTGGTCCATCGACTCGCCTTCTTTCTCGAATTTGCCTATCGCCACGAGGTCTTTGTCGAGCTGCTCCCATAGTTCGGTACGCACGACGCCGGGTCCGTAGCCGTTGACAGTAATGTTGTGCTCCACCAGGGCTTTCGCGCCGCCGTTGATCATCGCCAGCACCGCGTGCTTCGAACACGCGTATGGGATGACGTCGTCGAAGGCCTGGCGACTGAGGATGGAACCGACGTTGATAATCTTGTAAGGGCCATTATCCTTGCCTTGCTTGATCATCTGCTTCGCAGCCTCCTGCATTCCGATGAGGACGCCCAAGGCGTTGATGTTCATGATCGAATGCCAGTTCTCTTCCGTCACGTCGAGAAACATCATCGGCTTGTTGATGCCCGCGTTATTGAGCATGACGTTCAAAGAACCGAACTCTTTTACGGTTGAATCGACCGCCGCGCGGACGGTGTCGCGTTTCGTTACATCAAGCTCCACCGCGATCGCATGACCTCCCGCTTCGGAGATTCGGCCTGCTACCCTCCGGCAGCCGTCGACATCAATATCGCCAAGGCAAACTTTGGCACCGTGTTTTGCATAGTATTCACCGACGGCGGCACCCATTCCTCTCGCCGCCCCGGTTATCAATGCAATTTTTCCGGAAAGCCTAGTTTCGTTCATTTTGGACTTCCTCAATTTGGGAATCTATTGAAATTATTCTTCTGCCGTCCGGACAAGCCATCGGCAGCCTAGGCGTGCCACAGATTCAACTCGTTCAGTATTCCATATTTATTCATTATGGATTCAATATATTCATATTGGATATTTTTGCTATATGCATCCAAAGGCCGCTGCTGCAATTGCTGATCATGGCCATATCGGCCTCCATTCTGGATCAGGAGGAGAATAATGACTCTCATCAGAAAAGTGCTGGCGGCAGCGGCAGCGGCAAGTGTCGCGCTGACCGCAGGCATAAGCGCAGCGCAAACGAAAGGTTCGATAGTTTCCTTCAACGGACCCGCCGGCGAGGCGTACATCGGACGCTTCATCAAGGGTCTCAAGGAAACCGCTGCCTTGAAAGGCTTTGACATCAAGGTTTACGAAAACCAGTTCAACCAAGCCGAACAGGATCAGCAAGTGCAGCAGGTGCTTGCGGCAGGGCAGCTTCCGGACGTGTTCATCTGGTGGCCTTCCGATGCGACGGCAGGGCTAGGTTCGCTGCGCGCCCTCGCGCGGACGGGCGTACCGGTTCTCAAGATCAACCAGCTTCCTAACGACCAGGACAAGCAATACATCTTCGGCTACGCCGGTCCGGATGATCGGCTCCGCGCTCGGAACGCCGGATACATGATGCGCGAAGCGGCAGCCCGCAAGAAGGCCGAAGGCGGCGAAGGATTCAATGTGATCGTTCTTTCCTATCCGCACTCCTATGGCGGCTACGGGCTTTCAATCAATGCATTCAATGACGCGATCGCCGGCTCCGACCTGACCATTATCGGCGATGTCGGAGAAGGATTCGGACAAGCCAACGGCTACAAAGGCGCTGCGAAGCTCATTGCGAAGCTGCGCGACCAAGGCATCCATTTCGTATACGGAATGGATGACGCGATCCTGACCGGCGGAATCGGCGCTCTTGAAGAGGCCGGTTACACGATGGGCGAAGACGTCATTGCAGTCGGCACCGTTTGCAACGGCGACAAGCAACTCATCGAGGAAGGCAAACAGTTCGGCACTACGCTCCAGTCGCCGCTGCACGAAGGCCAGCTCGCGATCAAGATGGTCGAAGAATTCCTCAATACAGGCGAGTTGGAGAACTACATCAATTTCACTCCTAATCCGTCCGTCACGCTCGACAATATTGAGACGGTGGCGCTTCGCGGCTACGATGGAAATCTCTACGGGATCGACGAGCTTTGCTCCGGCGCTTGGGGCAGCTGATCCAGACTGAAAAACAGGCTCCGCGGCCCCGAGACGGGTCGCGGAGCCGGATCTCGGGCGCATTCGCGCGGCGGAGGCCGTAACGTGCAACCGATATTGAGACTGACATCGATCAGCCGAACATTCGGCGCCATCAAGGCGCTGGTCGATGTGGAATTCGAAATCCGCGCCGGCGAGGTCATGGGTCTCGTCGGCGAAAACGGTGCGGGCAAGTCGACCCTTGTCAAAATAATCAGCGGATTTGACGACGGATTCGCGGGCGACTTCGAACTCGACGGACAATTTGTGCGGCTGATCAGCCCTGCGCGGGCGGAACGCGCGGGAATCGCGATAGCCCAACAGGAGCTCAGCCTCATCCCGACAATGTCGGTCGCTGAAAACATTTTCCTCGCAGGCGAAAACGTGCCTGTCTTCGCGACGCGGCGAGCGCTTGCTAAGAAGGCCGAACGATACTTGGGCGAAGTCGGCCTCGACGAGGTGGATCCCGAAATTGCAGTCAATCGGCTTTCCGTGGGCGAGCAGCAGCTCGTCGAGGTCGCCCGTCTTCTCGCGCGCGAGCCACGCGTCCTTATTCTTGACGAACCGACGGCTGCTCTGGGCGAACGCGACAGCGCGCGGATCATCGACATGGCGAAGAAGCTGGCCGAGAACGGCAAATCGATCGTGTACGTCAGCCATAGGTTGGACGAGATATTCAACATTTGCGACCGAGTTACCGTGCTGCGCGACGGACGCAGCCACGCGCCTCGCGATGCCTCCGAACTGGAGGTCAAATCGCTGGTCGAACTTATGCTCGGTCGCGAACTCGAAAACATGTTTCCGCCCAAGCGCGCGGTTTCAAGGGCCAATCCGTTGCTGAAAGTCGTCGACCTTTGGCCGGACGGAGCATTGGAACCCTTCAGCTTCAATGCTTTTCCCGGCGAAATTCTGGGGCTGGCCGGGCAGTTGGGCAGCGGCTCCGGATATGCGCTTGCCGCCATGGCCGGAGCATTGAAAGCCCGGGGCGGCGCGATTGAATTCGGCGGAAACCGCTTTTTGCCGCGATCCCCGAAAGAAGCTATTCGCAGGGGCATCGCATACTGCTCCGACGACAGGAAACTGGACGGCTTGTTCCTCGGACGACCAATCAACGAGAATTTGAGTTCCCCGGCGCTTTCGCGAATCTCGAGGGTGGGATTTCTTAAAAAGGACGCGGAACACAGCTTGGCCCGTTCGAACGCGGAGAAATTCACGGTCGATCTCGCGCGGCTCCGCGCCGAAGCCGGGTTGCTTTCCGGCGGAAACCAACAAAAAGTCGCGCTTGGAAAATGGTTGGCGATCGAACCGAAGGTCATTCTGGTGAATGAACCGACGAGGGGAGTGGACGTCGGCGCCCGCGCCGAAATTTACATCAAACTTCGGGAGCTTGCCGATGAAGGGGCGGCGATCATATTCGCTTCGACGGACATTCAGGAGATCGCGGGCCTTTCCGACAGGGTGATCGCGTTTTACCGGGGGATGCAGATCGACGAAATTGTCGGAGACAGGCTTGAAGCAGCCGAAATTCTTGCGAAGATAACGCATCCGTTCGGCTCCGGCTTGGAAATGGTCGCGACAGCATGAACGCGGGTGTGATCGGAAACGCAGCTGGTGCGGGTCGCAAGCTCATTGATCGGCTTGTCGAAGAGAACTCGAAACTCGTCATCGCGCTGATCGCGGTGTTCTTGGCCGTGTTGATTGCAGGAATGGCGACCGCGCCCAATTTCCTGACGATCTTCAATTTCAAGACCATCATCCGCGATGCGGCTCTTGTGGGGATCATGGCGGTCGGACTGACCTTCGTGACGCTTTCCGGAAATTTCTTTCTTCTCTCAATGAAAGAGACGGCTGCGATCTGCATAATCACCTTCGCGACCTCCATGGCCGCGGGCTACGAGTTCGAGATATCCTTCCTGCTGACGATGATTGTCGCGGTCGCGGCCGGCGCGGCCCAAGGTGCGCTGATCGGACTCGGCGGCAACCCGATCGTCGTGACGCTGGGAGCGGCGGGTCTGCTGTTCGGCCTCGCATCGTGGTGGAGCGACAATCTCGTCGTGTCGTTCCGGCGACCCCACGGAGCTGAATGGCTCGGCACCGGCTCGTTCCTCGGGCTGCCGAATATCACCGTGGCATTCATACTGATCGCGGTGACCGCGGAACTCGTTCTGCGCTACACGAAATTCGGGCGGCAGGTTTACCTGATCGGCGCCAACAGGGCAGCCGGAAAGGCGACCGGTCACGAGAATTTCGCGATGGCGATCAAGGCCTGCATCATCGCTTCCGTCTGCTCCGGCTTCGTTGCGATCGCGTTCTCGGCGCAGGTGTCCAGCGCTCATGTGAACTATTTCTCGTCGGAATTCGGTTCGTCGGGAGATATGACGATCATGGTCATCGCGACCGTGATGGTGGGCGGAAACTCCATCATGGGAGGATTCGGCTCCACGCTCCGCTCCAGCATCGGCGCTGTCTTCATCTCCACCGTCGACAACATGATGGTGCTGCACGGCTTCAACAGCGGCCCTCGGGTTCTTGCCGTGGGATTGATGATCGTCTTCTCAATCATCGTGTTCGCACTCGCCCGACGCGGAAGCAGGGCTCAGGAATAGGGGATTCCGATGCGCAGGTTACGGGCCTGGATCGTCAAAGACCACGATCTCGCATTCGCGATACTGCTCGCGGCTTGCGTTTACGCATATTTCGGGTTCACGAACGAACTGTTCGCGACGCACCGAACGACATTCGCGATCATGGAGCGCTTCGCCGTTCTGGGCCTTGTCGGCCTTGCCCTTACGCTATGCATCATAGCCGGCGAAATCGACCTCTCAATCGGGTCGAACGCAGCCTTGGCCGCAGTGATCGCGGTCCGCTTCACCGATTCCCTCGGCGCTGTCACTGCCTCGCTGATCGCTATTTGCATCGCTACGCTCATCGGCGCCGTGCAAGGCTACTTCATCGCCTATCTGCGCGTGCGGGCGATCGTCCTGACCGTCGGGACTCTGATGCTCCTGAGAGGCGTGGCCCTGTTCGCCGCGCAGGAGAAAACCGTCATGCTGACGGACTTCACCGTTCCCGATTTCATCACGACGAAGATGCTGGGATATTTTTCGCCCGCGAGCCTTTTGGTGATCGCGATGTTCATCTGCGTCGGTCTGTTCATGAGCTTCACCCGGTTCGGCCGCGAAATCTACGCGATCGGCGGAGCGCGGAAGGAAGCGATGGCAGCCGGCATCAGCCTCAAGCGGCCGATGATCATCGTGTTCGCCATTTCAGGATTCTGCGCCGGTCTCGGCGGCGTCATAATCGGGCTGCGCTCCGGAACCGCCCAAGCGCTCGGCCTCCAGTATCTTCTGCTCGCCGGCACTGTCGCCGCTTTCATCGGCGGCGTTTCGATACTCGGAGGAAAAGGAGGGGTCATCGGAGCTGCGATCGGGACGCTGACCGTCAATTTCCTCAACACCGGACTTGTTTTCAATGTGACGCCCGCGTTCATGGTGCAAATGTATCTCGGCGTTCTGCTGATCATCGTGATCATGTTCCAGACGGGCAGCCGCATATTCGACCAGCAGCAGAGCCGCCAACAAATCCTGAGCGATGTCGATGCCCGGCGAGCGCAACTGCTCGCTCGAAAAGCGGCGCAACGCTCGCCGCCGTAGTCGGAATCCGTCCTGTACGCACCTCCGCAGCGCCGCTTCCGGACGCGGTAGACCGACAAATCCTTGCCGAGAGTTGAATGCAACGACACGCACAAATTGCACGCAAGCCTGAAGGCCCGTACGAAACCGAGGATCGCGACCGCCGCGGCGGAGTTACGAACCGCGAATTGGAACGCTTCCTCGACTTCGTCGAACAGTTCGAGTCCGAAGCGGAACTGTCGCTCACGATCAAGAAGGGCTACAGCGAGATCCGCATTCTGGCGGCGCTCATGCGCGACCATCTGGCGGGAAAGCTAACCACAAGCTCGTCGCTCATCGGCGCATCGGGATTGTCCTACGGCACGGCGTTCAGAGCGCTGAGGGACATGGAGAACCGCGGACTGCTCCAGCGTCGTTCGCGCACCAAAACCGGAAAATCGTTCTCCTTGCACCCGACTGCCAAGATGATCAGGGAATGGCAGGAATTCGCGCGTCGCGGCCAAGCGTTGCTCGGAACGACGATCGCAATCGAAAAGGGCTCGTTGGCGGGACCGTCCGACTATTTCTTCGGCAGCTCCTATGCCGCCCGTAATGTCATGCCCCCGCCGGAAATGCTCGCTGCCAAGCTTCCGATGAGCGACGGCCTCCGCCTTTTGGTGCATGCCGATCCGACATTCATGGCGATGCATTCATTGAAGCGGCAGTTCGAGTTCATGTTCGGAACCGCCATCAAGAGCCGGGCGCTTTCAATTGACCGGCTGCGGGCTGAAATCCTTGACAACGCGGCACGAGGCGAAGGTCGGTCCCGATACGACATCATCGCGTGCGACCTTCCCTGGTTCGGCGAGATGGCGGACGCCGGACATTTCCTTGCCATAGACGAACTCGCCGCCCGCACCAAATTCAAAGATATGGATTTCCATCCCGTGGCACTCTCGAGCGTCAGGCATCGGGGCAAGCGCTACGGAATCCCAGTGCAGACAACTCCTGAGCTGCTTGTCTGCAGACGTGACCTCTTGGCGGATCACTCTTTGCAGGCGCCCGGAACTGTCGACGAGCTGCTTGAAATCGTCAAGGAAGTTCACGACCCCCTCAGGGATGTGGCCGGAATCGCTTGGAATGCCGCCCGCGGGACGGCTTTGGGCAATTCCTTCTTGTTCATTTCGGGAGCCTTCGGCCGGCCAGTTTTGAATCTTCGGCCTTCGAAGTTTGGATTCGACGGCGAGCACGTCGACGGAGAATGCTGCAGACCCATGTTCGACACGGACGAAGTCCGCGCCGCTGCGGAGTATCTTCTTGAACTGCTTGATTTTTCACCCCGCGGAATTCTCAGCATGTCTTGGTACGAGGGCGCGCGCTGCTATGCCGACGGCAAAGCAGCTCTTGCCTATTCGGCTACATTGCTTGCGCCGCTGTTCGAATTGAACGGGAATTCCCCGGCATTCGGCAATACCGAATACCACCCGCATCCCTGCGGCCCTGCCGGAAAGCCCATCGCCCCGCTCGGCGGATATGCGCTGGCCATCCCCTCGAACATAGCTCCCGAAAGAATCGATCCGGTGTGGTCCGCAGTCGCCGAATTGACTTCGGCGCAATCGATAAAGCTCTATATCGAGAACGGAAGCCTTGTGAGCCCGAGGTTCAGCGTCAGCACGGACCCGGAGGTTCTGGGAATGTCGCCTCTCATCTCAATCGTGGACGAGATGGCGCGCACCGGAGTCGTCCAGATGTGGCCTCGCCCTCCCGTCCCCGAAATCGCTTCCGTGATCAAGATCGCGGGCGAAGAAATCCATGACATGCTGAGGCGCTCCAAAACGCCGACGGAAGCGCTGGCGAATGCCCAGAACCGGGTCGACGCGCTGATGCGCGCGAACGGACGGTACTGAGGCGCGAATCCGAAGCTTGAGAACCAACGGAGATGAAAATGGAATCCAATCAGACGGGAACGTCTGCCGCGCCGAGCGATCTTGATCCCGGCTGGCAGTGGAACCGACGAATTCCGTCCTTCGGCCACACGGCCGTGGACTTCGAACGGCGCGTCGATCACGACAGGCTGAGGCGTTATCGGCTGGCGCGAGCGAAAACAGCCCTCGAAAACTCCGAATGCGGCGCCTTGCTGCTCTTCGACGTCAACAACATACGCTACGTCACCGGCACGAAAATCGGGGAATGGGAGCGGGACAAGATGTGCAGATTCGCGCTGCTCGCGGGGGATGCCGCTCCCTACGTCTGGGACTTCGGCTCCGCTGCCGTTCACCACAAGGTCTATTGCGACTGGCTCGAGCCGGAGCGCTGCCGGGCGGGCGTTGTCGGAATGCGCGGCACGATCCCGCCCTCTTTCGGACTGATGAAACGCTATGCTGAGGAAATCGCGGATTTGCTCAAGCAAGAGGGCGTCGCCGACCTTCCGGTCGGGGTCGACTATGCCGAGACCGCAATGTTCCATGCTTTGCAGCAAGCCGGATTGAAAATCGTCGACGGGCAGCAGGTGATGCTTGATGCGAGGGAAATCAAGAATTTCGACGAAATCCAGCTGCTGAATCAAGCCGCCTCAATGGTCGACGGCACGTATCACATGATTTACGAGGAGCTTAAGCCCGGCGTGCGCGAAGCAGACATTGTCGCGAAAGCGAACAAGATGCTCTACGAAATGGGTTCCGACGACGTCGAGGCGATCAACGCGATTTCCGGCGAGCGGTGCAATCCGCATCCGCACAACTTCACGGACCGGTATTTTCGCCCGGGCGACCAGGCGTTTTTCGACATTCTGCAATCCTATCAAGGATACCGAACCTGCTACTACCGCACGTTCAACGTCGGATGCGCAACTCCTGAGCAGACCGACGCTTACAAGAAGTGCCGGGAATGGCTGGACGCGGCGATCAACCTGATCAGGCCCGGCGTCGGAACGGACGAAGTAGCAAGCGCGTGGCCCGCATCTCAAGAGTTCGGGTTTCCGAGCGAGTTGTCGGCGTTCGGGCTGCAGTTCGGGCACGGTCTTGGCCTCGCGCTGCACGAGCGACCGATCATCTCCCGAGTTTGCTCGCTCGAGAATCCGATGGAGATCAAGACAGGAATGGTGTTCGCGCTCGAAACATATTGTCCTGCGAAGGACGGCTACTCGGCTGCGCGGATCGAAGAAGAGGTGGTCGTGACCGAATCGGGGCACCAGGTCATCAGCCTGTTCCCCGCAGCGGATCTTCCGATCGCGAACCGGTATTGAGGAGCAGGGAGATGTCCGACGGCGCGACGCGCAACGACGAGTCCTACATGCGGATGTACCGGCAAATGCGGCGCATCCGAGCATTCGAGGAGAATGCCCAGAAACTTTATCTCTCCGGCAAGATGCCCGGGCTGACCCACTTGTACATCGGCCAGGAAGCGGTGGCGGTCGGAATCTGCGAAGCGCTGGACCGGACCGACCACATAACGTCGACTCACCGGGGGCACGGGCATTGCTTGGCGAAAGGCGCGGATCTGTCGAGGATGTTCTGCGAGCTCTTGGGAAAGTCCGAAGGCTATTGCCGAGGCAAAGGCGGGTCGATGCACATCGCGGACCAAGACAACGGAAACCTCGGCGCGAACGCCATCGTCGGGGGATCGGCCGGTATCGCGACAGGGGCGGCGTTGACTGCGAAGCAACTTGGAACCGGCTCGGTTTCGGTCTGCTTTCTGGGAGACGGAGCGCTCGGGCAAGGTCTGCTTTACGAATGCATGAACATGGCGGCGCTCTGGAACCTCCCTGTCATCTACGCATGCGAAAACAACCTTTACGGCGAATACACCCATGTCTCCGAAATGGCGGCAGGAAAATTGACGGCGCGCGCGGAGGCTTTCGGAATCGAAGCGCAGACGGTCGACGGGCAAGACGTCCTCGCAGTCAACGAACTCGCCGGCGGCTTTGTGGAAAAAGCTCGCAGAGGCGGCGGACCGTCCTTCGCGATCCTGGAAACCTACCGGTTTCACGGGCACCACGTGGGCGACATCAACCGGAAATACTACCGGTCCGAAGAAGAGGAGACGGAGTGGAAAAGCAACAAGGATCCCATAAGGAACTTCGGTGCGTGGCTTGAATCGGAAAAGATCGCCATGGAGGAGGAGCTGTCCGGCGTTGCAAGCGAAGTTGAAGCGGAGGCGGCGGCCGCGGTCCAATATGCTTTGGAAGCGCCGTATCCGCCATTGTCGGAGGTGAGCGCCCACGTCTTCAAGGAAGCGGCGTAAGGATGCATCAATGAGGGAAATATCGCTCTCCAAGGCCGTCAACGAAGCGATCGCGGAGGAAATGAGGCGCGATCCGAAGGTCATTCTTCTGGGCGAAGACGTTGCGGAGGCGGGAACGCCGTTCAAGATTCTGTCGGGCCTTGTCGAAGAGTTCGGGCCGGACAGGGTGATCGATACGCCGATTTCGGAGCCGGGATTCACAGGGATCGCCGTCGGCGCGGCCATGACGGGCCTTCGGCCAATCGTCGATCTGATGTTCGGCGACTTCCTGTTCCTAATAATGGACCAGCTTTGCAATCAAGCGGCGAAAACCCATTACATGTCAGGGGGCAAGCTGAACGTTCCCATGGTGCTGCGCACCAACATGGGCGCGACCCGCAGGTCCGCGGCGCAGCATAGCCAATCCCTGCATGCGCTGGTGGCCCACATTCCGGGATTGAAAGTTTGCATGCCAGCGACGGCGTACGAGGCGAAAGGACTGATGAAGTCGGCGGTCCGAGACGACAATCCGGTCGTCATCTTTGAAGACAAGATGACCTATCAGGAAAAAGCGCAGGTTCCGGAAACGGAATACCTGTTGCCGCTAGGCGAAGCGTCCGTCGTGCGAGAGGGCGCCGATATCACATTCGTCGGCACGTCCTCGATGGTGCAGGCTGCGATCGCGGCTGCGGAATTGCTTTGGAATGACGGCATCAGCGCGGAAGTGATAGATCCACGCACCATCTCTCCGCTCGACGAAGAAACCATATTCGCTTCGGTGCGCAAGACGTCTCGCGCAATCGTAATCGACGAGGGGCACCGGAATTACGGAGTTGCCGCCGAAATAGCGGCGCGAATATCCGAATGCGCGTTCTACTACCTCGATGCGCCGGTTCAACGTTTGGGAGCTATGGATGTTCCAATTCCGTTTTCGCCCGTGCTTGAAGACCTTACGGTCCCGACGCCGGAATTGATCGCCGAATGCGCACGCAAGGCCGTCAATGGAGATCTCTTTCGTGCGGCATGAGGTCATCATGCCGCAACTCGGCATGGCCCAGGATTTCGGGGTTGTTCTATCCTGGATGAAAGCCGTCGGCGACAAGGTCGAGGCTGATGACGTCCTGATGGAAGTCGAAACCGACAAAGCAACCATGGAAGTGGAAGCCGGCGCTTCCGGAATCGTCGCGACCCTCGGAGTGGAAGCCGGCACCGAAGTCGCGGTCGGCGAAACAGTTGCCTTCATCGAAACCGATGCAAGTTCCAATGCAGTTGACTGCCGAAAACCTGCGGAGCCATTGGAGAAAACAGGTAACTCGACGAGCTCGAATGCCGGAGGAGAAGACGCAACGGCAACAAAGCCCGCTCAGCGTTCGCGGGAAACTGCGTCGTTGCCTTCAGAAAAAGACAAGTCGAACGCGCCTCGGCGCGTTCTCGCATCTCCCAAGGCCCGATACCTTGCGAAAACAAAAGGTGTTGATCTGCGGCGCTTGGTGCGAAGCGGAGTTTCGGAGCCGATTCACTTCGCAGAAGTTCAATCGGCCATCGACCGGGTGCCCGTTTCGACGCAAGCGATGATTTCGACCGAGGTCTCGGGATTGGAGTTCAACGCGCTGCTTGAGCTTGCCGAAAAGGACGGCGTCGAAATCGAACGATCCACTGCAATAGCGGCATTTGCCGCCGCTTCGTACAGATATGCAAAAGAAATCACCGGCACAGTTTTGGTCGAGTTGGTTTCGGTCGCGCCCGACGGGATGAATCGACAATTCGAAATTCCCGATAGCGCAGGTCTGGCAAACGCCGCATCCTCGCGCGCTGACGCTGACAATATGCCGGATGTTGTCGTCTGCGACCTGATCGGAACTCGCTTCGACGATTTCCGCCCAGGCGGCGAGAGCGATGTCCCGATGCTGACCGTTTCCCGATCGCCGATCGGCGACGCCCTGAAACTGCGTTTGCGATTCGTCGAGCGCGACACCCCTGTGCCCACCGCGGCCGCTTTACTTCAAAATCTAGCGATGAGACTGGAAAACCCCATATGCCATATCCTTTGAAAATCTTGAAAGCGGAGTGCGCAATACTCGTCGCTGAATTCAAAGGGGATGAATTGAGTCGCATTCGGCCGAACTTGCTGAGCGAGTTCTGTTCAATGAGTGAAATCATCGCAAGCCCTTCGGCGAGACGCCTTGCCGTTCGCAACAAGGTTGAATTGGAACGACTTGCAACCGAATTGGGAAGCAATTTCGCGGGCGGATGTCGAGCGAAAGATCGCGGAGAAACAATCTGAAAAACAGTGCCGTCCAAACCATTGGGATGTGGATCTTTCCGCATGCGGACCCGTTCGCGCGCAAAACAGATCCCGCCTTGAAATAGCGGCGGCGAACCTTGCGGCTGCCGCCTCCGCAGTTCCCCAAGTTACGACCAGCCCTCGCGCGAACCGCGCGAAACTCGAATCGGCCCGACGCGACTTGAATCTCCGCTTGGCGGAAACAGGAAGCAAAATCACCGCTGTCGCGTTCCAGATATCTGCGCTCGCCAGAGTCCTGCGCAAGTTTCCGAAATTCAATTCATCATTGTCCGCCGACGGGAAAACGCTTTGGCGCAAGAGATACGTGTCTGTCGGCGTCGCTGTCGATACCCCGTACGGCTTGGTGGTGCCTGTCATCCGACATGCGGACAAGAAGGGGCTAAAAGCACTGGCGCAAGAACTTCGCGACCTAGGAGCGTGTCCGAGTATTCGTAACGTCGCCAATATACGCAGATTAATTGATGTTATGTAGCGCAACATATAGATACAACGACCACCATTTCCTATATGCTGTACCGAAAACTTCCGTCAAATTCAGCGACGGATATTTCTCGGACACGCTCCTAGCGGACCGCGCAAGGTGCCGAAAGCTCTGCAATCCGAACTCGGCGGCGCCTCAATGTCCGTCTCAAATATTCGGCGGGAATCGCGGACCGGCCTCACGCCGATCATCAACCTGCCTTGAGCCGCGATGCCGGGCGTCTCGCGAATGTCTGTCGAGCCGGTCTGTAAAGGGACGAAATTCAATCCCGAACCTTTCGTTCCGCTTGATTTCACCTGCGACCACAGAATCATAGACGGCGTTGAAGCGGCAAGATTTCTGTCCGGCATCGTTCGGATGCTGGAGGAGCCTAAACGATTGCTTCATTGATCCTTGCGGCCCGCCGAGCCCCTTTCGAATTGCTCGGCACGAGGAATTATCGACGAACTTCCACGTCCGAACGCTTCAGAAAGCGAACAAAATGAATCTATTTGCCGATCCCCAACGCAAATCGTTCAGCAAACGGCCTCGCCCTTATCCCGAATTCCACCGGGCAAGCTCAAGTTGCTTGTAGGCAGACGTGTTCCTGAGTCTTTCGTGCGCGCGATCATACGGAAGAAGACCTTCGCGGTCCCGCGCGGTCGCGTCCGCACCGGCTTCAATCAGCGCTTCAACCGCCGACGAATTGCCCGCAAGCGCGGCCCAGTGAAGCGGTGAACTGCTTGTCTCGTCGCGGGCGTCGACGTCTGCCCCGCCTTTTGCGATTTCGTTGATGACTGCGGGATTTCCTCCCAAGGCTGCGGCATGCAGGGGCGCCCAGCCGCCATCTTTTGCCTTGAGATCCGCGCCGAGCGCAATGAGCGACTCAACTGCAGGCGCATTGCCGGCCAGCGCCGCCCAATGCAGCGGCGTCAAGGCCACACCGCCAGGCGGCACGGTGCCTGCAGGAGCAGAAGCCGCGGTCAGAGATTGCGGCTGCTCTTCAACGGCGGCGTCGCCGACTACCTTCAATCCGCGGCTGATGACCCTTCTTGCCGCTTCTACGACAGGAATATCCGACCTGTCGGCAATCTCCTCCAAAGCGGTACGCATATCATTGGACATCGGAATGTTTAGATTGGTCGGATAGCGCGTCACGCGCTTGTAAGGTCTGCGCATTGCCTGATAACTCCGTGTCTGTTCGGCCAACTCTTGAGTAGATACAAACATGTCTGCTGACAAGTCGAAAAATGATGCTGGATTATGCTGCCGGCCGTCCAAGCGTCAAGTCGCATCGCCATTTCTGCAGGAATTCAGGTTGCAACTTCAGAGACAATGCAACTGGTTGAATGCGAGATTCGCTGTTCGACACTTTTCATGAATCGCTCATTCAACCGCTATGGGCCGACAAAACTCGGAATCACCGGATTCTGAATTCGCAAAGCAGGACACGGCAGCCGTGGGTGCGGATCCCATGGTAAAAGCAAT
This sequence comes from Paracoccaceae bacterium, assembly GCA_965205055.1. Lineage (GTDB taxonomy): Bacteria > Pseudomonadota > Alphaproteobacteria > Rhodobacterales > Rhodobacteraceae > CBDBBY01. The sequence continues at coordinate 3,723,367 of OZ242030.1, read as the reverse complement.
CTCCTTTCCAAGCGATCCAGGAACAGATTCGCAACTTCAGCCGCTGACGAATTGAGACAAAAGCCGCACTGCGTCTCTGATTTTCCCTTGCTGCGCAGCACTGGGCTAACAACCAACGCCGGTCGATGGTGCCGGTGAAGGGACTCGAACCCCCGACCTAGTCATTACGAATGACCCGCTCTACCTGCTGAGCTACACCGGCGCGGCTGGTATCATATCAGATGCGGACGTACCGAAAAAGCCCGATTTGAGATGCCCCGAAAATTCGTTTTGTCGAATCGCCAGATGGAATTCATGTGGATTGATTGCTCCAGCCGTGAACTGCCGTCTCCTGAACTCCGATATTGCGTGATTCGCATCCGTCAATCTGGTGTTTGGTACAATTCTGTCAACGCATTGAATTTACTTCTTTAAGTTGTATTTTTGGTGGAGGTTTTCGGGATTCGGTAGAGTTTCCTTGGATTAGCCTCTGTATTGGCGTTTTATAGAACCTTATAGGGATGTCGGCATTCACGAAGTCATCGGCAAGCAGTTCGGTCGGGGACCAACCGACATCGGGGTGTTCGAGCTGAATGCGCGGTACCGGATAACACCCCCGCTCAACTGATCATTTGAAGACCCGTTCATATTGCCTTGCCGCCACTGCTATCGCATTTGATTCTCCTTTGCTTTATACTGCTCTCCGAAAGAGGCGGCATGAGCCGCTCCGAGCAGAGCAAAGAGACAGACAATGGAAAAATTCCGTCAAATATTCTAAGATGTGGAGGATCCGAGGACAAGCAACGCGACTCGCCACAACTTTGTCGAAATGCTGATGATCGCGGTGTTTTCCAGCCTGTGCGGCGGGCAGACTTGCGTCGACATGGCGGATTACGCGAAGAACAACGAGGGGTTTCTGCGCCAATTCATGCGTCTGGAGCACGGTGTGCCCAGCCACGACTCGTTCTCGCGGATATTCCGGATGATCGATCCGGTGCCGTTCGCGGCGGCGAGGGCGCGGTTCGCTTCGGATTGGGCGAAGATCTTGGAGGCGGAGGGCGTCCAGCAGATCGCGATCGACGGCAAGGTGCTCCGGCGCACCTTCTCGCGCGCGGAGGAGCTCTCGCCGCTGCATCTGTCCAGCGCCTTCGCGCCGGGGGCCGGGCTCGTGCTCGGCCAGGCGGCGGTCGACGAGAAGTCCAACGAGATCCGGGCGCTGCCGGCGTTGCTCGAGATGCTGGACATCAAGGGCACGGTCGTCACCGCGGACGCGATGCACACGCAGCGCACCGCGACGGTTTCCCACGACATCGGCCCGCTGCAGGACGCCCACCGGTGGCCGCGCCTCGCGGCGGTCGGAAAGGTCGAGTCGGTACGCGTCTCGGACGGGCTGACCCGCTACTATATCATGAGCCGAAAGATGTCCCCTCGGGACTTTCTGAAGGCGGTCCGGAATCACTGGGCGATCAAGATCCAACTGCATTGGGTTCTCGACGTCCAGATGCGGGAGGACGACCTTCGGAACCGGGCAGGCCACGGCCCGGAAAATCTCGCGGGGATCCTCCGTCTGGTTGTGAACATCGTGCGCCTCAAGAAAGGCAAGCTGTCGTTTCGGAGGCGCCTCTTGAGGGCGGCGCAAGTGCGGGAATATCGCCTCGAGTTCATCGCCAGCGCAGCCAAGCTAGCCGAAGCGCTTTGAAGTGCGAAGGCACTGCCTTAGCGCTTGCGTAGCATTTCTATTGCCCCAGCTACGCCAAATCTGCGCACCAGTGTTGAAGGCAGAACCAATAGGAATTAAATGGTCATGCATCATCGTGGTGCATTACTCACGCTGACAAGCATGGCCTTAGCAATTTTGGACATTAATTATGTTTATCAATGAAATTTACTCGAAGCGCCAACGGAAGCTTCGAGGTGAAATGCCGGACGTTTATCAATATGACAACCTTCCGAGGCAGTTGAGAGTTCAGATAATTCATATATTGCGCAAATCGTTGGGAAATCTGGATCAACTTGTTCCCGATTTTGTAATTATAGCAGATGACTCAGTCGTCAAAAATGTGCGTGATTGTTATGAAGAAATATCAGAAAAACTATGTAGTGAATACGGTATTTTAGATCTTCCTGCAAAGCACACTAAGAGACGGAATGTGATGAATGATCTTTTTGGGTTCTTTTTGCAGTTAAAAAATACTGAAAATGCTTTGGACTTTATAGAACTATCGTTTTCTGCTGTTGACGTACGATCCCGTGTCCACAGCTATTTAGGTAAAAAAAACGCTTCCGAAATTGCCGACTTAGCTATAAGGGGTCTCAATGAAAGGTTCAAAGAACATGGAGTTGGATATTATTTCGACAAAGGACAGATCATTCGCATCGATTCCGAGTTCATCCATTCGGAAGTTGTTAAACCCGCATTAAGAATTCTTAGTCAGAAAGAGTATGCTGGTGCTCAGGAGGAGTTCCTGAAAGCCCACAAACATTACCAGAAGGGTCAGACGAAGGAAGCAATCAACGAATGTCTTAAATCGCTTGAAAGCGTTCTAAAGTCGATCTGCGATAGAAGGGGATGGAGCTATGCCTCAGGAGCGACTGTAAAAAACTTGATCGAAATCTGCTTTAAAAACGAGATTATTCCTCGATTTTGGCAACAACAGTTCAACGCGTTACGAAGTCTCTTGGAAAGCGGTGTACCCACGGCGCGAAACAAACTAGCTGCGCATGGACAGGGGAATGAGCCACAGCCTGTACCAAATCACCTCGTCAGCTTTGTGCTGCATATGACGGCCGCTGCCATCGTTTTCCTGGCCAACGCAGAGAAGAACTATTCCATAGAATAATCGACCAAGATGTCGCGCCTCAGCTTCTTGATTTAGTGCTTGTCAATAATTGCCTTCTCGAGTGTCTTTATGCTTTGCGCCACACTTGAATGCAACCATGCAACTGAATGCTGGGAATAGCTTAACATTTTTGTGGTTGAACGAACAGCACGACGACTTGCCATTTAGTATTGCCAGAAGGGAGATCACTGTCATCTCAAGTCCGTTTTACTTCACGGCGTTGCGTTTCCGAGGTACTTGACCGCTCGGAAGTTCTCGCGGAATCGTCTCATTTCCTTACTCTGGAAACTGATTTAAATGACTGTATTGACGGAAGAGTGTTACTATTCAGAAAAATATGGAAAACACAATTTTTTAGCGGTGGTCAGTTTCCTCATTGACAGCACTTTGTCGACACGCCACTTAGAAAATGTCGTGTCCCCCTGACGGGCTTGATATGGTTCGCCTAGCCTGACTTCACTCTCCCTCAGATTGAATGAACGATCTTTCCGCTTTCTGCGCAATATTGATAAGCGGCGAATGGTTTATCCAGTCGTTTTGACCGTTGAGAGTATCACTATTGCGCCGTTTATAAAAAACCCACATGATCGGCATTGGCCGCTCACCTCTGACCATGAAACGGGTTCCAGGGCGTCGTCGCGCTCCGGGTGGCAATTTCCTTATGGATCATGGATGATAAGCGGCGGAAGCAGGCAAAGTAGACGTCCAGTTTTCGGTGACCCGGTTCCCGCTCAAAAAGATGTCCCGGAAGCGGCGGCATCGAGCCCCCGTTTGCACCGGCCGCAAGCCGCGCCCTCCGCCACGGGGTCGTCGGCGGGCGCAAACGGGGGCCGCCCGCAAACGCCATCCCGGCGCCGGAGCGTGCAAGCCCGCAGACGCCGTTCACCCGCGGCACAACTGGGGAGCGGGTGAAGTTTGCCCGAGCGTAGAGATGTTTCACGCCAATTTGGCAACACACATCTGAGGAAGTCCTCGTCGTGGCCATGGCTGCCGACCGCACCGGGGAGGGTAGGACAAGATACGTAAATGCAAGAATGCCCTCGGAAAACACGCGGCAGTTTGGTTCAAAAATTTCGATTGCTGCGCATTACAATTCTTCAATGTACTCGACGGGCGCGAAGTCCTGCAGCCTTTGGTGAAATACCCGGGTATGGGCGTGGGCCAAGCTGTCGGCTCTGGCTTCGTCCTTTTCGCGGATCGCCTCGATCATCTGGTAGTGCTCGGGACTGAGCGGGAAAGGATCATCCGTATCGGAACGCCGGGCATAGTGCAGATGCAGCAGCCGTCGGCCCTCGTCGAGCAGACGGCCATATGCCTTTGCCAAGTAAGAATTGCGGCCCGCCGCGGCAATGGCCATGTGAAAGTCTTTGTTGGCGCGGGACATTTCCAGCGGAGTGCCGTTCTCGCACGTCTGGTCATAGACCTCTGCAGCGGCATGCATCGCGGTCAGATCGTCGACAGACCGGTTTCTGGCCGCAAGCCGCGTCACCGCTCGCTGCAGATAATCCAGCGCTTCAATGTAGCGCGGGATTTCCCTTATATCAAGCGGAGCGACAATGGTGGAACGGTTCGACAGCGTCCTCACAAACCCTTCGGCCGACAGCCGGACCAGCGCCTCGCGGACCGGCGAGCGCGACAAGCGGAAACGCTCTGCCAGCGTCGTTTCATCAAGCGCATCGCAGGGAGCAAGCGACAGTTCAAGGATATCATTCCGAAGCGCCTCATATACGTGCCGTGCGCCGCCGCCGCGCTTGAGCGCGGTTGCCTGGGTTGCCCCGCCTGTCTGACTTGAAAGTTTGCCGGACATTTTTCGTTCTATAGCCCGTTCCGGATCGCTGAGGAACAAGAATATTGACTTGTCGGCAAACTGTCGACTAAATTTTGCAATCTTGTCGGCAAACTGTCGACCAAATCATGTTCATTTTAGGAGACCAACATGAAATCCCTTCTTATGACCGCCGTCGCTGCGACGGCGATAACCGCCGGCGCCGCCGAGGCCCAAAGCCGGCTCGATACCGTCAAGGATCGCGGGACGCTGCTGTGTTCGGGCCACAATGGCAGCTATCTTGGATTTGCCGAGGTGGACGATCAGGGCAATTGGCGCGGGTTCGATATCGATTTTTGCCGCGGACTGGCCGCCGCTTTGTTCGGCACGTCCGATGGGAATCTCGACATTGTGCCCATTTCTTGGGCGCAGCGCTGGCCAGCGCTTCAGTCCGGCGATGTGGACGTGATCATCAAGCTGTCAGGCTGGTCGCAAAGCCGTGATACCGAGCTCAATCTCGCCTATTCAATTCCCTATTTCGTTGCGTCCTTCCACGTCATGGCTCACGCCGATATCGGCGCCGAACGCGTCGCCGACCTCGACGGCGGGTCGATTTGCGTCTCGGCCGGCACCACGACCGAGCGCTTCCTCGCCGCCTATATCGAAAATATCGGCATCGAGGCCGAGCTCATCGTTTTCGAGGACGGCAACGAAGTGCGCAGCGCCTATTTCAATCGCCGCTGCGACGGACTGACCCTTCTGGCGCCGCCCTTGGCCGCTGCGCGTGCAACTTCGGAAAATCCGGAAGATCACGTGATCCTGCCGGATGTCATCGCGCTGGAACCTGAAGGCATCATCGTTCCCGAAGGCGATCCCGATTGGCTCGACGTGATGAACTGGATGATTTCGTCTCTGTTCTTCGCTGAAATCAACGGCATCACACAAGCCAATGTCGAAGAGATTCGTGCTGATCCGCCCTCGACCCAAATCGGCAAGTTCCTGGGCGTTACCCCCGGGTATGGCGAGCGTTTGGGCCTCTCGGACGACTGGGCCTACAATCTGATCAAAGAGGTCGGCAACTATGCCGAGATCTACGAGCGCAATGTCGGCGGACCCTATGCGTTGCCGCGCGCCATGAACAATCTCTACACGAATGGCGGCGTGTTCTTCCCGCTGATGGTCGACTGACCTTTTCTTTGCCGGGCGGCGCCAAGTTCGCCCGGCCTTGCCGCGCGCCGGACATGGATCGATGACCGCACTCCTTAAGTCCAAGCCCTTCCGCGATCACGTTGCGCAGGCGGCCTTCGTCGGCGGCATCTTGCTTGTGATCGTCCTCTTCGCCCTGACCGCCCGCTCCAATCTTGAGGCGCAGGGACTCACGTCGGGATTCGCGTTCTTGCAAAGGGCGACGGGCTGGGGCGTCAGCTTTTCGCTTATCCCGTTCGAAACATCGGACACTTATTTGAAGGTCATCTGGGTCGGGCTGCTGAACTCGCTCTTTCTTGGAGCGATCTCGCTCACGCTGGCTACAGTCATCGGCACGGCGATCGGCATCATGCGGGTATCGGGCAATCGCATGGCAGAGTTGATCGGCACAACATATGTGGAGATCTTCCGCAACCTGCCGATGCTTTTGCAGGTCTTTTTTTGGTACGCGATCCTGGTCTCTCTGCCGCAGCCGCGCGAAGCCGTGAGCATCGCCGACATCGCGTTTCTGTCGAGCCGCGGCATCTATCTGCCGGGCCTAAATGTCACAGGGCTGTCGGTTTTCATTGCGGCGCTGACGCTTGTTGCGGCCTTCGGTCTTCGGCTTTGGTTGTCGACGGGCCATGTCTTCCGCCGCATGGCTCAGAAACGCAAGACAATGTTTGCCCGAGCGATCTGGCTGGGCTGGCTTGTTCTTGCGATCATCCTTTTATGGAGCGGCCGCATTCCCGACACGCCGCTGCTGAGCATCGCTTTCCTCAAGGGCCTCAATTTCCGCCAAGGCATCCGTGTTTCGCCGGAGCTTCTGGCATGCATTGTAGCGATCTCAATCTACGGCGGCGCCTATATCGGCGAGATCGTGCGCGCGGGCTTCAATGCCGTACCGAAAGGACAGAGCGAAGCCGGTCGCGGGCTGGGTCTGACTGCTTGGCAAATCTTCAGCCGGATCCGGTTGCCGCTGGCGGTCCGCTCGGTGATGCCGACTCTGACCAACCAATATGTCTGGCTTTTCAAATCGACGACCATCGGCATCGCTGTCGGGTTCGTGGATTTCTTCTTCGTCATTTCGACCTCGATCAGCCAAGCGGGTCAGACGCTCGAACTGATCGCGATCTTGATGGGCGGTTTCCTCGTCATCAACTATTCCTTGGCCTGGGTGCTCAATCGCGTGAACGACGCGATAAAGCTCAAGGGCACGCAGCTGTGGACCTGAACAATCGCCAAGACCGATCACGCACCGACACTGATCGACCGGATCCGCACGGGCTATTTCTCGACGCGGCTCGATGCCTCTATGACTGTGGCCTTCGGCGCGCTGGCGCTCTGGGTGATCGGAAATATCGTCGATTGGGGCATCCTGCATGCCGTCTGGCGGGCCGAGAACCGCGAGATGTGCGTCCGCGGCGGCTCAGGAGGCGCCTGTTGGGCCGTGATCGACGCTCGCTGGCGTTTGATTCTGTTTGGGCTCTACCCATTCGAGGAACACTGGCGTTCGGGGCTGGCTTGCGCCGCCATCGTTCTGGTGGGCATCCTGTCCTGCATGCCGACGATGTGGACCGCGCGCCGGCTCGCCGGGCTGTGGGTCGGCGGGTTCGTCGCCTTCTACGTTCTGATGCGAGGAGGCACGCTGGGACTCGCCGAGGTCTCGGTGCAGGATTGGGGAGGGCTGAGCCTTACGATCTTCGTCTTCGCCAGCGTAACGCTGATCGGCATGCCGACGGCAATAGGTTTCGCGCTCCTTCGCCGGTCCGACCTGCCTTGGATCTCCCGCACTATGGGAGTGATCATCGACGCGGTCCGCTCGCTGCCGCTCCTGTCGATCATGTTCACTTTCGCCGTGGTCCTGCCCTTCGTGCTGCCGTCATGGATCCCGACCGAGAAACTCTATCTCGTGATTGTCGGCTACGCTCTTTTTTTCGCTTGCTACCAAGCCGAGATCATCCGCGGCGGGATGCAAGCGCTTCCACCGGGGCAAGAGGAAGCCGCCAAGGCGCTCGGCATGGGCTATTGGCATCGGATCGGATACATCGTGCTGCCGCAGGCTTTCCTCAACGCACTTCCGCCGACCATCAACCAGCTTGTCATCACCTTCAAGGAAACTTCGCTTATTGTCATCATTGGCTTCTTTGAAATCCTTGCCTCGGGCAACGCCGCCTACGGCACCTCCGAATGGAATTTCGCCCATATCGAGGTCTACTGCTTTGTTGCACTCATTTATTTCGTCTTCGTTTTCGCGCTCAGCCGATACGGCGCTTATCTCGAAAGCCGCATGGCCGCGCCCGCGCGATAGGAGGACCCCATGACTGAAACCGCCGTCCGCATCGTCGGCATGGACAAGTATTACGGCTCGTTTCATGCTTTGAAGAGCATCGACCTCGAGGTCGGCGCGGGCGAGAAGGTCATCGTCTGCGGCCCCTCCGGGTCGGGCAAGTCCACGCTGATCCGATGCATAAACAGGCTGGAGGAGTTCCAGAGCGGATCCGTCAACGTGCTGGGCATCGAACTCGACGACAATCTCAGCAATATCGATGAAATAAGGCGCGAGACCGGCATGGTGTTTCAGCAATTCAACTTGTTTCCGCATATGACGATTCTTGAAAACTGCGTTTTGGCGCCGATGCTGGTGCGCAAGCAGGCGCGGGACGAGGCCGAGACGGTCGCGATGGAATTTCTGACGAAGGTCAAGATTCCCGAGCAGTCCGACAAGTATCCGGGCCAGCTCTCGGGCGGACAGCAGCAGCGCGTCGCCATCGCCCGCGCACTCTGCATGAAGCCCAAGATCATGCTGTTCGACGAGCCGACGTCGGCGCTGGATCCGGAGATGATCTCGGAAGTGCTGGACGTGATGGTGAACCTCGCCGGAGAGGGCATGACGATGATCTGCGTGACCCACGAAATGGGCTTCGCGCGGCAGGTGGCGGATCGGGTGGTCTTCATGGCCGACGGCGAGATCGTCGAGATGGACGGTCCCGAAGAATTCTTCGAGAACCCGCAGCAGGACCGCACCCGCGCATTCCTTGGCCAAATCCTGGGGCATTGAGAAATGACCGACAGCCATTCGACGCATGACGCCGAGGCGGACACCCGCAACGACGACCTTCTTATCTATGTCAACGGCGATCTGGTGCCCAAGGCCGAGGCCACGGTCTCGGTCTATGACAGCGGCTTCATGCTGGGCGACGGGATGTGGGAAGGTCTACGGCTCCATAATGGTCGGTGGGCGTTCTTCGACGAACACATGGACCGTCTTTTCAACTCGCTGAAATCGGTATCCATCGATCTCGGGATGGGGCCCGGGGACATCCGCGCCATCCTTGACCGGACCGCAGCGGCGAACGGAATGACGAATGAGGCCCATTGTCGCCTGATGGTCACCCGCGGCCGCAAGGTCAAGCCCTTCCAGCACCCGGGACTGTCGCGTTTCGGCCCCACCATCGTAGCGATCATCGAGCACTCCAGACCGGTCGAAAGCCTTCTGTCTCGGGGCATTCGGCTTGCCACCGTCCCGCAGGTGCGCGGACTGCCGATGAGCCAGGATGCCAAGTACAACAGTCATTCCAAACTCAACTGCGTCATTGCCTGCCTGCAGGCCGAACAGGCGGGCGCGGACGAAGCCCTGATGCTCGACCCGCATGGCTTCGTTAACACGACGAACGCCTGCAACTTCTTCATCGTGCGGCGCGGCGAGGTGTGGACCTCGACTGGCGACTACTGCATGAAAGGGGTAACGCGACAGAAGGTGATCGACCTCTGCCGCGCCAACGGCATCCCCGTGTTCGAAAAGAACTACTCGCTCTACGAAGCGTACGGCGCTGATGAGGCGTTCCTGACCGGCACATTCGGCGCACAAACCCCGGTGGCCAAGATCGACGGCAAGCCAATCGGAACCGGCGAGCGGCCGATGACCCAATGCATCCGCAACCTGTACAAGGCACTCGTGGAACAAAACACCCGGTCTTCATGACGGACGCGATCAACGAGTAGGGGCTGCGGCCTGCCATGCAAGGCATTGCTCGGCTGGCCGCTGCGTGCGTCGACCCGGTTCCGGATGAAGCTGCCCGGCGGAGAAACTGAGGTTCTTTCGGGCGTCATCCTCTCCGAACAAAATTCGGCCAACACACGCGGACGCCTTTCAAGCCGTGACGGCGTGCGGGGCAAGAATCTCGGATCGGCGGGATTCGATCAACGGACGCAGCGAATCGCCCTCCGGCGCTCATCTCCACAAATCCTTGAACGAGCGATTCCCTATCGCGCTTGGAAGGCGAGGAACTCAAGCCAGCGTCGCGAAGGCCGCGGTCCGCGAGGCGGATGCCCTGTCGCGCAAGCTGATGAGGTCTTGCGGAGAGGGTTTCCGGTTCTACGAACCCACGGTCAACGAGCGTGCGGATTCAGCGAGAGAGAAGCGCGCGGTCGGGAACGACGCTCCTTAGGAATTCCTCCAGCGGCAGGCATGAGATCCCGTCCGACCGCAACCGTTCACGGCCTCGATACAGAATTGCCGCTTCGGCTTCCGGATAGTCCTCGCGAAAGGCTTTCAGCGGGCGCAAATCCTCGGGGCGCACTCTGGCGGAATTCTTGACCTCGATCGCCTGCAGCCCGCAATCTCCGTAGACGACGAGATCGACCTCCGCTCCGGCCCGCGTCCGCCAGAAGAATATCTTCGCATCGAACGCGGAATAGGCGGCCCATGCTCGCAAATGCTGAGCGACAAGGCCCTCGACCGCCTGACCGCCGATCTCTTCGGGACGGTCGAGAGGCCCCTTGGGCCGAAGCGACCGGAACACGCCTGCGTCGAACAAGTAGAACTTCTCGTGCCTTACGGTCGCGCGCTTCGCTCGCTTGCGGAACACCGGCAGCCGAAATGACAGCAGGAGATCCTCAAGGATGCCGACGTATCCGGCGACGACCTTTCGCTCGACCTCGCATTCCCTCGCAACCGACGAGACGTTCAGAAGGGAGCCGTGGGAAAAGGCGATCGCTTCCAGAAATCTTGCGAACGCGCCGACGTTCCGGGTCAGGCCTTCCGCTCTCACCTCCTGTTCGAGATAAAGTCCGGCATACGCATCCAGAACCGCGTTCGGGTCGCGCGCGCTTGCCGCCAATGGAAGCATTCCTATTTCCAATGCCCGGGCAAGCTCGAACCCGGGCATCTCGGCGGCCATGAACGGATGCATCGTGCGATGCGCCGCCCGTCCGCCGAGCAGATTGACGCCTCCGCGTCGGAACTTTCGGGCGCTTGATCCCGCCAGCACGAATCGCGGCGGCATCGGCTCCTCGAGAATGGCGTGCACCACGTCGAGCAGCTCCGGAATTCGCTGGATTTCGTCGATGACGACCGTACTTGTTTTACCTTCCTGCCTTTCCGGCATTCCCGCGATCAGCTCCCGCAGCCGCTCGGGCCGGGCCTCCAATCTGCGGTGCATGCCGGGCTCAAGCAAATCCAGATAGAGCGAATCGGGCAACTCGCTTTTCAGCCAAGTGGACTTCCCTGTGCCTCGCGGTCCGAAGATGAAGCAGCTATGTTCGGGCATCCGGAAGAATCGACTTAAAAGTTCCATTTTTCCACGCAAATTGGAATAATGAAATCCAATTTCAACCAAATCGCTGCGGCAATGTCAACAATGCTTGCTCGGGCGGCCCGCAACAGCCGCGCCCGGACACCCGGGCGGCGGCGCAGGGCGGATACAAGCGGACTGGGGTCAATATATCCGGCGACCGCGTCCGGAACCGGGACGTTCGGCGTCAGCGGACACTTCGCCGGCTTCCGGATTTCGATCGACTTCAGCGCGGAGATCGAATCGAAAACCGCCTCCCTGAACATTGGGTGCCACCGACCTCTGCCCGGCACCCCAAAAAAACTCCGGCTCTTCCACGCCCAAAAACGACCCTCCAGCCTTGCCCACCGGAAAAAACCTCCTCGCCGGTGAGGGCAGATTTGGACGCCTGTTGACACTTCAACCATGGTGGCAGACAATTTGCGCCCACTCGAAATCAAAGGCGAACGGCCCTTGCCAAGGGACATGTTCGTCGTCCATCCCGGCCGCCTACTGCCTGCCGGAATCCGAAATCTGATCGAATTTGCGAAAATTGGATAAAGCGATAGCTCTTGGGAATATTCTCAAAATGCGCATATTGCGAACAATAGGAGTTTCCCATGTCTGGCATTCAAAGCTTCCCCGCCGCTGATCTGGTCCGCAAGACCGGCGACATTCTCGATGCGGCCAGCCGCGCCCCGGTGGCCATCACCAAGCACCGCAAGCCCCGCTTCGTGCTGATGAGCCTCGAACGCTACGAGGCCTTGACGGGCGGATCGGACCAGCAAGCACACACTCTTGACGATATGCCCGCAGAACTGAAGGCCATGATGATCGCGGCTTTGGAGCAAGACTTGGCGAACAGTGGTGAACGGGATGCGCAGACCCGTCGCCGGTGACGTGTTCACCTACCCGTTTCTCTGGAAATGCCAACAAATGCGGGGCGAAACCGAACCGGCCGCGGCCAGGCCCGAGCGCGGCTATAGCGTGGCATCGCCGATCTCGCGTTCCCGCCGCGCAATGAATTCCCGCAGCTCCTCGTCTATGGCCGCGTCCAGCGGCGGAGATTCATACTCGGCAAGCATCTTGCGCGCTTTCGCAACCGCCCGGTCGTTCGCGTCCTGCCGGCCTTCCGCCTCCCACTGCTCAAAGCTGTCATGGTGCATCAGTTCAGGGATGACGAAGGCGCGCTCGAAATTCTCCAGAGTGTGCTTGGTGCCGAGATAATGCCCGCCGGGCTCCACCTCGGCCATCGCCGACAGGGCTCCGTCGAGCTCGGAGAAATCTATCCCGCGCAGGAATTTGTGCGTCAGCTCGGCCTGCTCGGCATCAATCACGAATTTGGCGAAGCCCTGGCACAGGGCGCCTTCAAGGTATCCCGCGGTTGAAAGGATGAAGTTGGCTCCGGCCAAAGCTGCGCCGTAGAGGTTGCGGGCGGTCTCGTATCCGGCCTGCGCATCCAAGATTTTCGAGCTTGTGCATGCCCCGCTGCATCGCCAGGGCAGCTTGTAATGGCGGGCCATCTGCCCGACCAGCAGATTGATGTGATCGATCTCCGGCGTCCCCGCCATCGGCGCGCCGGATTTCATCGACACGGCCCCGATCCACTGGCCGTACACGCCGGGGGCTCCGGGTCGAACGATCTGGGAAAAAGCGATGCCGGCCAAGGCTTCGGCATTGATCTGCACCAGCGAGCCGATGGTGCTGGCCGGGGTGCTCGCGCCGCTCAGGACAAAAGGGGTGAACAGAACCGCTTGATTGGCCGCTGCATAGGTCTTGGTCGCATCCAGCATGGTTTGGTCCCACACAAAAGGCGAGTTGCAATTCGCGAGCGACGTCAACACCGTGTTTTGTCGCACGAACTCTTCGCCGAACACGATCTCCGCCATTCGAACCGTATCTGCGGCGCGCTCCCGGGCTGTGACCATGCCCATGAACGGTTTGTCGGAATGGCGGATCAAGCTGTAGACCATGTGCAAATGGCGCTTGGGCACAGGTATGTCCATCGGCTCGCAAACCACGCCGCCGGACATCTGCATGCCCGGGGACATATGGGCGAGCTTCACGAAATCGTGGAAATCCGAGATGGTCGGATTGCGCCGGACGCCATCCAGATCGAGCACGTTGGGCGCGCCGTATGCAGGAGTCAGGATTTGCTTGCGCCTGCCCAAGGCAACGGTGCGGGACGGGTTGCGCGCGACCATCCTGTACTGCTCCGGCGCGGTCGACAGAAGCTGCATCAGCAGCGCTTCGTCAATCCGCACCCGATGCCCCTGAACATCGGCGCCGGCCTTTTTCCACAGATTTGCGGACTCGTCGTCCCGAAACTCGATTCCTTTCTCGCAGAGCAGTTTCGCAGTTTCGCGGTGGACCCGCTCCACCTGCTCGGGCGACAATAGGTCAACATAGGGAATGCCGCGATCGGTTTCGGGCAAAAACCGCAATACGGTCGATGTTCGGTCCACCCGACGCGCGCCGCGGCCGCGGCGCTTGGCTGGCTTGGCGCCTAATTCCGACATGCGCCGTCCTCAGACTTTGAATGCATCAGGAAGCGAAAGCTTGGCCATGCGCCCGCCTTCTACCTTGATGATTTGACCGGTGACGAAGCGCGATTGCGCGCTGGCGAGCCAGACCGCCGCATCTCCGATATCGGAAGGATCCCCAATGCGGCCAACCGGATGCAATTCAGCAAGCTGGCGCGCAGCAAGATCCTGATCCGGCAACCCTTCCAAATAGACGCTGTTGAACTTCGTGTTGATCCATCCCGGCGCAATCGCGTTGACCCGAATGCCCTTGGGCCCGAGGTCGATCGCCATCGAGACCGTCAACCCGTGCACCCCGGCCTTGGAAGCCATGTAGGCGGAGTGGTTCGGATTGCCGCTGATCCCTTCAATCGAGCCGATATTGACAATGGCCGGTTCGTTCTCCGCCGCCATATGGGGCACGACATGCTTGGCCATCAGGAAGGGGCCGCGCAGGTTGACGGCCATGACATGGTCCCATTCCGAGGCGGTTTGCTCCGTCAGCGGCGTGCCGGTCATGATGCCGGCATTGTTGATCAGAATGGACGGCGCGCCGTAGGCGTCGGCCACTTTCGCGACAAACCGCATCACCGATGCCTCGTCGGAAACATCCAGCTCCAAGGACGGCAGGCTTTCGGCGTGCTGCGGCTTGAGGTCGCCGATCACGACGCGCGCGCCCGCCTCCGCCATGGATTGCGCGATCGCCCGACCGATGCCTTGAGCCGCCCCGGTCACGATCGTAACCTTGTCTTTCAATATTTGAGTCATCCGGCTGTGTAACCTCCGTCGACCGACAGTGCCGCTCCCGTTACATGCGCGCTCAGATCCGACGCCAGAAAGGCGATGACTTTGGCAATTTCCACCGGCTTGGGCAGCCAGCCTTGCGGGATCGCCGTCCGGTTGGCCTCGCGCACCGCATCCGGCGCGACGTCGCCGTGGCCGGACACAAGCATCGGCGTATCGACTGCGCCGGGGTTCACCGAATTCACGCGGATGCCGTCTTCGGCATGGTCCAACGCCATGGCGCGCGTCAGGTTCACCACCGCGCCTTTGCTGGCGCAATACGCTGCCAGACCAACGCATCCGACCAAACCGACGGTGGAACCCAAATTTATGATGCTTCCGCCTCCGGCCCGGCGCATTGCCGGCAAAGCCGCTCGCGACATGAAAAAGGTGCCGCCGACATTGATCGACATCATCGCCGCCCAATCCTCGTCCGAGGTTTGTTCCGCAGTGCCGCGGCGGATCGCGCCGGCCGCATTCACCAAAACATTTAGGCCGCCGAAGGTTTCTTCGGCAGCTGCCGTTGCATCGGTCGCAAATCCGGGCTTGGTCACTTCGCCCAGCACATAAGCGGCCGTTCCGCCGGACCTGACGATTTCATCGCACAGCGTCTTGGCGGCTTCCTCGCGGCGGCCCGCCAGCATGACCTTCGCGCCTGCCGCAGCCAGCACGCGCGCCGTTTCCGCTCCGATTCCCGAGGTCGCCCCGGTCACCAATGCAGTCTTTCCATTCAGATCAAGCATTCATAACTCCAATCCGGCGTCATAGCGCCGCTTTGTAAAGTTCATTCGCACTCCCCAGCCCAGAAACGGTTCCGGAGGCAGTTTCTCCGGCCTGCCCGCCTTCAGCATGACGTCAAGAATATCCGATCGTTCGCCCGCGATGTGCTCCGCCAGAAGCTTCCCGTATGCGGTGCCGCGCGCGATGCCGACGCCATTCAGGCAGAAGGCGCCGAACACGTCTTCATCCAGCTGCCCGAACACCGGCTCTCCGTTTCGCGACAGGCACAAGGGGCCGCCCCAAGTGTATTCAAGGGTCAAATCCGGAAGCATGGGAAAGCGGTTTCCGAGGGAGGATCGGTGCTTCGCGCTCGCCCAAGTCCGATCGCTTTCGCTGGCATTCAATCCCCGGCTGTAGCTGTAGATATTGCGGATCAGGATTCGCCCATTCGGAATTCGGCGCACCGAAGTGCCGAAGGGATCGGCCGGAATGACGGCCCAGCTGTCATCGCCGCCCAGCGTTTCGGCCTCCGATTTCGTCAGCGGCCGCGTCAGGCTGCCCCAGGTGACAACGGGAATCAAGTGATCGCGGAAATACCCGAACTGCCCGGCGAACCCGTTGTTGGCCAAGATCAAAGTCTTGGTCTCAATTTGCGCATCGGGCAACTCCAATCGGTGCGGAGCGCCGGGGCGAACTGCCGTGACAGGACTGTTTTCGAGCACGGTCACGTTCCTGGGCATCGTGTCCGCGAGCCCGCGAACCAATGCCGCCGGCTGCATCAGAATGGTGCCCGGAGTGTGCAAACCGGAAATATAAAAGCTTGAGCCGGTGATGGCGCGCATCCTGTCTGCGTCGTGCCAGCTGTATTCGGCTTCCAGCAGATCGAGATTCCGGGAGTAAGCCTTCAGCTTGGCTTCTCCATTCGCCGTCGCCGCGGCATGGATTTTGCCGCCCTCGTCCCAATCGCATTCGATCTGAAAGGCATTGACCTGATCGCGCAGATAATCCTGGCCCGCCCGGTTTATGGCGATCTGCTTCTTTTCCGCATGCAGATTGCCCGCAAAGTCTTTCGCCCGGATATTGTGGGCTTGGTCAATCGCAAAACCTGAACAGCGGCCGGCGGCGTTGTTGCCGATGCGGCCCGCATCGAGCAGCAGGACATGCTTGGCCGGCAGCAGCTCCGCCAGCCGCCGAGCGGCGGCCAGTCCTGTGAACCCGGCGCCAATCACCGCGCAATCCGCTTTGATTGCCCCCTTCGCAACCGCAGGGGGCGGCAATGGCGGGAGGATCTCCAGCCACCCGTTGTTGCGATCCGCCCTCGGAAGGATGCCTATCTTCATCAAGCAGCTCAGCTGAGGTCCATCCAGACGGTTTTCAGCTCGCAATATTGGTCATGCGCCGCCAGCGACTTGTCGCGTCCGCCGAACCCGGACAACTTGTAGCCGCCGAACGGCGTGCCGTGGTCGCCTTCGCCGTAGCAGTTGACCGACACCGTGCCGGCACGTATCCGGCGCGCGGCGTTATGCGCGGTCTTGTTGCTGTCGGTGAAGACGGAAGCGGCCAAACCGAATTCCGTGTCATTCGCCAAAGCAATGGCTTCCTCCGGCGTTTTGAAAGTCATGACCGCCAGAACAGGGCCGAAGACTTCCTCCCGGGCCAGCCGCATCTCAGGCGTCACATCATCGAAAATGGTCGGCTGGACAAAATACCCGCCGGTTTCGGTCAGCACCCGTTCGCCGCCGCAGACCAGCCTGGCCCCTTCGCTTTTGGCCTGTTCGATATGGCCGAGCACTTTTTCGAGGTGGGCTTTTTCGATCAAGGGGCCGATCCGGCAGGCGGTTTGCATCGGATCGGCAACGACCCAGTCCTGCGCACGTTCCAGAATCAGCTCCAGCAACTCATCCTTGAGGCTTTCATGCACCAGCAAGCGGCTGTTGGAGGAGCAGTTCTCTCCCATATTCCAGAAGACCGAGTTCGCCGCGTGATCCGCCGCATTGTCCAGATCATCCACGTCCGGCATCACGATCATCGGGTTCTTGCCGCCGCATTCAAGCAATACGCGCTTGAGGTTGGAGTCCGCCGCATAGTGCAGGAACAGCCGCCCGGTCTCCGTAGAGCCGGTAAAGCCGACGCAATCGACGTCCATATGTTCGCCAAGCGCTTTGCCGACGACTTCGCCGAACCCCGGCACGACATTGACGACTCCATCGGGAACGCCCGCCTCCGCCGCCAGCTCCGCCAGACGGATGGTCGACATCGAGGTTTGTTCGGCGGGCTTGAGAACCATCGTGTTGCCTTCAGCAAGCGCAGGACCCAATTTCCAAGCGGCCATCATGATCGGGAAATTCCAAGGCAGCACGGCGGCGACCACGCCGACCGGCTCGCGCACGATCATCGACAGGCAGCCGGGATCCGATGGAGAGATCTTGTCACAGATCTTGTCGACAGCCTCGGCATGCCAGCGCAATGTCCCTACGGTTTCCGGGAGATCGATCCCCAGCGCATCGCTGATCGGCTTGCCGGACTCCAGCACTTCCAGCTCCGCCAATTCTTCGGCATTCGCCTCGACTTCAGTGGCGAACCGCTGCAGAATCGTCTTGCGCTCAGCCGGCGACATTCGTGGCCAAGGGCCGTCGTCGAAGGCTGCGCGCGCCGCAGCGACAGCCCTGTCCGCATCGACCGCCGCACATTCTGCGATCCGGGCCAGAGGCTGGCCGGTGGCGGGATTGAGCGTTGCGAAGGTCTTGCCGTCCTCAGCATCGACGGAACGCCCGCCGATAACGGCCCGGGTCGGAAATTTCTTGGTGTCTTCAGCCATTTCGGGAACCCTCAGTTTTGCGGTAGGATTGGATGAGCCAGTCGCGCTCTTCCTGCCAGTCGCGCCAGACCAGACGCTCGGCCTTGGTTCGGTTCACCGGCAATTTGCTCAGCGCCAGCTTGATGTCATGGCGCGCCGCGCCCGGAACCGGCGGCAGGGGTCGCCGTGCCCCGCCCATGTCGCGTCCGGTCAGGCGCGCCGCTGCCTTCACTCCGGTCAGGTAATCCACGTCGTGGACATTGCCCCACAGCCAAAAGCAGATGCTCTTCATCGCGTGCCAAAGATCCATCGCCTCCGTCAGCTCTCCGGCGGCAATCAGGTCATAAAGTCGTGCGCATTCGTGGGGCATGAAGTTGGCCGCGCCCCAGATCATTCCAGCACAACCTGCCATCAGGCTGTAGGGCGCATACGGGTCGGCCCCATTCAGGATATGACCGCCGATGCCGATGAGTTTTTGCAGCCCCAGCATGTCGCCGGAGCTGTCCTTGACATAGTCGAGGTTCTCAACGGCCAACAGCTTGCGGTACAGGTCTTCGGTCAACGGCGCCGCCTGCGCAGGGACATTGTACATAACGATGGGAATGCTGACCGATTTGGCGATGGCCGTGTAGTGATACAGCACGCCGCGCTCATTCGGGGGCTCGAGATAGGGAGGCAGGATCATCAGCGCGCTGGCTCCCGCATCCTGCGCGAACAGCGCGTTTTCAATGCATTCATGAGTGCTGAGCGCGGTGACCTGCGCGACCGTGGGAACCCGCCCATCCACATGCTTGCAGCCCTCGACGATCAGTTCGCGCTTCTCATCGGCCGAAAGATAAGCGTATTCGCCGGTCCCGGACCCCAGCACGAGCCCGTGCAATCCGGCGTCGATCATGTCGTCGATGTGCGCGCGGTAGCGGCCGACGTCGATGGCGTCTCCCTTTTCATCCATCGGCGTGCACATGGCCGCGAAAATTCCGGTCAGTTTCTGCATGAATCAGTGCTTCCTATTGGCAGACTCAATCATTTGCAGAAGCGTAGCCCGGCGGAGCGATTTTCCAAAACGACATATATTCACTTCATGAAAACCCTGGGTTATGCAGGCAGCGTTTGGGTACCTCGCTTCGCCTTGTTTCGGAGGCGGTTGAATCCCGGAGACAACATGCAGAATTTCCTGCGCAAACTGCCGCCGATGTCGTCCCTGCGCCCGTTCGAAGCAGCGGCGCGCCACGAGAATTTCACCCAAGCCGCCGAAGAGCTGTTCGTGACCCAAGCCGCCGTCTCCAAACAGATCCGCATACTGGAAGAGCATCTGGGCGTGGCTCTGTTTATCCGGAACGGGCGAAATCTGGAACTCACGGCCGCAGGCCGCGACTTGCATCACGCCGTCGCGAAAGGGCTCGACCAGATTGCCGGCGGCAGCGTCCGGTTGCGGCGCGAGACCCGGCGCAACCGGGTGACCATCGCCATGCGTCTGCCTTTCGCCAACCAGTTCCTGTCCTCGCGGCTCCGCCGGTTATTCAACGCATTCCCGGATGTCGAGTTCAACTTTCAGGCCACGGAGGGCAACCCTGCCCATCTCATGGATTACGTCGATCTCGCGGTGGTGCTGGGCAACGAGCCGCAGCCCTACATCACAGCGGACCACTTGATCACCGAGGAGATCATGCCGGTATGCAGTCCCGGGTACCTTCGACGCCATCCGGACCTGAGGACCGCGCAAGATCTTCCCAGCTGCGACCTGCTGCATCTGGACGCTGGTCACTGGCGCGATCTGGCCTGGTCGCAAACCGATTGGCCGGTCGTCCTGAGCCAGTTCGGAGTGCCGGTAGAAGGCGAACTTGCAGGGCCAAGCTTCAACAGCTTCGAAATGCTGATCAATGCCGCGATCGCGGATATGGGGGTGGCTATCGGATGGCACTATCTGGTCGACAACCTGGTTCAGGACGGCCGGCTGATTTTTCCTGTCGAGGATCGCTACAGAATCGGACGAAGGCATTACCTGCTGAGCCGGGAAGCGCAGGCGCAACGCCCGTTATTTCAAGCTTTGAGAGCTTGGTTTCTTGATGAAACCAGAGAGTTCCGGACTTGAGTTAACTCGTCCGGCACGCCCGAACCGCTTTCTATGAAGCGCACGTTTCTCTCTTGTGAATCCAATGCTTGAATTGCAGCTGTATCTCGCGCTTGCCGCTGCAAGAGTTCAGCGAAGGTAGTGCATCAATCGGATGAGCCAACGGTTTATGTTTCATTCCGCTATCCATAATCTGCGGCAACAAGTGTTGGGATTTCGGATACGTCAACCGTCCGGGAAGCTTGCCATTCGTCGTAAGCGGCTTGCATCCTGATCCAAAGACCTGCGCCATTTCCGAACAGCTTTCCGAGACGCACGGAAACTTCAGCACTGACCGGCTTTCGCTCTGCCAAAATGCCATGCAAATGCTGGCGCGATATTCCGAGAAGACGTGCAATCTCCGCCTTCGTCTTCTTCGTCGCAGGGATGACGTCCTCGCGAAGCAATTCGCCGGGATGCGTTGGGCAACGATCAGGGTTTCGTCTCATCTCATTCTCTTTCTGTATTTCGCCTATGCTATTCTTTTCTCGTCACTAGAGCGTGTCCGATTTAGGTTGACGCGTATCCGGCGTTCACGAGGTAGTTTGCGCATTCCCGGGGTTTGAATTTGTCGAGAGTGTCGCCGACGCTTCGCCGGAGCGTTTCGCGGCATCGCGGCTGGGCGTCCCGCAGCCAGTGCTTGAGCTTGGCGAACACCTGCTCGATCGGATTGAGGTCGGGGCTGCAGGGCGGAAGGAACAGAAGATGCGCGCCCGCGCCCCGGATCGCCGCGCGCACCGCTTCGGTCTTGTGGCTGCCCGGAGTGTCCATGACGGCGATGTCGCCGCGGCGGAGCGTCGGGACCAGCTGGGTTTCGACATAGGCACGGAAGGCGTCTCCGTCGGCCGGGCCGTCGAGAACCCACGGGGCGTCGATCCGGTCATGGCGCAGGGCGCCGATGAAGGTCGAGGTTCTCCAGCGCTCAGGCGCCTTCCCCGGCAGCCTCTCGCCCTTGGGCGCCCATCCCCGGAGCGGGGCCATGTCGGTCTTGACGCAGGTCTCGTCGATGAAGACCAACTTGCGCGGGTCCGCCCGGCCCTGATGGCGCTTCCACCGCTCGCGGCGGCGCTCCGCGTCCGGACGGTCGCGCTCGTCCGCGACGGGCGTTTTCTTCTTGAAGGCGCAGCCGAGAGACCGCAGAGCGCGCCGGACCGTATCGCGGCCCGCCGGAGTGCCGCGCTCCGCAAGCAGCGCCTGCAATCGCCGCACCGCAGTCTGCGGACAGGCGCGGACTCTTGCCAGAATCCAATCCCGGCAGCCGTCCGGAACAGATCCGTGAATCCTGCCTATCCTGTCGGGGCGGACCGATCCGGTCCGCTTGTGCCGCCGGGACCATCCCGCAACGCTCGAAACCGACACATTGAACAGGCGCGCAACCTCGCGGCAACTCCGGTCGTCGGCGCGCGCCGAAATCACGCACTCGCGAAGATCATTCGAATAGGGTCCGGGCATGCATGCCGGCCTCCCCGCCAGTAGCCGCCATGAATCACGCCTTGGAAAAAAGGGAATCTCACAAAAACGTTACCGATTCAACCTTTATCGGACACGCTCTAACCTTCGCAAGGGCGGTGACGGCGTCAGCTACTTGTGGCACGACCACGGCTTCAATCAAGCCACACCGCCTCTTTTCATCGTCTCGAACAGTTGCATGCGACTGCAACGGACCGCGAACCAGAAGGAATGAAGCATCACCTTTATCACACCCTGCGATCATTGGAGTAGACGTCTCTTGCGATTGGCTTGACATTCATAGCTGGCTTGCACCACGAACGCTTGGAGATCGAGAATGCACACAATGAGGCAAAACCATCTGTTCAGACCGGGAGCCGCGCTGCGGAGCAAGATACAGAAATTGGTCACCAGAAGACCGATGGGCTGATGCTCCTGCATTACGCCGTGCGAAGCCTAATCCATCGGGTGGTCGAAAAGGACTGGAGTATCCAGACGGGATCAGATTCATCCACGCCGCGAGAGTGGTCAGGAGGTATTTCCAGAATCCGGCCGCCGTTTTACCTTGATTCGGACGTCCCCGCGGATGCAATCTACGCCGAGACCCTCGAGAAGCGCGCAGTCCCGAGACAACGGCCGTGCCAAGAAAATGACTTCCTACGACGCTCCGACACGAAACCCAATCTCTCGTTAACTGCACAACTGGAACTTCAAAGTCCTGTGCAAATGCTTAAAGCGGCAGAATTGCTATTTGCGAGGTCCAAACGGCAAGACAATCAACAAAATCAACGAACCAAAAAAAGTTCTGCGGCAGTAAAATTCGGTATGATTGGACCCGAAGGAGTAAAGCCTATAGGAAATATCTATGCGATCCAAAAGAAAAACACAGCGCTTTAGCAGGTTGATTTCTCATGGTTACTTTGCTCCAGAGTTACCCCCTTGCTTTGTTACGCTTCGCCTTGCAAAATATCGCGAATCGATTTGGAGGGAAATTTCGGGCAGAATAGCCAACTACACTTCGGAGCCCTGCTGGTTTTACTTTCCTAGATTTGGGAGAAATGACCGCAAATTTGGAATAATAAATCCAATCTCATACCTCGCAATTGCACACGTAATATCGGATAATTTCATTCAGTTAAAAAAATCTGCGCAGCAATCTCGATTTAGCGCATCGCCGCCCGAGTTTGATTGGAATGGCAGTCGCGCTGCGTTAAGACCGAATATAAATGTCAGAGATGATTTTCAGGTAAATCTTCTCAACACTTGTGATCGATTTGCATCTGCCGATATCCAATCGTTTTTTCATTCAATCTATACTCATGCCATTCCATGGGCTATTCTTGGAAAATCTGTTGCTAAGAGTAATCGATCAGATGATCAATTTAGCAACAAATTGGATCGCTATTGTCGTAATGCACAAGATGGCCAAACAATTGGCTTACCGGTTGGCCCAGACACCTCTCGTTTCATTGCGGAAATTGTTGCCTCTGGCGTCGATAAAGAACTTCAAAGGCGCTTGAAAACACTAAACAAAAGAGCCCTTCGGTATGTTGACGATTATCTGATTGGCGTCGGTACTGGACAGTCAGGTGACGAGATAATCGCAGCGATCAGGCAAGCCGCTTCTTTCTTTGAATTAGAACTGAATAGCGATAAATCTGAAATTCACTCAAAATCGTTCCGCTTTCCGATTGGGTGGAAGCAAGCTGTAGTCGCTGCTCGTCCAAAAAAAAGTGAATCCATTAACGATTTTTATCAATTTTTCTACCAGATAGGCCGTATATCCGACGAACAACCTAACATCAACGTAGAAAAGTATGCACTGCAAAACGCGAGGTTATCATTCGTTGACGCAGACAACTGGAAAACAATTCAAAATTACTTGTTGAATGCATACTGGCGCAACCCAACGCTTATATCATTCTTGGTAGAAATACTCGTCTTGAGACAAAGGAAGTGCAGGGATGTTAATATCAACGGAATTAGGGAGTTTCTCGATCGATGTCTTCCACAATTAGCACTTGAAAACAGAACTGGAGAAATTACGTGGCTTCTATATTTGATTATTAAACTCAGAATTAAAATTCCAGCAAGTCGAATTGAGCCGCTATTTGATATGGTTAATGCTCTTGTTGCGTTACTTGTATGTTATGCATCAAAAAATAACTACATTGAGGGCGCTATAAAGCACAACAAGTGGGACTCTTTTTTCAATAAAGAAGGATTAAAGGGGCAAATGTGGCTTTACGCTTATGAGAGTGTAGTACAAGATGTGAACCCAGCGGGAAGTTCAAGGTTCATTGAAGAAGATTATTTTTTCAAATCGCTATATAAAAGAAAAGTTAGTTTTTTTCTCCGGAAGCTGGGTTTGATGAAATCGATCACTTCACCGAAATGCGGAAAGAGGAAAATGAAAAAGAAAGAAAGTTACGTGAAAGGTTTCGTGAAAACTGGTCGATTGAATTGGATGGATACGACTACTAGACGAATTACGTTGAATTTTATGATTGAAGGCAATGGAAGTTCAGGACTGAGTCTGGCTTGGGGCTTATAAACCCAAAGCGGCGGGTTTGTGTTTTGTGTGCGAACGTACTTGACGTTTGCGATGCGTTCGTGTCGCAAGTAGCGCATGACGAGTCACGTCGCAGGCCGAAGGGTGCCGCCCCTGATCAGTTCAAGGAACCTTACCCGTACGACGAGGCGTATAGAATGGATCTGTTCCTGCACCGCGGGCCGAACGGCTTCGTTTATCCGAACTGCAGGAGCATGAACGTGGCGCGGCACAAGGGCGCGTTCATACGAAAGCGCTGTCGCATCCGAACGCAAAACCTTCCAAACGGTCGCACGAGACGCTGACATGTCCCGAGTGATCCCCTTGATCCAACGTCCGTTCCGATAGTGAACCGCCCAATCTTCCTGATTTCGTTCATTCTTAGCGTTCCCAGCCTCGTTCTTCCGAATGGGTACGCCCTATTTCTTGGTTAGACCGCTTCGCGACAAACCTTCCAATCAAGGAATTCGACCCAACGATTGTTTTCGATGTAGCATCTGATGGCGAGCAGAACGTTGGCCTCGACTTCGACCAGCGGCACTTTCCGTTCTGGCCCCAAAAAAGAGAAGCATCCCTTCCAAATCATCGAAAGAGCATTTGAATACAAATCGCAGAGGCACTTTTATACACCGATTCACAATGGCTTCTCAATCAAGCCAAACCGCCTGTACCTAATGGCCTAATGTTTGCATAAGGCCCGCACGAGGCCAGCGAGGCCGAAACAGTCCCGAAACTTGCATTGGGGAGCGCGAAATCCGGGCAAAGTTCGACCGCGTCCGACCCAGACCGATCTGTGAATCTGCTTCGACCACACTTGCAATCGATTCAGCACGAAATTCAATGTTTGTCGGATATCTCTACTCGCTCAATGGGCGCATTGAGATTGTTTCTATGGCCGACGAAAATTTGATCGGGTTTCCGTCTGGTGCAATAAGCAAACATTGAATGTAACGACATTTGGACAATGTGAACGAACTTGCGTGGCAGATTGCAGACGAAATTCATTGACCCTCAAATTTACGGCTTTGGCTTGGGAACATCCTTCGGCTCGCAATCGATCAGAAAGCCCATCATTTCAGTAGCATCCTTGCTGATATAGAAACGAACCATCTTCTCATTAAACTCTTGTGCCCGAACTGCGGGCACCGAGATTGCGTCCATGCCGTGCGACATGAGCACACCATTCATCATGAAGCGCGACGTACGCTTGTTTCCATCAAAGTAGAACTGATGCAGAGAGCCGAACAGGAAGAAAGCCATTGCGCGCTCCCGGGGACCGGAAACCTCAGCCTCAAGCTCGGCAACGCCTTGCGCAAATAGCACCTTCAAATTCTCGGCACCGGGTTCAGTCGAATGGGAAGGTGTAAACTCACCATCGCCGATTCCAACACGCGGCGTCGTGTCCTTATGCCCGCCTTCGCCTCGGAAATGCCCCCACTCCAATGCCTCCTCCCGCGCAACCAATCCGTGCAGCCGGTCGAAGACAGCTTTTTCAAGACGGAATGTGCCTGTTCTGACCAGCACGAATAGCTCCTTTGCGGCCTTCGCAAGATTGAGCACCTGTTGTTCATCGGACAGCTTGTGCCCGCCGACCGTCACTCCGTTCAGTAGAGTTTTGACCTCGGAAAAGGTGAAAGGATTGCCTTCAAGGGCGCTGGCATCATACACAAATTGCGCAAGCATCTGCTTGTAGCGAAAGACCGAGCGGTCAACGGATGTCGGCACGCCCGTTGGAATTGCAGAGCGATCCCAGGAAAAGCCCAATTTATCGAAGAGCCGCATTTATCGGTTCGTTTCAAAATAGTTAAATTTTGCGGACTTCAATAAACACTCCCCGAACTTGCGCTCAACCATGAATTGCGAGTGCCAACGGAACTTCAGCTGCATCAGGCTTGAGTCAACGCGTGATGTCCATTCGTGACACTGGTTGTCATCAGTTCGGGATCGGAGGCAAAGTCGCTTCAATCCTTTGACGGCGGGGCTCGTAACGGGCGGGAAGCTTCAGCGTCTCTCCTAAATGCGCGGTATCTTCGTCATGGTCGAAGCCCGGCTCGTTAGTCGCGATTTCGAACAAGATCCCGCCGTGCGTGCGGAAATAAATCGCATAAAAATATTGGCGGTCGATCACTGGCGTGACCTGATAGCCCGTATCCTTCAGCACCTCGCGTACCTTGAGTTGCGCAGCACGATCCTCAACAGCGAACGCGATGTGATGCACCGACCCAGCACCCTGCACGGCCGGAGGAGCATCGGGCGATTCTTCAAGGTCAATGGTATCCGCTGCATTCCCTCCCTCGACCAAATAGCGGGTGATACCACCTGCGGTTTCGGTCTTTTGATAGCCCATGTAGGTCAGAAGTTCGCCTGTAGCTCCGATATCGCGCAGGCGAAATCGTGCACCTCGAAAGCCAAGTATCCCGACCTCTCCCGATACGTCCGTTCCTGTCCAAGGCCGTCGGCCACACGCTTCATTTTCAACCAGCGCGAACCTTTCGCCGTCCGGGCCATCGAAAGTCAGTCGCTCCTCACCCAGGAACGTGTCTTCAGCCAATTCGGATACACCCCGGTTCGCAAGCCTCGCTTTCCAATATCCCAAGGATCCTTTCGGGACCGCAAACTCGGTCTCTCCGACCTCGCCCACCCCGCGCTTTCCGCGCGATATGTCACCGTATGGGAAATAGGTCATGACGGAGCCAGGCGCGCCCACTTCATCGCCGTAGTAGAGGTGATAAATTTCCGGCGCATCGAAGTTCACAGTCTTCTTTACCCGGCGCAGACCCAGAATCTTGGTGAAAAAGTCATTGTTTTCATTTGCATCCGCAGCCATCGACGTGACGTGATGCAGGCCCAGAATGTCCTTGATCATCATATTTCTCACTCATGCTTGCGACCGGTCGGGACTGATATATATCTGTCTAAGATCATACATAACGACAAAAAAGGCCGTTAACACTAAGCCTTATATTTTTGGCCTTGATGTGTATCGTGTCAAAAATTCTTTGCCGTTGAATCCGTGAAATGCGAGCAGTCGGTGTATCTTCTTCTGGTTATTTAAAATGCTGGGGTCACCTAGTGACTCGGCAAACTTGCAGAGTGCTTTGCGCAGCTTACTGAGTTCTATTTCCGTTATGATCTGCATCCTCTCGACTTCTGATGCACCATCTCCCAAAGTTCGGAGCGGGTGGATAATGACGGGAGTAGCCGACGCGATGTTCTTATATTTGGAGTAGAACCACGACATAGACTGACCCAGCTGACCTAGCTGGGTTTTAGAAATACCATCTTTAGAAGTTACGTTGTTCTTACATTCAATTACTATGAATGATCCATCAGGGAGCACCCATAGATTGTCTGGCCCGTCATTGAACTTTTTTTCGGGGCGCTGAGACTGCAGCCCGATAAACAGGGCAACGTCATCTATAGCTTCTTCAAACTCATTTGGTGATACGCTTCCGAAGCACAAGTCATCTGTAACCTTATTGACATGCCGCATCCGTTCGGTAACTCCGAGGTAGTTTTCATTGTGGTACGATTGGACTCTCGCAGCTTGCTTACCACTCAGAATCTCCAGTTGTTGATACGCGATGCCATCCATCGGGCGTAGCACATTCATGTTCTTTCGGCGTGCATTGAGCAATGTTTTTTGTGATTCAGCCGGATCCAACCGATGTTGTATGGCAGCCAGCTTTGACATTAGCCATGCTTTTTCGTCATCATCATATGAGGCATCGACTGCGTTGTTCAGTAACTGAGCAGCATACCTATATTCGCCATTCCTAGCGGAAATAAAGGCTTGCCTTATTGCGACTCTGGATTTGTCGAGTATCAGACCTGTTTTAGAATTGGCTTTAAGAAGCGCTCTCTTATTGACCTTCACCCAAGAGGTGTCACGCTTAAGACACTGATCGATTACGCCTGCAATACCATCTATATCTTCCCCACCGAGTTGTCCTGCGATCTCCTTTGAAAGGTTAAGCTGCGCTTGCGTAGCGGGTGTCAAAAGTCTGATGCCTTCCTTGGATTGTACACAATATATGAGTTTAGATCCAACTAACAATACAACACAATAATCGTCATTGGAACGAACGCCACGTCCCATCCCTTGCTCGATTCGTTGCATCTGACGGCGGAGGCCGATTTGAGAATCGCTTATGATAGCCATATCGGTTCGATCGGAAAACGATGCCACTTCGGGCAGGTTGTATATTACCAAGATACGGCACGCATCGTGCGGTAGATCAATTCCATCATATTTATTTATGAGAACTGTAAGTCCGATATGGTCCTTTCGAAGCCCCTCCACTCCATTGGCGACATTTTCTGCCAAAAGAACTTTCTTGGCAACATCAGACCAATCATCAGCGGCTTTTTTTGACGGCACGATAACAACAATATTATTCTCCTTCTCTAGCTTGGCGAGCAGTTTCTTTATTTCATCCAAGGTAATTTTTGGATTAAGTTCTTGCGGCATGAGTATCATGCGCTCGCCAATAGACTGGGTAGATGTTGGAACAATTGGATCGGGAAGTTTATTTGGATCTGCACCTAAATGGGTCACAAGCACACTGTCGTCAGCAAGCATTGCCGTCATATAGATTCGGCGCTTGGCACGAGAAAACGCCATAATAAGATCGGTCGGGGGACAATCTGGCTCAATTTCCAGTCCTTGGCCGCTAATTATACAGCGGCAAAGCTCCAAGACATCATGAAGAAGCGGGTAAGTAAATTTCAGATCATCATCATCTTTTTGGGCATGCAGGATCTTCAGGATTTCTTCTTTTGCATCTATCCAATCCCAATACGGTACTTCGATCATCGCGCCAGAATCGCCTGACTTGAGATCCAAGAGTCGGGGATGGTTTTGTCGCTCTAGAGCACGCTCGAAGATATTGAAGATTTCCTTATAGGCAGAATGCGTATTTGGAAGCCTAATTCTGAATTGATCGGTGATAGTCTCAATGCAAGCGTGAGCATCGTCGATGACAACCACTCCCAACGGGATTTTTACACCATCTGCACCTACACCGAATACAGATTTTCCGTTAAACAACCTATGTACTGTCGTAACCAGAATTCGGTTGCCAGAACGAAAACTTGAATTTTGAGGATCACTTGTAACCTCGATACTGAGATCCTTTGCTTCTTCAATAACTTGATCAACTAGTTGCTTGTTTGCAGCGAAGTAGGCAGCTGGGCAAACTTCTTCATTTAATGAACTTTGCAATAGCAACAACCCTACCAACGTTTTTCCGCTACCGACATTTAGCTTGATAATAGTGTCCGGCTCTTCCCTTTTCTCAAACCAATCTTTCATAACTTCAGTTTGAATATCTCTTAGAAAGGCAAATTTTTCTTTGCGATCCAACGTCAAGAAAATATCTCGAGGATTCAGAACAATTGAATCATTATCATTCAAAAGGTCGTCAAAATTTATCGGCATAATACTATTTTATCCCAGCTTTCAATTTGAGTGAACAACGAATCTCCTAGTGTCTACAGCTACAATATTCGGAGACTTGCATCAATAGGTTATTTTCGTTCAGTATTTTAACGATTGTTCGGGATCCTACTTGTCTGAGTTCACTCGTTGTTGTGCCCGTCTTATCGTCGGGGTGGTATCCGTCGCCGATCGCGTGGAGCAGTCCGGTGCCCGGAACAGCTTTTTTGCGGCGAGAGAATTGGTCGTACTTTGCGACGGGGCGTTATGGATTCGAAATGTCTGCGAGGAAATATTTGGCATTCGGATGGTGACCTTCGTCATCAATCAGTACCATCCCCTTGAGTGGGCAGCTGTGATGGTGTGGGCCTTGGCGCTGGACAATGGCGAACAGAAAGTGTTGATGGAGAGGATCAAGCAATTAACGACATGACGGATTGGTTGTTGGCGTCATAGCCGATTTGAAGCCGCACGGCTGGCGGGATGTAGCTGCCGCGGTCTGCATTGGCTAAATTAAGTCTAACTGGGACCGAATGCTCTAATACCTCTACCGGAAACGCGGATTGCCGACCGGAAACAGTTCCGTGAAAAGTACTTGTGAGCAAATCGCCGAGAAGCGATTCAACTAGCTCCTGTCTACGCTATAATTTTGCTTGGGTTTTGCTTGGATACATGCTTAACTGACTGTCGACAATGACATAAAAATCGAGCGGTGCACAGTCATGAATCAGATAACAGCAAAACAGTACGCCAAAATCCACCCCTGTCTGCAGGTTCAGCGCGGAAACGTGCAGATTTCGAACATCACTTTCATCAATGCGGTCCTGTACGTCTTGGTGAACGGGTGCACGTGGCACGCTCTGCTGGAGCGCTTTGGAACATTGTATACAGTCTACGCCCGGTTCCGCCGCTGGTCGCGCGGCGGATGGA
Source organism: Paracoccaceae bacterium (assembly GCA_965205055.1). Classification (GTDB taxonomy): domain Bacteria; phylum Pseudomonadota; class Alphaproteobacteria; order Rhodobacterales; family Rhodobacteraceae; genus CBDBBY01. The sequence goes on along the minus strand of OZ242030.1, from coordinate 3,692,744 downwards.
ACATGGAGACCCACATGGGTGTGTCTCATGATTCTTGGTTGGTCACCATTGGAACCCTTGAACCTTGTCGCCAAGGTTGTGTGTTTTGGAGAGCCTGCAGCGCCGCAACTGCCTGACCAAGCAACTGTATCTCGCGGAGGTTAAAATTCGGGTGGAATCGCGGCGCGATCGGGTCGTTGGGGGTTCATGCGGGTTTTGCCTCTTCAGGGCTGCGCCGGGTCCGATTCGTCCGCTTCCGATGATGGACCCGGACATCGTTCCGGATTTTTGTCTTTTCGGGTCGTTCGCCCGTTTTTCGTTCGCGGCGGCGCGGAGAGCGTGGAAAGCCTGTGGACAATCCTTTCCGGCGCTTTCGGCCGTGCCGCGGTCCGGGCCTGGATTGCCCACATTCCCACAGCCCCATCCGGCCTCGGCGCTCGGGCCGCGATCCGTCATCCGGATTGCGGCGCCCAGGGCTGGCGGGATTTGCACAAGGCGTTGGCGATCACCACGAGCTTGCGGGCGACGGCGGTGACGACCACCTTGTGCGGCTTCCCCTCCTTCCGCAGCCGATCGGCGAACAGCTTCAAGTCCGCGTTGTGAATCGAAGCGACAAGCGCGGCTTGGTACAAGACGCATCGGAGCGCCCGGCGGCCGCCGCCGATCGTTCGCTTCCCGCGCATCTGTCCGCTGTCCCACGCGAGCGGCACACTACTCCCGCGAGCGCGGCGGCCTGCTCCCCGGAGATCCGGCCGAGCTCGGGCATCTCCGCGACCGGCATCGCGCAAACCACCGGGCCGATCCCCGGAACCGACTGCAGGATGGCGGCGGTCTCGGCCAGGACGGCTTCGTTCGCAAGAAGGCTCCCGATCCTTTCTTCGACCTCCGAGATCTGGCGCTCCAGCAGCTCGAGAAGCTCGCCGGTCAAATCCTCGACCGACTCGGCCGCGCCGTTCCTCAGATCCGCTTTGGCCTGCTGCCGCGCGCTTTTGCGCATCTCGACGAGTTGCCTGCGCTTGGTCGTCAGCGTCCTGAGGTCGCGCAGCCTTCCGCTCGGCAGCCGGCGTCCGGCCTCCGGGCGGAACGCCATGAAGCGGGCGATCAGTTCGGCGTCGATCCGGTCCGTCTTGGCCAAAGTGCCCCGGCTTCTCCCGAACGCCTCGGCTTGCGCCGGAGCGAGCTGCCGCGCTTCGATCCCCGCCGCCGCCATGCTCGCCCAAAGACGCCATTCGTGGCCGCCCGTGGCCTCGAAGCAGACCAGGGCCTCCCTGTCGCCGACGACCGCCTCCAGCTCCGAATGGCCTTCGTCCGTGTTCGGCAGGCGAATCCGGCGGTCGTCGCTCAAGCAATGGATGTCGAGCCAATCGCGCGAGACGTCCAAGCCAATGATCTCCGGATGTGATACAGTATTCATTCTCTCTTCCTTCTGGTGCGCGGTCCTTGATGGCCGCAATCAACTGTTCGAGACGATGAAGAGAGGCGGCGCTGGCCGTCTTGGTAGCGTGGTCATCCCACAAGAATCATGCGCCATGCGCCGCCCCGTCGCCGGCCCTCGCGAAGGCCGGCGACGGGAACGCAATATCACAGTCGAGATACAGAAGAATCATGAGATGCACCCGATCCACATGGTCTCCGCAAGCGGGTGACAGGCCGTGATTTTCCGCCTGTCCGGCGGGAATGCCCACGACGCGTCCGAGGGTCGCGCCCTGCTGGAGAACTGGGACGAGCCGGTCGGGAACGCCCCTCTGGCGATCAACCGTGCCTACGAAGGCGACGAGACCTGCCGCTTTGCCGAGGAAATGGAGATGACGCCGGTCGTGCCGCCGAAGGCGAACCGGAAAGCCGAACGGAACCACGACCGAGAAACCTACAAGTTTCGGAACGAGATCGAACGGCTGTTCCGAAGACTCAAGGAATACCGGCGCATCTTAACGCCGTTCGACAAGTTCGACGCGACGTTTTGGGCTTCCTGAACCTCACTGCCGTCGTCGAAATGATGCATGATTTAGCAGAGACAGACCCTAGGAGCGTGTCCGAGAAATAGCCGCCGCTGAATTTGACGGAAATTTTCTGTACAGCATCTAGAAAATTATCGATGAAATATCCATATGTTGTGCTACACAACATCAATGTATCTACGTATATTGGCGATGCCACGAATACTCGGACACGCTCCTAGCAAAGTGTTGAAACCGCGCTCATTCAGACAGACAGTTCCAGTTCCTTGCTGTCCAACCATTTAGGTTTTACAAACCGTGTGCGCACCCTTTCTGTTGTCAGCGGCGCACGCCACCGCAAAGGCTAGGGAGATTAGTCAGTGGTCGTGGCGGATGCGTAGGATAGTTGCGTTACCTTCCGGGGTGCGGATTTGACCGGACACACTGCACCCGAATTCAAGCGCGGGATGGTACCGCAGCAGCCAAAGTAGTTTGTTTGTGCGCAAAACGAAGCGGAACGGGAATAGACATGAGCGACTTTACAAGGGCCGTGCAGATATCTGGCGATTTGACAAACAGATGGCCGCCAAGGGTATCCCTATGGGTATAGGGAAGCCCATTTCGCGAATCGGTAGAGCGCTTGCGGAAGTTCAGGTTTCATAGTGGCTCAGCCGGGATTTCAAAGCCACCCCAACGATGTGTGAAGCGCCCGTGCGGAAGTTGGCGATAGAAGGAACGGAAAACGTGCGCGAGCGCGATAGGAGCGGCCTGTTTTTCGCCCAGAGGTCAAGAACGTGAACAGTCCCGCCAGAGCCAACGGCTGCGCATTCCGCGACCCGGCTTTCATGGCAAACCGAACCCAACCCATCCATCGCTGGGTTCCTTGGATTGCCGGTTACTCCCGCGATTTCGTCGACGATGCCTTAGAACGGCACCTGTCCTGCCCGGGCGTGGTACTGGATCCGTTTGCGGGTGTCGGCACTACGCTTGTGGAGGCTGACCTCAGCGGACATCGCGCACTCGGCTTCGAAATTAATCCATATGCCACTTTCGCGGCGCGAGTGAAGCTTTCAGCCCACCGACTTGATTCCGCTGCATTGAAAGCTGCGGCAAATGATGTTCGCGACTTCATGGTACAAGCTGAGCGGGACGGACGGACTCCGCACTCCGTGCCGCCTGAATCCTTTCGCACGCGCACGGCCTTCTATAGCCCGGCGGTCGAAACTAAAGTACTGCTGCTGCAGGATTATGCCGCACAGTTGCCGGAAGAAATTGCGCCAGCCTTCCGGCTGGCTTTCGCCTCGCAGATGATCGCGTTCTCAAACTATTCGTATGAGCCGAGCCTCGGCCGCAAATCATCGGCAGGTCGGGCTGAAGTCGATGACTATCCTGTAGCGGACGCCATAGTCAGCAAATTGCTGGCTATGGCGGAAGACTCCGCTTGGTACCGGTCCCGAAGGAAGGACCGGCGGCGGAAAAGTGGATCCGTCCACGCCGCATCATTTTTTGATGCGCATGCTAGGCTAGACGAGGGCAGTGTCGACCTTTTGGTGACTTCGCCGCCATACCTGAACAACTACCATTACAACCGCAACACCCGCCCGCAGCTTTATTGGCTGGGATTCTGTGCCTGTCCGAAAGATATGAAAGCCCTAGAGGAGCTGAATTTCGGAAGCTACTGGCAGAATGCCCGCGCCCGAGCGACGATTGAACTTGACGCGTCAATTCAAAGCACCGAGTTACGCAGGACGCTCGCTACCATTCGACAACGAAATTCCGACCGGGGTGTTTACGGCGGGCAAGGCTGGGCGAACTACGCAGCGCGGTACTTCAACGACTGCGGCCGCTTCGCTGACGGAATCCGGTGGAGCATGCGTAAAGGCGGTACCGCCCTTGTCGTCATCGGCAACAGCATCCTGCAAGGCGTTCCTGTGCCGACCGATAGGCTGCTCGGCAGAATTGCGGAAGAACGAGGTTTGGAGCTTGTAGACATCCATGTACCGCGGGGAACGCGCGTCGGTAGCAGCATCATCAATTCAAGCGTCCGGGTCGGCAGCGCGAACGGACACCGACTGTACGAATCCATAGTAGAATTGCGGCGGCCATGATGCCCGACCTTTACGATCCTCTGACCTATGAAAATCTCATGGCCGGGCTCGTGAGCCATTTCGAGTCAATTGAGAAAAGCCATGAACTGCTCCGGGGTTTCCGGAGAGCAATCGGCTAAACAAACGAGTCGAAAACTCGAAGGAGGGAATCCATGTTGCAGAGTTTGAAGCCAGCCCACGGCCTTTTTCTGGCCTGGCGATGCGATACACTTATCTGATTTCGGCGCAAACACACAGCGAACAATGATCTTCGATCATGCAAGATATAGAACGTACGGATTCAAACAAATTCTGCTTCGCTCTGAGTTCATCTACTGTGACATTCGCTGTTGAATCAGTCTATGGTCAACCGCAGGATAGATATATGAGCATTCGGGTTATGAATCCCGCTCTGGCAGAGGAAGAATATTGAGGGCACGATTAGATGCAGTTGCAAGAAATCTTGAATGCGTATCATGCGTCGGCGCGAACCGAACGCGAAAAAGGCGAGTATTTCGAACGTCTGGTCCGCGTTTTTCTGGAAAATGACGATACGCAGAAGCAATATTACTCGGTGGTTGTGCCATTTGCTGAATGGGCCGCTTCCCACGGCTGGAGCAGCGCAGACACTGGAATAGATCTGGTTGCAACTCTCGCAGATAGTTCCGGCTTCGCAGCAATTCAGTGCAAGTTCTATGCACCTGACCACAGCATTCAGAAGCGAGATATCGACAAGTTCATTTCTATGGCGTCCAATGAGCTCTTCACGCGTCTGATTATTGTCGACACAACACGCAAAGATTTCGGGCGAAATGCGAAATCGACACTCGACAAGCTTTCAAAAGACTGGAACCGGATAGGGATCAATGAACTTGAAGCCAGCCGAATTGACTGGTCCCGGTTCGTTCACACCGGCAAAGTCGGGCTGGCCCCCAAAAAGACAATCAGAGACCATCAGCGCGAAGCTCTGGCAGCGGTGGCGGACGGCCTTGGAAAAGCTGATCGCGGCAAGCTCATCATGGCTTGCGGAACTGGAAAGACCTTCACGGCATTGCGAATTGCCGAAACCCTTGCGGGAACTGGAAAGCACGTTCTGTTCATGGTTCCCTCGCTGGCACTGATGTCTCAAACCGTTAGAGAATGGAAAAATGACTGTCAGGAGGATTTTACGGCATTTTCGGCGTGTTCAGATGCTAAGGTTGGCCGACGAGTCGACCCCGACAGCCTTGATCTGAATGTGCATGACCTTGCTTTCCCCGCGACAACCGATCCGGAGAAAATTGCAAAACAGGTCAGTGATGCCCGCTCGGAAAGAATGACGGTCGTCTTCTCGACTTACCATTCAATAGATGTCTTGACCCGCGCGCAGCAGCAATTCGGCCTGCCGGAATTTGATCTGGCGATTTGCGATGAAGCGCACCGCACAACTGGCGTTACGTTGAAAGGCGAGGATGACAGCAACTTTGTGCGCATCCACAGTAATGACTATGTCGCCGCGAAGAAGCGGCTCTACATGACGGCCACGCCACGCATCTTTGCCGAAGCAGCCAAGCGCAAGGCGGATGATCACGGAGCCGAACTTGCCTCCATGGATGATGCGACCAAGTTCGGTGAAGACCTTTTCCATCGAGGATTTGGCTGGGCCGTCGAGAACGAGCTGCTGACGGACTATAAAGTCGTGGTGTTGGCAGTTGATGAAGGGTTGATTTCCCAAACCATTCAGAACCGCCTGAAGGATGGGCCGGAACTAACGCTGGATGATGCCACCAAGATCATTGGCTGCTACAAGGCTTTGACAAAGAGCGATCTCGCCGCCGATCTGGAATTTGACCCGCGGCCAATGAGACGGGCGTTGGCTTTCTGCCGGACCATCAAGAAGTCTGAAATCATTGAAGATGAATTCACGCAGGTTGTTGAAGAATACACAAGGAGTGAACTGGTCAACAACGCTGCACAACTACAAACCGAAATCCGCCATATCGACGGCAGTTGCAACGCCAGCACCCGCGAAGAGATGCTGAACTGGCTCAAAGAGGACGCGGACGATAACGGCTGCCGCATCCTCACCAACGCCAGAGTGCTGTCCGAAGGCGTGGACGTGCCCGGTCTAGACGCCATCATGTTCATGCACCCGCGAAAAAGCCAAATTGACGTGGTGCAGTCCGTTGGGCGGGTTATGCGCCGAGCCGAGGGAAAGAAACTGGGGTATGTGATCCTGCCCATTGCCATTCCGCCGAATACCGAGCCGGAAGACGCGCTAAGCAATAATGAACGATTCAGGGTTATCTGGCAGATACTGAATGCCCTTCGCGCCCATGACGAGCGGATGGATGCCCGTATCAACCAAGCGGATATTGGCGAGGATATCAGTGACAAGGTTGTGCTGGTGCGTATTTCCTCGGAGACCGAGTTGAAAGAGCTGACCGCCGTGGTTGACGACTTTGCCACATCCAAGACCTCGGCGGTCAATGCCAATGCAGGGATTGGAAAAGACGACCCCGAATTCCGCCGGGATGTCAGCATTGTGCAGGACCAATTTGTCTTTGACGAATTCACCCGAGCCATCATGGCCAAAATCGTCGAGAAATGCGGCACCCGCGAATATTGGGACAAATGGGCCAAGGACATTTCCGAAATCGCCCAGACTCATATAACCCGCATCACCGGAATCGTCAAGCAAGATAGTTCGGAGCGGCAGGCATTCCTCGCCTTTGTTGAAGAACTACAGGACGATCTGAACCCCGAAGTTACCGAGAGCGAAGCTGTCGAGATGCTGGCACAGCATCTCATTACCAAGCCCGTATTCGACGCACTCTTCAAAAGCAGCCAATTCACCAAGAAAAATCCTGTTTCACGCGCGATGGAGACCGTGCTTGGCCAGTTGCATGAGCACAATTTGGCCAAGGAATCCGAAAGTCTCACCAAATTCTATGCCAGCGTGGAGCGCCGCGCCGCTGATGTTGTAACAGCTCGCGGCCGACAGGAACTAATTCTGAAACTCTACGACCGCTTCTTTAAGGAAGCATTTCCCGTACTAACTCGGCGGCTTGGCATCGTCCATACGCCCGTAGAGGTAGTGGATTTCATTATCCATTCCGTTAACGACGTGCTTAAGGCGCAATTCGGCCAAACGCTTGGGTCAAAGGGCGTCAATATCCTTGATCCCTTTGTCGGTGTCGGCACCTTTATTACCCGGCTGCTGCAATCCGGCTTGATCGCACCGGAGGAGCTTAAGCACAAGTACAAGCATGAGATTCATGCCAACGACCTCGTGCTGCTCGCTTATTACATCGCCGCCGTAAATATCGAAACGGTTTATCACGAATTGGTGCAAGGCCGCTTGAATGAAGATGCTCCCTACGAACCATTCAAGGGCATTCTTCTGACTGACACTTTCCAGATGTATGAGCAGGAACGCGACATGATTGCTAATCTCCTGCCTGACAATTCCGAACGCCGTATTCGACAAAAAGAGCTTGATATCAGCGTCATCATCGGCAATCCGCCATATTCGGCGGGACAGAAGAACGAGCACGATAACGCGAAGAACCTCAAATACGGGAATTTGGATGCGCGAATACGGGATACCTATGCTGAGCACTCGGGTGCCGGCCTTCTACAGAACCTCTACGACTCCTATATCCGGGCATTCCGTTGGGCAAGTGATCGGATAGGCGATACTGGCGTTATGGCATTTGTATCCGGCAGCGCGTGGATTGAACGCAACTTTGCTGATGGTATGCGCAAGTGCTTGGCTGAGGAGTTTAGCGACCTTTACGTCTTCCACTTGCGCGGTGACATTCGAAAAAACATGCTCTCTAAGGGATCTGCACGAGAAGGACAAAATGTTTTTGGTCCAGGCAGTATGACGGGAATTTCTATTGCGGTATTGATAAAGAACCCGGAGGCTGTCGAGAACGGGCATCTTTATTTCCATGACATCGGCCTAAACCTGACAACAAAGCAAAAACTGAATATTGTCGGAAACTTTGGTTCAATCGACGGAATTACGAAAGAAGCCGGATGGGAACAGATCATCCCGGACGAGAACAATGATTGGTTAGATCAGGTGGACCGTCGATTCGATCAATTTATCGCAATTGGAAAGAAATCAAGCAATTATCCAAAGATCTTCGAAAACTATTCACTTGGTGTCGTCACTAATCGGGACGTTTGGTGTATCCAATCAAGTTGCTCGAAACTTGAAAAGAATATTCGCCGCCTGATCTCAAATTACTCCCGTGAATTGGAAAGAAAAGTGAAAGATGGTTACTTGGGCGAAGTTGACCGCTATGTCAATAACGATCCACAAGAATACAGTTGGACTTGGTCGCTAAAAAACGACTTCAAAAAAGAAAAGCAACTTAAATTTGATGACGGTGAAATTATTCCTATCTGCTATCGGCCTTTTACTATTCAGTGGCAATATTTTAGCCGTCGCTTGAATGAGAGAGTGTATCAGATGCCACGTATTTTCCCAAATGCAGGAGCGGATAATCTGGTCATTCAAGTTTCCGGTATCGGTGCGCGTTCCGGGTTTTCAGCGTTGATGTGCGACAAGATGCCGAATCTCCATACCGTTGACACAGGACAATGCTTCCCACTTTACCTTTATGAGGACGCTCATCCCGATGACGGCCTCGTCGCTCTGTCTATTAACGAATTACCCCCCCCCCGCACCGCGATGCCATCACAGAGGTTGCGATCGACCATTTTCAAGCAGCCTATCCGGGGAAGGACATATTCAAGGAAGATCTGTTCTACTACATCTACGGCCTGCTGCATTCGCCCGATTACCGCGAGAGGTTCGAAAACAATCTGGCAAAGCAACTACCCCGCATACCTGCAGTGAAAAACTTCAATGATTTCAAGTCTTTTAGCAATGCGGGCCGCGCCCTTGGTCATTTGCACGTGAATTTCGAAAGCGTCGAGCCCTACATGGTCACTTTCAAGGATGGAGATCACTGCCTTGTCCAGGAAACGGTGGCCGATCCGAAGACGTTTTATCGCGTCAAGAAGATGAAATTCGGTGGCAAAGGCAAAGCAAAGGACAGAACGACCGTCATCTACAACGAAAACATCACCATGCAGAACATTCCCGTTGATGCCTATGACTATGTTGTCAACGGCAAGTCTGCGCTCGAATGGGTGATCGAACGACAGGTGGTCAAAACCGACAAGGCCAGTGGCATCGTCAACGACGCCAACGACTACGCCAACGAAACGATCGGCGACCCAAAATACCCTCTGGAACTGTTTCAGAGAGTGATTACAGTGAGCTTGGAAACAATGAAGATCGTGAGCAACTTGCCGAGCTTGGAGATTGATTGAGGTATGGGAGATATTTGCGGGGCGCTGTGACCTTCGATTGATTGTTGGATATCAGTCGGCAAACTAAAAGTCGAAAATTTCATAGGATAGCACGGCGTGTTTTAAGACCGATGACTTCATTCCGATGCTGACGGACAGTAATGCAAAAATGATGTTTACTGTCCCCGTTTGAGTGATGCTTGGCTTACGATGTGAATTGATTTTTCTGAGGATGGCCACTTTCATCGCATTATTATTGAATCCGAGACACGCCCGTGAGCAGCGTATCATTTTTGAATTTCGAAAACACCCTCGCCTTTCGTCATTGATAGATTGGCTAGGCATGCAAACGCCTCATTTGGTTTGAGCACTCTCGATTTATCGCCAGAGCTGGTTCTTCTGGTGTTGCACAATCCGATGGGCGAGAGCCTCAAACTGTGCGACGACATAGGTGCGAAACCGGTGTGCAGCAGGGTTGTCGCGGAGCGTCCCCCGAGTAAGGACGCCGAGCATGCGATCAGGATGCCCGATTTCCAATGAAAGCGCTGTGATGCCGCTCTTTGCTTGCATCGTGAACACGACCGAGTACGGCAAGACCGTCAGACTGTCCGAACCGGTCAGCACCGTGATGACCGACGCCAGCGAACCGCCGGAGAAACTGATCCGATAATCTTTGGCGCCTATGTTCGCCAAGGCGCGCTGCAGATCGCGATAAAGCGGACTGTCCGCAGGCGGCGCGATCCAAGGGAATTCCGCGATATCCTTCGTCGTGAGAAGTTTCCTGCGGGTCAGCGGATGACCCTCCCGGCATGCGACCACGTTCAGTCCGGGCAGGATCGGCCGAAACGCCAAGTCTTTCGGAATGTTGTCCCGCTGTAGGGGCAGAATCGCGATGTCCAGCGTCTTGTTGTGCAATTTGTCGATCAGAGCGTCGGCGTAGCCGTAGGATTGCTCGACCCGCACTTCCGGCAGCTGGGCCTGGGATTTCGCGATGATGCTTGAGATCACGCCGTCGGTGAAGATCGGGGTTCCTGCGACCCGCACCAGTCCTGAATGCCCGGTTCTGAACCGCGAAGCGATGTCGGAAGCCGCCAAGTTCGCTTTCAGGACCGCTCGCCCCTGCTCGGCAAGGGCTTCGCCGAGTTCGGTTGGCTGAAGCGGGCGGCGGCCGGGCTTGAAGATCGCCGCGCCCAGTCGCGCTTCAAGCTGAGCGAGAGTTCGCGAAACTGAAGGCTGCGACTTTCCGAGCGCTTCGGCTCCTTCGGTCAGACCGCCGCGATCAACGATGGCCGCGAGAATTTCAAGGTGGCGAGGATCCATCTTCATAACTTTGCGTTATAAAACCCTTCCGCCTTTCGATCAAATTCACATTTTACGCATGCTATTCATGCCGAAGCATAACCAGCAGTGAGACCGCGTGTCCTACTTTCAAAAGGAATTTGCAGCGAACATTGCGGCGGTCCGGGTCAGCTTCGGACCGGGCGTGCGTCACAAGGTTGCGAAAGAGATCGAGCGCCTCGGGGCTAAACGCGCCTTGATTCTCGCAACTCCGCATCAGGCGGATACTGCGCTTGTCTTCGCCGAGGATGTGGGCGTGCTGGCCGCGGGCGTTTTCACCCGCGCAGCGATGCATACGCCTGTCGACGTTACAAAAGAAGCCATGGCGCATGTCGAGGAAACTCGCGCCGATTGCCTTGTCGCCGTGGGCGGCGGATCAACGACCGGTCTGGGAAAAGCCATCGCCTATCGCACCGACCTCCCGCAGATCGTGGTGCCCACAACCTATGCCGGCAGCGAAGCCACGCCGATCCTTGGTCAGACCGAGGGCGGACGCAAGACCACGCTCAGCAGCCCCAAGGTCCAGCCCGAAGTCATTCTTTATGACGCCGAACTGGTCGCGACCTTGCCTGTGGCCATGACCGTGACCAGCGCTCTGAATGCGATAGCGCATGCGGCCGAGGGGCTTTATGCACGGGATCGCAACCCGCTGTCGACCGCTCTTGCGGTTGAAGGAATGCGCGCCTTCGCGTCGGCCTTGCCCCGCGTGATAACGACCCCCGACAATTTGGATGCCCGCGGCGAAACGCTCTACGGCGCATGGCTGTGCGGCACGGTTCTTGGCCAGGTCGGCATGGCGCTGCACCACAAGATTTGCCACACGCTGGGCGGCTCATTCGATCTGCCCCATGCCGAAACCCACTCGGTCATGCTTCCGCATGCCATCGGGTGCAACGCCGCGGCGGCGCCCGATCAGTTGGCTTCGGTTTCCGAGATATTCGGCGGCGGCACGCCCGGCAAGGCATTGCACAAGTTCGCCGCAAGCATGGGAGCGCCGATGACTCTTGAGGAGCTCGGCCTGCAAAAGACAGAGCTGGATAAAGCTTCCGATATTGCCATGCAGAACGCCTACTGGAACCCGGCGCCGCTCGACAGGGCGCGCATCAGAAGTCTTCTGGACGACGCCTTCAGCGGGCGGGCGCCGGAACTGTGAACCTCACCACGTCTCAAGGAAGGAGAAGAGATGCTCACTAGACGCAAATTGCTGAAATCCACCGCTGCCGCCGGACTGGGCGCCGCCGCATCGGGGCTTGCCATACCGGCGACCGCGCAGGGCGCGCGCATCCGCATCGGCTATGTGACGCCGCAGTCCGGACCGCTCGCCGCGTTCGCCGAGGCTGACCGGTTCATTCTCGACGGCTTCAACGCCAGCGATGCAGGCGCGAATTTCGAGGTCATCGTCAAGGACAGCCAATCGAACCCGAACCGGGCTGCGGAGGTGGCGCAGGAATTGATCGTCGATGAAGAGATCGACCTTATGCTGGTCGCCTCGACGCCGGAAACGACGAATCCGGTCACTACGACCTGCGAGAACGAGGAAATCCCCTGCATCTCGACCGTGGCCCCTTGGCAGCCTTGGTTCATCGGCCAGCAGGGCAACCCCGGCGACCCGGAAAGCTGGCAGCCCTTCAATTATGCCTATCACTTTTTCTGGGGGCTGGAGGATGTGATCGCCGTCTTCACCAACATGTGGGGACAGCTCGACACCAATAAATCCGTGGCGGGACTATTCCCCAACGACGGAGACGGGAATGCCTGGGGCGATCCCGTGCTCGGCTTTCCGCCGGTGCTCGCCGATCTGGGCTACACCCTGACGGATCCCGGCCGGTATCAGAACCTGACGGACGATTTCACCGCGCAGATCAACGCCTTCAAGCAAGCCAATGCGGAAATCGTGACGGGCGTCGTCATTCCGCCGGATTTCACCACGTTCTGGACACAGGCCAAACAGCAAGGCTTTACGCCCAAAATCGCCTCGATCGGCAAAGCCATCCTGTTCCCGCAGGCGGTCGAAGCGGTGGGAGAGACCGGGCACAATCTCAGCTCCGAGGTCTGGTGGTCTCCCAGCCATCCCTTCGCCTCTTCCTTGAACGGAATGAGCGCTGGCGATCTCGCGCAGGGCTTCACCACCGCCACAGGCCGACAATGGACCCAGCCGATCGGCTATATCCATGCGTTGTTCGAGGTGGCCGCCGACGCGATGAGTCGCGTCGAAGATTCTCGCGACGCCGACGAGGTCTCGGCCGCCATCGCCGCGACCAAGCTCGACACCATCGTCGGGCCGCTGGCCTGGGACGGCGCAGGACTGCCGCCTTTCGCTGCGCGCAACGTGGCTAAGACGCCGCTTGTCGGCGGGCAATGGCGCTTGAAGGACGGCGGCGGTTACGACCTTGTCATCGTGGACAACAAGACCGCTCCCGACGTGCCGACCGGCGGCGTCATGGAAGAAATTCCGGCCTGATCCTTTCGGGCGGGCCGAACGGCCCGCCCTCGCCCCGATGCGGCGTTTCGACGATCCGACGAACGGAGTCCCCATGCCGATGCTGTCGCTCCAGCAGGTTTCGAAAAGCTTCGGCTCGCTCAAAGTCGCCGATGACGTCTCTTTCGATGTGCCGGAGGGCCAAGCGTTGGGCATCATCGGTCCCAACGGCGCGGGCAAATCGACGCTGTTCAACTTGGTCACCGGCAACCTGATGCCCGACAGCGGGACGATCAGTTTCGACGGCCGCGATGTCACCAAGGCGCCGGCGATGCGGCGGTGCTTTGACGGGATCGGGCGTTCGTTCCAGATCCCGCAGCCTTTCGAGAAACTCACCGTCTTCGAGAATCTGGTGGTCGCGGCGACGCACGGCCGCGCGGCCGCCGAGACGGCCGTCACGGGCATTTGCGCCGAGGTTCTGGAACGCACCGGGCTCTTGCCCAAGGCCAATGCGACGTCCGGATCTTTGTCGCTGCTCGAGCGCAAACGGCTGGAGTTGGCGCGCGCGATGGCGACCGGGCCCAAGCTTTTGCTGCTTGACGAAATCGCCGGCGGACTGACCGAGGGCGAATGCCAGTCGCTGGTCGAGACCATCCGCGACATCCGCGCCGAGGGGGTCACGATCATCTGGATCGAGCATGTCCTGCACGCGCTGAACAGCGTGGTCGAACGCCTTCTGGTGCTCGATTTCGGCCGCATCATCGGGATCGGCGACCCGGCGGAGATCATGGAAAGCCGCGAAGTCAAGGAAATCTATCTCGGGATAGAGATCTGATGGCGCTGCTGGAAACCAGGGATTTGACGGCGCACTACGGCGATTTCCAAGCGCTCTTCGGAATCGACATCCGCCTCGGACCGGGCGAAACGGTGGCGATCATCGGCGCGAACGGCGCTGGCAAGTCCACTCTGTTGCGCTCGATCGCCGGCGTTCTGAAAAACGCGCCCGCGCAAATCCTGCACAAGGACGCGGAGATCGGCCACCTGACCTCCGACACGATCATGAAACGCGGCATCGCCATGGTGCCGGAAGGACGCAAACTGTTCCCCTCGCTCAGCGTGGAGGAGAATCTCATAATCGGCGGCCAGCACAAGGGCGGCCCCGATCTGGGCGACCGGATCGACTCCTTCGTGTCCCGCGTCACCGGCAAGCCCGACCCGGCGGAAATGGCCTCGGGCCATGACGGAACAGGCTACTGGTCGCTTGATACGGTTTTCGACCTGTTCCCGATCCTGAAGGAGCGGAGGCGCAATCCGAGCACCGCGCTTTCGGGCGGGCAGCAGCAAATGGTCGCCATCGGCCGGGCGCTGATGTCGAATCCCGACATCCTGCTTTGCGACGAGATCAGCCTCGGCCTGGCCCCGGTCGTGATCCGCGACATCTATGCCGCGATGCCCAGAATAAAGGAAAACGGCGCCAGCTTGATCGTGGTCGAACAGGACATCAGCCAAGCGCTGGATGTCTCCGACCGGGTCTACTGCATGATGGAGGGCCGGGTGACGCTTGAAGGGCGGCCTTCGGAGATTTCCCGCGAGGATATACATGCGGCCTACTTCGGAGCGGCGGCATGATCTGGGTCGACACCATCGTGCAAGGTGTGCTGCTCGGCGGGCTTTACGCGCTGTTCGCTGCAGGGCTGAGCCTCGTGTTCGGCATCATGCGGCTGGTGAACCTCGCCCACGGCGATCTGATCGTGATGGGCTGCTATCTGATTCTCGTGCTGGTCACTGTGATCGGACTGAATCCGTTTTTCGCGGCGCTTGTCGCCATGCCGGCCATGTTCCTGCTGGGCTGGGGGCTCCAGAAACTGGCTCTGAACCGTACGCTCGGCGACGACATCCTGCCTCCCCTTCTGGTGACGTTCGGGCTGTCCATCGTGATTCAGAACGCGCTTCAGGAAGGTTTTTCGGCCGACAGCCAGCGGATTTCCGTCGGCGCGCTCGAGACCGCCTCGCTCGGCGTCGGGCCGATCAATCTCGGCGTGATGCCGCTTTTGACCTTCGCCTCCGCAATCCTCGTGATCCTTGCGCTGAACCATCTGTTCTACCGCACCGCCGTCGGACGCGCATTCCGCGCCACTTCGGACGACGCGGCGACGGCCGGTTTGATGGGCATCCGTCCGGACCGGGTCTTCGCGACCGCGACCGCGATCGCCATGCTGGTTGTGGCGGTCGCCGCGCTCTATCTGGGCACGCGGGCCAATTTCGACCCGTCGATCGGCCCGGCCCGCCTGATCTATGCGTTCGAAGCAGTCATCATCGGCGGCCTCGGCAGTTTCTGGGGCACTCTCGCCGGAGGCATCGTGATCGGCGTGGCGCAGACGCTGGGCGCGGCGATCAACCCCGAATGGCAAATCCTGTCGGGGCATGTCGCGTTTCTCATCGTGCTGCTCATCCGCCCGCGCGGGCTCTTCCCGAGAGGAGCTTGAGCCATGGCCGAGGGCTACACAGTCTCCACGCGCACCCGGGCGTCGTCCATCGCGCTGGTCGGCGGGGCCGCGCTGCTGCTCATCCTGCTGGCGGCCCCCGCTTTCGCCAGTCGCGGGCTGATCCAGGATCTTTTCTTCATCCTGACAATGCTGACGCTGGCTCAGTTCTGGAACTTGCTGGCCGGTTACGGCGGTCTGGTCTCGGTGGGTCAGCAGGCGTTCGTCGGCATCGGAGCGTATTCGCTTTACGGCGCCGTGATACTCGGCGACATCGACCCCGTGCCCGCGATCCTGCTGGGCGGGGTCGCGGCGTTGATCCTTGCCGTGCCCGTCGCGTTCTTCGCTTTCCGGCTTCAAGGCGCGTATTTCGCAATCGGCACCTGGGTGATCGCCGAGATCGCGCGGCTGTCGGTCGCTCAATGGCGGTCGGTGGGCGGCGGCACCGGCACTTCACTGCCGCGCGACGCGCTGCGCGAGATGATGCTGGTCGAATGGATCGAAAGCTTGTTCGGAGTCCGCGCCAGCGCCGCGCGGGATATCCTGGCCTATTGGCTGGCGCTGATTCTGGCAGTGGCGACCATCGCGGGAATCTATTGGCTCTTGCGCACCAAGCGCGGGCTCGCGCTGGCCGCGGTGCGGGACAATACCGAGGCTGCGAAATCAGTGGGCGTCGACGCCGGGCGAATGAAGTGGACGGTGTTTCTGACGTCGGCTTTCGGAACCGGCCTCGCAGGCGGTCTGATCTATCTGCAGAAGGCCCGGATTTCGCCCGACGCCGCCTTCAGCGTCACCGATTGGACGGCCTACGTGATCTTCATCGTGGTTATCGGCGGGATCGGCACCATTGAAGGCCCGATCCTCGGCATTCTCGTGTTCTTCGCCCTGCAGAGCCTGCTGGCGGATTACGGCACCTGGTACCTGATGCTCCTCGGCCTGATCGGCGTCGCGGTCATGCTGTTCGCGCCGCGCGGCCTGTGGGGGCTGATTTCGGAAAAGACAGGGTTGCAACTCTTCCCCGTTCGGCGGCGACTCGGCGGCGGGGCATTATCGGCAAGGGAGACCTGAAACATGGCGACAATCGAAACCGACGTGTTGATCATCGGAACCGGTCCGGCGGGCTCCGCCACGGCGGCGCTTCTGTCGAACTGCGGCGTCAGGAACGTGGCCGTCAACCGCTACCGATGGCTGGCGAACACGCCGCGCGCCCACATCACCAACCAGAGATGCATGGAGGTGCTGCGCGATCTGGGGCACGAGGTCGAGGCGGAGGCCTACATGCACGGCGTGCATCAGGACCTGATGGGCGAAAACGTCTTCTGCGAAAGCCTCGCCGGGGAAGAGATCGGCCGCATGAAAAGCTGGGGAAAACACCCGCTTTCGCGTTCCGAACACCAACTCGCCTCGCCGTGCCACATGATCGACCTTCCGCAAACCTTCATGGAACCGATCCTGTTCGGCGCCGCGTGCCGGCGAGGCACGCAAGCGCGAATGTCGACGGAATACCTCAATCATGCGCAGGACGCCGACGGCGTGACCACCACCTGCCGCGACCGTTTGTCGGGAGAAGACGTCATTATCCGCTCAAAGTACTTGGTAGGCGCGGACGGTGGCAATTCGCTGGTCGCCGAACACGCAGGGCTTCCGTTCGAAGGCAAGATGGGCGTCGGCGGATCCATGAATATACTCTTCCGCGCGGACCTGTCCAAATATGTCGCGCATCGGCCCAGCGTGCTCTACTGGGTCATGCAGCCCGGCGCGGACGTGGGCGGCATCGGCATGGGGCTGGTGCGCATGGTGCGCCCTTGGCACGAATGGCTGATCGTCTGGGGCTACGACATAAACCAGCCCGCCCCCGAAGTGGACGAAGAACTGGCCACGCAGGTGGCGCGACAGCTCGTGGGCGACCCGGAATTGGAGATCGAGTTGATCTCGGCCAACACCTGGACCGTCAACAACATGTACGCGACCAACCTGCAGAACGGGCGGGTGTTCATCATGGGCGATGCGGCGCACCGGCATCCGCCGTCGAACGGACTGGGGTCGAACACCTCGATTCAGGACGGGTTCAATCTGGCATGGAAGCTGGCCGCGGTGCTTGAGGGCGCCGCAGGCGAAGCGCTGCTTGACAGCTATTCGGTCGAGCGCGCCCCTGTCGCCAAGCAAATCGTGACTCGCGCCAACCAGTCCATCGCCGAGTTCGGCCCGATCTTCGAGGCATTGGGAATGGCCGAAGGCGCGAAACCGGAGATCATGCAGCGGAATCTCGAGGCTCGCTGCGACGCCACGCCCGAGGCGGAAAAGCAGCGCGACGCCATCCGCGAGGCGATCGCTTTCAAGAAATACGAATTCGACGCCCATGGCGTCGAGATGAACCAGCGCTACCGCTCGGACGCGATCGAAACCGATGGCCAAATCGAGCCGGCATTCGAGCTGGATGCGGAACTGCACTACCAGCCCACGACCTGGCCCGGCGCCCGCCTTCCGCACGTCTGGGTCTTCGATCACGACAGCGGCCAGCAGCACTCGACGCTCGACCTGTGCGGGCAGGGAAGGTTCACGATCTTCACCGGAATCGGCGGCGAGGCTTGGGAGGAGGCCGCCCGCATCTTGGGCGACGAGATCGGCCTCAAGCTGCGCGTTCAATTGATCGGACCCCGCCGGTCCATCGAAGATTTGACAGGCGATTGGGCTCGCGCCCGCAAAATTACTGATTCAGGCTGCATTCTGGTGCGCCCGGACCATCACGTCGCTTGGCGGGTCGAAGCGATGACTGATGATCCGGCCGCGGACTTGCGGCGCGTACTGACCAAAATATTGGCCCGCTGATTGGAGAGCATGCAAATGAACGACCGCCCGATACTGTGGGGCAGAGGCAGTTCGAGCAATGTCCAAAAAGTGCTTTGGACTTGCGCCGAACTGGATATCCGTCCCGATCATCGCCCGCTCGCCGGAGAATTCGGCGGCAACGATGCCGATTGGTTTCTTGCCCTCAATCCGAACGGAACGGTGCCGGTTTGGCAGGAAGGGGACTTTTCGCTCTATGAGAGCCAAGCGATCATGCGGCACCTCGCGCGCCGCCGCGGCGCTCTTTACGGCTCCGATGACAGCACGATGGCGCGGGTCGATTGCTGGCTGGACTGGTTCGCTCTGGTCTTCTGGCCTCCCGTTCGAATGCTGTTTCTGGACGTGGTTCGAGAAAAGAACCTGCCCGCCGACGCACCGGCAGCGCAAGACGCCATGAAGCAAGCCGCCGAGTTCACTCGGCGAGCAGCGGACCGGCTGGAGCAGTCGCGATACCTCGCCGGTTCGGCGTTCACGCTGGCCGACATCGCGCTCGCCATCGGCCTGAACCGCATGCAAGGCATGGCGCTCGGGATTCCGGTTCCCGACAAACTGGCTGACTGGCTGAACGAGCAGCGCGCAAGGCCAGGTTTCGCGATCGCCACGAAAGACGAGCCGGATCTGCCGGGACACCGCCGCGAACAAGCCGTTTGATTGAATTCGGGGCCAAGCTCCCGCATCTGAAGAAGGAGGGCGTCATGGGCGCGCATGAAAAAGGATATTTCACGGAGACCAACAGCGCGGAGGTCGTGATCGGGAGCATGGAAAAATGCACCGATCCGCGTCTGAAAGAGGTGATGGCTGCCATTGTCCGCCACCTGCACGCCGCCGTGAAGGAAGTCGAACCCAGCCGGGAGGAATGGATGAAAGCGATCCTGTTCCTCACAAATACCGGACACATGTGCAACGACTGGCGGCAGGAGTTCATTCTGCTCAGCGACATATTCGGGGTTTCAATGCTCGTGGATGCGATCAACTCGCGCCGGCCCACAGGCGCGTCAGAGAACACGGTGCTGGGGCCGTTCCACATCAAAGGCGCGCCGGAGCTGGAGATGGGCGCGAACATTTGCTTGGACGGAAAGGGCGAACCGATGCTGGTGCATGGACGGATCCTCGACACGGACGGCAACCCGCTGCAAGGCGTGACCATAGATGTGTGGCAGGCCAACGACGAAGGCTTCTACGACGTCCAGCAAAAGGGCATCCAGCCCGATTTCAATTTGCGCGGCAAGTTCGCCACCGGGCCCGACGGGCGCTATTGGTTCAAGGCGGTGAAGCCCAAGTTCTATCCGATTCCGGACGACGGACCGGTGGGGCAGCTCCTCGACAAGCTCGGGCGCCATCCGTACCGGCCGGCGCATTTCCACTACATCATATCGAAGGACGGCTACGATCCGCTGACGACGCATATCTTCGACCCGGACGACCCTTACATCAACTCCGATGCGGTCTTTGGCGTGAAAGAAAGCCTGATGGCCAAGTTCAAACCCATCGAAGACTCGGCCAAACAGGTCGAGAACGGGTTCGAGGGGCTATATTACGATGTCGAGCATAACTTTGTGTTGGCTCCCAACGACGGCTGAATTAAATTATGCAATAGCGAATTCGACAAGCGGGTGCGTTTATCATTCATGGTCAGGCAGTTATTGCAACCCTTGAAACACCAAATCCGGGAGAAGCGTGAAAGCGCAAAACCGCCCAACCCAAAAACGGATTCCGCCGCGCCCCTCGCTTCTACCCTCGAGCATTCAATACCAAGGAGCAAGCGGAATGATAGTTTCCGAAGAGCGGCACCAAAAACAGCATGAATGCCGTCCATCCCTGCGCGGCGGGCCTCGAAACTGGTCCTTGACATGCCCGACCGAAACTGCGGCATTATCGGCACTTAACTGATGGAGGACTTCGGCATCAAGCCTCCGGCCGCCGTACAGGATGCGACACAACACACCTGACGGGGGCCGTCCGCAGATACAATCCCGGGGCCGGAGAGCGAAAGTCCGCAGCCGCCTTCAACCCCGGTATGGTACAGCTGGGGATTGGGTGACGTGTGCCCAACGGAGGAGGTGTTTCACGCCAAACATGAGACGCATCCTTCAGTGCTTGAAGATTTGTGGATCATGCCAAGTTGTGCTAAACTCAACGCTACTCACCCAGCAAATAGAACTAAATACTAGGCAGTTTCTGAGCAGCATGGAACTAGAGGAGCTCGCAAAGCTGTGCCAGACCTGTGCACAGAAAATCCCGGTGATAGTCTTGGGAAGTGGCGCGTCGATCCCCCACGGGATCCGTGGCATGAGGGATTTAGCGGTTTGGCTTCATGAAAAAGTGGAGCCAGAACAAGGTCTAGAGGAAACCCAGTGGCAATTGGTGAAGACCGCCCTAGACCACGACAATCACTTGGAAGCTGCGCTCGAAAACGGGAATCTCCCCGCCACATTGGTTGATAAGATTGTCCGAAGTACTTGGGATTTCATTGCCGCTGACGACTACTGTCTTCTGAAATTAGCGATCAGAAACAAGTCGATCTTTCCATTGAGCAAACTATTTTCCGGGTTGTTTAGTAGCACGACACGGAACATTCATGTTGTAACCACCAATTACGACCGGGTCGCCGAATATGCCGCTGATTCTGGAGGATATATTCACAACACAGGCTTTCTACCAGGATACCTGCGTGGCGCCGATGGTGCGGAAAACCTTGTGTTCAAACAAGGAAGAAACACGGCTCGGACGGTGACAGTTTGGAAGGTTCACGGCTCCCTCGATTGGTTTTCCGACGCCCAAGGCGACGTTCTGTCAACCCCTATAACTAGCGAAATACCGGACGGACTCGTGCCTCTGATAGTTACACCAGGAGTGATCAAGTATCAGCGAACTTATGACGAGCCGTTTCGGAGCGCAATTCAAGGTGCTGATCGCGTCCTGAAGGATGCAAGGGCATTTATGTGCATTGGCTATGGATTCCGTGACAGTCACATCCACCCGAAACTTGAGACACGATGCCGAGTTCACGACACACCGATCCTGGTGACAGCACAGATCCTGACATCCGAAGCCAAAACCTTTTTGCAGAACAAAGCCGGACGTCACTACATCGCACTTGAAGACCATGAAGATGGGACCATGGTCTACAATCGCGACAACCCCGATGGTGTGTTAGTAATGGGCAGAAAATATTGGGAGTTGGCAGCTTTGAACGAACTGATCGGCTTTTAGGAGCAGGCAATGAAGATATTGGATTTCAATGATGACGAAAGCCTCGGCAAGATAATAGCCGTTGATACTGCGACCGTAACGGTACGTGTGGATGAGCTTGAACGCCTAAAACGAATTCAGGTTAACAGACTCACAGCAATAAAAAGCTCAAAAGCGGGACAGCACTTAATTGGTATTGTATCACGGATAACTCGTAAAGCGGGTGACGCTACGGACACTGAAGGAACCGAGGAAGACCCAGAGGCGGTTCTACCCGAAAACAACTTGGTTCGCGTTGCTTTGATTGGAACACTTGTGGACAAGGAAGGACTTAAAGAGAACCTCTTCAAACGGACGCTTGAAACCGTTCCTGAAATTGATGCTGATTGCTTTTCACTAGAGGGTCAGCGCCTTACGGATTTTATGCAAGTGATATCCCAAATTTCCGGCGATGGTCCTCAACTTGATCTGGGTCGTTACGCATTGGACGAGGACGCGCGAGCACTGCTCAACGGAAACCGTCTTTTTCAACGCCATTCCATTGTTGTTGGTAGCACTGGCAGTGGGAAATCCTACACAACCGCGCGACTTCTCGATCGAATTGCCGAGCTTCCTCAGGCAAATGCGGTATTGTTTGATATCCATGGCGAATATCAGACACTGAATAGTGATGAGTTTCGCCATCTGCGCATTGCAGGTCCAAGTGACATCGGGCAAAATCGGGACTTTGCCGATGGCGTTTTGCACTTGCCTTTCTGGCTCTTGGGATACGAGGCATTGGTCAGCTTGTTTGTTGATCGCTCCGACCAGAGCGCGCCAAATCAAGCAATGCTTATGACACGCTGCATTACCGACGCAAAGCGAACCATGTTGGACCCAAAGCAACACGCTGATATATTGGCAAACTTTACCATCGACAGCCCTGTGCCGTTTAATATTGATACTGTCCACCGGGATCTTTCAGATCTGAATACGCAGATGGTACCCGGAGCTAACAATCGAGAAAAACAAGGACCTTACTTCGACAAGCTAAGCCGTCTAATCGCGAGGTTCGAGGCAAAGCGTAATGATCGCCGCCTTGGGTTCATTTTTCAGCCACCTCCAGCCTGTATGGACATGGCATGGCTGCCTGGTGTCACTCATTTTCTCATAGGTGGGCGTGGATCGCAAGATGACGGCAGGGGCGGCATAAAGGTTATTGACTTCTCAGAAGTACCATCCGATATCCTGCCCTTAATGGTTAGTCTCATTGCCCGACTGATCTTCACAGTGAGTCAGTGGACACCGCTAGAAAGCCGTCACCCTATTGCTCTGTTTTGCGACGAAGCACACCTCTATATTCCAGAGCGCGCGTCTTCAGAGTCTGCAGACGAGATTTCCGTCGGAATATTTGAGCGCATCGCCAAGGAGGGACGGAAATATGGTGTCGGACTCGTTGTGATCAGTCAGAGACCATCCGAGGTTAACCGCACCGTTCTGAGTCAGTGCAACAACGTAATCGCCATGCGGCTCACTAACGGCGACGATCAGAGTGTCATCAAAAGATTGCTACCGGACAGTCTCGGCGGCTTCAGTGATCTATTGCCGGTATTAGATATTGGAGAGGCTCTCGTCGTTGGCGATGCGAGCCTACTGCCAACTCGGGTAGTGGTATCAGAGCCGCGCTTCAAGCCAAGCAGTGCAACTGTGGATTTCTGGGATCGTTGGAGAAGAGATGCCGTGCCAGTAGCTGGAGCCGAGAACGCAGTTCATTCTTGGCGGCGGCAGAGCAATCAGTAACTCGGTATTCCATCTGACAACGGTAGTATCACCCAAGGCCGCAAGTTTGCTGAAAATCAATTCTCTTGACGATAGTCCAACATGCACTTTTTCGTCCAATCCAGGATCAACTGCGCGGTCTAATCGGTTGGTCTGATTTTGCTGTAGTAGGCATATATTATATTACTAGACGCGCCAACGTTGCGACCGAGCAAGTGTTGACCAACGCCCTCGCGGATTTGCTAGAGCGTTTTTCACTTAGGCGGAGCCACAGTTCCCATTCCGTATCCCTTTATGACCCAACTGACATTGGAGAATTCCCAGACTAAACTGGTTCCACCTAAGTGAAAAACGCTCTAGTGGCTTGTTCAACCCATTGAACGCCATAGAGCTTGCAAAGGCGGCGCGGGGCAAACGAGAGACAGGACGATACGGACGGGAGTGGACTGCAAGGTTTCGGACGAGCAGCGCGAACGGCCTGAGGCGATCACGACCGACGGCAAAAGCCGGATGAAGCGCGGGCGTCGGGCGCGGATCAAACTTCTGACGGACGACGGCTTGGGAACGATGGTGCCCGCGACCGGTGCGGGCGTTACGAAGGCGACGGTCTGGCGCTGTTAGGAGCGGTTCATGGAGGAGGGGTGGGTGGCCTTCTGCGCAACAAGACGCGCAAGTCGGGGACGCCTCGGACGTCCGAGGCGAAGGTCCTTGAGCTGGTGGAGCTGACGCAGCGCCCTGCGCCGGAGGAGACGCACTGGACGGTGCGCGCCCTGGCGAAAGAGGTCAGCATCGGGGCGTCAACGGTGCAAAGCATCCTTGCCGAGCCACGAAACATCACGGACCTCGGCCGCCGTATTCCATCGTCGGATTTCGATACACGGTGTGGATGTGCCCCTCGCCGCTGCGGCTACTTCCGCCCGTCGAAAGGAGCTCGATGATTACGCTTGTACCCCGTATGATCATGTAGGTCGGAGTGTTGACCTCGTTCGTGCCAGTCCAGGCAAAACGTGTCCGGTCCAGGTCGGCCTTGATTTCCGTCATTCTGCGTTCGGCGCTCTCGGATGGCTGAATCGAGACCCATAGCTTGACGACAGCCAAGAGCAGTGCCTTCTGTTCTTCGGTCATGTCGGCTGCGTTCAGTCCCATTTCCGGAGGAATGACGCCGTCCTTGCCAGGACCGGTGCGAAGCCTGTCGGGCACCACGCCAGCATCGGTTGCGGCCTTCTGCGCGGTCTCCAAGGCGGCGTAAAGTGCGTACCCCGCCCGCTGCATGTCGATCACAGCCTCGTATTCGACTCCGCGGTAGGAGAAAATGGCCGGATCGGTACCGACGAAGGTCGGCGACATGGACGTTACTCGGTTGTCTTCCATGGACATGTTCAGCGCGAGGTGATGCCCGCCGAAATGCCATCCCCAAGGAGATGACGCGGACGGGGTGCCAAAGAAAGAGATCCAGTAATTCTCGGGCGACCAGCCCCTCAATCTGGCCGTCCAAGCGTCGCTCAGAAAGGCCTCGGCAGCTATGGCGTCCATAACCCTGCGATAGCCCGCTTCGCCCAGCGAGGAGGCCAGAAAGTCGAAGAGCAGCGTTCGCTGGTCGTCGGATAGCTCGCCGACGGATATCCCCGCGCGTTCGACGCGCCTAGCGGGAAGATTGGACCAGCCCGCCCGCTCGCTTGAGTCAAGATCGTACATGAGTCGCACTCTGGCCGTCTGATCGAAGCTCGCGAGAAACTCTTGGGCGGCTCTCAGCGAGGCCGCAGGGCTGGCTTCGCCGAAAGGAGGGCTGTACTCCGGGATCGGCACGAGATCAGCATGCTTGTGGGAGGAGGCTTCATGCGCCATGCAAGACGACGCGGCGAGATCAAGGACAATGAACAGGACAGCTGCGGAGATCGTTCTCATCTGAGATACTCCATGTTGCGTGGGCTACCGTCGCTGGGTGCCGGGGCTATTGGTCGGGTCATAGATCGATTGAATGGGCGATGCCGCGATCTTCAAACAGGTCCGCCAAACCATCGATGGTCAGATCCAGCAGACTGGCAACGCTAAGAATCGAAACATGGCCTCTAGCGATCGCAAGATCAAGTACCTCAACAAAGGGTTTTGAGAACAGTTTCGGCGGTGATCCAATAGGAACATCGTGCCCATTATTGCGCAAGTCAGACCTTGGCAAAGAATTCGCCACATCCCACTCCAGTTCGCCGAGCGCTGCAAGCCGCCACCTTAATGCCGAGGACGTCACCTGAAGCTCGGCTGCCGCGAAGTTCAGCTTTGCGATCAAACTCTCCTTGGTTAGGTTCGACCAATCTCCGAATTGCTTCAACGTACAAGCTGGCATGAGTACCGCAGCCGCGAAATTATTGGCAAGTCGCTCCATGCGGCTGCCCCCTGTTTCCATTGCTTCTTCGGAGTATTCCGGCGGCATCGCGTCCCAAGTCAGAATATGGAACAGCTCGTGGGCAAGGTCGAAATTGCGACGACCGCGGACTTCGCCGCGCGCGATCAAAACCGCGTCCAACTCGGGCAACCGACAAGCTGCCCCCGAGATGCCGTCGACGGCATCGACCATGAGAACCAAAATGCCCAATTCCCGCTCCATGACTTCGGCTAAATGCGATGCCGGCACCCCGCCGAGGTTGAAATCAGCGACGAATCGTTCGCCCGCCTGCATTGCGTCCTCGCAGCTCGATTGGCTGGTCAAGCTGAATTCCGGGCGTTTGGGCGTGAACTTGCGCCCGACAAGTGGCGCCAAGAAACGGAACGCGGCGATCAAGCAACCGGCATCACGTTCGCACTTCCGAAGCTGCTCCGCGCTTACGCCCGTTTGCCTCCAAGAGAAACCGCCTTCACAGGTGAGCCTGAAGGGGTCGGTTAGATCCTTCAGCGACACCCCCAACTTCTCTACCGCGAGCATGAGCTCGTCCGCCGTCACGCGGCGCGCCCCGGTTTCAATGTCCGAAATGGTCCGCAGGTTTTTGAAGCCCAACAACTGCGCGAGTTCGCATTGGGAAAGCTCTCGCTCTTCACGAAGCGCTTTGATCCGCGTACCGATATATTTCGCCGTCATTGGAACTTCCTCGCCTCCGCGAGATTGCGATTACAAGCATAAATCGAGTAACAACACGCGTTTTATCAACAATTGGTCTGAATTGAACTTCACGCCAAACGCAATCATGTTGGCGGCGATGCGATTCACAGATTCCTGCGTGCCGACCGGAACAATTTCGCCGGATCAATGTCCGAACGCTCGAAAGCCCCTTCCTGACAAACGCGAGGAGGATCAGTGGCTGGAAGGCCCGCCCTCCGGACACATGAAGCGGCGCAGGAATTTATCGCCGGCGGCAGCGAAATCCGCCATGTCGACTCAGGTCCGCCCGCCGCACAGGCTTGACCGCCCGCCGAGTGGCAAACTACTTTAATCCGGCATCGAGCCGGGAGGACAATGTGGATCGACAAACCGAGATCGCTCTCATCAAGGAAATCATCGGGCTGGCGGAGCAGAAATCAGCCCATCTCGACGAGGCGGTCGCCCATTCGCCGATCTCGCGCTACTCCAGCCCGGAGCGGTTTGAACGGGAACGCGCCATGATACTTCGCCGCAAGCCGGTCATCGCGGCTCAAAGCTCGGAGCTGGAAGGAGAACGCGCGTTCCTTGCAAAAAATTTCCTCGGCCTGCCGGTTCTGCTGACCCGCGACGAGAACAAAACCGTGCATGCATTTCTGAACGTTTGCCGTCATAGAGGCGCAAAGCTTGAACGGGAGACTTCCGGTTGCAAGCGGATCTTCACCTGTCCCTATCACGGCTGGAGCTGGACGAACCAGGGCGAGTTGCGCGCCGTGCCGCAAGAGGAGCAGGGATTTCCCGACCTTCCGCGCGCGGAGCGCGGCCTCAGGCGTCTGCCCGCGGCGGAAGCTCACGGCTTCATCTGGATCATTGCCAACCCGGAAAGCGCCGAAATGCCCGAAATCGACGACTGGCTGCCGGGTCTGGCAAAGGATTTCCAATGGCTCGGTCTGGCCGACCACAGGGTCGCCGTCGTCGACAATCTCGATATCGCAGCGAACTGGAAGCTTCTGCTCGAAGGCGGTCTTGAAGCTTATCACTTCCGCGTCGCACACCGGAACACCGTCGCGTCTTATTTCCCGGACAATCTTTCGACCTACCGCATGTTCGGGCCGCATGTCCGAACGGTGCTGCCAAGAATTTCCATGCCCGACATGCGCGACGTGTCCGAGACGGACTGGCAGATCCGGCGCGATGCGAACTTGCTGTACACGCTTACGCCTACAACGCAGCTTCTGGTGCAGCAGGACCATGTCATGTGGATGCATTTGGAGCCTCTGGCCGAGGACCGTACCGGGGTGCGCGTGGCCACGCTGGTCCCGCAGTCGGTTCCCGAGACCGACGAGACGCAGGGTCGCTGGGAAAAGAACCAAAAGATCACTATGGCCGCTCTTTCGGAAGATTTCGAATTGGGCGAGGAAATACAGGCCGGGTTCGCATCGCGCGGCAATCCCAGTCATCTGTTCGGCCGGTTCGAGGGGGCGCTCAATTGGTTCAATGTCGCCATCGAGGAAATGATCGCGAACTGAGGCCGGACCAGCAGCGGGCAAAACCGGATTGCCCGCGATTCTTCAAGGAGAAGAGCCATTCAGAATATCGACGCGAGCCGCCTCGCTCCTGTCCCCGCAGAGACGCTCCAAAATCTCTCCGGCCTGGAGCTGTTCCGGCAGATTATCGCAGGCGATTTGCCCGCGCCTCCGGTCAGCGCCTATTCGAACCAGTGGCTGATCGATGCCGACGAAGGGCACGTCGTCTGGAAAGCCAGCCCTCCCGACAGTTTCATCAACCCGATGGGCACCGTGCATGGCGGCTGGGCGATGACAGTGCTGGACAGCGCGCTGGCGTGCGCGGTGCAGTCCGCGTTGCCCGCGGGAAAGGGCTGCTCGACGGTCGAAGTGAAGATCAATCTGACCCGGGCGCCGAACGTCGGCGAAATCTACCGATGCGAGGGGCGGATGATCACCCTCGGCCGCCGCACCGGCACCGCCGAGGCGAAAATGAAAGATGCGCGGGGCCGAGTTGTGGCTTTCGGCACGACGACCTGCCTGATTTTCGATTACTGAGCGGGTTTCAGGCTCCGAGTCCGGATGTCTGTTCAACGACATTGATCCGCACGGAACAGAGTCTGCAAGATGGCCGCATTGACTATTTGCGAGCCTTTCATCAATGCATTTAATACCTTATATATCGGTTTTAAACGCAATTACTAACCGATATATGAAGCGTTATGAGCATGAGGCGGCTAACACCCAAAGCTGAGGCGGCGATTTCCCGCCTTGGCCAAGACATCAAGATCGCAAGAAAGAAGCGCCGGCTTTCGCAGCGGGATTTTGCGGCGAAGATGGGCGTGTCCCTGAGCACCGTGCAACGACTCGAAGGCGGAGATCCCGGCATCTCGACGGGCGTACTAGCTATGGCGTTCATTGCGCTTGGCAACTTGCGCCGCTTCACCGAAGCACTTGATGTCGCCTCCGACGATATCGGGCTTGTCCGCGATCAATCCGAACTGCCGAAGCGCATTCGGAAAAAGACATCCGGCAAAAGCGATCTGACTGGATTGCCGACCGGCGACAAGATCGAAGGCATTGGACTATGACCGAGAAGAAGCGAGTGCGGGTCGCCATCGGTGCTGCGCTGTATGGCGTCGGCGAACTGATCTTCGAAACCGACGGTCGCCGTGAGATGTCTGTTTTCAAGTATTCTGAAGAATGGCTGGACAAGCCGGGCGCTTTCGCCCTCGCGCCTTCATTGCCCCTGTCGGAACAGCCCTTCTATTCCTCCGGCGACCGAACCAATCAACGCGAAGCATTGCCGGGGCCGTTCTCAGACGCCGCGCCGGACTCATGGGGCCGGGGCATCGTTCGAAAGGCGCTGGGCCGCACGCCAAACGAGTTGGAATTTCTCCTGACGGCAAACGACCGCACCCGGCAAGGTGCGCTCCGCTTCCTCGATGATGACGGGCGGCCAATGTCCTTCGCAAATCCGCCCACTCCCCGATTCAACAACATCAATGACATTGCGCACTGCTATCGCGCAATCGAGGCCAATGACCCGAATGCCCAAGCCTATGCGAACAAGATGATTGGGAACATCGGCAGCCTCGGGGGCGCTCGGCCAAAATCGGATTATGACGATGAAGGCAAGCTGTCGGTCGCCAAATTCACGTCGGACCGCGACACCATGCCAGTCGAAAGAATGGAGGTCGCAACGCTGAACCTCGCTGCCAGCGCGGGTTTGCGAGCGGCAGGCGCGCGCCTCATTCTGGAACGCTCAGACAGGCCCGTAGCCGTCATTGAACGCTTCGACCGGATCGGCGACAGACGCAAACATTACGTTTCCGCACGAACGTTTTTGGATCACGAAGGAGCTGAAGAAGCGTACTACACCGACATCGCCGATGCGATGCGCGAACACTGCGGTGGCGCGGACTTGGTTGTTTCTGAACTGAAGGAACTCCACGACCGCATCCTGTTCACAATTCTCGTGAGCAACAATGACGACCACCTGAAAAACCACGGCTTTCTCTACGCCGACGACGGCGCTTGGGTGCTTTCACCGGCGTTCGACATCAATCCGCAGCCTGAGCGCCATCGGCATCTTGAAACCGGCATCAGCCCGCTCAGCGGCCATGAAGCGTCGATCGAGGCCGCGGTCGAGGCGGCTCCCTTCTTCGACATTTCCGAGGACGATGCCCGCGCCCGGGCCGCGGCGATGGCCGGGCAGATCACCGAGGAATGGCGATCTCAGTGCAAAAAGGTCGGCATGACATCGGCCGATATCCGGAATTATGCTCCGGCTTTTGAAAATGAAGAGATGAAACTTGCGCTGGGAAAGCTTCGCCGCAGCCCGGAACAACGGGCCAAGGTCAAGAGCGCTTTGCCGGGATGAAGTCGATCAATGAATCTGATCCGGCTGCGGTTGCTCAGGTCCTGCGGCCGCGTCGCTTTCGGCATTCGCAAATGCGGAGCGCCCGCGAATGATCTGCTTATCGGACCAAGGGCGATCACCAGCGTGCAGACGGCGGCAAGACGATGGTCGACGGTTCCATGCCTGATCGGTTCGCCTCGCCTACGTTTTCAGGATGACCGATCCCGCCCGCTCTCCGGAAGCCACTATGTCATGCGCCTTGGCGCAGTCAGCCAAGTTCAGGACCGTTGAAATCCGAATGTCCAGCGCCTTGCGCTCGAGCAGGTCGGCGAGGCTTTCGATAGCCGACCCGCGTTCGGCGCGCGAAAGCAGGTAGACGAGCACGAGGTCAATCGTCACGGCCTTGAACATCAGCGGATAGAACGGCAGCGTCGGCGCCATGTCCTTGGCCGATCCAAATGCTGCGATCGTTCCGCGCTCCGCGATGATTCTGGCGTTCGTCTCGACATTCCTGCCGAATTCGACTTCGACTATTCGTTCGACGGGACTGCCATCAGTGGCCTCAAGTATCTGTTCTGCAAGATTCTCGTCGGAATAGTTGAATGCGCGCTCTGCGCCGGCCGATCTTGCGGCCTCCAGTCCCTCGGTTCCGCGCGCCGTCGCAAGCACTCGAGCTCCGGATGCCTTGGCGACTTGAACCGCCAAGCGGCCCACAGTGCCCGCGCCGCCGCTGACCAGCACAATCTTGCCGTCAACCGGCCCGCCGCCAAGTACTGCGCGAACGGCCGTGAGGCCGGGAATTCCCAGCACGGCGCCTTCCTCGAAGGAAACGGCATCCGGCAAGCGAACGGCCTGCTTCGACGGCAGCGCGATGCATTCGGCTGCGGTGCCGAATGCGCGGCGCCATTGACCGTTCCAGATCCAGACTCGCTCTCCAATCCGCGAAGCGTCCACATCGGCACCGACGGCTTCAATCACGCCGGCGCCGTCGCTATGCGGAACAATCTTCGGAAACGGCGGCTCAGTGACGCCGGGCCGTCCTCCAGCCCGCACCTTGACGTCGGAAGGGTTCACTCCCGAGGTCTTCAGGCGCACGAGTACCTCGCCGGCGGCGGGGTTCGGAGCGGGCAGGTCTTCGAGTTTCAGCACATCCTCGGCGGAACCGAAGCGATCATAGGTTATTGCGCGCATGACGTGCTTCCTCTGCAGCTTATCTTCGCCTTTGTTCGTGCGGCGGCCAACCGGGTAGCGCTACCGCGCCGATCTCAGGCCCGCCGCAGCGGAACCGCAAAGACCGAGGATGCCTGTTTCGGACACCGCTCAAGAAGTCTCGTTTCCGTTGATCGGCCCGGTTGCGGGCTTGCTTTCGTCGGCGTTCCCGAGCGCCGCGTTTGCGCCTTTGGATGAGATCACCAGCGGCAGCAATCCGACTGCTGACGAATGAATCTGCTCCGCGCTGGGAACGTCCTTCCACAAAATCGTGTCGAACCCCTCGCATTCCGAACATGCGGGCATCCAATCCGAATGGACCGTTTGGCAATTTTCGCACACCCATTGCGGTCCGCGCGGCGCTGAGACGGCTTTGGTCAGCCAGCCCCGAACAACCGAGTCCGGCGCGCCTTGGCCGCGTTCGATCGCGGCCATGATCGCAAGAGACCTGACGGTCGGCTGCTCTTCGGGAAGTTTCCCCAGCACCTGCCGTGCGCCGAGAAAATCGTCGTTCGCCAGCAGAATTTCGGCTTGGGCCATTTTCGATTCCGGCTCGACGGCGTCCTTTCCGATCAGCTGGCGGAAGCGGTTTATCCGGGCTTGCGGCGGCTCGTCGGGTTCGATGGCTGCGAACGCCTTGGCAAGATCCGGATGGGGCTGCAAGGTCCATGCCTTTCGAATGATTGCGGCGGCAGCGCGGCGCTCGTTCGAGCGCGTCTTGATTTCGGACGCGAGCACCGCCGCCGGAACGTGGCCGGGCAATGCCTTGTTCGCCGCCAGCGCCGCGTCTTCTCCTTCCGCGGAATTGCCTTCCGCGATCATCCGTTTTGCTTCTTCGAACTTCAAGATCGCGTCGCGCCGCGCATGCACGTCCTTCGGCAATGCCTTCGATTTCAATTTCGCCGCCAGCGTCGTTCGCGCGCCCGACCAGTCTTCCATTCCCGATTGCAGGCGGAACAGCGCATTCTGGATTTCCTCATGGCGCGGATTGATCGCGAACGCCTTTTCCGCAAGCCTCATCGCCACTTCGATTTCATTGTCCTGCAGCTTTTGCTTCAGAACTCCGACGATGCCGACGAACTTGGTTCGCTCGTCCTTGATCAAGTCGCGGTAAGCCTGCTCCGCCCTTTTCTTGTCGCCGGTCTTTTCGGCCGCTTGCGCGATCAGAATTCCGGTGATCTCGGGACGGCTCAAATACCGTTCGGCTTTTTCCGCATCGCTGATCGCATTCTTCGGCTCGCCCGAAGACAGCGATATCAAGCTGTTCACGAGCGCCTCGTACCCTTTGCGCTCCCGATTCCTGTTGAGATACCGGGTCAATGCGGTTTCATCGCCTATCAGGAACTTCACAGCGGCTTGCAGCAGGCCGAGCAGGAATACCAGCGACCAAACGACCGGCACGGCGAGCACCGCCAAAATCAGCAACGCAAGCGGGGTCATCGATATTTCCCGGTTCGCGAATTCGATGCGAACAATTCCGTCGGTTTCCAGCAGCAGCGCCGCGCCGAAGCTCAGCAGCGCTACGGCTGCAACGAACGCGATTATTTTCGAGAGCGACCAGAACATGAGCGCAGCGGTCAGCCCTCGCTCGCCAAGCTGGCCATTCCGTCGAGCGCTTCCAGAACATCCAAGCGCGCATTGGCCCTGTCCAGCCAAGCCTCCATTGCCAAGCGACCCGCTTCGGGAAGGGCATCAAGGACATTTATCGCATCGCGAAGCTGGTTCGCGCGAACAAGCGCTTCCGCTTGGGAAAGCAAAGCCGGCGGATCATCGCCCTCAATCGGCGTCAAAGGCCTGACTTGAAAAATCGAGCGCAAAAGCGAACCTATTCCGCCCGCGACGCCGTCCGGACCCGATGCCATCTCCGCCGCCCGGACGGCAGCTCTGGATGCCTCCGGAAATGATTCCCGCAGTTCCGAGATGGTTGCGATGCCGACTTCCCGATGAGCGCGCACGATCTCCGGGAGATCTGCTTCTTCGAACCCGGCTTCAAGCAAAAGCAGTCCGTAAGGCGCGCCGGTCTCCGCCGCGGCTCGGACGCCGATCATCGCGATCGATCTGGACTGCGCGCTCCCGGCCGTGGAAAGATCCGCCGCAATGGACTCGACTTGCGCAGCAAGAGCTTCAATCCGACCCTCCAATTCCGGAGGCAATTGAACATCCGCCGAGGCATCCCGGATCGCTTGAACGCTTGCCGTCAAACCCTCCAATCTCTGCTCCATCTCATCGTATCGGCTTGCCTCGGCCTTGCTTTCCGAAAGAGCGTCCAGCCGCGCATTCAATTCGGCTATCTCGCCGTCCAGCCGTTCAACGTCTTTCGACACCGTGCCGGCATCCGCTCCGCTCGTTCCGGCCACCGTCGCTGGCGTCGCGGTTTCAAGCCCAGCGCCGTTTTGACCGCCGCCTGTCGAAGCTGATTCATTCCCTCCAGCGGCAACGGCCGCTTGCGACAGTCCTCCGTAGGATTCTTCGAGTGCCAGCACCCGTTTGCCGAAACTGGAAACGAGGGATTCAAGTTCGGTCAATCTCTGGCCCAGTCCGCCGAGCATTTCGTCAGTCGAAGCATCGGCCAGCCGTTCAGTTTCCGACAAGCTCGCCAGCTCCGCTCTAAGCGCTTCAAGAGAAGCAGCCTGCAGGTCCGAGTTCTGCGACAGCTCCGCAACCGCTGCTTGCAGTTCCCGGTTGCTTTCCGAAACGACTCCCAATCGCTGGATTTCTTCCTTCAATCCGGCGATGTCACTCTGGAGAGAATCGATCCGCTCCGTCGCCGCCGCGATTGGATCAGGCTCGTTCGCGGTATTCGCGGAGTAGTCGCGCAGCACGTATGCTGTCGCAACGCCGACAGCGCCCGCAACCAAGCCGAATGCTGCCGCTTTCGCCAAGAAAACAGCAACCCTGTCGACGATCCGGATAATTCCGGAGCTGGATTTCTGCGATTTGGACTTGGACCCGGTCTTTCTTTCGGGAGCGGCGACCGGCTGCGACGGATTCCGCTGCTCATTGCGGGGTTTCTCGGGCGTCCGGCGGTCGTCGACCGGCTCGATATTCGCGTCTGCGGGCGCATCCGCGTCCGCATTTTCGGCGTCAGGATTCACTGTATTGCGCTTTGAACCGTCGAGACCGACCGGCTTCTTTTCGCCGGACGCCTTTTTCGGCTCTGGATTGGTCGGTTCGTCGCTTTCGGCCACGATAATGATTCCCGAAAATTCTCCGCGCGACAGACGTTAAGTATCCTGCGGAATTCATCAACTGGATTCATTGCGTCCCGAACTTGTCCGGCTCTCAACGGGAGCGCCGGATTTCCGGGCAGCACTCGCGTGCAATAAGCAAACGCGGTTTGGCATTCGTCCTCGAATGCCAATGTGAAAGCGCCATTCAATCCGCAGCGGCGGCATCGGGATCTCGGGATGCGGCGCTGTCGGCGGCAGAGTCGAGAACCTGTTCGGCGATAGGTTCTGAGGTCACGCTCTTCCGCCAAGGAAGCGTGAAGGCTTGCGCAACCTTCCCGCTGATGCAGTGCGCCGAGTGTCCGATATCCGGAATTCCCGCGGCCTGATCGGAAGCATGCCTTGCGGCCATTTCCGAAAACAATGGGAGCGCGCACCGCCGCTCCTTGAGAGCGCGCATGGCCGCGGGACTGAAAGGCTGGAGTAATTGACGATATACCACGGCTTCATCGACCTCCCTTCCGCGGTCCGCCAGCCGCGCGCGCAAGTCGCATGCGACATGCTCCCCTCTCGCATAAAGCAATCGTCCCGAGTCCGCGGCGGCCGCGATCAGATCCAGAAGCGACTTCGACGTGCGGTCCGCTGTGCAAACTTGGAAACCGAGGCTGTCGGCAGCCGCGGCCGTTCTGGGTCCGACGCAATAAGCCGGCATTCTCCGATCAATCGATATTCCCGCGAATGCGTCCACACCGGATTGCGAAGTGAATATCACGCCTGAATATTCGGCCAGATCGGGAGCCGTCCCCGTTTGAACGACCCTTACGACCGGCGAAATTATGATCTGCGCTTTGCCGCCCAGAATATTCTCGAGATAGACGGCCGCCCGGACGGACGACTCTTTCGGTCTGGTCAGAATGACGGCGGATCGGCAAGCTGGCATTTCGAGTCCGGTCACGTTGCGTCGGTCAATGCCGGATGGTACCCGCAGGGCCGTTCGCACGCAATGAATTGGCCTGATGAACAGCACCCTGATAGTTCTCGGTCTCGAGAGCAGTTGCGACGACACCGCAGCGGCGGTCGTTCGCCACGAAATCGGCAAGCCGGCGGATGTCTTGTCTTCGGTCGTGCACGGCCAGGGCGGTCTTCATTCCAAATATGGCGGAGTCGTGCCGGAAATCGCCGCCCGCGCGCATGCCGAGCGGCTTGACTTCTGCCTTGAGGAGGCACTTGCCGAAGCCGGCAAGACGTTGGATGACGCCGATGCGATAGCCGTGACCGCCGGCCCCGGGCTCATCGGCGGGCTGCTGGCGGGGATATCGTTCGCCAAAGGATTGTGCGCGGGAAGCGGGAAACCTTTTCTGGGTATAAACCATCTTGCGGGCCACGCGCTGACCGCGAGACTGACGGACGGCGCGGAATTCCCCTATCTCGCCTTGCTCGTTTCCGGAGGACACTGCCAGTTCCTGGCCGTGCTGGGCGCGGACCGGTTCATCCGCTTGGGCGGCACCTTGGACGATGCGCCGGGCGAAGCCTTCGACAAATCGGCGCGAACGCTGGGATTGCCCCAGCCGGGCGGCCCGTCCATCGAGGCGGCCGCCGCATCCGGAAACAAGGACAGGTTCGCGTTTCCGCGCCCATTGTCCGGAAAGCACGGCTGCAACATGTCGTTTTCAGGGCTGAAGACTTCGCTGGTGAGAGCCTGCGAGGGCCTTTATCGGCATGACGGAAAATTGGCCGAAAATGACATCGCGGATCTTTGCGCAAGCTTCCAAGCAGCGATCACTGACGTCATCGTAGAGAAATCAGATACCGCATTCGAAGCGTATTTCGAAAGAACAGGCCGGCGAGCGGACACGTTCGCCGTTTGCGGCGGGGTCGCGGCCAACCAAACCATCAGGGCGGGATTGAACGCGCTCTGTTCAGAAAAGAATGCGATGTTCATCGCTCCGGAATCTCAGTATTGCACCGACAACGGCGCGATGATCGCGTGGGCCGGGATCGAGCGCTATCGATTGGGATTGTTCGACGATTACAGTTTGCCCGCGCACCCGCGCTGGCCGCTGGACACCGAAAGCGCGCCTCTCGTCGGCTTCGGAAAGCGAGGAGCCAAATCGTAGGCGCCGCCGAGCGTTCCGCCTGCAATCCACTCGATACTATTCAACCTCATGGGAAAGGCTGAACGCAGACCCGCGCGATTGGCACGCCGCCAAGGCAATTCGCTCGTTTCATCAGGGACAAGCAGGCCAAAGCGGATAGGATTGGCCGGTCGATTGCATCCGTTTTCGGGGAGTTGCAGCGGCGGCCTTGCGCGAAGCCGAGGCATCCCTTCGATCACCCCTCGGCGGTTCGCGTTCAATTGGATTATTGTCGTTCAAGCTGTAAAGCAGTGCACGCAGATTCAGAAAACGGCAATCTTTGGGCGAGGAAACATGAGGTATTGGCTGTTGAAGTCGGAACCCAGCACATGGAGCTGGAGCCAGCAGGTGGCGAAAGGCGATCAAGGAGAAGAGTGGGACGGGATCCGAAACTATCAAGCGCGGAACTACATGCGGGAGATGAAGGTCGGCGATTTGGGTTTCTTCTACCACTCGCAGTCGGACAAAGCGGTCGTGGGCATCGTTGAGGTCGTAGCCGAAGTCCATCCCGACAGCACGACCGAAGACCCGCGATGGGAGTGCGTGGACGTCAAGGCGGTCGCTGCCATGCCCAAGCCGGTGTCGATCTCGGAATGCAAATCGGATCCGCGACTGAGTGAGATGGTTCTTGTGAGGAACAGTCGGCTCTCAGTTCAACCGGTTACGGAGGAGGAATGGGCCATCGTTTGCGAACTTGGCGGATACGCCTGAGTCCGGGTGCAGCCCGGAAATTGGTCCATCGCTCCTTGGCGTCCACTTCCAGGTGACGGCCGGAATCGCTGCCTGAGCGCAATTTGACATAAGGACATTCGTTATCTCAGATAACAGCGGTTTTCTCAGATAAAGATTGCGATTTGCCCCAAAACTGCAGTAAGCTTGAACAATTCCAGAGAAGCAGATCAGTTTTCGAGATATGGATATTTCGGATTTCAAATCGGGGCGGTCCGAAAACAAATATGGGTACAAGGCATTTCTGCCCGAACGAATCTGCCACGAATGGGTGATCGCCGATCCGGAACTGACAGAGTTGCTTGGCCGCGCCGACCGCGCGCTGGGGGAACTGAACGCCTATGCCAGGCTGATTCCCGATATCGAATTCTTCATCCGCATGCATGTGGCCAAGGAGGCGGTCCAATCCAGCCGCATCGAGGGAATACGGACCGATATCGAAGATGCGTTCAAGGACGCCGATGATCTTGCCCCGCAAGACCGCGACGACTTGGAAGAAGTGCAGAACTACATCAAAGCAATCGACTACGCGATTGATGCGTTGGAAGAATTGCCCCTGTCCAACCGGCTGCTGCGCAAGACCCACGGAATCCTGATGTCCGGCGTGCGCGGTCGGCGCAAGCAGCCGGGTCAATTTCGCCAAAGCCAGAACTGGATAGGCTTCAGCCTGAAGAACGCGGTCTTCATCCCGCCCCGCCATGATCATGTTCCCGATTTGATGAGCGATCTTGAGGCATTTTTGCATGCCGACAATCTGTTCGCGCATCCCTTGGCGCGCATAGCCATCGCCCATTATCAGTTTGAAACGATCCACCCGTTTCTGGACGGCAACGGACGCCTGGGGCGGTTGATGATCTCGCTGTATCTCGCCTCCGAGAGTCTGCTCACGAAACCGGCGCTGTACCTGTCGGACTATTTCGAGCGGAACAAAACCGCGTATATCGATCACCTGATAGCGGTTCGGCGAGGAAACCGCCTGCGCGAATGGCTGATTTTTTTCCTGCATGGCGTGGAAGAGACGGCGCGCGCTTCGACCGGCGTGTTCCACGCGATGCTTGCCATCAAAGGTCGGATCGAGAGCAACGTTCTGCCCAAGTTCAGTGCGCGCAGGCAAGAAAATGCGCAATCCCTCATGCGACATCTTTATGGCCACCCGGTTGTCGACGTGAACTCGGCGGCGGAAATCATCGGAGCGACAACAAATACTGCTTCAGCATTGATCGCCGATATGGTCGCGCATGGAGTCCTGATCGAAGCGACCGGAAAACGCAGGAACCGGCTTTTTATTTTCAATGAATACATCGAGTTATTCAGGAGATAGGGATTTCGTCGCTACCGGCTGGATCTTTGCGGATCGTGTCGAAGTAATGGCTTTCAGATTGACAGTTTAGCTGCTGCATCCGGCATGGTTTTTAAATTTCGCGAGATGGTGATTCTTTCCGAGCAATGGGCCGCGGTACCGACGGTCCACTCACCAATCTTCAGGTTTCGTGTAAATCCGCGCGCAAAGCTTACCCCTTTTGATTTGTGTTCAAATGCTCGTTCATTGACTTGGTAGAGCGAGGCGGGGGATGTTGTGTACGGGCGCGGCAGAAAAATTTTGCATGCCCATTTCTGAGAGGGTCGTTCGATCAAGGGAATCAGCCGGAACTTTGCTGTGTCGGGGAGGGGCGGCAGTTCGGAACGTTCTCCATTCCAAGCCGACGACGTCCTTCCACGAAATGAGGACACAGCCGAATCCGAAGATTATTACTTGGCGTCCGGTGCTGGACGTGATGTTGTCTGAGAATGCCGACCATCCGGGGCGCGAGACGTCTATGCCAATGATCTCCGTAAGGGATAAAGTGTTCATTATCCCTTCCCTCTGGCCCCGGTCCTCGCCGACCGCAATCAAATGTTCAAAACGATGAAAAGAAGCAGTGCCGAATTACTTAATCGCATGGATAGAGCATGTAATTTTAAGTTGAACAATAACATGCTTGTGCAGTTGCTTCGTGAACGCCGGGCACGCGTCCCTTTAGCCGGACACACTCTAAGATTCAAAGCTAACTCGCCATGTATCGCCCCTTTGTCGGCCTTTGCCAAGGACAACGGCCGGAACACAATATCACAGTATAAATACAGAAAAGCTAACAAACCATAAATCAATATTATTTGGTATTAAAATTCATTTAAACTGTATTCATTATGATCATCCAAAAACTCCGCCTGACCTAAATTTTTAAGTAGGCTGCACACTTCGCTATCCAACCGACGCATCGCGCGCAACTGATATTCATCATCATCATTCCTATTCCCCATTCCTTGCACGATTTCTTCATATGAAAATAACAAGCAATTATTTCGAACGCATTTTAACCTCGTGAGTTCGTCCTGATCGTATGGACGTACAAGAACACCTCGAAAAGCCGCTGGTTGCTCAGTAAAAAAACTCCTAAAGAAATCCAATATGTCTTGCCGCATAACCTTGTTATCGATATTATCCCTTTGAACGGTCGCTCCAACCAGCATAACTTCCGCGTCTCCCCGCATACCCGGCCCCCCAATATGGACCAGACAATCCACCTTGCCGTCCTTCGCTCTACGTTGTTCGTTGTCCCATAGACCGAACGGGAGGACTCGACCTGAGCCAGTTTCTTCGCACCAACTTTGCAGAAGTTTCTCCAGTTGTCTTGCACTCCCGCAAGTCGAAATAATAAATGGTGCTCCATTCTTTTTTCCCGCAACTGCGTATCCCGCAATGAATTCAAAAAATTTTTTAAAATTTTTATCAAATTCCCGTCTTTCCCTTCCTCGCTCTATAATTTTTCCGCCCTCAATTTCAATCGTTTCACCATTTAGTGCCCGAAAGAACTGCAGCACTAAGTAACAAAATCCAATCGCACTTATCTCATTGAAATCTTTTTTTACTAAACGGTTGTTTTCATCCAAGGAAAGCGGATAGTGAATCCCCAGTTCTAATTCTCGTGACTTTGCCATGCCTACCAGAGAATTTGAAAAATCCTCATACAACTCATCTTCAGCCATTTGAGGTTCGTTTCTATAGTTGGATCGATCTATTTCGCTTGCCATACTATCGATATATGATTCCCGTGCATGATCAAGGTCTATCGGCAATATGTCTGGAGTTGCCTCCCCGGTAAAAAACGATGACAACTCCCAAGCCGCGAGTACATCAGACGTTGCGCTCGCCAGCTTTAGCGTCGCGAGCCTAAACCTCAGCATTTCAATTTTCCTATTTATCTGGAACTAGCACTTCAATTTGCTTTAGCTGATTTCTTATCCTCTTGAGAAGATAATTAGTATTCTCAAGGTCGATATCGTTAAACTCCAATACAATGATCGAAACCTCTTCGCTTGCCATCCGCATCGACTTTGAAATGTTTGCCAATTGTTTTAACCACTCTTCGCTTTTCAAACCCGCCACAGTTTCGGCAGAGTCAAGATTACCAGTCAATCGCAACTCTTCAATTGCCTTCGGATTAGCAAGAACTTTTTGCAGCCGCGGTCGATCAGTACCCTGCGACTTTATCACCGAATTTTTCCCGAACAGCCATCTTAGAACCTCGAACAATTCGTCGATGTGTGATCGCGGTATTGGGTTGTCCCGAATGAGGTCCTCACTCAAAGGCGCGCTAGGGAGGCCAATAAACTTTCGACTATCTGGGTTACTGATCAAAGTGTACAGATGGGAAAATTCGATTGATTTTTCGTTCACATTCAATTTGTCAAAATAGCCAAGATCAATGCATTGCTGAACAATTTTGTATGCGACGAGCAGTTTGAGAATAAGTCCGCGGCTATCCCCAAGTCGCTTTGTAAGAGACTGCATTCGTTTTTGGGGTGTTTGGTAATCACTAAGTCTCTCATAGAATATCACACCGAACCGTGCTTTCGCAAGTGGAGACCATCTAGCTGGTCCGTTAACATGTTTAAACCCAATATAGTCAGCGGCCTTAGCTCTATCCTCAACAACAATAGTTGGAAGTTTCTGGCAGGTGTTGAGCTTTTCCGGCGGCAGGATTGGGATTTTCTTTTTGAGTGCCTCTTTTGCTAGTAATTCGGGATTGTGCAAGAGTTTTACAGCGGCTACACGCCGGTTTCCTTCAAGGACAATGATTTTTCCATTCTGTTTGGTTGCAACAATAGGTTCAAAACTTTCAAAACCTCTTTCAGAAATCGAATTCAACAGTTCCTCAAGATCAGCCGTTTCGGCCAGTATTCTGAGGGCGTCTTCATCATCAATTGCCTCCGACAGCCCAAACCTCGGGTTGTGTCGATCAAGAGTCAGCTCTTTATGTTCAATATTTTCAACTTCCATCTGATGCATCCACATGGTTTAGGTATTGCATATTATAAACATCCAGTTGAGCATAACATGTTCAAGAATAGAGTTCGAAGAGTCTTTTCCAACTCTAGTTTTGACCAGGCTCAATGCGCATGTTGAGAGCCAATTAGCTGGTGGGGTGATTTGCTCATATAGGCACCTTTTTGGCGAGAGTCTATGAGTCGGTCCGGGCTGACCTCCCAATTGTATGTTTTTCAAATCCCATTGTCCAGATAGGTGGAGTCCAGAATCGACCTATCGGATCGCTTGATAGGATCTTAAACAGTATGCTCAAGGAAGCAAGCATCATGACGAACTCTGGTGTGCTGACCATGCCATTTGTAACCGGTAGAAAAAATGCCGTTCTTCAATATTCGATCTGGACTTAAGCCGAGGGCAACAGTTCCGTTAGAACTTGCTGCCGTGCCTTTCGAAGGGCAACGAAACCTATTTCGGTTGTTGATCGTCGACTCCTATCTGGTGTCCACACGCGAAGGCTCCGGCCCGTTCCTGAGTTACCAACACCATGTCGAACATATCGTTCAACATGGGGTGGCTGCGCTGGTTCTTCAGCCGAGTCAAGTGGACTGATCGCATCGTGCCCGCTTGAGGCCGTCGAAACCGAAACAGATCCGAATCTTGCGACAATGAACCCGCAATCTGGACAGTACCAATTGCAGCTGGTCCCTATCGAACTGCGATGCTTCAACGGCGCTCACAATCAATTCGACACGAAACCGGACAATTGTCGGAAATGCTCTATTTTTCAACAAGGCTCAGCGGTTCGTGAATCTCCGCCGCAGTGACGCAGGCGGACTCAGTATCTGTAATGATCCGACTTGAAGGGACCGGCTGCATCGATTCCGATGTAGTCGGCCTGCTCGGGCGTCAGTTCGGTCAGCTGCACGCCAAGCCGTCCAAGATGAAGTCGAGCCACCTTTTCATCGAGGTGTTTCGGCAAAATGTAGACTTGCTTCTCGTATTTCTCCGGGCGGCGCCAAAGCTCCATTTGCGCAAGCACCTGGTTGGTAAAGCTTGCCGACATGACGAAACTGGGGTGTCCGGTTGCGTTGCCCAGATTGAGCAGACGCCCTTCCGAAAGAAGGAGTACCCTTCGACCGGACGGCATTTCGATCATGTCGACTTGATCCTTGATGTTCGTCCATTTGTGGTTCCTGAGCGCCGAAACTTGAATCTCGTTGTCGAAATGGCCGATGTTGCCGACAATGGCCATGTCCTTCATCTGCCTGATGTGGTCGAGCCTGATGACGTCCTTGTTCCCGGTCGC
This sequence comes from Paracoccaceae bacterium, assembly GCA_965205055.1. GTDB lineage: Bacteria > Pseudomonadota > Alphaproteobacteria > Rhodobacterales > Rhodobacteraceae > CBDBBY01. The sequence goes on along the minus strand of OZ242030.1, from coordinate 3,649,605 downwards.
CGTGATGAAGATATCTGCAGTGGACGCGACTTTCTCCAGCGAAACGACCTCATAGCCGTCCATGGCCGCCTGCAGCGCGCAGATCGGATCCGCTTCGGTCACCATCACTCGCGCGCCGCCGCCTCTCAAAGACGCGGCCGATCCTTTCCCGACGTCGCCGTACCCGCAAATGACCGCGACCTTGCCGGCCAGCATGGTGTCCGTCGCGCGCCGAATTCCGTCCACGAGGCTTTCCTTGCAGCCGTATTTGTTGTCGAATTTCGATTTCGTCACGCTGTCGTTCACATTGATGGCCGGAAACGGAAGCCTTCCGCTCTCCATGAGTTGGTACAGCCGGTTGACGCCCGTCGTCGTTTCTTCGGTGACGCCCCTGATCATCTCCCGCTGAGCCGAGAACCATCCCGGCGTTTCGGCCATCCTTTTTCGGATCGTCGAAAACAGCGCTTCCTCCTCTTCGGAGTTCGGATTCGCAATGAGTTCGGCCTCTCCGTCTTCCGCGCGCGCGCCCAGTATGACGTAAAGCGTCGCATCGCCGCCGTCGTCCAGAATCATGTTCGCGCCGCCCTCGGAGAATCTGAAAATGCGGTCGGTGAATGTCCAATACTCTTCCAGAGTCTCGCCCTTGAACGCGAATACCGGAACGCCGCTGGCCGCGATCGCGGCGGCGGCATGGTCTTGGGTGGAGAAAATGTTGCATGAAGCCCATCGGACGCGGGCGCCGAGCGCAATCAAGGTTTCAATCAGGACCGCAGTCTGTATCGTCATGTGCAGCGAGCCGGCGATCCTAGCTCCCGCAAGCGGCTTCTCGGATCCGAACTCCTCGCGGACGGCCATCAGGCCGGGCATTTCCGTTTCCGCGATTCCGATCTCCTTGCGCCCGAAGTCCGCAAGCGAAATGTCCTTGACGAAATGTTCTTCAGCCACGGCGCGATTTCCCAACGAATGAAATGAAGCCGTGGCCCTTAACATTTGCGAGGCGAAGCGACAATGCTAAGAGGTGCTCTTCGGAACACCGTCCGTCGAGTCATGAGATGAAGCAATCGCGCGAGTGGCAACGCATGCTGTCCGGAAGGCGGCTCGACCTATTCGATCCGTCGCCCGTGGATATAGAAATCGAGGACATCGCGCGCGGCTTGGCATTCGTCGCGAGATGGAATGGACAGACGGACGGCGACCATCCCTATTCGGTCGCCCAGCATTCGCTGCTTGTGGAAGAGATTTTCAATATTTTGGTCCCGGATGGCGCCCCGGTTTGGAAACTCGCCGCTTTGCTTCACGATGCCGCGGAATACGTCGTGGGAGACATGGTTTCGCCGGTCAAGGGCGCGGTTGGACCTCAATATTCCGAACTTGAGGCGAGGCTGATGACTGCGGTGCATATCCGGTTCGGGATTCCCGATCAGCCGCCTCCGAATATCGGGCGGGCGATCAAGAAGGCCGACAAGGCGGCGGCCCGTCTGGAAGCGACCCAGATCGCGCTGTTCACCGATGCCGAAGCGAATCGGTATTTCGGCCGACCGGCGAAAATTATTGCTGGTGGCATCGAAGTGCGGCCAAAACCGCCCGAAGCTGTTCGCAACGAATTCGAGGAGCGCACGAAAGCGCTTCTGAAGAAAATGGATTGGGCGAGTTCTCGATAACGTCGGGCGCGCTTCACGCGATGCCGGCTTCCTCAATGTAGCATTGCGCCGTTTCCGCGACCTGCTCCGGGGTATGCTCCCGGCGGAAGAACTCGACGACTTCCGGACCGGGAAACGCGAGATAGGTGAACGACGAATGGTCCATCAAATAATACTCGTCGTCGCCGTTCTTCTTGAAATAAACGCGAAACGCCTTCGCTGCATCGGCAACTTGACTCGCCGACCCGGTCAGGCCGACCATCTCGGGATGGAACAATCCCGCATAGTCCCTGACAATGTCGGGCGTGTCGCGGTCCGGGTCAATCGAAATGAAAATAGATCCGACTTCCAATCCGCGTTCAGATAGAAGATCGACTGCGGCGGCATTTCTGGCATTGTCCAACGGGCAGACGTCGGGACAGAACGTGTATCCGAAGTAAATCAACGACGGCTTGTCGATCACATCCTTGTCGTCGACCGTCGCGGTTGTGCCGTCGACCAGTTCGAACGGCCCTCCGATTTGCGCCGTTCCGCCGACAATTCTGGACTCGCCGCATTCGGACAGCGACCCTCTTCCGGCCAGAACGAAGTAAGCCGATGCGCCCACTAGCCCGACGAGGCCGACGGATGCGGCTATTGCAAATGCCTTCGTGTTTTTCATCGAATCTCGAGGCTTTCGCATTTCATCAAGCGCCAATGATTGCAGTTTCGCAGGTCGGGGCCGCAAAGCAGCAGAGCTAAAAATCCGGCGATGCAGCGTTGATGTTATAAGCTCTGGAGCGCAAATCCGAAACCGCCGCTCGCAAGCTTTTGAACTCGATTCTCGGTATTCAGGTTTGCTGAAATAATCAATAAGCTGCCGGGCTGAATGAACTCGCCGGTATTCGGCCAGTCGGGCGCGACGCAGAGCGGAGTCTTCCGGGCCGGGTTCAGCGATGATCGACCGTTCCCCGAGGGCAAGCTCCGAAGTGCTTCGGTTGGCTGCAGAGAGACGTGAATCCGCAAGAGGCCGAACATTGGGATGAGCAAGGTTGAGAGCGAACCAACAGGCAAGTCGGCAAACTTCCTCGAGCTCCAGATGCGCTCGCCTTCGGCAACGGAATCTTTCGCACGCGTCGTCGCTGAATTCGCAGCGGCAGGCGACCATTTGCTCCTCAAAGGGCAAATCGGAACCGGCAAAACCGTGTTCGCACGCGCTCTGATCAAGGCCAAACTGTGCGAATTCGGCCTCGACGAGGACGTGCCTTCGCCGACCTACAACCTCGTCCAGATTTATGTCGCAGGCGGTCTCGAGATCTGGCATGCCGATCTCTACAGAATCTCCGATCCTGGGGAAGCGGCGGAACTTGGCCTTGACGATGCGCTCGAAACCGCGCTGTGCATAATTGAATGGCCGGAGAGACTCGGCGATTCCGATTGGCCGCGCGGAACCTGCATAGAATTCCGCATGGGCGAAAGTTCCTGTTGCAGAACCTTGGCAGTCGATGCAAGGAGCCGTCTCGGCAAGCAGTTGGTTGAAAGAATCAGGCAAACCAGTGTCGAACAGGGAACATCGGATTAGAGCGTTTCTTGCGGATTGCGGCTGGGCGAATGCGGATCGCAAGCCATTGTTCGAGGACGCATCAAACCGACAATATGAGCGGTTGCATTGGCGTGAAGCCGGCAAGAAAGCCATTCTAATGAATGCGCTTCCGGATTCATGCGGTTCGCTGCAGCCCTTCAAGTCGGTTACGGGCTTTTTGCGCGAACTAGGTCTCAGCGCGCCTGAAATTTACGAAGACGACGAAAGCGCAGGCTTGATGCTTCTTGAAGATTTGGGCGACGATCTCGTCGCACGGCTGCTGGAGCGGACGCCCGATCTTGAAACGGAGATATATAGCGCGGCAATTGACGTCTTGGCAATCTTTCGAAGCGGAACGGATCTAGGTCCGTTTCCGAAGCATTCCCCCGAGATGCAGTCGGAACTCGCTTCGCTCGCGATCGACTGGTATTTGCCGAACGCGACCGGGGCCGAACCATCGGCAGACCTGCGTTCGGAATTCAAAGGCATCGTCGAAGGCTTGGTCGCCGGAATGGGCGCGCCGAGCCTGTTCGTTCATCGCGATTTCCATGCAGAGAACATCATCTGGCTTCCCGAAAGGGACGGCCTCAAGCGTGTCGGGCTTCTCGATTATCAGGACGGCGCGGTCGGCTACCGCGCCTACGACCTCGTTTCGCTCCTTGAAGACGCTAGGAGAGATATTCCCGATCTGCTCAGGAGCGAACTTGTCATGCGTTTCGCGCAAGCGGCCGGTGTCGAAGCGGAGCTTATAGAAGCGGAGCTTGCGATTTCGGGCGCGCAGCGGAACCTTCGGATTCTGGGCGTTTTCGCCAGGCTCGCCGTCCGCGACCGGAAGCGCGGCTACGTTCGGCTGATGCCGAGAGTCTGGAACCATCTCCAGCGCGATCTTTGCCATCCGCGCCTTTTCGATCTAGCGAATCTGATCGAGCAACATTTTCCGTCTCCGGATACTGAAGCGAGGGCGCGGATCAACGCGCAGCGCAATTGACCCCGGATGCGGTCATGATCTTCGCGGCGGGACTGGGCACCCGGTTCGGAGATCTCGTCAAGGACAGACCGAAGCCCTTGATCCGAGTCTGCGGCAAACCGCTGATCGATCATGCCTTGGATATCGCGGAAGAAGCCGGCGTCGCTCGCCGTGTCGTCAACGTCCACTACAAGCCGGACCTGATGAAGGACCACCTTGCCAAGCGCGGCGGGATAATCGTTTCGGACGAATCCGACTGGCTGCTCGAAACCGGAGGCGGGCTCCGAAAGGCGCTGCCGCTCTTGGAATCGAAATCCGTGATCACGATGAACTCGGATGCCGTCTGGCGCGGAGAAAACCCGATCACGAAACTGAGGCAGGCATGGGCTCCGAGCAGAATGGAAGCGCTGCTCCTGCTTGTTCCGCTGCAAAGCGCCATCGGGCACATGGGGAAAGGCGACTTCCTGCTGGGCAAGGACGGTAGGCTGAGTCGGAGTGCGCCGGGTGAAAACGGACTTGTTTACTCCGGCGTTCAAATCATCCACACGGACGGTGTGAACGAAGTCGGCGAGGAAGCGTTCTCCTTGAATCGCGTTTGGGACATTATTCATCGGCGCGGCGGACTTTTCGGAATCGAATACGAAGGGCGCTGGGCTGACGTCGGCACGCCGCAGGGTCTCGAATGCACCGAAAAATTAATGTGAACTTACCCCTGTATCTCCCAAAGCATTTTTTGGCATGTAGACGTGCGTCGTCAGCCGAGCCGGGAGTTCAAGGCACCCGCCAATCCTCGCGAAAGGCTGGAGCACAGTGCCAAAGTGTTCACCCTCAACCCCAACCGGCTCGACGGTTTCCAACGCTATACACCGATTCCAGCACGGATCAGCCGCTTAAAATTAAACAACAAAAACCGCATTGCAGACGGAGTCCACACAAAACTGCCTGGATACCTGCAAAATCGCCTGCCCCCTTAACAAGATTCTCGAAATCCCGCACAGCTTCCCTTTTTGCCTCCGCAACCGGTTAACGTCGGCTGATTGATACCGAATTCTCTCAACAATATCCCTATCTGAAACTCATCTGATTTCCCCTCGACAAGAATGGTTCCCATTTCGAGGGGTCTTGTATTGACACGTGTTCGCACGATTAACGCACTTCAAATCCGTGTTTTTCGATTGATTTTAGACCATCTTCGTCAAATGAAACAGCTCTTGTCCGATCAACGTCCTGCTCGATCCGAACCATCACCCCGTCAACGTCCTTGTTAGCAATCGCTGCACGGGCGAACCCGGCTATGCAATCAAAGCTATGTGTCGTTGCAATGACCTGCACGTTACTCTCGCTGGCTGCATTCATTATCATTTTCCACAAATCTTCATGTATCGTGTGGTGAATCCCGTTTTCAGCTTCTTCGATTGCAAGAAACCCATTTTTGCTGCTCGACAAAGCAAGCGCCACACATAATAGACGCATGGCGCCCTCGCCAAGGCTTTTCAAGGGAACTCTGGGATTGTCTTTGTTGAGGCGCGCAATAATTCCCGAACCCGTCGATTCGCAACCGATCCGATCATGTACCGAAGCAAGACGTTCAACGTTCTCTTCGATGGCAATATTAATTGCTCTCGTTGCTCGGACCTCATGATCCGTCAGCGCAAATCTTTCCCAATATTTCGCGATGGTACTGCTTTCCCACAGTTCAGGTCCAAGTGAAATGCAAGCTACAGTTGTAGGTTCCACAGAATCCGTCAATTTGCTGCTGTTGATATTTAATTCAGAATCTCTATAATCCTCAAAGTACTGTGCATATCGAGCTTCTTTTAAATACCTTTCTCTTCGTATGTTCCTGTCAATAAAATTCTGCCCATGCCAAATAGAATATGAATTCCTGTTTCCGAAGGTTGTGCAGATTAATTTTGCCCCCGTATCGTGGATACGGTGCCAGTTCGCCTTCAATTCGGTCGGCAGCGACTCGCCGTCGTTCACTATTTTAATTGTCAATTTATGTAAGTTAAGCCGTTCGGCCGGTCCAATTTCAATTTTTGACCCTGAAGTCGGGTTTCGTCTGAAAAATAATGGTGCAATGGTTGAGGTTGCGGCTGTAGCGTCGTCATCGTCTATAGCTAGCCTGTACTCTCCACGTTCAGAAAAGAGCTCTTCACGTTCAGACAGAATCTGTACCGCGGACTCGCTCTTTCCGCGCTTGGCCCATAACTTGACTGCTTCCAATATCGTTGTTTTGCCAACTCCGTTTCTCCCAACCAACAAGGTAACTCTACCAAGATTTGGTATTGTGAGTTCGCGAAGGCCGCGAAATCCCTTGATCTGAAGGCTCGGCAAGTGCAGCTTTTGGTTCGCATTTTCGCTCATGGCATTTGTCCGATTATTTCGAGAGTAGGTTTTGAGCAATGCTCTGCTGATTTCTTATGATCTGATGCCAGTACTGGGATAGGATTACGTATGTTGCTTTAATTGGAATGGAAACCATTTGTTGCGTCCAATATGTCGCAGATCGCGTTGCCTTGATGCCGCACAATGCTGTCCTCGCCGTATCCAGTGATTTACCGCGAATCCCATGATCCCGCGTGGGTAGAGTTGGCCTATGCTGTTCACACCTGATCTTCGCCAATCCGAATGTGAAGGAGAATTGGCGGCTGGCAGAGAACTCTTCAATTTTCATTTCGGCCGGGTTTTGGCCGACCGCAACAGCGGCACGGCGACCGCCTTGGTGGGATTTAGGCCGGATTTTCGTGTGAGGCGCTGTTCCGGTGACACGGCCACTTGGATGCCTGCGACAACACTGCGGCCTTTTTTCAAAGATTTTTTTCAGGTCGGGCCGCTGGAATGCGAACGCTATCTCTCGATTGACTTGCGACTTGCTGCGCCCTCTGCCGTTCCGGCGTGACGGGCCGTCCGGCGCGTGCATGTTCTCTCAGTGCGCCGCTTCCAATCCATTTCCAAGTTGCCTGCTCCGACTGCGTCCGCTTGCCGTGAATCAGCGTGCATTGCGCAAGATCTGCGTCGGATGCCAGTACCCACCCAATGTTTCCGCTTATTCCTCTCGCCAGCACGAAAGCCCTGTCCGCCGGGCCGTGTAAGAAACGCCCTGAATTCGTTCGCTTCGTTTTCGCCGCGCATCAGTTTTACTTTCTCCGCTTGGCGACATCGATCTTTGCAATTCGGTTCGGCGAGTCCGAAACAGATCAAAGCCGGAATGAGTTCGATTCCTGCATTGCGGGCATCCGTTCCGAAAGCTATTAGGAGCGCGCGGACCCGTCGCATCCGCGAATGGGGACGTCATGCGTCAGCGGCATTCGGCTCAACGGCCGCCGACCCGTGCAAACACCCGTTGATCCATCCATGAAGATTGTCCTGACGCGCAATGGAGCGCCCGGGTGCCGAGGAGCCACTGTTGGGGATATTTGAACCTAAGCAAGGGCCGCGCGTCTATGCGCTGCCGCCCGGCTGCGATTTCACGAGCGAACTCGTTTCGGGCTTTCTCTCCAGAGCCTCCGGATTGTCGCATGCCAAGATCGCGCGCGCCGAAATTTTCCTGAACACCCAAGCCAACATGCGCGCGGTCGTGAACGAATTCGCGTCAAAGGGGCCAATGCTTCTCCCCAAGCTCACGCTGGTATCCCGCCTTTCGGACGATCTTCGGTTCCCGGACATCCCGGGACCGGTTTCAAGGCTGCGGCGCGTGCTCGAGCTCACTCAAGCCGTCGGCAAGCTTCTGGAGGCGGACGAGCGGTTCGGATCAAATTCAGCGGCATTCGATCTTGCAAGAAGCCTCGCTGCATTGATGGACGAGATGCAGGGGGAGGGCGTCAGCCCGGAGACGCTTCGGTCGCTGGACGTGTCGGACCACTCGTCGCATTGGGCGAACAGCTTGGAATTCATCAGCTTGATCGACCAGCATTGGGGCGCGGATTCAATCCCTGATGTCCAAGCGCGGCGGCGGCTCGTCATAGAGCGGATGTCGGAGGAGTGGGAGCGCAATCCGCCCTCCGGCCCAGTCATCGTCGCGGGATCGACCGGATCGCGAGGCGCGACCCGCCTGCTCATGAAGATCGTCGCGAATTTGCCCCAAGGCGCCGTCGTGCTGCCCTGCTATGATTTCGACCTGCCGCCCGAAGCATGGACGGACCTGAGCGATTCCAATTCCGGCGAGAACCACCCTCAATACAGAATGAAGCAGTTCTTGGAGGACGCGGAGCTCGATCATTCCGAAGTCCAGCTTTGGCGACCGGCGGCTCCGTCCAACCCTGCCCGGAACAAACTCGTTTCGCTCGCCCTCCGCCCGGCGCCAGTCACGGATCGGTGGATGCTTGAAGGGCCGCGTCTCGAGGGTATTGCGGATGCCGTGGAAGACATGACTCTGATCGAAGCGCCGACGCCGCAGCTTGAAGCTGCCGCAGTTGCGCTGACAATACGGCAAGCCGTCGAAGACGGGACCACCGTCGCGTTCGTCACGCAAGACAGGCTTCTCGTGCGCCAAGTCAAGGCCGTGCTCGAGCGGTGGGAGCTCGTTCCCTTCGACGGAGCGGGCGTGCCCGTGATCGGAACCGCGCAGGGAAGGTTTCTGAGCATGATCGCCGATCAGCGCGGCAAGGAGGCATCGCCAGCCGCATTCATTGCATTGCTCAAGCATCCCGCCGCGGCCGCCGGCAAGAAAAAACGCCGCGACCACATGCGGTGGACCAGGCGGCTTGATCTGGAGCTCCGCCGCACGCCGACGGGTGCAGGGATGGCCGAACGCCTTCGAGAAATTTCCGAAGACGAGGAGCAGCCTGAAGAATATCGGGATTGGCTGAGGTGGGCCGCAGGAATTCTGGACCGCCTCGCGCGGGGCGAGGAAGACGAACTCGCATCCCATGTCGGCGAACACCGCGAAATCGCCGAGATCGTCGCAGCCGGATGCGGCGGCAAGAATCCAGGGCGGCTTTGGAAAGGCCGCGCGGGCGAAGCCGCGCATTTCGCAATCAGGAAACTTCACGATGCGGCGGATGCGGGCGGACGCATGGATCCCGTCAGCTATGCAAGGCTGTTCAAGAGCTACGCGTCCGAATCCGTAATCTGGGAACCCTATGCCGCCCACCCGAATGTTCAGATACTGTCTACGATTGAAGCCCGGATGAGGAACCCGGACATCCTTGTGATGGGAGGCTTGAACGAGGGCATATGGCCGAGCCACCCTCCGTCCGATCCTTGGCTCAACAGGCCGATGCGTCGCGACGCCGGCCTGCTTTCTCCGGAACGCCGGATTGGATTGATGGCGCATGATTTCCAGCAGGCGATCGCGGCTCGCAAGGTCGTGCTCACGCGCAGCATTCGCGATGCCGACGCCCCGACGCTGCCGTCCAGATGGCTAAGCCGAATTACGAGCCTCCTCGACGGCATCGGGGAAACTGGAACGGCCGCACTTGCGGGAATGCAGGAACGGGGGCGCCGCTGGGTTGAGCTCGCCGAAGCCCTGGACGAACCGGATGCCCCGTCCGTCCCGGCCGCCCGGCCAAGTCCGGCGCCGCCCGCCGAAGCACGCCCGAAGACAATCTCCGTAACCGAGGTCGCCAAATTGATTTCGGACCCCTACGCCGTGTACGCGAGGCGGATATTGAACCTTCGGCCGCTGGCACTGTTGACGCAGGTTCCCGACGAGCTCGCGCGCGGAAACGCGATCCATCAGGTGATGGAAGCATTCGCCGAAAATACCAAGGATGATCTCAATCCGGACGCGAGCATCTTGATCGAGCTTGCCGACCGGACATTCCGGAACGCTCCGATTCCCGAACGCATGGCAAGGCTGTGGTTCGCCAATCTCCTGCGGAACGCGGAAGAGTTCATGCGTTTCGAAACCATCCGGAGAAAGCGTGGGCTTCCGTTTCTGATCGAGCAGAAAGCGGAGTTCGAATTGCCCGATCTCGATATTGTTTTGGCCGCGAAGACGGACAGGGTCGATCGCGACGAATTCGGCAGTCTATGCCTTTACGACTACAAGACTGGAACGATTCCGACGCCCAAGCGCGTGCTGCATGAGGACAAGCAATTGCCGCTGCAGGCGAAAATGCTCGAGCTGGGCGCTTTTGGCGAAGAGGCGCAGGGAACCGTCCAGCGCGCAGCGTACATAAAGATCGGCAGCTCCACCGACGAAAAAGAGATCCCGCGCGAACTGAAATCGGAGTCCGGCACGGAAAACCTTTTCGAATCCACTTGGATCCAGTTCCTAGATCTCGTCGAAGCGTACCAAGATCCCAGCCAAGGCTATACCTCCCGTCGCTCCATACTGAGAGGCACTTACGGTCGCGACTACGATCATCTGGCTCGATACGGGGAATGGGAAGATTCCGACGAACCCAAAACCGAGGCCGTAGGATGAAAAACGGTTCGCGATTCAACGACGCGACGCTGCCGCAAATCCGGGCGGCAAATCCGGAATCGGCATCGTGGGTCTCCGCGAACGCCGGTTCGGGCAAGACCCGGGTTCTCACCGACCGGGTCGCCAGGCTTCTTCTGGCCGGCACCCCACCTCAACGAATTCTTTGCGTTACGTTCGCGAACGCGGCGGCGTCGAACATGCAGAACAGGCTGATCCAGCGGCTCGGCGAATGGTCGATGCTGCCCGACGGCGAACTGAAGGAGCGCCTGCTCGACCTCGGCGAAGACGAGGACGTGCTGACGCCTGCGAAGCTCGCGAGAGCCCGGACGCTCTTCGCGAACGCGCTGGAGACTCCCGGCGGCTTGAAGATCCAGACGCTGCACGCGTTTGCATCTGCGCTTCTTCGACAGTTTCCGCTTGAAGCCGGGGTTTCGCCGCAATTCGAAGCCATCGAAAACCGTGAATCGAACCGTGTGCGGGACCAAGTGCTCGAGCGGGTCGCTCTTGTTCGACAGCGGGCCTTCGACGAGATGGCGAGGCATGCCACTTCCGCCATGCTGCCGGACTTTGTCGATCAAATATCCGCAAATCGGCATCTGTTCCGAGGCACGGCCAGCACCAAGGGTATTCTGGATCTGTTCGGCATCGCCGAGGGCGAGTCCATCGACGCTCTGGCCCGCAGCATGTTCGGATCCGACGATGTCGATCTGCTTTCTTCGCTGAAGGAGGAACTCGAGCGCGGCACGAGTTCCGACATCAATGCGATGGATAAGCTTGCAAGGCTGAATTTGCGGACGCCGGGCGCGGAAGATCTGAAATTGCTCGAATCCGTCATGCTGTTCGGCGGTTCCGCGAGTTCGCCGTTCGAGCCCAAAGTCGGCAAGTTTCCGACCAAGAAAACCCGCGCGGCGATGGGACCGGACGCTTTCCGGTTGGACGAATACATGGAGCGCGTCGCGGCCGCGAGAGCGCCCCGAATGGCGCTCGCCGCCGCGGAAAAATCAATCGCGTTGCACGAATTCGCAGCGAGCTTTTTGGAGGAGTTCGAGGAGCGCAAACGCGCAAACGCGATGCTGGACTTCAACGACCTGATTCTGAAGGCCCTATCCTTGCTGTCCAATCCCGGAATATCGGACTGGGTGCTGTATCGCCTGGACGGCGGCATAGACCACATTCTTGTCGACGAAGCGCAGGACGTGAGCCCGGTGCAATGGGAAATCGTCAGCCGGCTGGCGGAAGAGTTCACGGCCGGGTCGAGCGCGAGAGGGGATGTCAACCGGACCGTCTTCGCGGTCGGCGACGAAAAGCAGTCGATCTACGGATTTCAAGGCGCGGCGCCCGAACAGTTCGCGGTCATGAGGAAGCATTTCCGCGAAAGATTCCAAGCAGCGGAGAAGAGCTTCATCAACGAGGAGCTTAATTACTCTTTCCGCTCTGCCGATGCGATCTTGAGGCTGGTGGACAGGGTTTTCGACGGCAGCCTGGAAATTGGCTTCGAGGGCCGGACGACGCACAAGGCTTTCAAGTCCGACATGCCCGGCCGCGTGGACATCTGGCCCTTCATTGAAAAATCGGAGGACGGGACGCCTCCCGATTGGCATCGCCCTCGGGACACCAGGTTTGTCGAACCGCCTGCGCATGCGGTGCTCGCGGAACAGATCGCGGACACTATCGGTTGGATGATCGGAAGCAAGCTGCCGAGGCCGGACGGCCAGGGCGGCTCTCGTCCAATTTCGGCAGGCGACATTCTGATTCTGGTCCAGCGGCGCGCGGAGTTGTTCTTCAAGATCATCGAAGAACTGAAAGTTCGGAACATCCCGATCGCGGGCACGGACCGTCTAAGGATTTCGGAGGAGCTCGCGGTCAAGGACCTCACCTGCCTGCTGTCGTTCCTTGCGGTCGAAAGCGACGACCTCTCGCTGGCGGCCGTACTGAAGTCGCCCTTGTTCGGTCTAGCTGAAAGCGACCTTTACGAGCTCGCCGCGAACCGGGAAGAAAAAAGCCTGTACCGCTTTCTGCTCGAAAACGAAGAGAAGCATCCCGATGTCGTTCGAGTGCTCAAGGACTTGAAGGGCCGTGCGGACGTCTCCTTGCCCTACGAGATTTTGGAGCGGGTTCTGGGGGTCCACAAAGGACGCGAAAAGCTGGTCGCGCGGCTTGGCAGCGAGTCAACTGAAGGCATCAACGCCTTGCTGAATCAGGCGATAGACTACGAAGCATCCGAGACGCCGTCTCTGACCGGCTTCGTCGAATGGCTCGCGTTGGACGATCTTGAGATCAAACGCCAGCTTGACCAGGCCGGCGACGAGGTGCGCGTCATGACCGTGCACGGTGCCAAGGGGCTCGAAGCTCCGGTCGTGTTCCTTCCCGACACCGCCTCACGCTCGATCATCATGCAGAACGAGCTGTTTTTTCCAGAGGGCCGATTGCCGATCTGGAAGGTCGCCAAGGCCGAGCGCCCTCCGGCAATGGCGGAGGCGTGGGATGCCGCAGTCGAAAGCGAAAAACGTGAGCGGTTGCGGTTGCTCTATGTCGCGATGACCAGAGCGGAAAGCTGGCTGATCGTTTGCGGCGCTGGCCGGCTCACCTCCGACGGCGAAAGCTGGTACCAGCTGATTGAAGGCGGGCTGCAGAGTCTCGGAGCAAGCGAATTCGCAATGCACCAGTCGACCGGGCGACGGTTCGAGCTGGGCACATGGCCCGAACACGCGGAAGATGCGCCTCTATCTGCAAAGCAGAAGGTTCCGCTCCCGGATTGGGCCGAAACTCCCGTCGGCCAGCCGGAGCCCGTCCTTGGGCTTGTCGCGCCATCCAGCCTTGGCGGCCTGAAGGCCATTCCGTCGCCGGAAGGCGAGGGCGACGAGAGCGCTGCTTTGCAACGAGGAAGAGATGTGCATCGGTTGCTTGAGCATCTTCCAAAGCATCCGGAAGAGAATCTGAGGTCTGTCGCGCGGGACCTGTTGAATGCCGGCGAACGGGAGATGGACGAATCCGAATTCGAGGCGGTTTTCGAAGAAGCGAAGAGAAATCTCGGCATTGCGGGCGGAGCGCGGCTCTTCGCCGAGGACTCGCTTGCCGAGGTCGGCATTGCAGCCAGCCTTGATGAATTGGGCGGAGCGACGATACACGGTTTCATCGACAGGCTTCTGGTCGAAGAGGACAGAGTGCTTGCGGTGGATTTCAAGACCAATCGCGGCGTGCCGAAAAAGCCCGAAGAGATTCCAGAGGGCGTCCTTCGGCAAATGGGCGCGTACCAGGCCGCGCTGGACGGAATTTATCCCGACAAGCAGGTCGAAACGGCCATTCTTTGGACTCGAACGGCGGAGTTGATGTTCATTCCGAGGGATTTATGCGCGGCTTCGCTGCTGAACGCCGAATTGCCCGGTCAGGCGGCGAGTGATTGATGCCGCCGAGGCCGCATTGGGATTGCGTCGGATTCGATGCCCTGCCGCCGTTCGGTCGACCGCAGTCCAGAAACGCGATTGAGCAATAGCGGCAACTGTGGTCTCAAGGCGGCTTCCGCTCCATTCTCCAATCCTGCCGACCATTTTTGTCGCGATTGAAGGCGCGTCACCCAGTGGTTTTCTTGCGCCGCTGCGCAAATCCTAGACAGGCAAACGGGAGCAGCAGTGCGTTTCATGATTCTTGGAGAGCAACAACTGCTGCTCCCGGAACACCGAACCCGAACGACGCGCGAGTGCATGGAACCGCCGCAACCTAAAAATCCAACGCGCCACCGAATCCGACAAACCACGATATTCCGGAATAACTACCGAAAATAGCCAAGATACAGAACTTATTGTGGCAGCCCTTTCCGGGCCCGAACTCTCGTCCGCATGGACTATCTTCGCACCACAGCAAACGTTCGCCGAACAATGACGGTACACGATTTGATCAGAGCAATTATTTCAGGGCAACCAATCACTTCCGCCCCGCGGATCTTAGACAAGGTACGCAGACGAAAGGGCTAATACATATCTATTTTACCTACCTTATACTCAACAAACATGCATGTGAAGCTCGCTTTTTTCCTCCTCTGTGATTGTTTCCGGCAGAACTTGAGAGCTAAGTTCATACAGTTTAGAGTGGTGCTTAAACTCACTTGCGTAAAAGTTCTTAAACACAAAGCGAAAGAATTGTTCCACTCTAATTGGGCGGGAAACAGGTATCCTGCTTGAAGACTTTCCTAGGTGTACATGACTGAACGGATGATCATCTTGTGTTGAATTAGGATCATACTCAAATCTAAAGCTCGGCCTAATCCTAAATCGATTAACAAGTTCCTTGTGCCAGAGTTCATCAATTAGTTCCATAAATGGCGTGTTCTCATCCACCAATCTCAATTCAGTCTCGCTAAAATAAATTGGACACGGTATATAGGCGTAACGATGGCCATTCAACTCGCCACCTAAATAATCAAGAGAAATTTGAATTACTCCACCATCTTTCAGTAGAATAGAATAATCCTCATTGTCCAAAATCGAATAATATGTAGAATAACCTGTATCATCGTATCGGTTGTACGAACTTGCTCCCGGTGCCCGGACCCAAGAGATATGACGGCGGCGGCGACTAGTGCTCTTTACGTAATGCTCACTTATCCCAAATGCGAGTCCTTCACTCATTAAAAATGCACAAAATTCGTTAACGAGCTGGCACAACGCTGGCGCAGTCAAGGTCTACTGCGCCTGTTTAATTCTGCGCGCATCTTCCTGTAGTGAAAGTGGCATGGCGCTAACGGGCAATTCACCTGACTTAATCAATTCGATAGTTTCAGAAAAATCATCTATCCTTTTGTCAATTTTTCTTTGCTCCTCTTTGGATCGATCTCGGTGTATTCGACGAATACCCTTGAGTTGGCACTCCGTTGGATATGTAAAATTCAAATTAAAATTTGAATCAGCTATTTGCATGAATTCTTCAGTAAGCAACGTGCTTTTTCTTCCAACACCGCATACACGCACCCACGCTCGCGAACGTGTAATTCCCGTGAATAGAATGTTGCGTTTTCTGGCAAGCTGAAACCCGTCGTAACATTCATGGGAATTTGCAAAGTAAACCATTGGTGCTTCATTCCCTTTTGCTCGAAAAATATGCGTAACCGCAATACTATTGCCCTGAAATACCTTATCACGGCTAGAAACGATTCCAACTAAATGGGAAGAGATATTATATTTCCTCAAAGCATCGCAAATGTGACCATACTCAGAGCGAGCAGTATACGCATACGGCAAGATAATCAAAAAATCTTCATGCACCAATTCCCGCTTTTCAAGCCCTAGCTTAATATCCTGTGCAATCCACTCTGCCTGTTGTAGAGAATCCTGAAACGTTTGAAACTTAACCGCGTCATCGGATTGAATTAAACTTTCGTCACGATTCGAATAATATTTAGGTGTGCTATTCGGGTCCCTACGCACCGATACTTGGGAACCTAGTTCCAGATCTCCGTGAATTACCTCGTAACCGATTTCTTTCCAAAGTTTCGGATCGTCAAACATCTGTACAATAGGAGATTCGTCTTGGTTGGGCGTCCTTCGATACAGTCCAAAGCCAAGGCCATGTGCAACAGTCAAAGCCCAAGGCGTATTTCGATAGCAAATCGGGAGGATGATGTCTTGCTTTGGTCGGTCTGGCATGTTGCGTAGGTCCACTCTTGGCTGATCGAACTCGTCCCGTCCGAATAGTTCTTCAGGCGATGCCATATTGTAAGCACCTAAGTTTTGCAGTTCGTCGTAGGCCCACACGATTCTTTTTGGTGAGCGGGTTGCCGCGTATATCAAACGAAAGAAAGAAGCTGGCAGGTCCTGAGATTCGTCAATTAACACAGCATCATATTTTGGATCAGAAATATTATATTTTTTAATATAATCCAAAACATCTTTACAAATTCCGTCAAATGCCATATCACCGTATCTATTATTAGCTTCCCGCCATGAAACTGGCGGGAGATCGTAATGGTTTGCGATTTCACTATATAAGCCCGGCTCGCTTACACTGCCCCAAGAGTGAATCACTTGGATTTTACTCCAATCTGGTTCGTCATTTGTTGTTTCGAACATGGATCGACGGATCAGGTCCCGAAACTGTTGGCGAAGTGCCTTGCTGTAATAGGTAACCACTATGTTCCATTCAGGATACGTTGCGTGAAGGTAAGCCGCTTTCAGCGCCAATACGATTGTCTTACCCGAACCAGCCAGACCTCGAATTCTCTGAGGTCCCTCCGGGAAATTGATCGCGGACTGCTTTTGCCATGCGTCTAAATTTGCGATCTGCTTTTCGATTTTCTGAAGCGCATGACCGTATGAAGATGCTGATTTTACATTTGTCCTTTTCATTCTGGGTTTTATTGTGGAAATGCGTTGTATTGAAGCATTTAGTGCGCGCCTGTATTTTTTTGGAAAGGGTTTGAGTTTTGTGACTAAATCTGCTAATGAATCGGGAGTAACAATATTTAAATCATCACCAAATTTGTAATCCGGTATTTCGTGAAGTACCGTGATGATTTCAGGAACAATGACCAAAGTGCGCTTCTCCACCAAGTCTCTATTTGAAAACAGCTTGCGCTGAATATTTCTAAAAATTTCATCTTGTCTGAAATTTATTTCCTCTATCCAATCGTTAGGATCATGACCAAGGTCGTGGCTGGAAGCGGAAAGGTCAAAAACGATCAATCCATATTCGTCGGAAACCAAAAGAGCATCAGCACTGGATTGCCCTTCGGCATCTTCGAAAATGGGGTAAGAAAAATAAAGCGTTCCTGTCGGGTTCAATTCCTGAATGGTCTCCCGAAGCTTAGCTTCAAGAGGACTTTGCCCACTTGATCCGAATACAATGTCCAGCATATGATTGCCCCGTTTTGTTCGATCTCAGTCTACGAAACGCCGACCAATAGCAATGGCTAGCATGTTATTGAAATTGATACCACGAATGGCGCAACGTCGCGGATTGCAGATTGCATCGAGCTCCTGCGACTGGGCCAGAATGCTTCGAAATTCGATTTCTTGTCAGTGGCAACTTCTTGTGGGCATGTAGGCGCAGAACCGGCGCAAATGCAACACTATTTTGTGGAGGTTGGAGCGTTTTCGATCCAGAACGACCCATATCTGGCGGTCACGATGTAGTTTGCACAGCTCGCGGGTTTGATTTTTCGAGGATGCCGACGATGCTTCAAAAGTACGTATTGCGGCATCGGCGGCGGGCTTTTCGCAGTCGGCATAGGCGCTTGGCGAGGATCTGCTTGATCAGATCGGGATCACCATTGGGCCGGAAAATAAGGCGATAGCTGCCTCTGTCTCCAAGCGATCCGCGTACGGCAGGGATTTCGCGGTACGCGAGATGGTCCATGACTACGATGTCGTCGAGTGCGGGCATCACCGGGCTGGAGCTTCCTGGAAATAGGCCGGGAAGGCGTCGCCGTCGATCTGGCGTCAAGAGAATCTGGATCTATCGAGTGTCCCTTGCAACTCGTTGATCATCCCGAGCGCTCCAACGAGTCGCCAGAGTCGCATCCATGGCGCGGAGATCGTCCAAGCGGCCGCCGTCTTCAGGATTCTGGGGAGCGGCCGTCGCATAGAGATTTGGAACCGAATCAACCCAAAGAGCATGAAACGCACGCACGAGGCGGCCACGACCTTGACCGGCCAACGTCGTCCACATATGAATCGCTTTTTCCCTGAAAGGAGCGACTCGAAATGCCCGTAGTGACTGTCACGGATGAATCCTTCAAAACGGATGTCCAAAATTCGGCAACGCCGGTTCTGGTCGATTTCTGGGCGGAATGGTGCGGGCCTTGCAAGCAGATCGCGCCTGCTTTGGAGGAGCTTTCAAAGGAGTTTGAAGGCCGTTTGACAGTTGCCAAAGTCAATATCGACGAAAACCCGAATTCGCCGACCGAGCTGGGCGTTCGCGGGATCCCCGCATTGTTCATTTTCAAGGACGGAGGGCCCGTTGCAAACATGGTGGGCGTTCGGTCGAAAGCGTCATTGAAAAGCTGGATCGAATCGACAATCTGACGCCATTCCGCCGCCCGAAGGGATAGGGTCCATCTCTATCGCCGAACTCGCCTGAATCGGCAGAGCGCCGAATTCCGCCGCGGCTCCTGAGGCATTGTCGCCAAGCGCGTTTTCAATGCGGCGGTCTCGACATTCATTGATATCTTCGATTCAATGTAGGCGCGCAAGATATGCGCATGTTTCGGCTTTCGCCGCGTTCCGCCGGCGGATATCATCGAACATTGAGGAGGACAAAAAATGCTCAATTCCACCGTTAAGACTTTAACCCGCATCGCTGCGGCAAGTGTGTCAGCTGTCGTCTTGCTGGCCGCCGCGTCCCAAGCTGCTGAAATTCGCGTCTTGAACTGGCAAGGCTACGGGACCGACGAGGCGTGGTCGCTTGAAGCGTTCAAGGAAGCGACTGGCATCGATGTGGTTCACGAGTATTTCAATTCAGAGCAGGAAATGCTCACCAAGCTTCGAACCAACCCGGGCGCATACGACGTCGTTCTGATCAACAGTGCGTTCACCAAACAGGCTGCGGAAGAAGGACTCATTCAAGCCGTCGACACGTCCGACATGGCGAACGTGGCGGACTTGTCGCCCGGATTCCGCGAAAATCCGAACCTTGTCATCGACGGCGAAACCTTTGGCGTCGCATGGGTCTGGGGACTCACGTCCTTCGCGGTGGACACGACCGATTTTCCAGAACTGCCGACGACGATCGAGGTTCTTTGGTCGCCCGACCACGCCGGAAGAGTCGGCTGGCGCGACGACGCGGTCGAAGCTGTCATGATGGCGGCCATCGCGACCGGACAGGACATAAACAACCCTGCCGACATGGACCTGATCAGGGACAAGTTGAGGGCGCTCAAGCCCCAGATCAGGACGTTCTGGTCGTCTGAAAACGAGTGGAATCAGTTCCTCTCGGCGAACGAATTCGATCTCGCGGTCTACTGGAGCGGATCCGCGCTCCGGTCGAAGACGGCATTCGGGCTTCCGGTGGAATTCATCATCCCGGCCGAGGGCGCCATCGGCTGGCTCGACGGCCTCAGCATCGCGGCGGGAAGCTCGAATCCGGACGACGCAAGGAAATTCATCGACTGGATGATCGACCCCGATTTCTACGTGCCTTGGGACACCAACGTCGGCGCGCCTGCTTCGGCGAACGCCGTCGCGAATGCGGCACTGCCGTCCGATGCATTCAATCGTGCCGTCATGGGCAATCCGGCGAAAGTTGCGAACGTGCAGATCATGGGATCCATTCCCGACGACTTGAGGGAGCAAATGCTGGAGCTCTGGCAGGAGACGAAAACCTACTTCCAGGAGTGAACTTCCCTGCGCGACACGCGTAGGCGCATTTTTGCGACCGGCGGCATCCGCCGGTCGCGCGGCCTTGCCGTCGCGGGCATGCTCAGCCCCGCGTATCTATGGCTGCTCTTCACCATTTTCCTTCCGCTTTCGGCGATGCTGTATTTCAGCTTTCTTTCGGACGCACCGTTCGGAAACAGGGTCGCCGTGCTGAGCCTGGAGAATTATGCCGCGTTCTTCGAAAAGGATTTCTATCGCGCGCTGATGCTGCGCTCGTTCGGATTGGGAGCACTCGTCACCGGCCTTTGCCTGCTGTTCGGATTTCCGTGCGCTTTCGTTCTTGCGAAAACAATAAAGGGCCGCTCCCGCGAGGCGCTGTTCCTGCTGATCATCCTGCCGTTCTGGAGCAACGCCTTGGTCAGGATCTTTTCCTGGACGATGGTATTGCGAGGAAACGGCGTATTGGAAAGCAGCATTCGCGTTGTGTTTCCCGGCTTTGATTCGCTCGGCATCATGTTCACCTATCCGGCAGTCGTGATAGGCTTGGTTCACTCGTATCTTCCGTACATGATTTTGACCTGCTACATCTCGCTGCAGGCCGTTGACGACGATCTGATCGACGCCGCCCGATCGCTCGGGGCCGGATACGTCACGACGCTTCGCCGCATCGTGGTTCCGCTGGCGCTTCCGGGAATCGCCGCTGGCGGCGTCCTGATATTCGTGCCTGTGATCGGCTCGTTCATGGAGCCGCGGATTCTGGGAGGGCCGAAAGGCACGTTCATCGGCACGATAATCGAGGATCAATTCACAACGGTGTTCAACTGGCCGCTCGGCGCGGCGCTGTCGTTCATCATGCTTGCTTTCGTGCTGGCGATTTTCGCCGCCTCGATCCCCGCATTCAGGAGGATCGCCGGATGAGTCCTTCGGATCGGCGCTTGCGGTTTGCCGGCCGCATTTATTTGGCCCTGACGCTCTTCTTCCTCTACACCCCGATTTTCGTAATGGCGGCGATGTCGTTCAATGCTTCGCCATTCTACAGGCTGCCCGTGGAGTGGACGACGTCGTGGTACGTCAAGCTCGCCTCCAATGCCGGCTTGATAGATGCCGGGATCAACAGTCTGCTGGTGGCGCTCGTTACGACAGTCGTTTCGACGACATTGGGCACCGCTGCCGCAGTTGCCTTCTTCCGACACAGGTTTCGCGGAAAACGCATGCTTCAAATTCTGCTGCTTCCTCCGGTCGCGATTCCTTGGCTCATAATCGGGACGTCCATGCTTGTGTTCTTCTTTTGGGCCGGCGTCGGCCGCGGGTTCCACGCGATGGTCCTTGGTCATGTCGCGCTTGCCCTGCCGTACGTCGTCATTGTCGTATCGGCCCGGCTCTCCGCTTTCGATATCCAGCTTGAAGAGGCGGCCCGCTCTCTCGGCGCCGGACATTGGCAGGTGTTTCGCCAAGTGACGCTTCCGTCTATCGCGCCGGGCGTCATCGCCGCCGCGCTGTTCGCTTTCGCTGTGTCCTTCGATCAGTTCGTGATCTCGTATTTTCTCGCCGTGCCGGGATTTTCGACGCTTCCGGTCGAAATCTACACCGCGATCCGCAAAGGCTTCACTCCCGAAATAAACGCCGTCTCCACAATCGTGATTGCGATCTCGATGCTGCTTCTGCTGATCGTCGCGCGTTTCTACAAATTCGGAAGCATTCGCTGATGGCCGAAGTTTCCCTGCGCGCCGTCTCGAAGGCATTCAACGACGTGCGAGCGTTGCAGAACGTCAGCATGGAGTTCGCCAACGGCGGATTCTATGCGCTGCTCGGTCCGTCAGGCTGCGGCAAAACGACGCTGCTCAGGCTGGTCGCGGGCTTCGATTTCCCGACATCGGGCAGCATTTCCATTGCGGGCGAACCTGTTGAAGAACTCGGCGTTGAAAAGAGGGACGTGGGCATGGTGTTCCAGAACTACGCCCTTTTCCCGAATATGAGTGTCGCAGGAAACATCGGCTTCGGCCTGTCCGTTCGGAAGATTTCCAGGGCAGAACAGGCCCGCCGGGTGGGCGAAGCACTTGAACTCGTTCGTTTGAAGGGCCTTGAAGGCAGAAAACCGCACGAGCTGTCCGGCGGGCAGAGGCAGCGCGTCGCACTTGCCCGCGCCATCGTCATACGGCCGCGGGTGCTTTTGCTCGACGAGCCGCTGAGCGCCTTGGACAAGGCGTTGCGCGTCGAGATGCAGGTCGAGCTGAAGCGAATCCAGCGAGAAGTGGGCATCACGACAATATTCGTCACCCACGATCAAGAAGAAGCGCTGACGCTGAGCGATCGAATGGGCATACTTCGGGATGGAGTGCTAGTTCAGGAAGGCAGTCCGACCGAGCTTTACGAGCGGCCCGCGAGCGCGTTCGCCGCCACGTTCCTCGGCGACGCCAATTTGTTCAGCGGCAAGGTAGCTGGAGCCGAAGTCCAGCTTGAATGCGGCGACGTCATCGCGACGGCGCATCCGCTGAGCGACCCCGAGGCGACTTTGGCGGTCCGTCCGGAAAAAATGCAGGTTGTGGAGGCGACTGCAGAACGAGCCGCCGCGCCAAGCAGCATGAATGTGCTAAAGGCGAGAGTCGCGCAGCGCATATTCGCTGGCTCGAGCGTCACCTACCTTTTGGATTGGAATGGAGGCACAATGAAGGTTTTCGCGCAGAACAGCGGTGCGGAGATCGTCGAACCCGGCCGTCCTGCCTATGTGATATGGGATCGCGAACACACAATTCCGGTGACTCCGTGATGTTCCAACTCGGCCCGCTTGATCGAAATGCCTGCGTGGTTTGCGTGGACATGCAGAGACTGTTCCTTGAGCCGGGCGAATGGCATTGCCCAGCCGGACTCGACATATTGGCGAATTGCCGGGAACTGGCCGCGGCGGCGGGAAATCAAGCGTACTTCATCAAGTATATTCCGCCCAGAACGCCGGAGCATGCATTCGGCCAATGGCGCGAATTTCATCGTCGATGGTCGTCGGTGACTTTGGATGAAGTCGGCGAAGAGGCCACGGGACTGCACCCCGCAATTGACGATCTTGCTGAACCGCACCGCGTGTTCGACCGCTTGGGGTTCAGCGCTTTCGCCAGCGACGGCTTTGCCGAACGAATCCGAGGCCGGACACCGAGCGCCATGATCGTCTGCGGGGTTGAAACCGACGTCTGTGTGCTGAGCACGATCCTGAGCGCAGTCGATCAAGGGATCAGGACAATAGTTCCGATTGACGCCGTCGCCAGCGCGAGCCCGTCCGGGCACGACGCCGTCCTGAACCACGTTCTTCCGAGATACGATCATCAAGTCGAGCTTTGCACTGCCGATGAAGCGATAAAGGCGCTTGAAGCGATATGAGCAGAATCGGCTGGGGAACTTGGACTACCGAAAGGCCCGCCGAACTGCGCCACCTGCAATCAGGTCTTTTGATTGCGCCCATTTTGTATTCGTCCAAAGAAGGCCGCTCGTATGCGTTGCCGCCCGGTCCAGCCCTGAAGCTTGGACCGCGGACCATCGGCGGAGGCGATGCGGCCTTCACCACGGAATTCGCGGGCACGGTCATCGAATGGCAATACCTGTTCGACGATCATTCCAATGCGCGGATTCAATGGCGGCGCGTTTCTGCCGGCGAATGGGGCTTGCGATACTGGATCCTGCTTTGCGTAGAACATCGTCACGCCAAATCTCTGCGATACGACAGGCGAACCGGCGGCATTTTCTCCCAAGAGGAGGCCGCCGATTTTAGAGTAAGGCCGGATGCCGCGCCGTCCATGGCCACGTTCCACGACAGCATCGAAGCGGCCGCAGAGGAAATTGAAGAAAAAGGCTATTTCTACCTGTCGTCGCGCGGCGCCGAAGGAAGGGTGGCCGCGCTAAGGTTCAATCTGGAGCAAGCACCGTCGCAAGGCGTGTCGGCGCAAGTCGGAAATGCAGCACCCGCCGACCTGCCGATTCCTCGGACGAAGCCAACTCGCCGAAACAAGCGCGCTTGCATCTCGGCTCCGAGTCCAGGAACGGCGCAAGCAGCCCTCCAAGCGGTGCACGATGTGGTTGCTTGGAACCACGCCTACGACGAAATCAACGAGCGCGACTACACTGTGCTTTCCAGAAACTGGAATCGCATGAAATTCGGCGGTTTCGGCGTTTGGCTGAACGACATCCTTTTCAACGGAATGATGTGGAGTCTTTTCGATCGCAGAAACGCGCAGCGGAACCTCGATGAGGCGACGCTCCGTCAGACCGAGCATGGCAATTTCCCATGCCTTGTCACCGGCAACGACGCTTGGCCGGATCGTTCGCAGATCCCCGCTGCCGCGTTTGCGGTTTGGAGCGCGCATTCCAGAATCGGCGACAGGGAATTCCTTGAACGGATTTACCCGCGCATCGCCCGCAACAACGAATGGTGGAGGAATCGCCGGAATTTGGCCGACGGCTTCATCGGTTACGGCACGAGCATCGAAGTCGGCGACGGCCTGTACAAAGGGACCAAATTCGGCGCGCAGAATGAATCCTCAATGGACAATTCACCGCTGCACGATGATGCGCCATTCAACCCGAAGACGGGCATGCTGGAGTCGATAGATGTCGGACTGAACAGCATGTTCGCTCTCGACACCGAAATGCTCGGCCGCATGGCGGAAGAGCTCGGAGACCGGGAAGCGGCAGAAATCTACAGGGATAGACACAAAAAACTCGCAGAAAAGATTTCGGAAGAACTTTGGGACGCTGAGAGACAGGTTTTCGCCAACAAATTGCCGAACGGGGAGTTCATTCGGCAGATCGCGCCGACATCTTTCTACCCGCTTGCAGCCGGCGCAGCGACGCCACACCAAGTGAATTCGATGTGCGAACGCTACTTGGAATCGGATGACTGGTTCGGCGGGCATTTCGGCCTGCCTTCAATTGCGCGCTCCGATCCTGCGTTCCCGGACAACGTGTACTGGCGCGGCCGGATTTGGGGGCCGATGAACTTTTGGACCTACATGGGGTTGCGACGCTGCGGAATTACAGGAGCAGCGGCGCGTCTGGCGATGCGCAGTCACGAATTATTCGGTCCCGAATGGCTGCATCGCCGATGCGGCGAGAATTACAATGCGGATACAGGCGCAATTTGCGACGGCGCGGACGCGGATGATTTCTATTCCTGGGGAGCGCTCTTGCCCCTGACGTTCGTGCAGGAGGTTCTGCAAGTCGACCCTTGGAGCGGGCTCAGCATCTCACCGTGCCTCGCCAGCGAATATTTCGGTCCAGTTGCTACGCGTTTCGGAATGATCGAAATCGAAAACGGCGCGAACGAATGGCTTGTCCTGCTGGACGGCAAACCGACAATGGCAGGCAATGTCGCGGGAACTTTTTCGGACGTGACATTCCGAAAATGCTCGTTGGAAATGACGCTTCCTCCGGGCGGCTCGGGTCAACGGCTATCCTTGCCCGGACGGACAATCGCGACGGTTGAAGTTCTCGGCTCAAAAGCCGGAACGACCTTCGGCACTTGCGACGCCACGATCACCGAACAAGGGGACGTCCTGTTCGGCCAACGATCGCTTCCGGCGCGCGTTGCCCTTGAACTTTATCCCTGACAGGCAATTGATTGCGCTGCAATTGTCAAATAAATTGAGCGAAATTCAGTTGTATGGAAGCGCGGACATGGCGAGCATTACGATTTCCAACTTGGAAGACGAAGTTATGAGTCGCCTGCGCGCGCAAGCGGAAAGAAACGGCCGATCAACTGAAGTAGAAGCGCGAGCGATACTGCGTAACGCGGTTGATGTGGAGCCGGAACCTAAAAACTTGGCGCAATTTATCCATGATTGTTATGCGCCTTTGGGAGGTGTTGAACTTGAATTGCCGTCGCGAAAAAATGCTGAATCTTTTTGAAGCCTGACCATGTACATTCTTGACACCAATGTGGTGTCCGAGTTGATGCGCCAAAACCTGACGACACGGTGTGGTCATGGGTTGTAGATCAAGAGGTATCAAACCTGTACCTGACTGCGATCAACGTGGCGGAATTACGCTATGGCCATGAGATTATGCCGCTTGGAAAAAATCGCAATATTAAAGGCGAAATCCTTGATCATGTGTTGAAATTTGGTTTCGCGGATCGAATCCTGTCTATTGATGTCACCGCGGCAGAGATTTATGCGGAGATTGCCGCTAGACGGAGGGCGGCCGGGCACCCTATCGCGCAGTTTTATGGTCTGATTGGGGCGGTCGCGCTGTCGTACGGCATGATGGTTGCTACCAAGAATATTTTTGACTTTGAAAACTTGGGGTTAAACATTGTCAATCCTTGGATTGATGTTTAAGTTGATTGTTAGCGACTGGTTGCACTGTCCCGGGTTTTCCGGAAAGCAAAAGACTAAGCAATCGAGCAACCGTCAGGCAAGAATCCTAAGCCGCCGACGCAGAATCGCTCAACCATTCGTCTCGCTACGGGTGGAACACCTGATCTTGGTGCCACTTGATATATTCTTTGCACGGTGAAAATTCGACGTTGGCCGGTCGCCGAAGCGGTTCTCCATGCAGATTTCGCAATCTCCGCGCGGCTTGGCCTCCAGAGACCTTGCTTGACACCTGCAACTTGACCGACTCGTCATTTTCGCGCTGGCTAAGGCCGAGAGCGCCACTGTCCAATGCCACGTGGTGAAGCGAGCAGAGCGCCAGCCCGTTTGGCACGATGTCAGGACCGCTTTGCGAATGCCACTTTATGTGGGCCGCCTCAATGCCGAATACAACTTCATTCAATCGAAGATCGTAGCCGCATGCTGCGCAGCAATTTCCATAGGCACTGATCACATCGGTCCGGAATGCGCGATCCCGTTTGGAAACTCGGGCCTGATATTTCTCGCGGACGACAGGCAAGTTGCATGCCGCCCGAATGCGGTCGTGCAGCGTATGCGGAAAGTGCCTTTCGAGGGTGAGTTGAGCTGCGTTGTGGACGATTCCGGGATTTTGCTTCAAAAGTTGGAATATATCCTCCGGAAACCCGCCCTTTGCAGAGTGCTCGCGCAGTCCGCCGACAAGGAGAGTGCCGGAAGAACTTGCCGGAAGAATGCTGTCGCCGGGAATCTCCCAAAGTCCGTCGGTGCGCAAATGACCGAACGGCTGTTCCGGGTGGATGGTTTTCCGCGGCGGCCCGAATTCCGCGAGCAGCTTTTTGAGCGGTTTTTCTATTTCGGTGTATGCAGCGAGGCGCTCGCGACCGTCCGTCACTCGACCGAGCGCCAGCAGCAGGAGAAGCGGCTTGTTCGGCGCACGACGATTCTTGTGTATGTTGACAACAACCCGACTCAATCGGTCGAGGAAATCATCTTCGTCGCTGCTCAACGCCAAGTGCCTTGTTCACAGCGAGTCCTTGACCGAGCCGTGCGATTTCCTTCGCGCAATCAGCTGCGTCGCGACGACCGGCGAAACGATGATCAATGCAGCCAGGTCCGCTCCGAGCGACGGCGCAATGAACACGGCTCCTCCCAATGCCATCAACAACCGGAAACCGACTCCCATCGGCGCGAGCCAATACCCGACAACAGCCGACGAAAGTGCGACCACGCCCAGAACGCAGGTTCCCGCCACTTGGACAAACTCGATCAGATTGAACCCGACGGAGGAAACCAGCAGCAATACCGGCGCGTAAACGAATGCCATCGGCGCGACGACCTTGCCGAGACCCAGCGTGAATGCCGAAACTCCGGTCCTTAGCGGATTCGAATTGGCGATCGCCGAGGCCGCGTAGGCCGATGCGCAAACCGGAGGCGTGATTTCCGAGACGACGCCGTAATACAGCACGAACATGTGGCTCGCTATCGGCGGGATTCCGAGTTGCGAAAGCGTCGGCTGGGCGACCGAAACGAGCATGATGTACAACGCAGTGGTCGGAACTCCTGCGCCCATCAGTATGCAGGTGACCGCGATGAACACCAAGGAAATGAACAATTGCAGGTCGGCAACCTCGGCGATTTCCAAAACGCCGAAGGTGATGATTTCATGAAGAACCAAAGCCAGGGTGCCCGCCCCCTGCGCTACCATGTAGCCGAGTCTGAATCCGATTCCGGTCGTGTTTATCACACCGACCACAATGCCGACCGCGGCTCCGGCGGCGCCGACAGCCAGAGCGTATTTGACGCCGAGTTGCAACGCATCCGCCATCTCCGGGATCTTGACCCGCTCCTGCGGATTGAACGCGGCGACCACTGCGCCCGCGATCAGAACGAGACTCATCGAAGTACCGAAACCGCCGTCCACGTATTTCCAGACTACGAATGCGATGAATGCCAGCGGATAACCCAGCGTCAGCGGCTTGTGCGGTCTCGCCATCCCGGCGACCACGGCCAGCGAAATCCCGCAAAAGGCGGACATGAACGGCGTGTAGCCGGAAAACAGCACGGCGAGCAGACCGATCAGCGGGATTATGTTGGCCCACCCGTCCCGCCATACTTCTTTCAGCTTGGGCAAGGCGTCCTTGGCCAAGCCTTTCAGATTCAGCTTTCTCGCCATCAGATGCACGACGGCGAAAACGCCGATGTAATGCATGAGCGCCGGAACGATGGCGGCGATGACGATGGTCGTGTAAGGCACCTCCAAAAATTCAGCCATTATGAAAGCGGCGGCGCCCATGATGGGCGGCGTAATCTGCCCTCCCGCCGATGAGGCGGCTTCCACGCCGCCCGCGAAGTGGCCCGGATATCCCAGCCGTTTCATGTTGGGGATGGTCAGGCTTCCTGTCGAAACCGTGTTCGCCGTCGCCGAGCCTGAAATGGTTCCGAAGAAAGCCGACGCGACAACGGAAACTTTCGCCGGGCCGCCGGTATAGCGGCCGGCAAGTATCGTCGCGTTGTCAATGAACAGCTTGCCGAGCCCGGTGCGTTGGGCGACGACTCCGAAAAGGACGAAATGAAAGACGACGGTGGAAACGATCCAGAGCGTGACCCCGAATATGCCTTCCTGCGGAAAATACATGCTGGACACGAACGTATTGAACTTGACGCCCGGGTGCTGGAGGATTCCGGGGAAATACCGGCCCAGCAACGCGTATGCCATGAACACGCAAATGATCAGGGGCAGAACCCAGCCGAGAGTCCGCCGGGCGATATCCAGAACCAGAACGATCAGCAGAATGCCGAAGAACAGGTCGTAACCGTTGGGATTGCCCATGCGGTAGGTCTGCTCTTCAATTCCAAGCCATTCAATCCCGCGCCAAGCGAACCCCAAGTAAAGCGCTGCTCCCACTCCCAGAATCATGAACGCCAAATCGTAGATCGGAACGTTTCCGACCCGCCATTTCGTAGCCATCAGGGCGTAGTGATTTTTGGTCTTCACGAGCGGGAACAACGCATACGTCAGCACGAAAAGACCTGCCAAATGGATCCCCATGTGCCAGTGGTCCACCGGCACGCCAAATCCTGCGGTCAAGAAGTGATAGATCGCAAACAGGATTCCGACGGCGCGCAAACCGGCTGCGATATTTGGACCTACTGCGCGAGTTGCCGTCCCTTCGTCGAATTTCCTTTCGATCTCTTCCAGCTTTTCCTGCGAAAGCTGGTCGTCTGGTTCATCCTGTCTGTCGTCGCTCAAGGGACATCTCCTCCACCGTCAAGCGATTGGACCCGCGAATTTACGCGACGGCAAGCGCTGCGCCTTTGAATGGCAATACCTGCGAATGCTTCACGCACGACAATTCGACTTGCAGCGCAATGACCCATGAATCCGGCTACATCTCGTACAAAAGGCCAATTGATGAAGCATCCGGCATTTTTGAATCGGCTCAGGCCAACCCGCATTCGACCGACCGCCATTAGCGGTCCCAAAAGGGTGCGGGCGCCGCAAGATCAAGCGGCGCCCATGGTTCAAGCGAACTGCCGCGCAGCCGCCCTGTGCGTCAGAGCAGCCCGGCTTCCCTGTAGTACTTATCCGCACCTGCGTGCAGCGGAACGCCCAACCCCATTATGCCGTCAAGCGCAGTTTCAGGAGTAATCAACTTGCCTTTCGGATGCCCGTTGTCCAGCAGCTTGCGGGAATTGGAATTCCACAGCGCTTTAGTGATCCCGTACACCAATTCTTCAGACAGGTCGGACGATACGACCAGCATCGCGCTCACCGCCGGCGTATAGGTATCGTTGTCGATGCCCTCATACGTTCCACCGGGGATCATGGAAGGAATATAGGATGGGATGAGGTCTTGGATTCTCGCCATGTCATCTTCGGTGAAGGAATGGAGGTTCATTCCTTTCGTGGAAGCAAGCTGCACCATGGCAGCGACCGGCCATCCGGCGGCGTAGAAGTAGGCGTCGAGCTGACCGTCCGCCAGCCGCTCTGCGCTCTGCGAGTTGTTCAACTCGGCCTCTTCAATATTGTCGCGAGTAATGCCCCACAACTCCAGCATCTGCAGCACGGCCACCTGAGTTCCGGAACCGGCTTGGGCAATGCCTACGCGCTTGCCTTCCAAATCCCCCAGATCGTTGATCGTATCACCCGCCGGCATTACCAAATGCAGGTCTTCAGGGAACAGATTCGCGATGACCCTGAGCTTGGGATGCGGCTTGCCCTCGAACTTGCCGCTGCCTTCATACATCGACAACAGCACATCTGCGGCGGTCAACCCCGCTTCCAGCTCGCCGTTTTGGACTGCGGTATTGTTGAAGACCGAGGCCGTGGTCGACTGGGCGATCGCTATCAGACCCGGAACTCCGCACTGGCCGCCCTTGTCGCACGGCCTTGCGCCCGGCGGAGCCGATATTCCGTTCGCGATGGTTCCGCCGATCGGGAAGTAGGTTCCCCCTGCGCTTCCGGTTCCAATTCGGAAAAACGTCGGGTCTTGCGCATATGCGCCTCCGGCGACGATCGCCGCCAAACCGGCGACTGCAGCAATTCTACTCGTGATGGGCATTGTGTTCTCCTTTTCTTCAAAGTTCTCGTTTCGCAAACAAATCATGCTCAAGCGGAAACAAGCAACCCAATTCTTGCAAAAAAAGGAAAACATTCTCTCGAAAGACAGGTTCCGGCCTTCGCACCCGAACCAACGCCCGCTCATTCGCTAGCCGGGCGGCCGACATTCGCCTTTGCATTCTATCAAATGCCATCGCGCAAAGATCGTCCCTTCAAGTGGTTTCATTCCGGCAAATGCGGATTGAATTTGCGATGCGGCCGAATGCCGCAGACAATAGATTGGATCTCGGAAAAGGATCCTAATCGATCATTCCCGCCTCCCGGTAGAATTTCGCGGCCCCTTGGTGCAGTGGTATGCCGAGACTGTCGACGCCGTCCAAGGCAGTTTCCAACGTGATGAACCGGCCTTTGGAGTGGCCGCTGTCCAAGATGTTCCGAGCCGAAGGACTCCACAGGTTCTTGGTCACTTCATAGACGATGTCTTCGGAGACTTCGGATGAAACGACCAAGTAGGACGCAACTCCGGGAACGCGCGCTTCGTGCGGGATTCCGCCATATGCGTTCGCTGGAATGACCGAAGGAACAAGCGTCGGTAAATCGGCCAGAATGATATCCATCTCATCTTCGTCGAACGAGTGAAGATTCAGTTCCTGGACTTCGGCGATGCGCCGCATCGCCTCGGCAGGCCAAGCCACGACATAGAAGAAAGCGTCCAGCTTTCCGTCGAGAAACTGCTCCGCGCTCTCGCTCATATTCAATTCCGACTCCAAGATATCGTCACGGGTAACATCCCATAATTCAAGCATATGCAGCACAGTGACCTGCGTGCCTGAACCCGGCTCGGCGATGCCTACCCGCATCCCGGCCAATCCGCCGACATCGGAGATCGCGACGTCTTTCGGCAGCACCAAGTGCAGCTGCGACTGATACAACGAAGCCAATATCCGAAGTCTCGGATGCGGATTGCCTTCGAATTCGTCTTCGCCGAAATACATGGTGCGCAACACGTCCGCCGTTGCCAATCCCGCGTCCAAATCGCCTGCTTGAACTGCTGAATTGTTGTAGACCGACGCGGCAGTCACGAGCGGCACCGCTTGGATGGAAACATCTTCGCAGTCGCCTTCCGCATTGCAGAGCTCCAATCCCTCAATCGGAGAAATGGCGTTCGCGATTGCCTTCCCAATCGGCAGATAGTTGCCTCCCGGACCTCCTGTGCCAATTCGAAAGTCGACAATCTCCTGCGCCGACAAAGAGCCGGCAAGAACCGCTGCGAACGCCGCAGCAGAAATCTTTTCCATCAATCGCATTCGTATCTCCCATGCTCAGCCGGTCACTGCGGAACCAAGACATACGCGATTCCGCAAATACTGAAAGTGAATCAACCTTTACCCAAGAGCAGAGCATTCCCACAAGGACAGGGCCTGCAAGTCCCTTTGCACACACGTCCGACCGATGCGCATTCAGGTATCCGCGACCCATGCCGACGGCGTATCTCCAAATTCCGGATTGAAAGCACGCCTTGCGAATTCGCGACATTTGGAGGCTTGAAAGCAAGTGAAGCTCAAATTCCCTTTTCCGACAGTGATCGGAATCCGTATCAACGATCAGGGACTGAAGGGATGACGAAATCTCATTCCGATGACCGTCACGATCAAGCACCTTCCGCGATGCAGATCGGCAGCAGATCTCATGGCGGAGCCAGCGGTCTCGAATTCGCCGCAATAAGCCCGCCGAAGCCACCCATAAATGGGGCAGGACAGGACTACTTCGACTAGATGTGCGGGTGATGCACTTCAATACTGAATTTGAACAAGTGCCAATATCCGAAACCCAAAAGCAACCGGCGCAATGTCAGAGCGATGTTGCAAAAGATACCCGTTGATATTACATTCTAATAAATAGGAGATATGCTCATAGTATTGACATTTTTCAATTTGTCATTTATGGGCAAGAAAATATGAAAAATCAATGAAAGTCGAAAGCGGACATGATGCCCTATTGATCACCAATAGGCTAATTGAAGGTGCCAAGGATAATGACGACGCACCGTTCACGCCAATACAACTGATCAAAATGGTTTATATCGCACATGGCTGGATGCTCGGACTATTCGGCCGACCGCTTATCAGGCAACCAGTCGAGGCATGGAAGTATGGGCCTATTGTTCCAGATGTATATTACGCCATCAAACACTATAGGAATAAGCCTGTCAACGAATGTATTGGCGGCGTAGCGAAAGAGGCATTCGACGATTATGAATTGGAACTTATAAAAAAAATTCGAGACGTTTACGGCGGATTTAGCGGAATAAAGCTTTCGGCGATCACGCACGAAACCGGGACTCCATGGAGTCAGGTTATACTTGATCAGAAGACGTTCGGCCGGGGCGTTGTGATTCCAAACTCGCTGATTGAAAAATATTATAGAAACCGAGCGGATAATCACTAATGAGTTCGCTAAAAGAAAAGTCAGATCCCGTTGACAAAGAATTAAAGAAATAAAGGAATCGGACGAGTTTCGAAGTCCATCTCCGAACTTGGCAGCGAAGCTTATTGGGGTTGATCCTACCAGCAAAATTTAATTTAAGGAAAAATAAGGCCTTGTATAAGGTGCAATATTTGACGAGAAAAATACAAGGGAGAATAAAACACACTTGGCATTGGATTTTTGTATATACTGCGCGGGTAGGATGGATATCTGCGTTTGCGATATTGCTTATTTTTCTATGGAATTATTTGATGCCAGATCGTGTCACTTGGTTGAGTCCGGAAAAAATTTCTAACCTTAAATTCTTAATTGGCGTAACAGCAATAAACGCTGCCGGACTCTACATTCAATGGTTCAAGCATAACAAAAAAAATAAAGTGTTTTGGAAAGGTTCGAGCGAAGTTGGCATGCGGTATAATCGTATCTAAGATCCGATAAAGTAGAGATCCGACTTTACTCCGTCCTTAATCCGATCTGTGAGACTTGTGCAGATTCTTGGGCCCGTTGATCAGGAGGATTGTGCGGTCGTCCCTGACGATGTTGTTTCCCTCGCACTGTCTGCTTTGCCGATGATTGCCCACACCTTTGGCATGAATATAGGTTGGCTCATCGGAAACCGCTTTAAGCCCGATACATCATGCCTGAATCCGAAAACAAATTTTGGCGAACCATCCTACTCGTGTGGACGGAGCGACATCGGGAGCATCCCGGCCATCCGCAACCTAATCTTTGCAAGTTCAACGCTTGACAGAAACGGGCCTAAACTCAATTGGTTATTCGCTCAACGTCTTTGAAATTCGCCGAGGATTCCCCCATGCTTCGCCTTTACGACAGCCACCTTTCCGGCAACGGATACAAACCGAGACTCCTCCTCGCGCATATGGGCGTTACCTTCGAGCGGGTCGAAATCGATATCCTGAAAGGCGAATCAAGGACGCCTGAATTCCTGGCCAAAAATCCGAACGGTCGCATCCCCGTGCTGGAGCTTGATGACGGAACCTGCATTTCGGAGTCCAACGCGATCCTATTCTTCCTTTCGGAGGAATCGGCATTTCTGCCCTCCGACAGACTTGCGCGTGCCCGAACCCTGCAATGGATGTTCTTCGAGCAGTACAGCCATGAACCCTTCATTGCGGTATCGCGCCACTGGATACAGCACACCGGGATGACACCGGAGCAACGCGCTCAGCTTCCTGCAAAACAGGAAGGCGGTCGAAACGCATTGGCAGTCATGGAGATTCACCTCGGCAAATCAGCGTGGTTCGGGGGAAACGCGCCAAGCATCGCCGACATGGCGCTGTACGCCTATACGCACGTTGCCGACGAAGGCGGGTTCGATCTTGCGAATTATCCGGCCGTAGGCAATTGGCTGGACCGAATGGCGGAGCTTCCGAATCATATTCCCATGAATCCAGCGCCGACAGGGGTCGTCACGCCTCCCGATGCGTGAACCGCGAACTTGCTCTTCCGGGCCAAATTCCGATTGCCGAAATTTCAGAGTTGGCACCGCTCCCGAAACTTGGCGGCACATGCCAATCTCGCATCTTGCGGTGGACGCTGTTTTCCAAAGCACTGCAGTCGTGAACCGCGACAATGGTTCGGACTCGTTCTTCGCGACCCCGATGCTTGGGGGCCGTCGATGTTTTTGATGAAGGATTTTCAAAACAGGCCGCGTTTCGGCGCTCCTGTCTTCGGTCTGTTCAAGCTGCTTTGTCGCAGGGAGACGCCACGCTTCATGGCTTCAGTTCAACGGACGGCGCTTCGATTCAATCCGCCAAATGAGCAACCCGGAAATCACGATCATCGCCGACCCGGCATAGGTCCAGATGTCAGGAAACTCGCCGAACAGTACGATCCCGAATGTCGCGGCAAAAACCAGTGCGCTGTAAGTGAATGGCGAAACCACGCTCGCTTCCGCGATGAACAGGGCCTTGACAACCAAGTACTGTCCGCACGCGCCGAATGCTGCGGCGAGCATCATCAGCCCAAAGTCGGGCAGACTGGGCGTCGTCCAGAAGAACGGGACAAGCAGCGCGCTGAACACAAAGCCGACGACCGGAGTATAGAGAAAATTCGTCCAAACGCTTTCGCTCTTGCTGAGTTGCCGAGTCAGAATCGTATATCCGGCATAGCCTGCCGCGGCAGCAAGAGGAAAGAAAGCGTACGGATTGAATGCCGATGCCCCGGGTCGGATGATCGCGACAGCTCCGAGCAGACCGATTCCGACGCCGAGAAGCTTCTTCCAGCCAAGCGACTCGTTGAGCAAGAAGTAGGCGGCGATGACGATGATCAGCGGATTCACTTGCACGACGGCAGCTGCGACAGCAAGTTCTACGCGCCCCAGCCCAATGAAATACGTGAATGTCGCGAACAGAAGCATAAGCGATCGAACGACCTGCAGTGGCAGATTGTTCGTCCGCATCGCCCCGGGGTGCCGAAGCCCCACCAGCGTGACTGCGATTACTGCTTGACCGGCGCATCGAACCCAAACAAGTTGGGCGGCATGGTAATCGCCGGAAAGCGCCTTCACCACTACGTCGATGCATGTCCAAAAGAACGCGGCAAAAATGATCATTATTATGCCTTGTGCATTCGGCGTGAGGCGGGCGAACGAAGACATCCGGAACTCCGAAGGCGCGTTTCTTGTGCTGCATTCTGGCTTGCAGCATTTTCTTCGATTGGATTCATACCGGCATATCGTAGGATGAACAGACTGAAATCGTGAATTCCGAACAAAGCCCTCAGCGCCAAGACAATGCGCAAGACAAAGGCGGATTTTTAGATCAAAAAAATTCAGTTCCGACTGTGACGCTCGCTATCCGGCGCT
Source organism: Paracoccaceae bacterium (assembly GCA_965205055.1). Classification (GTDB taxonomy): domain Bacteria; phylum Pseudomonadota; class Alphaproteobacteria; order Rhodobacterales; family Rhodobacteraceae; genus CBDBBY01. The sequence continues at coordinate 3,613,570 of OZ242030.1, read as the reverse complement.
TGCAAACGCCCCGTGAATTCCGATTGCTTGCATGCCGGATCCCTCCAGTTGCGGATTCTCAACTGGACGCAGCTTGGGGAACCCGCCGCCCCGGCGCCAAGACGGAGTCGCATCAATGGGTGAACTCAGACAGGGAAGTCTCAGAGTCCCTCTCAGGCCGCGCGAATCCGCTGTCGCCGACCCGCTGCCAATCCGGTCTTAGCTGATTCAGGCGGCAGATTGGATCAATCCGCGCCGAGTGTTTGAACGATTTGTCATACGCCTTGCAACCATTTGCCGCAGTTTCGGCTTGCGGCAATTCCCGATCCCAACAATACTGTTCAGGCTTGCTTGAACCGGCAGACGGTCCGAATCGGACTATAGGTTCCGCAATCCGCCGATGGATGCGTCCAATTACTTGCCTCAAGGTCATGCCAAATGAAATCCTTCGCGAGAGCGCCAGTTTGCGCGACAATGTTTTCAATCCTTCTGAGCAGCGCGTCCCATGCGCAAGCAAATCCGGAAGATGGCGCAGACATCGCCGACGGCGCGACTGCAGAGGGGATCAGCGCTGCTGCCGAACCGGCAGTCCGTTGGGAGGGCGATGTAAGGGTCGCCGACGGCGTGACTCTCGTCGGCATTCCCGACGGCCCGATTCTTCCCGTTGCCGGACTGGATCTGCCGGCTCCGGGCTTGCAGTGCCCGGTCGGTCCTGGCGAACCGACTTGCCGTGAAGCAGCCGCAGCAACGCTTGTCCAGTTGACCGAAGACGCGACGGTGATTTGCGAGCAGATTTATTCGGAATTCGACACTGGATACAATTGCTCCGCGGGCGGCGTCGATATCGCAAGTCGAATGGTGGAACTCGGATTGGCGATCGGAATTTACGAATATCTTTGGCCGATCGAAGAGGAGGCGCGGGCGAACGCAGCGGGCATGTGGGCGTCGTGGTCCCCGGAACTTCCCGAAGTATTCCCGCAGCCGACATTCAATGCCCCGACGATGGATATCCCCGGGCGCGAAGCGGCCGACGCTTGCGCTCTCGCGCTGTCCGCCGCATGGGACAAGAAAGATTACGAATTGATGGCGACGATCGAAGCCGCCGCCTTGTTCGTCGACGAACTGAGGTTTCGTTGGGAAATGAACGCAGGACTGGATTTCACCGGCGAGGAGATGGCCGTCGACGACGAGACTGCCGAAGCGTTCCAAGCAATCGAGGACTACTGCGGCTCCATGAGCGACGGCTCTTCCCGGCCCGTCGTAGCCCTGCCCGTTGACGGCGACTTGGATTCCGTGGACGCGCTCTTGAATTCTGTTGCCGACCAAGCTCGGGAAGCTTGTTGGCAAAGCGGATTCCACGCGGTCAAGCAGCGCGAATTCCGTCGCCTCGTCGAACTGACGCAAATCATGAATTTCGTTGCGTTCGAAACCGGCACTTTCTTCGGGGACTACTGGATCGCGTCACAGAATGAAGACGAAGATTCAGCGAAGCAAGCGCTTGGCAAGGCGCTTGCCGTTTTCAACAATGCGATCGCGCTTTGCGAAAGCCATCTGGCCGAATAGAGCGCGCCGGCACTATTGTTTTGTTTCGTTTTGTGCTATGCAGCCGCCATGACTGAACTCACTGAAGAGCAATATCCCGCCCTCCACCCCTATTTGCCGGTTCAGCGAGGGAACGTTCTGGTTTCGAACCTCACCATCATCAATGCGATCATTCATGTCGCTGAGACCGGCTGCAAATGGCGCGCCCTGCCTGAGCGCTTCGGCAAATGGTACACGGTTTACACCCGGATGCGCCGTTGGGCCGATACAGGCGTGCTTGACCGACTGTTTGACGGATTGGAAGAACACTACCAGATCCGCATCCGCATCGAGGCGCTCGGCCTTGACCGCACCGCCCCCAAAAAACCCTTGGTCGTTGCCAAACCGCGGAAAAAAAGAAAGCGCAAGCCATCGGCCAAGTGAGCGGCAGGCAGAGAGCGGAGGTCCGCCTGTCCGGAGCGAATATCGTTCAGCCGTTTCCGGCGCCCTTCTCCATCGCGCGCGCGAAATTTTCGAACAGGTAGAAGCTGTCCTGCGGACCCGGACTCGCCTCCGGATGGAACTGAACGGAAAACACCGGCCGGTCGAGCATTCGGATCCCGCAATTCGTTCCGTCGAACAATGAAAAATGCGTTTCGACCACCCCCGGGGGCAGAGTTTCCTTCGCGACGGTGAAGCCGTGGTTCATTGAAGTGATTTCGACTTTTCCGGTCTCCGCATCTTTGACGGGGTGGTTCGCGCCGTGATGCCCGAATTTCATCTTCGCCGTCTTTGCGCCGAGCGCCAACGCCAGCAGCTGATGTCCCAAGCATATGCCGAATATCGGAATCTGGGAATTCTCAAGAATGCCGCGTATCATCGGAACAGCGTATTCGGCCGTGGCAGCAGGGTCCCCGGGGCCGTTCGACAGAAACAGGCCGTCCGGGCTGGATGCCAGAATGGTTTCCCAGTCCGTCTGCGCAGGAAACACCGTGACTTCGCAGCCGACGGACGCCAAGCAGCGCAGGATGTTCTCCTTGGCGCCGTAATCCACGGCGGCGACCCTGTATCTCGCCTCAACGCGTTCAGGCTTGCCGCCGGGCCATCGCCAGCGCGGCTCACTCCATTGGTACTGCTGAAGAACTGAGGCGTCTTTCGCCAGATCCAAGCCGTCAAGGCCAGGGAAGTCCCGCGCTTGCCGCGCCAATTCCGGAATGTCGAATTTCCCGTCAGGCTCGTGCGCAAGCGCCGCGTGCTGAGCCCCCTGCGTGCGGACGAATCTGGTCAGGCGCCGCGTATCGACAGCGCCGATTCCGATCTGGTTTCGTCCCGAAAGCCACTCGGAGAATTTTTCTTCCGCGCGCCAGCTCGACTGCTCCGACGGCGTCCATTTCATGATCATTCCGATCGCGGACGGCCTTTCGGCTTCGTTATCTTCCGAATTCGCGCCGGTGTTTCCGATATGCGGAAACGTGAACACCACCGCCTGCCCCGCGTACGACGGATCGGTCATGATTTCCTGATAGCCCGTCATGGCGGTATTGAAGCAAAGCTCGCCGACCGACCACCCGCTCGCGCCGAATCCGATCCCGTAATATGCGGACCCGTCCGGCAAAACGACGCAGCCGGTCGCGATTTCGGTTTTGGAATTCTCCATGTCTTCGCCGGGCACTGCCAAGGGTCTCCAATCAGGTCGATCCGTATATCGGAGTTGAGGCCGCCCGGAAACTGCAAATCCATGCAGGACTTCGACATCGGATTCACCTTGTCGCGAATTTCTCTTCCCTGATTCCATGAATCGAGCAAATACAGCCCGAGCGGATATCTTTCGGGATTCTCCGCAGGCGAACTTCGTGCTCCGACTGCGGAGCATCGCTTATTTGCGACTTACGACGAAGGGCAAAGCCGACTGCTGGCTTTCGTTCGCGGAGCTGCAAGGGTTGCCCATTGAAGATGCATCCGAATTGAGTCAATTGGACGGAGCTTCCGCTGCATGCAACGGATTCACGCCAAGGACGGCAAGCCGTTCTGCCGGGTGAGTCTGCGCTTGGACGAGGGGATTTTCGCAAAGGCTCCGGACAGGTTTTCCAAGGAAATCGTGGTGAGCGTGCTGAAGGATCTCGGGGTTGAGGTGTTCTCCGCCCGCCAGAAAGTGACGATTTCCTACGCGGACTTCGATTTGGCCCAAGCACTGGACATCAATGTGAACTCAGCGGTGTTCAGGGTGTTCAGGGAATTCTTCGACGCCGAGGGCAAGCTGATTTACTCCGCCAGCCTGTTCTATCCGGGCGACATTCTGGAGCTGGACATCGAGTTCACCGTGGACCGAGCCGGATATCGCATGCCAGCGGAACCCTGATCCGCGAACATGCTGCCTGGGGAGGAATTCGATCATCCCGCCAGGATTCGGAAGCCGGAAACCCTTTCAGCAGCAGTCGGCATCCCGCGCTCGCCGACTCAGGATCATGTCCTTGCCGCCGTATCCGCGTCCGCCGAAACGAGATTCGGCTTATGCCGCGACTTCCTGCACAGGCTGATTGATCGAAGCCGCGACACGATTTCGGAAATCCGGATCCCTTCAGGATCGGGTCGATTCCAAATCAGGCGGCGCTGCTCTTGATCACGTCCCGACAGCATAAGCCGCAGCTAGTTGCCGGGTGCTGCCGCAGGTCTTTGCTTGGCGGCGAAACTGCCGAAAATGCTCCACTTGGGAGAAATTCCTGTGCCTGTGGTCCAGCTTCCGGCAACTTCAAGATCGGCGCTGTCGTCGCGGGGACCGTAGAATGATCCCTTGAAAGCTCCGCCGGTGTTGAGGCCGCCGCTGAAGCTGTAGGAGGCGTGGCCGATGGGCAAGCGGGCTGGGAAATCGGCGGTTCTTGCTGTGGATGAAGCTGCCGCGGCGCCGGAGAATGTTCCTGCATCCGTGATGGCGGCGCTCTGCAAATCGACACTGAAATCGGAAGTAAAGGCCTTCCACGTGCCGCCGGTCCACTCTTCAAAGTTTTTCAAGTCCCCTTCGATGGTCCCGCCGCCGGTTTCCGGAATCGTCACCGTCAAGATCGCATCGCCTCGCAACAATTTCGAATCACGGAAGTCTGGAAATGCGTGGGTGCCCGTGAATGCATGGGCAAGCGTCTGCCCGCGGAATTTCGCGCTGGTGATCGCCGTGCCGATGTCCGTCGTTCTTTGGCCGTCCTCGTCCGCGAAAGCCGAGTAGCCGAGATGCATGGTCTGTATGCGGCCCTTGTGGCCACTGGAGCCGTCCCGGAAGGTTTCCCTGTCTGCAGTAAAGACAAACAACCCGTATGCGGCGTACTTCAAATAATACGGCTCGTCGTCTATAGAATGAGGATTATCTCCAGAGCCTGCGACCGGCTCAAGATTCGCGTTCACGCCGACATAATTGGACAGCCAGACCTCATATGTGCCAAGATCCTTGTACCCGTCGGGCTGGTTGAATGCGCGTGAATCATAGTAGTCCCCGTCCGTCTCCAACTGGCTGGGAGCAGCAGGAACGAAGCTTCTCCAGTAGAAGTCGCCGTTGCCCGTCCAGCTGGAACGGTGATTTCTGCCGGGCTCGCCCACCGGGACGGACATGGTGTGCGGTTCGCCGAACGTCAATACAAGATCCCATCCGTTCCGACTGTGCGGCGGACTGTTATCATTCACGTACTTCGTGATATCTCGCCGCGTGTCGGCGTAATCTGTATGCCATTGGCTAAAATGCACGCCTGAGGGCATTGTTCCGCCGGTGCGAATGACAATTCCTTCCCTCGTCAACTTCAATCCTGCATACGTATGAAGGTCCCTATTATAAACTCCGCCATCGGTATTCGTGTACCCCTCCACCTTGAATTCATCGCCGCTGGCGGAGAACATCTCCTTGCCGTCCGCATACACGACTGTTTTGAATGTCTCGCGCTTGAAGGCCGCAGGATTGGCAATCTGGGTGCTATCAGTCGCGGACGTGTCGATTGTTCGCGGAATCCTTTCGATCTTTACATGGGCTCCTTCACGTCCTCCTTCGCTCGGCATCGCAGCTTCGCCGTTCCTAAGCTGGTAGCGTGCGAGGCGTTGCCGGTACCAAGCGAACTTGGCAATCAGCTCCATCTCTCCGGTTGCCAGCTTGGCGGTATCGGCGGTCAGGGCGGCGTCGGCCGCGGTCGCCGCCCTGACCGCGCGCCCCAGCCTGGTCACGTCGCCGGACGGCGCCGTCAGCGCGTTTATCGCCGCCACCGCGTCTGCAAGCCCCGTCCTCACGTTCGACAGCGCGGCAGTTGCAGCAGTCCGCTCCGCAGCCGTGTTCGCAGCAGCCGCGAGAGCCACCGCGCTGGCCACATTCGTCCGGGCAGCGGTCAGCTTCTTCTGCGCATCTTCCAGCGCAGTATCGAAAGCCTTCTGGGCCTCCGTCCTATCGTCAGCGCCCGGATCGGCGGATCCGGGCGTCGGCGTCCCAGGACTTGCCGGGGCGCCGCCGGAGCAAGCGCAGAGCGCCGCGGCGGAGCAGTACGCGAGAACCGCGATCAGCATTCTCATGTTCATGAGTGCCACTCCCTCCCATTGGTTGCCGTAAATCCGATTCGCCCACCCGCATGCTGAAAATCACGGCATACCTTCCAAGCGATGTCAAGCCTTCGATTGGACGCGGGTGCGGTCCATTTTCTTTGGTCAGGCGGCTGCGGCGCGGCAAGCCCTCCAGTCGAGGAAGTCGGGCCAGCGCATGCTTTCGAAGCAGCATCTGATGGCGAGCACGGCGTTGGCTCCCGGCTCCTTTCAGCCGGTTCCCGACGATGCAATTGCAGGCGCTTTCCACGATGCCGGATCCGACCGGCAGTCTGCGCGTCCGGCAGAGGTCGTAGCGCATTCGGTCCCTGTTGGCCTCGCAGGTGCGGATGGAGTCCGCGACGGCTTCGGACCGGTCGCGATGCGGCTTCAGGGCGGCGGCGGCCCGGTCGACCCGCCCGGCGTCCAGCTGCTTCCTGATCCTCTCCATCCACGCCGCCCGCTTGCCCTCGTCCGGCGCCGCGTCCTGCACGGCGGCGACCGCATATTCGAGGGCGTGGTACAGGTCGAGGACGAAGGTCGTTTTCCGTCCGGGCAAGATCTCCTCGCAGACGGTCCCGATCCACGGCGCCCCATCGGACAGCACAACCACTTCCTCGGCCGCGAACACGCCGTTCCGGTGCACGAACTGCTCCAGGCGGGCGGCGAACTCCGAGGCCCGGCCGGCCCCGTTCACGGCCTGCGCACTGTCGATGCGGACGCCGGCAGCCCCGCTGTTCCGGTCCTTCCGCGGCTCCCCGGTCGTCGGATCCAGGCTGTCGGCCTCGCGGCAGACGACGGCCTTCGCCTCGCGGGTCTTTGCCGTGCCGTCCGCCTGCTTGCCGGCCACCCTCTCGACCTCGCGGGCGGCCATCGGAACTCCGATGTCGTCGATCTCCAGCAGAACCCGCGCCGCCGGAGGCGACGCCTCTGCGTCCTCCCGCTCGAACGCCTGCATCTCTTCGCCGATCCTTGTGCTGTGGCGCTGGAGAGTCGCTTTCGACACCGTCATGCCGGCCAGATTCCCGAGCTTGCAGACCGCTTCTTCATAACTGTCGGAACTGGCGGCGTCGGCGTAGAGGCTTTCCGCCCCGGGCGCGGCGCTCCGGCCCTCCAAATCCAGCAGGCGGTCCAAAGGGAAGCGGCCGCCCCCGCACGCGCGGCAGTAGAAGCAGATCCGCTCGAGCAGGGCCGCGTGGCGATTGCATTTAATCCTCTATTGCTTCATGCTGTTTCGCAAAGAGGCGGCACCAGCCGTTCCGGGCAGAGCGAAGAGGCAGGCAATGGAAAGATTCCGTCGATTATTCAATGGGGTCGAGGATCAGCGGACCAGCAACGCGACGCGCCACGACTTTCACGAAATGCTGATGATCGCGGTGTTTTCGAGCCTGCGCGGCGGGCAGGCCTGCGTCGACATGGCGGACTGTGCGAAGAATAACGAGAAGTTTCCGCGCCGATTCATGCGTCTGGAGCACGGCTTGCCCAGCCACGACTCGTTCTCGCGGCTGTTCCGGATGATCAAGCCGGCGCCGTTCGCGGCGGCTCTGGCGCGGTTCGCTTCGGATTGGGCGAAGATCGTGGAGGCGGAGGGCATCCGGCGGATCGCGATCGACGACAAAGTGCTCCGGCGCACCTTTTCCCGCGCCGAGGAGCATCGCTCATTTGCGGCTTACGACGAAGGGCAAAGCCAACTGTCTGCTTTCGTTCGCGGAGCTGCAAGGGTTGCCGATTGAAGATGCCTCCGAATTGAGTCAATTGGACCGAGCTTCTCATGCAGCTGCTCGGCAGATAGTATTTGGAACGCCATGCCCGACAGGACAACCGAGCTTCGCGCGATTGACATGCAATTTCCTGAGCATTGATGCCCGACCCAAAGCCACCGGAATTGTCGCAAAGAGCGTCTCAGATCTCCGGACGCAACCGCAGCGGCGGACAGGAGTGCGCGTCCGGGAACGAGCTTGAAAGCCATCATGTTCACGACGGTTCGATTGGATTGAAAAGCCGCAAGAATCCGTCGCATTGCGGGCCTTCGAGCCCCGACGCAGTACCGGGTGTTGCGTCTCTGAGCGCGTGGCGCCTGATTGAGCTCGGACTCGCCCAGAGAGCGCAAGCACTCAATGAATTCCTCCGCGACATCTACTTCGAGCAGCGCATTCTGAGCGCGGGAGCCCTCCCTTTGAGCGTCGTCTCGGAGAGCGCGGCCTACCTGCCGCAGATGATCGGATTCGAACCGCCCCGCGCGACCTATTTTCATGCGATCTCATTCGAGGTCGCGTGCGTCGGCGGGAACTTTCAGGTGCTGTCGCAAGATTTGGGCTCCGCGTGGGAGTGCCTCCGAATTCCGCGGATGCGCGAATCTTTCATGCGTTCCGAGCCGGCTTTCTACAAAACTGCGCCGCTCATGAACTCCGAAAGCATTCCGAAAGCATTTCGCGGCGCGCTGGAGAAAGTCGCAGTTGCGGAATCGGGCGCGCCGCCATCGATTTGGGTGCTGTCTCCAAGCGAAAACGGCTCCGGCGACTCCGCCGAACGGCGTGCCGCCAACATGATCGGAACCGGCGCGCTGCGGCCCGGCGATATCGAAATCGACGACGGCCGCATAGCCGCTCGAACCGTCGGCGGACTTGCGCCTGTAGATGTGCTGCTGCGCCTTTCGCCGAAATCCTTGCTTGACCCGCTCATGTTCGAAGCGGCGGCGAGCGGCGTGCCGGGACTGATCGATTTGTACCGTTCAGGCAAGCTCGCCATTCTCGCAGCGCCCGGAGCCGGAGTCGTCGACGAATTGGCGGTGTTTTCACGGATGCCTGAAATCATCGAATTCTACACGGGCAGCGCGCCAATCCTGCAGAACGCGCCGCATTGGCGCTGCGGCGACGAAGCCGGCAAGCGTTTCGTTCTCGATAATCTCCACGACCTAGATATATTCAAAGCGAACGACGCGGCTGCAAAGCCCTTGCATTCCAGCGCCAATGCGACAGCCGCTCAGACCGCCGCCCTTGAAGAAACTCTCAACGCCGAAGGAAACGAATGCATCGCGCTGGAAACGTCCCCTAAATCCTGCTTCCCGCAAGTCGCCGGAATGCCGTCGAACTCATCGGAATTCGTGCTTCGCGCCTACGCGGCGGGAACCGCGTCGGGATACAGCGTTCTGCCCGGCGGATCAGCCCTGCCGACACGCTCCGGCCCCGCGACGCAATCAGCGGAGCGCGATCTGTGGATTCTCGATGAATAAGCATCTCCCGGCTCGAATCGCGGGCAACCTTTTCTGGATGCAGCGCTACCGCGAGCGCGCGGACAACGTCTGCAGAACGGCGCGTGCCATCATCTGCGCGCCGTCAAAGTCCGAAGATGAACACCCGCGGGAGTGGGGCCGATACCTTTCTGCAGCGGGCGGCGGTATCTCCGAAGATGCATCCGGCAATCCGACCATGCAAATGTCACTGGACTTGATGCTTTGGAGCCGCAACAACCCGGCAAGCGTTGCTGAATCGGCATCGAGAGCCAAGTTCAACGCGCAGGAAGCCTCCGACCTGCTGCCTCCCGAGGCGTTCAATCATCTGCTCCAATGGGAAAGCAAGGTCGAGTCGGCCGCGGAAGCTCCGCCGGACGTTTCGAGTCTTGAGGCCGCGCTTGCATCCGCTTCGGCGAGTTCCGCTGCCATCGAAGGGGCGATTCAAACGCAGATGCGCCGAGACGCGGCCTATCGGTTCACTCGGCTGGGATCGCTGATTGAGCGGGCGGACAATTCTGCCCGATTGCTGCTCGAATGTCTTGAACTTGGCCTGCCAGCTGCGGAATCGGGCCTCTCACCAACGCATCGGCTGAAACTCCGCGCAATTGCGGAATCATTCGGCTTGACGACGCCCGGCAGCGCCTTCGAAGAGCGACGGGATCCGGTCGGATTTGTATTCGGCGCGCTGGCGTTCGATGCCGCGCGCCCGCGCTCGCTCGCGCATGGCTGCGCTTCCGTTTCGGAGGAATTGAAGTGTCTGTCGAGCGACTGCGGGCGGCCGGCCGCGCTTTTGAAGGAAGCAACAAAGATATCCGAGTGCGTTTCGGATTTCGCGGACGGCCGACGGCGGGGCGAACTCGACGAATCCGGCTTCCTGAATCAATTCATCGCCGACAACATGAAACTCAGCCGTGCGATCGAAGCCGAATTCGGACTTTCGAAGTGAGTCGATGAAGCTGACCGTCGAACATCGAACCGTCTACAAGTACGACCCGCCCAGCCGGTCGGGCCTTACCAGAATCAGAAAGACGCCGAAGTCGGGTCGCGGGCAGGAGGTGATCCGATGGAACACCGCCGTATCGGGCGGGACGGTGCAAGCCAGATATGAAGATCAGTACGGAAACATTGCCGAGCTCATTGTTCATGACCGCGATATCGAGGAGTTCGAAATCGTGTCCGGAGGCGAAGTGATGACCCGCGATACGTGCGGCATGATCGGCGAGACGGACGGTTTCGCACCGCTATGGCTGTTCCTCAAACCGACGAAGCTCACCTTTCCGGGAACGGGCGTTGCCGAGATTGCGGACAGCGTGCGAGGGTCTCTTTCCGACCCGGTCGCGGCGATGCACGAATTGGCGGCGTCGGTTTCCGAACGAATTCGCTATGAAAAAGGAAGGACCGACGCTCGCGCGACGGCGGAATTCGCGATCGCCGCGGGACAGGGCGTTTGCCAGGACCATGCGCATGCATTCGTTGCGGCCGCAAGATGCCTAGGCGTGCCTGCGCGCTACGTCAGCGGATACATGAGGATGACGGACGGAAGCCAGCTTGAAGCAAGCCACGCTTGGGCGGAAGCGCATCTCGACGGTCTGGGCTGGCTGGGGCTGGACGTGTCCAACGGCATTTCCCCGGATGAAAACTACATACGCATGGCTGTCGGCAGGGATTACGACGACGTCGCTCCCGTGAAGGGTTTCTCGCAGGGGGCCGAAAGCGAGGAGATGGTTGTTTCGTTGAGCATAGACGTTTAATCATCCGTCCGATCCAGCCGGCGGAGTGCAAGTGACTTATTGCGTGGGAGCGAATTGCAAGGACGGACAAGTGTTCCTGGCCGACACCCGGTCGAATGCCGGCGTCGACAATATCTCCACGTTCAGAAAGATTTATTCCCAAACGATCCCCGGCGAACGCACGCTCACCCTTCTGACCGCCGGCAATCTCGCCACGACGCAGAAAGTCGTCGGACTCCTGGAAGAGCGGTCGAAGGATTCGAGCGAACGGAAAAACAACCTGCTTGAAGCTCCGTCCATGTTCCACGCGGCTTGCATCGTCGGCGACACCCTGCGGGAGGTTGTCGGCGAACTCGCCGAGAATGAAAGCCCCATCGATTCGATCTTCAGCGGATCGATGATCCTCGGAGGCCAGATCAGAGGAACCGACCAGCGGATGTTCCTGATCTATCCGGAAGGGAACTTCATCGAAACGACGCGCGACACGCCTTATTTCCAGATCGGGGAAGCGAAATACGGAAAGCCCATCCTGATCCGGGCCTTCGACCCCGACCTGAGCCTCGAGGATGCTGCGAAGCTGCTGCTGGTTTCGTTCGACTCCACCCGGAAATCCAACCTGCTGGTCGGTCTTCCGGTGGACATTCTTATCTACAGGCGCGACAGCTTGGCATTGGATCCGGTCATCCGTTTCGAATCTGATAACGCCTACTATCGGGAGATTTCCAAGAAATGGGGCGAGTCGCTGCGCGACGCGTTCAAGGCCCTTCCGGATTTCGACATCGACAGCGTCAGCGGTTGTCCCGTAGCACGCGACCGGCCAGATAGAGCGATCCGCAAACCAGAATCCGTGACCCCGGCCGATCCGCCGCAATCGTCCGCGCCGCATCCTCCGCACTGATCGAAGGTTCCGCCGCAAATCCGACTTCGGAAGCCGTCGCCGCAACCGCAGCGGCCTCAAGCGATGCCGATTCACCCGGGATCGCGACCCCGTAAAGCTTGTCCGCAGCGCCCCGCAGCGCTTGGAGGTAATTCCTGACGTCCTTCGTATCGAGCATTCCGCAAATGAGCTTTGTCGTTTTCGCCGGCATTTCCTTCAGCGTTCTCGCCAGAGCCGCTCCGGCCGCCGGATTGTGGCCGCCGTCGAGCCACAGTTCGGCTCCTCCCGCAGCTTCGACCAGCGGACCGCTGCGCAACCGTTGCATCCGCGCGGGCCAATCCGCTGTCGTCATTGCCTTCTCAATCGATGATCTGCCTGCGCCCATCCGCCGAAGCAACGCAACGGCGGCACCCGCATTGTCGGTCTGGTGAAATCCGACAAGATTGGGCCGCGGAAGCTCCAAGCGTCCGTTCTCGTCCTTGTACAACAGGCCGTTTCGGATTCTTTCAACCGACCAATCTCGGTTCTGGACCAACAGCGGCGCGCCAGCGGCACGCGCCGCGTTTTCGATCGCGGCAAGCGCGTCAGGTTCCTGCCTCGCCACGATGCAGGGAATTCCGGGTTTCAGAATCCCGGCTTTTTCCGCCGCAATTCCGGCCAGACTGTCGCCCAGATACTGCTGATGATCCATCGAGACGGGCGTGATTACGCAAAACGTCGGCGTTTCGACGACGTTCGTCGCGTCGAGCCGACCTCCGAGGCCGACCTCCAGCAGCAGCGCATCCGCTTCCGCTCTGGAAAAAGCGAGCAACGCGGCGCATGTGGTGATCTCGAACAGCGTGATCGGCTCATTCCGGTTCACGGCTTCGCATTCGCGGAGCACGTCCACTAGAGCGCCTTCTTCGATAAGCTCGCCGGCAAGACGGATGCGTTCGTGGAACTTGGTCAGATGGGGCGAGATATATGCGTGCACCCGCTTTCCATCCGCCTCCAGCCCCGCCCTCGTCATTGCCAGCGTGGATCCCTTGCCGTTCGTGCCGGCGAAGTGAACGACCTGCGGAAGCTTCCGTTCAGGATGCCCGAGATCCGCGAGCAGCCGTCGCGGACGCCCCAAGGTAAAATCAATGCTTTTCGGGAAAAGAGACTTGAGCGCTTCGAGAATGTCTCCTGAATCCTCCGCAGTCATGCGGCAACCTGCGCCGGCTGGGACTGGCTTTCGGCCTCCATCGGCAGAGCTCCCTTCACGGGAGGCGGGAGGCGCATAAGCAGCCGGATGATCGAAATCAACTCGTCCCGAAGCTTGTGCCGGTGCACGACGCGATCCAGCATTCCGTGCTCCAGCAGGTATTCCGCCCGCTGAAATCCTTGCGGCAGCTGCTCGCGGATCGTCTGCTCGATGACTCGAGGCCCCGCGAAGCAGATGAGCGCCTTCGGCTCCGCTATCTGAATGTCGCCCAGCATGGCATAGGACGCCGTGACCCCGCCCGTCGTCGGGTGGGTAAGGACCACGATGTAAGGCAGCCGGGCTTCTTTCAGGGTTCGGACCGCGACCGTCGTCCTCGGCATTTGCATCAGACTCAGGATGCCTTCCTGCATTCGCGCGCCACCGGCAGCGGTGAACAGGATGAGCGGAGACCGGCGTTTCTTCGCCCTCGCGCACGCGGCGATGATCGCGTTCCCGACGTACATGCCCATCGATCCACCCATGAAATCGAAGCTGTGCGCGGCGGCGACGGCGTGGACTTCCCCGATCTTGCCCTCCGCAACGAGCATCGCCTCGTTTTCCTTCGTCTTGTTGCGGGCGGATTTGATGCGCTCGGGATACTTCTTCTGATCCTTGAACTTCAGAGGATCGGCGACCGGCTTCGGAACCGCCACCTCCTCGAACAGCCCGTTGTCGAAAAGTCTTTCGAATCTGCTCATCGGCTGTATCGGCATATGATGGTCGCACTCCGGACATACGTATTGGGACAACGCCATGTCCTTGCGCAAAATCATCTCCTTGCAGCCGGAGCACGTCGCCCAGAGATTTTCCGGGGTATCGTGCTCTTCGCCGCGCCGCAAAAAGGATGCGAGCGTCGGCCGAACGAAATTGCTTATCCAGTTCATGTGACGCACCTTCACCAATCGCCGAAGATATAGGCATAATCCGCCGCCTTCGCAATCCGGCATCAACGACCCGGACAAGAGTTCCGCCCGCTATGAATCCGCCAGCCGCTGTGCTTCTGTCATAAGCTGAATTATTCACGCGCCATGCTTTCCGCAAAGCGGCCGAAGCAGTCCCGACAACCGGCGGAGCGGCCATGCATCCATATCTGGAACACGCCCATCCCGAGATGCCGGTCGCATACGCGCATCGCGGTTATTCGTCCGTCCATCCTGAGAACACCATGGCCGCCTTCCAAGCCGCGGTTGATTTGGGCTATCTCCATGTCGAAACCGACGTTCACGCGACCGCAGACGGCCGCGTGGCGGCGTTCCACGACGAGCGCCTCGACCGCGTGACGGACATGAGCGGGGCGATTTCCGAGTTGCCTTGGCGCGAAATCAGCAAGGCGCGAGTCGGGAGAGAGGGGAAAATCCCGCTTCTGGCGGAGCTGCTTTCGAGCTGGGAGTTTCTTCGGGTGAACATTGATCCGAAACACGACGGCGTCGTTGCGCCGCTGCTTGATTTGATCCGCCGCGAGAATGCTTGGGACAGGGTTTGCGTGGGATCGTTTTCCGGCAAGCGCCTGAATGCGATGCGCGCGTCCGCCGGGCATCGGCTGTGCACATCAATGGGACCGATGGAAGTCTTCCGCCTCCGCGCGGCAAGCATCGGACTGCCGACCGGCGGTTTCCAAGCGAATTGCATCCAAGTGCCGGTCAAGTGGCGAGGATTGCCCGTCGTTGATCGAGCCTTCGTCCGATGCGCCCGCAAGATGGGACTTCCGGTGCACGTCTGGACCGTGAACGAAGTCGCCGAAATGCAGCGTCTGCTGGATCTCGGAGTCGATGCGATCATGACCGACGAAGCGCTGCTTCTCAAGCAAACCCTCGAAGCGCGGGGCGAGTGGGCGGACCGCGCTCCCGACGCGAAGGAGAAATGCGTTTGACGCTCCGATTTTGCGTCCGCACTATTGCAATCCGGCGGTTCCGATTTGTTTCCGGCGACGTGCAGGCGACGGGGTCCTTGCGTTCGCCTGAACATGCGCGGACGGGAAAACTTGCGAATCCCGCTGCGCCAAAATAGTTTCGCGCTGCACATATTCCTTGGAACGACACGCATGAAACCTTCAAAATTCGACAAGTCCAAACTGCCGAGCCGCCACGTTACCGTGGGCCCGGCCCGCGCTCCCCATCGATCCTACTATTATGCGATGGGCCTATCGGAAGACGAGATCGCGCAGCCGTTCGTCGGCGTAGCCACCTGCTGGAATGAAGCCGCCCCCTGCAATATCGCGCTGAACAGGCAAGCCCTCTCCGCCAAGCTCGGCGTCAAGGCTGCGGGCGGCACTCCCCGCGAGTTCACGACGATCACCGTGACCGACGGAATCGCAATGGGACACGAGGGCATGCGCTCTTCGCTGGCATCCAGGGACGCCATCGCCGATACGGTCGAACTGACCATGCGGGGCCACTGCTACGACGCCTTGGTCGGCCTGGCCGGATGCGACAAGTCGCTGCCGGGCATGATGATGGCGATGGTGCGGCTGAACGTGCCGTCGGTGTTCATTTACGGCGGCTCCATCCTGCCGGGCCGCCTGGACGGCGAAGACGTGACCGTCCAAGACGTCTTCGAAGCGGTCGGAAAGCACCAAGCCGGAGCAATGTCGGATGCGGCGCTGCGGACGCTGGAAAGGGTCGCCTGCCCCTCGGCGGGAGCGTGCGGCGGACAGTTCACCGCGAACACGATGGCATGCGTGTCGGAAGCCATCGGCCTCGCCCTCCCAAATTCTTCCGGCGCGCCCGCCCCGTACGAGAGCCGGGACCAGTTCTGCGAAGCCTCCGGCACCGCCGTGATGACCCTGCTGGAAAAGAACATCCGCGCCCGCGACGTCGTCACCCGCAAATCGCTGGAGAACGCCGCGCGCGTCGTGGCCTGCACGGGCGGCTCCACGAACGCCGGACTCCACCTTCCCGCCATCGCCCACGAGGCGGGGATCGAATTCGACCTGCTCGACGTGTGCGACATTTTTCGGGACACGCCATATTTCGTCAGCTTGAGGCCCGGCGGCGAATACGTCGCCAAGGATCTTTACGAGGCCGGCGGCGTGCCTGTCGTGCTGAAAGAGCTTCGCAAGGTCGGCCTCATCCATGAGGACTGCATCGTCGCCACCGGAAGAACGATCGGCGAGGAGATCGATCTTGTCGAGCGCGAAGCGGACGGCAAGGTCATCCATCCGGTTTCGACGCCCCTCTCGACCACCGGCGGCGTCGTGGGATTGAAGGGCAATCTCGCTCCGGACGGGGCCATCGTGAAGATCGCGGGCATGACCGAGGACCAGATCGTGTTTTCGGGTGCGGCGCGGGTCTTCGAATGCGAAGAGGACGCGTTCGCCGCGATCAAGGAGCGCGCGTACGAGGAAGGCGAGGTCATCGTCATCAGAAACGAAGGTCCCGCAGGCGGCCCGGGCATGCGCGAGATGCTTGCGACCACCGCCGCGCTTTCCGGCCAAGGAATGGGCAAAAAAGTCGCGTTGATCACTGACGGACGGTTTTCCGGCGCGACGCGCGGCTTCTGCGTCGGGCATGTCGGTCCGGAAAGCGCGCATTGCGGACCGATCGCGCTCGTCCGCGACGGCGACATCATTACGATCAACGCGCGCGAGGGCTCGATTTCGGTCGATGTTTCGGACGAGGAGCTCGCAAGCAGGCGGGAGCGCTGGCAAGGGGCCCGCCAGACCATTTATGGCGCGGGCGCTCTTTGGAAATACGCCAAGCTGGTCGGACCCACGAGGACCGGCGCGGTCACTCATCCCGGCGCCCGCGACGAGGGGCATACTTATATGAATATCTGACGCGCCATTTCGGACATCGGCTCGCTGAATGTCTGATCGCTTGGCAGGATTGAATCTTTGTGCTGATTTCGGTTGCTGGACACCAGTCATCCCACAGCGGGCTGTTCTTCAATATCGCCGATCTCGTGGGCCGGCTCAACGCTGAAGCCAAAGCGGAGCGTTAAGAATGGTAGAGTGATCGGGCTGTGCTTTCTCTCTGACATGAAATCTCTCCTTTGAGTTCCCGGCTCGTTTGTTTAGCCGATTGCCCTCTGGAAAACCCGGGGTAGTTCATATCTTGATATGGAAAGAATTGACCCTTGATTGAATCGAATTGGTAAGTGAATTAATTGATTGACGATGTGCAAGGTCAGGGTGCTATGACACAAGCAGTCAGTCAGTTTTCCCAACAAGCTGGTGAGGACGACTTTGTCTTGCCGCTTGATGCTTTTGTAAGATCTATAGGCGTCAAAAGGACCGCTCCGTTGTCCATCTTTATCGGTGCCGGCGCCTCGATCAGTTCAGGGGTGCCATCGGCGCAGGCTTGCATTTGGGAATGGAAGCGCAACATATTCCTTACTAACAACCCCAGTCTTGAAGAGCTGTTTTCTGAGCTTTCACTTCCTAGTGTTCGCCGCAGGATTCAGTCTTGGCTTGATGCTCAGGGTCATTTCCCGCCAGATGGCGATCCAGACGAATATGGCTTCTATATTCAGCAGTGCTTTCCAATTGCAGATGATAGGCGCATCTATTTTCAGAACAAGATCCGCGAAGCTCGCCCACACGTTGGCTATCGGCTTCTCTGCCACCTTGCAGAGGCAAATTTTGTCCGTTCGGTTTGGTCGACAAATTTTGACGGGCTTGTAGCCCGGGCCGCCGCATCCTTTAATCTTACACCAATTGAAGTCGGTATCGACAGCCAGCCGCGCCTTGCGCGCAAGCCAGCGCAGGGCGAGCTTATCTGCATCTCCCTACATGGAGACTATCGCTACGATGCGCTGAAGAACACGCCTGAAGATCTTCAGAATCAGGACGAGGCACTCCAAAGTGCTCTAATTGAAGAGGCACGAGCGACAACTCTGGTCGTAGTCGGTTATAGCGGACGCGACCAATCCGTCATGGATTCACTTTACGCGGTCTATGATGAACCAGGTGATGGTGCTTTGTTATGGTGCGGGTTTAGCAACAATGACCTTTCAGACAACATAGCGGCTCTAATCCGACATGCTCGTGATCGTGGACGACAGGCATTTTACGTACCTACAAATGGTTTTGACGATCTGATGACGCGCCTCGCGCTACATTGCCTCAAAGGTAATCAGCGCGTGGCTGCGCAGCAATGTATCGCCGCACTTGTACCAAAAGACGGCCTCCGCCGCGAGCCATTCAAGATTCCACAGTTCCCCGGTACTACCGTCGTTAAGAGCAATGCATTTGAAATCGAATGCCCGGCTGAAGTGTTACAGTTTGATCTGAAGGCTTGGCCAACCGAGCGCGTTTGGGCTTTCCTTCGTGCGACTGCCGGTAAGCGACCGCTGATCGCAGTACCCTTGCGCAAAAAGGTAATTGCTCTCGGCACCATCGAAGATATCCGTCAGGCCTTCGGCAAAAATATTGATGGCTCCATTGAGCGTACACCTGTGGTCTCCAACGATCTCCAATATGAAGACAGTGCAGTAGTTTCTCTAATGCGTCAGGCGTTGGTTCGATCATTGGCAGAATCCGCCAATGTGAAAACCGACGGCATTAAGGCCTTATGGAAACCTATTGCTTTCGAAAAAGTCCGCCAAGGTAATGCTAACTACTTTATTCATGATGCGGCCTTCGTTTTTCTGCGGCACATTGGTGGTTTCCAATATCTTATCCTGAAACCGTCTCTGAAAATATTTGATCAAACTGGAAGCGAACCTCCGAAAGAAATTTCCAACTCAATTAAACTCAGGATCCTTGGCTATCAACACAACAAACCTTTCAACAAAGCAGTTAATGAGTGGTGCAAAACACTGTTTCCTAGGGAGTATTCGGGTGTATTTGCGTTTCCTCCGAATTCCGGATCGGCTTTTAATTTTCGATTACGCCGTTCACCAATTTTCGCGAGCATCGGGCTGACGTCAGGTGGCTTCACTACGGACGTACGACGGAAAATGCAACCGATAATCAAGCATCACGGCATGCAGCTTATCGAACCGCCTATATTGTTTTCGAATAAATCTGGGACATCTATTGTAAAAGAAACGCATCCTATCCGAGGAATCTTGCATAACCGCCCATATGATTATCCGTTGACATCCCGTGGCCTCTCATCGTCTTTGCGGATTGGAATTGTTTGCCCTGCAGCCGAAGCGCAAAAACTCCATCGTTATGTTCAATCTGTACAACTGAATCATATACCGAGCCAAACGGAGCGTGATTATCTGATCGACTATCCAGGATTCCAAGCGGCTTACGGTCTGCCCATCGAATTACCCGCACCTAAATCATCCGGATGGATCACGTGTCCTGAACCTTCCACGCACAACCAAACTAAAGGGTCTCTGGAAGTTGCGCATTTCATCAATCGGAGCATTGAAAAACTGCATGCTTCGTATGCGCCCAACGTTGTGCTAATTTATTTTCCTGATCGTTGGGGTGCGTTTCGTGGGTATAAGACAGAATCTGAAAGTTTCGATCTCCACAATTTCGTGAAAGCTTTCTGCGTTCAACGTGGCATTGCCACGCAGTTCCTCAACGAAAATACGCTCTTGGATACCCACCGATGCCGCATTTGGTGGTGGTTGTCGCTAGCACTCTACGTCAAGGGGATGCGTACGCCGTGGCTGTTAGACAATCTTGCGAAAGATACCGCGTTCGTTGGCCTTGGATTCAGCATCGACTCAAATGCTTTGCACGGCGAACATATCGTTCTTGGATGTAGTCATATCTACAACGCAAAAGGTGAGGGACTACAGTATCGTCTCAGCAAGATCGAGAATCCGATCATCCGACGGGGCAATCCCTTTATGTCAATTGATGATGCCCGAAGGACCGGCGAAACGATTCGGCAGCTATTCTTTGATGCTCGCGGGAAGCTCCCCGAGCGAGTGGTTCTTCACAAGCGCACACCCTTTGTTAAGCAAGAGCGCGAAGGACTCCACGATGGCCTGGTTGGCGTCAAATGTATCGACATGCTTGAAATTCAAATTGATCACGCGCTGCGCTATGTTGCCTCAACTCAGAAACCTAATGGCTTGCCTGTTGACGACCGTTACCCGGTCCAGCGCGGAACGGTATTGAAGCTGGATGATCATAGTGCGCTGATCTGGGTTCACGGCGCGACAATTGCACTTAATCCACGTCTCAAATACTTCCAAGGGAAGAGACGTATTCCTGCACCGCTTATCGTCAGACGCCATGCTGGAAATACAGAACTTCAGAAGCTTGCTGGCGAAATCCTCGGGTTATCCAAGATGAATTGGAACACCTTTGATTTGTATACGAAGTTTCCAGCCTCGCTGCAATCTTCCGGCGAGATCGCGAAAATCGGATCCTTGCTTCAACGATTTGGTGCAGTATCTTATGATTATAGGCTATTCATATAGCAAAGCCTAAACGTTAGAGGGCAATCAAGGTAGTAGGGTTCCTTGATCGTCACGAGATCAAGGCGAAAACTGAAATCTATGTGAATTTATCCCAAGGTATTGTATGCGGAAACCAGTACCTCTACGAGTGCTTGATGAAACGCCTGGTATCGGTGTGAGTCGAACCGGCGTTTCGAGGCATTCACCAACCATCTCGCAGCGCGACTGCCTATTGACCGATAGGTCGCAAATCAGAGTGCGTGAGCGGATTAAGGCACGCTGGTGAAGTTTGAATCATGGCGGCGACGCAGGATAATGCTTCCGGTTGCATGTCATCCAGTTTGATGAAAGGCACTTGGCCAAGCAGCTGTTTAACTCTTTCTGCCACCTGATAATTTAGGCTGGTCATCGATTTCTGCATTTTCAGAGAATGTTGAAAATGTAGAATCTAGTGAAATTTTCAAGCTGCATTCGACAGCGAACAAAGCGTTGGCACCTTCTTTCGGCCAGCGACGCATCGCCTGTCTCAACCCGGAATTATGGGACATGCTGTCCCTTTCTTTCGTTGCCTACTCCAAAAAAGCAGGGGCTGCTCCGAAGAGCAGCCCCTGAGCTGACAGCATGCTGCCAGCGGGTAACTGTTCGCAATTTAGTCCCGGGCAACTGAGATTGCAAGAAGAAAGTTTGCTACGGCGATACGGGCGATCCGGATAGTGCTATACCGTGGTAAAACTACACCAATACTGAGCAGAAATTAACCCATCGATACCCAAGGCACCCCAATCGCCGATGACTCCACTGCCAACAAACGATTGCTCGCTCCTACAGGAACGTCAATTACTGCCGCAGTCCGTTCACGCGATTCCTGCTTGTGCCGTCGCAGGATACCCAATAATCGCCTCAAATCAAATTAAACTCGCTGTTTACGTTCCGGTCCAAGGATCAATTTGCACGCTCTCGGGCTCGGTTTGAAAACGATTTTACGGATGAAGAACAGCCTTTGATCGAATATCGCCTCCCCTTCCGACCAAGAGAGGACGCCCCGCAAGACCAACCTTCGGGAGGTGGTCAACGCGATCCGGTACATGCTCCACACCGGATGCCAATGGCGGGCGATTCCCTGTTGTTTTCCGCCTTCTGCGACGGTCCATTGCAATTTCTATTCTTGCGTCGCAACGGAGTCTCCGCCCAAATGATGGACGAGCTTCGCGCCCACGGACACGAACTGGCGGACCACGGCTATGATCGACACCCAATAGGTGAAGTCGACGGAGAGCGGCCACCCTTCCACTTGAATCGGGCGCAACTTATCGTTCATCGTCAAATTCGGAAGAGATTTGAGCCCTCGCCTTGGTCAGTCGTGCCATAGGTTCCATCCCTCCGAGAGGGCACAACAGCCCTGACACCATATAATGAAACGCTTGACAGCCAGTTTATGCGTATATTAACTCTACTCATTCAACGACTGTTGGAGCTCAGAACTGATCTTGCAGCACGCGGAATAGGAAAATTGCGATGCGGTGGGGCGTCGAGAAACGGCTGGAGTTCATCGAATTCCGCCTTTTTTGGGAAAACGGAATCAACCGTTCCGACATAATCAGTCAGTTCGGAGTGTCTGTTCCTCAGGCGTCCAAGGATCTTGCGCAGTATGAACGGGAAGCACCGGGCAACCTGTTGTACGACAAAAGCGCAAAGCGATACAAGGCTTCCGCAGAGTTCAAGCCTGTGTTGCTCAAACCTAATGCTGTGTCATACCTATCGCATCTGCAGGCCGCAGGTAAGCCGCGCGACGGCATGGCCGAGTCTTGGCTCGCCGCAACGCCGGATTTTGACCTTCTCCCAATGCCACACAGAAATGTTGACGTTGCTGTACTGCAGGAAATTCTAATCGCGATAAGAGAGCGGCGTTCCGTCGAAATCAACTATCAGTCGATGAATGAACAGCGGCCTGACCCATTGTGGAGGCGCATTGCGCCTCACGCAATTGGAAGTGATGGCATGCGTTGGCATGTTCGCGCATTTTGCCACATTGACAACAAATTCAAAGACTTCCTGCTATCGCGCTGCCTCAATACGCGCGGGTTTGGCGAACCGTTGGCCAAATCGGAAGACGACACTCTTTGGCATGACTGCTTCACGGTTAATTTGGTGCCGAATCCGAAGCTTAGCAAGAGCCAGCAGGAAATTATCGCGCAGGACTATGGAATGAAGGGCCGCTGCAAGGAAGTTCGCATCCGGAGGGCGTTACTTTACTACTTTCAAAAGCGGTTGCGGCTTGATATCGCCGACAAAGTCGACAGCCCGCGAGAGATACCTGTTGTCGTCGACAACGGGACTGAATTTGCCGACGCTCTCAAGGAAGTAAAGACATGATTCTGCGAAACTTCGAAGTGTTGCGCGACCGTTTGCCGACGCTTGCTGCACTAAGCGGGACTGATGGTTCCAAGCGTATGCCGACACGGCTTTCGTTCTCTCCAAGTCGCTCTTTCTTGCGTAGAACCTTGAAATAGAAAATCTTTGATGGGCGCGAACGATTTCAAGCGGCGCATTGATGCGCTCTGGACTGAATTCCGGCGGGGCGGGATCTCCAACCCGCTGACAGTGATCGAGCAGATCAGCTTCCTTATTCATGCGCGCCTGCTTGATATGAACGAGGTGCGCGACGAGGACCGCGAGAAACGGACCGGCAAGCACTTCACGCGTCGCTTCAGTAATGACGAGCAGCGTTTGCGTTGGTCGCGAATTCGGAAATTGGAACCGGACGAGATGTTGCCGATCATGCGGGACGAAGTGTTTCGGCATTTCAGATCGACCGCAGCCGGTGACGCCGCGTTTGCCGACCTCATGAAAGACGCCAAGTTGGTGATCCAATCGCCCGAACTTCTCGCGAAAGCGGTCAACATGATCCACGAGCTTCCGCTGGCGGAAAGCGGGGCCAATGGCGACCTCTACGAGTACCTGCTCAGCATGCTGACCACAGTCGGCACGAACGGGCAGTTCCGCACGCCCCGCCATATTGCCCGGTTGATGGTCGACATGATCGAACCGAAGCTGCGGGACGAAGATGGCAATCCGCTGAAGCCTGTTGTTGGCGACCCGTCCTGCGGCACCGGCGGAATGTTTGTAAGCGTGATGGAGCACCTGCTCGATTCTTGTGCCTCAACCGAAGCAGCAAACAAAAAGGCCGAATCCGAGACCGGCGCCGGGGATCTGCTTGAAGGACATCGCGAGCACATCCGCAGCGGCATGTTTCATGGCTTCGACTTAGACGTCATCACGCTGCGCTTCGCCGTTATCAACCTCGTGCTGCATGGGGTTGGCGCCCCTGAAATAAATTATCAGGACACGCTCGGCGCTGGCTTCCTCGACAAGTTCCCGTCGCAGGCGAGCGAGGGTTTCGACATCATTCTCGCCAATCCGCCTTTCGAGGGCAGCCGCGAATTCAAAGATGTGCATTACAGCCTCTTGCGCCAAGTCAAGACGAAGAAGACCGAACTCCTTTTTCTCGCGCTGGTCCTGCGGATGCTGAGAACAGGGGGACGGGCGGCGGTCGTCGTGCCCGAGGGCATGCTGTCCGGCTTCTCGCGCGAGCATCGCCAATTGCGCCAGCTTTTGGTCGACCGAAACCGGCTTGAAGCTGTGATTTCACTTCCGAGCGGGGTGTTCAAGCCTTATGCAGACATATCCACTGGCATCCTTGTCTTTGCAAAGGGCGGGCGCACGGACAACGTCTTTTTCTACGACGTGCAGGCCGACGGCCGCTCGCTCGACGACAAACGCGAGCCGGTGGAGGATAATGATCTGCCCGAATGCCTTGCGCGCTGGCAGTCCCGCGGTCACGAGAACGACACGGACCGGACTTCGAAAGCTTTTTTCGTGACGACGGAAGAAATCGAAAAGGCCGACTACGACCTTTCCTTGAGCCGATACAAGGAATTCGTTTACGAGGAGGAGGATTACGAACCGCCTCACGTAATCCTCGGACGCATAGAAGCGCTCAACGAAGAGATCGCCCACGATCTCTTCGAAATGGAGGAAATGCTCGGATGAACGCGACGATTCCACTTGGCGAGGTGGTCGAGATTCGCGGCGGCGGCACCCCGAGAAGATCCGTAACGAAGTATTGGGGCGGCCACATCCCTTGGGCCACACCCAAAGACTTCAAGTCAACTCGGCTGGAGGCAACTCGAGAGAGCGTCACGCCTGAAGGCGTCGAGAATTCGGGATCCAAAGTCATTCCCGCGGGTTCCGTTATCGTTCCGACGAGATTGGCGGTCGGCAAAGCGGCGATCAGCACGGTCGATCTTGCGATCGATCAGGATTTGAAAGCGCTGCTCCCGAAAGAAAATGTTGACGGGCGATTTCTGCTGCACTTCCTGCTTTTCAAAGCGAAATTCCTTGAAGATCAAGCTCGGCGCACATCGATAAAGGCAATCAAGCCAAGCCTGCTCCGCTCCCTCGAGATCCCGGATCTGCGCCTTGAAGAGCAAAGGCGCATCGCCGCGATTCTCGACAAAGCCGATGACATCCGTTGCAAACGTGAGCGAACGCTTGCAATGGTTGAAAAAACGGTCGATGCCGCCTTTCTCGACCTTTTCGGCGACCCCGCCGCGAATCCAAAAAACTGGCCTGAGTCGGCGTTGGATACGTTGGGCATCGTGCAACGCGGCCTGCAGGATTCATGGAAGCGGTACGAACTTCCTTTGCAAAAGCCGTGCCTTCGCGCAGCCAATGTATCCCGCAATGGTCTTGCCCTAGCCTACGTTGAAATGACCGGATTGACCGCAGCCGAGTTTGAACGCATGCGACTGCAGTCGGGCGACGTCCTGATTGCCGAGAGACATGGTACCCCCGATGAGATTGGCCAAGCGATGGTCTGGGACGGATCGATTAGTGAATGCGTGCATCAAAACCATCTGATCCGCTTCAGGGCGGACAAATCAATTGTTCTGCCTGATTACGTCTCCCGGATGCTGAACTCGAAGGGTGGACAAAGGCGGTTGATTGCCGCATGTCGAGTGATGCTGGGATTTAATTCGATCAGCACTGGCAGATTGAAGGAATTGGCGATTCCGGTTCCGACGCTGGAGCTTCAGCAGAGATTCGCTTGCATCATTCGAAAGTATCGAGCGCTCGCCGACAAGATGGAGTGCGGCAAGAGCGAAGTAGTCAATCTATTTGCCTCCCTTTCACATCGCGCCTTCCGCGGCGAACTCTGAGGTGCCGCTATGCGGATCAGCCGGATTGAAATTGAAAACTTCAAGGGCATCGGTGCCCGGCAAAAGATCGACCTTCGGCCCGTCACGCTGTTGTTTGGCCCAAACAGCGCAGGCAAGAGCACGATCCTGCAAGCGTTGCACTACCTTAGGGAAATCCTTGAACGTGGCAACATCGACCCCGACAGGACAATCGCTGGGGGACTCATCGACCTCGGCGGTTTCGCGACGATGGTGCATAACCATGATCTCGACCAGACGATCACGCTGAAGGCTGTTCTCGACCTCTCTGAAAAACAGGGTGCCGAGGATCTGCCGCTGAACGCTGGGCTTTCCATCGGCGAGCCGGAGTTCGCCCAATTGCCCGTCCGTTATCTAGTCGGTGAAAGCAAGGAGTATCGCGACAATGCCATCGTGCAGAAAGTAGGTCTAGAAGTGGGCGTAAGCTGGAGCAGGGATGAGCAAACGCCGTATGTTTCGCGCCTCGCCATCGAAATGGACGGCGAACCGCTTGCAGCCATTGTCTCTCCGCCTGCGGAGGGACATGCGCAGCTGACTGACTTCAACTTCACGCATGCCCTGCTTCAACGCGCCGTTTTGCCCGATGATGTGCCTGAAGAAAACGATTGCGACTTCGCGTCACCGTCGCCGCTGGAAGACGAGATACGGATCCTCGCGCGAGAAGCCGCCGCGGATCGCTCTACGCCGAGCACGCCAAACGAAAATCTGCGGATTTCAGTCGGCAGAAACCCGGGCTCTCTACCGTTTCTGGAACGGGATCTGATCCTCGACGCGCGCAATCCGGAGGCGAATACGGAAGTGCGCACGCCACGCGTCAACGGCCTTCGATCCCTTTTGTCCGAACTGATCCTTGGACCGACGAGGCTCGTGCGTGACTGCCTCGCGCAGATGACCTACATCGGCCCGATGCGCGAAACTCCCAAGCGTAGATATCGGCCCCAGACGACCCCCGACGAAGGTCGCTGGGCTCACGGGCTTGCCGCTTGGGATCTGCTCTACAATGATCGCCGCGGCGATCTCATGGCGAAGGTCAACTCCTGGCTCTCCGACGAGAAGCGCTTCCGAACAGGATATCGGCTTGAACGCGTCGAGTGCAAAGAGATTCCGGTGCGGAGCGCCATGCACGAGATGTTCGAGCGCGAACTCAATGAAGACGATATCAGAAAGCTTCAAGAGCTCTACCAACGCCTTCAGCCGCAAATAGAGATCGCGCTGCGAGACTTCGAAAAAGATATACTCGTCTCCCCGGGCGATGTCGGCACCGGCATCTCGCAAATGATTCCGGTCATTGTTGCCGCTTTGCAGAAGCAGAACGGCATCCTTGTGATTGAACAGCCTGAACTGCACGTACACCCCGCAGTCCAAGTCGGAATGGGCGATTTGTTCATCAATGCCGCGGCAAGTGATCCAGACAACATGGCTGAAGGAAAGTTGCTTATCGTCGAGACGCATAGCGAGCACATCATGCTTCGCCTGCTGCGACGGGTACGTGAAACGACCGACAATGAGTTGCCGGCTGGCACTGCAGGAATCACTCCTGACGACTTGTCGGTCATCCATGTTGAAAACAGAATTGAAGGCGTAATATTTCGGCCTCTGCGCGTGTCCGATGACGGTGATTTCGACGACCGCTGGCCGCAAGGATTCTTCGACGAGCGTGCGGAGGAACTGTTCTAGTGCATTCCGAGTACGCCGTAGAGCCTACTGCAATCGGGGCGGACTGCAAGACCTTCAGATATCTGATTGAAAAATTCGGGTTCGACAAAGGCCGCTTGATTTCGCGAATGCCCAAGCGTTGGGAAAAGAAAGTGATAGCAGCCGCGAAAGACGCAGGTTTACCCGATGTCCGAATGGCAAGTCTCGTCGAGAGATTGCGTCACACAAAGAAGCGCCGCGTCGTCGATTTTGGCCGATGCTACGATTCAAATGCGACCTGGATGGAAAACGCACTCCGAGAACATCGGAGGAGGCCTTTCCGAGCTATCATCGGCGCAACGGCGGATGCGGCATGCAGCGTTTCCTTGACCGCTGACCTCTGTAATGACGACCACGAGTTGATTGCTGCTCCAAACAGCTGCAACGTCCCTCGCACCGCCGACGCAATCGCCGGTGCACTTTTGATGTTCGTCTATGCCTCGCGCGAAATCGACGTTGTAGATCGGTATTTTAACATTCGTCCGCGCGGTCAAGACTATATCGGACCACTCACTTCGTTGCTCGGGCAATTGAAGGACCTCGGCGCGGCGGGAAAAACCATACGCATACACTGGCATACGCATGAGACTCGACCGACTGCCGAACTCCTCCTCAACGAAGCTCCGCAACTCTTTAATGGAATAATTCCTCATGGTTTTGTTTTGCAGCTCTGCGAGTGGGCAGAAGTCGAGGGCGGAGAAGATTTTCATGACCGGTATGTCTTGAGTGATTGCGGCGGTATAATGATTGGCGCCGGTCTGGCTGCAGTTGAAGCGCAGCAACACACAACCTTCGCCTTTGTTGACGATTGCGACGCCGCTTCGCTGAGGCAGCGCTTCTCAGCAGGTAGCAGGGTTTACCGCAAGATATTCGGAGTTGAACTGTATGACGACGGCCGTGCGGCTTTGCTTTGACACGGAGACAGGTCAGGCGGGGATTCAAACAAGTACATCGTGCTCCAAGGCTGTTTCATTGAGAAAAGGTCAAAAAAGTCGACTTCGTGTTCCCGGCAAAACGCACGAAAGTTTGTGGACAATATGGCGCAATGAAAATGAGAACGAGATTGCCTGTGTTGTCAGCAATCTTGTTGCGTAGCTGAAACAACCGCCGTGACGCGGCTGCCCGTTGGCCAATTATTCGCGGACCAGCGTGCGAGCGGCTGAAAGCGCTCAGGTGAGCTTGGAAATCAGGACCGCTGTCACCAGATAACGCTTCCGGTAAGGGGCATCCAGTTTGATGAAGGGCGCGCTTGACCAAGCAGCCATTTAAGTTTTTCTGCTGCTTGAAAATTTAAGCTGTTCATTGATTCCTACATTTTCATCGCATGTTGAAAATGTAGATTCTAGTGAAATTTTCAAGTTGCATTCGACGTCGAACGGAGCGTTGGCGCATGCTTGCAGCCTGCGACATCTCGACCGTCTCAACCCGAAATCATGGAACGCGCCGTCCCATGTTCTCGTTGCCCGCCCCCAAAAAAAGCAAAGGCCGCTCCGAAGAGCAGCCCTTGAGCTGACAGCATGCTGCCCGCGGGTATCTGATCCTGATGTAGTCCCGGACAATTGAGATAGCAAGCGAAAGTTCGCGGCGGCGATACCGATTGTGCGATGCAGTGGCGAAGCAACATCAATTTTGGGCAACAATTGATGTATTGGCGCTCGCCGCCGCGTTCCGTTCATGCAAGTCCTGCTTGTGCCAGGGAGCGATAACCAATAATCAACTCAAACGGTGGAAACAGGCGGCGAGCAAGCAAATTTGCGAATGGTATTCAATTCTGTTCATGGACTCAGATATCTCTATCGAAGGTCAGTCAGCGTGCAAAAATGAGCCGTTCTTTGGCTTGATTTCGGAAGATGAGCGCGGCAACTCGGGAAAACTGCATCCGGCAATAGCAAGGATCGCAGTCCCGACTGGATAAGGAGCATATCCATCAATGAGCTCGTCATACCCCAAACTGCTGGCGCCGCTTGACTTGGGCTTTATCGACCTTCCGAACCGAGTCGTCATGGGTTCAATGCACACTGGACTCGAGGAATTCGGCGACTGGAACCGCGTCGCGGAGTTCTACGGCGAGCGAGCCCGAGGAGGAGTCGGACTTATCGTCACAGGCGGAATAGCGCCCAATCCTGAAGGGGCTGTTTTCCCTCACGCCGCAGGTCTCTGCACTCAGGAAGACATCGACAATCATCGCTTCGTGACAGACCGGGTGCATGATTGCGGCGGACGGATCGCCATGCAGATCCTGCACGCGGGACGATACGCATACGGCCCGAATTGCGTGGCGCCGTCACCGATAAAATCGCCGATCTCGCCGTTCCAGCCGCGCGAGCTCGATGAGACGGGCATCGAAAAGCAGATTTCAGACATTGCGGAGACCGCCGCCAAAGCGCGCGAAGCCGGATACGACGGCGTCGAAATCATGGGGTCCGAAGGCTATTTTCTGAACCAGTTTATTGTTGAGCGAACGAACAAGCGCGCCGACCGCTGGGGTGGATCCTACGCAAACAGGATGCGTCTGCCCGTGGAGGTGATGAAGCGCTCGCGGAAAGCGGTCGGCAAAGATTTCCTGATCATATTCAGGCTCTCGATGCTTGATCTCGTTCCCGACGGCTCCAACTGGAACGAAGTCGTCGAACTTGCGAATGCGGTGGAGGCTGCGGGCGCGGACATCATCAACACGGGCATCGGCTGGCACGAGGCGACAATTCCCACGATCGCGACGAGAGTGCCCCGACGAGCATTCTCATGGGTCACCAAGAAACTGATCGGGCAGGTCGGCGTTCCGGTAATGGCGTCCAACAGGATTAACGATCCGGAAACTGCGGAAGAGATTTTGCGCGAAGACTGTGCAGATCTGATCTCCATGGCTAGGCCGTTTCTCGCCGACGCGGATTTCGTGAACAAGGCCAAGCAAGGCCGCGCCCGCGAAATCACGCCGTGCATCGCCTGCAATCAAGCTTGCCTTGACCATACGTTCTTGCGCAAGGTTTCGACTTGCATGGTCAATCCTCGCGCTTGCCACGAAACGGAACTCCGATACCTTTCGGCAAGTCGAGCCAAATTGGTTGCCGTCGTTGGCGCCGGTCCGGCCGGAATATCGGCGGCAATTGTCGCCGCCGAACGCGGTCACAGCGTCGTGCTGTTCGAAAAATCGGACAAAATCGGAGGCCAGTTGAAAATGGCCGCGCGAATACCCGGCAAAGAGGAGTTCCGCGGCCTTCTCGATTGGTACGAAGTCGAAATCGACCGAACCGGCGTTGATCTCAGGCCAGGCGCCTCGCCTTCGGCTGAAGACCTGTCGGATTTCGATGAAATCATCGTGGCCACAGGCGTTTCGCCAAGGGTTCCCGAACTCTCCGGGCTGGAGCTTCCCTCCGTGCTGACCTACGCGCAAGTATTGTCCGACGGTGAGCAAGCCGGCGGCCGCGTGGCGATCATCGGAGCGGGCGGCATTGGCTTCGACGTTGCGGAATTCCTTGCTGAAGACGACGGAGGAGTTTCGGAAGACGTCGCGGCCTGGCTTGCCGAATGGGGGATATCCGATCCCGAGACGCATCGCGGCGGATTGGTTCCGGGCGGCCCGAGGCCGCGCGCGCCGGCGCGCGCGATAACGATGCTGCAGCGAAAGCCCGGCAAGTTCGGAAGAAGCTTGGGGAAAACCACCGGGTGGATTCACAGGGCCTCTCTGAAGCGGAAGAATGTGCGAATGGTCGGCGGCGTGACGTACCATTCCATTGAACCGGATGGCATCCGCGTTTTCGTCAATGGCGAGACGAACCGAGAAATGTTGATCGAAGCCGACAACGTCGTGATCTGCGCCGGACAAGTGCCTGAACGAAGCTTGGCCGACCAGCTGGTAGCGTTTGGTCGAAACCACCACGTGATCGGGGGAGCGGAAAACGCGGCGGAACTGGACGCCAAAAGAGCCGTGGACCAAGGCACGAGGCTCGCTGCGCGACTTTGATCGAATTCAATGCGGAAACCTCTGTCGCAGCTTGGTGTCAAAGCCGCGTCAAAGGCCTATTGCAGGCGTTCCAACAGGATTTGAGTTAGCGATGAACGCAACCCATTCCGCAAAATGCTGCGCAGCAATTCAATGATGACAAGCCATTAGCTGACGCCAGCTGGAGTCCCGTCGAAAGCTTTCAAAGCAGTTCAATTGGTCCTGCATGCGACGCCGCAGCGGTCGAGGCTTGGTTGCGCTCACTCGGCAAAACGCACCGACTCCTCGGACCTGAAGCGTTTACGCAAGATCAAAGCACTTCCTGTAGAGCTGCACCGCGTCCTGATGCCGCAGCGGTCGAGGGTTTCAGATGCGGTCAGAACTTCAAGTGACTATCGCGGCATGGCCGAATTCGAGTCTGTGGCGATAATTTCCTCTTTCGGCAGACAAATGACGGACTAGCCACACTTCAAAGGAATTGAACCGTTCCCGACCACGCTAACGCGCGGCTATCACGGAACATCCGACCATTTCAGGGCCGAATATATACAGTGCGACATCATTGAGTTCGCCGTAATTTCCGGGTGGCCACCGCCTGACTTCCACTGAAAGTTCCAAGACACGCAGAGAGTGCCGCAGGCAGTAAAGGCATACCGTCAAGACGAACTGCACCCTCCCGGCGACGGGCGCGGCGTAGTCCCCGACGAAATTGATATTGGCTAACTTGCCAAGTATATGACCCTCATTGATTGCCCATTCGCTGTCGCTCGTTAGTGTGCCGAGTTGGCAGCACAACAACATACGTCTTTGTTTTCGATTGGAGATACCATTGTCAGGACAATCTAACCCTCCAATCTATTTCAAAAAGCTGGTGCTTGAGAACATCCGCTGTTTCAGCGAGCGACAGGAACTGATTCTTGTCGACGAAGATGAACGGCTTGCCCGTTGGACTCTAATTCTCGGAGATAACGGCGTCGGTAAAACTACACTTCTCCAATGCCTTGCGTGCATGCGTCCAGTGTTTATTGAACGTCCCGATGAGGATGACGGCCCTGACCACGGCTCGATAGAGCCAATATTGGCTAGCGAGGGCGACAATGGCGCGATAAATGCTTTGGTGCGGTCTCCTGGCGACACTGAGGCTCGGTTAGAGGCACAGCTTTCTGTTGGCGTCCCCCTTTCAGACCCAGAACAACTAAACGGGAACGACATATTTACGTTAATCTCGATCAAACGCACCGGAGACAAAATCACAAAATTCCGTCCCGGCGGAGAATTCAGAGGATCGGAGAGAAAACCAGACCGAGAGCCGCTTGTATTAGCCTACGGTGCAGGTCGGCATCCCAAATACACTGACAAACCTTTCAAAGGAGCCTTTGGTCCAAATAACTGTAAAGCCGCTTCCGTGGAGTCATTGCTCTCGGCCGAGGCTCCTCTATGTAATGCGGAAGACCTACTGTTCCGACTGGAATATCACTCCATGAAGAACAACCAAAATGCAACGAAGCTACTCGGCATATTAAAATCCTTACTTGCGGAGATGCTGCTGGATGTAGAGAGTTCAGATCACATCAAGATACTTGGCCCGCCAGGAAAAATTACCTCATTTGGTGAAACCGGGATCAAAGTAACAACGTTTTACGGAACGGTTTCAATCCGGCAGCTAAGTCTTGGATATCAAACTATGGTCGCTTGGACTATGGATATTGCGCTGAGATTGCTGGAACATTTCCCAGATAGCCCAAATCCCCTTCTTGAGCCGGCGATTGCGATCATCGATGCAATCGACCTTCACCTTCACCCCCGCTGGCAACGCGAGATTCGTGAACATCTCACCAGCAATTTTCCGAATGTCCAGTTCATCGTAACCGCACATAGTCCCTTGTTGGCACAATCGTCTCTTGACGCAAATTTGGCGGTGCTCAAGCAGTTCGCCAATCATGTGCAGATCTTGAACGACCCTTTCATCAATACTGACTGGCGTCTTGACCAAGTCATCACAAGCGATTTATTCGACTTTCCTTCCTCACGGCCACTGCATATAGAAAAGATACTGGATCGCCGAAAAGAACTTTGCGAGAAAGAAAGCTTGACCGACAGTGAAACAAGGGAGCTTAGTGATCTTGACGAAGCTGTTTCAAATTTGCCAACTGCAAATTCTCCTGAAGATCAAGAAGCTATGGATATAATCCGTCGTGCCGCGAAAGCTCTCAGTCAAAAGGAAAAGCTTCCGGAATCAGATACTCAATAGAAGATGCGCACCACGAATATCACAAATAGGCGTGATTGACTCCAATAGGGACTGCACTGCCTATTTTTTCCGTGAAGTTGGATTTGAGAGTGGCATTGGGAAATCCATAATCTTTTGGCACAAATTCGTCAAAGCAGCACCGAAAAAGCTTCCATTATAAGAAATATTGCAGTTGTGAATTAAACTCGCTGCAACCGCTCCCGAAAAGGTGGAGAGCGATAAAACTAAAGCAGCCGCTAAGCTGGATAGGTATTCGGACGCGCTGACTTCCGGATAGTTTTGGTTGGCATATTCATGGGATAATCGTTGTTTCCGATTCATCCATTCCGCCGTAATGATCCAATCGTAGGCAATTGGGAATTACTCAGTAATCGCATAATTGCCTTTTGATTTTTTCGATTAAGGACGTCGCCGCACGACGTTGGCGCGTCGTCTCCGCTAATCGGGATGATCTTTCACTCAAGATCAAAGCACTTCTTGTAGAGCTGCACCGCGTCTTCATGCCGCAGCGGTCGAGGATTTCCGGATGCGGTCGGGTCCTGGATCGCCATCGCAGCGAGCTCTTCAATCCGGTCATTCGGCACGCCCATCTCCTTAAGGTTCTTTGGAATCCCAAGCGCTGCATTCAATTCATCGACGAAAGTGCAAAAGCCGTCAAAGCCGCCCGGTATTCCCAAGTACGCGGCAGCGGATGCGAGCAAGTCCTCAATAGCCGACCTGTTGAACTCTAGCACGCAATCCATGACGACCGCGTTGGTCGTGCCGTGATGGGTATCGTAATTCGCGCCGACCGGATGCGAAAGCGAATGGATTGCGCCCAACCCCTTCTGGAATGCAACGGCGCCCATCGCCGCAGCGCTCATCATGTTCGATCTGGCTTCAATATCCGAGCCGTCCTCGTACGCTCTTATTAAGTTTTCCTTCACGAGCCGCATGCCTTCCAACGCAATGCCCTGGCCCATCGGATGGTAGCTTGGGGCGCAGAATGCCTCCAGACAGTGAGCGAACGCATCCATGCCCGTGCCGGCAGTGATCGCGGGCGGCAACGCGACAGTCAGTTCAGGGTCGCAGATGACAATGGACGGCAGGACCTTGGGATGGAAAATGACTTTCTTGATCTTCGTTGCGCTGTTGGTGATCACCGAAGCTCTGCCGACCTCGGATCCCGTTCCGGCCGTTGTCGGAACGGCTACGATCGGGTCAATCCCATCCGAGTTCGCGCGCATCCACCAATCGCCGATGTCTTCAAAGTCCCAGATCGGGCGGGTCTGGCCCTTCATGAAGGCGATCATTTTGCCGAGATCCAGCCCGGAACCTCCGCCGAATGCGGCGACCCCGTCGTGCCCGCCTGATCGGTAAGCTTCCAATCCGGCCGCCAAGTTCGTGTCCGACGGATTGGCATCGACTTCCGCGAACAGCGCGACGGTGAATCCGGCGTTTTCGAGGATCTCAATCGCCTTTCTGGTGATCGGGAGATCTTTCAAGTTCCTGTCCGTTACGAACAAAGGACGATTTATTCCCGCCGCTCGGCAGGCGTCAGGGAGTTCCGCAATCCGGCCCGGACCGAATTTGACGGAAGTAGGATATGACCAGTCAGCTTTCACGGCGGCTCCTTACGTGATCTTCAAATGGTAGGATTTCGGGCGGGTAAGGGCTTGGTATCCGAGTTGGGACAGCGCGGCACCGCGGCCGGTGTCTTTCCTGCCCGTCCAGCACAAGCTCGGGTCGAGATAATCGCATCGGTTCATGAACACGGTTCCCGTGTCCAGCTGCGAGCCGATCTGTTCCGCCCGCTCTTGATGAGACGTCCAGATTGATGCAGTGAGTCCAAATCGGCTGTCGTTCATGAGTGCGACGGCTTCGTCATCCGATTGGACAGACATAATTCCGGCGACCGGTCCGAAGTTCTCCTCCTGCATCAGGCGCATCCCGTGATCGACCGAGGTCAGCACCTGCGGCGAAAGATAGGCTTCACCGTCGTCGCCATCGAACCTTTCGACGTGGGCGACCGCGCCGACATCGACGGCTTCTTCGATTTGGCGGCGCACTTCCGTCGCGAACCGTTTCTGGGCCATCGGTCCGAGGTTGGTCGATTCTTTCAGAGGATCTCCCAGCTTCAAGTTTTGGGCGAACTCGACGGCCCGGCCGACGAAGTCGTCGAAGCGCGAGGCATGCACGTAAATTCGCTCAATCCCGCAGCAGCACTGTCCCGAATTGAACGTCGCGCCGTCCATAAGCCCCTCCGCCGCCGCGCCGATGTCGGCGTCTTCAGCGACGTAGCCCGGATCCTTGCCTCCGAGCTCGAGTCCCAACGAAGTGAATGTGCCTGCGGCGGCTCTTTCGATCACCCGGCCCGTTTCGACCGACCCGGTGAAATTGACGAATCCGAATGACCCCGACGAGATCAAGTCCAGCGCCGTCGAGTGGTCGAGGAACAGGTTCTGGAACACATCGTCGGGCAACCCGGCTTCCTTGAATGCGGTCTCCATGCGTTCACCGACGAGCATCGTTTGCGTCGCATGCTTCAAAACCACGGAACTGCCTGCAATGAGAGCTGGCGCGACCGTGTTTATGGCGGTCATGTAAGGGTAGTTCCAAGGTGCGATCACGAATACGGTCGGGAATGGCTCCCTCGCAATCCGCCTTCGAAACCCATCCCCGGAATCCGGAAAGACGTCCGCAAGCGCTTCGCCGGCGATGGAGGCCATGTATTCGGCGCGCTCCTTGAAACCGTTGAATTCGCCCCCGAAGCGGACAGGACGGCCCATCTGCCAAGCAAGCTCGGGCACGATCTCGTCGTTCATCGCTCCCACGCGTTCAACCCCGGCGAGCACCAGGCGGATTCGTTCATCCAGCGGTCGTTTCGACCAGTCGTAGTGCGCCGCTTTGGCTCGGTCTACAGCCGCCGACGCCTCCGCCGCGCCGGCTGCGGGCCGTTCGGCGTATACCTCGCCATTCACCGGCGAAATGCATTTCAAGACATGCGACATTTGAATCCTTCAATGCTCAAGTCCGCGCGGAGTTGGCGCGGCCCGTTCATCCCTTCGCGAGCAGACCGAGTTTTCGGTTGCGACCGGGAGGGATCGCCCCTCCCGGCCCAGCTTGTTCAGCCGTAACGGTAGGGGCGTCCCGCCTGCTCCATTATGGCGTTGTACTCCTTGAGAATTTCCACAACCTTCGCCTTGGTGGGCGACTCGGCGGCGATCTCGTCCCAGAAGTCGCGCGCGGCTGCCTCCACGACGGCCCATTCCTCGTCCGGGATCGATGTCAGCGTCATCTTCGTCCCTTGGGTGCGGAGATGGGCTTCGCCTCCCCAATACCACCACTGGCGATAGTAGTGGGAACTGTCCATCGTGAGCTTCAGCAGCTCTTTGAGTCGATCAGGCAGTTCGTTGTAGGCGTCCATGTTCGCGAAGAAAGATCCGGCCCACGCGCCCGAAATGTTGTTGGTCAGGAAGTAATCCGTCACATCGGCCCATCCGACCGTGTAGTCTTCGGTTATGCCCGACCACGCGATGCCGTCGAGCTCGCCCGTCTGGACCGCGACCTCTATATCCTCCCAAGGAAGCGATACCGGAACGACTCCGAACTGGCTCAGAAACCGGCCTGCGGTCGGGAAGGTGAAGACCCGCTTTCCCTTGAGATCCTCAAGGCTGCGGATCGGCTCTTTCGTCGCGAAATGGCACGGATCCCATGCTCCTGCGGACAGCCACTTGACGCCGACCTTCGAATACTCCGCGTCCCAGATCTCGCCGAGCCCGTACTGGTTGAACAGCACCGGCACATCCAAGGAGTAGCGGCTGGCGAACGGGAAATATCCGCCGAACACGGTGACCTCCGTGGGCGACGCCATTGAATCGTCGTCCGACTGAACGGCGTCGATCGTGCCGCGCTGCATAGCGCGAAAAAGCTCCCCTGTGGGGACCAGCTGATCGGCGAAGAACAGCTCGATCTCCATTTCGTCTCCGGCGATCTTGTTGAACGACTCCACGGCGGGCTTGATGACATGTTCCGCCAGAGCAGGTCCGGCATAGGTTTGCATGCGCCAGCGGATCTTCGATTGGGCATGCACGGCGGGCGCAGCGAGCGCGGCCGCTCCGCCCAATCCCGCCGTGGCGATGAAATTGCGTCTCGTCGTCATATGATTAGTCCTTTTGTTTGCATTCGGCGGAATGCGGAACTCCGCCCCTCCAGACACTATGCATGAGTCGAGCGAATGACAAAAGTGCCGCGCTCCATTCTTCCTACGGAACCCCGCTGCCGCCCCAATTCGCAGTCACTTCAACGTACCGGAATGCAGCCTCGCTTCTTCGGAACATCCGCGCCACGCAACCTATCGGGCATGCCTTGCTTCATCCAGAAGGCGAATCAACGAAGTTCGACCAATGGAATTGAATCCGGCAGACATGTCATTTTGCGTAGATGTAGTCAGGAAACCAAAGCGCGATCTGCGGAAAGATCATCACAAGCCCCAACGCGACAACCATCACGAGCACGAAGGGCAGAATCGAACCGTAAATGTCGCGCAGGCTGATTTCAGGGGGAGCCATCGCCCGCATGAGGAACAGGTTGTATCCGAACGGCGGCGTCATGTAGGCGATCTGAGTCGTGATCGTGTATAGGACGCCGTACCAGATCAGGTCGAATCCGAGCGCGCCGACGAGCGGGATGTAGAGCGGCGCGACAATCACGAGCATCGCCGTGTCGTCCAGAAATGTGCCCATGATCAGAAACGACGCCTGCATAAGGATCAAGGTCGTCCAAGGGCTCAGACCCAATTGATCCGAAAACAGCGTCTCGATGGCCCGCACCGCGCCAAGCCCGTCGAAGACCGCGCCGAATCCCAACGCCGCCAGAATGATCCACATGAACATGCAAGACACGCCGAGCGTCTGCCGCACCGAAGTCTCGAACACCTTCCGGGTCATGCGGCCCTTGATGATTGCCGCCAGGAACGCGGTCATCGCGCCGATGGCGGAACTCTCGACCAGGCTGGTCCAACCGTTGACGAACGGCACCATCATCGCCGCGAATATGAAAACCGGCAGCAGCCCCGCCCGGAGCAGTTTCAGCTTTTTCGCCAAAGGCATGTCGCGCTCGTCCTTCGGGAGCGCAGGGCCGAGGTTCGGCTGGATCCGGCAGCGCGCCGCAATGTAGATCATGAACATCGCGGCCATCATCAGACCCGGAAGCACGCCGGCAAGCCAAAGCTGTCCGACCGGCTGACGCGCGATCATCGCATAGAGCACGAGAACGACAGACGGGGGAACCAGTATGCCAAGCGAGGACCCCGCCTGGATCACGCCGGTCACCATGCGCTTGTCGTATCCCCTTCTCAGCAGTTCGGGAAGCGCGATCGTGGCGCCGATCGCCATACCGGCGACAGAAAGGCCGTTCATGGCCGACACCAGAACCATCAATCCGATCGTGCCTAGAGCGAGCCCACCGCGAACCGGCCCCATCCATACGTGGAACATGCGGTACAAATCATCCGCTATCCGCGCTTCCGAAAGCACATAGCCCATGAATATGAACATCGGGAGGGTCAGAAGCGGATACCACTTCATCAGCTTCATCGCCGCCGAGAAGCCGATGTCCGAACCGCCGGTCCCCCAAAGCAGAAGCGCGGCGGCGACCGCCACGAATCCGATCGCTCCGAACACGCGCTGACCCGTCATGAGCATCAGCATCATGGTCGAAAACATCAGGATGGCGATCAGCTCGTACGGCACTAGAGTTCGACCCCTCTCAAACGGGCGACATCCTTGAGGAACTCCGAAATCGCCTGAAGCAGCATCAGCAGGATGCCGAGGCACATGATCGACTTGATCGGCCACATGTAAGGCCGCCAAGCCGTGTTGCTGCGCTCATTGTATTCGAACGCATAGCCTATGCTGGTCAGACCACCGTAGAGCAGAACTCCCAGATAGAAGATCAGGAACATCACCGTGAACGCGTCGAACCATGCTTTCCGGCGCGGCGACCAGCCGCCGTAGAAGAGGTCCATTCTGACGTTCGAGCCGAGCTGGATCGAGTAGGGGCCGCCGATCATGTAGTACGCGACCATCGCGAACTGGGCCAATTCGAGCGTCCAGAGCGACGGCAGAAAAAACGTCTTGGAGATCGACGACCACAGCAGAATCGCCACCATGACGAAGATTCCGTACATTGCGAAGCGTCCGAAGCGGAAGTTGATCGCATCGACGACGCGCACATATCTCAGGAGTAAAAGATTCACTCGGGCCTTTCCGCGGACTGCGCAGACTCGAGACGATCCGCAGCTTCCGAAATGATCAAAGCCAGCGCCTTTCCGATCCTTAGCTGATCTTCAGGAGCAGCGATCAAATCGTTCCGCACTTCCAGCATGACATTCGGAATGCCTCGCTCGACCGCATGCCGCCGCAACGTGTAAAGCACCCCGTCGCCGGATCCGTAGGGCTGGTTTCGCACCGCTTCAAGCGGAATGGAATCATTCGCAAGCTCCAGAACGCGGTCCGCCAAGCGCGAGTCGGCATCGTGGAGAACTCCGAGCTCAACACTTCTGGATTGCCCGTTGTAGACCGGGGTGAAGCTATGGATCGTCGCGATGCATCGAACGGATTCGATGTGCGCCAAGGTTTCTTCCACCGTTCTGTGGAACGGTACATGCACGTTCTCAATCCGGCCATTCCGCTCCGCCGAGGTCAGTCCCTTGTTGCCGGGAATCTCGAAACGCTCGCTTCGTTCGGGAATCAAATCCGGCGCATCGAGAGTCCGATTGCAGTCGAGGATCAAGCGCGAAATCGTTCCTTCAACAAGAGGCGCGTCCAATTCGTCGCTGATGGCGCGAGCGACTTCCGCGGCTCCGAGATCGAACGCGATATGGCTGGACAAGGCTTGAGTCTCCAAGCCGAGGTTTCCGTACTCCGGGGGAATGAAGCGCGAAGCATGCTCGCACACGAGAAGGACCGGCGCGGCCCCATCCGGATTGCACACTACAGCCGCTTGTATCACGCGCGAACGCCTCTGCGAACGTGATTTGGAGCAATTCCAGAAAGGTGCCTGATCATCCGGCTACGAATTCCAAATGCCAACACCGATGTCAAACCAATCGAAGTGGCAGAATTCCGATAATGCCCCTTAACGGAATCCGAAACCAGCCGGAAAAACCGCGATGGACATGCCGACCGTCTCGATCTTCGACGACCGGATCATTCCGGCCGAATCGCGCGATCCGCTGGTCTCGGCGCTCGCCGCGAGCAAGGCGCCCGAAACGCGCCGTGCCTATCGAACGGCTTGGACCTTCTGGACGGACTGGGCGGGCGATCACGGCCACCCGGTCTTGCCGGCGGATTCCGAACATGTTGCCTCGTTCCTGGCCGCTCGTTTCGCCGGCGGCGCGAGCGTCTCGACCCTGCGCATGGCTTGCGCCGCGATAGGTGAAGCCCATCGGCTTGCCGGCCAAATCAACCCTTGCGCCGCGCCGATCATCAAGACCGCGATGCAGGGCTTCGCCCGGCAAGCGGCGGAAACCAAAACCGTCAAGCAAGCCCGCGGTCTGACCAGCGAAGCCGTTGCGGTCATCCGCGCCCATCTCGACTTGCAGCGCAACCGCGAGAAAGCCGCAAAGACAATGGCAATCGTTTCGGTCGTTTCGGAAGCCGGATTGCGCCGGTCGGAAGCCGCCGCATTGCGATGGGCCGACATTGAACGCGAGACCGACGACAGCGGCCGGGTCACGATCCGCCGGTCGAAAACGGATCCGACAGGCGCCGGGGCGGTCGTCGCGATCACCGCGACCGCAATGGCGGATTTGGACCGCTTGCGCGAGTTCGAGACTCCGGCGGAATCCGACTCGGTATTCAAACTAGGGGACAGACAGATCGCAAACCGGATCGCGGCGGTCGCCAAAGCTTGCGGTCTGGGCGCCGGTTTCGGCGGTCACTTCGGGCGGGTCGGCATGGCGTTGCGGGTAACCCGCAACGGTCATGCGTCAAGGCCGCTGGTCAACGACCAGAATGGTTGCGCGATATACCCGCAACGAAAGTGCGGGTGAAGCCTTGCGGTATCTTTAGGCTAG
Organism: Paracoccaceae bacterium; assembly: GCA_965205055.1. Taxonomy (GTDB): domain Bacteria; phylum Pseudomonadota; class Alphaproteobacteria; order Rhodobacterales; family Rhodobacteraceae; genus CBDBBY01. The sequence continues at coordinate 3,571,971 of OZ242030.1, read as the reverse complement.
TCGGTTTGTGCGCCGCCGCAAGTTCGACCGACCAGCGCACGGGTCCCGGCCAAATCGAACGAGAAATAAAGATCGCCGTATTCGACCGTGGGAATCTCCAGCAGCAGATTGCCGGCGTGGACGATTGCCAAATAGAGACTGTCCAGACCGGTGCCGGGAAACATTAGCGCACGGATGTCATCCATCCGCCAATTTTCAACTTGGAACGAAGCAACGTGATCATCGATTCTCGCGCGTATCTGCAACTCGTCCAGATCGCTAAACTCGATTGTATCCACAAGACGTTCGCCTCCCCTGCCTTCGGCGATAAGAGCAAAAAAGACGCCGCCGGCGCAATTCAGATATAGCAATCCGGGAACAAGATTGAACGGATACGGCCTTGGCTTTTCCGCGAACGCCACCGTCTCGATTCCGGCGTGAAGCCTTTCGCCGGTGATCCGGTCGATTTCAATTTTCTCCCGCCACTCCGCTTGCACGGCCAGCGGCATCAGCGCAATGGCGCACGCGATCAAGACGGTCTTGATGGTCATTTCGGCATCCTTCCTTGTTGGCGGCGAATTTCTAATCGAACCTTCCATTGGATCGCAACCGGCAACCAATGTTAACAAATCCCGAATTTCTTAACGCTTTCCAGCGGCAATGTTAGCCGCTTTGACATTGCAGAGTCTTCGCGGTGCTCCAAGACTCCGGGAAGCCCGGCTTGCCGGTTTGCACTTCTGTCGCTGGCGGGCGGCGAAAAAGCTGGGGTGGAGATCCGCAGCATAGTGTCGAGCGCACTGTTTGGGGTTCAGAGGATGCCTTTTGATCGTCGTTCCGGGTCGAAGGTTTGTCTGACTTCGATCATTTACAGAGGATGCCGAGAAAGCAATTGGCAACTCTTCCAATGGCTCGGACATGCCTACGACCGCTGCTCCGCAGTGCATGAAATTTTACCCTGCTGACACTGTCGAAGGCTTCGGAGAAGATGATAGCCAGAACAATAACTCCGATACCGGGAACGGACATTTGGATTTCGACGGATTGCCCGCTTTCCATCTCGTTTAACCGGTCGACGGCCTTCTGAATTCTGCGCGCCGCGAACTGCGAAAGGGCAGTACACCCATGTGTCCGGCTTGTTTGATACGGCAACTCCCTTTCAGTTGGTCTGCTGGACACTTTGGGGTTTGCCGCTTGGCTGGCCCAGTGTAATGCAGACGGCCATTTGCATGATGGATAATGAGATGACCGAGAAACACTCAATCACGGAAGCTCGCCGCAACCTGCCGAGACTGATCCGAGAAGCGGAGCACGGCAAAACGGTGGAATTGACCCGACGCGGCGAGACGGTCGTGGTACTGGTGGGCCACCGGAAGTTTGAGCGGCTTGCCGCTGGTCGGCGCAGTTTCGCTGAGGCATACCGGGAGTTCAAAACGACTGTGGATCTTGAGAAACTCAACCTCAATCCCGACGAGATATTCGCGGGCGCGCGGGACACTGCGCCCGGACGCCAAGTCCGGATTTGAGTCATTTGATTCTCGTTTGACGCCAACACGATCTTGGAACCGCTGCGCATGAACCCGGGCGTTGGCTTCGTGCAATGGCCGAGCAACTCTGACGGCGAGGAGACGATTCCTGTTTCGGTTGAGCGCTGATTCCTCCGTCGCGGCGGCGGGAGGGGTCGAGCGCTATGCCGCAGCTGTCGTTCTCGCGGGTTTTCCAGTTCTCGATTATGACATGACAGCTGCGAACTGGCATGCGCTGGAGCGGGATCGGTCAGCAAAAACTCGGCTGCGACCGAAGTTGCAGATGGAAGAAGTGCGGGAAAAAATTGAAGCAAGTCTGCGAAGGGACTCGTAGATAAAGCGTACCTCAATGTTCGCATCGACCCTAATTTGCTTAACAGCTCCAGAAAAGAAGAGGGCACAAAATCGGTCTTACCGCAAAGCTAATCGAACCGTAAACTGTCTCGTTCCGGAAAGCAGCATAGACTGGCATGAGTAAACTCGCCAGATTTTTGACCGAGATCAAATTGGTAGCTCGACAGTGCCTTGATGGCGTCGCCCTCGGAGAACGTGATCGCACTGCAAGCAAAGCAAATCTTCGCAGCCTTGTCGGCACTCGGGTCTGAGCAGACTATTGATCGGATTGTTCCGAGGCAGCCGACAAGCCCATCCTATTGAGCTTCTTGCCAACGACGAAGCGTAATGATCCCAAGTAGCCAATGGAGCACGCCTCGGTTTCTAAGCATTCCGAAAGGCCGTCCACGCTATTCCATCGGCAGAGCTTTTCGACGATATCGTTGTCGGCAACGGTGTTAGGCAAGTTATCTTGCCCCAATAACAGCTCGTATGTACGCTTCCTCGTCGTCCTTATAAACCGTCCAATCGAGGTGTTCAGCGGCAATGGCATTCAAAATCCGCCAAACATCGTGCTTACTTTTATAGATATGGTTGAGTGCAGCGTAAGCCGTCTTCCAGTCAGAGGTCTGATATCCATAGCAGAGGGCAAGCGTGCCAGGCTCGATTTGCCGCTCAGCGGACGCTGAGTTGACGGCGCACGCGAGCTCCAAACTGCTCTTGGGAGAAGACGCGCATTTCAGGCTGGGAGACTTTTGCCCGGTCAATAACTCCAAAGCAAATTCATCCGCTTCACGCTCTTCCCGGTCTCGCTCGGACTTCTCTTTCCGCTCCTCAAGATCAATTATTGCGTCTGACTCCATCAAATGCCCGGCAGCGATATGGCCTAGCTCGCGCGCTACATGGTACGCAATTGGTGCTGGGAACCTCGAGTCTTTGCCAACCAGAACGGCAAAGCCATCTAGTGTTTTCACTGCCGTTGCTACCATGTTATTTGCGGAAAGAGGAAATACTCGCAATTGAACTACAGGTATCCCGTAATCCCAGCAAACAGCGCAAATATCTGGCAAGCTCACGAACGGTGAGCGAGCCAAAACGGAGTTTCGGACAATTGCCGGATCAGTCAAATTTTCCAACGAAGTCGTGCTCTCCGGAACACCTTTTTCCAAGTGTCGACCCAATGCTATGCAGAAGGATGTAAGCGCGGCCTGCTCGGACTCCCCATACTTCGACAAACCTTTGAACTTGGCGTTGTTTCTCCAAACAAACTCGGGTTGCCGCTCACCGACCACCGACTTAGGCGAAAGCCCAAGCCTTCTGGCAACTGAGAAACGCATCTCCGCTTGAGCTGACACTGATCCCTCGGCCTCGTCGCTCCACCAAATCGGCCAGACGGCCTCAATGGCGTCATTGGTTATGCCGAGGCCTTGCAACTCTTCTTTGAATGATCTCGAGCAGGTTTTCACTCCGTCTCCCTATATTTTTGCCTCTACGCAGCTTTCGATTGCCGTCCGTAGTTTGTCCGCTGCCCGACCTCCAGATTGCTTTAGACCGTTAAGTCTTCAATGTGATGAGCCAGTATCTCAGATGCATGGTGAATATATAGAGAACTCAGAGGCTGGCTGGCTGATGTTCGCCAGAATCGCCACAACTTTACGATACGCAGGTTCTTTCTTTGACACAGGTCTGCTCAAAATTCTTGGCAGTGTCGGCTGCCTCACGCCTGTGCGGCAACCAAGCCGGACTCGCGAACCCCATGCTCTGCGTGAAATGCTACAACTGACCAGATGTATCTTGCCTACGATTGGTTATGCATGAATAGTCGCTTGAGCCGAAGGAGAAATGCATGCCACTTCCAGACGCATTCGTATGGACCCGATTTGGTGCAGAGGCAGGACAATCGATTGAAGACATTATCGCCCGGAAAGAACGCGAGCGTCAGCAGAATGGCGGTGTCTTTCTGTGGGGAATCGGCAACAGCATCGGCCCTTCGCTCCCTTCGTTATTGAGGTCGCAAAGCATGCCTATGGTCGCGTTTAGTCCAATGAAGTCGAAGCCGCGTGCGGTAGATGTCAAACCTGGGCAAATCGCCATATGGTGTCGAGCGACAACAACAATTGGCGAGCATTACAGCTTGCCCGCGGGATCAATGGTGACCAGTCGTTACGTGCCTAGTCGAAACAAGCATTTCGCGCTGGTCTGTCGTTCGGACCGCCCTTTGTCGATAGAAACCGGCTATGAGGCTCTGGATATAAACGGCCTGGTGAACGCCAAATCTGGCACTAAGGTCGGATTTTCTCAGGTTACTGCTGTGGTCGAGAAGCGAAAAGAGCCCTCAACTGTCGAGCGGAAATACAGCGTCGCCATGTGCTGCCAATTGGAACATCCATTTGTCATCACTCTGCAAGAACCCGAGATTCTTCCGGCATCCGATGGGGCTGAATTGGACGGAGAGTTTCTTCTTGAAAAGGCTCGGTCTGTCAGAAAACGTACCGTCGTTCAGATGCCTTTAGCCTTGATTTAGTGGGCTGTTTCGGTCAGATGACGCCCTTTTTAGCGAACGGCGACAAGCTGCTTCTGCCTCCCGTCCATTTGTAGACCTTCGTTTCTTTTCCGCTATGCAGCTCGATGAAGTTCAAGATCAATGTTTCGATTTCCTCGATAAAATCGTGGACGCCGCCAAAGACGTGAACTGAAGTAGTTCGTATGCCGAGTGTCACCTAATCTTCAATTCAAAGCCAGCCGAGCCTTGCTGGTACGGGCGTAGTCGCCGACCAGTATCCACCGTCGGATTTGCTGGGCACAATCTATTGGCAGATTCGATTCATTGGAGTCCATTTGGTGCTTTCCGGCTCCGGTGCAGCGTCTACAATTCCGTCAAGCGCATTGAGAAGCCGATCTTTGAATTCAACGAACTGTACAACGGAAAAAAGACGAAGAGCTGCAGCCGTTCGGCAAGCTGTGTGAACGCCTCTTCTCTGCCCGAAAAATAGGGAACTATCTGATTAAAATATGCCACTAGCAGAAGCATCGTCGCACTTTTCAAGACAAAGGTTATCAATTTGTTCGATCTGCAAAAATCACCGCAAAGTTATACGGTAAATCTTAAACATAGATCCAATTTCCAACAAAACTTTTTTTAACAATTGCCTCTAACCAACGAGTAAAGTGAAAACAAAATTTCTCATATCATAGTGCTTCAAGAAAATCTGTCAAATTGTTATAAAATCTATGAATTTGGACAGTTTACTTCCTGATGAGACCTTAATACCGACAATTCGTTATTCAGATTTAGCCATCCATAAATTTCGCATATCCCAGTCGGCTTGGCTCGCGGCTGGATCCGGGACGGTCGCCGTGGCCGGTTCTTCAATGTCGTTGACTTGGTGAACCGGCTGGTAGCGAAAGCCAAGGCGAACCGCCAAGGACGGATGGCGGACGCACTCTCGCTGCTGGACTTCCTGATTCTGGACAATCTGGGCTACCTTTCGTTCGCTCCGAACGGCGAACTGCTGCTGTTCCACCTAGCCGACAAGCTCTATGATCGCATGTCGGTCATCAGACGACGAACCTCGTGTTCGGGCAGTGGTCGAACGTGTTCGGCGACGCGAAGTTAACCGCAGCCTTGCTCGACCGGCGACAAATGCGGGCGGTTTCGCAACAGATCATGGACTGACCGGCGGGCCGTCCGAATGCGAAAGCGGCGGCCCCAGACCTCCGGAAAGGAACTTGTCAACCCAAAAAAGCCACTCATCGTTAGGGTCATCTTTGAATGCATAAAAGGGGTAGTTTTTAGATGCTTATTGACAGGGCAGGCGGAGGTCACTTTTGGATGCATATGTCTGAGCTCACCCACTTTTCGAGACTTCGTCTGACCAGCGGGGCTGGACCCTGACGCTGCCTACGCGCTTTGGCCAGCGTCCTAAGCAAATTCAACTCCGTGCGCTCATCAACTTCGGGGCGCTCCGAGAAATCGTGCCAACAAATTTACAATAATCATTTTCAGTCAGCAGCAATTCAGTATATTAATCGAATCCCATTGCAATACAAAGGAAAAATGATGCCTTTTACGAATCTACTAGCCAATAAATCCGCTCAATGCGAAAACCAAAATAGCGGGATCAAGGACACACCAATCTTGGATGTCAAGGACGACAAGCTCGAATTTGGTGAATTGGCTACACATCTGGCCAACGTGTTTACAGAAAATGACTTATCCCGTGGCCTTGTAATCGGGGTGGAAGGGGCGTGGGGTTCGGGAAAAACATCGCTGGTAAACTTGGCTTTAAACAAACTGCAACATAAACAGATAGTCAGGTTTTCCCCATGGTTGATTGGAAATCGTGAAGATTTACTTTATCAATTTTTTGTGGATCTTGGTGATGCAATCCACGAGCTCTTGCCTAGAAAATTCAAACGGAAAACATACAAGATGATGAAGTTGTATGCAGCGTTGGCTTTAGACGCGGCAAAAATATCCGAACCGCAATCAGGTTCAACAATCACATTTATTGCCAATTTACTTGGCAAGTTTTTGAAGCGGGGTGGGGAACAGGCTTCCAAACACTCCGCACACTCTTTGAGTAAATTGAGATCTCAGTTACAGCAAAATTTGGCGTTACTAGAAGACCCAATTGTTGTCTTCGTCGATGATCTTGATCGCTTGGAGCCCCGTGAAGTCTTTGAAGTCCTTCGCCTTGTGCGTGCCGTTGCCGATTTTCCAAACGTCGGATATATATTAGCATATGACCCAGAGATTCTTTCAGCAAGCCTAAAAACCGCTGTTAATATTGAGGAAAAGCACACATATTTGGAAAAAATTATTCAAGCTTCCTTTCGCGTACCAAATGCCCAGAGAGCTAATCTAAAAAATTGGCTATTTTCTGAATTTGTGGCACTACTGGAGGATAAGTCACTTGGTGCAAACACAGAGAAAGAAGTTTTTGAGGTATTGGATAAATGGGGTGATCGCTACCTTGAAACTCCCCGCGATGTAATACGAACCGTTAATTCGCTGAAACTTAATTTTGTGCCTGTTCGGAAACAGATATATTCCGCTGACGCCCTTTTCCTTCAACTGATTCAAGTGAAGGATAAACGTCTTTTCCAATGGATTCAGCGCTACGTCGTATTACTTTCTGGAATCACTGAAGAATATAAAATTCCTGAAGTCACCCGTATCCGTATGGGCGATGAGCTTCTTAGACTATCCGGAGAAACAAACTACGTGGTTCAGATTGAATTCCTTAACAATCTTAGTGAACACCTTCCTGGATTGGTTTTATCGCGAACCGATAAAGGTGCTGAATTTGTTGTATTCTCAAACTTAGACGAGAGCGATTTACAGCAATATTCTGATGATCGCCGATTGGCGAGTGCAAATTATTATTCACTGTATTTTTCGTTTACTCATACCGCTTAATAGTTGTTACAAAGATGATTTCGCCTTTTTATTGAATTGCCACTGATGACTGTATTAAGCTACAATAGATTGGGACTGCTGGTCGGACGGTGTGTCCGTCCTAACACTGTTTTTGAATGTGATATTGCGTTCCGTCGTTACGTTTGATGATTAAGCCAACATAGAAATTGTCTTCATCAAGCGAGCAGACAGTGCGGCAAGTAAGCAGGTTTATATGACTCTGAGAAACTGATTCCTTAAGTTTGGCGCGCCGCAATGCGACGGTATTATTGGTAAGTGCTAAAATTGGTTTGACAGTCTTGTTCAATTTCTTGGCTATAATTTTTGATAACGATTTATCGACTCAATCTGAAAGCTTATATCGTCAGCATTCAGCAAAGCATTCAAGCGAGCAGCGCTTTCCTCAGTTGCAAGATAACCCTCATCGCGGGCTTTTCAGGCTCCTTAGCCCAGATGGTGTCCTGAATGTCATCCATCGAAAAGAATACTCCTACAGGGCGATTTTTCTTGGTGACAGCCACTGGCCCTCTCTGTGCCGTATCCATGAATTGGTCGAAGTCCGCCTCGATATCCGCGGCGGAAATGATCTCCATGTTGACAACTCCAAAGTTGGACGTGATTGCCGATACAGGCATTGTGGTTCAAAAGTCTGGTGGCATATTTTAATCAGATAGATCCCTATTTTGCGGGCAGAGAAGAGGCGTTCACAGCTTGCCGACCGGCTGCAGATTTTCATCTCTTTTCCGTGTACAGTTCAATGAATTCAAAGATCGGCTTCCCAATGCGCTTGACGGAATTACAGACGCTGCGCCGGAGCCGGAAAGCATCAAACAGACTCCAATGAATCGAATCTGCCACTAGAGAGGGCGACAGGCAATATCAAAAATTCGCTAAAAATTGTACAGCCGCAGTTGATAGTCGTTATCCAGCACGGACAGACGGTCGATCTACGCACCGCTTTTCCAAGTCGCCAGCCGTAATTCGTAAAGCGTTTGAAGATTGAGCCAAAACTCGCTCGAAGTTTCAAAGAAGTGCCCTAAGCGCAGCGCTGTGTCGCTAGTAATGGCGCGGCGGCCATTGAGGATTTCGGCAATACGGTTCACCGGAACTTCGATCCGCCGAGCAAGTTCGGCTGCGCTCATCCCGATCTCCTCCAGATACTCGCGCAGCGTTTCACCCGGATGGATGGGGTCACGTGTCATGACACGCCTTTTACTTGGTGACAGCCCACGATCAACTTACTTCCAATATTGGGAAAGTCCAGAGCGCCTTTCATAGTGCATAGAAAGCAGGTTTTCGCCAACAACGCGTAGTTCACTTAAATTTGTTCCAAAGTGGATTCTTGATTCATGCGACACCTCGGTCGGGACGAGACTGTTCGCCAGCATTAAACTGGTCGAACGCGTCCCACGGCTCGTCCTCTTCAATTTCCTGCCATCCAAACGCCACGAGCAGAATTGTGCCGAACGCAGTCATATTGAAAGCGAACATGGCTCCGGGAACGCCTTGATGGAATTTGTGAACGAAAGGCGTGTAAAATGCATGTGCCGCGTAGCCAATCAAGAAGATGGTCTCGCCGCGACCGAGTCGAAATTCAAGCAAGGAGGACAGGTACGCCCTGAATATCACCTAAACCGCCCCAATTCCGCCGATCGAAGGCGCAGTCTTCATTCTGCCCGTCACAACTTGGCGCAATAGCAACCGTCCGAATACTGCGGACATGGCAGGAGTCAGCGTGAGGATGGCACTCATGGAAAAAGGAGGCGCAGTCTTCAACCCTTCGAACGTCATGACGAAAAATGTTGCTATCAACGTCGCGGCAACGATGTGACGCCATGATGAGACGGACAATCGAAGACCGGATCCGAAAAGCGTCACCACGAACAGCAACGAAGCGGCGCCGAATCGAGCCGCCGTCAGCGCTAGAGCGTTTTTCATTAAGTTTGACCCAGTTCAATCTGAGAATTCTCCAATCTCCGTTGGGCTTTATAAGGATACGGGATGAGTACAGTGAGTCAAACTTAATGAAAAACGCTCTAAAGGATCAATGTCGTTCGCAATACGTCGGCCCAAGCTGGATGAGCCGGCAATCGCCAACGAGAAACCCAGCATCGCCAAATGACCGCGCGCCGGCTTGGCTCAAATTCCTTCAATCTTTGGATCGGCGATGAGCAAGATTCCGGCTTCGCTCCGCCTGAACGTCCATCTTCTGTATCTCAACCGTGATATTACTTCCCCGTCGCCAACCATGGCCAAGGCCGGCGACGGGGCGAGGCATGGCGCGTCAACCTCGTGGCCTGACCACGCGATCAACCACGCCAGCACCGCCTCTCTTCGTCGTCTCGAACAGTTGATTGCGGCCGACAAGGACCGCAGACCAGAAGGAAGAGATACTGAACTCTTTATCACATCCTGAGATCATTGGCAAAGATATCTCGCGCAATCGCAATTGGCTTGAAATTCATTGTCTGACCGACAGTCGCCGACTTCGCCTGCCGAACACGGAAGATGGACATGGAGAACTGGAGGAGATCGCCGACCGAAGAATTGCTTTGGTTTGTTTCAAGGCCAATGGCGGCCATGAATAGCGTCTTTATGCAAGTTTGAAGGCGGAAATCCAGATGCGGCAGCTTCGTCCGGCGCAGGCCGAGGCGTTCGGGAGATGCCGGGAAGCTTCGGCCAATACAGGCCGGATCGATGCCGAATCGAACAGGCCGAATACTGGGAAGCGCTTAACGGGTGCCCGGAACTGGACAAGGCAACGCCCGCGTCGCGAGAGGGTATCCACACAGGGTGCGTCCTATTTCTTGGTCAGTTGGCGGAGCAACGATTGCTTTCGATGCAGCGTTTGACGGCGAGCAGAGCGTTGGTCCCCGCTTTCGCGGCCGCACCGCGCCCAGTAATTCTCAAACCAAAAAATGGGATGTCCCCATCCACACGCAATTGCTTGGGTAAAGAATGCGAAAATTCTTTACAAGTAGGCGGAAATACATTTTAATGTCTTTAAGTCGAAAACGACTTTTACCCTCAGGATCTGCATCGCAACAGATGAAGATGCCGATTGGGCTGTTTCTTCTCGGATTGAAGCTCCGCCGTTGATGGCGGGTTGAGTTCATGGTGTCGCACGCGCAACGCAACAAGGATTTCAAATGACGAACGAACCGTCCGGGCCGAAGCCGGTCGGCGCCGTCTGGAGGCCGTGCCGAGACCTTTCTCCCAAACAACGCGGTCTCGCGCACGAACCCGCGCGTTTGGCCGCACGGCAATGGAAGGAAGCGCGCGCTCGACTGGAGGGTCGCCAAACTGGCAGAGATGCGATTGATCTTTGGCTGGCGGAACAGAAGCGCGATTTCGCGATCGAGACGGGCCAAATCGAGGGATTGTATGTCATTCGCAGAGGGATAGCTGAAACTTTGATCTCCGAAGGGTTCGAAGGGGTGGTTGGCGCACATTCTGCGACGCAGATCTCGGACGGCACTCTGAAAGGGTTTCTTCAGGACCAAGAGGCAGCCTTGGAAATGCTGTTCGCGCACATAAAGGACGAACGGCCCTTGTCTGCCCATGCCATCCGCGAATGGCACGGGCTCTTGACGCGCCATCAGGCGACCGCGACCGGAATAGACCTGCACGGCCGGCGCGTTGAAATCCCGCTGCGGCGCGGCGAATGGAAGAAGAAGCCGAACAACCCGCGACGACTTGACGGTTTCGTTCACGAGTATTGCCCGCCTGAACAGGTCGAGTCCGAGATCGACCGATTCCTCGAATTCCACCGCAGCCACGCGAAGTTGGACTTGGCGCCGGAACTCGAAGCGGCATGGCTGCACCATGAATTCGTGCGGATCCATCCGTTCCAAGACGGAAACGGCCGGGTTTCGCGGATGCTTATGGCCTTGCCGTTCATCAAGGCCGGCGAGTTCCCGCCGGTGATACGCGCGGCCGAGAAAGACGGCTACATAGACGCGCTGGAGGAAGCCGACGCCGGGCGATTCGAGAATTTCGTCGCTTATCTGGGCACGGAGGTTGCGCCGCGGTTGTTCCGGGCAACATTGAAAGCGGAAGCCATCTTGCGCGGATCCCCTTACCGCCACCCGAACGGAGGCTTTACGCGCGAAGGAGTTTATCATGCTCCGGACGAAGATAATGCGGACCCCTCGCCATTCTAGTGGCGTATTTTAGTCAGATAGTACCTTATTTGGCGGGGAAAGAAGAGACGTTCAAAGCTTGCCGTCCAGCTTTAGATCTCTGCCTCTTTTTCCTTTTTTACATTTCAATAAGTTCCAAGATCGGCTTTTCAAGCCGATTGATGGAATTGCAGGTGCTGCGCTGGAGCCAGCAAGTATCAAATGGAGCCTAATGAATTAAACAAGACACCGGCATTATTCGTCATCACCTCCATATCGAAAATGGAATCCATTCCAAATTGGTGCGTCGCACCGTACGGCGTTTATATATATTTAGAAGTATGGCTACCGATCCAAACTGGTTTTTGAAGGTGCTCGTCTACGCTGAACGTGTCTACAGACGCAGACCTGTCGATTTGGTTGAAAGAGGCAACGAACTCCCGGTTTCAATAGGGATTTTTCATCGCGACCGATAATCTTTCCGCCCAGGATGCCCAGGACGGCGGACATTTCCATTCCGCATCAAGTCGTGCGTCATCGTGGCGGGCGAGGAAGCCGTGCCGTACGCCGTCAAAGCGCTGTTCTGGGTGCGTCTCATGATTCTTGGTCAGTCACTATTGCAACCCTCGAAATATTTGGGCCGAGCGACACGCGAGAGCGTGGAACCGACTCAATCCGGCAAACATGAGGAGCACCCGCGCGGTTCCTGCAAGCCTTGCAAAGGACTCAAGTGGCTGGATCAGAGATCCAACTCTGTTATAGATCGACGATTCGGCAACGGAAGGGTTCCGCCAAGTAAGCATTGCCAAGTGACTGCCAAGACAAGGAACTGCTTCGTTTCAGCTGGTCTTCAGTAGGCTTTCAAAAGCCGATTGCTTGGAAATTGCCTCTCAGTTCGTCCATCGAACGCTTCAAAGCTCTCGCAATGCTCGGTTCGGAACTCGCATGGCCGGCGTCATCGACCATCCTCAGTTTTGACTTGTGCCAACGCTCCGCAAGTGCGAACGCGGTGGCTGGCGGACAAACCATGTCGTACCTGCCCTGCACGATGTCTCCGGGAATGCCGTCGATCAATCCGATCCGATCCAGAATTTGGCCGTCGCTTTCAAGAAACCCGTTGTTCACGAAGTAATGGCATTCCAGCCTGGAGAACGCGTGTGCATAGAGGCTTGAACCGCCGACGCCCGACCGGGGATTCAAAGTGGAAAGCCTGTTCTCCCAATCGAACCAGCATTTGGCGAAGCGCATTTCCTCCACGGTGTCTCCGCTGAAAAGACGCTTGTGGTACGCCGCCACCAAGTCGGATCGTTCGGACGTCGGGATGGGATCAATGAACTCGGCCCAGCGGTCGGGCCAGAATTTCGCCACGCCGCCGCCGTAGAACCAGGCGAGCTCCGCCGAAGTCATCAAGAATACGCCGCGCAATACGAGATGCGCGACGCGGTCCGGGTGCTTCTCGGCATAGATCAATGCGAGCGCGGCGCCCCATGAGCCGCCGAATACGATCCATCTCTCAATTCCGAGCAGTTCGCGAATCCGCTCTATGTCGGAAACCAAATCCCACGTCGTGTTGTTGTCCACCGAACCGCGCGGCGCCGAGCGTCCGCAACCGCGCTGGTCCAGCAGAACGACCCGGTAAGTCGCAGGGTCGAAATACCGCCGCATCGCAGGACTGCACCCGCCGCCCGGACCGCCGTGGAGAACGACAACGGGCACGCCCTTGGCCGAGCCGCATTGCTCGAAGTAAATCCGATGTCCGCCTTGAACATCGATTTCTTGCGCATCGAATGGCTCTGTCGCGGGATACAGCGGGTCGAATTCGTTCGTTCGTGCTGCTAAGTTTCTCATCGCGGCGATACCGCACGTAATTTCTGAATGCGTTTCTTTATCCACGCGGAAGTGAACGATCAATGGAATCCAAGCAAACGGCCGATGCGTCGGAAATCGCCAAGTTCGACGCGATGGCCGAAGAGTGGTGGGACCCGAACGGCAAGTTCAAGCCGTTGCACATGCTCAATCCGTGCCGGCTGGATTACATCAATGCGCAAATTCGCACGGAATTCGGGTCGGATCCCAAGTCGCTGCGTCCGTACGAAGGGCTTGATCTGCTGGACATCGGGTGCGGCGGCGGACTTCTGTCGGAACCCATGGCGAGGCTGGGCGCGAAGGTCACCGGCGTGGACGCCGCCGCCCGCAATATCCCGGTCGCCCGGAGGCACGCGGAAATCTCCGGCTTGGATATCGAGTATCTGCACGCCACGGCAGAGGATCTTGCCGGCGAAGGCAGGACGTTCGATGTCGTTCTGAACATGGAGGTCGTTGAGCACGTGCCCGACCCGGACGAGTTTCTTCGCGTTTGCGCTGCGTTGCTCCGTCCTGACGGGCTGATGGTTTGCTCCACGATCAACCGCACGGCGCGCAGCTTTGCCTTGGCCATCGTCGGAGCGGAATATGTGCTCCGCTGGCTGCCCAAGGGAACTCATGATTGGAATAAATTCATCAAGCCGAGCGAACTGTTCGAGCACCTTCGGAATGCTTCGCTCGATCCAGTCGATTCCAAAGGGTTCGTTTTCAATCCGCTCAGATGGGAGTGGAGCCTGTCATCTTCGGACCTTGCCGTGAACTACGTCACGGCAAGCGTCAAGAAATCCGAGTCGACACGAGGTGAATCCACATGAACGCGCGGCCCCGACGACGATGCTTCACGCAAAGTTGCTTGGAAAAAGTTACAAAGGCATCGCGGTCTGGATTTCGAACTCCGGTCGCATGCCAAGTTCCATTGGGGTTCGTCTCATGATTCTTGGTTGATCACTATTGGAACCCTTGAACCGTGTCGCCAAGGTTGTGTGTTTTGGAGAGCTTGCAGCACCGCAGCCGCCTGACCAAGCATCATGAGATGCACCCGTTCCATTGGAACTGCATTGACAGCTCGGCCGTTCTGCAATTCGTTTGACATTGAACCTTGACGCTTGTTCAATGCGCTGAGAGACGCATCTTTCGCCTTGCGCCCAGCGTCAAGGGCATCGAATTGCGGGTAGCACGAACGAATCTGCGAAACGACAATGACTACTCGCAATCCCGGCATCGCCAGCACTTACGGCCTATGGATCGGAATCGGGGCGTTCATCATTCTGCTGGCGTTTCCAATTGATCCAAGCAACATTCCCGCGAGCCGCCTTGCCGCCGTCGCGGCGCTGATGGCCATCTGGTGGATTTCCGAAGCAATCCCGCTGTTCGCGACGTCGCTCGCGCCGCTGGTGCTGTTCCCGCTTTTGGGAATCATGGGCAGCAAAGCGACCGCGCCTCTCTACATCAACAGCACCATCATGCTGTTCATCGGCGGATTCATGATCGCTCTGACGATGGAGCGATGGGATCTTCACAAGCGGATCGCGTTGAACATCATCCATTTCGTGGGCGGCGGGCCAGCGCGCATCGTTCTGGGATTCATGATCGCCGCTGCATTCTTGTCGATGTGGATATCCAACACGGCTACAGCGGTCATGATGGTCCCCATCGGCATAGCCATCGTGCTTCAAGTCGAATCCCAGCTCGGCAGCAAGGCGCGCAAGTTCACGGTCGGCTTGATGCTCGGCATCGCGTACGGCTGTTCCATCGGCGGCATGACGACCCCGGTCGGAACCCCGCCGAACCTCGCATTCCTTCGCATCTACGAAATCCTGTTTCCCGATGCGCCTGCGATAGCATTCGGCCAATGGCTGATCGTAGCCCTTCCGATCGGTCTGGCGATGCTCGCGACCGCATGGTTCCTGATCACGCAAGTGCTGTACCGCGCACCCGCCGAATTGAAGGTGAACCGCGACGCCATCGAGGAGGAGCGGTCGAAGCTCGGCCCGATCACCTACGAGCAGCGCACGGTGTTGATCGTGTTCGCGCTGACGGCGCTGCTCTGGGTGTTCCGCGCCGACTTGAACTTCGGCGCGCTTTCCATTCCAGGCTGGTCGCGGCTGCTCCCGGATCCGAAACTGATCGATGACGGAACTGTCGCCATCGCGATGGCGTCGACGTTGTTCTTCATACCTGCCCGCGATCAATCGGCCGGGAACGTGCGGCTCATGGGTGCAGAGATCGTTCCGCGCCTTCCATGGAACATCGTTCTGTTGATCGGAGGCGGGCTGGCGCTTGCCGCCGGGTTTCAGAGAACGGGACTTGCGGAACTGATCGGCAACCAGTTCAGCGCCGCAGGCGCGCTCCCGACGTTCGTCTTGATCCTGCTGGTTTGCGCGGGGATCACCCTCCTTACGGAGCTTACGAGCAACACCGCCACTACTGAAATGATTCTCCCGATACTTGCGTCGGTCGCAGTCGTGACCGGAATGCATCCGCTGGTTCTGATGATACCCGCAACCATGTCGGCATCTTGCGCATTCATGTTTCCCGTGGCGACGCCGCCGAACGCCATCGTGTTCGGAAGCAACCGAGTGAAGATCTCGGAGATGGCCAGGGCCGGAATCCTCTTGAACATAATCGGAGTCTTCCTGATCACGACCATCGTCTACACATTCGGATTCATCGTATTCGATATCGACCCGTCAGCCGTCCCGGACTGGGCGACTTCAATTTCGGATAGCGGCGGCGGATGACGGCCCGAACAAGGGACTCCATTTCACTAAAAAGCAAAGCGAGAGAGAATCGAACTTGATTTGCGACCGCAAGACGCTTGAGCTCCGTCGACGCCGGGCACTGCGCGAACCGCGCCGGAAAATGTTCCTGCACGAGATTGCCGCGACCGAATGCAGGGAAAGGATCAGGGACATCAATCGAGACTTCCGCGAAGTCTTCCTGGTGGCGGGGTTTCCGGACTTTTGGAGCGCGGAGTTTCCGAACGCCAAGATTACGACCGATTCCGAATTGCTGGAATTCGAGGAACGCAAATACGACCTTGCGATCCACGCCCTCGCATTGCATTGGGCGAACGATCCAATCGGCCAGCTCGTCCAGTGCCGTCTGGCATTGAAGAATGACGGGCTGCTCATCGCCGCCATGTTCGGAGGCTCCACATTGACGGAATTGAGGCAGAGCATTGCGGAAGCAGAGACCGAGGCATTCGGCGGCATCAGCCCACGAGTCGCCCCAATGGCCGAAATCCGTGATGCGGGCGGGCTGCTGCAAAGAGCAGGTTTCGCACTCCCTGTTGCGGATTCCGTGAGCGTCCCCGTCGAGTATCGAAGCGTCGGGGCATTGGTCGCGGATCTCAGGTCGATGGGGGAAACGAATGCGCTGGCTCAAAGATCCGAACGCTATTCGACCAAGCGGCTGTTCAAAGAAACCGAACGCATCTATGCGAAGAAATTCGCCGGATCAGGCGACAGGATCAAGGCGACATTCGAAATCATTTTCCTGACGGGCTGGGTCCCAAGCGCGAACCAGCAGCAACCGTTGCGGCCGGGGTCTGCGCAAGCGCGACTCTCCGATGCGTTGGAATCAGCAGGGAAAAATCCATGAAAATAGTCCCGGAAGCAGCGCCGGAAGGCCATCCGAAAGTCGCATTCGGCAAGACGGGCATTCTGCTTGCCAACCTCGGCACGCCGGACAACTACGACTACTGGTCGATGCGCCGGTATCTGAAAGAATTCCTGTCCGACAAGCGCGTCATCGACTACTCGCCGCTGATATGGCAACCGATACTTCAGCTTATCGTGCTGACCCGTCGGCCGTTCTCGTCCGGAAAAGCCTACAAAGGCATCTGGAACAATGACGCGGACGAAAGCCCGCTGGCGACCATCACGAAGGAGCAGACGAGTCTTATAGCAAGGCGGATTGAGGAGGAATTCGGAGAGCAGGTGCTCGTGGATTACTGCATGCGCTACGGCAATCCGTCCACACCGTCACGAGTATCCGCTCTAGTGGAGCAGGGGTGCAACAGGATTTTGTTCTTCCCCCTTTACCCCCATTACGCCGGAGCCACGACGGCGAGCGCGAACGATCAGTTATTCCGCTCGCTTCTGCGAACGAAGTGGCAGCCCGCAGTCAGGACCGTGGAGCCTTATTTCGATGACCCGCTCTATATCGATGCGCTGGCGCGAAGCGTGGAAGCGGCCTACTCGTCGCTGGACTTCGAGCCCGAAGTCCTCGTCGCATCCTACCATGGACTGCCGAAACGCTATTTGACGGAGGGCGACCCCTACCATTGCCATTGCCAGAAGACATCGCGGCTGCTCTTGGCCAAGCTCGGCTGGGACGCCGAAAAGCTGACGACGACGTTTCAGTCGCGTTTCGGCCCCGAGGAATGGCTTCAGCCCTACACGGTCGAGGAGGTCGCCCGCCTCGCGGAATCGGGCGTGAAGCGGCTTGCGGTGATGGCGCCGGGCTTCTCGGCCGACTGCATTGAGACGCTTGAAGAAATCAACGAAGAGATAAAGGAAGCGTTCGTGGAGACCGGAGGGGAGAAATTCGCTTACATTCCATGCCTGAACGCGGCTGATGCGCACATCGACATGCTGTTCGAGATCATCAAGCGAAACCTGAGCGGCTGGCTGTAGCGAACGATCCTCAACCGTGACGCCGATGCGAGGTCGCATTTTGACGCGGACTCAAACACCGCCGGGCTCAAAGTTCATCGAACATGCGCATCGGAAACCTAACCAAGATCCCGATCCTTCCGCCATCGCGCCGCATAACGCCGCACAGCGTCGTAGCCGCCCTCGTAACCCCGAGACCGCAAATCCTCGAAGATCTGCATAAACGTCAAGCGCTCGCGCTTCGGACGAGCCGAGTTCTCCAGCAAAATCCCGTCAAGCTCAGATTGCCAAGGACCGATCTTCGGACGCGGCTGCGTCCTCCGCTTATACGAAAACGCCGCCGCTCCCGAACGCAAAACCTTCCGAACCGTCGTTCGAGACACCGACATGTCCCGGCTGATCCCCTTGATCGAACGACCGTCCCGATAATGAGCCCGCTCTATCTTCTTGACCTTGTCCAGTCCCAGCATCCCCGGCCTCGCAATTCCGCATCATCGAAAGAGCATTTGAGCACAAATCGAAGGGAGGGTCACTTTTACACGCCAATTCACAATTCACAAAATCGCCAAAACGAGCCTTGTCTTTGAGCCTCGGCACCTTCGGGATGCATCTTGACGCTGGCACCGTCGAGGCCGAAGCAGTCCACGTCCGCGCAGACCGCATGCTGCTCCCGAAGCGCGGCGAACAACCGGTCGCCGCCAGTTCCTGTCATGTGCCGAGCTTGGAAACATATGCCGAACTCCGCGATATGTGCGGAGTTGGCCATATTGAACTTGCTCCCGAAAGGGCATCATAATACAAATCCGGCTGGAAAGGCGGACTTGGCAATATGACACCTGAGCGCATCACCACTCTGGCGGCCTATGTCGAAGAGCTGGCTTCGACCGGAAAAACCTTCTTCAGGCGTGAAGACGCGATGGAGGCTCTGGGGGTCAGCCACGGGGCGTTTCTCGACGCGGCCGCGCGCCTCAGAAAACGGGGCCATATCTTCGCGCCGCGCCGGGGATTTTATGTGATCACGCCCGTCCGGTTCCTGAAGTGGGGCGCGCCGCCGCCAAGCTGGTACATTGATGCCATGATGAAGGAGGCGGAACGGCCATACTATGTGGCGCTGCTGAAAGCTGCGGAACTTCATGATGCAGCGCACCAAGCCGTCATGGAGTTCCAGATCGTGACCGACAGGCAATGGAAGCCTATTCGGGCCGGACGTTCGAGGCTCGCATTCTATTTCCGCAAGGACGTCGAGCGCGTCGAACAAGGCTTGGAGCGCCGGAAGACCGACACGGGCTCGATGCTGGTGTCGTCGCCGACGCTGACTGCGCTGGACTTGCTGCGCTATCCCCATGCGAGCGGCGGCGTCGACCACGCGGCGAGCGTTCTCAATGAGCTCGCCGACAAGATCCAGCCGGCCAAGCTGAACGCGTTGGCGCCGAAGTTCGAAAGGTCCGTCGTCCAGCGCCTCGGCTACGTTCTGGATCGGTTGGGACATGAGGAGCTCGCATCCGGCCTGGAGGGATGTCTCCGGAACGGCAATGCGCCATGGGTCGAGCTTGATCCGGGCGAAGCGAACGCATTGACCTCGGACGGCGCGCCGGAGCGCGACTCGCGCTGGCGCATCATCGTCCGCCGCCCGATTGAGGTCGGCGAGCAATGGTCCCTGAAACCAACATCACGGAATGGAGCCTGACAGCTCCGTGGGTCACGCCAGATACCGGGCCGCTGGATATGGCCGCGCCGTCCGATTGTTGGGCGACACGCCGCATTTTGCTGGTGATGCATCAGTCTATGAACAGTGCCGCGCGTCTCAAAAACATCCGAGCAGCACAAAGTTTATTTTCCTGCGCAGCGCGCTGAACTCCCGTCATTTCATGATGGAGAAATTCGACGCTATCGAATTCACTTCCATCCGCGCGGCATCCCTTCGCCGGGCCAGTTACTGTACTGGCGTTCCGGAACTTTTCATGCAGAGGGTGGTGGTGACTTCAGTTTGCCTTCCGATTGAAACTGATTTGCATTATGCGAGTGGTACTGCCCAATGCTAAAGCGAGCCATTTCGCTGCTCACTCAGATCAAACGGATTCGCGCTCGTCTTTGCCGGGCAATTGAAAAAGTCCAATGCACAACAGCTTTACCAGACTGATTTTCGCAGTGGACACTAAGGAAACACGGATGACCAGTGCTCGAAGCTTTTGCATTAAGATATTGCTGACATTGCTTGCAGCCTTTGGTGGCTTTCCTGCAATGGCGCAATCGCAGAATGACGTAGTGGAACAGCATGATGCAGACGACTATTCAGCAGTTCTCGAAGGGTGGAAAAAATTCGCCGAGCAAGGTAACCCAGCTGCCCAATTCCGTCTCGGAGAGATGTATCGTTGGGGCGTAGACGCTCCGCAGGACTACGAAGAGGCCGCGAGATGGTTCCGGCTCGCCGCCGAGCAAGGCGACTCAACCGCCCAGTACAATCTCGGATTATTGTATCGTGATGGCCAAGGCGTGCCGCAGGACTACGCCGAAGCAAAGAGATTGCTCCGACTTGCCGCCGAACAAGGTAACTCAATCGCCCAGTACAATCTCGGATTATTGTATCGTGATGGCCAAGGCGTGCCGCAGGACTACGCCGAAGCAAAGAGATTGCTCCGACTTGCCGCCGAGCAAGGCAACTCATTCGCTCAGACCGAGCTCGGAGAAATGTATTTGACGGGCGAAGGCGTTCCGCGGAATGACGCCGAGGCAAAGAGATGGTTTCGGCTCGCCGCCGAGCAAGGCAACTCAGATGCCTGGTTCAGTCTCACATATCGGCTCCCCGCCGAGCAAGGCGACTCAAGCGCACAGTACTGGCTCGGGATCATGTATTCACAGGGCCAAGGCGTTCCGCAGGATTACGCTGAAGCAGAGAGATTGCTCCGACTTGCCGCCGAGCAAGGCAACTCATTCGCTCAGACCGAGCTCGGAGAAATGTATTCACAGGGCCGAGGTGCCCCGCAGGACTATGCCGAGGCAGCAAGATGGTACCAGCTCTCCGCCGAGCAAGGTAACTCGGTTGCCCAGAACAATCTCGGGTACATGTATGACAAGGGCCAAGGCGTTCCGCAGGACTATGCCGAGGCAATAAAGTGGTATCGGCTCTCCGCCGAGCAAGGTAGCTCGGTTGCCCAGCATAATCTCGGGTACATGTATGACAAGGGCCAAGGCGTTCCGCAGGACTATGCCGAGGCAATAAAGTGGTATCGGCTCTCCGCCGAGCAAGGTGACTCGTCTGCCCAGCATAACCTCGGGCACATGTATTCACGGGGCCAAGGCGTTCCGCAGGACTACGCCGAGGCAATAAAGTGGTATCGGCTCTCCGCCGAGCAATGTGACCCTTATGGCCAGATCAATCTCGGACTCAGCTACAAAAATGGTAAAGGTGTGGACAAAGATTTGATGCAAGCACACATGTGGTTCAACCTGGCCGCATCGCTATCAACGGCAGAAGACCACCCTGTGCGAAAGGACGCAGAACGGTTCCGGGAGGAAGTTGCGAGTGGCCTATCTCGCGATGAACTTAACCGTGCGCAGCACTTGGCAAGAGAACTGTACGAGAGCAGATGCCAATAAAGACAATGTAACGATTCCAATGGCAAGAAACACTCCTGATCTGATCAGGGGCGCGTTTCATGGTTCTTGGTTGATTCGGCCCCACGCTCTCGCGCGTCGCTTGGGTTCGCCGTCTCGAGGGCTGCAATTGTTGCTTGACCAAGAAACATGAAACGCACCCCTCATCAAGCTTACATGCAGTACACCAAAGGTTATCGAAGAGATTTGAAATCCCGTTGGTCTATCCTCGACGCAATCTCCATTCATCAAGCGCCCTCATTAACTCAAGTCCCGAATCTATGATTTTTTCTGTCCTTAAGAGGTCAGGATGTCGTTCATTTTCGCTATACCCAGTCGGAGTTCCGTCTTTCATACTTACTACCCAAGATGCTTTCGGGCGCCTTCTCCCGAGATAGCTACTAACCGACATCGGAACAGTTCCGATGGCCTCGGTTACCGCTGTATAAGTGCAGCGAATTCGTTTTTCGTTGAGAAATTCAAGGATCTCGTCGACTTGATCCAACTTCTGCCTTGCATTCATAATCCATCCTCCTTTTCTTCCTGTGGACAGTCAAGAACCCATCATTGCACTCGCGATCAATGTCTATGCTTCCCACTGGAAACTTGCCGTCGATATGGGTCGCTTACCATCAGTCAGCAGTCGCCGAAAAAATCACTCCGATCTCACCAAGTACCGCGTGCAATGCGCGTCGCTTTGCCAGTTCTGTAACGATAATCAACGACAGGATCAATTTCTGATTACTTCCGGCGTGCGTTCCAATTCTTTTGGTCAGAACTCGGCGCGACGAGGCCTCCATTTGAGGAAATCGCCCTACAACTGTTTTCGATGCGACATTCGACAACGGACAAAGCGTTGGTGCTCGATTTCGATCAGCGGCATCTCGCCTTTTTCAATCCAAAGAATATGGGGCTCACCCCTGGTAAAAACGGCGAGCTGGCCAACCATTTGGTGATTGCCTAGTGCGGCTGTCCAACGTCTTGAATTTTCGCAACGAATTGAAAAAGGAAACCCATTGTGTTGAATTTGCGCTGAAGACAGAAAGGATGCGGCGCAGTGGCCCGTTTACCCGCGAAGATCATGGCAGCACCCGATCTGGGTGCGCTTCGGTGGTTCTCCGAGCTCCCTGATCGAGAAGCAAGCCCTTATTTCGGCGGCCGCACCGAAGAATTAGCCTTGGTCGAGGGCGCGCTGAGCCGAATTCGTGAACGTGTCCAAACGGACTACCGGCGTCCGGCCGGAGGAGAGTCCGTCCTGTTTCAAGGCGCCCCCGGTGCAGGCAAAAGCGCGTTGTTGCACCATCTTGTGCAGCGCTGGCGGGGCGGAGGGGAGAATGCACCGCTAGTGGTTGACACGGAAGCGTCACATTATGTCGATGAGAGAGCACTTGCGCTCCATGTGGCTGAGGCATTCGATCCGGCGCTGGCGACGCAGTTCCGGCATTCTTTGATGAGCCATTCCAGCGCTGCCGGGTCGTCAACAGGTGAAATCCCTGAAGCCGCTATGGGCATTGATGCGACTGAGTCGGAACAACATGCGCCCAACGCCGGTCCGACGCTTGCCAATGTCGCACGAGCGTTTTCAGGGTCAAGGCGACCCGTTGTCCTGGTCCTTGATGAAGCGCAAGACCTCGAAGGATTCGACACAGACCTGACGCGATCGGTCATTTCGAAACTCCACAAAGGAAGCCACGGTGGACCATTCCTGCCCGTTTTCGCGGGCCTCGCACACTCCGATGACGTGCTCCAGAATTGCGGCATTTCGCGCTTTTCGCGCGGCCATGATCGAACGCTCTCTGCACTTCCCCTTGATGATGCGGTGGAAATCGTACGCCTGATGCTTGCCGAATGCAGGGTCCGCGGAGACGAAGAAATCATGCACCGATGGGCGAAGGCCCTCGCGAAAGAAAGCTGTGGCTGGCCTCAGCACCTTCATGTTTCCTTGCAAGGTCTTGCTGCTCAATTGCTAGCGGCTGCAGAGCCAGGACGGCTTGAAGACGTCGATAGCGAATTCGGAATTGCCGTACTGAATGCGTCCGCCCTAGCGCGGGAGGAATATTATGAGCGTAGAATCGACGCGCCACTAGCAGGCGCTTGGCAACTGCTTGCAGACACGCTTCGGCGAACCGATAAAGCAGCTCCTCGGGATGCAGTGCTCGGCCACATCCGGGCCGCTGCTCGGCCAGGCGAGGAATCAAAGAGTATTCCTAACGGACTCAACGCAGAGAAATTTCTCGATCACATGATACGTCGCGGGGTTCTTCAGCGTGCACCTGGACATATGCTCGTGTGTCCTATCCCGTCCCTACGGGATTATATCGAACGAATTGCTCAGAGCACCCGGCCCGAAGCATAAGTCTCGACCGGGCTTCACTCGCAATTCGGGAGCTTGATCATTAGGACATCGCCTGCCGGGCAGGAACATGCCTGCCGATAACGTCCTGCGAGAACTGGCACCGTCCATGCTTGGCATTCAGTCAGCAATTGGCTGTTTCACCGAGTTCGCTCGGAAGGAGAGCCGCTGCTGCTATCGCGTGGCTCAAGCAGCACATTGAAGATTACGGGTCATCGTTCGCGATCAGGCCAACATAGCCGAATGGGAGTTCTCGGCGACTGCCAAAAATCACAGTTCCAACTCGTCAATTCGTAAGATCATCGTTAGATGTCCCTGCAGACCAAGTTTCAAGGCTGAATTCGCATGGGCCTGCACAGAGAGTCACGGGCAATGGCACCTTGCTTCATGAAACTGCTGGGGCTGCCGCTCATCCTTGCCATCCGCATCCCATGGAATTCAAGAAACTTGCATATCCGTATCCCGCTGACGGGCTTCAAACCGTTATTTCTATGATCTGATCGGCATCCGAAATAGGAACGCCCCGAACATTGACGGAGAGGCAACCCACAACTGCCTCACGCATATTTTCCAGAAATACTTCAAGACTGTTGCCTTGAGTTACGCATCCTGGAAGGGAGGGGACCTCTGCCCAATATCCGCCTTCTTCTGCTTCATGCACCAATATGCGCAGCTTCATGGTCCATTTCCCTGTTTATCATTTGCCCATTGCCGATTCCGCAACTGCCGATCACAAAAATTCCGCATGTGGCCGGGGAAGGGCAACGACAGCAGACCGGCCGGCTGCAGCGAACGTCGACAGAACGCGGCAAACGCCAAGAGACCATCACGCCAAACGCGGAACTTGCAGACTGCAAGGAATAATCCGTCGTGACCATTTCCGGGCAGCGGCGATGATCCGTTGACTGACCAAGTGGATGCAACCTTCAACCTGACAAAGGATGAATCCCATTTTTTCTGGGTAGACGGCTGCGATGATACAAACCCTCCAATCCAGGGGGTCATGCCTACGCATGTTTTCGAGGCAGCATTTGGCGGCGAGTCATGCGTTGGCGACCGCTTTCGACCAGCAATCCACGTTTCCGGTAGGGGTTGTAGCGCATACAGTCCTTGTTTGCCTCATATTAGCGGACATAGGTCGCGACGGCTTCAGACCGGTGGTAGCGCGGCTTCAGACCAACAATGACTAGAGCGACCTGCTGGGTGTTCAGCTGCTCTTTGACCCACTCCATCCACTTCTTCCGTTTGCCTTCGTCCGGCCTTCGCCAAGCTCGGCGACGGAAAGACAGCACGATTGAGACACAGAAAGTACTAGCGTTCCAGATTGTTTCATGCAGAGTGCGGCAGTGACTTCAGTTTACCTTCCGACTGGAACTGATTTCACTATTCGAGTGGTATTGCTGCGATGCTAAAGCGCGCTATTTTGTTGCTGACTCAGATCAAATGGATTTGCGTTTGTCTTTGCGGAGCAATCGTAGAAGGTCTGATGCACAACAATTTTGCCGATTGATTTTCGCAGTGGACACGAAGGAAACACGGATGACCAGTGCTCAAAACTTTTGCATTAAGATATTGCTGACATTGCTTGCAGTCTTTGGTGGATTTCCTGCAATGGCACAATCGCAGAATGACGAAGTGGAACAGCATGATGCAGGTGACTATTCAGCAGATATCGAAGGGTGGAAAAAACTCGCCGAGCAAGGCGATCCAGATGCCCAGTTCAATCTCGGATCGATGTATTATAAGGGCCAAGGCGTTCCGCAGGACTACGCCGAGGCAGCAAGTTGGTACCGGCTGTCCGCAGAGCAAGGCAATTCAGCCGCCCAATTCCTTCTCGGCGCAATGTATCGTTTGGGCATAGGCGTTCCGCAGGACTACGCCGAGGCAGAGAGATGGTTCCGGCTTGCCGCAGAGCAAGGCGATCCAAATGCCCAGTTCAATCTCGGATTGATGTATTATAAGGGCGAAGGCGTTCCGCGGGGCTACGCCGAGGCAGAGAGATGGTTCCGGCTCTCCGCCGAACAAGGCGTTCCAGGTGCCCAGTTCGGGCTCGGATTGATGTATTCACTGGGCCAAGGCGTTCCGCAAGACTTCGCAGAGGCAGCTAAATGGTTCCGGCTCGCCGCAGAGCAAGGCGATCCAAATGCCCAGTTCAATCTCGGATTGATGTATTCTAAGGGCGGAGGCGTTCCGCAGGACTACGCCGAAGCAGCGAAATGGTACCGGCTCGCCGCAGAGCAATGCAACCCATATGGTCAGAAGAATCTCGGACTCAGCTACAAAAATGGAGAAGGCGTAGACAGAGATTTAGTGCAAGCGCACATATGGTTCAACTTGGCTGCATCGCTATCTACGGCAGAAGACCACCCTGTGCGAAAGGATGCAGAACGGTTCCGGGAGGAAATTGCGAGTGGCCTCTCTCACGATGAACTTAACCGTGCGCAGCACTTGGCAAGAGAACTGTACGAGAGCAGATGCCAATAAAGACCATGTAACAATTCCAATGGCAAGAAATATGCCTGATCAGATCAGGGGTACGTTTCATGACTTTGGGTTAAGGCGGTTCCACGCTCTCTTGCGTCGCTTGGTTTCGCCGTCTCGAGGGCTGCAATTGTTGCTTGACCAAGAAACATGAAACGCACCTCTCATCAAGCTTATAGGCAACGCAACGAAGTCTGCTGAAGAGATTTGAATTCCCGTTGCGCTAGCTTCGACGCAGTCTCCATTCATCAAGCGCCTTCATCAACTCAAGTCCCGAATCTATGATTTTTTCTGTCCTTAAGAGATCAGGATGTCGTTCATTTTCGCTATACCCAGTCGGAGTTCCTTTGTCCTTCCTTACTACCCACGATGCCTCCTGGCGCGGTCTACCGAGATAACGACCAACCGATCGTGGCGCATTGGTTCCGATGGCCTCGGCTAGGGCTGTATAAGTGCAGCGAATTCGTTTTTCGTTGAGAAATTCAAGGATCTCGTCGACTTGATCCAACTTCTGCCTTGCATTCATAATCAGTGCTCCCTTTCTTCCTGTGGACAGTCAAGAACCCATCATTGCACTTGCGATCAATGTCTATGCTTCCCACTGGAAACTTGCCGTCGGTATGGGTCGCTTACCATCAGTCAGCAGTCGATGGAAACAACAACACCGATCTCACCAAGCATCGCGTGCAATGCGCGGCGCTTTACCATATCTGCAACGATAATCAACGGCAGGATCAATTTCTGATCACTTCCGGCGTGCGTTCCAATTCTCTTGGTCAGACCTCGGTGTGTCGAAGCCTCCAATAGATGAATTCGCCCCGCGATTGTTTTCGATGCAGCATTTGACGACGAACAAGCGTTGATGCTCGATTTCGATCAGCGGTATCTCGCCTTTTTCAATCTAAAGAATATGGGGGCATCCCTGATTAAAAGCGGCGAGATGACCAGCCATTTGGTGATTGCCTCGTGCGGCTGTCCAACGTTTTGAACTTTCGCAACGAATTGAAAAAGGAAACCCATTGTGTTGAATTTGCGCTGAATACAGAAAGGATGCGGCGCAGTGGCCCGTTTACCCGCGAAGACCATGGCAGCACCCGATCTGGGTGCGCTTCGGTGGTTCTCTAAACTCCCTGATCGAGAAGCAAGCCCCTATTTCGGCGGCCGTACCGAAGAAATGGCCTTGGTTGAGGGCGCGCTGAGCCGAATTCGCGAGCGAGGCCAAACGGGCCACCGGCGTCCAGCCGTAGGAGAATCTGTCCTGTTTCAAGGCGCACCCGGCGCGGGCAAAAGCGCTCTATTGCACCATCTTGTGCAACGCTGGCGGGACGGAGGACACGAGGCACCGTTAGTGGTTGACACGGAAGCGTCGCATTATGTCGATGAGAGAGAGCTGGCGCTCCAAGTTGCTGAGGCATTCGATCCGGCGCTGGCTATGCAATTCCGTCGTTCTGTGACGAGCCCTTCCAGCGCAATTAAGTCGCTGAGCGGTGGAAAACCAAGGGTTGCAACTGGCGCTGGTACAGCTGAATCGGACCATCATACAGCCACAGATGAACCGACGCTTGCCAATGTCGCGCGAGTGTTTTCAGGGTCAAGGCGACCCGTTGTCCTGATCCTTGATGAGGCGCAAGACCTCGAAGGATTCGACGCAGACCTGACGCGACCGGTCATTTCGAAACTCCACAAGGGAAGCCACGGCGGCTCATTTCTGACCATTTTCGCGGGTCTCGCACACTCCGATGAGGTACTCAAGAATTGCGGCATTTCCCGATTTTCGCGTGGCCACGACCGCACGCTCTCTGCGCTTCCTCTCGATGATGCGGTGGATATCGTGCGCCGGATGCTTGCCGAATGCAGGGTCCGCGGCGGCGAAGAAATCATGCGCCGATGGGCGAAGGCCCTCGCGAAAGAAAGCTGCGGCTGGCCTCAGCACCTTCATGTTTCCTTGCAGGGTCTTGCTGCTCAATTGCTAGCGACTGCAGAGCCAGGACGACTCGAAGACCTCGATAGCGATTTTGGAAGTGCCTTACTGAATGCGTCCGCACTAGCGCGGGAGGAATACTATGAGCGCAGAATCGACGCGCCATTAGCAGACGCCTGGCAACTGCTTGCAGAGACGCTTCGGCGAACAGGCAAAGCAGCACCTCGGGATGTAGTGCTTGGCCACATCCGGGCCGCTGCTCAGCCAAACGAGGAATCAAAGAGTACTCCCAACGGACTCAACGCAGAAAGATTTCTCGATCACATGATCCGCCGCGGCGTTCTTCAGCGTGCAACTGGAGATATGCTCGCGTGCCCTATCCCGTCCCTCCGGGACTATATCGAACGAATTGCTCAGAACACCCGACCCCAAGCATAAGTCGCGACCGGGCCATTTTGTAATTCGGGAACTTGATCAATAGGACATCGCCAGCCGGGAAGAAACTGCCTGCGGATAGCGTCCTGTGAGCACTGGCGCAGTCCATGCTTGGCATTCGATCAACAATTGGCTGCCTCACCGGATTTGCTTCGACGGAGAGCCGCTTCTGTCATCGAGGGTCTCAAGCAGCACATTGAAGATTACGGGTCATCGTTCGCGATGCAGGCCACGATAGCCGGATTGGAATTCGCGGTGAAACACCCGCCAACTTCACAGTTCCAACTTGTCAATTCGTGCGATCTTCACCCGATGCCCCTGCAGGCTATTTTCGAGATCGAATGCACTTGAACCGGCACTGGGACACAGGCAGTGATGCCTTGCTTCATGAGACTGCCGCCGCTACTGCTCATCCTCGCCAGCCGCCGCCCGCGAGATTCAAGCAACTTGCATATCTGCTGTCCGCCGACGGCCTTCAAACCATTATTTCAATGATCTGATCTGCATCCGAAACAGGAACGTCCAGAACATTGACGGAGAGGCAACCTACAACCGCCTCACGCATATTTTCCAGCAATACTTCAAGACTGTCGCCTTGAGTTACGCATCCCGGAATGGAGGGGGCCTCGGCCCAATATCCGCCTTCCTCCGCTTCATGCACCAATATGTGCAGCCTCACGGTTCATTTCCTTGCTTCTCATTTGCCAATAGCCGATTCCGCAACTGCCTATAACAAGGATTCCGCATGCATTCGGGGAAAGGGCAGCCGCGGCAGAACGGAAAGAAGATCCAGTTTTATAGCTCAATTCCCTCGCCAATGAACACAGTCAAAGGGTGCTCAAGCTTGCAGCCGCGGTTTCGCAGCGGGCGGCAGTTCACCTTCCTGACGTTGTCGCACTGGACTGCGCTCATTGTCCAGTTGTAGCCTTTCAAAGTCGGCTGTTTGCGATGTGACTTCGCGACGGTTCGCCCCGAACGCTTGGTGTCGGGCGCGACGCCGAAGCAGACTCCCAAGGCCCGCAAATCGGCCCAGCAGATGCTGTCGAAGAATTCAGAGATGGCGGTTGCCAAGATGGCGGCTCCGATTCCCGGAACGGCCGCAAAGGTTTCGCTGATGCGTCTGTCTCCCGCGCCGTTGGGTTCTGTTCCGGATCTCCCTGATCTCGTCGTCGCAGGCTTTGAGTCTCCCGAAGGATTTGGAAACCGCAATAGCATCAATGCCTCTCAAAAATTCTGGCTGTTTGCCGCCAGTGCCAGCCAAGTCATGCTGTCATGCCTCACTCGACGCAGATTGGCGGCAAACACCATAGCCCTTTTGAAGGTTGACCTATGGTTCCGCGAGGCTGCCTTCGGAACTGATGGAATGCAGCATTGACCACTAGTGACGACGCTCGCATTTGACCGACCGGACGGTCGAATTCATGGCGAACACGATTTCGTTCCACCGTCAGCACATCAGCGATTGCGTAGGAAGCAATGGCAGTCAGGATCCAAACCAATCGTGCGTGAAACAGCGGCCCGCCCTTGCGCGACGGAATATCAATGAGTCCCCCTGCAATGAGGATGCAGTTCTGACGAGTGGATCATGACGTCGCGGCGGCAGGTCGGGCTGCAATTCTGTTCAGCACGATCAACCCTGCTGAAAGGGCGATCCCTGCCGCTTGGAAGGCAAGATCAGGCAGAAGGACCAGGAACGCTGCGACAAGGCGGGCAGCCATCTGGACCGGCCCCAGCCGCGTGAACTCGAAGTTGCTGAGCGCCGTCGAGACGATCCACACCACGAGCACCAAACGAGGCAACAGCCACGCGAATTCCGACCAGCTGAAATCAACCACCAGAAGCATGCTGGGGTAAGTCACGAACACGAATGGGAGCAGGTATTTCGCCGCGCCGAGGCGGATCGCCATCAGCGACGTCATGATCGGATTGGCGCCGGCGATAGAGGATGCGGCGTACGCTGCGAGCGCCACCGGCGGCGTGATCGAAGAGGCCACGGCGTAGTACAGCACGAACATGTGTATCACCAGCACCTCGACCCCCATCCGGGCGAAGGCCGGCCCCATGATGACAATCACAATGAGGTAGGCCGGCAGGGTGGGCATGCCCATGCCCAAGATGATCGCGCCGCACATGGTCAGAACAAGCGACAGGTAAAGAGCGCCGCCGCCAATATCTTCGACCAAACTGGCAAAGCGGAGGCCGACACCGGTCATGTTCACGATTCCGATGATCATGCCGATCAACATCACCGCCACCATGAGACGGGCTGCCGTAATCCCGCCCTCTTCGAAGGCGCGCATGATCCGCCACGGATCCCGGCGCACTTCGGCGTTCAGGGCGGACAGGATCAAAGCGGCAATCGTTCCGGCGAATCCGGCGAATGCCGCCGAATAGCCGAGAACCAGCGCGACAACGATCACGCCGATCGGGCCGAGAAAGGTCAACGACAATACGGCGTCCTGCCGTCCGAGTTTCGGAGTATCCGAGCGATCTTCAATCTTGATCCCCTGTCGCCGCGCCTCGATGGACACCGAGGTGAAAAGGCTGAAGTAGTAAAACAGAGCCGGGACAAGGGCGGCGGTCGCGACCAGCGCATAGGGCGTTCCGGTGATTTCGGCCATCAGGAAGGCCGCCGCGCCCATGATCGGCGGAACGATCTGTCCGCCGCACGACGCGGTTGCTTCGATCCCGCCCGCGAATGCGGGCGAAAAGCCGCGTTTCTTTATCATCGGGATGGTAAACGTGCCCGTGCCGACCACGTTCGCGATCGCGGCTCCGGACATGGTTCCGAACAGGGACGATGCAATGATCGCCGCATGCGCCGGGCCGCCTCGCGTGCGGGACGTCAGGACCATCGCGATCTTGAGCAGGCAATCGGAGGCGCCTGTTCCCTTAAGCACGACGCCGAAGATGATGAAAACCCAGACGAGGCCGGCAATGATCGCCACCGGCGTGCCGAATGCGCCGGAATAGTTGAACCATACGGCGTCGACAATTTGCTTGGTCGCAAATCCGGTGTGATTCAGAATCCCGGGCAGAATTTGTCCGAAAAATGCATAAAGCACGAAGGCAAGGCCCACGAGCGCCAGCGAGTTGCCCCACATTCGCCTGGTGAGCTCCAGCACGACCACAATGCCCGCGAGGCCAATCCAAACTTCGGTTTGATCCGGAAAATAGAACTCTTCGTCCATTTTGATCTGGACGTTGGAGAATGTGACGGTTGCCGAACAGGCAACGGCGGCGAGGATGAACACCGACGCCGCGGCGAAGCTGCGCTCTTCCTTCAGATACTGGCGGATGAGAACCAGACCGGCTACGAAAAACGAAACGAACACCACGCCGCCGCGAAACAGCGAAGGTTTGAACGAGCCGTAGCCCGCCGTGTAAATCGCGAATATCGATATCGCGACCGCAACCGCGAAAATCACCGGCGACAGAATTTTCGCGAGCTTTTCGTGCATGGGATTGATCGGATATCGGCTCGAACGGTGCAAATCCGGCCGGGCCGATACTCATTCGAATGGTTAATTCGCTTCGGGCGGTTTCAAGGATTCGGGCACGCTCCACCCAGCTTCGACATAGTACCGGTAAGCTCCCGCATGCAGCGGCACGTTCATGTCCTGAAGCGCAAGTTCCGGGTTCACCTTCCGAAGGAAATCGCCGTAGGAGTAGAATTCGTCGATGTTTTCCCAGACGGCCTTCGTGATCTGATAGATTGTCTCTTCGTCGGTATGCACGCCGACGCCGGCGATATGGCGCAGCGCTACGGTTGCGACCGGCCCTTCGTTGACCTGACCGGTGTACAGCCCGGCCGGAATCTCGATCAGCATGTTTCCGGGAGTGCTCACGGCTTTCGCAAGTTCCTCGTTGCCTTCCACTGGCGGGAGGCCGATCAGACGAACATCGCGGCTGACCGAAATCTCTTCCACCAATGAGCCGCCTAGCTGAACCGGGTTGATGTACACGTCGGTGTTGCGGTCGCGAAATGCCTGCGTGCCGGAGCCCCAGTCAAGATTCACAGGCGTATAGTCGGTATCCGCCTCCAGACCCGTCGAAGCAAAGATCATCGTTTCAAGCAATTGCTTCGCCACCGAACCCGGAGGGCCGGTAAAGATGCGCTTCCCTGCGAAATCCGACATCTCGGTCATGCCGTCTTCCGCGTACGTCATGAAATGCCAGGCGCAGCACTCCCATACAAGGATCCCGCGCAAATTTTTGTACAGCTCGGGCGCTTCCGCCATATTGGCATACATCGCTTTGCCGTCCTTGAAGAAGTTGACCGCAGGTATCGGCAGAAGGGTGAAATCGATCTCGCCGCGCGACAAGGCGACAATGCTGCGCGTTCCGGTCTGGCCGGCCTGCAGCTGCATTGGTATGCCCGCATGCTCCTCCGCCATTTTTCCGATGGCGACGGTCGCGATGTACGAACCGCCTCCCGGATTGGGCCCGTGCGCCCTCAGAGTATCGGCGAATGCCGCCGCCGCGAAGCTCGCGATGACGGCAAAGGCCATCGCCAGTCTGGTAATGAAAGTCATGTGATCCTCCTTTGACTTATGCCGCTTTTTCCAACGGCCCCATCGATGGCGACTTAGCGCCGCCAAACACTTCCCATCCCATGATCCCGTCCGGATCTTCGATCCGGGCTTCGAAAACGACCTCGCTCGTGTCGCGTCGATATTCGCGCACGCGGGCCCAATAGGAGAAATCCGACGGATGCCACTCCTCGCACGCGCGCTCGTTCCATGTCAGATCCGTCTTGCGCACCTTGCCCCTCGCATCCAGAGGGTCGGCCTCGGGCAGACAGAGGCTGTCGATCACGAGGCGATTGTCGGTTTCGGGCAGTCGATGCGCATCTCCCATCGCCCAGCTGACGACCGGGTCGGCGTCGGCCGACGTCCAGACCTGCCGGACCGCCATCCGCTCTTCGTCGACCTCGTATTCAACCGCGCGCGCAAAACACTCGGCGGGCGGTCTGGGCGGATCGAACGGCCATGCCTGAAGGATCGCATTGTCGTACATTATAATCGTTCCTTTTGACGTGACGCGCGGATTATGCCCGTGCCAGAACCAGACGAGGTCGCCGACCGGCGTCAGCAGACGGGGCTGCAACGCCGCGCTCCAATCCTTGTGGTGACCGAGGATCCACTTTATTTTCCCGGCCCGGTCCACCTTCAGAACCGCGTCCTGGTGCTTCAGGGAAATGAGAACGCCATTGTCGCGCGGATCGTGATGCACGCCGTTCCCGTGCGTCCAGTCGGCATGGTTCGGAAAGCCGCGCGTGTCCCAAAACGGCTCGAAGGTGTGGTAGCCTATCCGGTCCACATCCAGATGCTCGAATGAGTCCCAAGCCCAAACCACATCTCCCTCCGGCGTGAATTCAATGACCTTGTCGCCGACAACGCCCTTGTTCGCGCGCGGCGCCTCCGGATCGGAATCGGAAGACCGGTAGTTTTCGATCACCCGCGCGTTCGCGGCCATGGCAAGGAAGTTGCCGTTCGGCAGCAGATGCGGCTGATGGTGCAATGATTGCACATCGATCGGGATCGCTCCAGGCGCGGGCCCGGCGGGACGGCGGGCGGCAACCCAGCTGCGCACGACGTTGCCCAACAGATCGATTTCGAAGGAGTGGTGATTCACTTGGTGGAAAAACAGGTTGCCGTTGGGAAGACGTGCAATGCCGGAGATGCGGAAGTCGTGGTGGAAGGTCCAGACGATTTCGCCGTCGGAATCCAACGCTACCAGCATCGACCAGCGCTGCGCGAATGTCTTCTGCCGTTCGGTCAGCCACAGCGCGCGGATGACGTTCCGCCGGCGAACGGAAAGGAACAGAAAGCCCGGCTCCATCGCGTCCGGATTGCAGGTCTGCACCTCGAGCGGCGGCATCTCGCGAAGGTCTTGAGGCAGTTCGGGAGGCGTGAAACTGAATTCGCGCGATTCCTGAATGCCGCCATCCAGCGCGGTCAGCCTCAGCGTGACGCGATGGACAACGCCGGGACGCATGCCCACGACCGGAAGCGCGCGATGCAGATCCTCGCTCGGCGGCACCGCAAGGTCGTGACTGCGCGAATTATTGGCGACCGTGATCGTTCCCTGCGCCGCCGCCGCTGTTTCAATGTCCAAGACAGCCGCCAAAGGGACTTTCCGGTTGGGGTTCGGCGCAAGGCCGGCCGAGCGCAGCAGAGTCATGGACCGCAGTCCTTTCCGCAATGGAAACTCATCCAGCCGCCGCATGCAGGAGATTGGCGGTAGGCATTGCAAAGCGCACTGCGCGCGCCCAGCTCGTCGAGAACCGGCGAATTCAGCGACCGATGCCCCGCGCGGCCGAGATAGTCGAACCTCAGCTGATCGCGCATGGCGAAAAGGATGCTGCGCTTCGCCATGCGGCCGCTCAGACGAAAGACCTGTTGGTCAGGCGGCCGATATTCCCGTGATAGATCGCCGCGCGCACGGAATCGGAAATGTCCAGCTGGTCCAACGCCCGGATGGTTTCGCGAATGAACATGGCTCCGCCTTCAGGGTCGAACGGCGCGTCCGAAGCGAAGACGATATTGTCCTGCCCGAAGAAATCGAGCGCCATCCGAATCGAGCCGGCGGCGCCGAATGTGGCGGTGTCGGCTTTGAACATGCGGAAATAATCGAGCGGCCGACGCTTCAGCTCGGCGCGCAGCGACGCGTAATCCTCGTCCGAGGTGCGCGCGCCAAGCACATCGTTTCCGGGCCCGAACCGGCCTTCGAAAAACGGGATCATGCCCCCGCCGTGATGGGTGATGATCTTGAGCCCGGGCAAACGGTCGAACAGTTTCGAATAGACCAGCCGCATCATGGCTGCCGAGGTTTCGTAAGGCCAGCCGATGGTCCACCATATCTCGTATTTCGATTTGTCTTCGGTCTTGTAATCCGCGAAGTTCGCGCCTCGCGCCGGATGAATCCAGACAGGCAAGTCGGCCTTCGACATGTAGTCGAAGAACGGAACGAATTCCGCATCGTCCAACGCACGGCCATTGACATGGCTGTAGATTTGGATGCCGCATGCGCCCGCGTCCTCGACCGCGTACTGCACGGCTTCCAAGATCGCGTCGATCCCCGCTCCCATCGGAGGCGTGGCGATAAAACCGGGAAAGCGATCCGGGTATTTCCGGCAAAGCTCAGCTTGGCTGTCGGTGCCGATTCTCGCGAGCTCGATCTGCTGCTCCGGGAACGCCACGTATTCAAGCGGCGGCGAGCCCAGAGAGAGGATCTGCCGGTATTCGCCATGCTTGTCCATGATCGCAAACCGGGCGTCGAGGTTCGTCATTGCAGGTTGCGCCTCGGACCGGCGAGTGATGTCCGTCATCGGACCTGTGACTTCGGTCAAGGCATTGTAGTACTCCGGAGGCCAAATGTGATTGAAGGCATCGATTTTAAGCATTTTTCCTACCCTGCCTTGCGATCGCTCCGCCGTCGACATTGATCGTCCAGCGGGTCGCGAAATCGCTGTCGGACGAAGCGAGGAGCGGAAGCGCACCGACCAAATCGTCCGGATGCATGCCCCGCTTGATCGCCCCGCCTGCCGGTGCGGGGATCCGGGCCTTGGAACGCGCCATTCTCAGTTCTCCTCGATTTCCAGGATGCAGGCCACCTCGGGCCAGCTTTTTGCGCCATTTTCCTTCAGGTCGCGGGTCAGATCCTGCGGACACCAGTCAAGAAGGGAGAGTTTGAATTTCGGTCGCGACTTGATCCGTTCCCACCACTCGGCGACGCGCGGCAGCCGTCCGTTTCCCCACATTCCCGACATCGACATCATGTCGAGCCGGTTGACGTACGGCGTCAGTCCCACGTCCGCGTGGGTGAAGGCGTTCCCGGCGAGCCATTTGTGCTCTTTCAGAGCGCCCTCCATCCTGTGAAGATAATTGTCATACAATTTGATTTTGTCCGCTCCTCCCGGCGCTTGGAATCCTTCTCTCACAAGAATTTTTTTGCGTTCGTGCCAATTTGCCGTAACCGAATGACTGGGAGTGGAGTCGAGGAACTCCCGCAGCTTCTCCTCGCCGAGCTTGAACAGCGTGTGCCGGTGAGACGCCATGAAGGTCAACTCGCCGCAGGCCGGATGCAATTCTTCGTCGAGCGCCTTGGACCAGTAGCGGACCTTGGCGAATTCGTAGGGGTCCCTCGGATGCAGCGATGTCTCGGGCCAAACCAGATCGAGATATTCGCAGATCACCGTGCTTTCGTTGATGATCTTCCCTTCATGGACAAGCGCCGGAACGACGGCTTTGGGACTGATGGCCAGAAACTCGTCGGCGAATTGCTCGCCCTTGAGGATGTCAATATAGATCCCTTCCCATTCAAGCCCTTTTTCCTCCATATGGAAGCGGGCTTTGGCGGCGCAAACGGAAGACCCGTGATGATAGAGCGTGAGCGTCAAACGACAGCCCTCAAATCGATATTGTTCGCCAATTCAATTCCTCCGCCGCATTGAGTCCGCCTCAATGCCTTTGCGGCCGCCGTCGCTGTCGCCTGTGCCCAAGAAGGGCGCATAGTGTTCGTCGTTAAGCAGCAGTCCGTTGAACGGGTCGAGCCGGCCCCGCGCCGACGCATGCCTGCGAAGGCGGACCGAGGCATTCCGAGGGCCTTGCGGAATTCGTATCCGGCCTTCTTGATCGGCGGTCCGATCTCGTCACCCGACCCGTCGACAAAATCAGCCTTCCAGCTTTCCGTGATCGCAGCGGCATTTTGAAGCCGACGCTCGTGATTCATTGATAGACCTTCGCCAAATGATGCGAATGCCCCATTCGCGGAATTGATGGCGTCGAGCATGTCCTTTATCGATCCCGTTGCGGCGAAACGGCCAGCGATGCCATCGTTCAAGTTCAGCCTATCGAATGCCTCTCCGCTTTCGGAGTTCCGTGCGGCACCGTCGATCCGGCTGCTGATGCGCGGCGCGTTCAAATCATTGGCCATAGTCGAATCCCGGCGGGCAAGGCGATCACACTAGGGAACCACTATGCAAACAAACAGAACTATTCGTTTATGCCAGTCATTGGATTTTCTTTTGGCTGGAGTTCTCCGGGGACAGCCAGCCGAACCGGCCTGATCGGATTTCTTCATTAATGAGTTCAACGATCAGCGCACGCATCGCTGCCATCGCCGGCGTCAAAATCTCGACGCGGGGCGTTCCCAAATGAATGACGCGCGAAAATCCCGGGGCAGCCACATGCCGGGCGAGAAGCAGTCCCGCTTCGATTTCATCGGCGAACAGGGCGCGCGGGGCAAAAGAGCATCTTTTGCCCTGCATGACGAATTCGCGGCGG
The DNA here is from genome assembly GCA_965205055.1 of Paracoccaceae bacterium. Classification (GTDB taxonomy): domain Bacteria; phylum Pseudomonadota; class Alphaproteobacteria; order Rhodobacterales; family Rhodobacteraceae; genus CBDBBY01. Next base: position 3,534,037 of record OZ242030.1, on the reverse strand, counting down.
ATGTTGATCGCTTGGATTTCGATCGTATCCGTCAACTTTGTTCCCGCAGCCTGCAGAGCGGCATCGATGATCTTTCTCACCTGCTGACTGCGTTCATCAATCATCAGCGGAATCGACGCCAGATCACGCACGGAAACCGGATCCGGAAGTCCCGAAATGAATTGCGGCTTGCCAATCAGCTGAATTGATTCTTCGTACAGAGGAACAGTCTCGTGGCGCAAATTGTCGCGTTTCGAATGCGTGACGGCCATATCGACCACGCCGTCATCCAGCAGGCGTTCCAGTTGATCAGTAAATCCTTGAGTGAACTGCAGACGCAATTCCGGAAACTGGTCTGAACAGCGCTCAAGCAGCCTCGGCACAAGAGCGCGGCCCAGCGACGGGGTCACGCCGAGCGAAACTGCGCCCGTCGGCGTCCGTGCATAGCGGCGCAGGTCGGCTTCGGCGAGGTTTATCCGCTCCAGGATATCTTGCGAGTGCGCCTTCAAGCGTCTGCCTGCTTCGGTCAGGCTGACGCCCCGCGAATGCCGTTCGACAAGCTGCAGACCGAGCCGCTCTTCCAAATTCCTTATCTGCCGCCCGAGCGCCGGTTGCGAAACGTTCAAGCGCTGCGCGGCCGCGGTCAGGCTGCCGAGCTCGGCAACGGCCAGAAAGTACTTCAGCTGGCGAGTGTTCATTGCCCTACTATAATTTTTAGTTTGGTCTGGAAAAAGTAGAAACTCGTTGTTCCAAAGCATCTCTCCAAGTACTCAGATGCAGAAGCGCAAGAAGGGCAGGGCCCATGCCGACACCACAAAGCCATCACTACATCGCGGGCGTCTGGGTCGCGGAAGATCCGAACGGCACGACAGAAAGCCTCAATCCGGCAACCGGAGATGTCCTTGGAACCGCGACCAACGGGTCGGGAGAATTGGCGGAACGCGCCGTCCTTGCCGCGCGCGACGCCTTTGAAAATTCGACTTGGGCCAGCGACCCTCGGCTTCGGGCCGCCGTTTTGCTGGAATTCGCGGACGTGTTTGGAGTCACGCCAAGCGGACATCGCCCGTCTGATGGCGCAGGAAAACGGCAAGGTTCTCGGCCAAGCCATGCACGAGGTCGCCGCAGGCTTCGGCGAGGCACGGTATTATGCCGGGGTCGCTCGGAACGTGTTCGGACGCACATTCGAAAGCGGGCCGGGCAAGATGAGTCTGATGACACGCGAACCGGCCGGAGTCGTTTCCGTCATCGTTCCTTGGAACGCCCCGGCTGCTCTGCTTGTTCGCTCCGTCGCCCCGGCGCTGGCTTCAGGCTGCGCGGTGGTGATCAAACCCGCGCCGCAAACGCCTCTCACCAACGCCGCCGTCATGGCGTGTTTCGACGCAGTCGGACGTCTGCCTCCGGGCATCGTCAACTCGGTCAACGAGTTCGGCACTGAAGTCGGAGAAGCCCTGTCGACCCACCCGGAAATCGATGTGGTCAGTTTTACCGGCTCGTCGAAGACCGGCAAAATCATCATGGCCAATGCGGCGAAAACGATCAAACATGTCTCGTTGGAACTCGGCGGAAAAGCGCCCGCCATCGTATTCGACGACGCCGATCCGGATAAGGCCACCGCCGAGATTCGCCGGGCTGCGATTACGCTGAACGGCCAGATGTGCACGGCAATCGCCCGCGTGCTGGTTCAGGGCGCAGCTTACGACGATATGGTCGCGCGGATTAAAGCGGCTTTCGAGAGCGTGAAGATCGGCAATCCATTGGAGCAAGGCGTGGAACTCGGCCCCCTCGTCGATCAGCGAAATCGGCAACGCATTCTGAGCATTCTCGATCGCGCGGCGGACGAATGCGGCGTTGTCCTGAAAGGCATTGCTCCAAGCGGCGATCTAGCGCGAGGGGCGTTCGTCACTCCGTCGATCTTTTCAGCAGACGATGTCACCAGCTGGGTGGTGCAAGACGAGCTCTTTGGTCCGATCATCTCTATCGAACGCTTCTCGGACGAGGACGAGGCCATTGCCAAGGCAAATGCGACGCGTTTCGGATTGGCGTCGAGCGTCTTCACCCGCGATCTGGGCCGAGCGATGCGCACGGGACGCAAACTCAAATCCGGCACTGTCTGGCTCAACAGCCACAACCGGCTGATGGCCGAGGTGGAGACCGGCGGCTATCGAGAAAGCGGCATCGGGCGCTTGCATGGAATCGAGGCTATGAACGATTTCCTGGAAACCAAGCACATATACTACGAAGTTGAAGAGTGATGCCCCTGATCCAGTATCTGAGCCGGATCCTGTTCGACTTCGGCGCCGTGAATTCGCTCGCGGAGGAGATAGCGCGCCTTGAGATCAACCGCCCGCTGTTGGTGACGGACAAGGGCGTGGCGGAGGCGGGGCTGCTGAGCCGAGTGCTGGATGCCGCCAAACCATTTGACCCGGTCATCTACGACGGCACGACCGAAAACCCGACCGAGCAATCACTTCTCGAATGCATGGAGATTTGGCGCGACAAAGGTTGCGACGGAATAATCGCGCTGGGCGGAGGATCTCCCATCGACCTGTCGAAGGCCGTTGCGCTGATCGCCTCGCATGGCGGCAAGCTGGCCGATTACGACGTCAAGACCGGCGGGTCGGAAAAGATCGGAACGGTGGCCCCGCAGATTGCCATCCCTACCGCGGCTGGAACCGGCGCGGAGGTCGGTCGCGCCTGCGTCATGATGCTCAAGGACGGAACGAAGTGCATACCGGTGAACCTGAACATGGTTGCCGAAACGGTGATTTGCGACCCGGAACTTACATTGACCCTGCCGCCCCGCCTGACCGCCGCCACCGGAATGGATGCATTGAGCCATGGAATCGAAACGACTCTCAGCAATGTGATCAATCCGCCTGCTGCCGCAATCGCGCTCGACTGCACGGCGCGGGCGGCCAGCTGGCTGAAGGTTGCCGTCGAAGACGGTTCCAACCGGCAAGCCCGTTGGGAAATGATGATGGCCGCGCTCGAGGGCGGAATGTGCCTGCAGAAATCGCTGGGCGCCGCGCATGCTCTGGCCGCGCCATTAGGCGAGCTCAATCTGCACCACGGCACGCTCGTCGGAATCCTGCTGCCGCAAGTCTTGCGCTACAACGCCGAAGCGGCGCCGAGGGCCATTGAACGCATAAGACAGGCCGCGAAGATTCCCGACAATGTTGCCGTCGACAAGTGGCTGCGGGATCTTGCAGCAACAATTGGGCTTCCCTCGAAGCTTTCTGAAATCGGCTTTGACCCGGCGCATATCGAAAACATCGCGAAGAAGGCGATGAAGGATCATCTCACCGCCGCGAATCCGCGCAAGCCCGAACTTGCGGATTACGTTTCCTTGCTGACAGAAGCTCTTTGACAGGTGTCCGCTCTTCGCGGGTCCTCCCGACCGGACTATCCGGCAATTCAACGGGAAGCATAGTCCGAGAAATTCAGGCCGAATGATATCCTTGAGAACACGCTACTGTTCATAGCTGCGGACAACCTTGGCGGCGGCACTCGCTTATACGTTCATACTTCATAACTGGAGACGCTCCGACAACCCTCTGATTTCGCGCTGGACCAGCTGCAAGCGCGGTCGCAGCGGATTCACGGGTCGATCAGGATCGGATGCGGCCGGATTTGGCCCGGATTTCGGGATTTCCAATGTCCGATGCGGGCCTGTTTCGGCCTCGCCGGCCCGCTTCGGGCCTCAAACGCACACCAAGCCATTGGGCGGCGGTTTGGCTCGACCGAGAAGCCATCGCAATCGGCCCATGTTGTACGTGATGTTCGCCATCGTGACGGCGGCCTTGGCGCGGGCCAGCCCGACGGTCCGGATCGCCGGCCCCATCCGGGCCTTCCGGTGGGCGAAGACGTGCTCGACCTTCGCCCGGTCCTTCGACTTGCGCCCGTTGGCCTTCGCGGTCCGCGCGGGCATCGGGCGGCCGCGCGGCTTCTTGCGGTGGATGCGGCTGTCCGGCCCGTTCTCCTTCAGCCACTTCTCGTTCTCCGCCGAGCGGTACGCCGTGTCCCCCCACACATCGCCGCAGGTGTTGCCGGGGTCGATCAGCCCTTCGCGAAGCCGCTTGCCGTCGTTCGCGGCGGCGTCCGTCACGATCTGGCGGCGGATGATCCCGTGCTTCTTGTCGATGCTGATGCGGATCTTGCAGCCGAAGACCGGAATGGCGATGTCGACCGGCTTCCTGCCGTCCGGCCTGGCCTTCGCCTTCTTGTGCTTGACCGTCCAGCGCGCGTCCGTGTCCTTCTGCGACGCCTTGGCCGGCGCGTCCGGCCAGATCTCGCCCGCCGACCGGCCCTCCTTGACCGCCGCCTTCTCCTCTCCGGTCGCGCGCTGGCGCGGCGACCAGGGACGAATCCACGATCTGGCCCGACCGCGAGATGAAGCCCGCCTCCGCGATGATCCGGTTCATCTCCTCGAACAGCTCGTCCAGAACGCCCGCCTTGACCGGCGCCTCGCGGAAATCCCAAAGCGTGTTCGCATCCGGAACCGTCTCGTTCAGCTTGAATTTTAAAACAACGTCCAGCGCAGGCCGGCCACCCTTCGCGCCGCGAGGCCGTCCGGCGGCCGTCTCGAGGATCGGTCTGAACCGCTCGAAATCCACCGTCGCCGACAGCTTCTCCAAAGGATCGTCCCCCTTGGACAATATCGCTCCGAGGTGCTCCTCATAGTCCCAAGAGCTTCGCTGCTTCGACATCAAGACCTCCAATTCCGCCAATCCCCGGGAATCATGCTTGCGAGCCAAACGCAAGGGGTTTTCAGAGGAGTCCAACTTCGACACATTTTTTCGATAAACGCTTGTTTTTAGGTGTTTGTGCCAAAATTTAGGGCACTACATTTCGTCGTTCACTCCCGTTCAGGGCAGTCTCAATCGATCCAACTGGCCGTTCGGGCCAGCGGGTGTTCCAAGGTACGGCAGAGGCGCTCCATGTCGGGCGTCGTCTTCAAGGGCTGCGCGTAGTGCTACCGCGACCACGTGTCGCGCACGATCAAGCATTGGTAGGCGGCAAGGGCCGCCCAAGTCGTCTCCAGCGACATCCGCTTCCGTCTTCAAGGCCGTCGCCGGACGCTACGTCCGCATTGTTCTTGCGACAACGCACCCAACCGCCGTCGCGCCATTGCTGCGTGACAACACCGCCACGCTCGCGGACAATGGGAAGATGCTTCTCCGCCTCCTCTTCCGTCAAATCTTGCAACTATGCCGCCGCGTCCGGATTGCGAAACACCGTGTGAGCGCATCCCGTATTTGGCATGAAACTTTTCTTCCGCCGGGCACACCTCAACCGCTCCCCAGCCGTACCGGGGTCGAACGGCACCCGCAGACTTTCGCTCCCCGGAGCCGGGATGGCGTTCGCGGGCGACCCCCCGTTTTGGCCCGCTGGCGATCCCGTTGCGCAGAGCGTGGCTTGCGTCAGGCCGGTCGTGTCGCCGCCCGTCCGGCGGCCGGATGTCCGAGGCTGCAGTCCTCCATCTGTTGCGGACCGACAATTCCGCAGGTTTGGCCGGGCATGTCAAGCGTCGGCCTCAAAGCCCGCCGCGCAGGGACGGACGGCATTCATGGGGTCCGGCTGCTCCTCGGCATTGAGCGGTCGAAAGGAAAGCGGCGAAGTCCGTTTCATGGTCGGGGGCGGGCGGCCAAAGGCCGATCATGTGGGTTTTTTGGTCAATTGATTGCGGCGCGGCAATCCCTCCAATTGATGAATTCGTGCCTACGGTTGTATTCCAAGCAGCATGTGCGGCGAGCCGGGAGTTGGCTTCGGCTTTCGACCAGCGGCATCCTATCCGACCAAAAAGTATGAGATGCACCCCGATGGGAATACTCTCTTGCACGCGGTTTTGCGTTCCACTAAACTGCGCGCCAAGGGTCTACGGAAAATAGAAAACGGCGCGAGTAACGATCAATTTAAGCCCGAACTCATACTCGATCCTACTTACCGTTGCCGAACGGAATGATATAAAGGTTGCCAAGTGGCCCGAAATGAGGTGATAGTGTTCTTGCGCCGAGAACCGTCAACAAATCAAAGCAGGCTGCAGTTAGAACTGAACCATTGAGGCAGCTAGTCGTGATAGGCATCGCTGAATATCTAACAGTAAGCGCCGATGATGAGGCAAGGGGACTCGATACCAAAACAGCCATCCGCCCAAACAAGTCCCCGCAGGAAATGTTGGATGCAGTGGATTGGGATTTTCCAGCACGCACCGTCCAAAACCATCTGGAAAGCATCCATCCATACCCCGCCAAGTTCATCAGTGAGATCCCGCGGGCGGTTCTTGAAGCACTCTCAGTTCCGCCTGGTACCGCCGTTCTCGATCCATTTGTCGGGAGCGGAACAACGCTAGTGGAATGCCAGCGACGCGGAATCCCCTGCGTAGGAATCGATCTGAATCCCATTGCTTGCCTCATGAGCCGCGTAAAAACGGCCCCTAACCCTGAGGGTTTGAAAACGCATGCAATGAGTGCGATGAGGAGAGCTAAGACGCAACCCGCAAGAATTATTCCTGCAATTCCCAACCTAGATCATTGGTTCAAACCAGAAATCCAGGAACAACTCGCTAACCTTCTGAGGGCACTCGATTCGGTACACGGTCAAGCTAAGGATTGTCTTCGTCTGGCCCTCTCGAGGATCATTGTGCGGGTGTCGAACCAAGAGAGCGACACGCGGTACGCGGCAATACCAAAGCGCGTTGCCGCAGCATCGGTTCCCCCTCTATTCCTTAGAGCGGTGGAACACATCGAATCAGCACTGCGCACACGACCCTATCCATTGAGTCCCGCACGTGTAATTGAAGGCGATCTCCTCAAGATCAAAGCCGAAGAGATCAATGAACCGATCGGCCTGGTGATCACATCCCCGCCTTACCCAAACGCTTATGAATACTGGCTTTATCACAAGTATCGGATGTGGTGGCTAGGGTTCGACCCGCAGAAGGTAAAGAGACTCGAGATCGGAGCAAGAGCGCATTTCTTCAAGAAAAATCATCACACAGGGGAAGATTTCGTTCGACAGATGCGACAGACATTCACACTATTAAAACGAGTCGTAGTACCCACCGGTCATGTCTGCTTCGTGGTCGGACGCTCACGGATCCACGGCCAAATCATAGATAACGCGCAGATCATTGAAGAGGCGGGCGCCGAGTACGGTTTTTACCGCTACTTCGCCACAGAGCGCGTGTTAGCGTCTCATCGCAAGTCGTTCAATCTCTCCCACGCAAATATAAAGACCGAAACAATCCTGATCCTGAGAAGGGAAAACTGCTGATGCGGCTCACTTGGCACGGTTACAACTACTACCCATATGAGCGGGATCTCGCGGAAAGGGAGGTAGCAGCCCTACTCGGTAGACATGACATGCGGGAAGTGGATGACGGCATGGAGTTGAGCGGAAAGGCAGAACTGCGGCAAATTGAACGTCTCACGTATTTCTCTGGAAGAATTAATGGCAAAGGCTTCGCGCCAACGGTACAGTCGAGGCTGGAAAAAACAGCACAAAATGGTAGAAACAAACAAGCAACCCGATATTCCGTTCATGGTCTGCATGAATATAAGGGCAAGTTCAACCCTCAGGTGGTACGAGCGCTACTCAACATCTTTAGAATCAAACCGGAACAACGCGTGATCGATCCGTTCTGTGGAAGCGGAACAACTCTCGTGGAGTGCATGCATCTAGGTGCAGTCGGGGTAGGTACAGACATTAATCCGCTAGCCATCTTGATCACGCGCGCGAAACTACAGGCGCTTAGTACGGATGCGTTGCGGCTACAAATACTGTTCGAACGCTTGTCGAAATCGGTGAAACGGATTAAGCGCCCAAATCTAAAGACACGAAGCGACGCGCGTAGCATCTACCTAAAAGGATGGTTCGATATTGAAGTGCTCGAGGAAATGGAAGCGATTCGTTCCGTGATTAGGCGGTTCGGAGGCGAAGCGACACCAGTCTTCCTGACCGTTGCCAGCAACTTGTTGCGGGACTATTCCAAGCAGGATCCAAAGGATTTGCGGCTTCGGAGGCGAAGTTCCGCGCTTCCAGAAATCCCATTTACGACAGCCTTCCTCGAATCAATCCCTCCACTGCTTGAACAGATTGAAGCCGCTCAACAGGTGCTCGGCACCAATCTCTCTCAGGGACACGCTTTGCTCCACGACGTGGCAACTGTTACAGCTAGAGAGATGGGGGGATCGTTCCACGCCGCCATCAGCAGTCCTCCTTACGCGATGGCCCTTCCTTACATTGACACGCAACGGCTTTCCCTAGTTTGGCTGGAGCTGTGCCGGCCAGATAAGATATTGGAACTAGATCGTGAATTGATCGGGAGTCGCGAGTTCAGGGAAAAGGTGCGTCAAACGACACTTCAACGGCTACGAGAAAATGCCGACAACCTACCTTCAGACCAAGCCGATATCTGTATGGAACTGCATCGGACCCTAGGGGAAGAGGATGGATTTCGGCGCCGCGCCGTCCCGCTTTTGCTTTACCGGTACTTCTCATCTATTAAAGCAAGCTTCAGAGCGGTCAAAGGAGTGATGAAGAGAGGAGCGCCATATGGCCTGATTGTGGGCCACAACAGGACTACCATAGGCGGCGTACAACACGAAATAAACACCCCATTGCACTTAGCCAATTTAGCTACTGCAGAGGGTTGGAAGATGGAGGAGCTAATTCCTCTACAAACCTATAAGCGTTATGGATACCACGTCAGCAACGCAATCGGCGCTGAGACCCTGATTGTGCTACGTAATGTATAGCGATCAACCTAAGGGTTGAATCAGCACCGGCAAATTAGGGCCTGTCTACGCTAGAATTTTTGCTTGGTTCCATGCTTAAGTGACTGTCTATAATGACATAAAAATCGAGTGGCACACAGTCATGAAACAGATCACGGCAAAACAGTACGCCAAAATCCACCCTTATCTGCCGGTTCAGCGCGGAAACGTGCGGATTTCGAACATCGTTTTCATCAACGCAGTCCTGTACGTCCTGGAGAACGGCTGCAGGTGGCGCGCGCTGCCGGAGCCCTTCGGAAAATGGTCTACGCCCGGTTCCGCCGTTGGTCGCGCAGCGGCGTGCTCGAGCGGCTGTTCGCCGCGCTCCGGGAACAGGACGGCGGGGATGCGAACTGCTTCGGCCTCGACAGCACCAGCGCCGAGGTGCATCCCGACGGCACCGGGGTGCGGAAGACGAACGGGCCGCAAAGCATCGGCAAGTCGCGCGGTGGATGGAACACGAAGATCCACATGGTCTCCGCAAGTAACCGGCAGGCAATGATTTTCTGCCTGTCCGACGGGCAGACCCACGACACGCCCGAAGGCCGCGCCCTGCTGGAAAGCTGGGCCGAGCCGGTCGTGTCACCGAAGGCGAACCGGAAAGCCGAACGGGACTGTGACCGGGAAACCTGCAAGCTTCGGAACGAGATCGAACGGCTGTTCCGGAGGTTCAAGGGCTGCCGGCGCCTCTTCACGCGGTTCAACAAGCTCGACGCGACCTATCTGGGCTTCGTGAGCCTCGCCGCCATCGTCGAAATGATGAAGGAGAAACCAAGCCACTTTGCGAGAAACTTCAAACTGATTGGCAAAACCCGACTTAGGTATGTGGGACAGGGTTCCAATCCGGCAATTCAACCAAGTCTGAAGAAAACCAACACGCGCCTTTGCCAACCAACCGCTTTTGCCTGATGGCAGTTGCAAACGCATCGCACAAATCCCGATATAATTTCGAATCGGGGGCTGCGAAAGTCGCCTTGAAGCATGGATCAATAGAGGTCGGCCACTCCAATATCATCGGATCTTCCACAGCGGGAACTTGGTACCTTATTTTTAGTGCAAATTCGCGGATGGCCTGAACCGGCTGCCTAGGAATTAATAGTCGGACATCGCCATGGCCACTCTCTTCCTTTGCGTGGCCGTAAACCATTACGTTAGTGTTGGCTAACAGCTCACACAGAGATTCTGCTTTGTCATCAACAAATCTCATGCGTAAGTCGAATTCACAACGCGGGCGCTTACGCTTGCCCGCAAAAACACCAAAGCGTAGTGTTCCAATTGTAGGCACTGGGATACTAACATTCGCTGTCCCAGCCTTACCTTCAAAGTGCCTAGCACTGTCGCGATTGAGTTGAACTATGAGACCAGTCGCGCCGCCAGGAAGGAGGGAACAGGTGAGAGCTTCTGCCCCTTGCGTCGGTTCTGTCGCATCAGGATCAAAGAGAATGTAATGTGGAGCCAACTCCGGGCGTGGTACCGACAGAAGAAATGCGGGTGGCTCAGTATCCCCTTCCTCGTGTTCAGGGGAAATTACACCAAGCGCCGTTCCCGTAGCTCCGAATGCAGATACTGGTTTCGAGCCATAGATACCAACGTTGCTGATCGGGGGTAAAGCGCTAAATGAAATGAGCGGTTCAAGTCTGACGGCGGCTCTTCCAAGAGCCGTGGAAGAGGCTTGACGTTGCTGCCGAAGGATCCGTGGAAATCCCAGGATGCCGGCGTCGACAAGTGTAGAGATGTCATCGGCGTTGCGAACGATATGGGCGGAGTCTGCTGATTCGCCAAACCAAATTTCCACGGCAGACGCAATTTCCGTGAGAGGTGCTCGTGGATCCCCGTCTGCCGTGTCGAGGATTAGTCCAGCTTCAATGTTCAAACCGGAAACACCGGGAGATGTCAGATTTGCAGATCCCACATATGCAGCTTGGCTGCCATCTGCCCGTGTTGCATGATAGAGCTTTGGGTGGTATAGACCTGTCTTATAGCTAATGATCGCAATTCTCGCGTTATCTCTTGGGCACCCAACAATATCGATTAGGGCCTTAATGTCCTCGGGGGTTGTCTCACCATCATTTGAACCTACTACGCATGTGATCGGCATGTCACTTTTAGCGAGATATTGGAAGAGATTTACTAGAGGAGCAATTCCCTGCGCGGCAAAGTAACCCGACTGAATCCGAAAGTCCGTAATGCATTGATCAATGAGACTTTTTAACCAAGCACCTAAGGCGTGGTTGGCATCTCGACTTGCGGTGTCAATGTAGCGCATATGATGATCCTGATCACACGGAGTATAGATCTCGTCGTACACCGCTGAACGCATTAGAACTACAGTGTACGCCCAAGCATGAGTTGGTGTTGCACACAGTCGAGTCTATCCTCCTCTTGCGATTATGCGGACAACGGCAATTGGCGTTACACCTTTACAATAAAATCTATATCCAAGGGTGATCGACAAAACACCCAACGATCTACAGAACAGTATATTCAGGCCGGAGACGGTCGCCTTGGGCCACGGCAAACCAACGTCGGCAGGGATAGCTGCTCTAACACAATCGAAAATATTATCACCAAATTCAAAAAAAGGGGAGTCCATGTCTGGGTTCAGCATTTTTCGATGGTTCGGGGTCCGATTCGTCTGCTTCCGAGGACGATTTATAGGACTTGGCCGGGCTGTTTTCCAGCGTTCCGGATTTTGGCCCTTTGGGGCGCCCGGCTGTATGGCGTTCGACGGAAGCGCGGAGAACATGGGGTGCACCTCACGTTTTTTGGTCAAGCGGCGGCGGCGCGGCAAGCCATACTATTGAGAAAGTCGGGCCAACGGTTGTTCCTGAAGCAGCCTTTGTTGGCGAGCACGGCGTTGGCTCCAATCTTCGACCAGCGGCGCCCGGTTCCTTTGAACCGGCTGCCGACGATCTGCTTGCAGGCGCTTTCCACGACGCTGGATCTCCGACCGGCAGTCCGCGCTTCCGGTAGAGGTCGTAGCGCATTCGGTCCCTGTTGGTTCCGTAGATGCGGATGCAGGCCGCAACCGCTTCAAGCCGACGGTGCGGCTTCAGGTCGGCGATGACGTCATCGACCCGCCCTGCGTTCAGCTGGTCCTTGATCGTCTTCATCCAGTTCTCCTGTCCGCTATTGTGCGGCACCGCGGCCTTCACAGCGGCGTCCGCATATTGGAGGGCGTGGAACAGGTCGAGGATGAAGGTTACTTCCTGTCCTGGGAATGCCTCCTCGCAGGTGTTGCGGATCCAGAGCGCCCCGTCGGACAGCACCACCAATTCCTTGGTCTCGAACAAGCCGTACCGGAGCCCGACCTGCCGGTCTTGTCCTTCCGCGGCTCCCCGGTCTTCGGATCTTGGCTGTCGGCCGTGAAGCAGGCGATGACCTTCGCCTCGCTGGTCTTCGCCGTGCCGTCCGCCTGCTTGCCGGCCACGCCCTCGACCTCGCGGGCGGCCATCGGGACTCCGGTGCCGTCGATCCCCAGCAGAACCCGCTCCGCCGGAGGCGACGCCTCGGCGTCCTCCCGCTCGAACGCCTGAATCTCTTCGCCGACCCCCGCCATATGGCGCAGAAGCGTCGTCTTCGGAACCTCCACGCCGACCAGATTCCTGACCTTGCGGCTCGCTTCTTCATAACTGTCGGAACTGGCGGCGTAGAGGCTTTCCGCCCCAAGCGTGACCCTCTTGCCCTCCAGATCCAATGCGTGCTCCAAAGGGAAATGGCCGCCGCACGCGCGGCAGTAGAAATAGGTCCGCTCGACCCGGACCTCTCTGAGGCGCGTCCGGAGCGTTTTCCAGATCCGGCCGTTCTGCTCCATCCGCCGACCGCTACTCGGGCAGAACGGCGGAGACTCGTCAACAAGATCGGCGTCGAGCACCTCGAGCAGGGCCGCGTAGCCTCGAAGAGGCAAAACCCGCACGCACATTCAACAACCCGCTCCCGCCGCGATTCCACCCGAATTTTGGCAACCGCGAGATACAGTTGCTTGCAAATACGCCGCCGCGTCCGGATGGCGAAACGCCGTGTCCTATGTCTTGACTATCGAGAGGCCTTTGCTGCACGCGCCCGGATGAACGGCGCCCGCCGTTTGCGGGTCTTCAGCGACCGCGCCGGGACCGCTCCGTGCTGAACCTCAAAGGTCCTGTTTCCAGCCATCGGAATATCGCACTCAGGTGACGCGCGAGCGCGCGGAACCGTTTCAACCCAAATAAATGAAATACATCCTTACCTATGGTGACGCTTGTGTTCGACCGAACGGTTGACCTATGACTGCAAGGCGCAGGCCAAGCAGGAATTTTAATGCAGGTTGTTCATACTGAAGTTTCAGGCGCGTGCGCCATCGTGCGAATTGACAATCCGCCGGTGAACGCGACTTCCACCCGCGTTCGGGCGGCTCTGCTTCAAGCGATCTCCAAAGCGCAAAAATGCGAGCGCGCCATCCTGACGGCGGCAGGCCGCACCTTCGTGGCGGGCGGCGACATGACCGAATTCGACCGAGATCCAGAGCCGCCGCATCTGCCGGACGTTGTGCAAGCCATCGAAGACAGCGAAACGCCTTTCGTAGCCGCGCTCCATGGCAATGTTCTGGGCGGCGGCCTTGAACTTGCGATGGCCTGCGTCGCTCGCGTGGCGGCTCCAAACACGCAATTCGGGCTGCCGGAGGTCAATATCGGCCTGGTGCCCGGCGCAGGCGGCACGCAACGCGCCCCAAGGCTGCTTGGGTGGGAGATGGCATTCGAGATGGCCTGTCTGGGCAGGTTATTCACCGCCGATGATCTGCTGGCCGTCGGGGGCGTAGACCAGATCGCCGACGATCCTTTGAAAGCAGCGCAGTCTCTCGTTCTGACGGAACGCATCGCCGTTTCGCAGCGTGCCGCGCCGTCCGAGCCGCAAGGATGGGCAGAAGCGAAACGCGCCGTCGCAACCAAGGCAGCCAAGGGCGCTGCCGCGCCGCTGCACAATCTGGATATGCTGCTCGCGGCCAAATGCGAATTCAGCATCAGCCAGCCGAAAGAGCGGGCATTGCATTTGCAGCTGCGAAACTCCGATGAGAGCAAAGCTCTGCGGCACGCGTTCTTTGCCGAACGGTCCGTGCTCAAGCCGACTGCCGTCGCTGGGGGCAAACCGAAGGAAATCAGCCACATTGCGGTCGTGGGCGGAGGCTTGATGGGAACAGGGATTTCCATGGCTGCGCTCATGGTGGAATTGGACATATCGATCATCGAGCGCGACGGCGATGCAGCCAAAGTCGCTGAAGGCCGCACCCGCGAAATGATCGAGGGAGCCGTCAAACGCGGCAAAGCGTCGGAAGAACGGGCCGCCGCTATGCAAAACGCTCTTTCCGCCTCAACCGAATACTCGGCGGCAGCCAAAGCCGATCTCGTCATTGAGGCCGTTTTCGAGAATCTCGACGTCAAGCGGCAGGTCTTCGCGGAGGCAGCCGAATTCGCGCGCGACGACGCAATCCTCGCGACCAACACTTCGTATATCGATCCGAGGGAAATCTTTGCCGGCATCCCCAACCAGTCCCGGTGCGTGGGTCTGCATTTCTTCGCGCCGGCGCATGTCATGCGGCTGCTGGAGGTCGTCCGGCTTGAAGCGAATTCCGCCGACACGCTTGCCGCGGCATTCGCACTGGCCAAAAAGATGCGGAAGACGCCCGTGCTGTCAGGCATATGCGATGGGTTCATTGGCAACCGCATGCTTGCCGCTTATCGTCGCGCTGCGGAATATATGCTTGCGGATGGCTCCTTTCCCTATCAGATCGACAGAGCGATGACGGAATTCGGCTATCCGATGGGTCCGTTCGCAGTGCAAGATTTGAGCGGTCTGCAGATCACTTATGCGAACCGCAAAAGGCAGGCGCAGACCCGCGACCCCGACGAGCGTTACGTCGATATTTTAGACCGATTGTACGAAGAGGGCCGCGTTGGCCAGCGCAGCGGCAAGGGTTGGCATGATTACCCCTCCGGTCGCTCGCCGGTCAGGTCGCCGGAAGTCGAAGAGTTAATCGAGCAGCATTCGCGCACCCACGGCATAGCACGGCAGTCCTTCAGCGAAGCTGAAATCCAGGAACGCCTGATCGCCACGCTCGCGAACGAGGGCGCGCGCATCGTGGAAGAAGGCATCGCCGAGAACGATGCAGCCGTCGATATCGTCAAGCTGTTGGGCTTCGGCTTTCCGCGTCGGCGCGGCGGACCCATGCACTTGGCTGCATCACGGGGCGCCTCGCGCATCAAGGCGGCCCTTGCGCGGCTCGAGTCCGACAGCCCCGGATCCTGGGTGCGCGCGAACCGATACCAATGAATTCAAGTCGAAGATGAAACAACCCGTCTTTGGGATTTCATCCTTCTGCGGCACTGAATTCTTTCGTGAAAACTCGACGTGTTACATCTGGATACCTTTCGATCTTGGCCATCCAAAAAGTGTTCCTTATTTGTCCCAAGCAAGATAAAGTCCGCAAAAGTATCGGTTTGGGCCATGGCGCAAAAATCTGAAATTGAATGGACTGATGCGACGTGGAACCCGGTAACGGGGTGCACGAAAATTGGCCCCGGTTGCGACAACTGCTACGCTGAACGCTTCGCAGAGCGTTGGCGCGGCATTGAAGGGCATCCTTACGAGCAAGGCTTTGACCTTCGTCTTTGGCCCGCCCGCTTGAAACAACCAGTTCAATGGCGGAAGCCACGAATGATCTTCGTCAACTCGATGAGCGACTTGTTCCACAAATCGGTGCCGCGCGAGTACATTGATCGCGTCTTCGACGCAATGGAAGAAGCGCATTGGCACGTCTACCAAGTTCTGACGAAGCGATCATCGCTTATGCGCAACTATGTGAAAATTCGCTACGGCGGCGGGCCTGTACCTTCGCACATCTGGCTTGGAGTCTCCGTTGAAAACGCGGCATACACAGGTCGTATCGACCATCTTCGTCAAATCAATTCAGAAGCGCGTTTCATTTCATTTGAACCGCTCCTTGGTCCAATTGGCGAGATTGACTTGTCCGGAATTGCTTGGGCAATCGTCGGCGGCGAAAGCGGCCCTCGTTCACGCCCTATGGACGGAACTTGGGCGACTGCTATCCGGCACATGTGCGAACGCGACGACGTGGCGTTCTTCTTCAAGCAATGGGGAGGGGCGAGGCCAAAGTCCGGCGGACGCATTCTCAATGGCGAGGAATGGAACGGGTTCCCTTGGCAGATTGTGCCTGAAGAGATTATGGCGCAGCTGCATGGATGAAGTAATCAACGAAAAACCGGCCCCGCAGTTGTCCATAAGCATCTAAAAGTGATCCCTACAGGAGCTGCATCGGGGTCGGCGGCTTTCGTCGCAGGCTTCATCTCACAATAGTGCTTGAGATGGTCGGTCAGAGTCGCCATCCTCTTCGTGTCGCCAAACGCGCTCGCCCCTCACCTAACGACATGTTCGACTTAGCGATAATGAAGGTACGCTCGCAAAGCTTGCTGACTTCGCAGGACCAGTGCCAGCCGTCGGCTCGAACGGCGAGCCGCGATGAGCCTATGCGACATTCAGGTCGTACTCGTCTTACCGGGTAGGGACAGATCTCCTTCCCACGTACCATCTTAAATTAATCAAGAAGTGAAACGCCCCGAGGTTTCCAAAGAGTAAAAAACTAAACAAACGAGTCGGACTTCTTCACCCTTGCATGTAACTCGACAGTTAAAGGCTGAACACCTTCTCCGGCCAGACCGAATCGAAACGCTTATTCTTCACCATTTGGCTTGAAGCAGTCGAAATCACCTAAATCAATTTAAACCTACAACGCGATGGCCGCCGGAAGTGTTCCAAAGCTCAAACATTCCGAGTACACGCATCTAAAGTGGTTGTAATTGTCGAACTTGCGGCAGCGTCACTTTAGTGAACTCGTTCTTCCGTTCGCAATATCCAGTTTCAACAGCACGAAATCAGACTCGAACCAGAGCAAGCCATGTAAAATTGTAATGGAAGATGTTAAACCACATAAGCAATCTCGATCATTAACCATTACACACATCCGCTGTCAAAAGATTAGAATTTCTCCTACCCGAATAAAGCCTTCCACGAGGATTTCCAATTATAAATTTGCCGTTTTTCCACTTTCCTTTTCTAAAATCATTTCTAAGGGCTTGATCCTCCGTATACAACAATCTTGCACCGGAAACCAAAGCTAAAGCCAAAACATGGATATCGTCAGATCTATGGTCGGAATCCTCAATCAACCGCTGCCTCTCGGATTCTAGTTCTTCTCCACTTACAAACCGAGCTTTACCGCTGCTTAATAGCTCTGCAAGTGCCCGCCTTTTAGATTTCTTTACTTCTTCATTAAATTTCGCCCCGGTTGAATAAACAATCTTTCCGCTCCTATTATTTAACCAATCGTAAATCGGTTTGACGTCCTCGTTATCTTGGCCTGATAAAAAGACATCCAGTCGATTAGTATCCACGATTATGCACATTATCTAATCCTCGATTCCAATCAATCTATCTATCTCTTTCCAAAAAAACTGGCGATATGATTTGGGGCAGTTCGATAAATTGCCGCGTTCATCCAATTCAATATTATGCAAATCAACCGAAGGGCCATTTGGCTCAAAATAAATTATTGAAACGTCGGTCGCTTTAACAACACCGTCCCTTACTAGCAGCCTTAAGCGGTCAATGATGAAATCGCTGTGGGTTTCAATCAAAAATCGATTTCCGCTAACCTTATATGCGTTGCATACGAAGTCCGAAAGCTCGGCCTGGCTTCGCGGGTGCATATGAACTTCCGGCTGTTGCAGGAGAAACATTGAGGTCCCGGTTGATCCATTGAAGCAGTGATACAAGACATTAATAATCACTGGAAGACATTGGCTTACGCCATAGCCGACATCCATAATATTTATAAATTTTCCAGATCGCACCTTTACCTGAATTTCAAATGAGCTAATGCCTCCACTTTCGTCACTTCTTACTCTTATATCTGAAAACAATTCAGACGCCTTTCCAAATTTAATTAAGCTTTGACGAAATTTATTCCAATACTGTTTATTCGTTTCGCTCAAATGCATAATTAGCATCGGTGTATCGTCACCCTCAGGACTAAAGCGTTCGCGAATTTGGTCGTAACTTCTTTTAGGCTTTGATCGAATTGGTGCCATTGGGATTGACTTGTGAATATTTGGCGTCATCAGTTCAAGACCTTGGGGATCGAGCGACGTTTCGTTGGCGGCGCATTTTGAGTACTTTTCTACTAACCTAGCCAGATAGCTATATAGAAGTTCAATACTTTCATCAGTCATTTTAGTAGAACTTGATGCGCGGAGTCCAATCAGATCCATTGCCGTTAAAGATTTGCGATATTGCGGAGAATCCTGATTTAAAAGAAAAATTTCATCAATAGCCCGCTTAATAAGGGAATCCGCACTAGGTAGCCGCAACCTTAAAACGGTTGAAAAATCTGGAACTGTCACTTTAATCCCATCTTGGGTTCGTTCAAAATCAATGAATTCAGTTTCACTAAAACGATAAGATAGGTTGCAAATGTGCGGAAGCTTACCTTTCCGGTTGAAATAAATATTTATTTCAGGATTTCCATGTTCAGCCGACGGGCTTTTATCAAAACCAACCCCGATTCTAAATTCGGTTGCTTCACTACCCGTTTTATTAGCGGTGTACGCGATGTCCTTAAATGAACCTAATTCAAATGGATCTCGATTGAATTCTGGTTCGTCATTTATTCTATTTTCCCTAAAACATTGATCTATTACCATGTAACCCGCCATGAACGATGATTTTCCCGTACTATTTTCGCCAACAAGTAGCGTAATCGGTCGCAACCTACCCCGTTGCTCGCCACGGAAACAACGAAAGTTTTGCAATATCAACTCGTTAGCGTCTCCCATCGTAGATTCCATCTGCTGTTCGTCACTTCGGTGCGCTTGTGGTAGTGTAGCAAAGTTGTATGGAGATTGCGCGGCATTTTCAAAAAAAATGTAAAAAAGTAACAAAGTTGTTGCCTATTTGAGTTTTTCCACATGTGAGAAACTTCAACATGCATTGAATTTCATGTCCGAGTTGATTGGGAGCACGGCGGAGTCCGCTTGGAGGACTGATGGGGGCAGGACCCTGTCGGCGGCATGCGTTGCTGAACTGCCCCAGCACTTCTCAGAGCACTTGATGGACCGCTGACGTCGGTCGTCAGTCGAGCCGGGGGTCCGGCCAACCCTCGTCTCGGCCAAAGCCGCCATTCCTGGCCGCTATTGGCCTTGAGGCAGACAAGGGCATCCCTGTCGCAGGGAGCGTCCACACACGAAGGCCCCGCAAATCGCGCGAGGGTGTATCCCAATTTTCTTGGGTTGAGACGGCTCCGCACTTTCGAGTGTTGCCCGAGTACGGTGTTCCGAGAGTTGCAATCTGGACTTTTCAGGTTCTGCATGGAGCATCCAGAAGCGGCTTCCGAGGATTCGCGAACGGCGGGCGCAGCGCATCCGGGCTCGAGCGGCAGAGGTCATCATGACAGTCGAGAAACAGGACACGGAGTTCCGCCATCCAGAGACGGTAGCGTTTTTGCAAATTTTGACGGACGAAGAGGCGGCGAAGCCGCCTCTTTTGATTTTCAAGCATGACCGCGTCGTGTCGCAACATTGATGCATACCGATACACGGGTGCATCCCATTTTTTGGTTAAGTGATTGCGGCGCGGCAATCCTTCCAATCGATGATTTCCGGACTGTGGTTGTATTCCAACCGGCATTCGCGGCGAGCGATGCGTCGGCTTCGGCTTTCGGCCAGCGGCATCTTGTCTGATCAAAAAGTATGGGATCCACCCAAAGTTGACGTTGCGTCGGGCAATACTCCAAGCGAACGACTCTGAGCGCGAAGACGCGAGGTTCGAAACCACAAGCCTCTGTCAAACGTACCTCTTCGTGATTCAGGCTTTGCCTCATGCCCGCCGTCGCCTTCGTCAAGGTCGGCGACGGGAACGCAATATCATGATTGAGATGCAGGAGGTGGATGAGCCTTTGCTTTCAGGTGAAATTGCCTGATGTATTTTCCTCAAAATGGCTTAAATGAGACGGCACGGCTTGGCGATCTTATTCAGAGGGACATAACTCCCAGAACGGAAATTCCGTACCAGTCCATTTGTTTTTTGGCCATTTTTGGCAAGGGTTTTCGAAACCAATCGCTAACCTCTAATCCAGTTTCTCGATTTTCAGCTCACTTAGCTTTCGATGCACGCCTGCAAAGCAGCGCGTTAGAACGTCGTCGGCTTTTTGCGACAGAAGTAGCCACGTCGCATCCCGCAACGCGATGCGGCGCCATTGATGTAAGATCAACAATCGCAAAGCCATGCGCTGGTAAGAGTCCGCACTTAGGGCGACGTTCTCCATCTGATCGACGATCCGTGCGAGTTTGGCCACGTTCTCGCGAAGTTCCCGACTTAAGGCCCGGTCTGCCAACCAGCTTGGCATCGGGCTTCGGGGCGCGGGCATTACCCATGCATCCATCAATTCTTCGGCCCTCGCTTCTGGCAGACAAGCCATCACCTTGTTCAGCCTCACCGCGCCAGACGGCAGAGTCGAGTCCGATACTACGAAGACCCAACTTTCGAGGTTATCGGAAGGAGTTCGGTAGACGACGGGCCGCGCCTTCTCGGTCTCCTGCTGAGCCTGCTCCGTCATTTTGAACCGGCTGATGCGCCCAATCCGCTCGGACTCGATCCACCCTTCCTTCCGAAGTCGGTGCAGCGCCACTCTCAACGCTCCGGATTGGATGTCGAATGCGTCGAACAGCCCGTTGAGCTGCCTGCTGGTCAGAAAACCTCCATGAGCCTCCGACAAATCGCCGAAAATGGTGACGAGCAGCGACCAAACCTTGACGGGGCCGACGTCCTTCAACTCGGCGATCAAGGCCGAGGGATCAGATGTCCCTGCTTGCGGGGCCATTCCGCGAATTCTGCTCAATAGGCGTTCATGGTCAAAAGTTCGTATTCCGCGACAGGCTCGTCATCCTGGTTTTCAATCGCGACGTGCCAGTGGATTTCGCCGTATTCATCTGTGCGGGGCGTTTTCTGCTTGACGGTCAATCGAACCTTGATTGAATCTCCTGCCTCTACCGGCTTGAGAAATCTCAAACTGTCGAGACCGGTATTGGCAAGAACCGGCCCTTCGCTCGGCTCGACGAACAGGCCCGCCGCGAAGCTGAGGAGCAAATAGCCATGAGCCACGCGACCCGGAAAGAAAGGATTTCGCGCGGCCGCCTCTTGATCCATGTGGGCATAGAACTTGTCGCCCGTGAACTCGGCAAAGTGCTCGATTTCGTCCATCGTGATCGTGCGCGAAGCCGTGCGCAGCGTTTCTCCGATTTCGAGGTCGTGGAAGTTGCGCCTGAAAGGGTGAGCCGGACCTTTGACCTCGGACGCGCCCGGCACCCATTTGACGCCTATGGAAGCCAGAATATCCGGGCTGCCCTGTATCGCGGTGCGCTGCATGTAGTGCATCACGCCGCGGACGCCGCCCAATTCCTCGCCTCCTCCGGCACGTCCCGGTCCGCCGTGAACCATGTGCGGCAGCGGCGAGCCGTGGCCGGTGCTTTCCCGCATGCTGTCGCGATTGTTGAAATACAGACGACCGTGATGCGCAGCCGTGCCGACTGCCACTTCGCGCGCCACTTCGGGATCATTGGTGATCACTGATGCGACCAGGCTGCCGCCGCCGCGATTGGCTGTTCTGACCGCGTGATCCAGATCGCGATACGGCATGACTGTCGCCACTGGACCGAATGCCTCGATTTCATGCACGATGCGGGCGGAATCCGGATCTGCGCATTGGAAAAGCATCGGCGGCACGAACGCTCCGTTCTCGATCCCTTCCCCGACAATCGCGAAATCATCCGGATTGCCGTGAACGCGCTCCGCTTCGGTTGCGATTTGCGCCGCCTTTTCGAGTACGTCGGCTTTTTGGCCGCTGGACGCCAGCGCTCCCATCCGAATGTCTTGTCTGCGCGGGTCGCCGACCGCTGTCTTTTCGAGGCGTGTCTTGATGGCAGCGGTCACCGGCTGCACCATTTTCTCTGGAACGATGATCCGGCGGATCGCCGTGCATTTTTGGCCCGCTTTCGTCGTTATCTCGCGCTGCGCTTCCTTGACGAACAAATCGAACTCCGGCGTGTCCGGCGCTGCGTCCGGCCCCAGGATCGATGCGTTCAAGCTGTCCTGCTCGGCGATGAAACGAATTGAGTTCGCAAGGATATGCGGAGACGACCTCAGCTTGAGGGCTGTTTCGGCGGAGCCGGTGAAGCTTACGACATCCTGATACGTCAGATGGTCGAGCGTGTCGCCCAGTCCGCCGGAAACCAGCTGAAGCGCGCCGTCCGGAAGCAGGCCGCTGTCAAGAATGATGCGCACGGCGCGTTCCGTGACGTAGCAGGTTGCGGTGGCGGGCTTCACGATCGCCGGCATGCCCGCCAGCAAGGTCGGGGCCAGTTTCTCAAGCATGCCCCAGACGGGGAAATTGAACGCGTTTATATGAACCGCCGCCCCCTGCAGCGGAGTGCAGATATGCTGGCCCAGGAACGAGCCGGATTTCGATAGCTGCTCCACCGCGCCGTCAAGATGGACGTGCGCGTTGGGCATTTCCCGCCGGCCTTTGGAAGCGAATACGAACACCGTTCCGATTCCGCCGTCGATGTCGATCAGGTTGTCGGACTGGGTGGCTCCGGTATCGAAGGAGATGTCGTAAAGAGATTGCTTGCGCTCCGACATATGCAGAGCCAGCGCTTTGAGCATCTTGGCGCGCTCGTGGAACGTCATCTTGCGCAACGCGGGGCCGCCTTTGGAGCGCGCGTAGTCCAGCATGGCCGCCGCATCCAGCGAGTCGTTGCCGGCGCGGCCGATGAGCTCGCCGGTGACGGCCGACCGCACCGGGCGGGCGCTTGACCCGGAAGCCACCCATTGCCCCGCGCAATAGCTGGAAATGTCCTGAACCGTCATGGCGATTGCCCCTGTCGTTGAAGGTTGCGTTCATCCGAGCCGGACGGCCGCGAACTATGCGCGGATTGTCCGATTGCAGCAGCTTGAATCGTGAATTCGCAAACGCTTTTTGTTGTGAGTCCTATCGCAGCGGAATGACAAGGCTGCAATCGGAACATCCGAAGCAATGTGATCTATCCTATGCTGTTGCCGTGATGCAGCGCATTGGAGGAGTGCTGCGGACATTATCGACGAACCGGTTGGTCTGCACAACATCTGCAGCGTTCGGAGAGTCGTCGTGGAAGATCCGGTTTCGGCGCAAAATCATGCCAGTTGGATGGAATTGACCGTGAACATGCCCGACCGCATTTGCAGAAATATCGGCACACTACTCGGTGCTGTCCGACGAGGCGCTATGGATCCGGATCGTCTGCGAGGAGATCCTGCCCGGACGAAAGGTGGCCTTCATCCTCGACCTGTACCATGCCCTCGAATGTGCGTCCGACGCGGTGCAGGCCGTGACGCCGGACGAGGGCAAACGAAAGAAGAGGATGGATTGGATCAGGGAGAAGCTAGGCACCAGACAGGTCGCCCAAGTCATCTCCAAACTGAAGCCGCACCGCCGGTTTGGAGCGTTCGCGGCCTGCATCCGCTACTGCGAGGCCAACAGGGACCGAATGCGCTGCGACCTCTGCCGGAAGCGCGGCTTGCCGGTCGGATCCGGCATCGTGGAAAGTGCCTGCAAGCACATTGTCGAGAACCGGTTCAAAGAGTCGGGATGCCGCTGGTCGAAACCGGCGCCAACGTCGTGCTCGCCATCAGATGCTGCCTCGAAAACATGCGCTGGCCCGACTTCCTCGATTGGAGGGCTTGCAGCAAAGCAGCCGCATGACCAAAAAATATGGGCCGCACCCGTATCCTTGTATGCCTATTGACAACATCTGAAACGTACCCAATGTCACTTGTTCCGGCGAAATCCGCCTGAAAGGTAAATCAACCTGAACTGCCCGGAGAGATTTTTATGAATTTTGAGCCTGCTTTCTTTGAAGAGCGACAGACATGCGAACAAGACATGAGACCGGGCGGCAATCGTAGCCAATACCAGCGAGACCGTGCCCGTATCATGCACTCCGCTGCGTTTCGTCGTTTGCAGGGGAAAACGCAAGTAATGGGCACCGGTGAAGGTGACTTCCATCGCACGCGCCTGACGCACTCGATTGAGGTTGCTCAAATCGGCTATAGCATCTGGAAAGCGCTCAAGGGTCGGGAAGACTTGCCCGAGGAGGCCAAGAATTGGTTGCCTGACCGCGACCTGATCGAAGCATCCTGCTTCGCGCATGATTTGGGCCACCCTCCTTTCGGCCACAGCGGGGAACAAGCGTTGCACAAGTCAATGCGGAAGCATGGCGGGTTTGAGGGTAATGGCCAAACCTTACGTATTTTGACCAAGCTCGAAAAATATAAGGAACCTGTTCAAGGCATCAATCCTACTCGGTGGTTGGTTTTAGGCGTGTTGAAATATCCAAAGCCTATGGGTGATTTTGCACTTTGCAAGTTCGGAAATAAACCTCCGAAATCCTTCTACGACGAAGAGAAAAAAGTCGTTAAATGGGCACTTACAGCGTTCTCTGAAGACGATTTAGATATCCTTAAGCAATCAGCTAATGGGAAAGATGCTCATCACATTTTAAATTGTAGCATTTTGGTGCTGGCCGACGACATTGCCTATGGCATTCACGACATTGAAGACATAATCGCGCGCGGTTTGGCTACGGATGAAGAAGTTAGGGGCGAAATCAGTAAAGCTTTTGATAAAGTTCATGGTTCACTGACCCACGGAGATATCGAGTTTGACGACGACTTGGTTTGTGATGGCCTGCTTGGGTCGAGTTTCGAACGCAAACAAATGATTGCGAACCTTGTTCATTTGTTCGTCACAAGCGTTAGAATTTCGGAGCACAGAAAGTTTCAACATCCGCTCTTGAGATACAATGCGTATCTCCCTGATGAACATCGTAAACTTCTAACCGCATTCAAAGGCTTATCGTATGACCTCATTGTAAAGAAACCGGAGCTACAACAACTTGAATGGCGAGGACATATGATCGTTAAACGGCTTTTTAAGGTTCTGATTGAAAATCCTCAGGGACTGATACCTCAGAGTTCTTGGAAAGATGGATGCACGGATAGTTCAGTCGAGCGCCGTGTCTGCGACTACATCGCAGGTATGACCGACAGCTATGCAGAAAAGCTTTACAAGCGACTTTTCCAACCCGGTTTCGGGAGCAGTCGGGACGAACTGTGAGCATCAACGATGACCTCGTCGAACAAGTTGCTTTGGCGCTGATGCAGGAGCTTGGCTGGGGCTATGAAGACCCGGTTTCGATTGCGCTTGACGGGCAGTAGAAGCGGCGGATGACGAATACGGAGACTATCTTGCCGGGGTTGCTGGAAGAGGCGGCAAATCACCGAAACGCCGTCGTTGCTCGACGAGAACCAGCGCATTCACTGCTTTCTGGTTGATGGGATTAACGTTGAATACCGCCGCCCGGACGGGTCGATCAAGGGTAACAAGGTGCGTTTGATCAACTTTGCCAACCCGGCGACCAACGACTTGATGGTCGCAAACCAGTTCACTGTCGTTGAAAGCAGCCACAATCACCGCCCAGGTGTGTGGTCTTTGTGAACGGTTTACCGTTGGTGGTAATCGAACTCAGACACCCCGGATCGATTATTGAGAGCATCTCTGAACAGCAAAAAAGCCGCTTGATGTTTGGCTGTGTATCAGCTCCGTGCATCTCCATGCGGATCGACGGAGCGAAAGTTGCCGCATGAAACAACCCGGACACGCGTAAGCCCTGCAAAACGCAAAACTGCAAACAACTGATTGAAGCGTTCAAAAACTTCGTTTAGTCTCCAAAGCAACCCCTCTGTTTTCTGTATTAGGATCGTTTCATTCCTATGGCATTGATATGCATTGTCGGTACGTGAAGCGTGGATGACAACCAAATATAAAATCATAATGAGCAATTGCTGCGGTATCCCAGCCTTGGAGCATGAATTCAGCTTTGAAATCAATAATATGCCTATAGCAATCTATGCACCAAACGGACTCATGAAAACTTCCTTTGCTCGCTCATTCAAGGACATTTATTCAAAGCAAACTCCCAAGGACATAGTGTACCTTGAACGGCAAACTAACTTCCAATTGCTGGATCAAGATGATGCCGAAGTATCCGGTGATGCAGTCTTTGTGATTGACTCGATCAACGAGAAATTTGCTTCGGCAAGATGTCCACTCTGCTGGCCAGAGAAAACCTTAAAGAAGAATATGATTATGTGTTTAACACCGTAGCTTTGAAGCGTGATGTCCTTTTGAAGTCGATGAAGAAAAAAGCGGGTATTGCAAAGGGTATCGAACAGTCATTCAGCGACGCGGTAGGACTTAGCCAAACCGAGTTTCTCATCGGCTCGGGTACTATCGAGCGTGAGGTAAAAAGGGACAAATACTCTGAGTTCTCAGACGTATCTTACAAAGTTTTGTTCGACCAGAAGGTCTTTGAACTACTTGCCAATAATGCTGCCAATCTCTCGGAGTCACGCCTGCACACAAAACTCAGGGGGGGGGCGTCCAGATCGCTCGTCAGAGTGTGGACCAGCCTTGCAGAGGCTAATTGCTCGCGAGACACGTACCATTCGTTGAAGCGCAGCTTGCCGCGCCTTAATTCAGCCTCTGATCCTGTGCGTCGAACCGGTGCAGCTTGCCGGGGTCGGCGGAAAGCCCAATTTCCTGTCCAATCTGGACAGCCAATTCTTCTTGCCGACGGACGACCAAGTTCGTCCGGTCATCGATTTCGACATGGATGTATTGTTCGGCTCCGAGATCTTCGATGTATCTCACCTTCCCCTTCCAGACCGGCTGATCCTCGTCGCGATAAATGTGCTCGGGCCGCACGCCGAGCGTTCGGCAGCCATGCATCTCGGCCCACCTTCCTCGCATGAGGTTGATGCTGGGCGACCCTATGAAGCTGGCCACGAATACCGATTCCGGAGTGTCGTAGATCGTGCGCGGGCTGCCGACCTGCATGATCCGCCCGTCATGCAACAAGCAGATCCGGTCGGCCAAGGTCATGGCCTCCACCTGGTCGTGGGTCACATAGATCATCGACGTCTCCCGCATGCGGGCGTTCAGCGACGCGATCTCAAGCCGCGTCTGCGCGCGCAGTGCCGCGTCGAGATTCGAAAGCGGCTCGTCGAACAGGAAAACTTTCGGGTCGCGCACGATCGCCCTGCCGATCGCGACCCGCTGGCGCTGGCCGCCTGACAACTGGCGCGGCTTGCGGTCGAGCAAATGCCCGATCTCAAGAGTTTCGGCCGCCTCGGTCACCCGGCGTCGTATCTCGGTCCGGGAACGGCCGATCTGGCGCAGCGCGAACGCCATGTTCTCGTACACGGTCATGTGCGGGTAAAGCGCGTAGGACTGGAACACCATCGCCACGCCTCTCTCCGAAGGACTGAGCGCAGCAACGTTTTTGCCGTCGAATTCAATGCTTCCCTCGGTGATGTCCTCCAGCCCGCATATGAGACGCAGCAGCGTGGACTTGCCCGAGCCGGACGGGCCGACGAAAGCTACGAATTCGCCGCAATTGATCGACAGATCTACGTTCTTGAGGACGTCCAGCGCGCCGTAGGATTTGCAGAGGTTTTTCAAGCTGATTTGCGTCATTCGCGCTAACCTTTCACGCCGCCCGCGGTCAGACCGGAAACGATCTTGCGCTGGAAGATCAGCACCAGAACGATCAGCGGAAATGTCACGATGACCGATGCGGCCAGGATCAAGCCCCACGGGGATTCAAAAGCGGTCGAGCCCGAGAACAGCGAAATGGCGACCGGCACCGTGCGCGTAGCGTCCGAAGCGCTGAAAGTGAGCGCGAACAGAAACTCGTTCCAGGCGGCAATGAATGCCAGCAGCGCCGTCGTCACGATGGCGGGCCACATCATGGGCAGGAATATTCGGAATACAATGGTCATCGCGCTGGCTCCGTCGACTATGGCCGCTTCCTCGATTTCCACCGGAAGATCGCGCATGAACGTGGTCAGCACCCAAACCGTGAAGGGCAAGGTGAAGATCAGGTAGCTGAGAATCATCGCGCCGTAGCCGTTGTAGAGATCCAAAGCCAGAACCAATTCGAAAAGACCCGCAAGAATTGCGATCTGCGGAAACATCGACACGCTCAGGATCGACAGCAGCAGGGTCTTGCGCCCTCGGAACGGGATGCGGGCCAGCGCGAAGGATGCCAAAAAGCCCAGCAGCAGGGACAGCCCGACAGTGACCGTCGCCACCAGTACCGAATTGAAGATGTTCCGCGGGAAGCTGCTTGTTTGAAAGACTTCGAGATAGTTGCTGAAACTCGGGTTTTCGGGCCAGAACGTCACTTGGAAGAGAGCGGTTCCGGTTTTGAAGCTGGTCACGATGGCGTAGTAGAACGGAAAGACGGCAAAAATGACGACGACCGCCACCAGGAAGTAAATGCCGATGGTTTCGATGCGGGCGGTCATCGCGCCACCTCGTCGCCGACATCGACCCGTCCCAGCCAAATGTAGAGCAGCGTTGCTACCGCAATGAGCAGGAAAAGCAGCACCGACTGCGCCGAGCCGTATGCGAATCGGTCGAATTCGATCAGGTTCTCCCGGGCGATGACCGACATTGTCTTGGTCGCCTCGGAATTCGGCGTCAGCACATAGATCAGGTCGAAGATCCTGAGCGTATCGAGAGCCCGGAATATGATCGCGACCATCAGAGCCGGCCGCACCAGCGGCAGCGTGACGCCCAGAAACACCCTCAGCCGACTGACTCCGTCCACGCGCGCGGCCTCGTATATGTCGCGCGGGATCATCTGAAGACCTGCCAAGCACAGCAGCGCCACGAACGGCGTGGTTTTCCAGACTTCCACGATGAGCACCGCCAGCATCGCCGTGTCGGGCCGAGCCGTCCATGCGATGGGCATGTCGATCAGCCCGGCGAGCAGAAGGATTTCGTTCAGGATGCCGAACTGGTCGTGCAGCATCCAGCCCCAGAGACGGGCCGACACGATGGTCGGGATTGCCCAAGGGATCAGGATCGCCGCGCGGACGATCGCTCGCCCGCGGAATTCCGCGTTCAGAAGCATGGCGACGAGAAGGCCGAGGACCGCCTCTATGGAGACGGCCAGGAAAGTCAGGCGGAACGTGTTCCAGACGGCATTCCACCACGCCTCATCCACCAGCAGGCCGCGATAGACCACGCGTCCTGAAGACAGCTCGCGCCAGTAGAGATAATTCTTGAATCCGATCCATTCGCCGCCGGCGAGGTCGTTCAGGCTGGTGTCGGTGAACGAGAAATAGAACGTCCGAACCAGCGGCCAAGCCGCAACGAGCAGAAGCGCCGCGATCAGCGGCAACAAAAAAAGGTGGGCTGTTCTTCGGCGGCGCGCTCCCAGGGTCACCGCGCGGTTCAATGCGTTGCCCATGGACACTCTTCCGCGCCGAGTTCGGTCGTCAGAACCGGATTACGCAAAAGACTGCGGCCGCTTGCCCTTTCGGGCAAGCGGCGCGTTCCGGACGTCGAGCTACCAACTGCTGCCTTTGATCTCTTCAAGTTCAAACTCGAGCAACTCAAGATTTTCCGCCGCGCTTCCGTTTCCGGACAGAGTGTTGTGGACCGCAGTCCAGAATCGCGCCGAAACTTCGTTGTATCGGGTTTTGGTCGGCGCAGACGGACGCGGAACCGCGTTCAGAAAGATATCCTTCCAAGACGCGATCACCGGCTGTTCATCCGTGATTTCGGGATGTTCGTAAAGCGAAACGATCGTCGGCAGCCGCGAAAGCTCTTTGGCGCGCAGAAGCTGCGCTTCAGGCGAGGTCAAATACAGCGCCAGCGACGTCGCGGCATCGATATTCTCGGAGTAGCGCGAGACCGCCAGATTCCAGCCGCCGAGCGTGGCCGCGGAACCGTCATGGTCGCCGCCTGAAGGCAGCGGCACGATTCCGAATTTGCCCGCGATCGGCGAATCGTCGGCATTGCCCAGCGAATAGGCATACGGCCAGTTGCGCATGAACAGCGCGTTTCCCGATTGCCAGATGCCGCGCGAGTCTTCCTCCTGGTATGACAATGTGCCTTCGGGCGAGATCGTGCCGATCCAGCTTGCGGCCAGCGCGATCGCCGCTGCGGCTTCAGGATTGTTGATCGAAATGGTGCCGTCCGCTTCGACGATCTGGCCTCCGCCGAAAGACTTCACCCATTCAAGCCCGTCGCAGGTCAATCCCTCGTAGGCGTTGCCCTGCCAGACGAAGCCCCAGAAATCGCTGTTCCCCTCGTCGCGCTCCGCCGCTTGGATCGCGGCGGCGGTCGCCGTCAAATCTTCCCACTTGGTCGGCACGCTTGCTCCGTGCTTCTCGATCAAGTCGCGACGGAAATAGAGCGCGGGCGCATCGGTGAACAGCGGCAGAGCGACGAGCGCCCCGTTCACGGTCTGCGATTCTATGATCGAAGGGAAATGGTCGCCGGCCACAGCGGCGGCGGCTTCCGTCAGGTCGACAAAATGATCAGCCAGCTGAGGGGCCCAAACCACGTCCGTCTCGTAGATGTCGATCTCGGAGTTCTGCGCCGCGAGCCACAACCGGTACTGGCCGAACGAGTCGGTCGTCGACGGCGGCATCGGAGTGATTCGGAGCGTATGCCCGGTCTCCTTCTCCCAAGGCTCGGCGATGCGCGCCAGAAGCTCCCTGTCGCCGACCGGCGCTCCGGTCACGTAAGTGATTTCGGCCGCTTGCGACGCCGCGCCGGCGGATGCCAGCGCGAATGCAGCGGCGCAAAGCAATGATAATTTCAGACACTTGCCCATCTTTTCGTTCTCCATTCTTGAGGTTCATCGCCTTCATCGGCGATCCGAAACGTTTCGGATTAATAGTGAAACGGGACAAAACCTGTCAATACCCGATTTTTAATAGGGATTAAGCTTTTGATTCAATTGAACTTGTCGAGGATCTGACGAGGAACTCGGCCTCTTGGATCTCCGTCAGCGATTCGACCGGCTCGCCCCGGATTCGCCGCACAAGCAGATCCACGAGCGGCCGGGAGCTGTCGCGCAGCGGCACGCGGGTGACCGTCAGCGCAGGCCGGAAATCGACGGCCCGGTATTCCGGCAGCGCATCGTCATGGGCGACGACCGAAACATCCTCCGGAATGTTTCGCCCCAATATCTGCATCGCGGAGTAAATTCCCTTTGCAATCATAGTGTTGCCGCATACGAAAGCGGTCGGCTCCTCGCCGCCCGAACTGCACATCCTTATCGAATTGACCATCCCCAGCTCTTCGGTCATCCGCTCTCCGCAGGCAATACAATCGGGGTCGAAAGGAAGTCCCCCACTCGCCAGAGCCGCCCTGTAGGCCCGCGTCCGGTCAATCATGAAGCCGTGATTCGCCGGCCCGCCGATGAATGCGATTCGCCGATGTCCCAGCTCAAGCAAATGCTGCATGGACTGGAGCATCAATTCATAATTGTTGATATCGAAAACGGGACACTCGACAACCTGCTCCGATCGCCCGTGCAAGACCAGCGGCACGTCGTTCCGGGCCAGCAGCGACACCCGCTCGTCCTTGGGCAACGCGGCGATGACGACGAATCCGTCCATCGCGTTTCTTTCTATAAGCCTTTGATAGGTATTGACAATCTGATCGGTCGGACTGACTTTCAGGACGAAGTCGATATCGTGCTTCGCGAACTCGACCGACAGCCCGGCCAGGATTTCGAACCAGATTTCCCGCGTCGTGATTCCGAAATCGTCCGGAAGCACCATGGCCGCGAGACCCGAGCGGCCGGTGACGAGCTTCCGCGCGAACTGGTTCGGACGGTAGTTCAGCTCGACGGCCGCCTGGTGGATGCGTTTTCGGGTTTCCTCATTCACGTCGGAATAGCCGTTCAGCGCCCTGCTGACGGTGGTCACCGAAATGCTCAGTTTTCTGCTAATGTCTTTCAACGTCGCCATTTTTTCAGCCTCTCGGCAGCATCATCGCCTCCGGCCGCGCCGCTTCGCTCATCGCCGGTCTTGCGCATCCGAAACGTTTCGAATAATTTGCCGCGACTTTCAAGACCCGCGAGGCAGTCATGGCTTCAAAACACGAATGGTGGCGCGGATGCGCCATATACCAGATTTACCCCCGCTCGTTTCAGGATGACAATGGCGACGGCATCGGCGACCTGAAAGGCATCGCGCGAAGATTGCCCTACATCGCGGATCTCGGCGTCGACGCGATCTGGCTCTCGCCGTTCTTCACCTCGCCCATGCTGGACATGGGATACGACGTCTCGGACCATACCGGCATCGATCCCTTGTTCGGCACGCTGGACGATTTCGACGAGCTCGTAAACGCCGCGCATGAAGCCGGGCTGCGCGTGATCATCGACCAGGTGCTTTCGCATTCCAGCAATTTGCATCCGTTCTTCGAAGAAAGCCGGCAGAGCCGGGACAACCCGAAGGCCGACTGGTACGTCTGGGCGGATCCCAAGCCCGACGGCACTCCTCCGAACAACTGGCTGGCGATCTTCAACGGCGGGTCCGCCTGGGAGTGGGAGCCGCGACGGCAGCAGTTCTATTTCCACAATTTCCTGCGCGAGCAGCCGGATTTCAACTTCCACAATCCCGAAGTGCAGGATTGGGCGCTTTCCGTCATGAAATTCTGGCTTGACCGCAACGTGGACGGGTTCCGGCTCGACACGGTGAATTTCTACTTCCACGACGACAAGCTGCGCGACAACCCTGCGGAATACCGTCCGCTGCCCAGCGTCGTGGGCCGCCTCTACGAAATGCAGTTTCCTCTGTTCTCCAAAAACCAGCCGGACAATATCGCTTTCCTTGAACGCATGCGCGGGCTGTTGGATCAATACGGCGACCGCATGCTGATCGGCGAAATCGGCGACAGTCACCAAGGCGTCGGCCTCATGGCGGAGTACACCCGGGACAAGCGTCTGCATATGGCCTATTCGTTCGACATGCTCGGCCCGGTCTTCACTGCCGAGCACTTCCGCCAGCAGGTCGAGGCATTCTTCGCCGCCGCGCCGAACGGCTGGCCGTGCTGGGCCTTCTCGAACCATGACGTCCAGCGCCACGTCAGCCGCTGGGGCTGCCGGCCGGAACTCTCGGACGATCTGGCGCGGATGGCCGGGGCGCTGCTGATGTCGCTTCCCGGATCAATCTGCATTTTCCAGGGAGAAGAGCTGGGGCAGACCGAAACCGAACTGGAATACGCGGAACTGACCGACCCGCAGGGCTTGAACTATTGGCCTGCGGACAAGGGGCGCGACGGGTGCCGCACGCCGATGGCGTGGCAGCATGACGCATTGAATGCAGGGTTTTCAGAGGCTCGGAAAACTTGGCTGCCGGTCAAGGAGGCGCAAGCCTCCAAAGCGGTCGATTTGCAGGACGGAGCCGAGAATTCCGTTCTGGAGACTTACAAGGCGCTTCTGAAATACCGCAACGCTTCCGCTGACCTGTGGACAGACACATGCTCCTTTCCGGATCTGGGGAACGCGGTGCTCGGCATTCGGCGAGGCAGCGACACGCTTTGCCTCTTCAACCTTTCCGACAGCAGCCAAAGCGTCGCGTTGCCCGAGCAGGTGGATGTCGATCTGGATCGCAAGGCGAGCATCGCAGAAGATTCGGCCGAGCTCGGCCCGTTCGGCTGGCTGGTCGGGCGGGTCAAAGGTAAAGACCCGCACGCTTGAACCCATACGCGATGATTTGAAGCGCTCGGGCGTGACTCGCCCGTTACCTTCTTCGGGCCGCAGCGCGCCGGTCGCATCATGCTGCTTCAAGCTTGAGGCATCTCATGATTATTTTGTTGGGATAGTTCTGTCTGAGTTCACCCATTTTTGCAACTCCGTCTTGACGCCCGCGCGGTGGCTCCTTCAAGCTGCATCCAGTTGAAAATCCACAACTTCTATACCTCAACCATGACATTGTGTTCCCGTCGTCGCCGACCGGAAGAACAAGCTGAATCGATGGCTCGGCGCGCAAGCGTATGGCGGACAAGGCGGAGCGGCTGTGCACAGCTTCCTTCTCTGCTCGCTGGCCTCTCAACCGTCGCTCAGAACGCAGTCTCCCTCAGCGGATTCGGAAGTGTTAAACTGGTTACGGCCTCGCCAGCTAGACAAAAGAATGCACTCAATCTCCTGACATGAATCCGGCAAAAATGTTCCCGGCAGCTGCGAGGTGATGGAATCCGAAATCGTGCTGCCGCCAAGGAAAATTGTGTGTTTTAGGTTCTGAAATTCAGCTTAACTCAGATTTCTCGATCACCATTCATTAGTATGCGCTATTTGGTTTGCATCGATTCAACAAGGAATTCACAAATCGCACAGATACAGATAACGCTTGATTTGGTCATAGCGAAATCAACAGAGCGATCTTCACGGATGTGGCGACCGTGTTCGGAAGCAAAGCCCCAAAGTTTGCTCGCAAACTGATCCATAGGTGGCGGAAGATCAAGCGATTTCACAATCTTCCCGAACGTGCAGTTCTGCTTTCCCGAAATACTCCGTGCAATCGCCTCCAACGCGGCTCCAGCGTGTTGCATTGCACCGGTACAGTCGGGTGGTACACGTCGAAGGTCGTAAATTGCTTCCTGCATCTCGTTTGCTGCGCGTGGAAATCCAAAATTAGCCAACATTTCTGGAACTTTATCAATGCACCCACAAGATGGGTTTGAAGGCTTCAAAGCGGAATCGCAACTGCTGTCCGCGATCTT
The DNA here is from genome assembly GCA_965205055.1 of Paracoccaceae bacterium. Taxonomy (GTDB): domain Bacteria; phylum Pseudomonadota; class Alphaproteobacteria; order Rhodobacterales; family Rhodobacteraceae; genus CBDBBY01. The sequence goes on along the minus strand of OZ242030.1, from coordinate 3,499,552 downwards.
GAGGAGTGGCCTGCCTTTGGAAGTGTTGATGAATGGGCGGTAAACGTATGAATTCACAGACGCAGCATCGCGTTTCGCTGGTTGTACGCCCGTCGTTGGACTGCTAAGTTGCAGTTCGATAGCGGTTTTTACAGCTTGATCAAATTGGATAAAGATGCTGCCCATCTGGTTCATTTTTTTGATAATTGGCTCAATCGCAAGCCCTGCCTGTTGAAGACCACGGACCACGGAATTGCACGTCTTACCAATTTCTTGGTAACTTTGTTCAAATTCGGTCGCTGCTTTATGAAAAGGCTGAATTAGGGCGTCAACCTGCTTGCTTAGAGGTTCATAATGCAAACCAATCTCCGGTTGCAGCCTTTCAGCGATGATATCAGCGACCGTTACGACCTGTCTACGTTTTTCGATGTTCGTATTGTTCATGATTACTCCATTGAATTGAGATTTGTTGAGATCAATCAGTTTAGAGGAACACGCGTGTTTTCTTCATCATTAACTGCAGCATCCCCAAGGATCAAGTAGCGGCGGCACGAGAATGAAAAATTGATAATCAAGAACCACCGCTTTTTGCTCGTGGCTGCTCTCCACGCACGATCCCCTGCCGTCGAGATGCTTTGAACGCGCGACATGTTTGCTTTCCTGGCCTCGTCGTGACGGGCAGACCCGACTCGCCGCAGGTGCACCGGTTTTGCCTGACTATACTGACTAAATTTGTGGAACTCCACACCGACTGGCGCAGTGCTCTTCTGCCGCGGATTGGATAACATCCCCATTCTCGATATCCAGAGAAACCCGGCCTGCGGCGCGCTATTGCCATGATGCAGTGAATTGGAGAAAAGACCCGCTCGTTGTTGACCAACCGGCCGGTCTACGCAATATCTGTGCGATGCCGAGGCACGGACCATGAATGATCTGATTTTGGCGCAATGCCACGACAGCTGGGTCGAATTGACTTTGAATCGTCCCGACCGTCTCAACAGCTTCAATGACGCGATGCATCTCGAATTGCGAGAGGCTCTCGAAGAGGCCAAGGCGCGCGAAATGCGGGCCGTCCTTTTGACGGGCGCGGGCCGAGCCTTCTGCGCCGGGCAGGATCTAGGAGATCGCGATCCTGCGAAAATGGCCGGCAAGCCCGATCTCGGCCATACGCTGACAAAGTTCTACAATCCGCTCGTGCGGATGCTTCGCGCGCTCGAATGCCCGGTGATCTGCGCTGTCAACGGCGTCGCCGCTGGGGCCGGGGCGAATCTTGCGCTGGCATGCGATCTCGTGATCGCGGCGGAAAGCGCGAAGTTCATCCAGTCCTTCGCCAATGTCGGCCTGATTCCCGATGCGGGCGGCACATGGTCGCTGTCCCATCTTGTCGGCCCCGCGCGTGCACGCGCGCTCGCGCTTACCGGCGAGCCTCTGTCCGCCTCCGACGCCGCCGAATGGGGCTTGATCTGGAAAACCGTGCCCGACGATGCATTGATGGACAAGGCCCGCGCGTTAGCGCGGAAGCTGGCAGCCGGGCCGACGTTCGGATTCGCATGCACGAAATTCGCAATCCAGGCCGCCGCATCGAACAGCTTCGACGAACAGCTCGATCTCGAGGCGGAACTGCAGAAGCAATGCGGAGAAAGCGCCGACTACGCCGAAGGCGTCGGCGCGTTCCTCGAAAAGCGCAAGCCCGAATTCACAGGACGACGGCCATGACGCCCAAGGAGCGCGCAGCGGCCGCGGCGGAAGCCATGTGGAGCAACGACAACGCTTCCCAATGGCTGGGCTTCGAGCTTGTCGAAGTCGATGAAGGAACTGCCGAGCTGGCGCTGACCGTTCAGCCGCACCACTGCAACGGCCACGGCACATGCCACGGCGGCATCCTGTTTTCGCTTGCGGACAGCGCGTTCGCTTTCGCCTGCAACAGCCGCAACCAGTCTACGGTCGCCCAGCACAACGTCATCACCTACATCGCATCGCCCAAGGCCGGCGACCGGCTCACGGCAAGCGCGCGCGAAGTCAGCCTTGAAGGGCGCAACGGCATCTACGACGTTCAGATCACCGACGATGCGGGAGCACGCATCGCCGAATTCCGCGGCCTGTCTCGCAGCGTGCCGGGCACGCTTTTCGATGAGCGGAGAAGGTAGAATGACGCATCACGCAGCAAGCAAAGGGGATTTGGACCCGATCGAAATCGCGCCGGCCGACGAAATTCGCGCGTTGCAGCTCAAACGCCTGAAATGGTCGGTGCGGCACGCTTACGACAATGTCCGCATGTATCGAGAGCGGTTCGACGCTGCCGGAGTTCATCCCGACGACATCCGCGAGCTGTCCGATCTCGGCAAGCTGCCCTTCACCAAAAAGAACGATCTGCGCGACAACTACCCGTTCGGTCTGCTCGCGGTTCCCCGCAAAAAAATCATGCGTCTGCACGCCTCGTCCGGAACCACCGGAAAGCCGACCGTCGTAGGCTATACGCAAGGCGATCTGGACATGTGGGCCGACATGGTTGCCCGCTCAATGCGCGCGTCCGGAACGCGTCCCGGCGAAGTCGTGCATGTGGCCTACGGATACGGCCTGTTCACCGGCGGCCTAGGTGCTCATTACGGAGCAGAGCGTTTGGGTTGCACCGTCGTACCGGTCTCGGGCGGAATGACCGAACGGCAGGTCATGCTCATCCAGGATTTCAAGCCCTCCACCATCCTCGTGACGCCGTCCTACATGCTCAACATCCTTGAGCAATTCCGCAAGATGGGAATGGACCCGCGCGAAACCTCCCTGAAGGTCGGCATCTTCGGCGCCGAGCCGTGGACCAACAAAATGCGCGCCGAGATCGAAGACGCCTTCAACATGGATGCGGTCGACATCTACGGCCTTAGCGAAGTGCTGGGCCCGGGAGTTGCGAACGAGTGCGTCGAAACCAAGGACGGCCTGCACGTTTGGGAAGACCACTTCTATCCCGAAATCATCGACCCCGAAACAGGCGAAGTGCTGCCGGACGGCGAACTGGGCGAACTGGTCTTCACGACCTTGACCAAGGAAGGCCAGCCCATGATCCGGTTCCGCACCCGCGATCTGACCCGGCTGCTTCCCGGCACGGCGCGAACGATGCGACGCATGGAGAAAGTCACAGGCCGCAGCGACGACATGATCATCATGCGCGGCGTCAATTTGTTCCCGACGCAGATCGAAGAGCTGGTGCTGAACCAGCGCGAACTGGCGCCTTATTTCCAGATCGAGCTGAGCCGCGAAGCACGGATGGATTCCATGCGCGTGCATGTCGAGGCGATGCCCTCCGCAACGTCGGCGGATGCTCGCATGGCTTCGTCGAAGACTCTTTCGGAAAGGATCAAGTCGGTCATCGGGGTTTCGACGGAGGTTGTTGTTCATGAGCCGGGCGCTGTCGAACGGTCGCAGGGCAAAGCCCGCAGAGTGATCGACAACAGGCCCAAGGAAACTTAATTTGAATCATGAGTTTCAATTCGTTTGCATCAAACTGATAGAGGCGAGTTGGAATTTGAATCTCTTTTGGAGAGATATCACGATACAAGTGCACGCGGGGCCGTTAGATTGCCGGGCCCTTGGTGTTTTCAAGGCCGGACCGCAGAAGAGCGCGCGCCATTTTCCCGGTCAGGCGGCTGCAGCATGACCGCCCCTCCGCCCGAAGCGGGCGGAACTTGCCGATCATCGCAGAATTCGAAAGGTGTTCAAACCCTCGCCTCGGCCTGTCGCGCTACGCGCTCCAGCCCTCCGCGAGGGTCGACGGGTGCCTCGGAACCCCGGCTCGACTGACAATCGGCGTCAACGGTCCATCAAGTGTGCCGCCAAGTTCCGGGGTCACTTATGGACGCCGATAGGGAGCCAATTTTGGATGCCTATTGACAACTGTGGAATCTCGACTGAAAGCAGCTTGGGGGAGGGGATCCGGAGCGGCGACTGCGATTCCATCAGGTGGATTGAGAAGCCGCTCTTGGAATTCATTGAACTGTACAACAGGAGAGAAGAGAAGCCCTGAAACTGAACGACAAGTTCCGCATGTCTCGTCGTCTCCCGCCAAAAAGGGAACTATCCGACTGAAAAATGTCACTAGGAGCCTGTCCCAAAAAGGGGCACGAGGGCCGAACTCGGCTCCTAAACAGGCGGCCTTCTCCAGCTTCCTTTGCTCGCGCCGCGTTGGTCTTTCCGCTTCGCAAGCGCGGCGAACAGCTTCACGACGTTGTGGGCGAGGCAGACCAGCGCCCATTCGAGCCGCACCTTTCGAAGGCCGCGCGGCAGGAACTGCCGAAAGCGGCGCGCCTGCTTGATCTGTCCGAAGACCGGCTCGATGGTGATCTTGCGCCGCAGGTACGGACCGTCCCGCCCGCCGGTCTCCAGAGGGGGAAACGCCACGCCATCTTCTCCCGGAGCGTTCCCTCGCGTCGCGCCTTGGCTACGGTCGCCGAGGTCTTGATCGCCTTTTGCTTCGACGCGTTCGCCTGAATCCGCGTGCTGTCGAGCGCGACATGCTCCAGCACCTAGTCGAACAGCCCGCCGAGCGCCTTGAGATGGCGCGAGCGGAACCGGTTCGCCGTACGGAAGTTCGGCGTCTGGTCGCCCGTCAGAGCTTTGAAGCACAGCCGCTCGCGGCACGCCTTCGGGATCTCCCGCGACGAATGCAGCCGGAGGCAGTAGGCGTAGATGATCGCGCCGTCATCATCGTCGGATCATACGCCGGATGCCCCTGGGTGCCGACGTAGGTGCCTGTGATATCCGAGAGGTCCAGCTCGGTCCGGACCAGGTCGCGGACGAAAAGCGCCAAGTGGTTCTTGTCGGAAACATAGCCGTTGACCGAGGGCAGAAGAACATGGACTTGGCCGACAGGCCAATCGCGAAATCTTATGCCGGACATTCCGAATCACCCGATAGCAGTTTCATTCGCCAATTCTACAACCTATTGGGACAGGCTTTTTTGTATTTCATCCATGCTATTCCCCTCCTGTCACCGACCTTCGCGCGGGCCGGTGGGCCTGCGCGATGCTGATCACGGTGATGCCCGAGCTCGGCCAAATCTATGGAAAGCAAGCCGCCGCTGGAAAACAGCTCGTTCAAATCCTATAAACCGTTCCCAGGCGCAGACGAATCGGACCCTGAACCGTTGCAAAAATGCTGAACCCATACACAAGGTTGAAAGCAGCAGCGGTATGCATTAATTGATCATGCATCAGTACGGAGCATTGCTCTTGCTGGAAGGAGGGATTTCAGCCAATTGGGGCACTATTCATGTTTATCTTTGACATTTTCTCGAAACGCCAACGAAAGCAGCAAGGAGAAATGCCGAACGTTCTTCAATATGATGATATTCCAGAAAAATTAAGATATCAGATAATTTATATACTTTTGGGATCTTTGGGGAATGCGGAGCAATTTCATAATAGTAATTTATATTTCGGCAGCGGCTTGGCTACCAACCATGTGCGCAAATCCTATTCGGATATTACTACGGCACTATGTATCGAATACGGTATTCCTAGACTTCCAATGAATTGCACTAGAGATCAAAATGCATTGAGCGATCTACTCAATTTCTTTTTGAAAGAATCCGATACTGGAAAAGTTCTCGACGTTATAGAATTATCTTTTAATGCTGTTGATCAACGCACAAGATCGTATCATTATTTGAACCGACATGACGCACAGGAAATCGCCAACCAAGCTATAATATGTCTCAATAAAAGGTTTAATGAACATGGCATTGGATATCAGTACGAAAATGGAAAAATTATTATCATTGATTCCAAGTTCATTCATTCGGAAGTTATGAAGCCCGCTTTGAAGATTCTTAATCAGAGGGATTACGCTGGTGCTCAGGAAGAATTCCTACGAGCTCATGCACATTATCGAGCGGGCAGGGCGAAGGAAGCACTCAACGAATGCCTGAAGTCGCTCGAGAGCGTGCTAAAGTCGATCTGCAAAAAAAGGGGATGGGACTATGAGGCGAATGCGACTGCAAAAAAATTGATTGATATTTGCTTTGACAATGGGATCGTTCCTCAGTTCTGGATACAACATTTCAACACCTTGCGAAGTCTTCTTGCAAGCGGTGTACCCACAGCGCGAAACAAACTAGGTGCGCATGGGCAGGGAAGTGAACCTCAGTCCGTGCCAAGTTATCTCGTTAGCTTTGTGCTGCACATGACGGCCGCCACTATTGTTTTCTTGGCCGACGCAGAAGCGAACGACGCCGTAGCATAATCGACTATCATGTCATGCTTTAGCTTCTTGGTTCAACACTTGCCAATACCAGTTTGGTTGGGTATCCCCTAGCTATCAATTCCCCACACATGACTCGGTGATCATTTCGTGTGCCCTTATGGTTCGGTTTCGCTGCATCCGCGGCACGAAGATCGTCCACGCAACCCGGAACTCAAGGATTCCGAGGAGCGGTTGCCGATTCGAGCTCTGGAATCCGTCGCTTCGACCGCTGATTCGCGGATTGTCGGGTTCGGCGGAGCTTTCGGCTACCCGGCAGCAGGCCGCCAAAGTACGGAACGCAGAGTTAAGTGTGTCCTATTGATAGATCCTCTAGTATCGCGCTACACTTGAAGGCACCTGCAAAAAGCGAATACTGAAAATAACTGCGCATTTCCGTAGTTGAACGGTTGGCAACTCTTTTTCTAAAACTCTTTTTTCGATATAATTTGAATAATCTAACTCCGTGCGCGGTGAGTTCTAAAGGGCATTCGTATCTACTTAAAAAATATTTTTGTTGAAATATCTTTCTCAAACGCAGTTCACGATGGCCTTGGCTAGGGCTTGTCTACGCTAGATCATGTATCATTTCAACGACGGGAGCGATATTCGGAAAGCCTAGTGGTAGGTTGCAGGCAGATAGAACCTTCTTTGGTGGGCGGCGATGAAGCGTTCGGAACTTGCTTTAGAACTGCAGGCTTTCGCCTCTTTTCTCGTTGTTCAGTTCAATGAGTTGCAAACACGGCTTCTCAATCCGCCTGATGGAATCGCAGGCGCCGCACGGGAACCGGCAAGCATCAAAAGGGACTCTTGTGTGTTGAAGCTACCACTAGCACCGAAGGATTGATTTTGGCAGCTCTGATGGAAATTGCTGTGGGAGGTTCACCCGTTACCTAATCCAACGCAGCGAGCTTGTTCCATGAAAAACTGGCCTTATCTGCTATACTTTGCATGCCGAATTCACGGAGAAAAGCGGTAAAAACTGCATTTTCGACTTCGCCAAGCCGCAATCGAAAACCTTGCCGGAACTTGCGCTTTGCGGGGCCAGTCGTCCAGATCACAAGACGGTGCAAGCGACGGCATGCTTTTCCGGCAGAATTCCGGAACGAGCAGGCTTCAGAGGCTCTCTCCAACGCGAATTTTAGCGATTTATAACGAACGATTTCCGAAAGACCGCCGAATACGATGAGCGATCAAGGCTCGCGCGCCAGCTTCGCGGGCGACCCGTGACGAAGTACTGGAACAGCCGGTCAAATATCCTTCATAGCGGGCTTGGAAGAATCCTTCATTTTCGCGCTAGGCTGCAACGATGCCGAGGAGCGATTCGCGCCTTGCGCTCTGCCCTCTCGTCAGCCGAGAAACCCGAAGTGATTGCGGTTAATAGGTAAGAGCACGATTCTATTTCGATAACGGTTGCGCCATCGAACTTTGAGAGGAAACCTTGGATGCTCACCAAGCTCACCATCCGCAACTTCAAACGCTTCGGCGAGATCAAGGTCGAGCTGGGAAACCCCGTCGTGTTCGTCGGCCCCAACAATTCGGGGAAAACCACGGCCATGCAAGCGTTGGCCTTGTGGGACATCGGCATCAAACGATGGAACGAACAGCGTGCGGGCCGGAACGGGCCTGAAACGCATCTCGGAGTCACAATCAACCGCAAGGACTTGTTTGCAATTCCCAATCCGAACGCCCGCCACCTATGGCGCGATTTGCAGATCCATGGACAAACGAGGGCAAACAACGTGCGGATCGACCTCGTCGTCGAGGGAATCAACGAGGGCAAACTTTGGACGTGCGGCCTCGAGTTTGATTACGCAAATGAAGAATCGTTCTATTGCCGTCCGCTGCGGACCGACGAGCGCCAGCACCCCGACAGCCCACCTATCCCGGAACACGCAGGCGCCGTCCGGATCGCCTACCTCCCTTCCATGTCCGGGCTTGCCGCCAACGAGACGCGGATCGACGAAGGGGCCTTGAATGTGCGGGTGGGCGAAGGCCGCACAGCCGAAATCCTCCGCAACCTCTGTTTCCGCGTTGCCAGCCAGAGTGCAGACAAGTGGGGATCTTTGGTGCAGCGGATCGAGAAACTATTCGGTGCGACGCTCTACGACCCCCGCTATGTGGAGGAGCGAGGAGAGATCGCCATGGAATACTGCGAACGGGGCATTACCTTCGACCTCTCGGCAAGCGGGCGAGGACTGCAGCAGACACTCCTGATTCTCGCCTACATGCATGTCAACCCAAGGGCCGTCATCCTGCTGGACGAGCCTGACGCGCATCTCGAAATCCTCCGCCAGCGCCAGATATACGGCCTGATAAACGAGGTCGCTTCGGAGAGCGGAACCCAGATTGTTGCCGCCAGCCACTCCGAGGTCCTTCTGAACGAGGCCGCCGGGAAGGATCTGGTTATCGCCTTCTTCGGCAAGCCTCACCGTATCGATGGCGGGACGAGCCAAGTGCGCAAGGCACTCGCGGAGGTCGGCTTCGACCAGTACTGCCAAGCCGAGCAGACAGGGTGGGTGCTATATCTCGAAGGTCCGACAGATCTGGCGATATTGCAGGCCTTTGCGAGAAAACTCGGCAAGCATGCCGCCAGCTTGGCTCTGGAACAACCCTTTATCAGTTACGTCGGAGATCAACCCCCGAAAGTCGCGCGCCACTTCCACGGCCTTCGAAAGGCGCTTCCCGAACTCAAGGGGGTGGCGCTTTTCGACCGGCTGGACCGCGAACTCCCGAATGATCCATCGCTCGCGTATCTGACCTGGAAACGGCGGGAGATCGAAAACTATCTGTGCACCAGGTCGACCCTGAAAGCATACGCGCGTGCTTCCGCAGCGGCTTCGGAGCCGGAATCCCTTCTCGCCGATACCGAGATCGATAGACGATTGACGGCGATGGACGAGGCAATTGAGGAGGTCAGCAAGGCTCTAGAGACTTTGGGCCGAGAATCACCTTGGGGCGACAACGTGAAGGCAAGCGAAGATTTCCTTATCCCGCTCTTCAAGTGGTACTTCGCGAAGATCGGCATCCCGAATCTGATGGCCAAGAAAAACTTCCATGAGCTGGCCGCCTATGTTCCCGTGGATGAAATTGCTTCGGAAGTCGGCGAGAAGCTGGACGCGATCACGGGCGTTGCGGAGAGCGTAGCGCCGGCAAACAACGAATGATCGGCAATGCCGCGAAATCCAATCAAGGCTTGTCGCGGTCGTCTCCAAAGAATGCCGCGACTCGTTTTGCAACCGCGTATCATGAACGGGGCTTGAGGATATTCGCGCAACATTTGCTGGAGGCCGGGAAACCGCGTCAAGTCGTCATAGGGGCGCGGGTGCATCCCATACTTTTGTTCGGACAGGATGCCGCCGGTCGAAAGCCGAAACCAACGCACGGCTCGCCGCAAATGCTGCTTGGAAAACAACTGCAGGCCCGAAATCTTCGATTGAAGGGACTGTCGCACCGCAATCACTTAGCCAAAAACCCACATGATCGGCCTTTGGCCGCCCGCCCCCGACCATGAAACGGATTTCGCCGCTTCCCCTTTGACCGCCCAATACCGAATGGATGCCGTCCGTCCCTGCGCGGCGGGCGTCGGTACCGGCGCTTGACATGCCCGGCCAAACTTGCGGAATTGTCGAAGGATGCATCCCATTTTTTTGGGTTGAGTCGGTTTCACGCTCTCGCGTGTCGCTTGTGTTCGATGTTTCGAGGAAGCAGTAGTTGCTTGCAAAGAATCATGAAACGCACCCATGCTCCTTGGATAATTTTGCTTTCATTGTCGAAATGGTTAATGGTTCAGTGCAGAAAGGACTCAAATCAGCAGGGTAGCTGACCGCTTCCCGCCGACGGCGTTGGAATTGGCGCCGGTTTCGCTTACGGTTGGTCGAGCGATCCGCCATATTTGAATCGCCAGCCCCAAGACTGCAGCGATGCCGCAACCGAATATGACCACAGACCCAACCCTAAAGTTCACGCCCGGCGCAGGAACGACCCCGCCGTTATTGGCCGGGCGCGAACGCGAGAAGGCCGTGATCATCGAGGCGCTTGATTACTTGGGGGAGGGGTGCAATCCGGCGGCGAACATCGCTCTGATCGGCCCGCGCGGCAACGGCAAGACGGCGCTGCTCCAATGGGTGAAGACGCATGCCGATCACTACGGAGGCAAAATAAAGTGCGTAATTCTTAAGCCCGGTTGTTTCAGGTCACATTCCGACCTCTTAGAGGCGCTCGCTGATCACGGGATGCTCGCGACCCTCTTGAGCGAAGGATATTCGGGAAGCATAAATATTCTCGGATCGGGAATCAGCCTGTCGCAACAAGCGTCCCCGACAAAATTGCTCGAACCCGTCCTGGAGAAAAGATGTTCAAACAGCGGTCTGGCGTTGCTGGTCGACGAGGCGCATACTCTGGACCGCAATCCGGAAGTCGCTCAAGATTTCTTCAACGATGCGCAGGCGCTTGCCCGTGAAGGGCGGCCGTTGCTGCTGATCCTCGCCGGCACTCCGGACACTTCATCGCGCCTGAACAGGATCGAGGCGACGTTCTGGAACCGCTTGGAAAAGATCGGCATCGGGCGCCTCGACGCAGCGGCTTCGCAAGAGGCGCTCAGGATACCCTTGGAGCGGATGGGCTATCGCATCGAGGCGGATGCGCTGGATCAGGCGGCCGATGCGGCGCAGCGCTATCCCTATTTCATTCAGATTGTCGGCAGAGAATTGCATCGGTCCGCCAAGGCTGAACCGGATAAGCTTGCTGACGGCGACAGAATCGGCGGCGCGATCCTGGAGCAGGCATTGAAGGCATTTCGTATTGCGAGGAACGCTTACTATGCTGATCGTTACAGCGAACTTCGGGCCGGCGGCATATTGTCTTCGGCTGAAGCCGTCGCGCGACTCTTCGTAGCGCAGAAGACGATATCGATTTCTGCCAATGAGATCGAATCGGCCATCGACCGGAGCATTGACAAAAAGCTGGAAGACAGGGCGAAGGCAAGCGGCGGGATTGAGCCGGCCTTGTGGGTCGAGGCCAATCTTCGGAACGTCGGTTTCATTTGGAGCCGGTTCGGGAATGAAGACCGCTGCGAGCCCGGAATTCCCAGCCTGATGAACTACGTCATTGATCGGGCGGCGAGCTGAAGCGAATTCGCGGATCGGCACGCTCCGATCATCCGTCCAATAGAGGACGGAACTGACTTCGCGCGACCGGCGTATGAATTCAGGCCTCGTCGCGATTCCATTTTTCGGCAAAGCGACGGAATCCGGCCGCATGCGATCGGCCGGACCGAGTTGGCGCATCCAAAATTTATTGATCAGGCAGCCGCGCGCGGCATTCCCCCGATTGAAGAGTTCGGGCCTGCGGTTGTTTTCGAAGCGACGAACAAGGCGCCGAATTCGGCTTTCGACGTCTCCTTCGGACCGGTCCGCGGCTTTTCCCGGGTCGAGTGCCAAAGCTGCGCAGGCATAGCAGGTCGACGAAGCGATCAGCAGAACGCAGCTGCGCCCGGCGCTCGCAGACGGACTCCGTCGCCTCCGATCACAAAACCTTCCGGACCGTCGCACGAGACACCGACAAATCCCGGCTGATCCCGATCAGCCGCCCCTCCGCCGGAAGTGGCGGAGCTCGCCGATCATCGCCGAGTTCGAAGGGGGTTCCAGCCCTCGGCGAGGGTTGGCGGATGCCTTGAAACCCCGGCTCGACTGACGGCCGACATCAGCGGTCCATCAAGTGCTCCGAGAAGTGCTTGGGGATCAGGTTTGACCGCCGATTACGCCCAAAAGAGAGTCACTTTTGCACGCCGAGTCACCTGCAAGCTCGCCCCTCAGCATGAACAGAAACCACATTGCAACCCCATAGGCTAGGGCCTTCGCTTTTAAAATTTCTGTTTTCCATTTCCATCGCATGATGCCACTCTTCGGTCAAAACAACAACGAAGAGCAGTGTTCGGAGGCAGAAGATGGAAGGATTCCGCGCTATTTTCCAAGGGGTTGAGGACCCCCGCAAGAGCAACGCCAAGAAGCATGACTTGACCGACATGCTGGTGATCGCCCTGCTGGCGACGCTGTCGGGCTGGTCGTCATGCAGCTCATTTGCACGCTACGCGAAGTTCAAATGGGAGTTTCTGAGCGAATTCCTGGAGCTCAAGGGCGGCCCGCCGAGCCACGACGCGTTCTCCGACCTGTTCAACGCTCTCGATCCGGAGCAGCTGGCGGGCGCCATGACGGCGTTCGCGAGGGCGCTGTTCGCGGCGCTTCCGGGCGAGCAGGTCGCGATCGACGGCAAGGTGGTCAAAGGCGCGATCCTGGACGCGAAGAAGAAGTCAGCGCTGCATCTGGTGCAGGCGTTCGCGCCCGGATCCGGCCTCGTTCTCGGCCAGGTGAAGGTCGACGGGAAGTCGAACGAGATCACGGCGCTCCCGGCCCTTCTGGAGATGCTGGATCTGGACGGGCGCACGGCGGCGGCCGACGCGATGCACACGCAGCGCGAGGCGTCGGCGCTGATCGTGGAGAAGGGCGGCGACTACATCCTTCCGGCGGAGGGCAACCAGAAGTCGCTGCGCGAGGACGTGCAGGTCTGGTTCTCCGACCCGGTGGCGCAGAAAGAAATGCTTTCTTGTCAGGATGTTGACGCCGGGCACGGGCGCATCGAGACGCGCATCGCGACGGTCTCGCACGATGTCGGCTGGCTGCGGGACCGGCACGGCTGGCCCGGCCTCAAGGCCGTCGGCAGGATCGAGGCGGTCCGAGAGCGGAAGGGCAGGACGGAGCGGGCCGTCCGCCACTTCATCATGAGCGCGGAGATTCCGCCGGAGCGGCTGCTGGAGCTCGTCCGCAGCCACTGGGGGATCGAGAACGGCCTGCATTGGGTTCTCGACGTCGTCATGGACGAGGACCGGATGCGGAACCGGACCCTGAACGGGCCGGAATGCCTCTCCGCCCTCCGGCGCATCGCCCTGAACATCGTGCGCCTCATGGACGACGACCACTCGCTCAAGGGACGGATGCATATCGCCTCCATGAACGACAAATATCTGCTCGGACTTCTCGCGAACGCGGTCGGCAAATTTTAAGAGCGAAGGCCCTACCCCATAGGCTGCGAAAGGGACGAGATTTAGAGTTGGGGCCGGAAAAGCGAATGCGCTATCGAACGGAGGACGGGCATTCAGTAAGAAAGCAAATGCAGTGATCCCTGGAAAACCTGCAAACCAGATCGAGCGCAGCCTGCGCTACTCAGTCCTCGGCAAAATGTGGGCTTCATCCTTTTCGTGGTCTACGCTCTTTCGTCTACTCGCGGTTTCAATTTCGGCTCGAAATACTGAGCTTCCCCGCTTTGCGCACTTCGTGGGCGCGGGTGATGATCATATCTGTGAACATGTTGCCAGACTGGCCGCATGGCGTGCGATCTTCAAGCAAATAAGACGCTTCAAGGATGTCGGCGTTCAATGCGTCCACCATCACCCAAAGCGGAACGACAGCATCCAGTCCGGCCCGGCGCGCCTCCGTTTCTGGAATCTCAAGCGCGATCCTGCCCTTTTCAGGCGACTTGCCGGTGATCGGGGCTATGAACAAGATATGCCGGCCCTTGGCATTGGCGACAACAATCGTCACGCAAGACGGGCGTTTCTTGCGGCCTTCGGTTCAGCCAAGCAGTTTTTCCCGATATCAGAGAAAATGATACTCAAAAACTTGTCCCGGCTCGGGGAGCTTGCCTGCCAAGGAAATGTTCCTCTACACCCTTGTCGAACAGTTCCCCCAGTTCGTCAGGCATGTTTGCAACGTCCACGGCAACCTGCGATCTCTTGCCATCCATAAGCGCTTCATAGCGCTCAACAGACATGACGACGAACCGGGCCTTGCGGTGTTTCGTGATCGCGACCGGTGCAAGCGTCGCAGCGGTCCACAGATCGGCGGTGTTTCGCGTAAGGTCTTTGGCTTGAAACTGTTTCACGGCGACTCTCAATTTCTTCGACTTATACAGAATATACAGATATTCTTAATAATCTGCAAATCTCGCAGCCGAAGATACCATGCTGGACGGCGTTGCGGTTGACTGCTGCGCTGCCGGGACATTCCGAACAAATGAGTTTCCAGCATGGTGAAGAAAGCAACACGGATTTCGCGGTTTATCGCCGCTTTTGAGAATCGGCCCGATTTTGCAGGGCTGGACGTTCACAAGAAGACATATTCGGCCGCACTGCAAAAGCCGCGGTGCCGGGCGAGAGCAAACGGAAGGATAGGATGAAGACGATCAAGGACCAGCTGGACGCGGGGCGGGTCAATGACGTCATCGCCGGTCTGAAGCCGTACCGCCGCCGGTCCGAAGCGGTCGCGGCCTGCATTCGCACCTACGAGGCCAACAACGACCGAATGTACTACGACCTCTGGAGGAAGCGCGGACTGCCGGTCGGATCCGGCGTCGCGGAAAGCGCCTGCAAGCGAATCGTCGGCAGCCGATTCAATGGGGCTGAATGCCCCACTGGTCGAAGGCAGGAGCCAACGCCTTGCTCGCCGTCAAACGCTATTTCAAGAACAACCGTTGGGCCGACTTCCTCGATTCGAGGGCTTGCAGTGCCGCAGCCGCCTGACCAAAAAACGCGAAACGCACCCGATTCCTGTTCCTCCTATGCCAGAGATTGCTATTTTTTGCTCTCTCACCTTATTTTGCATCTTCCGAACACCGCTCGTCCTTTCCGCGCATCTCCATGCAGGCCAGCGGCGAGCGTCAATCCGCCGCATCAACAGGCCGGACACACGAATGCACTCGGCCAAATCCCAGTGCTGGACAGGGAATGATTCCCGCGTCTCAGGGGTCGTCCACGCACGAAGACCCTGCGAACTCCAACGAAAACCATTGCACTGAAGCCAAAATCCTGTTTCATTGAATTGAAGCGGAAGAATGCAGTTCATCCGCTTCATTGCGCTACGGCGGACGAAGCCGCCGAATGGGCTGTTCTCTCTCGTATTCAAAGCACTGCCAAGGTCGGCTAATTTGGGCTACCGCGTCGTGCGCGCAAAGCAATGAGGTTTTCATATGGCCAATGAGCCGCCCGGACCAAAGCCTGCAGGGGCCGTGTGGCGGCCGTGCCGCGACCTTGCACGCGGCCAATTCGGTCTGAAGCACGAACCTGCGCGCTTGAAAGCCAAGGACTTGAAGGAAGCACGCGCCCAACTGGAAGACCGCCAGATCGGTCGGGAAGCAATGGATCTTTGGCTGACTGAGCAAAAGCGCGATTTCGCGATTGAGACAGGTCAAATAGAGGATCTGTACGTTCTTCGCAGAGGGGCAGCGGAGATCTTGATCTCCGAAGGGTTTGAAGGCGCGCGCGGGGCACACTCCATTACGACGATCTCCGACAAGACCCTGAAAGGCCTGCTGCAGGACCAAGAGGAAGCCTTGGAAATGCTGTTCGCGCACGTGAAGGACGAAAGGCCATTGACCGCATCAGCTATCCGCGAATGGCATCAACTCCTGACCCGCCATCAAGAGGCAGCGCCGGGAATCGACCTACATGGGCGCCGCGTTGAAATCCCTCTGCTGAAAGGCGCTTGGAAAAAGAGGCCTAACAACCCACGACGCGTTGACGGATTCGTTCACGAATACTGCCCGCCGGAACAGGTCGCTTCCGAGATCGACAAATTCCTTGAGTTCCATCGAGGGCACGCGAATTTGGAGTTGGCACCGGAACTTGAGGCTGCATGGCTGCACCATGAATTCGTCCGGATTCATCCCTTCCAGGACGGAAACGGACGGGTTTCCCGCCTTCTGATGGCGTTGCCGTTCATCAAGGCCGGCGAATTCCCGCCGGTGATTCGTGCAGCAGAAAAAGGTGACTATTACGCGGCGTTGGAAGCCGCGGACGGCGGACATCTGGAGTTCTTCATGGACTACTTGGGTTCAGAAGCCGAATTGAGGATGCGCAGCGCAGCGAGAAGGGCAAAATACGCGCTGCAGGGAATCACGTACCGCCACCCCAACGGAGGAGCTACGCGCGACGGGGTTTATCTTCCTCCGGATGACCAGGGACCAGCCCCTCGCCGTTCCAACGGAGCGGCAACCGTACCATAGCCAACAAGCTCCGAGCGCTGCGTCCGCCATTCGCCTCTGGCGGTCCGCATTGGCTTCCGCCAACAGCCGGTCACCAGGTCGACGACGTTTGAATCGCCCGTGTTTTCCGGAGGGTGTTTTGTTCAACATTCAGGCTGCTTTCTCAAACTCGTCTGTTTAGCCGATTGCTCTCCGGAAAACCCGAGGCAGTTCAATCTTTGAGGATTATGTGGAAGAGGAGTCCGATCATGATCCTGCCAACCAAACACATCCGTCCTGAACGCGCACTCCTGACTGTGGGCGCCGATATTCTTGCGTGCCTGAAGGAGCCCATGACTGTGTCGCGGGCTTGGGACGAAGTACGCCGACAACGCGGCGAAGCAGTGGGCTCGGCACCCATAAACTACGATTGGTTCATTCTCGCCCTTGATCTCCTGTTTATTGTTGAAGCGGTGAGATTTGAAAACGGCGTGCTTCGCAAGGGTTCGCCATGATTCATAGCATCACAAGTGATCTGGAGAGTTTCAAAACCCTAAGCTTTGGGCCGGGTCTCAATATTCTCTTGGCTGAAAAGACGGCGCAATCAACGGATCGACAAACGAGATACGGGTCTGGGAAGACCAGTTTTGTGGAACTGGTCCATTTCATCTACGGGGACGATGCCAAGCCTGATAGCATCTTTCGTTCAGACGGGCTGAAGCCGCACTGCTTCGAAATGCAAGCAGATATCGGCGGGCATGTGATATCCGCAACGCGGTCGGGGACAAAACCTGCACGCATCACGCTGCAGGGCGAGACCGAGCATTGGCCGATCAGACCCGAGCTCGACAAGAAAACCGGCGATTTGGCACTATCAAGCACGAACTGGCGGGCCGACCTGGGCGCTTTGCTGTTCGATCTGCCGACAGACCCGGATGCAATCAGCCGGTTCGGTCCAACGTTCCGGTCTCTGTTCTCCTACTTTGCGCGTCGTCAGGGCGGTGGCGGCTTCGTCCAGCCAACTCAGCAGTCCGGTCCTCAGCAGAACTGGGATCAGCAGGTTGCAATATCTTACCTCCTTAGGCTTGACGCTGGCATCGCTCAGCAGTTCCAAGAAACACGCGCCCAAGAGAAAGCCATGGCGGAGTTGCGCAAAGCGGCAAAGCAAGGCGACCTAGGGGAGTTTTGCGGAAATTCGGCCGACTTCCGAACGCGGCTTGCGATCGCGGAAACGAAGGCTCGTCAACTTCAAAGGCAGATCACTGAGTTCAACGTCGTTCCGGAATATACCGCGATGGAACAGGAGGCTTCGGAGATTACGCGCTCCATTTCCGCGATCAACGACGACAACCTGATTGACCGGGAGTTGGCGCTTCAGCTTTCCACTGCCTTGGAAAGCGAAGAACCGCCCGCGATCACCGCCGTCGAAAGGCTGTACAACGAAGCTGGCGTAGTGCTTCCAGAAACCGTTGAGCGCAGGTTCGAAGAAGTGTCAGAATTTCACGAAGCGATCATTCGAAACCGGCAGGCTCACCTTTCCACCGAGATCACGGCGGCGGAAGCGCGGATTGTCGAACGGGAAGCACGGCGCGCAGAACTTGATCGCCGCCGAGGGCAACTTATGGGCATCCTTCAATCAGGCGGTGCGCTGGAACACTACTCACGCCTTCAGGAAGAGGCTGGGCGGGCCGAGGCGAAAGTGGAAGCCCTTCGTCATCAGTTGGAGATTGCCGAGCGGGTCGAGAGCACGGAAGTTCAACTCGACATAGAACGCGCCCGTTTGCAGCAAGCACTTCAAGCAGATCTTCGTGAGCGCAACGACATTACGAATGAGGCCATCGTTATTTTCGAAGAACTGTCTACGTCGCTCTACGAGCAGGCCGGGCACCTGACGATTGCTGCAACGCACAATGGCCCCGCATTCGAAGTCGCAATCGATGCGCAACGGAGCAAAGGCATCAACAGCATGCAGATCTTCTGTTTCGATCTGATGTTGGCTGAATTGACGACGAAGCGAGGCATTGGTCCGGGTTTTCTGATTCATGACAGCCATCTTTTCGACGGCGTTGATGAAAGGCAGGTCGCGAAGGCTCTGCAACTGGGGGTCAGACACGCGGAAAGGGCAGGTTTCCAGTATATCGTGACAATGAACTCGGACGCGCTGCCCGAGGATGGGTTCCAGGATGGTTTCGATGTGCGCCAGCACGTCAACCCGACCCGTCTGACGGACGCAGAAGAAACAGGCGGTCTGGTTGGCCTCAGATTTGGATAGCGGCGGTTTGGTTGGGTAGAGGCAAGTGTCTGCTATTGAACAATTTCCAAGCGATTCAAAGCTTGGCATCATGTTGATGGAGTTACGAACTGAACTCTGCAACGAGCGAAAAAGGTGGGAAGAAACTTCACGCGACTGAGCAACGGCCTATGTCAATATGCGGCGCACGTAATCCGCACCGCGTTCTTTGAAGAGGCCTCTTGCACCCGCATAGGCACAATTCTCTGCGGCAAGGCGCTGACCAGCAACAATGCCATCAGCAAGGTCTTCCCCGACAAGCTCGCAAGCATCTTGATAATGCGTCAGCAGCCAGTCGATCAGACCTACACTTACCATATCGCCAGAACCACATGTGTCCTTAACGACATCCGCTCGTTCCGAAGCGAACCATCTTGTCGATTGACGGTCCCGCACTTCAAGGCCGAAAGCACCGCGGGTCACGATTTGAATGCAATCGAAGTCACTCGCGGACAAACGCTCACCCAAGCGGTCAGACGAATATTTGAGGATCGACGTACACTCCAGAGCACGCTCAAAAAGGTCATCCTCTTCGATGGAAGAGGGTTCAAAATACACGACAGCACCCGCCTCGCAGGCTGTACGCATCGCCTCCATGACACTGTCCGACAGTCTGTCCGCATAAAAAAACCGACATTGGGCGATAGCTGGAACGGCAAACTGAAGTTCAAGCTCATCAATAGCCTGATAGCCCGGATGCTCGGAATTTGTCTCGTGGCAAACCGAGCTGAATTCGTGCGCGCCCAGCGAGGTGTCAAGCAGCTGGTTCAACATCGGGGATCGCAGGTTCGGTCTGCGATTAATATAGTCCGTGATTGCGCCGGCTTGGGCAAATTCACTTACCAAGCGTTCACCAATGTGATCATCGCCAAGCGCTAGAACTGGCGCTACGCGCCGCTGCAGCATCGCCAGTGAAACGAGGACGTTGCCGCATGAGCCCCCGAGGGCTTCGTCGCTTAAGGTACCGTCTTTAAAAACCCGATCAAGTACTGTGAAGCCGGTCCCGACTACGTCAAAACCCGTATGTGATCGGACTTCAATAGACTGCATGTTTACGCTATGTGCCAATTCCAACTGACTTGTCCAGCCTCACGCCATCAGAGGCAAACCGAACACCCCCAATTACGGAAGGGAAAGAGTGACGCCAGTATTCTCCGCAACGCTCCCGGCTCAGTGTGCTTTCTCTCTGACATGGATTCCCTCCTTCGAGTTTCCGGCTCGTTTGTTTAGCCGATTGCTCTCCGGAAAATCCGGTGCAGTTCAGATAAGTTCCGCAGTCGAAGCGACCGATGTGTCTTGCTTTAGAACAGCTGCATACTTGTGTCGAACGGCCGATGTTAGCGACGTTGAAGCGGAATATAATGCTTCATCATCATAGATGCTTCTTCCGAATGTTCCGACGCCCGGTTTCCCCGGGTCTGTACCAACGGCGTCTCCCATCGCCTCAATCAAGACCAGTCCTCGCAATATCCCGACAGCATTGTCAAAACGCCCGCAGTTTCCAAAATCAACAATTGATTTCCGCACGGTGGAGGGGATCAATGAAAGAACTGAAGTGTGGACAGTCGGCCAATCGCGCCCCGCCAGTGCCACCACGAAGGAATCGTCCGCCCGATGATGAAGCCAAGAGTGGCGACCATGCGCAAAATTCCGAAAGTCCGTTGTTTGTACGTTGCAGATAGATGCTTCCCAAACAGATGTATCGATAAGTGTCGAAATAGGCGAAAGCTGAGGCTGGCTTAGGACCAGCAAAGTGTCATCCGGCTTCAACTCTGAGAACAATTTACGATAACTTTCACGTGCCGCTTTGCCGAGCTCAGCCTTCGCTGCCTCCTCAAATTGATCTCTAAGAGTATGAACGGAAATTCATGAATCCCATTTTATTACTTATTATCAGCATGTTGTGGCTCTTGCGATCCGGCGCATCATGAAGCGGCACGCGGCCAGCTGCGCCCACGCCAAGGAGCTCTCCAAGCTCCGCTCGTAGTCCTTCGCCAGACGCCGGCAGCGCGACATCCAAGCGAAGGTCCGCTCCACGACCCAGCGGCGGTAGAGAACCGTGAACCCTTTGATATCCTTGGGTTTTTTGACAATCTCAAGATCGGATCCGATGCCGAGCTTCTTGAGCGCGGACGCCAGCTTCTCTCCCCGGTATCCGCCGTCCGCCCAGATTTTCTTGATCTGCGGCGCCTTCTCCAGCACTCCGAGGATCACGGCCGGAGCTCCGTCCCGATCCTGCACCGAAGCCGCGTGGACGGCGAGCCCGAGCGGGAACCCTTCGGCGTCGACGACGAGGTGTCGCTTGCGCCCCTTGACTTTCTTGCCCGCGTCGTAGCCCGAAGGCCCGCCGCTCTCCGTCGTCTTCACCGATTGGGTGTCGATCGCCGCCGCTGTCGGGGTCTCCGAGCGTCCCGCCAGCTTGCGCCCGAGGCCGCGAAGCTTGTCCGTCATCCGGTCGATGACCCCGTTGCGACTCCAGAGATAGAAATAATACTGGACCGTCGTAACTGGTGGAAAACAATGAGGAATCGCCCGCCACTGGCCTCCGGTGGCGAGCACGAACTGGATCGCATTGAACACCTCCCGAAGGTCGGTCTTGCGGGGGCGTCCTCTCTTGGACGGAGGCGGAAGGCACGGTTCGACCAAATTCCATTCCTCATCCGTCAAATCGCTTTCAAACCGATCCCGAGGGCGTGTATACTCGGTTTTGGTGGTCTCGTTCCAAGGCATGTCCGGCATCCTTTTGTCGGGTTCAACGTTGACAAAAGATACCACATCTTGGCGAGACCACTCAACATCTAGGCGAAGCTGCTGAATTTTCGTTCAAGCTCTAAGCTCATTGCCAAATGGAGCGTCAGCTACAGCATCAAACGCGAAAAGTAAGATTGTGATCGTTGCGACGAGGGAATGCGTAGCCAAAAAACCATCTCTCTCGTCCGATACAGGTGCGGTAAAAATCTTGCCTCTCAGCTCCTCCAGTAGGATAGCCGCACGACCATGGGGACTGCGCGTGACCATGAAAATCTTAGCAGCGCCGCGACGATATGCGTTCTGGACCACTGCCATCGCATCTGGGTTCTCAGCGCCAGCTGTAAACAGCCAGACATCGCTGCCGCTCAGCCCCGACACGTCTGTCACGAATCGCATCGGGGTCTCGACCGTCGTTTTCCCGAAAGAGCAAGTCTCCCTGCAGCGGCGAAAATACTCTGCCGAAATTGCCGACCCACCTGACCCGACAGCAATTGCTGGTCGGTCTTTGCCTTCCAACAACTCACTCGACAAACTCTCGCAGCCTGCGCCAAGGCAGATGCTTATTGTCGAGGGTAATTGATCAAGCTTCTTCGAGAACCGTCCCATCAAGACTCTTCCTGCACGGCAACCGCACCATAGCCGCCATAAGCAGCGCCACTAAGCAATACATGGACCATCTGATCGTCTTCAGTCAAATCATTCGCTTGGCCACCCTTGAGATCGTACTGGACTGTCTCAATGTACTTTGCTGTCAAGTCATGCCCTATTGCGGCATCAACGCTCCCGCTGCCATTACCTTGCTACCAACCGGGGACAGAATCATTGCGGCTCGAAGGTGCCTTTGACGGTCTGATCAAGGCACGCAAACTGGCCCAGCTGCGGGCAGTTTCAGTGAAATTTCGTTGTAACGTCGTGGAAATTGAACATTAATCGCTTGAAACGACCATGTCTGCGGACCGCGAAATGAGCCTTGCAATCTCGTCTTGCCCGTAATTCTCACCGCACTTGCATGGCGCCATCACTTCAAATCAACGATTGTAGTGTGTTGCGTTATACAGTACAGAATCTTCAATGATTCGCATTGGAGAGCAACATGTCGAGCAAAGAGAGCAGCAAGAATCATCCCGGATCCCACATCAAAAGCAACGTGATTCCTAACGAGATGAATGTAACCCAAGCCGCCAAAGCCGTAGGTGTTGGACGCCCCGCACTGTCAAACCTGCTGAACGGGAAATCGAACCTATCAAATGAGATGGCAGCAAAGCTGGAGAAGGCATTCGGCGCAAGTGCTAGCGACCTACTTGCAATGCAAAGTGCTTTTGATGCCAAAACGAGCATTGCAGCTACGAGTATTGCTACTGTCCGGACGTTCGTGCCGCCATTTGCCATCCCAAAGGCAAATGAGATTGAGCATTGGGCGAACAGCATAGACTCACGTGCCAAGCTGGCTGCGCTTCTGCGAATACTTGTTCACTCCTCTTGTGACGGACTTCAGAAAGTTGTTTTTCCGGCTCACGATGACTCTCAACAACCTGGGTGGGACGGAGAAATCCAAACCAAGGTTGGCAATCCGTGGGTGCCCACCGGTTCTTCTGGATGGGAGTTTGGGACCAACAAAGACATTAAAAGTAAGGCAGACCGGGACTTTGCAAAAAGCGTTAAAGCGATTCCTAAAGCTCAGAGACTGGAGATGGCTTTCATCTTCGTCACGCCGAGACGATGGCCGGGAAAGAATATCTGGAGAGAATCTCACACCACCAAAATGCGATGGAAAGATGTTCGGGTCTGGGACTCCAGTGATCTTGAGCAGTGGACGGAGCAGTCCATCCCCGCCCAAGTATGGTTCGCCAACGAAACGGGGCGGGAACACCGCGGAACGCAGTCTCTTGATCGTTGCTGGGTCAAGTGGAATGCGGATTGCAAACCTGCGTTCACAACGCATATTTTTGACGAAGCGTCTATCATCGCTGGCAAGAAACTTCTCACCCATCTGCGCGAATCGGATCGAACACTTCGCATTGCCTCCGATTCTATCCTCGAAGGATTGGCATTCATCTATGCAATGTTGAGCGGTGATGACCCTGAACTTACAGCAATCCGCGACCGTGTTGTCGTTTTCTCCGAAACTGGTCCACTCACTGAACTGGTGAACAAGTCCTCTCGCTTCATACCGGTGGCGACCAACCGCGAAATAGAGGTCGAGCTATCTGAAACAGGAGTTCGGCTGGCCGGAATATCCATTGTCCCGCGCACAATGGTACAAACTGAAGCAGACATCGTTCTTGATATTCTTAGCGAAGGAGCCTTCCGCAAAGCACTAGAAACGATGGGTCTTAGCAGAGATGAAATCGAACACCTCAATGACGAATCTGGCCGCTCTCTGACGGTCTTGCGTCGGAGGTTGGCACAAGATCACGCAATCAAATCACCTGAATGGAGCGCAGAAAAAACGCTCGCCTGTTCCGTTTTCCCTTTCATGCTGGCAGGTGCTTGGAAAAACGACAACGATGCGGACCAAGTCGTCCTCTGCTTATTGGCAGACCAAGAAAAATATGCTGAATTGGAAAGAGAGTTAGCCGGTCTCCTGCGTATCTACAGCGCACCAGTCTGGTCGATAGGTTCCTTTCGGGGCGTGACCTCAAAGATTGACGCCCTCTACGCCGTGCATCAATGGGTGACCGCGGAGGATCTCAAACGTTTCTACGATGCGGCAAACCTCGTACTTTCGGAGCGCGACCCTTCGCTTGATTTACCAGAAAAAGATCAGTGCGCGGCCAACATCCATGGTAAAACGAGAGACATCTCTGTAGCGCTCAGAAAAGGCATTGCCGATAGCCTCGTAATTCTGGCGATACACGGCAACGGCCTATTCAAGAAAAGGCTCGGAGTGGATACGCAAAATCAGGCCACCCTACTTGTGAGAAAGCTCTTTGCCGACATGAGTCGCAATACGATGGCATCACAATCGGGCGAGCTTCAAAACTATGCCGAAGCTGCACCGGAAGAATTTCTGAGTATCATCGAGAAGGATTTGGAAAAGGAAAATCCAAACACTCAAATCTTGATGCGACTTATTGACAACCCAATCTACTTCGGCAATCCGAGGATCGGGTTGATTTGGGCACTCGAAATGCTGGCTTGGTCACCAAAGTTATTGCTTCGGGTCGTCGATATTCTGGCAAAGCTTTGCGTGCTTGAGCCTGAAGACCGCAGCCGTAACACCGCAATGCAAAGTTTGCTTTCAATCTTTCGAAGCTGGATGCCGCAAACCGCAGCGCCCGTTGAGCAGCGGATCACGATATTTGACCAACTCGTGAAGAACCATCCTGAAGTAGGATGGGCAGTGGCACGTGATCAATATGACGCAAGCTCACGCACCGGGGACTTTAACGTCAAGCCGAAATGGCGCGATTACGCCTTTGGAAGCGGCGGGGTCGTTACGAATGCTGAGCGTTGGAAGTTTGATCTGCACTGCCTAGAGACCGCGCTATCTTGGACTTCAAAAAACGGGGACAAGCTTGCCGATCTGATCGATAATCTGGAGAACTTTGACGATAATTCCAGAACGCGCATCTGGGAGCATGTCATCGCCTGGGCAGCCACCGCCTCCGACGAAGAGCGCGCCCGGCTGCGGGAACAAATCCGCATCAGCGTCAGTAGAAGCGCCCGCAGTTTTTTCAAGAAGGATGCGCCGAAAGCGTCCACTAAAAAATATGTAAACCAAGCGCGAGATATCTATGATGAACTCGAGCCGAACGATATTATTTGGAAATACGCATGGCTCTTCAAGAACAAATGGATCCAGAACTCTTGGGAAGATGATCATGAGGATGATCTTGATTTCGAGGCACGCGATAAACGCATAACCAGACAACGGAAGTTGGCCGTCCAAGCGGTATTCGCAAAGGAAAGTGGGTTAGGTATTGTGCGCCTTGCGATGTCCGGCAATTCGGCACACGTTGTAGGGAATATTTTCGCAAAGATCACCACCTCCGATAAGGAACAGCTTAACTTCATAAAGTTTATTGCCGGGGAGCAAAAATTTCCGTCTTCGCCGAAATCGCAGCCATTGCTCGGCGGTTTTTTTTACTCACTCGGAGAAGACAGGGCGGTGGAGCTCATCGAAATGCTAAGCTGTGAGCTGAGCGATGAGCAGCTTGTGCACCTCTTCTGCCTTTGCCCCTTTGGCAAGAAAGTCTGGCAAGCCGTCGAAGCGTCAAGCCAAGATGTTTCCGAAGGGTACTGGCGAACGGTACCTGCGACTTGGGCGAGGCAGTCGGAGCAGGAACTGCGCTATGCGGTTACAAAGCTCATCGAAGCGGGCAGGGGATTGACCGCATTCGAATTTGTGCATCTGGATTTGAAAAGCGTGGCGTCCGAACAGCTCTATGCAATCCTTCAAGCTCTTCCCAAAAGCGACGAGGCAAAACGAGGCACTTCTTCGATAGACCAGCACTCCATTGAAAAGGCATTCAAACTCCTCGATTCACGCGGAACTATCGGCAGGGACAGGATGGCAGGTCTTGAGTATCTGTACTTGGAATTCTTCAGGTTTGATCGGGGGTGCATCCCAAACCTTGAAGCTGAAGTGAACGACAACCCGTCTCTCTTCTACGAAGCCGTCAGAATGGCATACAAAGAAAGATTCGATCCCCAAGACGTTGAACTTTTCGAGAAACAGAAGAAAGAAGCCAGAATCGCTCACATCCTCTTTAGTTTACTCTCCTCCCCGCCGGGCGTAGATGAACATGGTATCATCCAAGCCGAGAAGTTGAAGGCGTGGATACTAAAGGCGAGATGCTTGAGCGAAAAGACAGGCCACCGGTCTGTGCTTGACCACAAAATCGGAGAGATAATTGCGCGTGCTCCTCCCGCTGACGATGGAGTGTGGCCGTGTGACCCTGTGAGAGAAGTGGTTAACGATCTTTATAGCTCCGATTTGGAACTAGGCATATTGATCGGTCGGCATAATGCTCGCGGCGCTTATTTCCGGGGAGAAGGCGGCGCACAGGAGCGCGAGCTGGCCGAACAATACGAGAGTTGGGCCACAGCTTGCGAATTTGAGCATCCCCGCATGGCAGCGGTCTTGCGGGAAATGACGAAGGATTACACTACAGAGGCCGAATGGCATGACAACGAAGCCATGATCCGAAAGCGCATGCGACATTGATTCCGAAATACGATCATCAAAAGCTTGCGGCATCTATAACCGTCAGTTTCATGTCCGCAATGCCAAAAAAACAACATGATCGGCCTTTGGCCGCCCGCCCCCGACCATGAAACGGATTCCGCCGCGCCGCTCGATTCCACCCTCGGGCACTCAATACCAAGGAGCAAGCGAAATGATCATTGCCGAAGAGCGGAGCCAAACAACATGAATGCCGTCCATCCCTGCGCGGCGGGCCTCGAAACCGGTCTTTGACATGCCTGCCAGAAATTGCGGAATTTATCGGCACGCAACTGATGAAATACTACGGCATCAAGCATCCGGCCGCCGGACAGGCGGCGGCACGACCGGCCTGACGGAAGCCGCGCCCTCCGCAACGCGATCGCTAGCGGGCCACAACGAGGGCCGCTCGCAGACGCAATCCCGGTGCCGGGGAACGGCAAGTCCGCAGACGCCGTTCAACCCCGGAATGGTGCAGCTGAAAGATCGGGTGAGTTGTGCCCAACGGAGGAGATGTTTCATGCCAAAGATTCAGTTGGGGGTTGAAATCAAAATTGTGTGACCTATCTGGTTTTGATCACCAATCGTTCTACAAAATTTTCAGTTATGAGGACTTACAGATGGCAAGAAAAATCAGTGGCCTAAAGCCCGGCCAGCGTGCCCCAGTGTCGGGGCAGTACCAGCAGATTGGCCCAAGAGGCGGAAAGGGTCCCGAGCGCACCGTCGTCAAGGGCGAGCCTTTGCCGCCCACATCCACGCGAGGTGCAACCTTCAAGTTGGTGGATCCGACAAAACACGGGAAAAACTAATATCGTTTGAATGATACAACCGCGAAAGGCCAAGCCTGTGAGTCTCTTTCAAGATCACCGTCCGAGGCGGTTCAAACTCCCTTGGCTTGAAATGTTGAAACAGCGCTCGGAACCAAGTTCGGAGAGAGCCATGCGCCCACGTTGGGCCCTGTGCGAAACAACGATCGAGTCAAATTTCAGGAAGCAAGGAGTAACAGCAAATGAATATGCCGACAGGACGTACCTTGGTATTCAGCTTCGACGGCACAGGAAACGAGCCGCAAGATGCGAGCGGCTTCAAGCACGACGAGAGCGTGAGCAATATTTTGAAGCTGCACGTGCTCATGGGTGGCGGGCTGGAAGAGAAAGACAGAAGTGAGACTCGCACCGAAGCGGGCAGGCTCCAGATAACGCGCTACTACAACGGGATTGGTACTCATGATGATGGTGAAACCATTCCGCTCATTGGCGGCCTTGTCGCTAAAGTTAGAAGGGGAATCAACAGCGCGCTCGCGCCGAGTTGGGGCGACGCGCGGAGAATCCTGAATCATGCCGCAAACAACCTTAATGAGTTGAATCCGACCACTAACGACTGCATTGTCGTATTCGGGTTCAGCCGCGGTGCTGCCCTCGCGCGGAAATTTGCGAGCAGGATGCTCAATACCCACCACGAGCTATCGATAAAATTCCTGGGAGTCTTCGACACTGTAGCGGCTATGGACGGAATCCACACGCGGGGCGAGACGATCAGCAGCGACGTAGTCTTCGAAAATGGAACCCTACACAAAAACATAGCCCGGGCAGTCCACATTGTTTCACTGGATGAGGATCGAGTGGCATTCGAACCAACTCTGATAAACCGCGATGAAGAGAACCCAGATCGAATTACCGAGGTGTGGTTCCCAGGTGTGCACAGCGACATCGGTGGCGGTTACTGGCATGACGGGCTTTCAGACGTTAGCCTGAGTTTCATGATTGAGGAATGCAGAAAGGCTCTCGGAGAAGACATCAATATCGCAGACTCGAGGTCGACCGAAATCCGAAGACTCTTGGAAGAGCAGGGCGAAATTCTCAAACTACTCGACGTAGACGATATTCTGATTCATCCGAATATTTCCGGCATGGTGCACCGACACACGACGGGTTCGGATAAACTTTACCCGAAAAACATGCGGGAAGTCTGCGTTCGGGACAATGATCGTCCGATCAGTAACGAAGAGTGTAGACCGGTTGTACATCACGCGGTTAAGGCCCGATTCGACTTGGTTGCTGAGTACCGCCCCGCGGCGCTTCGGAGCGTTCAGTTCGACTTGCTTCTTCCCGAAAGAGACAAGCTTAAAATGACGGGGATCTCAGATCTACGGGAATATACGGATGAGCGGCCAAGAAATGAAAAGCTCCGCGGGTAGCTTGCTCAGGTCAGGGCTCGCAAGTGCAGCTGAACGCCTTCTCCAAGGTTTGGCGCAACATGGAGTATGATCTCGGTTTTCCTCACGTTCATCTCATCGCCAAATCCGGTCTCAGGCCGAGCGAGCGCCGCAACCCAACGACCGTGTAGATTAGCTGTGAATGTTGAAGCGCGTTTATCTGACCTGACATTGGTCGGAGCTACAAGTCGACCTAGGAGAGTCTTTGTCAATCGGATGATACGATGGCGACAGAGTACAACTGTGGAAATCGGGAATCACAATCAATGATTGGAGTTTGAAGATTACTCGCGACGAAATCGAAAATGCTCTGCTGACGACCGGCGTTGTCGAAATTGATGCCGGAAGCGGAAGTTCCATTGAACTGGATCAGAGCGGTAAACGGATGGCGAAAGTCGTCTTTGATCGTCTTCGATCATCCACGGTCGACGACCTTTCCAAAAACACCGAATTCTTTGTCGCACTCGAGGCCGCATTTCGTGACGGCCACAAAGACGTGAAGCAGGAGTCCGGGACAGATGAGAAGGCCGACGAAGCCGAAAAGGAGCCGGACCGCCGAACTTGGCGGCTCAAGAAAGTCGAAACCCGAGGATTCGGTGGCTTGAACGCCCGACCCGGCGACATTTTTGAGTTTGATGTGGCGGGCCAAGACTTCTGCATCGAAGGCCAGAATGGCAGCGGCAAGAGTTCACTGGCCAACGCGATTCTGTTCGCCATGACTGGCAAGATCTACCGCGATCAATACGGGCTTTGGGATGATCCTAAACGATCGGAACCCGTGATGTCTGACGACAATGCAAAGCTCGGCAATTGGCCGCCTATCGCAACTTATCCCAGCAATTGGGAAAGCGATCACCTCGCCATCGACCTCACGGTTATCCTGACCTTTGGAAACGGGAACGACGGTGAGGAAATTACGGCAATGCGGCGCCTGCATGGCAAACTTGAATCACTCGAACATGAGGAGTCTATCGACCCCAAACTGACAGCTGTGCCTGCGCTCATCGAAGCCTCGTTGCTCATGCCGATGAGGATTCAGCACATTCGCGTGAAAAATAACGAGGACAATAACGAGCTCCTAGGGCTTATCCGCCAATTATTGGGGCTGGAGCCGCTGCTTGATGTCGCCAACCTTGCAGGCAAACTTACGCATAGAGGTCAGCGGTTCCTGAAGTACGCTCAAGATAACGATCTTCAGGGAAAGGCTGATCGTATTTCTGATGCTCTGCGTGCAGCGCGCGAGAAGATCAATGATTTGGATACAGGCATTCACTTGAATGTCGAATTCGAGGCGCGGAAACCGGTTCCTGTCAGTCGGCTAAAAGAGCTCGTTCAGGCCAAAAATGAATTGGACTGCTTGCAAGCGGATGGCTTCAGAGAACTGGCATCACTCGCTTTCAATGGGTTTGACCCTGAAAATTCGGAACAACGGCAGCGCGTTGCGGAGGCGATCAATCATCTGCATCTGGACGCTAAACGCCAAAGCGAGCCTGGAAATTGGCCCCCGGTACTTAGGGCAATTGTATCCTTGGCTAAGCAAGCCGGAGATGAGAATTTTTTAGCCTTGAAATCGGCATTGCAAAGAGCATCGGCCGACCTTGATGCTGCGAGCAAGTGGGCACGCCGCCAAAAAGAGGATGTGTTGCTTCGCCTCAAGGCAGTGGCGGCGGAGCACTTCGAGGAAAACGTTGATCCGCTGTGTCCGCTGTGCAGCCAGTCTATTGGGGGCTCCAAGCATCGGGATCTAGTCGAGGATTTGCGCAACCTGAAGGCGGATGCCGCAAAAGCCCAAACTCAGCTGGATGATGCTTGTCGACGCGTCGAACAAGATATTAAGCATGCAGCCCAATCTGTAGTTCCCGATAAATTCATGCGGGTCGAACGCTTTGCCGTAAAGCGAAACATCCAGAATGAGGTTTTGCAGACCTTTGTCGAAGCCGATCATGTTGCTAGCTCACTGCCGGGGTTTGCTGACATTGCAAAGCCTGCCGTTGAAGCAACCTTTGAAATGGTTGAGGAGTTTGAATTCGGTTCCGAGTTGCCGGAACCAGAGAACGGAGATCACGCAGGGCAAGTGAGACGACTGCTCGACCATCTTGAGAAGACCATCGCCGCCGCCGAAAATTGGCCGCACTCCTGCCAAGCTTTTTTGGACTCATGGACTCGGCTGTTTTCGGCGAACAAAGACCAGTCTCTTGCCTCCCACATCCTGCGACATAGGGGCATGATCGAAAAAGTAGAGCCGTTTCGATCAGCTGGTGAACATATCCAGCAGGCGTTGGTGATTATTGATGACTACAACAAGATTGCTGTGCGCCAATCGCTACGGGAGAACATAGCGCAGGCACTGAAACCGCTCCTTGGGCTTCGCAATTTGGTCAACCTGACAACCCATCGAACCATCAATGATGTCTCGGATACGGCGAAGAAGATACACGGACAGATATACAATCCTGAAGCGCTGACCTACGAAAAAGCCAATGTCTCCGAGTTCCGTGGCAAACAATCACTCAAGTTCCAAGCCAAGCTCGGAAACAACCTGAATTGGTGGATCGAGGCGCCGCTGCTAGCGAATATGTCATGGATGCGAGGGATCTTATGGTCGTTCGTCTTCGCGATCCGGAAGCATGCGATCAGCAGGTCCGGGCATTGCCCCTTTGAACTCATGGTTCTGGACGACCCGCAGATGACATTCGATACTCGGAACTTGAAGGGATGGGCCCGGTTGGTTGGCAGTTCGGATGGGCTGCGGCAGCATCAGCCCTGCCAATTCTTGATTTCAACTCACAGCATGCCGTTTGCGTCAGAAATAACAGCTATGCGCGACATCCAGATGGCAAAGATCGAAACCGGACAACCTTGGTCCAATCCTGCGCAGGTGGTCAGGGGCGATTTCGCCGCCGTCCGATTCAAGAGGATGCTAAGTGAAAACTCGGACGATCTTGCCCGCAAGCTAATCGGCGACATCCGCGTTTTGGCGGAGACACTCCTGAAACATGTGATCGAACGCTTCTACCCGGAGTTCGTCCGCAAACCTGAAGCAACTCTTGGCGGCATAATCAAACACATTGCAGATAGGAATAGCGCCAAGTCGCAGCCCTATACAGAACCAGTGTTCTGCAAATTAATTGCGATGAAATCCTCGTATCCCGATATGTTCAAGCAATTGAATGAATCGCATCACTCGCTATCGGAAACGATCACCGTCCGCGAGGCGCAACGGGTTTATCGGTTCTGGACGGAAACGCTGTTTCCCGCAATTCGTGATTTATGGGAGGTATACCGGTTTCTCCAGAAACCCACCATTGGAGAAATAACAGCAATTCAGCTTCCCGCCAATTGCAATCATAAACCGCCCCGTTCAACCGCTCTCGCTTCCGTCCAACCCGTGGTCCGAGGACGGGTATCGGCGTACGCCGACGGACGCGCTGCTTCGGCCATTCGGATAGATGCTATCGAGGAAGGTGATCCAGTGAATCTAAACGCGCTGGCTGCATACCGTCTTGAAAAGGACACACTTTCACCGGTCGCACGCATCGGCGACATACTGCTCACGCGCTTGGACGCCCAATGTCGCGCTTCAAACTTGGTCGTCGAAGACCGAGGCGAGTATCTCATCGCGCGTCGATGGCATGAAGACATGGAAACTCCGACCCTCGCCGTGCTTGCCGCCTCGTCGTCGAACCCGCGGAAGGTGCCGAGCGCGGTGATTTCTCGAGCGGAAGGTGCCAATCGGCGCAAGATCGTCGGCGTACTGTTTGCCGCTGAGATGTTGCAGCGGGGAGACAGGGTAGAATCTAACGACGAAGCGACGGCTCTGGACGCAAACAACAGGCTAACGGCCGAGCTCGTCGCCGACACAAGTGTTTTCGAAGTCCAAGGATATAGTGCCGAACCAATCGCGCTGGACAAGCAATTCCTTTTGGCAAAACCAGCGAGGAGTGATTTTCAGAGCGCGCTGGCTGAGTTGAATGGGAAACCCATCATCGCAGAAGACTGCGAAGACTGCGCGTTCTTTAAACGATTACGCTACGTGCATCCGAGTTGGGTCATTCTCGAAAGCTTGGACAAGTCGGGATCAGAAGGCTTGATCCCCCTTTCCGTCGATTCTAAAGGGCCTAATCCTTATTTGACTAATATTCGAGAGGTCGTCGGCGTTGTCTTCGACAAACTATAGTGCATTGCTCCCAGCATGCTGGGCCGGATGGGTCGATCCCGTGTCCGAATATCGCTGAAATCATTTGATCAAGGTTGAAGCGGTCATGCGGGAGTGCTTCACAAAATTGCGGCGGCTTTCGACCGCTAGTGC
Source organism: Paracoccaceae bacterium (assembly GCA_965205055.1). GTDB lineage: Bacteria > Pseudomonadota > Alphaproteobacteria > Rhodobacterales > Rhodobacteraceae > CBDBBY01. The sequence goes on along the minus strand of OZ242030.1, from coordinate 3,466,599 downwards.
TTACTTGACCGCGATCATCCGCAAACTGCCGGAATTGGGTCTCAGCGCACATTCCGTCCGCTATCCTGAAACTACCGACATCAACCACATTGGAATAGACCAGAGAACCCCAAAGTCGCACAACCCGCCTACACGAAAACCACTCTAGTGCCCCCATAGACCGCGTAACTGCTCAAAAAGTCCCTTGGGAAATCAGGACTGTCCGGCGTTCAAAAGAGCAGCGCTTTCTTCAACTGTAAGGTAGCCCTCAGCGTGGGCTGCTTTGGCTTTTTCTCCCCAGATGGTATCCTCGAGATGATCTATCGAGAGAAATACTCCTACAGGATGATCCTCCTTGGTAACAACGACTGGCTCTTGCTGCGCTGCATCGATGAATTGGTCAAAGCGTGCCTCGGCATTTTTAGCGGACATGGTTTTCACATTCTTTTCCTTCAGATCAGCGGTTCTGATCGGCCGCAATAGCAAGACCAAAGATTTAGGAGATGTTAATCAAGATAAATCCGTGCACCGCATTTCTTAATGTTGATCGTAATCCATCACTAGTCGTTCCTTGAGCGGCAATGATTGGCAACAGAGTATGCGGCCGCGATCAACTTCGTAATCTTCCAAAGCGTGGTTCGAAACCATCTGGACTTCGCCTTCTAGTAGCCTGCATCTGCACGTCGAACCAACGCGGGCAGTACATGCATACGGAATATCAATCGCGCTGGCCAACGCCGGCGACCGGCTCACAGCTAGCGTGTGGGAAGTTAGCCTTGAAGGGCGCAACGGGATCTACGACGTTCAAATCACCGATGATGCATGAGCCCGCATCGCCGAATTCCGCGGATTGTCTCAAAGGCAACTACAAAGCCGAAAATCAGAGTAAAAACGAAATCACTACCTTCGAAAAATTTCATCATCAGAACGATAAAACCCACTCGTGAGAACCAGCAGAATTGATGTGGCTTCAAAAGAAATATATTGATATCACAGCATTTCGCAATAAGCGGTAGGATAATCAAGACATGGAATCGGTTTTCGATTAACGTTCCGGCAATTAAAGCTTTTTTCAACAATAGGTACGTTAAAATCGTTCTTTAAAACACTCCTCACCGCGGCAGATGGCGACATACCTAACCGATTTAGTTGTTCAATAATTGAGAAGGAAGGAAATACGTGTCGCAAAATTAGATTTTTTACTTCCAATTTTCCTATATCGACATCTTGATTTATAAAACACGGTGCACAGCAGTTTTCACAGGAAAGTTTGCCGTTCAATCCAACGCCCCAAGATTCCCCAAATGAGTTGCTGCCACCCCAGCAAACTCGATTTGCAGGGCTCCGGCATTTCCAAGCGTAGTAAGGCACCGATTTGTCTAGACCAAGGTTTACTTCGATATTATCTATATTCTGCCCAGCTATATCTTGTTCAAATATTTTTATTTTCGGTAACTCTGTGCAAGTAGTTGTGAAATGATAAAAATACATACATCCTATGCTGTCCAGATGGCACAGTACACTCGGATTGGTTTCTCCGGAAACATAAGGATAATCGCAAGACAGCGCATCCAATACTGCGTCTCTCACAGAACCATGTATTGGATGATTATAATGCCACATCCGATCAATATCACTGTGACCGACATTACCAGGAACACGAAAATTGACATCTGCAGGCAGTGTTTGTCGCCAAGATTTTGGAAAAATAGTTACAGGTGGAAAAATGTCACCCACCCAGATATTCCACCACTCCTTAGCACCGAATGGTTTTCGTTTAATGTGCGGGCTTCCAAAGGGATAAGATATCGCGTCTAAAGTAACGATCATCTTCACTGAAAGGAAGTCCGCAATATCATATGCGGTTGGGCCACCCAAGCTGTGCCCAACAATCACAATTCGGTTGAAGCCAGATTCTCCGATTTTTTCTGCAGCCTCTATTATTTTTTCCCATTGAACTACATTAAGGTTACTCCAAAACGGCTCATTGTCCATTAATACGATGGGTATATCCATTTTGTTGAATTCGTTAACAATTTGGCGGGCATGGGTCGTCATGCTCTCACCGTCTGTCCCGTCAATTCCTGAAACCACAGACTGGTTGGCACCTTCAATCAAGATGAGTAGTGGATTGCAGCGGAAAGATTGAGCAAAACAATGAGCGTTGCTTAGCATCAAAATGGCTAACACAATAAAGCTTTCAATCGAGAGTCTCTTTAGAAGTTTGTGCATGTTAAGGCATCTCAATTTACTTGGGTTGAGACGGATCCGGGCTTTTAAATGTTGCCCGAGTACGGTGTTTCGACGGTTGTAATCTGGATTTCTTAGGTTCAGCATCGAGCGGTCCCGGTGCGGTCGCCGAAGACCCGCCGGCCGGACATAGGATTTCGGCAGCCGCCTTGAGCGGCTCGGGGCCCGGGAATGCCTGTTCGAGCCCGAAGGGCTGGTGGTGCTGTCCGACCGGGCCGCATGTATCCGGAATGTCTGCGAGAAGCCCTTCGTCGGCCTGAAAACGGCCTTTGTCCTCGACTAGTTCCTTGCTCTTGAATACGCGGCCGCCGCAGTCCGCGCCCTCACGCCGGACAGAAGCAAGCAGAAGGCGCGGATGGAGAGGATTATGACGCAATTGAACGACGGGCGGGTCGACCCGGAGGCGCGGCTTGCTGGACGGCGCCAGCGGCGTGGAAAGTGCCGGCGAGCAGATGGTCGGGAGCCGCCTCAAGCGTGCACCAATGCCTTGCTCGCAATAAAATGCTGTATCGAAATCAACCGCTGGACCGGTTTCTATAGGTTCTGATGAAGGCACTTTGTCGTAGAACTGAGTGTCCTATCATGATCGGAATTCTCGCGAAATTAGCACAGAAAATCTTTAAAACAACAACAATATTGCCTTTAAACTACTTTCGGTCTTTCCCGTGTCGCCGATGCAATATGCCTCCGCCTCGTTCTTTCGAATCATCGAAAATGCACTTAACGCGCGAAATCGAGAGGTCACTTTTGATTGCCAGTCAGCCCTCGATCGGGATCTTTTTTGCACCCTGATTCACGAATCCTGCAGCTTACGAGGGCGGATCTCGTGCACAAGATCAAAATCGTTGGAGTGTAGGAATTTGATCAGGCAAACAGCGCTGGATGGGATTCGCGGATTGCAACCGATCCGTACGCGGAGCCGCTCAACGTCGATCATAATCCACCACCAATCGTTCCGTGAGCGGCAATGATTGGCAGCTGAGTATGTAGCCGCGTTCAACTTCGTAGTCTTCCAAGGCGTGGTTCGAAATCATCTGGACTTCGCCTTCCAGCAGCTTGCACCTGCATGTCGAGCAGACGCCCGCAGTGCAGGCATAAGGCACGTCGATCGCGCTGGCCAATGCCGCTTGCAGCACGGTCGTGCCGCTCTCAATTCTGAAGCTCAGACGCTCGCCGTCGATAATCGCCGTCGCATCGCTGGTGTCAGCGGCTCCAGCCAGCACGCAGGCGGCGGGCCGATCCAGGCGACCGGGCTGGGCTGCCGCAAACAACTCAAACTTGATCTGATCGTCATCAAGACCGTGGTCTTTCAAGGCCGAGGAGATCGACAGCATCATGGGTTCCGGCCCGCAGATGAACGACATGTCCACCGAACCGATATCGATCAGGGTGTTGAACAGCTCGGCACATTTCGCCTCGTCCAAGCGGCCGCGGAACAGCTCGATATCCGTCGCGCCGGATGAGAGCATGTGGATAACGCTCAACCGATCCAGATGTTCGTTTTTAAGGTCTTCAATCTTTTCGCGGAACATGATCGTCTGCGGTGCGCGGTTGGCGTAGACCAGCGTGAAGCGGCTCATCGGCTCCTTCGCCAAAACAGTCTTGAGGATCGACAGTACAGGCGTAATTCCGGACCCGGCGGCAAAGCACAGGTAATGCTTCCGCGCATCGGGGCTGATCGGCGCATGAAAGTTGCCCATGGGCGGCATCGACTCGACAACCATGCCGGGAGCCAGTTCTTCGTTCGCCCACGTCGAGAAGACGCCGCCTTCGACGCGCTTGATGCCGACCTTCAGACAGCTTTCATGCGCGCCCGCGCAGATCGAGTAAGACCGGCGAATTTCCGTTCCTTCGAACTCCCGGCGAAACGTCAGGTAGTGGCCTTGGATGAACGAGAATTCGCCGCTGTCGGGAAGGTCGAAGGTCACCTCCACGGCATCGCGGGTCGTTTTCCGGACGTTGGCGACGGTCAGCGGATGAAATCGGGCCAAAAGGGTTTCCTCAAAGGTATCGTTTCAAGTGCGGCTGCGTTGAGACAAAGCTAACGGCTGCAAACCGAGCCGTTGGGTTCATGCCAAGCGGTCAGCAAGGTGCATTCCGCGAAATTGTGCCTTCGGCAGTTCCGCGCGTCAGCTTCGCACGAACCGTTCAGGACGATTACAGGCATTTGAAATAGTCGAACGGCTCCAGGCAATCGTTGCACCTCCACTGAGCCTTGCAGGGAGTCGACCCGAATTGGCTGACCCGATACACTTCAGTACTCTTGCATCTGGGGCAGGATTTCGGCCCATTGCTTTCGGGGTTCGGCGGCACGATGCCGTACTCGAGCATCTTTCTGCGCCCCTTTTCCGAGATCCAGTCGGTAGTCCAAGGCGGCGCGATCTGCGTGCGCACGTCCAACTTTCCAATTCCTCGGTCGCTCAGCGCCCTTTCGACGTCAAGCGCAATGACCGAAGTGGCCGGGCAGCCGGAATAGGTTGGAGTCAAGACGACCTCCAGTCGATTTCCGCGCCACGCCAGATCGCGCACAATTCCCAGATCGACGACCGATACGACCGGAATTTCGGGATCAGGAACTTCCTCCAGCCAATCCCATATCGTTTCTGTTGCGGGTTGCATGTCACCAGTCCGCGTCGGGGAATGATCGGGGCAGGCTCTGCATCACTGCCACCATGTGTCCGAGATGCTCGCTGTGCATGAAGCCCGATTTGCCGCCCGTCACTGCGGGTCCGCGGTCCGGAATCGCCAAGGTCGCGGCGACAAGCATTTCATTGACGGCCTTTTCGTAGGCAGACGCTAGAGTTTCGGGCGCCGGCGCGATGCCGGCGGCGTCGCATGCCTTGTCCACTTCGTCCGAGGTGAGCATTTCGCCGACATACAGGTAGAGGTGATCCAAAGCAGTCTGCATGCGCTGGTGGCTTTCGACCGTGCCGTCGCCCAGCCGGACGACGAGATCCAACGAGCGCTCGGCGTGATAGGTTACCTCTTTGACCGACTTTTCCGCGATTTCGGCGGCGCGCTCGAATGTGGAGTTTTCCAACGCCTTCAGCATCAATAAATGCCATTGATCGAACAGCGCTTGGCGCATGATCGTCTGGCCGAAATCGCCGTTGGGCTGCTCGACCAGCAGAAGATTCCTGAAATCCCACGCATCGCGCATCATGGCCAAGTCGTCGGCCGTCCGGCCTGCGTCTTCGATTTCGGCAGCCAAGCTCAACCAGTTGCTCGCTTGACCGATCAAATCCAGCGCCGTGTTGGCGGTCGCGATGTCTTCCTCCAGCGTCGGGGCGACGCCGCAACATTCCGACAGCCTGTGCCCCAGCACCAAGGCATTGTCGCCCATGCGGCAAAGAAACTGGAACTTCAGGTTTTCCATCACATCGCCCCGACATCGTCGGGTATGTCGTAGAACGTTGGGTGCCGATAGACTTTGGTTCGCGCCGGGTCGTACATCGGCCCCTTTTCGGATGGCGAAGACGCGGCGATGTCGGAGGCCCTCACTGCCCATATGCTGACGCCTTCGTTGCGCCGGGTATAAACGTCGCGCGCATTCTTGATCGCCATTTCCTCGTCCGGAGCATGCAGGGAGCCCACGTGGCGATGGCTCATTCCATGCCGCCCGCGGATGAATATCTCCCAGAGCGGCCATTCTGTCGACATCGGCCTTCTCCTCTATTGGATCACGCTGCTGCAGCGCGCGTCTTCTCGGCGTGAGCCATCAAGCCGTCGCGCACCCAAGCGCCGTCGTCCCATGCCTTCCGGCGCACCCTCATCCTGTCCGCATTGCACGGCCCGTGGCCTCGGATCACTTGGAAAAACTCGTTCCAGTCGGGCTCGCTGAAATCGTAGCCGCCCTTGTCTTCGTTCCAGCTCAAATTCGGGTCGGGGATCTCAAGGCCGAGATAGTCCGCCTGCGGCGCGGTCTGATCGACGAACTTCTGGCGCAGTTCGTCATTGGTGTTGATCTTGATTTTCCACGCCATCGACTGCGCCGAATGCACACTATCCTTGTCCGAAGGGCCGAACATCATCAATGCGGGATACCAAAACCGGTTCAGCGCATCCTGCGCCATCTTCTTTTGAGCAGCCGTGCCGTCGGCCATCTTCATCATGATGTCGAAACCTTGGCGCTGGTGGAACGACTCCTCCTTGCAAATGCGTATCATCGCTCGGCTGTACGGCCCGTACGAGGTCCGCTGAAGCGGCACCTGGTTCATGATCGCCGCCCCGTCGACCAGCCAGCCTACTGCCCCCATGTCGGCCCAAGTCAGAGTCGGGTAATTGAAGATGGAGGAGTATTTCATCCGACCATCATTCAGCCTTTCGATCAGTTCGTCCCGGCTCACGCCCAGCGTCTCGGCCGCGCAGTAAAGATAGAGTCCGTGGCCGGCCTCGTCCTGAACCTTGGCCAGCAAAATCGCTTTCCGCTCAAGCGTCGGGGCGCGGGTGATCCAATTGCCTTCCGGCAATTGGCCTACGATCTCCGAATGGGCATGCTGGCCGATCTGCCGGATCAGCGTCTTGCGGTAGCCTTCCGGCATCCAATCCTTCGGTTCGATTTTTTCGCCCGCGTCGATGCGCGCCTGAAACGCGGCGAGTTTTTCCGGCGATTCTTCGGTCGCTTCGGATTCAACCATCTGCGCATACATCTGATAAATCTCCGTCAAACTCTTTCAATTATCATCGCCGTGCCTTGGCCTACTCCGACGCACATCGTGCAGAGCGCGTAGCGTCCGCCGGTGCGACCCAGCTGCCGGGCAGCCGCAAGCACGATCCGAGCGCCGGACATGCCAAGAGGATGTCCGATCGCGATAGCCCCTCCATTGGGATTCACATGCTCCGCATCATCCGCGACACCGAGTTCGCGCAAAGTGGCGAGAGCTTGGCTGGCAAAAGCTTCGTTCAGTTCAATCACGTCCATCTGGCCGATAGCCAATCCGGTGCGGGCAAGCAGCTTGCGGGTTGCCGCAACGGGCCCGATACCCATGACTCGCGGCTCCACTCCGGCAGACGACATAGCCAAGATGCGCGCCAACGGCTTCAAGCCGTTCGCCGCCGCGCCGGCTTCGGACGCGATGATCATGGCGGCGGCCCCGTCGTTTACGCCGCTGGCATTGCCGGCAGTGACGGTCATCTCCGGTCCGTTCACTCCGCGCAGCTTGGAAAGCTTTTCCGCTGTCGTTCCGGGGCGAGGATGCTCGTCGGCATCGACCAAGATCGGATCGCCTTTGCGCTGAGGGACTTCGACGGGCACGATTTCGTCTTTGAAGACTCCCGCCTCGGAGGCCGTTTGCCAGCGTTCTTGCGATCTTGCGGCGAAGGCGTCCTGGTCCTGCCGCGACACGGAATAGTCCGCAGCGACGTTGTCGGCGGTCTCCGGCATGGAGTCCGTTCCGTATCGGGACTTCATATTCGGGTTCACGAACCGCCAGCCGAGCGTAGTGTCAAAAACGGCATTCGCTCTGGAAAAGGCGGCGCTCGCCTTCGGCATCACGAACGGCGCGCGGCTCATGCTTTCGACGCCGCCGGCAATAGCGAGATCGTAGTCTCCGGCCTTTATGCCGCGCGCGGCGAACCCCACCGCGTCCATGCCGGAAGCGCAAAGCCTGTTCACCGTGATCGCAGGCACTGTTTCGGGAAGCCCTGCGAGCAATGATGCCATCCGGGCCACATTGCGGTTGTCCTCGCCCGCTTGATTGGCGTCGCCGAATATCACCTCGTCGACGCGTTCCCACGCGACTCCGGGATTCCGATCCTTGAGCGCGGCAATGACATGCGCCGCCAGATCATCAGGGCGCACGCTTGCCAATGCGCCGCCGTACCGGCCTATCGGAGTTCGAACTCCATCGCAGATGAACGCTTCCTGCATTCCCGACTCTCCGAATTGCCTTCCGCAAAAAACATCTATTGGCTTGGCATGCTTGTGTAAAGTAAAATGTTACATAATCATGGCTATTTGTTGCAAAATGTAACGATTAGGAGAGGCAACAGCAACAATCAGTGCAATGCCGCCCGCTATGGCGCGACACCGAGGCAGTATGCTATCCGGTTGAGAAAGGGCAAAAACTGGATGGAACAATCAGACTAGCGCCAACCCGGAGGAGCATGCCACCGGGCAGCGTTCATAAGAATGCAAGCGCGGCCGCGACGCTCAATGTTGGTCCGGAACAAGATCAGGTCAGATAAAAATGGCACGAAAGCAAGTCAGAGCGCTTGTAAAGTCGGAGATTTTGATCTGGGCCCGAGAAAGCGCGGGCTACTCGCTCGAAGAGATTGCCGCCATTTCCGCCTTGGCCAAAGCGCCCCAGTGGGAAAGCGGGGAACTGAAACCCACGATCAACCAACTCCGAACACTTGCGAAGAAATACAGGCGGCCGCTTGCAGCATTCTATCTTCAGGAGGCGCCGACTGACTTCCAAGCGATCAAGGATTTCCGGCGCTTGCACGGAGGAGTGCCGCAGCGCATGTCGCCGCAGCTTCATCTTCAAATACGCGCTGCGCAAGAGCGACGAGAAATCGCGATCGATCTTCTCCGAGAGGTCGGAGAAACGGTTCCCGAACTGCCGATCTCGGCCACGCTCGATGACAACCCCGAAACGGTCGGCGCAAATGTGCGCCGCCATTTGCGCATCACCGACGCGAAGCAGCGAGCATGGCGGGGCAAGCGTGAAGCCTTCAACGGCTGGCGGTCGCTGGTCGAAGAGAGCGGCGTCTTCGTGTTTCAGATGGATAAAGTGGACACCAGCGAGGCCTCGGGATTCGCGCTCTCCGAAACCAAGCTTCCCGCAATCGCGGTCAATCGCGCGGATACCCCCTCTCGTCGAACGTTCTCGCTGCTGCATGAATTCGCACATCTTTTGATTGCGAAAAGCGGCGTCTCGGAATTCTACATCGATGTCTCCCGCCCGCCGGAAACGCAGCAGGTCGAAATCTGGTGCAATGCGGTCGCTGCGGCCACGCTGCTCCCGCGCGAGATCTTCTGGAGCCAGAATGTCGTCAGGGCCCAAGAACCCGGCAACTCTTTCTGGCCCGAAGACAGCATCGACGATCTCGCCTCCGCCTTCAGCACGAGCAAAGTCTCGGTCGTATGCCGGCTGCTGACGCTCGGCCTAACCGACCAAGCTTTTTACAGAGCCAAGGAAACTGAATATGCCAACAACTACGCGGCCTACCTTGAGCGCAAGAAAGCGTCCTATGCCGACAGAGAGTTCGGTGGACGCAACATGCCGAAAGAAGCCTTCAGCTTATTGGGACGGAATTTCGTACGAACGGTGCTTACTCCCTATCACAGCGATAGAATCACGCTGCGCGACGTCTCGGAATATCTGAACCTCAAGACCAAGCACATTCCGAAAGTCGCGGAGATACTGTTTGGCTAGACAGGGGTCGGCAAGTCGCGTTTGCCCGCGCTGCGGCCGCAGGCGCAAAGCCTACAAATCCAATGAACCTAACCCTGATCGGAGGCCGCCGCGACACCGAGTTCATTGATAAATTTCAAGGTCTTCAAATACATTTTTCCAAGAAGACCGATCACATTCAGGAGTATCTAACCCATCGGTAATTCTTGAAGTATGGCATTTTATGGCGTCAATTATATACACTGTGCCCGAACTAGGCATTTTTGGAACAGTGCAACCATGAAATTGCATTTGTGTAACTGTAATCAACTGAAAAATACGCTCATTTAGCTTCTTTATTTGTCGATTAGTTTCACGGGCCGCACTGTCATCACCGATACCGCTGGCATCTATAATAGCCAATTCTTGATTTGCGCCTACATAAAAGTTAGAATAAACTTCGCACAAGCGATCTTGAATCGACTCAGCGTAAGCTGGAAGAGTAAAACATACCGCTACAATAGCAGACAGCATACCTATTAACTTCAACCCAAAAATTTGGATTGTTTTCTCCAATACTTGCATAGTTTTTCTCCTCACAGTTTTGCCAAACAAGCCCTACACATTAAAGACAATCGGCTTCAAAATCCGAAACAATTTTCGTTTCTTTGATAGCCAATTCGATATTGATAGTCAATTCGTTTTATGAGTTCAAGCACATCTCATTTTTCTGGGTCAAGTTTTTTACACCCCATCGTCTGCCTTCGCCAAGGTCGGCGACGAAAGCACAATATCACAGTCGAGATACAGGGGAAAGCACTGAGGGAAGCCGAAGCTCGGATGGATCTCGAAGATAGGGCAGCGCGATCTCCGGCGGCTGTTCATTGCCGGGGCGGTCGCGGTCATCCGGTGGGCAGCGCGGAACCAACGATCCTTGGCTTGACGCGCTGCTGAAGAGGAAACCGCCGATGCAGGCCGTGGCGGCGCGGGCGAACAAGATGGCGCGGATGGTCGGGGCCGTCGCGACGAAGAAGGAATGCTACAGAGCTACCGCGTCCGCCTGAGACTAGCGACAGTTGGGGCCGTGGAAACAAATGAGGAAATGAAAAAGGAATTCTTCCGGGGTTCGGCCTTCGCTTGACTCAAGGCGGAAGTCGGCGTCGCCGCAGACGCGGGAAAGACCTAGTGGCTTGTTCGAGTCATTTGGAACCCTCTTTGGCGGGCGGCGATCAGCCGGTCCGGGCTGGCCGTCCATTTGAACGGCTTCGCCTCCTTCCCGTTGTGAAGCTCGATGAAGTCGTCGACCGCCGCCTTGAGATCCTCGAGGGAATCGTGGACGCCGCGCCGGAGACGGCGGCTGGCCAGCTTCCCGAAGAAGCCCTCGACCGCGTTCATCCAGGAGCAGGAGGTCGGCGTGAAGTGGAGGGTCCAGCGGGGATGGTCCTTCAGCCACTCCGTGACGGCCTTGTGCTTGTGGGCGGAGTAGTTGTCCAGGATGGCGTGGATCTCACGTCCCGCTGGCACCGCCTTGTCGACCTGCTCGAGGAACGCGATGAACTCCTGGTGCCGGTGGCGCTCGGAGTGGCTGCCGATGACCGTCCCGTCCAGAATGTTCATCGCGGCGAACAGCGTCGTGGTGCCGTTCCGCTTGTAGTCGTGCGTCATCGTCGCGGGCCGTCCCGGCTTCATCGGCAGACCCTTCTGCGTCCGCCCGAGCGCTTGGATCTGCGTCTTCTCGTCGATCGAGAGAACCACCGCCCGGTCCGGCGGATCCATGTACAACCCGATGACTTCGCGGGTCTTTTCCGCGAACTTCGGATCGGTCGAGACCTTGAACTGCCGCACCCGGTGCGGCGCGAGCCGGTGCGCGGCAAGGATGCCGTGCGCCGTCGACGCGCCGATGCCGACCGTCTTCGCCAGGGCGCGCACCGTCCAGTGCGTCTCCCCGTCCGGCGCCGGGCGCGCCGCCAGATCCACCAGCTCGCGCACCTTCTCCTCGGACGTCCGGGGCGTCCCCGGCTTGCGCGTCTTGTCGCGAAGAAGGCCCTCCACGCCCTCCTGCATGAACCGCCTCTGCCAGCGCCAGACCGTCGCCTTCGTCACGCCCGCGCCGTCCGCGACCGCCATCGTTCCCAGGCCGTCGTCCGTCAGAAGGATGATCCGCGCCCGGCGCGCGTGCTTCACCTTGCTGTTGCCGCCGTCCGCGATCGCCTCGAGCCGCCCGCGCTGCTCGTCCGAAACCTTGAAGTCCACTCCCGTCCGCATCGTCCCGCCTCTCGTCTGCCCGCGCTGTAGCCGCGCCGTTCCGGCAAGCCTTGTAAAGGAGTCCAATGAGTTGAACAAGCCACTAGGAGCGTGTCCGAGTATTCGTAAAGTCGCCAATATACGCAGATTAATTGATGTTGTGTAGCGCAACATATAGATACAACAACCACCATTTCCTAGATGCTGTACCGAAAATTCCCGTCAAATTCAGCGACGGCTATTTCTCGGACACGCTCCTAGTGGATGTCTGAGTTCACTCATTGATGCGACTCCGCCTTAACGCCGGGGCGGCGGGTCCCCCAAGCTGGGGTGCGTCCCATTTTCTTGGGTGATCCGGTTTTGCGTTTTCGCGTTTCGCGCGGGTTTCGGGAGCGGGCGGGAAGTCGCCAGTCCCGCGTCCGCCCCGGTTTTCCGCCGCATTGGCACAGGCTCCACCGATTGCCGCCTCGCGGCCGTCTCCCGAAGAAGGCAGCGGACCGAGTCCCGCAACAGATTGAAGTCGGTCGGATGTTGGACGTCCGTCTCCACCACGAACGAGTCACAGCGCTCGACCAACGGCGCGCCAAGCTTCTTTTCTTGAAAGCTTCGCGTCCTTCCGGGCGATCAATTCGCTGACTTCCCGCAGAAGCTCCGGCGTTGCCAACTCCACGTTGTCGCGGATGTTCTGAAGCTCGTACTCGCTCTCGTCCAGATTGTCGTGGCCGAGCATCTGCCGGATCTTGATGTGCCCGTTCACCTGATCCTGTAGACGGTAGTAGTCGCAGCGAAGGCCCTGCTTCAAGACGCCCATCACCAGGACTGCCCAGAGATCCATCCCCGGGCGGCCGGTGTCGCGGCTGCGGTCCGGAAGAATGTGCTTGTCCAGAAGAGCGAACAGCTCGTTCCGCGTCGCCTCGTCCCTGTAGACCGCCTGGAGGCCGATCAGAAGCGCCGGGGTGTCGTCCCGCGACTTCGCGTTCAGCTTGATGTCCTCGATGGGGATCGACCCCAGCGGGCGCCGCAATTCCATGATTGTCCGCATGCAAAATCCTCCGAAGATTCGCCCGAAACCCGCCCATGGGGCGGAAATCATCGGGAATCATACCAAATCCAGAAATTCAATCAAGTAATTCAAAGAATTGAGGGGTTTTCTTGCGAACGCTATCCTACGGAAGACCTCTCATTTTTCAAGCCAATAGGGCGGGAGGCGTTCGGACGGAAGATCTACGATCCGGCCGTTCTTAAGCCCGGCGCAGCCGAAGGATTGTCTGCCATCGGACATCGGGAGCCGCTCGGATGCAGATGCGCAGGCCGCCTGTATCGCAATGTTCGGACGCCTGCGCCCGCGCGGATGGGTCAGTTTTGTTGTTCCTTTGCCCGATGCCCTTGCGACAATGCCGCCTCAACGGACATTTGCAACTCTATGCCTCCAGACAATTCCGAATGCCAACGCTTGCTCCAATTCCGGAACTCGGAAGGCTTGATCGCATGTCGGGCGAAGTTTCCTTCATGAAGATTCAGCAACTCGGTTTCCGCCATTTCCCGGAAATCTTCGACGTCTTCGGCAGAAACATTGTTTTTCGCCCAATCGGAAACGAATTCAAATGCGCGCGCGCGGTCCATCGATTCACGCACGACGCTGCCAACCAGCTCGCGCAGTTCGATGCGGCAGCGAAACCTGAGCGGGTCCGGCTCGCCAACCGACTGCCGGATCACTCTGCTTTTCGCCGCAGACCGTTCATATGCCCACAAAAAGACATCTTTCAGGAGGTCGGGCCGATTGAGCTCGTATACGCCGAGCAAGGCTTCAACGTAGAGAGTCTTCGGCACGTCGACGAACGTCAACGGCGAAAGATTTGATTTCAGCAACGGAATGTTCGCCGCAAACCTTGAAACCCGCTTGTTCACATCGTCGAAGGCCTGCAGATACGAGAAATGCATCATGGCAAAAAACGATTGCTCGAACGGGTCGCGAATTGCTTCCGCCTTGTCGAGAAGCCGATTGAAATATTCTTCAATCAAATTCGGGTTCTCCAGCGGATGGCAGACGGATCCGCCGATGCCGACGCTTCGGAACCGCAGGCGGCCCGGCGAGACCGGGTCGTCAAGCAAATTGTCGGCGAGAATGGAATGAAGGTTCAGGATCGTATAGCGATTGAAGCCGATCTCTTCGGCGGAATTCACTAGAAAATCTATCGCCGCCTTATGGTTCAGAATCATTTGAATTTCTCGCCGATCCTTGTCGGCGGCGGCGAAATGGAAATGAATCAGCCGTTGCGTATCCAGAATCGAAAATGTGCTGCCCTCCAAGCGGCTTGAGTTCCAAGACAATTCAATCAATAGGCGATCCAGTATTCGCTTGGCGTACGTCCCTGCCGGCAACTGTGCGAATTCGGAAATCCGAGCATCGTGCAGGCGCGTGAAATCCTCGTCGCGAAGGTATCTGGTTTCGTTGGGCCGGTACGAATCCAGAAAGTCGGCATTGTAGGCAACGGGCTTTCGGGCGGCCATCGGTTGCGAAACGCATTTCCTGATCGCCGCGCCGACTTCCGACAATGGCACGACCTCCGCATCGGTAGGGCTCTCTTTTTTGTCGGCGCGATCAAAACGGGTGGGAATGCAATACATTGAGGCGCTGGCGCTGCCTTCGCGGACGAGCTTTTCGTCGGCCACAAGACGCTTGAGTCGGTACTGCAAAGTCCGCATGGGCATTGGGCTGCCGAGCGCTTCCAGAATCTTGGGTGCCGATATTCCGTCCGGCTTGGCGGCTACGACATCTAGGATCGCTTGCAACTGGGTTGCGTCGATTTGCTTGGCCATTTCCTTGATTTGGTTGCGCGATTTCCTAATGCGCAATCAAATAACGAAATTCAGATGATCGCGCAAGAAAAAACTGTGTTGCGCAGCGTCACGATGGATGTGTGTTTTTTGCGCAACAAAGCGAAAGCCTCCGCCGAGTCATGCAGGCAAGCGGGAAATTGCGCGGAAAAACGCTGCGCGGCGCAAGATTTCCCGACTGATGCATGCATTGCTCGATATTGATTGCTCGATGCAAAATTGCCGTGCTGGAACGCAATGGCGCAGCCATGGCAAGGAATGCTGAAGCGGCTGGCCTCCAAGAGGCGGCATGGCACCTGATGAAACGCCGTTGCGTTGCTTGGCCCTTCGGTCCAGGACCGGCGGACGGCGGAGATCCTTCAGGGTTGGCGGCCTCGGCGCGGGGCGCGCGTCGCAGAATCGCATGCTGCCAGTCGACGGCCAACCAGTGTATCGCGCCGGATCGCGCAATCATGAGTTGCGTGACGCAAGTTTGCGTTGCCAAGGGTTTATTGCGCAATCAACGCGAGATTTGAAAAAGCCGGAAGTCCAAGCAAGCGGCATCGTAGGTGCCGAGGAGTTGCAGAACCTCCGGGACTACTCGGCATCGGCGGTCGTTCCAGTAAACGTCCTTCGCGCAGGAGGTCAGCGGATGGGCTGCTGTGATCATCGGGCAGCCAGTGCTCTCAGTTGCGCGACGCAAAGTATTCGCCAGAGTGAATGAATTGCGCAACAAACACGGGACTTGCTATGCCGGTCATGCGACGAATCCACGTTGTGCTGCGGGCAATCCGGATCCGCGCGTTTTGAGTGATCCTTCAGCGTTGGCGGCGTCTGCCGCGGGAGCTCGCGGCAGAATTGCAAGCTGCCAGTCGGCAGCTGATCGCCTTGGTTGTGCAGCAGCCCATTGCGCAACATAGGTTGCGTGACGCAGGATTGTCGTTCTGAAGAGAGCATCACGCAGCCAACGCGCAGGTTGCGAATGCGGATGATGTCGAAGCAAGGGAAGCGCGCCTGCAAAAGGCTGTGGATCCGAATCGAAACCGCACGGGTCGCGTTGCCAGGAAGCCTTGGCACGAACCGGGGGAAAGCGTTGCTTGTTGCGGCAAGCGATCGGAAGACTACGCGCTTCATGGACAGGATTCGAGTTGGGCGGACCGCGCGGGTGCCCGCCGCAATCATAGGTCTTCAACAACCGCACCGGAATCGCTTCATGATTACCCTGAAAGTCACGTTTGCAGCCCTTGAAACACCGAAATCGGGCGACACCCGAGAGCGCGGAACCATCTCAACCCAAGAAAATGGGTTGCATACGTTGCCGGAGGATATCCGGATAGGGCATCGCCCATCGCTTGGTCCGCCTCACACTAAGCGGTTCAACTTTCCGCGTTGCCATATTTGCTGTCGACATAAATCTGTCGGCGAAATGGGGGAATCAAGTTGTATTCTTGTGGCGAGACGCCATGCGCACGCAAGACCTGTAGCAGCTTCCTGGCCTCTTGCACCTTCTTGGCATCAACCTTCGGGTTCTTCGCTGCAATTTCCAAGATGTCATTCTTTTCGTGATCACCGTGTGAGTGGGACATAGTTTTCTCTCCTGTGTAGTACGCCTGCATGCCGCAGACGTCTTATTTAATCCCGTAGAAGTCTGCAATACACCCGAAGCGCTTGATTTAGTTCACTGTATTTTTCAAAATCATCTATCCCAAGCTTTATGTCTTGTCTAAGGACTTCCATCGAAATTCCCCGGCTATGAGAATGGCAAATATCTGGATCGCTCAGCCTTTGGGTAATTGCCCTTGCGCGCCTCCTGCGTAACTGGTCGGTAACTTTTCGCCCTTTATCTTGCGGTTTCTTCCAATCCTTGAATTTGCAATTGACCAACATCTCTGTCAACAGGCGGATGGACAGTTCCCGAGCTTTCTCATATCGGTACAGCACGGCTTGGCCGAATTTTTCGATAAGGACGGTTATTTCTGCAGTGTTCAAACTTCCATTTCCGGCCTTATCAATTAATTTCTTATATCGAATAAAATATCCCAGTGCGCGAATCCGTTTCCCGCTCGCATCGCCTACTTGGGGATCAATCGGGCCAAGAATCGAAAAATAGTTCATGTGAATTTGTCTCCAGACATTACCGACACGGTTCCTGCGGACATTGCATAGGTCGGTACGATGAGCTCAACCTTTTTGTAGTGGTATTGAAATATTTTTGCAAACCTTTTTTCAACGACTTCAATGTATCCACCGTCGGTTTCAGGCTTTCATGCGTCGCTTGGGCTCCGCGTTTCGAGGGCTGCATTTGTTTCCTGATCAAGAATCACGAAACGCGCCCATACAAGGGAGAGCTCTCAACAATTCCCGTTTGCACAAGCAATGGTTGAGACAACTCCGAAAATCGGTCAGCGCTTGCTGTGAACGTTGCGAATTTCGGCAATTGCTTCGATGCAGTTTTGGCTAGATGCTACTTGGGCATGACCACAATATCCGCAATTCCAGTTGAATGGTTTCATGCAAATTCTCTCCCTATCTGAAAGTCTTGAGTGTCGGCAATTGCCACAGCCTATATGGATAGTGACTGCGGATATCGATATCGCACGCAACTTCCGTCCGACTTTGCTTTCGGTTTTCACCCGGAATTCGGGACGCAGCCGCGACGCTCATCGGGGTCATTTGACCGCGCCCAAGGTCAGTCCCCTGATCAGGCTGCGCTGGAATACGATGATGAACAGGACCACCGGCAGGATCATCAGCACGGCCGAGGCGGACAGGTTTCCCCAAGCGATCGTCTGGAAACCGACGAACCCGTAGATTCCGACGGGAACGGTGCGGACGGCTTCGTCGGCAAGCACGAGCGCGAACAGGAATTCATTCCATGAGAACAGGAACGAGAGTATTCCGACCGCCCCGATGCCCGGCGCGGCGAGCGGGAGCGATATCTGCCGGAACGCTTGGAAGTGGGTCGCCCCGTCCATGAACGCGGCCTCCTCGAGTTCGAACGGAAGATCCTCGAAGAAGCCGCGAAGTAGCCACACCACTATCGCGAG
Organism: Paracoccaceae bacterium; assembly: GCA_965205055.1. GTDB lineage: Bacteria > Pseudomonadota > Alphaproteobacteria > Rhodobacterales > Rhodobacteraceae > CBDBBY01. The sequence continues at coordinate 3,448,925 of OZ242030.1, read as the reverse complement.
ATTGAGCGCGACATGAGCGAACACCAGCCCGATGTGCGTGTCGTTCAAACCCAGCGTGACGTACATCACGAAAAAAGGAATCAGAACCGCGACCGGAGGGGCCATACGCGTGGTCAAGATCCAGAAGGCGAAATCCGTCGCTCCGCGGAACCGGTAACGGGAGATGACGTACGCCGCCGGGACTCCGATCGCGAGAGACAGCGCCGTGGACCCTAGTGCGACAATCGCGCTGTTCAGGAAGTAGCTCAGCGTGTCGGGGTCGACAATGACCTCCGCATAGTTGTCGAACTGGTATTCGAAAAAGAAGATGCGCGGCCTGCGCGACAGGACCTCCCGGTCCTGCTTCAAGGACATCGCGACTAGCCAATACACAGGAAAGATGGTCCAGACGGCGAACACCGCGAGGCTGCAGCGCCGCGCCGCGGCGCCCAGCACCGCCGAAACCCGGTGCTTTCGCATGCGTCGGTCGATGTCCGGCGCGCGGCCCGTCATGCCCTTGCGTTCCGCGGCTGCAGGAGGCGGAGCCGACGGAGGAACACCTGGCTTGCCAGAATCGCGACCACCAGCATTACGATCGAAATCGCAGCGGCGTATCCCATCGAAAGGAACTCGATGCCGTGCTTGTAGGTCAGCAAGTTGAGGGTCCGGGTCAGCGTACCTGGGCCGCCGCCGGTCAGCACGAAGATGATGTCGAAGGTCTTGAAAGCGTCTATCGCCCGGAACACCAAGGCGAACGCGAGATACGGCGTCAGCATCGGCAGCACTTGATGGCGCAGCATCTGCCCGAATGTCGCGCCGTCCATCTGAGATGCTTCAAGCTGCTCCTCGTCCATCGCCGCGAGGCCGGCCGCGGCAATCAGCATTATGAAGGGAGCCCACTGCCAAGTGTCGACCACGAGAAGCGAGAACAGCGCGGTCGAAGGCGACCCCAGCCAATCCTGCGGCGGAAGTCCCAAACTCTTGAAGATGTGGTTGACGACGCCCAGCGACGGGTTGAACATCATTCGGAACGTGAAAGTCGCGGCGACCGGCGTGATCGCCATCGGCAACAGGTAAACCACCCTGAGCCAAGCAACGCGGCGCGTCTCGTAGTGCAGAAGCAGAGCGACGCCCGTGCCCACCACCATCTGGACCGCCACCGCGAAAAAGGTGAACACGGCCGTGACGCGGAGAGCCATCCAGAACTCGGCCGATCCCAGCAGGTCGGCGTAGTTCTCCAGCCCGATCCACGCGAGTTGGTCCGGCCGGATCAAGGAGTAGTTTGTGAGGCTCATCGCCAGCGCGGCGGCGAATGGGAACAGCGTCACACCTAGCAATAGCAGCGTGGTGGGCGCCAGCATCAGTACGATGAATGCCGTGCGGGAGAGCCCGCGTCTCAAACGCATGGGCCGCAAACTGCCGATTCCGGGATGAATAATGCGGGCGCCGCACGACGGGGCGCCCGCGATATGCGCCGCGCGGTTACTGCCCCAAGGCCCGGCGGGCGGTCTCGGCGGCACCGGCGAGCGCGGATTCCGCGTCCTTCACCTCCGTGATCGCTTCGTTGACCGCCACCGCGAACGCGTCGAGCACTTGGCCCGCCTGCGGGTGGAACCAAGTCGCTTTCATGATGTCGCCATCCGTGTTGGCCAGATTGGCGAGCGCGGCTTCCGCGGCCTCCGCGCCGAACGCGCCCTTGAACGCATCGGAAGACCAAGCCGATGCCCTCGGCGTCGCAAGTCCGGCGGCCGCCCCGAGCATGTTGGTCGGCTTTGAAGTCGCCCACATCAGGAACAGCCATGCGGCCTTCTTGTTCTCGGAGAACCGGTTGATGCCGGTGAGCCAGTGCCACATGTTCGGCTTGGAGACCCCGGAAGGGGATTTCGGGAACGCCGCGAAGGTCGCGACATCGGCAACCATGCTCTTCTCGGGATTCGAGATGTCGGTCGCGAAGTTCGAACTGTCGCATCCGAATGCGGTCGCACCCTGCAGGAAGTCGCTCAGCGACTCCAGCCAGTGATAGTTGGCCACGCCGATCGGACCGCCTTCCCGCAGCGTCCTCGCGTACATGTCGACGGCTTCCACGGCCTCGGGCGAATCCATGGCCACGTTTCCGTCAAGGTCCAGAATGCCCCCGCCGTAGGAGAACACGTAGCCGCCGGCCGGCCATGCGACGGCATCGCCGGTCGCCTTCCCTCTCATGGCGATGCCGGAAACGTCGTCGCTGTTGATCGCCGCCGCCGCCATCCTGAGGCCGTCGAAGGTGTCGGGGATGGAAACCCCGTTTGCCTCGAGGATTGACCGGTTTACGAAAAGCGTCTGGGCCTCGGCCGTGATCGTGCGCGTGTAGGACTCGCCGTCGCTCCAGACGGCGAACGACCGGGCGCCCGGGAAATTGTCGTCGTCGTCCCACCAAGCCGCGTCGTGCAGCGAGGAATCGGCGAGATAAGGCGTTAGCGGCTCAAGCCAGCCGCCCGAAATCGCCTGCCCCTGCGCCCAGACCATGTACACGTCCGGCGAAGAGTTCTCAGCGGCCAACTTTACCGGCATCTCGGCGATGAACTCCGTATTCGACTGCTCCAGAACCTCGACCGTTACGCCGGTCAGCTCCTCGAATATCGGAACAAGCGGGCGTATGGTCTCCATCCACGGATGCGTGAGCCCGGCCAGCTGGATGCTGCTGCCCTCCGCCTGCCGCCAATCGACGCCGGCGTTGAGATACTGGTCCTTTACGTCATCGAACATGGCCGCCAGCGCCGCCGGAACCCGGCCGACTGCCGCCACCCCGGTGAGCGCCGCTGCCGCTTTCAACAGCAACCGCCGGTTGATGGGCCTCAAAAAGCGGCCCGAAGCGGGCATATGGTTTTTCATTTCAGTTGATCCTCCCAGTTGAGCCGCTTCGGCGCGTCGCCGACGGCGGCGATTTCGGTTCTCCTCAATGCCGGCCATAGTAGTTCCATCCGGCTTCGCTTTGCAATCCATTGCGCGAAATCGCGGCCCGGCCGTTCAGTTCGGCGGAATGCCCGTCTATAATCAATGCCGCCGCCTCGCGCGGGCGCGGCATCGGGAAGAACGGCGCATGGCACACATCGCTTTGAAAAACCTCGTCAAGGACTTCGGCGCCGTCCGGGTTCTCGATTCGCTGGAGCTCGAAGTTGTGCAGGGGGAGTTCCTGGTGCTTCTCGGCCCCTCGGGCTGCGGGAAAACCACGACGATGCGAATCATTGCGGGGCTCGAAGCCGCGACGGAAGGCCAGGTCCTCGTCGACGGCGTCGTGGTCAACGACCTCCCTGCGCGGCAGCGCGACATGGCGATGGTGTTCCAGAACTACGGCCTTTACCCGCACATGACGGTCGCCGAGAACATCGGATACCCCTTGCGTCTCAGAAGCGTCCCGAAAAAGGAGAGGGAGTCGCTCGTCGCAAGCGCTGCGCGGCAGGTCCACCTCGACGGCTTCCTGGACAGAAAGCCCCGTGAGCTATCGGGGGGCCAGCGACAGCGGGTCGCCCTCGCCCGCGCGTTCGTCAGGCGGCCGACCGTGTTCCTGATGGACGAGCCATTGTCCAATCTCGACGCGAAGCTGCGCGTCAAGATGAGGGCGGAGCTTCACAGGCTGCACCATGAGATCGGCATAACGACGGTGTACGTAACCCACGACCAGATCGAGGCCATTACGCTTGCCACCAGGGTGGCCGTGATGAACGAGGGCCGGATCGTGCAGCTCGGAAAGCCCGAAGAGATCTACAACGACCCGATCACCGCTTTTGTCGCTTCGTTCGTCGGGACGCCGGAGATCAATCTGCTTGAGGGCGGCGTGCGCAACGGCCTGTTCGAAGGCAGCGGGATCCAGGTTGAGGGTTGCGCCGTTCCGGACAGCGCTCGCGTCCGTCTCGGAGTGCGCCCCCATCTCCTGAAGGTCGTCGGCGCGGGACAAGGCGCGTCCGGCACCGTTTACTCGGCGGAGTACGGCGGCGATACGTGCTTTGTAACAGTCGCGCTGGGCGACAGCCTCGTGACGGCGCTTGCGCCGCCTCACCGGAGATTCAAGATCGACAGCGCTGTCGGCGTCGAGATCGACCCGGACAGCTGCTTGTTTTTCGACGCCGACACGGGAAAGCGCGTCCGCGCGGCGCCGGCCCGCGGAGAGGCGCCGTGAGCAAGGGGTGGGACTACATCGTTGTCGGCGCCGGGGCAGCCGGCTGCGTGATCGCCTCGCGCCTGCTTGAGCTCGAAGGCGCCCGGGTGTTGCTTCTGGAGCGCGGGCGCCGCGATACCAGCCCCCTGCTCCGGTTGCCGAGCGGATTCATAAAGATGATCGGCGGCCACCGCGATATCACTATCCACAAGTCCGTTCCGCAGCCCGCACTCGGCGGCCGCGTGCAAACCGTTCTGCAGGGCACTGTCCTCGGCGGCTCCACGAGCGTCAACGCGATGGTCTACATGCGCGGCCGAAGCGCCGAGTACGACCATTGGGCCGAACTGTCGGGCGACGAAGGCTGGGGCTGGAACTCCATGCTGCGGCACTTCATGAAGCAAGAGGGCAACAGGAGGCTCAACAACGAGCACCACAATCCGAGCGGGCCCCTCAAGGTCAGCGACACGAACCACTCCTGCGAGATGAGCCATCTGTTTCTGCTTGCGCTTCAGGAACTGGGCCATCCGTTCGTCCACGACTTCAACACCGGCCGGCCGGCGGGGGTCGGTTTCATGCAGTACACGATCAGCCGCGCCCGCCGGTGCAGCGCGGTCGACGCGCATCTCCGCCCCGTGATCGGGAATCCCCGGCTCACGGTCTTGACCGGCGCAATGGCGACGGGCGTCAAGCTCTCGAAAGGGCGCGCGGTTGGCGTGGAGTACCGCAAGGGCGCGAGGTCGTGCATTGCGGAAGCCGGCAGCGAAGTGATCCTCGCCGCAGGCGCGATCGAGTCGCCCAAGCTGCTCATGCTTTCGGGAATCGGCGATCCGGACGAACTCAGGGAAGCGGGAATCGAACCCCGCGCGGCCATCGCGAGCGTCGGAAAGAACCTTCAGGACCATCACGAGGTGCCAGTGTTCGCCACGACGCGCCGCCAACTCGGCTACTACGGCGAGGACCGCGGTCTCCGGATGATCGCGAACGGAATTCAGTACCTGCTGTTCAGGAGCGGGCCGGTTTCGACCATAGGCGTCGAGGCGACGGCCTTCGTGATGCCGGACCACACCGGAGATCCTCTGATGCAGATTTTCTGCATCCCGTCCGCTTACCTTGATCGCGACGTCACGGGCGCGAAACCGGGTCCGGGCGTGACCTTGAATGCGCTGCTTCTCCGCCCCAAGGCGCGGGGCTGGGTGAAGCTGCGGTCGTCGAACCCTGCGGACATGCCGCTCATCCACCCGAATTTCCTCGGCCATCCGGACGATATCGCCCGCGAGATCGAGGGTCTTCGGTTCTCCCGCGAGATACTGGCGACCCGCGTCCTTCGCGGGGAGATCGATCAAGAGGTGCTGCCGGGTCCGGGACTCGAGAGCGACGCGGATCTTGCGGAGTACTGCAAGAGAACGGTCAAAACCGGCTACCACCCGGTCGGCACCTGCCGCATGGGCGCAGCGAACGACGAAAGCGCTGTCCTGGGGCCGGATCTTCGCGTCAAAGGCATTGAAGGGCTCCGCGTCGCTGATGCATCCGTGATGCCGGTGATTCCGAGCGCGAACACGAACGCACCGACTCAAGCTATCGCCGACCGCGCGGCCGATCTCATAATAGCCGCAGCGCCGTAGGCGCGCCGCGAGCATCCGGTCGACGTCAGAATCGCGGCTTGGCTGCCCTCCGATCAAGAATAATGCGCCCGATGTCGGTCGGAGCCATCGCCGGAGAGCGGTCGTGGATCTTGATTCCCGCTCTTGCCCCGAACAGCCGCTTTCCGTAGCAGATCAGGTGGTCGACGGACTGCATCGCAAAAACAAAATCAGGAAGTTCGTCCCGGTACGCCTCCTCTGCCGCATCGAGGTCGCCCTCGGACCAATGGCCGTATATCCGGATCGCCCCGGGGAGCGCATCCGGCGCGACCACGAAGCCGTCGCATCCCGCTAAAAGGCAGTCCGTCATCTCGATCCCGCCCCGCCCCGCAAGTACGGCCATCCCGGGACCCGCCGCCGCAACAAGCCCGCCAATATCCGCAGCCGGCGTTTCGCCTTTCACCAGCATGAAGTTCGGATTGCCTCGGCGGAGCGCCGCGATGTCGCCGGCCGCGAGCGACCGCCCCAAGTACTGCGGCGCGACCTGCACGCCTAGAGGCAGATCCAGCCCCTCGGCCATCCTGAGGTGGAAGTCCAAAAGAGCCGCGCCGGACAGGCTTCCGGCCGCTGGCGGCTGGACCACGAGCCATCGCGCGCCGTTCGACACCGCCGCCTCCGCGAGTTCGGCCTGCTCCGCCACCGAGTTGCCCGAAACCGTCACCGACAGCGCCGAGCCGTCCGACAGGCTCCGCGCCGCCAGTTCAATGATCAGAAGCTTTTCACGAAAAGCCAGCTTCTGGACTTCGGTGGCCACGCCGAGGACGTTCACGCTTCGGCAGCCCCGCGACTCAACGTAGGCGATCTGGTCCGCCATGGCGGAGCGGTCGACCCGCTCAGACCTGTCGAACAGGGCGAACAGCACGCAGTGGATTCCGGACAGTCCGGCCGCTCGCGCCGCCGCGGAATTCCGCGGCGCTGCTTCCGGTTTCTTCACCATTCCGCTATGGAGCCGTCGGAATGCCGCCAGACTGGCGCCCTCCAGTCGTGCCCGACTTTCGCCATCTCCTCCACCTTCCTCTCGTCCACTTCTATGCCCAGACCCGGACGATCCGGAATCGCCAAGAATCCATCACGCAGATCGAATCCTTTTTCGGGCAGAACGTACTCCATCACGTCGCCGCCGCGATTGTAGTGCATCCCGATGCTGGTCTCTTGGATGCACGCGTTGTGGCAGACCGCCCCGACCTGCAGGCAGGCCGCGAGCGCCACAGGTCCGAGCGGGCAGTGCGGAGCGAGCGCCACGTCGTACGCCTCCGCCCAGCTCCCGATGCGGACCATCTCGGAGATTCCTCCGACATGCGCAGTGTCCGGATTGATCACGCCCGCAGCCCGGGTCTCGAAGACGCGCTTGAAGTCGTATCTCGAATGCAGCCGCTCGCCGATCGCAAGCGGGATGGCCGTGCTTCTCGCGAGGTCGGCCATGACGTCGATGTGCGCCGACACGACCGCATCCTCGACGAACATGGGATGCAGTCCCTCCAGTTCCCGAAGCAGGATCTTCGCCATCGGCGCATGGACGCGCCCGTGGAAGTCGAATGCGAGATCCATGGACGATCCGACCGCTTCGCGCAGCGCGCCGAGGCGGTGGACCACCTCGTCGACCTTCCTGTGGGTGTCCACGATCTGCATCTCCTCGCAGACGTTGCATTTGCAAGCGTCGAAACCCTCTGCCAGCAGAGCAGCCGCGCCTTCCTCGAGCGCGTCAGACCGGTCGCCGCCGATCCATCGATAGCTTCGAATCCTGTCCCGGACAGGTCCGCCGAGAAGCGAATGCACGGGAACTCCGAGATGCCGACCCTTGATATCCCACAGAGCCATGTCGATACCGGAGATCGCGCTCATCAGAATCGGGCCGCCCCGGTAGCAGCCGTTCCGGTACAGCATCTGCCATATGTCCTCGATCCGCATCGGGTCGAGCCCGATCAGAAATTCTGCGTATTCATCGATTTTCGCGGCGGAGGTCCGGGCATGTCCTTCCAGGACGGGCTCGCCCCAACCCGACAGGCCCTCGTCGGTTTCAATCTTGAGCAATAGCCATCGCGGAGGGACGGCGTAGGTCTTCAGGGCGGTGATCTTCATCGGCGCACTCCCGCCCCGGCCCGTCGCCGAAGGCGGCGGAAACCGCGGCAAGGAATACTTCTGCTGCATCCTGCACCTGCGAACCCGCCCGGATTAGCCATCACTTGCCACGCGTCCTTCTCCACGACAAACTCCGCCTAATCGACAAAGCCACGGAAACCAAGCCCGAAAGTGCCAAGAACCGAAGCCCACAAAATCAATCCTCATCAACGGAAGCAGCCGAACCGGATCCGAGAGCGCGGAAGTGACGGTAAAACCGGCAGTCCTCGGTCCAGAAGGCGGCGATGAGGTTCAAAAGCTTACCGTCCAGCTGTAGATCTTCGCCCCATTTCCGTTGAACAGTTTAATGAATTCCAAGATAAGCTTCCCAATCCGCTTGAGGGAATTGCGTTCGCTACACCGGAGCCAGAAAGCATCAAATGGACTCTCGTGAGTCGAACGGGCCATCAGAATCAGATGCGGTCGAATTTTACCCGAATTTCGGGATTCGCTGTAAGATTATGGGTGTAATTAAAAGCGAAGAACCAATGGAGCAACAATCATGTAAGATACTAGGCCTGTGATCGTTTTTGCTTGCTGCGCGCAATGCGTGCTTTCGCAATGATTGCCGAAAGGGCAATCACGCGTTCGATTCCGCGTTCCCCATTAATGTTATCATCAATACATTGATTTATGGCTCGTCCAATTGTAGCATCATCAAAGCCAGAATCGATAACGGCTTTTGTAACCTCATCCAAACTGGAAAATTTTTCATGCGTTATCGCTTGCCTGCGCACATTCTCGTTACTTCCGTCACTATTTCTTTGTCCACCAATCGAAGACCTCAAACTCTTGCCCGCCTCGTCGTTTATTGTTTCTTTGCTCTTGGAATTTGTTACCAAAGGTTCGGACGGCATTTGCTTACCATTAACAAATGATCGGATGGTTTTCCGTCGTTTTGCCAGTACACTCTGACCGAAAGGTAGCCCGAACCACTGCCACACAGAGGTTTCTGAAGCATATTCTGGACCTTGAGGCTCAAGCGCTCCAAATCCAATTAGTGCCAATTCCCCTTTCCACATGACGACAGCATCTGACTGATTCGTGGGCGGCTTCCACAAGGCAACGTCGGGATAAGGAAAGCTATGTGCAGTTGCTCCGCTCGCGATGTCCGCCATTCGTTTGGCTTCCGACCTAAGATATTCTATATCTTGAACTTTCCAGCTCGGTTCATGTTTCGCTAAAATGCCCAACAGTGCGCCCGACATTGTAGCAATCGTGTCAGTATCGCTGTCTAATTCGTTGGCAGCTTGGATCATGGCATCTGCGACAGTCTCTGGTGAATGTAATCGTGAAAGCACCAAAGCGGCCAACGCGGTTTTGAATCCAGAACCGCGATATTTATCGGTGAGGCAGCCGATTCGCTGTAAAACGTCACGGTAATCCGGGGGGATCATCGAAGCTTCGAAAGCATCGCTGATCAACGAAATATCCTCCAATGCTTCCTTTTGGAAAGCATGAATAGCACATTCCAAGCTTACGCCAGCCTCGCTTTCCCAAAATGGCCTCCAGACACGATCAAGTTGGCTATCGTTTTCTAGAATGGTGGGCAGCCGATCCATATAAGATACGAACTCCTCCGCGACCTTCAAGCTTGGCATTTCACGTTCAACCAATGCATGCCAGATACACAGCGCGTGGAATACCGCACCGCAAAAACCATGTGGATTGCCATGGGTCACGACTGCATCTTGCATGACCCGAAGGATCATTTCATCGCGCGACCCATTCGCACTCCATACATGCGGTTGAATCCTCATGGCAGCGCCGTTGCCGCCAGCCGCAGTATAATTCTGGCGACCGGAATCGAAGAAATTGGAGAACCAAGTCACACCTTGCTTCGACAAATTTGCAGCAGCGGCTTTGGAGCCGACGCCTGCGCCCAAGCTATATCCTTGCCACGATGTTACTTCTATTTTGGCAAAGGCTTCGACATCAAAGAAACCGTTTCCGTGGATAGATCTTGAAACGCAAAGCCTAAGCTGCGTGTCATCTGAGTAGGTTCCAGCTGGTAGGTCGACTTTGACGCCGGACCGCCCACCAACGAGCCGCTGCCACGATACTGGCTCCGTGACTTTCTCTTTGCCAGTTCGGCGCTTAACGCCGTTTGCTCCTCTCGAAAGCTCTGTGATCCATCCGAGCGCATCGCCGGCCGCCGCCCAAAGCGACGAGTTCACAACCGCTCGTTCGTACTCCGCTTGACTGCAAGAGGAAGCAGGAGCGTCCTTTCGGTAAGAAATCAATTCTTCCTCCCGACAAATTTCTCTCGTTCCACGTGAACTTGAATATCTGAATCTCCCACAAAATCCCTTAACCATCCTACCACGGCATCATGATGATCGCCATCTTCGACATACACCTTTTTGAGATGCGCAAGGGCCAGCTTTTCCGGATACAAGACTTCGGCCTGCTCGCAGGTAGGCAGGTGTTCAGCTCTTGCACCCCGAGTAACCGACCACGGTCTTCCGTCGTTTCCTGAAGTCTTTCGGGCGATTTTTGGCGCAAACAGCGCTTCAAATCCCCCTTTGCCACATCCCCGTTTGCACTGATCATAACCGTTGTTAGTCGTCGCAAACCAAACCCCATCGTGCAACATAATGGACGGATCAAACCCCAGAATGCACCACCAGATATCCGCATTGTTGTGCCACCTACGAGAAATATCAAAAAAGCGCTTATTGATTTCAGAGATCGATAAATTCACAAAGCAGATCCAATCTTCCGATTTATCAAAAAATGCAGACTCTTCCAGACGTTTCTGAGCATTAAACTTAATAACTTCGCGAAGATATTCATCTTCATTCAATAGTGGACGCGACAACAGAAACTTTTTAGCCAAGACACCGGTAATCCCTCGGTTTGTCGTGAAATGCACTACTTCCGATATACCCCGTCGCCCAATAGCATTAGATAAGCTCATAGCATAATCTCCTCAAAAGTGCCTGTTTCAAAATAGTTGGCCAGTTGTGACCCTTCCCCGGGCTTGTAACCAATAACTACTTGCTTTCGCGCACGCGCAATGGCGACTGCAAGCAACCGCCGAAGAACTTGAATTTGGTCGGTCAGTTCTTCGTTACCAAAAGGCGTGTTTTCCTGATTGAAACCAATGATCAGTACGTGATCGTATTCCAGTCCTTTCGCCGAGTGGAAAGTAGTTAACGCAACATTAACGTCCCCTTCAGGCCACCTAGAATTCCTTTGCATATCAACAAACTCAATACCAGAACCATCAAGCTTACTCTTGAGCGTATCAAACCATCCACCGCCCTGCGGCTTCAAAAAGGCTACCGTTTCGTTCTCGAGATCTACGCTTTCGCGAATGTAGTTAATTGTCCAAGAAACCTGTTGATTATACCTGCCTAAAATGACTTTGGGAAGCGGGCCGTTTGCAACCGCTGCATTAAGATCAGGGAGGGCTCCATCTGCATCGACAGCGATTTCATTCAATATTCCAGATACAAAAGCAGTAATTTCCTGCGTATTACGATGGTTTTTATGTAGTTGATGCGACCGGTTGCTTGAAATACTGACACCTGCTTCGATCCAAGTAAATCCTCGCGCGTAAATACGCTGAACTGTATCAGTAATATAGGTGACAGCGTGATCACGTGCCAAATGGTAGTGAATTGAACGTATTTCGTTTGCAGAAAAATCCTGACTCTCGTCGACAATGATGATATCGTATTCTAGACAAGGGACCTCGCGACGCATTTTAATAGCTAAACTGTTCCAGTCAATTAGGCCTTTTTCATTAAGGCGTTGAATATACGGATAGACAACGTCGTTTAAAATGCGCCGCCGCATGTCTGTACTAACCCGAGGAAGTATTCCTCGACCTGTTCGCTCTTTTGAAATATAGTCGTCTAAATTTTCAGGTTCAAACCGTCCAAGAAGGTATTCAACCTCCTTCACGATGTAGGAAGGATCGAGCTCGGGGAAGTTCCTTGTAAGACTAAGCATGTAACTTCTAGCAGTTCTATGCTGAACGTCTTGTATACCAAGTTTTCTCATCGACCACCTGGCAAAAGTATCGATTTCTATCTCATCTTTTATATCCATTAGCTGTTCTTTGGCTAAAGCACGTACGTAACCAGAAAGTGTCCTATTAAATGTCAGTAGTAGTATTCGGACTGGGCTCTCATCTCCGAAGCGATTCTTTCTAGCTCTCATCATATTCGCTAATGATCTGAGGCGTAGAAGTGCGGTAGTAGTCTTACCGCTTCCTGCTGAACCTCTTATCAACTCCGTGCCGAGCCGGTTCGCGCTAATTATTTTGAGTTGCTCAGGCGATGGTGTAATTGGCCCCAAGTGTTTCACAGGTGTCCTCAATAATTTTATTATAGCGACATTGATCTATGATGACAATGAAATCATGATATCACGCAATCGCTGAGGTTCCAAGCTCAATTTTCGGTTCGTCGAGTAAGCGTCGGAGTGAAATGAAGCGATCACGGTGTCTTTACCATGCTATTGTTGTTGTCAACAGGCACCCAAAAAAATTGCTTTGGTCGGCATGATTTTTGGGTAAGGGCAAGCATTTCACGCGATGTCAGGATTTTCTGTATCACATTTTCTATGTAGACGGTCTGCGATGGAGCCTTGGCGCCGACCCGTTCTACCTCACCGTCGTCGGCCGTCAGTAGCGCACTTAAGTTGTCGGCAGCCTGTCGGTCGCGGCTGATGGCAGGTTCGGCTCACTGGAGTCCGTTTGATGCTTCCTGGATCCGGCGCAGCGTCTACAATTCCATCAAGTGGATTGAGAAGCGTATCTTGGAATTCATTGAACTGTACAACGAAAGGGAAGACCTACAGTTGGCTGGCAAACATTGAATGCCTCTTATTCGCACGAAAGTAAGGTACTATCTGACTGGAATGTGCACTAGAACGCTATCCGTGTCTTGTGGATACCCCAAAAAACCGTTCTACCGCCGAACCCGTTCGTTAACGCTGTTGCCGACCTCTCCGGTCAACCCTTGATGGTGGTTACCCAAGAGGATCCAACGACCAACATCAAAAAGCCCAATATTCCTGATGCCTGCGCCGCAGAAAATCTGGAGCGCACTACAATCCTCGAGCTGATCATTCGTGAAGATTGAAGGTTTGAGTAAGAATTGCCCGGTTCGCCTGTGTTTCAAAGCCAATGAAGCGACTAAATGACATTCAAGACGCACGCAGGGGATTAAGCTCAGTCAGGCGGTAGACATCACAGCGGCGCTCTGCGACATCACCTCAGAGCCAGTTGATTTTAAGACGAACACGCGAGTCTTTCAGCCAACATTGCTTGGAGCAATTGCGGAGCCAGTGATGGAATTACAGTTCGAGCCAGATCTCGGCCATCAACAGGATGCCATAGCAGCCGTCTGCGACTTGTTCAGAGGTCAAAAGGCGGGCAGCATGAAGTTCTCTGTACCCCATAACCTGCTGGATCAAGTTCCCGGATTTCAGAAAATCAAGTTCGGCATAGGAAACGATCTACTGATTGGACGGCGAGAGCTATTGGACAACCTCCGGCAGGTTCAAATTCGCAACGACCTGACTCCGGCAGAGGCACTTCAATCTCTAGACTTTACCGTGGCAATGGAAATCGGCACCGGCAAAACCTACGTCTATTTGCGGACTATTTTTGAACTCAACCGTCGCTATGGATTTACAAAGTTCGTAGTGGTGGTGCCATCTCTAGCCACCAGAGAAGGCATCGAGAAGTCGCTACACATCATCGGGCCGCATCTGCGCACGCTTTATGCAGACACGCCTTGTGAACATTTCGTGTACGACCCCGACAAACTTGAGCAAGTTTGGAACTTCGCTACCAGTCCGCAGATACAAATTATGGTGTCGACTGTCGGAGCCATAAACAGGCGGACTGTCGGCCGCATCCGCCAACCAAATGAGAAACACTTTCAACTGATTGGGTCCACCAATCCGGTGCTGATTGTCGACGAGCCGCAGAGCACGGAAGGCAACCTAAGAGAGCAAGGACGACAAGTGCTGGCAATGATGAATCCAATTTGCACCCTGCGCTACTCCGCCACCCACGTTGATAGGCACCATATGGTTTATCGGCTTAATACTGTGGACGCCTATCAGAGAAAGTTGGTTAAGCAGACCGAGGCTGCCTGCTGTACTATAGAGGACGACTACAATCGGCCGTATGTTCGCTTGGTAGCCTTGCATCGGAAAAGGAGCACCATTTGGGCTGAGGTCGAGGTAGACGTGGAGACGGCAGGCGGCAGCGTGCGGCGGCAAAAATTGAAAGTTTTCGATGGAGACGAGTTGGAACGAAAGACACGCCGTTGGGTGTATCGAAGCCATCTAATCGACGAAATATGCGTAAAGCCAGGCAATGAGTACATGTATCTGTTAATGCCGAGCGGCTATCGCAAAATGCGGCCCGGAGACATACACAGCGACATTAACCCGATTATCATTCATCGGGAGATGATACGAAAAACGATCCAATTGCATTTGGACAAGGAATTGAAGCTTCGGCCACACGGCATAAAGGTGCTCACTCTATTTTTCATAGACGAGGTGGCGCGTTATCGACGCTATGACGATCAAGGCAACCCAGTGAGGGGCGAATACGCACGAATTTTCGAAGAAAATTACCTACGAACCGCGCGATTGCCAAAATACAGCTCGCTTTTCAAAGACATAGACTTGTCCAGTGCAGCAAAGAATGCGCATGGAGGCTACTTCTTGACCGATAGGCACGGAAACTGGACGGATACCTCGGAGAACGATCCAGAAATTTTCCCCGAAGCTGGAAACGCATACCTTCGCATCATGCGCGACAAGGAAAGACTACTCGAAATCGACGAGCCGTTAAGGTTCATTTTCTCGCATTCAACGTTGCGCGAAGGCTGGGACAATCCCAATGTCTTCCAAATTTGCACTCTGCGGGACATGTTCACTGAGAGGAAGCGTCGGCAAACCATCGGCCGGGGATTACGACTTTGCGTCAATCAAGAGGGCAAACGGCAAACTGAATCTGAGTTGAATAAATTGACTATCGTCGCCTTCGGAGATTTCGATGATTTCGCCGACGACCTGCAGAAGGAAATCGAACAAGAAACGGGATTTCGATTCGAAGAGTAGAGGCACATTCGCTGGCATCCACCAATGTCAAGTAAAAGGGCGGTTGGATTGAATCCAGCGGACCCTTGACATCCGAACATTCAGTTCTGGGTCGCCAACTCCGCCTATGTGCAAACCGCAATGGGAATGGCCTACGCCGTTTTCATCATCGACGTCTTCACTCGGAAGATCGTCGGATGGTGCGTCTCAAACTCAATGATGACTAGCTTCGTCATCGACGCCCTCAACTGGGCCATGTGCCAACGACGTCCGGCGCTGAGCGCTTTGACCCACCACTCGGACCGAGTTATGCAATACTTGTCCATCCGATACGCCGAACGGCTCGCCGAAGCCGGAATCGACATGTCGGTCGGAAGCGTCGGAGACAGCTACGACAACGCATTGGCCAAAACCGTCATCGGACTGTTCAAGACGGAAGTCGTCAAACACTTCGGCCCGTGGAAAGCAAAGGCCGACTCGAATGGGAGACCATGAAATGGGTGCATTGATGTAACAAGGACCGACTGTACGGAACGATCAGCTGCCAGACCCCGAACGAAAGGGAGAATGCGTTCCGCCAGCAAAACAACGAACTTGAAAAAGCAGCCTGAATGTTGAACAAAACACTCTCCGGAAACCCTGGGGCGATTCAGTCGTGGAAATAACGGGTGGCTGTTGCCTAAAAGAGGCTCGGAAGCGCGCGATTGAACGGAAAACCGAAATCAAAAATTTGGAGAGTGAGTGCCTTGATCAGGCCCTCGGCCCAGCTGGTGAAAAGGTCGTTGAAGTGAAAACAGAAAATCTTGCCATAGTGAAGGATAAACTCAAATCAATTTTCTGATGCGTGACGAGGCAATGTTCCTGCATTCGAGGTTTCGGACGTGCTACCCAAGTGGCTGCAGGTGAGCGCAACCGGCGGCAACAACAAAAGCAGACTGGCCTCGTCTCAATCAGATTAAATGGAAGTGGCAATTCGGGAGCAACGCGTATGAAGGACGCTCAGAAGCCAGATCATGTAAGCCTCAGCACCCTGATCAGTCGGATGCGCGAGGGTCGCTTCGTCATCCCCGATTTTCAGCGGGAGTTCGAGTGGGCACCATGGGACATCCGTGATCTGATGCGCTCAATCTTCTCGGACTACTACATCGGAAGCCTTCTTCTCTGGAAAGCCAAGGACCAGAACATCAAGCTTCTCGCTTGCGAGGAGCTCTATGGCCATGACGGCGGCGGATCACCTGAGTATATTGTGCTGGATGGCCAGCAGCGCCTAACTGCAATGCACTATGCGTTTCTCGCGCCTGAAATTCCTTTGCCGAACCGCGCCAAGCAGGCGATCTACTACATTCATGTCAATAAATTCATGGCTGGCGAGACGGATGAAGCTTTTGGCTATGAATGGCTATCGAAGAAAAGCCGTGCGCTGATCGACAGCCCTGACGTTCAGTTCATGCGCCATGTCTTCCCATTGCCCGTTATCGGCAAGGGCGGCTTTGAACTCTACAAATGGGTCGAAGCGTACGGAAAATTCTGGAAGGTACGCGCTGAAAATTCTGACAACGATGAAGAGTGCGCCGTTGCGGAAACGCATGCAGAAAACGCCTCCGCGTTCGGTGAAGAGATGCGTGAGACAATTGAACAGTACCAGATCTCGCACATCGAACTTGACAGAGAGATCGGGGTCGAAAAGGTCTGCGACATATTCACCCAGATCAACAGCAAAGGCGTGCAGTTGGACGTGTTCGATCTGCTGAACGCGTTGATGAAGCCGAACGATATACAGCTCAAGCATATGTACCGCGATGCGCGAGATCGCTTGAGCTTCATTGAAGCGCCGAAGATGAACGTTTACGTCCTTCAGGTAATGTCGATCCTTCGCCAGAGTTATTGCTCTCCGAAGTACCTGTATTTCCTGCAGCCAGGCGTCGAAAAACCTGTTCGCCTCCCCGATGGTACGCGACGGCAGGATATACTGGTCGGCAGCACAGAAGAGTTTGTTGCGCTTTGGGACCGGGCTGTGAATGCGCTTGAACGCGTCATCAAGCTGTTACAGCATCCGCAGGAATATGGCGTGGTTGGTCAGGTCTACATCCCTTACGCATCGATTGTACCTGCATTCGCCGCTATCAACACGCTTGTAGCGGCGCAGCCGTCCAACAAGCTGCTCTCCGCTCGTCGCAAAGTCCGTTTGTGGTACTGGGCTTCTGTCTTTCTCACTCGCTACTCTAGTTCTGTGGAGTCTATCGCAGCCCGAGATTTCACCGCCATGCGGGAGTGGCTCGCGAATGACGAAGCCAAACCCGTTTTGATCGACGAATTCGCACACTCATATCGAAACCTCGATCTGCGCAGTGAGGTGAAACGTGGTTCATCGATCTATTCCGCGATCTTCAATCTCTTCGTACTTGCGGGAGCACGAGATTGGATGACCGGAGATGTCCCACGTTATGGCGATCTCGACGACCATCACATCGTGCCCACGTGGTGGGGCAGAGAGAACAATCTCGGCACGGCGATAAACTCGATCCTAAACCGGTCCCCGCTGGCAAGCGACACGAACAGAAAAATTATTCGCGAGAAACTACCCAACGAGTATCTGCCGGAGCTGATTGCGGAGAACGGTGAGACAACTGTGCTTGCCATTCTTGAATCGCACTTCATCAGCAAAGGGGCGCTGAGAATCCTGCTGCGCGATCCGTTTACGGCAGACGACTATGAGGACTTCATAGCAGAACGTCACCGCATCTTGCTGGATGGAATCGAGAACCTTTTGATCAAAGAGCGCTTGGACTTGCCTCCCAATCTTCGGCAATTGGATGCAGAGATTGAGAACATTGAACTTTGCCTGCGAAACATCATCGTTTCCGCGGTGGAGAACGAACCCAGCCACTTACCACCGCATTTGCTCGATAACGCGCAGCAGCGCATTCAGCGTGCGCTCAGGAAAAACGCGTCGCTTGATGCTGAACGCTACGACCACGCCGAAGGTGTCCTAGAGCATTTTGATCTGCGCGAAATTCAAGATACGATCCTCTCAAAGGCGCTTTGGGAGCGATTTGCTGACCGGTTCAAAAACAAGGAAACGCTTGCGCAGAAGTTCTCT
Organism: Paracoccaceae bacterium; assembly: GCA_965205055.1. Taxonomy (GTDB): domain Bacteria; phylum Pseudomonadota; class Alphaproteobacteria; order Rhodobacterales; family Rhodobacteraceae; genus CBDBBY01. The sequence continues at coordinate 3,430,876 of OZ242030.1, read as the reverse complement.
CAGCTCGCTGAGCTTCACAACAGTATCCGCCATAGCCGAACCGTCGACGACATCGCCCGAAAGGAAGGCGAAGCCGCTCTTGCTTGGTTCGAGAAGGTGCTCGGCAATAACTCTAAATTCAGCTTCTAATCTCCATAAGGAGGACGCAATTCAGGGGCACCTGATTGAAAACCTTGTCTTGACACAAGGCTGTCTGCGCCATGTTGGGTCGGAAAAAAGTCGTGCATACAAGGGCAAGACTCGCTTCAACAAACCACTTGAGACGGATCGGGAATTTGTCGTTCGAATTCTGAAAGAGAAGCAGGCTGGGGCGTGGGAGAGGCTTGAACAGCAGTACACGAGTTCCGCCGCGATGTTTTGCTCAAACAGCTCGACAAGGCTCTGAAGGATTTCGGTCTATTGGATGTGCTCCTTCTGCAGGCACTTAAAGTCGTGGAAAAGGAGGCGGGCAGCGTCTCGCTCGGCGCTGGCGGTGGGTGCGTCTCACGTTTCTTGCTCAGGCGGCTGGTGCGCTGCAAGCCCTCCAATCGAGGAAGTCGGGCCAGCGGTTGTTCCTGAAGCAGCATTTGATGGCGAGCACGGCGTTGGCTCCAATCTTCGACCAACGGCGCCCGGCTCCCTTGAATCGGCTGCCGACGATCTGCTTGCAGGCGCTTTCCACGACGCCGGATCCGACCGGCAGTCCGCGCTTCCGGTAGAGGTCGTAGCGCATTCGGTCCCTGTTGGTTCCGTAGGTGCGGATGCAGGTCGCGACCGCTTCAAGCCGGCGGTGCGGCTCCAGGTCGGCGATGACGTCGTCGACCCGCCCTGCGTCCGGCTGGTCCTTGATCGTCTTCATCCAATCCTCCTGCTTGCTCTTGTCCGGCTGCGCGGCTTTCACGGCGGCGTCCGCGTATTCAAGGGCGTGGAACAGGTCGAGGATGAAGGTCGTCTCCTGTCCGGGGAACGCCTCCTCGCAGCTGTTGCGGATCCAGGGCGCCCCGTCGGACAGCACCGCCAATTCCCTGGCCGCGACCAAGCCGTTCCGGAGCCCGAACTGCCGCAGGCGGGCGCCGAACTCCGAACTCCAGCCGGCGCCGTCCGCCGCCCTCGCGCTGTCGATGCGGACGCTGGCCGCCCCGCTGTCCTTGTCCTTCCGAGGCTCCCCGGTCTTCGGGTCCCGGCCGTCGGCCGCGGAGCAGGTGACGGCCTTCGCCTCGCGGGTCTTCGCCGTGCCGTCCGCCTGCTTGCCGGCCACGCCCTCGACCTCGCGGGCGGCCATCGGGACTCCGGTGCCGTCGATCCCCGGAATAACCCGCTCCGCCGCAGGCGACGCCGCCTCGGCGTCCTCGCGCTCGAACGCCTGCATCTCTTCGCCGATCCTTGTCGCATGGCGCTGGAGAGTCGCCCTCGACACCGCCGCGCCGGCCAGATTCCGGAGCTTGCGGCGCGCTTCCCCGCAGCTGTCGGAACCGGCGGCGTCGGCGTAGACGGCTTCCGCCCCGGGCGTGACTCTCTTGCCCGCCAGACGCAGCGCGCGGTCCAAAGGATAGGATCCGACGCCGCACTTGCGGCAGAAGAAATAGCGCCGCTTGACCCGAGCCTCTCCGAGGCGCGCCCCGAACGTCTTGCCGACCCGGCCGCGCCGCTCCATCCGCCGCCCGGCATGCCGTCGCGGACCGTCGTCTCGACCGCGTCCAGATCCGGAACCCCGCCGCCCGGAAACCCCGCCGTCAGAATCGGAAGCGAACGGCCGAACTCCGCTTCAGCCGCCGCATGCAGAGCGCCCGTCTCCAAAGCCGGGACGCCGGACGCCTCGACCTCGCGACAGCGAACCCGGCGGCCGACGCGCCTTTGCTGCATGAACACGCCGTCCCGCTCGCGGACGATCGGAGAATGCTTCGCCGCCTCCTCGTCCGTCAGTCCTTGCAAATAAGCCACCGTATCCGGATGGAGAAACTCCGGATCCCGTCTCTTGATCGTCATGCCAGCCTCTTCCGCTCGAGCCCGGATGCGCGGCGTCCGCCGTTCGCGGATCTTCGAAAACCGCCCCGGGACCGCTCCATGCCGGACGGCCGCGATCCCGATTGCAACCTCCAAAACACGCAACTTGGACAACGCGGCTCGAGGAGTCCAACAGTGACTTACAAGAATCATGAGACACACCCGCTGGCGGTACGTGACGTTGAAGGCAATCGACGAATTCGATACCAAGCCGCATATCAAGGACAAGAAGAAACAACTGCCCAAGATCGTTCAAGCATTCAATGACCATCACTGGACAGACATTTCTGAAGCCGACACGATCCGCTTCAAGCAGATGAATGGAGACAGTGCGGACGAGGATATGACTGAGACGTTGCACGACAACCCACCGGATATTGATTACGCGACGTACCACTATGTACTCTTTCAAGATACAATCCGTATGTTAAAGCGTGACAACAAGATAAAGAGTATTGTGCTCGCTGATGCAGGCGCTCGGGACAAAGCAAAACTGCACTTCTTCAATCGAACCCTCAGAAAAGCTTGAGAAAGGTTATCATATTTTGATCTCACCATTTGCATTCACCGATATTTTTTGCCAACGACCTAAGAACTTTGCTTGGTTTCTCGGGGCGGGAACATCTAGGAGTGCCGGACTTCCCACCGCTACGGATATTATCTGGGACCTAAAACGTCGATATTATTGCCGTGAAGAAAATCAAGATATCACTCGACAAGATATACAGATCGATGCTGTAAAGGTACGCATTCAAAATTTTATGGAATCGCGAGGATTTCCGGATCTTTGGGCGGAAAACGAGTATACGACATATTTTGAAAAAATATTCGGCGACGACAGGGAGCGCCAACGTCAATATCTACGAAGGATCTTGTCTGAAGAGAAAGTTGCTCTATCAGTGGGAAACCGCGTTCTGGGCGCGTTGCTTTCAGGGGGAATGTGTAGGGTAGTCTTTACCACTAATTTCGATAGTGTTGTTGAAAAAGCGGTGGCCGAGGTCGGCGACATATCGCTTAATCCGTATCACCTTGAGGGTTCTCATGCGGCCAACAATGCACTGAACAATGAGGAATATCCCCTGTACTGCAAACTGCACGGAGACTTTCAGTACGACTCGATCAAAAATCTAAGTGCTGATCTGAAAGAACCAAATAAAGAACTGTCTGACTGTTTGGTAAATGCCTCAACCAGGTTCGGGTTCATTGTTGCTGGATATAGTGGGCGAGACGAAAGCGTGATGTCGCTTTTTGGTGATGTCCTTGAGACATCAAATCCTTTTCCCCACGGACTATATTGGATGACCCTCAAGGGGAGCAACCCCAATCCGTCTGTAACAGGTTTGCTTGAGGCCGCACGAGAGAAGGGCGTGACCGCCGAACTTGTGGAAATCGAAACGTTCGATTCAATCATGCTTCGATTGTGGCGCAACATTGAAGGAAAGCCGTCCGAACTGGACAGGAAGGTCCATAAGTCTGCACTTGTCGACGTCAACATTCCTCTGCCGCCTCCCGGGCAACAGCCTCCGCTCTTGCGCTTGAATGCGTTGCCGATATTGAGCAAACCTCAGGTATGTCTTTCTTTGACCCTCAAACGCCCAGTTGAATGGGATGAAGTCAGGAAAGTTGCAATTGAATCCGAGCGATCATTGGTTCTGACCAAGTCCGATACCGTATGCTTTTGGGGTAAAGAGGAAACCGCCCGACAAGGATTCGGCGAGGCAGTGGAATCTGTTCAAACTAGGACGTTGCCTGATGATTTGCGAAGGCCGGAGAACCTGCAATTTAAAGGCTTCATCGAAGAAGCGTTAAGTTATGCACTGGCGCGCGAACGCCCGTTACTCGTTCGGCACCGCCACGGGTCGGTCTTTCTGATTGTTGATAAATATTCCCAGGATGTCGGCTGTCTTGAACAGCTATTCCAGACTGTAGGCAAAACATCGGGTCAAGTACAGGGCATGTTTACGAAACCGACACCCGAGAAACCGCGGGCCGAACAGGTCGAGTGGGCCGAGGCGCTGCGGATATCTGTAGACCAGAAGGGCGATCAACTCTGGCTATTGATCGACCCGGACATATGGATTTGGCCGCCCCGCGCGCGGGCTGACGCTCGCGACTTTCTCGACAAGAGGCGCCGCGACCGCATGAACAAAAAGTACAACGCACTTCTGAATGCGTGGGTCAAAATCATTTTTGGTACAGACGAACGCTATTCAGAGAAGGAGGTGCGGCCGTTCCCTGATGGTAGCGACGCCGAGAATCCCAGATTTCGGATTGGCAGCCGTACTGCCTTTTCCCGGAGGTTGATTGCATGACGAAGGGTGTGGCGGAGATAAGCGGATATACGACCTTGCCGGAACCCGAACTAGTGTTCGCCGACGGCCGAACTGACACGCATCCATTGAGAGGACTGATTGAGCATGGGCCTTACGGTCTGAAATTTGGTGCGCCTACACAGCTTCGCATTGCTCTTGTCGCACCCCGGTCCAATTTGGGTAAGCTCACACAGGTGGTTCGCGAGCTGAAAGGTTCCGCTCGGGTTCGCGAGGCCCCAAACTACTATCCCGAATACCCCGGATTTGAAGCTCTGTTTCGAATACCGATCATGGATCAAGACGATGACCTTGTCATCTTCTTTCCGGATGAACTGGATCGGTTTGCGCAGGCCGGCCAGAAAGCGTATCTCGCAAGAGGGTTGTTTCAATGTATCGCACGACTTCGAAGTGTTCGGAGTAGCTTTGATATTGCCCTCGTATATTTGCCGCAAAGTTGGGCCGCGTGTTTCGAGGGTGAAAACTTCAATTTTCACGATTACCTCAAAGCCTACTGTGCACCGTCAAACATACCAATCCAGATCTTGCGTGAAAAAAGCTTTGCGCGGCGCTGCCGTGCGAACGTCATGTGGGGTATGAGTGTCGCGGTCTACTCGAAGGCCGGTGGTGTGCCTTGGAAACTTACCGAATTGAGCAAAGATGAAACCTTTATCGGTATCAGCTACGCCATGAAAACCGACAAAAGCGGCAATCTCTACACGACTTGCTGCAGTCAGGTATTCGACCCGGACGGCACGGGCTTTCAGTTCGTTGCATACGATACCCGAGAGTTTACCCAAGACAACAAAAAGAACCCATATCTGTCACGTTCCGAGATGCAATCAGTTCTGTCGCGAAGCTTGGAAATTTATCAGACTGGCCACTTCGGCCGAGTTCCCAGAAAAATCACTGTTCACAAAAATACGCCGTTTCAGAATAAAGAGATTCTGGGGGCGCTTGATGCATTTCGGGACGGAACCGAAGTTGAGCTTGTCCAAATTGTGAAGGGTGCTAATTGGAAAGGCGTCCGGTTTGATAGCCAGAAACAACCCCAAGCCGACAATTATCCGGTTATGCGAGGTACATATATCCCGATTGAACGCAATGAGGCACTGCTCTGGACCCAAGGCAGTGTCACTGGCGTTCACGTCCAGAATCCGAGGCAAGATGTCTATAAAGAAGGGGCTTTGAAGCCGACACCCTCCCCGGTGTTGGTGCGCCGCTACACTGGGACCGGCGGATGGCACGAAACCTGTTCTGGCATACTCGGACTCACCAAGATGGACTGGAACAACAATACTCTGTACAAAAAATTGCCGGTCACACTCGTTTACTCTAAAGCCTTTGCTGACATCATTCAGCAGAATCAAGACATGGTGGACACAGTCTATGACTTTCGTTGTTTTATGTGACCCAAAAAGTGCATTCCATGAGTTCCACTTTAATCAATTTTAACTCTTCAACTAGATTCTAAGGACGGTAGAAAATGCTGCATACGTGCCCGCCTCCCCAAGACGAACTTGAAGAACGTTTTGAAGAAAACGCGTTAATTTATGACGGCTTTGGCCATACGCTTCTCGTGCAGCAAGCAGCAGATGACGGGGCACTAGCCGCATCATTACTTCCATATTTTGAATCCGCCCATCTTGATGCTCGCAATTTCTTCCATTCAGACATTGGTATTGATTTGCACCCAGATGCAGCAGAAGACGGATCATTGATTACCTACCCGGGCTCACTTCCCACAATTACACGTCGCGGTATGTTTGGCGAGGTGCTGTCAGGACTTCTAACCGAAACCTACACGTATGTAGGTCAACACAACTGGCATGTCCCAATTTTTCTTTTTCGATATCATGAAGATGCTTTTAACTGCCTATTCACACTGGTTCGTGGTGATCCGCAGGTTCGGCAGACCATTGGCCGACTGGGATCAGATTTTATCGGCCTATGCTTAGACGATGATGGACAGGTTATCAGAATAATATCCGGTGAAGCAAAGTGGCGAAAAATACTTACCCCGAGTCGGGTAACTACGCTCATGCTTGGGGAGTGGGTAAATGATGATGAAGGAGGCCGTGCCCGTTCTGGAAAAGGCGTATGGAGCAAAATCAACAAGGAACCTGCCACTCCTAGCGGTGTGAGGCAGCTTCAGCGATTGCTTCAAGAGCACGACCCCATTGGCTATGATCGCACTATTCTCTCTCTTGAGCATGCTTTGGTAGTCCGCAACCCTGAGGTCATTCCCAAAACCGATCTCATTGTCATAGCAGGTAACGCCCGTGCCAACCGTGAAGAAGGAGAACGCCTACTTCCTTTCGAAAAACTGCCCGAGGAGTACACTGCTGGCAACGATCTTCAAATTGTGGAAGTCATCTTTAAGGGTGGTGAAAAGCTAATCGACATGATTTACGACAATCTCTGGGAAGGAGGCGAAAATGCCTGAACTTGACCCAGAGCGAATCGAGATTTCTGAAGAGCTCCGTCGCCAGATTGCGTCCGAGAATAGGCTTACGCCTTTGCAGGCTCGCGCGTTTGTTCGCGGCGTACAAATTGGCTGGAACGTACCGCCGATTAGTTGGAGTGAGGACAACTCGCGAGATCAATACGAAGACGCGCGGCGGCTCCTGAACGCAGCGTCAATTTTGGGTGCCACCGAGGGCGGCAACTCGGAGAGTGCTCGGCTTTGTTACAAACGAGCAGCCGAACTCTTGGAGTGGCTTGCCCGAGCAAGGGGCGAATTATCAACTTCTGTCCCCTTGGAGTTGCTAGCCGCTGCCGCCTATCAATTGGGTGAAAGCCCAGCGATGGCTTCCGCACTTTTAGCCCAAGTTGAGCGAGAGCGTCCAGGCGAGATTCTTTATGCACATTTCCTCCGAGCTGACTTTGATAGCGTCATCCAGGCCGTTTCAAGTTTTTGGCGGGAACATTCAGAACTCACAGACCGAGATGCACCAAGGCGCATTCTCCTTGAGGAAGAGGATGACAAATTAGAATGGTTCGCAACGGTCGAACTCGTACGGGTCTTGGGACTACTCGCCGACACAATTCGCCGAGGAGACGATAATCGCTTTGGGCTGGCCATGAGAAAGCTTGCAGGTATTGAGCAATTTGCCAGCCGTACCTGCAATGACGAAATTTCTCTCTTAATGACTCTGCTTTACCAAGTCGCGAAAGCCTTCAGTGAGTCCAATATTTATCGATCCCTACGGTCGCTCGGCGAGATGAATCCCGAGAGATCCTCTCGATTGGAGGCATTCGCTCGCGGCCAGTTCAGCCGAGGCCGGGGCATTCTGTGGACTTCCCAACGAGAAGGGCTTGCTCGTCTTCAGACCGAGGAGTCCTTCGCTCTATGTACGCCGACTGGATCAGGCAAAACTCTAGTTGCAAATCTGGCACTGGTGAAAGAACTCTTGCTTAGAACTGAAACGGACGACCCGCTTGCCCTCTACCTCGTGCCATCACGGGCATTGGCGAGTGAAGTCGAATCCAAGCTTTCGAGCGAACTGTCAAATGATGTGATTGTAACAGGGCTTTATGGCGGCACTGATTGGGGCGTCACAGACTACTGGTTGGATGCTGACCAGCCCACAGTACTGATTGCGACGGTTGAAAAGGCTGATGCATTAATGCGTTATCTTGGACCAATTCTACTAAGTCGCTTGCGACTTTTGATAGTTGACGAAGCTCATCAGGTCGTCCCTGAAAACACTGAGCGAACACAAGACGATTTTGCAGAGCATTCATCTCGGTCATTACGCCTTGAAGCGTTTGTTTCCAAGTTGCTGGCTCGCACCCCGAACTTGGCGCGCGTTGCCTTGACTGCAGTCGCAGGTGGTGCCGCACCTTCAGTTGCGCGTTGGATTGAGGGCAGAGACGAAGCAACGCCAGTAGGGTCGAACTATAGAAGTACCCGCCAGATTGTCGGCTCTTTCGAAACCACACCCAGCAGAGCGGGCAGAATGCTACTAGAAATACGTGATGGTCGTCCACTCTTTGTTCGTGGCCGCGATGAGCCTGTATACATTAACCTTCGCACGCCACCAATGCCGCGGTTGCCGGCGGTAATGCGCAATAGCATCAACCGCTTCAATCAGCTTGATGTCCTTTGGACAGCCCTGCATCTCGCAGCTGGTGGCCGCCGTATTCTCATCTCAATCGCGCAACAACCAGAACGAACGATGCAGTGGTACAAGGAAGCCTTATCGCACGCTTCCTGGTCCGATGCACCACGCTTTGATATAAATCGGGACGAAGGTTTTGAGAAAGTCCGTGCGGCCTGCATAGACTATTGTGGCACGGAATCTTACGAGGTTGCATTGCTCGACCGTGGGATTGCTTGCAACCACGGACAGATGCCGCAACGCGTTCGTCGTTTGATGATTGATCTCATCGAACGGGGCATTTGCCCAGTGACATTGGCAACTTCGACATTGACTGACGGCGTCAATCTGCCGTTCGACATTATTTTTGTCCCATCTTTAATGCGAAGATCCTTCGATCCAGTCAACGAGCGACAGGTACATAATATGTCTACTGCCGAATTTCGTAATCTTGCTGGCCGGGCTGGACGACCAGGTGCAGGAAATGGGCTTGAAGGGATCACTTTGGTTCCTATCCCAACGGAGCCATCAACTACTGCTCCCGGGAAACTTCGAGACCAACGACGGCAAATCAAGAATATGAATACTAACTGGCGATATCTCAGGCAGTCCTTGTTGGCAGAAGAACATGAACAGCGTGATATCGATAGCCCTCTCGCATTGTTGCTGGACGGCATTGCAAATCGGGCTCGTCAGCTCCTTAATGTAGAGAGTGGGGAATTCTTAAATTGGCTTGAGGCAGCAAACCCACCAGAAATTAGTGCCGACGCTGGGCAGGCCTCCAAGAACGAATTGGCTCGGTTGGCTGACAGTGTTGATGAATTGGACGGAGTCCTTCTCAGCGCTCTTGAGGAACTCCAACGATTAGATGATGCAGAACTCGAAGGTGCTAACGCCGAAGTTGCCTTGTCTGCAATCTGGCGTCGAACTTTTTCAGCCGTCGCGGCGGCGCAGGAAGCTTGGATGGAACAAGCGTTCATCCGACGGGGTCAGGCTATTCTCCAAAGCATTTACCCCGACCGCGAAGTTCGAAGTCGACGATACCAATCCGGCTTTACGCCTTACGTCGGGACACGATTTGAAGATACCGTCCTACAGAGGTTGTTGACGTTCCTTCGTCAAGCGGATGATTATGGTGATGCAGAAGATGCCGTCCGTTTGGAGCGATTTGTTCAGCTCGGGACGCTTGTCGCTAATGATCGAGGTTTTGGGTTTAGTGTGCGGTCGACTCGTGCGGACCAGACACTTCTGGAAAATTGGCGAGACGTGCTGAGTTGGTGGATGCGCGCGCCTAATCATCCTGTGCCTGACCCCAGCGACTTGCGTACATGGCAACGGTTCGTCAGTGACAATCTCGAATTTCGTCTTGGCGTATGTTTGGGTGCCGTTGTCGCTCACGCATGGTCGGATGGAGTAGATGGGGCGCTAAACGTTCCATCATTGGATGTGTGGCGTGAAACTACGGGTTTGCCGTGGTTTGGCTTTTGGGCTCGGGAACTCCTGCGCTGGGGAACGCTCGATCCATTCGTTGCATTCGCTCTCGCAGAAGGACTTGCCGGAACGCGGAATGAAGGACAGGCACTCAGAGAACAATTCGACGAATGGCTTTTTGATAGAAGAGAAGAAATCGCCTCGGATGACCGAATTGACCCGCAATTGTTCCTAGAGTGGCGGCGACTTCACCGGCAAGCCGCTGAACCCAGAGCACGTATGGGATCAATGAGTGCCGCGCTTGATGGCACGGACGGAATTCGTGACCAATACTCGGTTGTTCCCGTCATCTCGAACGAGACAATTCATTGGCTTGATGCTGCAGGCTATGTTTTAGCGCACTCAGTGGCCGCTGAATCCCCTTTTCGAGGCCCTCTATACAAAGACGACTTCCAATTAGGAGCGGTTCGCGAACGGCCGCTGGTAAGAAGAGTGCATTCAGGTTTGGGCTAGTCTTGAAGCAGTTTCGGCGCATCCTCGCGGAGCGGGCTCTCGCGAACAGAACCAGCGAGCTGTCTCGGCCATGCGGCTTGTATCCCTTGCATGCAAGGCGCAGCCAAGCCGGAACGGTCCAATAGATCAAGTCAAACTGTCGAATTCAGGAAGATGGTCTTTTTTGTACGTCAATAGGAAGAGAGGTAATATTTGCATGCCCATTGGCAAAATGTTCATTCACGTTGCCTCTGACACCTTTCATTGCTGAACCGGGATACGCCGGTAGCCTAGCAGGTGCTCATTCCTCATGAGCCAATCGTGCTCATGTTGGCAGTCGCCAATCACAGACCTCAATTTTCGCCAGAAATCTTCCCCGTGATTTCGCACGACCAAATGCGTCAGTTCGTGAGCAATGACGTACGCAAGCACCCGCTTGGGTCCAAAGACCAAGTGCCAGTTAAGAGAAACGACACCGCTTTCTCCGCAGCTGCCCCAGCGCGACTTGAGTGTCGTTATACGAATTGTAGGCATTTGAACGCCAAGTCCGTGCGAGAATTTTCTGCAATGCTTGCGAGCTTCTTCTTGAAGACGAACACGCAACCATTCTCGCAACAGCCGCTCAGCCGCTTCGTCGCGCGTCTCAAAGCTGCACATTGCCGGCAAGCCTATGGATATGCCGTTCAAATATTCGACTGAAGGCGTGACATTTTCATTGACGGTAAGTCGTGCCAAACGGCCCCAATAGGGAACCTTCGCTCCCGTTTGGAACCTTGCGATCTTGTGCATCTGATTGTATTTTTCGCGAAGTTTGACATGGTTCTCCACGATCCAGCGACGCTTGGAATGCAGCGTCTTTTCAATCTTGGCCAGATCAACAGCCTCGGGCGCAGTGACAAGCATGCCGTCCAATGTCATTTCCAAATGGAGGCGTGAAGCTGTTTCGCTGCGCCTCAAATCATAAGGCACTTCCAGCTTTCCAAGCGTGAAGACATTCATTCAAGCGGCCCTCGGCTTTCGCTGATAGCTTGCTTTTCCAAGGTCAAGCACGGGATCATGTTGCAGGGCGGTCGCCCTGCTTTCGTGCATTCACAAGACTCGCCGAATGAACTCCTCGCATAGAACTTGATCGCGATTCCCTCAATTGCCGTTGGCAGGCCTTTAAGATTCTCGAAACCCAAGGCGTTGGCCTCTTTGCGTACGCGCTGGCGCAGATCCTTTCTCAAGCTGTCTTTGGTGTGCCACAGCTTCGGCGCAAGAGTTTCGTCAGTGTAGACCGCCTCAACAGACAATGCGAGATCCTTGCCGCGCTCTTCTTCACCACCTTCCACGTCTTCAATCACACGCAGAATCGCGTGCGCGGCTGGCGACAACCCCGTTTTGATGTGTGCCTCGTATTCCTTTTCCAAATCGCGAGCATATTCTTCTGCAGCCTTCAGCTTTTCGCTCCAATTCAGCTGCGTACTGTCCATCTTCTCAATCAGCTCTCGGAGCTTGTCGCTGAACTTGGCGTATTGGTGCGGGTTTTCCGCGATTTTGGCATTCGTAATCTTGCGCAGTTCCGTTGATTTGCGAAGCGCAGCAGACTTGAGATCGTCTTCTTCTTTGCCCTCCGTCTCAAAATCATCCCGGAAACACGGATCATCAATGCCACGAAGCTTGACAATGGTCGTGAGGCCCGCGACCTTCAGGTGCTCTTCCAGCATCTCGCGGATTTTCGCGCTGTATTCTTGCTGGTCCAACGCTTCCTTCTTCTCGAAAATCATCTTGCCGTAGAGTAGGAAGTTACCGAACCACTTCAAATCATCCGAAGCGGCCAGAATGCTCTGATCAGGTGCAAGAGCTTCGTAAAGCTTGACAAATTCTCGCACTTTGCGCCGGAATAGAATCCACTCGTCTTCCGTACCTATCGCGCGCACCAAATCGTCATACTGCGCCTTCAGGTCTTTGCCGGTACGCGCGATACCCTTTACGTATTCTTTGATTGCACGATGGGCAGCGAAAAATTGCGCCCGCAGCTCATCCAAGTCGTGCATTGCGTTCTGTATGTCGTCAGCGTGGTAAGATTCAAACGCTTCGTCCAGTTTTCGGCTCACGCCTATATAATCAACGATCAGCCCGATCTTTTTCTTTGCATCCGCCACCCTGTTCGTTCGCGCTATCGCCTGCAGAAGCGCATGCTCTTTCAGTGGCTTGTCCAGATACATCACAGCTTCAGCAGGCGCATCGAAGCCCGTAAGCAACTTATCGCAGACAATCAGGATTTGCGGGTCTTCGCCGCGTTTGTTGAAAGCGCGCTTTATGTCGCGCTCAGCATCCTTGTTCAAATACCACCGAACCAAATCATCCCGTACGGCACTCTTGTACGGGTCTTCGCTGGGTTTATCGTCTTCTTGCGATTTGGAATAGACGCAGGCGCTGACCGCTGAAGCGATCGCTTTGGCTTCTTTATGTGTTGTCCCTTCGTTCATCAGTTCGTCTGCGATGACCTTATCCAAGGCTCGTTTGTAGAGGATGACCGCTTCCCTATCGTAAGCCACCAGCTGCGCCTTGAACCCGTCCGGACGAGCGTAAGCTTTGAAGTGCTGCCAGATATCAAAAGTCAGCAACTCAATGCGCCTTGGATGTTTGACAAGGTCAGCCAACTTGACTCCGCGCTCCTTGATCTCCGCGATTTTCTCATCGCTTAGGGCTGCGAACCAAGTGTCGAAAAGACTATCGATCTTGGCTTCATCGATTAGCCAATCCGTTTTGCGGCTGGTGTAATGGACGGGCAAGGTCGCATTGTCGCGCACCGCATCTTCAATCCCGTACTTGTCCAGATAGCCTTCACCCGCGGCGCCAAAGTTTCGGTAAGTGTCTTTGTCGTTCAATTTTATGGGTGTGCCCGTGAAACCGAAAAAGATAGCATCCGGCAATGTTGCCCGCAGGAACGCACCCAGCTCTTTTTCCTGGGTGCGATGGCACTCATCCACCATCACGATCCAACGATCACTATTGGGAATGGATTTGCTTGACCCTTCGAATTTGAAGATCGTGCTCAGCAACGTCTGTCCATCAACGCCACTGCCGATCTTTGTTCGCAATTCGTCGACGCTTTCAATCCGGGTCGGGTTGGGCAGACCCGTCGCGACGAAAGTGTTGGAAATCTGATCGTCCAGATCAATCCTGTCCGTCAGAACAAGCAAGTTCACGCCATCAAGGTACTTGGACTGCAACGTGTAGTGATGCTTGAGCTTGAATGCCGCAAATACCATTGTGAGCGATTTACCACTGCCCTGCGTGTGCCAGATCAGTCCGCGCTTGTGTTTGCCCTCAACCACACGCGACACCATCTTGTTTACGGCCCGGAACTGCTGATAGCGGCAGATTTTCTTGATTTTGGTGCCAGTCGACGCATCAAGCTCAAACACGATGAAATGCGCGAGCAGATCCAGCAGGCGCGAGGGTTCAAGCAGGCTCCACAGCCCCTTTTCCAATTCGCTGGCAAAATCGCCGTCCTGTCGCGGATGCGGGTCGCGCCAGTAGCCATAGAATTCAGCAGAAGAATGAGTAGCGCCATAAAGGACGGTGGTGCCGTCTGTGACGATGTTGAAAGCATTGGTGTGGAACAAGCGCGGGACATCCCGTTCGTATTGCTTGATCTGGTCGAAAGCCTCGCCTTTCTTGTCCTTTCCGCTCGGCGACTTGGCTTCAATTACGACCAAGGGCAAACCATTCACGTAGACGACGATATCAGGAATGCGGCTTTTTTCCGCCTGCACAAATAGCTGATGGGTCACTGCAAAGCGGTTGTTTGAATGATTCAAGAAATCAATAACTCGAAGCGTCTTTTTCGTGGCTTGGCCTTCCACACCGCGCGAAAACGCGCCGCGCTGGATTTTCAGCCACTCTTCGTTGTCTTCTTTCCGCAGAAGCTCTGCTGCCGCGGCCTCCGCATCTGCCAGTGAAATGCTGTTGAGCCGCCGAATTGCTTCAACAAGATGCGGGCGGAAAATAGTTTGGTTGTCGCTATCGCGCAGGCTGGCATGTTGCGACGGGTCGATGAATTCGTAGCCCAGCCTCTGTAGGTGTTGCAGTGTAGGCTTTTCGGCAAACGTCCACTCCGCACCGTGACTCATCACGAGACTGTCCTCACACGGCCGGTCAACAAGTCATCCATGAGTCCACGCTTGAGACGACGGAGTTGGTCAGCGGAGGCACGGTTTGCTACGATTTGATCATCTACGCTGGACAGGATTTCAGCGATACGCCGTTGTTCAGGGAGCGGTGGAAGTAAGAATTCAAATCCACCAAGCCGCTTCCAGCTTGTGCGCGGCATCTTTGTGCCCACTGCATCTGACATTGCAAGATTCAAAAAGGAATTAGACTGTACAAGATAATACAGATACTCGTTTGAAATGCCTTCTAAGGGACGGAGCACGAGAATATCTGTAGAACAAATTCCTTCAAATTCCGCCTGCCAATATTTTTTCAAGTTGGGACGCAGTTTACCAAACAACACATCGCCAACCCTAAAGACATTCTTTGCAGAAACGACTTCCGCCGCGTTTCCCACGCCCTCTAAGTTCCCGCGATCTTGCCCAATATGTTCCAATCCTACATAGGGCACTTCTTTGGAAGAGCCGTCCCATTTGGTCGTGTCATTAAATACAACATTGCACAACACTGTCGCCATCCAATCCTCAAGTCTTCTATCCAGCATAATCAAGCCCTCGGAGGAATGCGTTAACCTTCGCTTCGGCTGCATCGCGTTCAACGATCAGTGCTGATAGCTTTTCTGCCTCAACTGCAACATTCACGACCTCAACCTCTTCGCCAAAATTAACATAGCGGGTGATGTTGAGGTTGAAATCATTGGCGGCAATGTCGTCCACGCTGACCATGGCCGCCAGCCGGTCGGCAACCGCCATGCCCGAATAGGCCGCTGTCAGGGCATCAATATGATTTTTGCGCAGATAGTTTTGCGCGCGCCCTTCTTCGAACTGTTCGGCCCCGTTTACGATCATCACGTGGCGCCACATTTGTGCGGGTTTGTTTTTCCTCATGAACATTATCGCCGCGGGTATCCCGGCACCGTAGAATAGATTCGGCGCAAGGCCAATGATGCCCTCAATCAGATCATTCTCAATAAATGCTTTTCTGATCCCTCCCTCAGCCCCTGCACGAAACAACACACCATGCGGCACAACCACAGCCAGCTTGCCGCTTTCGTTTAGGCTGGCGAGCATATGCTGAACAAATGCAAGATCGCCGTAAGACTTGGGCGGGGTGCCGTAATGGTCGCGACCATATGGGTCGCCGTTGCTCCAGACCGTATGACCCCATTCCTTAAGCGAAAACGGCGGATTCGCAATCACCCTGTCAAATGTGCGAATGGCCCTGCTGCCTTCGCTCACTATGTGCTTGGGTTCGCGCAAGGTATCGCCTCGCCGCACATCGGCATCGTCGATGTCGTGAAGGAACAGATTCATCTGGCAAATCGCCCAGGTGTTCAAGTTGCGCTCTTGCCCGAAGAGGCTGAGTGAACGGGCGTTTTTGCCTGCTTTCTCAACTGCACGATAAGCCTCTAGCAGCATGCCGCCACTGCCGCAGGTAGGGTCATAGACGGTCATACCTTGGTCAATCTCAAGGCACTTGACCATAAGGCGCACTACTTCCTTGGGTGTGTAGAACTCGCCGCCCTTCTTACCGCCGTCGTCAGCAAACTGTTTAATGAGGTATTCGTACGCGGTGCCCAGCATGTCGGCGTCAACGTTGCTGTTGCGCAGGTCGTAGTGATCAAAGTGCTGGAGCAGTCTTTCGAGCAAGTCGTCGGGAAAGCGATCCTTGTTGTTGAAATCCACACTTTGGAAGATGCCGCGCAGCTTCATGTTGGCGTCTTCTATTGCCTGAAAGGCTGCGTTCAGATACTCTCCGATGTTGGTCGTACGCCTGCGTACCTCTGACCAATTGTGCCCCTGCGGAATGTCGAAGCGGTGCTCGTCGGCATCGACAGCAAGATCCTCGTCGTCGTACTCTGCGAGAGACTGCTCATACTCCTCTTGCCACACGTCACTGAGGCGCTTGAAGAACAGCAGACCGAAGATATAGCTCTTGTATTCGCCGCTATCGATGCTGCCGCGCAGAATATTGGCTGCACCCCAAAGATGTTGCTCAAGCTCTGAAAGCGTAACTGTCACAAGCGTTGCCTCTCGCTCTTCCGTTTCTGTCAGCCGGTGTTGCTGAGCACCCGACTTTTTCAACTCATTATCAACTGGGACGGTTTGATCAAAGCGAACATTGCCTATTTTGTTTTCGTTGTGTCTTTGTCCGTAAAGGGAAATTGAAAATCTCCGACAATCATGGGATTTCACGGCTGTGTTGACTTCTAGCGTGATTTTAGAAGTTTTACGTACTGGCGGGCACCCTGCATGCAGGGCAGCAAGCCCAGAAGGGTGGGCAAGATACAGCTGGATACGCATCCGTGCAGCCCGCGAAGCGAGTAGCGGGAACTTCCGAACTTCTTCTGGACTGACCGGAAGGCCGCGTTATCGCTGGAATAATGGACACAATTTTCTTCGACCAACTAATCTGCCCACGTAAAGTTTGGCTAGTTGCCTCGGAGTGGGCTTTTTCACTTCCATTGATCCAGCACCTCGCAGAGAAATTGACGTACCTTCCTTGGAGTGCGCGGCTCATTTGTTTAGTCTTTTGCTCTCCAGAAAACATGGGCCAGTTCAGTTCGGTAGTAGTCAATCTGTTCACAAGAAGTAACGGAACGATGTTTCCCCTGGCTCCACATCACCGAACTCGTCAAGAATACGGCCAACCCGCCTTGCAAAAGATAGGGTCACAGGCCATTTCCCTCTAATATCAGCGGTATTCCAATTCATGCGTGTCAAGTTTAGCACGTCTTGGGCAGCTGAAATTTTGCTACCCTTGAGTTGCATTCTCACCTCAAAGGGTTGTGGTACATGCGGTCCCGGATAGGTACCCAACTCCTCCATGTACCCAGATGTGAACAAGAATGAACTCGCTTTATTCACGGTGCAAAGAGTTCCAACTTTTGGTGGGTAGTTTCCAAGCCTCAAGAGCCTCAGGTCGCTCGGTACGAGCGTTACAAATTCAACAATCGGGATTTCAGATAACGCAGCTTGCATTCCAGCAAGCTCTCCAGCGTCAAAAAACGAAGTCTTGTAAACAACGACTCTAACCGGCGCACCACCAGTTCGAATCGTATACTCATCCAGTATATTCCCCGCTAATTTAAATGCTTGCTCTTCGAACAAATGAATACTCCGACCTTGGCTTGGATCAGCCGGGATACCCTCGCCACGAATCGCAAAGCCCTCACCCTCGCTCGAGAATGCCTGGGCCAAACTCGACCGAACAATATGCCGCTTGGTCGTCCTTAAATGATGGAATGAAATCCCCACAAAACAGGTTTCAGGCCCAGACTGAGGAAGACGCCACGGCACTCCGCCAGCTTTGTAATAAGCCCCAACTGAAAAATTCCAAGCCCTAGTTGCCGCATCTTGACCTGGTGCTGTGTCTACAAAAAGTTTTTTAGTCGCAATCTGAATCGGCAATCTTGCCTTCAATGCCCTAGCCTTTAATGCATCACGAAAATCCCGCCGTAGAAAATCTTCTTCAGTTTGATCTACCTCCTGAAAAAGGTCAGAGAAATCTACGAGATTACTCGCATGTGACTCTCTTATCGCGGTTGCAGCTTTTTTTTCCGCTGCTGTTGCCTTGCGTTCAACTGAATGAACTCCTTTTAAAACGTCATCGGGTATAGCAATAATCACGATGTCGGGACGATTGGCATCACGTGACGCCAACCTATCCAGCGCATTAGCATATAGTTCCAACACAATTTCAAACCGTTTAAACGGATCACTTTCTTCAAGAGCTAGCCTGAGTTGATCGCGACTTCCGAAGTCAAGATCAATGATCCAGCTGTCGTCTATCGCGAGCGAACTATGGTACGTCTCCTTGAAGCCCGGAAATTCTCGCTTTAAAAGACTCATATTATCAAGAACAGGTATAGGTCTTTGACAACGCTCAATCCAAGCGCCAGCCAGATCAATCATTTCCCGCGATCCAATAATACCGACACCAATTTTGTGTTTGCGAGCAGCAGATCCAAAATGTAGATCAAATGGTCCTGCTTGTCCTAAGCCAACTTTCGGATCTGACACACTTAGTGCGCCGCCAAATTGCAACTTGGGCGGAGGAAGCTCAGTAATCGAAAGTTCTAGGCTCACGATTGATCCTCCATATTACCAATCTCGTTCCCGCCCAAGTGTCCGAAAGATGCACCATCTTCATTTTCTTCCCTCGAGGCCAGTTCCTCAAGCTCTTGATCAACTTCAGTAAGTGTTTGCTCGATTTCATCTCCAACTGATCGCCCTCTACTAAACGCACTGGAATTGAAAGCAATACCGGGAAAGGTGCTATCCAACAAGACGGTTGGAGCGTATACCGCAAATTCATTTCCATCTTCAGTTCTTAGCGCAAAAACTCCATCCGCCTCCTCCGAAAAACATGCCATCCAAAAGGTTACATCATGCATGACAGTCGCATTAAAATCTCTTGCCGCGCGTTTCGTTGAGAGGACGCTCGTACGTTCTCTCCCTAGAAAGTGGTTTCTACCGTCCCTTGTGAACACATAGCCAGGGTTTATAAACATACCCCATTTAATCCCAAAAGGAGCAATGGAATATGTAAATGACTTATGCTCGTAGTAAATGATCTGGTTGGAATCACGCTTGGTTCGCGCTTTGACAATGGTCCGGGTGGCCCGCTTTACCCTCCCTCTGTATGTTACTTTTCTGCTTGATTCCTGGCACAGTGGAAAGTGCGCTCTCCTTCGTTCCTTATCAACAACGAGACCTATAGCACGAAAATGCTCGCTAATCGCTTCATAAAGAAGGTGTCTAAGGATATTTAGCCCATTGCCCTGTTTAAAAAGTTCAGGGATTGTTAGAACCTCAACATCGGACCCATCAAATGGCGTTGCAAGATCCGACGTAAACCTTTCTAAGTTATAAAAACTGAAGAAGCGCTCATTTTGAATGCAGCCAGGTGGAACAGACAAACTTTCTGCGCTCCTTGTCAATGCGAGTACCGATTTTGCCGACGTCCCCACATGCCAAATTTGCTCAGGCAGCGAGACAAACTCGACTAAATTGGTCGTAAAACGCACAGTTTCTGATTGATCAGCCACTGCTGTACGGGTGATTTCATCAACTGCCTCCGGGCGAGAGTAGATCACTACACGAAATTCTCTATTTTCCTTCGTTGTATGAAATTTTACCTCCCCGTTATTGTCAATAGTCCGTTGAAACATATCAGAAAGTCCGGAACCGCGGCGTTCCATCTCGTCGCTCCCGTAGAACAACCCGGAAATTACGGGGTTACGATACCCCTTAAGGTCACCTCTGGAACCACCCCGGATTAGAACCTCAATTTCCTTTCCACCGGTTTTGGCCGCAACCTCCTCGATAAGCCCTCCCGGGCTAACTGTCTCAATTTTTGTCGGAGTCATAGAAATCCTAATCGGTGCTTGCACACCATAGTCTCTGTGAACCAGTGCGTTTACAATCATCTCCTTTACCGAATTGGGTTCATACGCAGTTACAGATCGAGATTTTGCTTCTTTCAATAGAAACGGTTCGTTCAGTAGAGCGATAGTTTCAATGAGTACATTCAGTTGGTTCCAAATGGTTCCACCAATTTTTCGACTAACGAGGTATTCATTTTCCTGATTACCTTTCTGCAGCTCAGCGTCGTCGCCAAATGCTTTTCGCAACCAAGCATCTGGACCGGTAACCGTGAAATCTACTACCGCATTTTGTAACGTAGGTGTGGGATTCCTTGAAAACATGACCCAACCAGCGAAGGTTGGAACGTATTCATTGTTTTTCTCCACATTTTGGATCAATTTCTTTGCAGCTGCAAAGTTGTAAATCCAATTGTTGTCAAAACTGTCAGGATACGGCTCGGAGTGTTTTTCCGCATATTGACAGAGTCGTTGAAAAAGTAACTGCTCGTCAAGATCCCTGTAATCCCCACTTTTAAAAACTTGCATATCCAACGGTAATTGTATATGACCTAACATCGGACCTAGCTGTTTACGTTGAACTTTTTTGGCAACTAGTTGATCGTATAAGTCAACTTTAAGAAATTGATCAAAACTCTCTATAGGTACCCGATTGAAATTAGATCCAATTTTAGCCGCAAATTTGTGAATAAGTGGTGAAAGAGGGCTGCCTGCTTTGCGTTTTAATTCACACCAAAACACGCCATTTTTGAAATTATTTGCAAAATCTGCCTGATTGTAAAGTAGATCAGTCATGATTGATGCCTCGGTTCCACGATATCCAACGACAACCAAGGGGTGATCCCTAATGAGCGGTTTTAAGCGTTCAACAATGCTAGCGTCCAAGATGGCCACTTCCTTTTCTAAATTTTTATCCGAATAATGTTCAACTGATCCATGAATGTGTATGATTTGCGGGTTAGAAGGTGATGCATTGTAACGCACCCAGTCCGAGGGAGTCTTAATCTCCACTAGAAGCGGTGGCGTTGCTTCGAGAATAACTGCACGATATAAACAATGATCAAAGTTTGTAGTTAAGACAGTCGCAATCCATCCATTGTCCAAGATTCGAGCCAGCGCTCTGTATCCGGGGCTCGGATCAACTCCACGACTAATTAACTGTTCAAAGAATTCACGTTTGTCATTTCCAATTCCCAATAGGTTATCGATAGCAACAGGATATTGATCAGCGAAGCCCACACCCTGTTTAAACCAAGGCAAGCTTTCCAACCAAGGCCGCCAGTCGGAGCTAACCACACTAGGATCTTCTGTCGAACGTCCATTTTCTTTGCACCAAGCCCATTTCGCCGCCCGGCTCACAGTCTCACAAGCATCTGGTACGCCAGATCGTATGGAAGCGCCCGCACCTAAAAGAAAGACCGGCTGCCGATGTTCCATCAGCAGTGTCCGCACTCTACCCGGTTCTGATTGCCTTACCAAAGGCGCGTGACCTTTAACCATCCGCTCTTGCTTCCATGTCTCGCTCAGCTGTAGCTAATAGTGATTCTTTTGTGAACAAATTTAGCACGAACCATCAATTAGTGGAATTGAAATTTAGGGGGCTTTTGTCAATAGGCATCCAAAAGCAATCCCATCCCAGCACGGGGGTCTTTCTTGCGGAAGGGCAGTGGGGTCGAGAACACAATATCATTGTGTTGCTAGAGCCAATCTCTTAGCATCGCCACAAGCGGTTTGTCGGCTGGCGGCATGGAGTAGGAGGCAAGATCGAGCGGCCAAACCCATTTCAATTGGCTGTGGGTACGGTTCTTTGGTTGCGATTCCCATTTGCGGCAAATGTACAGCGGCATCAGGAGATGAAACCCTTCGTAGGTGTGGCTGGCAAACGTGAATGGAGCCAAGCAGCTCTGCCAAGTGTCCACTCCGAGTTCCTCCCGCAGTTCTCGAATGAGTGCCTCTTCCGGCGTCTCTCCGGCTTCAACCTTGCCGCCAGGAAACTCCCACAAGCCGCCCAAGAATCCTTCGTCTTTTCGCTTGGCTATCAGTATCCGCCCGTCGGGGTCGACAAGCGCGGCCGCAGCGACAAGCACTAGCTTCATGAGCGGTAATCGGCGTTGATGGAAACGTAACGGTCGGAAAAGTCGCAGGTCCAGACGGCGGCTGAACCGTTTCCTATCCCGAGATCGACCTGGATGAGGATCTCTTCATTTCGCATGTGCTTTGCTGCTACTTCTTCTTCGTAATTCGGCGAAACAAACCCCCGCTCTGCAACAATGTGGTCGCCGAAACTGATCGATATCCGGTCACGGTCCGCTTTCGCTCCCGCCTTTCCGATCGCCATCACGATCCGCCCCCAGTTGGGATCCTCACCGTGAATTGCTGTCTTCACGAGCGGCGAATTTGCGATGGACTTTGCGACCAGGGCGGCGTCGCTGTCGGACTCGGCGCCGGTCACGCGGATTTTCGCAAGCTTCGTGGCGCCCTCGCCGTCGCGGACAAGCTGCTTGGCCAGATCTTCCATGACTTCGGTCAGGGCTTTGCCGAACTGTTTTCCTTCGTCCGTATTTTTGTCTTCGATGCGCGGCGCACTCGATTTGTTCGTCGCTACGACGATCACTGTGTCGGAAGTGGAGGTGTCGCCATCCACCGTAACCCTGTTGAAGGTTTCGTCGGCTATTTTCGACACCAGCGACTGGAGAGTCTGCTGCTCCACGGATGCGTCCGTGAATATGAATGCAAGCATCGTGGCCATGTTCGGCGCGATCATTCCCGATCCCTTCGCGAACCCGGCTATGCTGATCGTCGACCCGCCGATGTCGACCGTAGTTCCAGCACCCTTCGGAAAGGTGTCGGTCGTCATGATTGCGCGCGCCGCTCCTTTTATTCCGTCAGGCCGCAGACCGTCGCACAAGGAGTCTACGACGGCGGCAATTCGTTCGCTTGGAAGCGGTACGCCGATAACGCCGGTGGAAGCGGTAAAGACATGCCGTTCCGATATCCCCAAGGTCTTGGAGACCAAGCCTGTCAGTTTCTCGACGGCGCTGACTCCGACCGCGCCTGTGAAGGCATTCGAATTCCCCGAATTCGCCAGGATCGCGAACCCATCGTCAACCGGTTCTTTCGAATGCAGTTCGGCGATCTTGCTTTGACAATCCAAGACCGGCGCTGACCGCGTCGCTGAGCGAGTGAAGACGCCGGCGACTGCGCTGCCCGGCGCGGTCCTCGCCAGCATGACGTCGTCCCGACCTTTGTAATGCACGGCTGCCGCGGCAGACGCGAA
This sequence comes from Paracoccaceae bacterium, assembly GCA_965205055.1. Taxonomy (GTDB): domain Bacteria; phylum Pseudomonadota; class Alphaproteobacteria; order Rhodobacterales; family Rhodobacteraceae; genus CBDBBY01. The sequence goes on along the minus strand of OZ242030.1, from coordinate 3,407,734 downwards.
CTCGACCCCGTCTATTTCGGGCAGGTCCGGAAACCCTCCCTTAGGCGCGAGCGGCGAAACAGGACTCGGATCGTCCCTTAATCGCAAGAGGTTCTTGAGGCGTTTGATTTCGCTCTTGAGTTCTTGGATTTCCTCCTTGCTCATTTAGGCCTCCGCAACTCGAATATTGGATGTGCGACTTGCCGCCGCAGTTCAAGCCGCAGAAGTACACGCGAACGCCGGACCGGCGCAAGCGTCTCGCCGCGCTTGAAATGATTTGAATGTCCTGCCTGAAACTTTGAATGCCGACGCGTTCGACGCGTCGGCACTCGACTGCTCGCTGCTGTTCAGTTCGCCGGCGTCATTCGCCCTTCGACTTTTGGCGAAACGCTTCCTCTGGACGAGATGTAGTCGAACATCTGGACCGTCATCAGCACGCCTGCATTCTCGTCGACAATCCGTCGCTTGCCCGCGAGCATGTCGTATCCGTCTCCGCCTCCTGCGACATAGTCGTTGATCGCAAGACTGAAGGTCGCTTCAGGGTCGAGCGCCGATCCGTCGCGCATGACTTCCACGACTCTGCTTCCGGCAGGCTGGTTGAAGTCGTAAACCACTTCGATTCCGGAAACATGCGGGAACCTTCCGGCGCCGTTTTCGACCTGGCTGAAGCCATTTTCGAGGGCATCTATGATGTCTTGACCGGTAACCTCCAGCACGACCGTCTTGTTGCCGAAGGGAAGCTCCGATTGGATGTCACGACGGGTCAGCACTGTTCCGGGCTCGTATTCGCGGTTTGCGCGGATGCCGCCGCCGTTCATCATGCCGATGTCTGCCCCGGTCGCATCGCGCACCGCGTCGGCGATGAGGTTGGCGATCGCTGCTTCCTTTGCGCGGATCGTTTCCCGGCGGCTGTCGAGAGCGGTTGCCGTGGTTCCAAGCTCGACGTCCAGTTCATTGCTGAGCATGGCTTCGTACCCCGCAACGGCCGCCGCGATGTCGGCGTGAGGCTCGACATTCATCGTGTCGATCACGCGGTATTCCGGGCTCCAAACGAATTCCTTGTCGTCGCCGTCAACGACTTCTTCCATCCTCAAGTTGATGACGGTTACCCAGTCGGCCTGCTCTCCCGACTCTGCGTAGAGCATTTTGCCGTTGTAGGAGACTTCCTGGATATGGTCGTCGCCGCTCAGCAGAATATCCGCGGCTCCCTGCTGCCTCAGCGCCTGATCCTCGCCCATATCCGTGTGGGCCAACGCGATCACGATGTCGGCGCCGGCCGCTCTCAAAGCTTCCGCTTGCTCGGCCGCGACATCGACCGCAGGACGGAATTCATACTCGCCCGGGCTGGACTTTTCGGCGGTGGAAACGGTTGTGAGCCCGAATATGCCGATCTGGTAGGGTCCGGCCTCCACCATGATGGATTCCATCGCGCCGTCCAGCATATCGCCGTCCGGGTTCGCGTGGTTGGCGCCCAGCATCGGGAAATTCGCCTCCGCGATTCTTTCTTCGGCAATTTCCGGACCGAAGTCGAATTCGTGGTTGCCGATCGCCATTGCGGTCACGCCGATCTGGTTCAGCAGATCGATCATGTGGGCCCCTTCGTCCATGCCGGACAACAGGGACGGCGAAATCGTGTCGCCGCCGAATGTCACGATGACTTGGCCGCCCATCTGGCGTTCCGACTCGATGACGGACGCCAAGCGCGCGACTCCGCCTCGACCGTCTCTTTCGCCCATGCGATCAAGATCATTGAAGTGCACGATGGTAACGTTCGCGACGTCCGCATTCGCTGGCGCGGCGGCGGACGCGATGATCAGTACGCCGACCTTGCCAAGGTTGGTCACGACTCTCGGGATATTCATTTGCTGTTCCTTATTCATCAGGATTCAAAGTTTGCATTAAAATGCCCTGTTATCGACTTGCTTCCGACTTTCAAAGCCGATTTTCATGAAACTTTCATCTCAGCGGCTTCCGCTACTCCCGCTGGCCTTCATGAAGTCTTGCGCGACGGAACTTTCGGCTTGCGGCTTCAAGCATCGTCGAACTCGAAAAGCACGCCACCTACACTTATGGCGCCTGCAAACCGGGAATGCCGGATAGGGTGCATCCCATTCCTTTGGCCCAGCGTCGGCGCGACAAACCCGCCAATCGAGGAAGTCGGACCGACGATTGTTTTCGATACGGCATCTGACAGTGAGCAAAGCGTTGGGCCCGATTTCGATCAGCAGCCTCTCGCGTTTTTCAACCCGAAAATGGGATGCGCCTTGCTGGACCAGATTCGGTGCTGCCGGCAAATTCAAATGGCCTTGTGGAGGAACAAAAACGATATCAACAGGTCTTGTCGACTTGGGCTCGTTCCAGTTCTTTCGGTCAGACGGCGGCGCGACAAACCCGCCAATCAAGGAAGTCGGCCCAACGATTGTTTTCGATAGGGCATTTGACAGTGAGCAAAGCGTTGGCGCCCGATTTCGACCAGCAGCCTCTCGCGTTTATCAATCCGGAAATGGGATGCAGCTTGCTGGATCGGATTCGGTGCGGCCGGGAAAGTCAAACGGCCTTGAGGAAGAACAAAACGATATCAACAAGTCTTGTCGAACTGGGTGCGTTCCAGTTCTTTCGATCAGACGGCGGCGCAAAGATGCCTCCAATCGAGGGTTTCGCCACACGATTGATTTCGATGCAGCATTTGGCGGCGAGCAGGCGTTGGCGGCCGATTTCGACCAGCGGCACCTCGCCTTCTCTCTATCCAAGGTAAATGGGATGCACCTTGCAGAACTGGAAAGAGCGCGCTTCGGCAAATGCAACCAGGTTCAGGTTTGAGGAAGAACAAAACGACGATGGCAGCAGGCCATGTCGGCCTCTGAACAGCGTTCGAACCGCAATGATCGGCCCGAAGTTGGAACCGTCGAGCATCATGTCAAAGCTGATGCGGTTCATGGCGGTTTCCAACGAACGAGTTCTCGGGTCCTCTCTGCATCCCGTCAATCCGCGTTTTTATCTCGTTCCTTGTTTCGAGTCTTCCGCACCTTGTTCCGAGTTTCTGCCCCACCCGAACGAAAGCTGAAGCCGTTCGCAATGCGGCGGAATCATCCCCGCCGCCATCAGGAAGCAGCTTGCGGTCTGATGGCCGTCGGATGCGGATCAACAGCGATGGAGCGACGGCGGGAGACGTTTCCAATGCAGGCAATCGCTTGCTTCCGGAAAATCGTACGTCCATCCGCCACGCTCATCCGAACTGAGCTGTTATTCATGGATTCGCCGACTTCAATACCCGACAATCCACAGAAATCTTGCGCCTCCGACCCCGCGAGAGCGGAGAAGTGCAACTTCCAACGCTTTGAGCCGCTCGGAAAAGTTGACTATCGCGCATCGCGCACATAAATCCATCGCGAATTTGGATCCCAATGGCCTCCGCTCCGTCTGCATGTCGCCGACGAAAGCGGGGTGCCTATCTGGAACAGCAAGTATTGAAATTCGCGGGCTCGGTTCAGGACCCGGCGAATTCCCAGGCTCGGAAACCTTGCCAATGCGTCTCGCCAGCATCGCCAAAAAAGTATTCGGATCTCCGAACGACAGAAAACTGAAGTCGGTCGGACCTTTGGTCGCCGAGATCAACAAACTGGAGAGCGAATTCGAGGCTTTGTCGGACGAAGGGATCAAGCAGAAGACCGCCGAACTGAAGTCCAGAGCCGAAAACGGCGAAGACCTCGACAGCCTTCTGCCGGAAGCGTTCGCGAATGCCCGCGAAGCGGGCAAGCGAACGCTAGGGCTTCGCGTGTTCGACGTCCAGCTCATGGGCGGGATATTTCTGCATCGCGGAGACATTTCCGAAATGAAGACCGGGGAAGGCAAGACTCTTGTCGCCGTTCTTCCCGCTTATCTGAATGCCCTTGCAGGGAAAGGCGTGCATATCGTCACGGTCAACGACTACCTGGCTCGCCGCGATGCCGAGTGGATGGGCAATATCTATTCCGCGCTGGGAATGACCGTGGGCGTGATCGTTCCGATGCAGGAGAAGGAGGAGAAACGCGCCGCCTATCAAGCGGACATCACCTACGCGACGAACAACGAGCTTGGCTTCGACTATCTTCGCGACAACATGGCGACGACCCTGCCGGCGATGGCGCAGAGGGGCCATAATTTCGCGATTGTGGACGAGGTCGACTCCATTCTCATCGATGAAGCCCGCACGCCGTTGATCATTTCGGGACCCTCCCAGGATCGTTCTGAACTCTACGTATCGATCAACACCTTGATTCCCGAGGTCGCCGAGGAGCATTACACGCTCGACGAAAAAACCAAGAACGTCACCTATACCGACGAGGGCAACGAATTCATGGAAAACCGGCTTCGCGAGGCGGGCATTCTTCCTGAACACCAGTCGCTTTACGATCCCGAGTCGACCACTTTGGTGCACCACATCACCCAAGCGCTCCGGGCGCACAAGAACTTCCGGAAGGACAAGGAGTACATCGTCCGCAACGACGCAGTCGTCCTGATCGATGAGTTCACCGGCCGGATGATGCCGGGCAGGAGATTGAGCGAAGGGCTTCATCAAGCGATCGAAGCCAAAGAGAACGTCGCGATCCAGCCCGAAAACGTCACAATGGCTTCGATCACGTTCCAGAACTATTTCCGGCTTTACGACAAGCTTGCCGGAATGACCGGGACCGCGGCAACGGAAGCGGAGGAATTTCAGGAGATCTACGGCCTCGGCGTGGTGGAGATTCCGACCAACCGCCCTGTCGACCGTGCCGACGAGGATGACCAGGTTTATCGGACGACCCGCGAGAAATACGACGCGATCCTGAGTTCAATCCGGGAAGCGAACGAAAAAGAGCAGCCGGTTCTGGTCGGAACGACCTCAATCGAGAAATCCGAAATCCTCTCGAAAATGCTCGACGAAAAAAAGATAAGCCACAACGTCCTGAACGCGAGGCACCACGAGCAGGAAGCCAAAATCATCGCGGACGCGGGAAAGCCCGGCGCAGTGACGATCGCCACGAACATGGCGGGACGCGGAACCGACATCCAGCTCGGCGGCAATGTCGAGATGCGCGTCATAGAGGATTTGGAAGGAGACCCCGAAGCCGAAGTCGGCACGATACGCAGTCGAATTGAAGCCGAAATATCCGCTGCCCGCGAAAAAGTGCTGAATGCCGGCGGCCTTTATGTGCTTGCCACTGAAAGGCATGAATCCAGGCGGATCGACAATCAGCTCCGAGGCCGCTCAGGACGGCAGGGCGATCCCGGGCGCTCAAGTTTCTTCCTTTCGCTGGAAGACGATCTGATGCGGATCTTCGGATCCCAGAAGCTCGACAAGGTATTGAACACGCTCGGAATGGAGGACGGAGAAGCGATCATTCATCCATGGGTGAACAAGTCGCTTGAGAAGGCCCAAGCCAAAGTGGAGGCGCGCAACTTCGACATCAGGAAGCAACTCCTCAAATACGACGACGTGATGAACGACCAGCGCAAGGCGATCTTCCGCCAGCGGCGCGAAATCATGGAATCCGACGATGTTTCGGAAATCGTCAGGGACATGCGGCACGAATTGGTCGATGATCTGGTTGAGCAATGCATGCCGCCGAATACTTATTCCGAACAGTGGGAGATGGAAGAGCTCGCCTCGATGTGCCGGGATCAGCTTGGCATCGAAGCCCCGGTCACTGCTTGGGGCGAAGAGGACGGCGTCGACGACCAAGTCGTCATGGAGCGTCTCTACAAGGCATCCGAAGAGGTCATGGCGAAAAAGTCCGTGGAATTCGGGACCGAGACGATGAGAACCTTGGAAAAACAAGTTCTTCTGCACACGATCGACTCGAAGTGGAGAGAACACCTCGTGACTCTGGAACACCTGCGCTCGGTGATCGGTTTCCGAGGCTATGCGCAACGGGATCCTCTGAACGAATTCAAGAGCGAAGCATTCGGACTCTTTGATGCCTTGATGACCTCCTTGCGCACGGCAATGTCCAGTCAATTGAGCAAGTTGAGGCCGATGACGCCGGAGGAGCGCGCGGAGATCCTGCGAAGAGAAGAAGCAAGACTGGCGGAAGCAAAGAAATTGCTTGAACAAAGCAGCCGCAAGCTCAACGGCAAAGGACCTAAGGCGGCACCTGCGTTCGACGAAAATGATCGTTCGACGTGGGGCAATCCCGGGCGCAACAGCCCGTGTCCGTGCGGCTCAAAGAAAAAATTCAAGCACTGCCACGGACGCATTTGATTCCTGAGTTCGGACGCTTCAGCATCGAGCATTGAATGCAGCGTGCGGCCGTGACGGCGCGGGAACGAATGTTTCACATGAAACGTTCGCGACCGCTGAGCGGTTCAATCGGAAGTCTGCCAGCCCGCGCCCTCATTGTCGGATGCCGAATTTCCATGCTGGTGTTTAAACTTTCTATCGGCCGGTTCGACTCACTAGAGTCCATTTGATGCTCTCTGTCTCCGGTGCACCGTCTGCAATTCCATCAAGCGGATTGAGAAGCCAATCTTGGAATTCATTGACCTGTACAACGAAAAAGAGGCGAAGACCTACAGTTAGACGGCAAACTTTGAACGCATCTTCGCCGTCCGCCAAATAGGGCGCTATCTGACTAAATTGCGCTACTAGGAGCGTGTCCGAGTATTCGTAACGTCGCCAATATACGTGGATTTATTGATGTTTTGTAGCGCAACATATAGATATAACATTCACATTTTTCTAGATGCTGTACCGAAAACTTCCGTCAAATTCAGCGGCGGCTATTTCTCGGACAGACTCCTAGTTCCGCAAATGCGTTTCTCGGATATTTGATTACTGGCAGGGAAATACCAGGCGCGCAAACGATACTGATTTGGATCAATCATGTCAGCGTTGTATCGTATGTCTCCCTACCAGTCGTGTCTTCAGATTGCGTTCAATGTCGGATTAGGCTTGCTTAGTCGGAAAAAAAAAGTAAATTCATCAGGCCAGCTAACGGCTCAATAAGCATCAGGATCTCCATTTTAACATGCTGATTCAAGATCTACCGGATTTCCCTGCAATTCAACGGATTAGGGATGCCCTTTACGGAAGGGGAGACGTATACGGTGCGGCGGTGATGGTCGGTGCAGGATTCAGTCGTTTTGCAACTCTCAGTGATATGTCCTCCACCCCGCCGCCGCTCTGGAGCGACTTTTCGAATCGTATGAAGAAACAACTTTATCCAAACCAGTGCGTTTCTAGAGATCCGTTGAGATTAGCTCAAGAATACAAGGCCGAATTAGGCGAACCAGCTCTAGATGGACTTATCCGGTCCATGATTCAGGACGAAAAATGGGAACCCGGTTGCTTACACGAGATGCTACTGTCTCTACCGTGGTCTGACGTCCTTACAACAAACTGGGACACGCTTTTAGAACGAACACAACTTTTGGAAACGGAGCAAACCTATGATGTCATTCGAACGATTGGCGACATCTCGTGGACCAAAGCACCTAGAATTGTGAAGCTACACGGCAGTTTTCCAGCCAACAAGCCCTTTATTATTACAGAGGAAGATTATCGGACTTATCCAAAAAAATTTGCGCCATTTGTAAACTTGGCCCAACAGGTTCTTTTGGAAAACGAGCTGTGCTTAATCGGGTTTTCTGGCGATGATCCAAATTTCATACAGTGGGCTGGTTGGGTCCGCGACAACTTAGGTAGCGCATCACGCCAGATCCGTCTTATTGGTGTTCTTAATTTATCCCGATCAAGAAGAGAAATGTTACGCCAATACAACGTTACACCAATCGATCTTTCACCGTTGGTTACCCATTTAGAAAAAGATGCAAGGCATTGGGAGGCAAATTCTTTGTTTTTAAAATGGCTGAATAATGTAAAACCGGTTGACCCTTATGTATGGGACATGCCTTCCGAGGATCGCTCCCAAGACTTTAGTCCTCGTAATGCCGCAGGGAAGACCTTTCAAGAGATTTCTTCCGCTTGGCGACAAGATCGATTAAACTATCCCGGTTGGTTAGTGACTCCGGGGGATCTACAACAGAAAATTCGATATCAAACAAATTCGTATTATGCCACGCTTCAGGAATTAGCTGAGCCGGCTGATATACAAGACAAAATGCGCTTCATATTTGAATTAGCTTGGCGACATGAGATCGCCTTCTGGCCGTTGGATGAACAATACTCAGAGATAATTCAAGAATCGTTTTCATCCGGCGGCAAAAAATATCTGTTGCTACATGAAAAGATAAAGCTTTGCGCGTTTTTATATGCGGAAGCTAGAAGACGATCAGATTGGAACAGTTTTGAGTTTTGGGCGACTCAGCTGGAAAAAATCAACAACCCGGAGGCATCTGCTGAACTTTTTTATGGAAGGGCACTGCGTGCAAAGCAAGAACTAGACTATGTTTCGCTTAAAGAACTTGCACCGAAAATCGTAGGTCAAGATCCAGTTTGGAAAATGCGCCAAGGCATGTTGTACACTTGTTTATTTGAAGATGAAAAAGCCGCAATGTGTTTTCGAACAGCCCGAAAAGAAATTCGTGCACTCAGAGCAAGAGATAGAAATTCAATCTGGTTGCTGTCTAGAGAAGCTTGGGCAGTTCTTGTACACCGGTTGGCTCGGATGGAATTTTCAGAAGACGAAGGGAAATGTGAAAAAAGACTTGGAGCGTGGCCTACGCACTACGGTAAAAGGAGATGCGATCCTTGGGATTATTTAAATTTTATTGATCGGGAGATCGCGCAAGAATTTGAAAAAAGTTTGAACAAAAAATCAACGGTAATTCCCCTATTCAATCCAGGGTATTTTCAAACGAATACTGTTTCGGTGTCGTTTGAAAGCGGCGCAACTGTTTTAGCAATTGACTTACTTATACGAGTTCAGGAAGTGACCGGAATCCCGACTCGGATTGGGCAAATAAACTTCCTTTCCACTCGTCTTGAGCGGGCCTTTGAGCTAAAATCTCATGATGCGGAGCAGAGTCTTTTGATTGCGGCGTCTTTCCTTAGCGGTGCGGATAAGGGCCTCATGAATTCAACGTTCAGTCGCATAAGAATTGCTAGAATTCCACTGGAAACAGTCGTCAACTTGGCGTCTGTTCTTAAAATAGCAACAGACCATCTCTTGAGAAAATCCAACGGCGTTAACCGATCGAGGTGCATTGATCAGATTTGTAGAAATATTGAACTTATTTCACGTTTGTCCGTTCGAATGTCTGTAGAGGACGCCCGAACCTACTACCTGTGGGCACTGGCACTATGCTCAAATGATAGCATCAATCATTGGACGCTCTATACGCATGTTCACAATGTTCTGAAACGTTGCTTGGAAGCAATGCCAACGAAACAAAAGCGGGATCTTGCTGAAACCGCAATTTTTTTGCCCTTACCGGGTGAGCGGAATGCCAGCAGCCAGATTACTCGGTGGCCAGAACTAATAGATGAATTTGGCATGGACGACATGCATAGACCGGAAGACAACGTAAAATGGACGTTACGCATTTCTGAGCTTATATCGGCGGTACATAGCGAAGCTGAACATGACCGGGATCGGGCAATCCGTAGACTGTACAAATTGTACAAGGTTGATTGTCTTTCTGATGGCGAGAAGCAAGACCTTGCGCATGCGATTTGGAGCCAAACAAACACTGAGGATGGATGGCCTTCTACATCCTCCGTATTCCCATTTGTTTTCCTTGAATTACCTGAAACGGAACCTGGCCGAGCAAAAGCACTATTTTATTCAAGTTGCATTGAAAAGATAAAGAACGGTATTATCGACGTAAAATTATGGCTCATTTTTCGAATTGTATGCATTGTCGTTTCATGCTATGCATTGAATACGGAAAAGCGTTCGGGATCAAGACGATGGATCAGGCGGAATTTCAGGATTGGCTGTCGGCCTCGGACCGGCTGACGGCGGCGCAGCGGGCGGAGGCGGCGCGGGCGCTTTCGACCGACGCGGACGAGGAGAGATCGGTCGCGGCGGTGGAGCGGAGCGTCGGCGAGTCGCGGATCTGCCCGCGCTGCGGCGAGGGCGGCGCGGTGCGCAAGGGCAGGACGCGCGGCCTGTGGCGCTATCTTTGCAAATCCTGCGGCCGGACCTTCAACGCGGTGACCGGGACGCCGCTTCAGGGGCTGCACAAGAAGGAGCGCTGGCTGTCGTTCGGGGAATCCCTGGCGGAAGGCGAGACGGGGGGGGGGGCATCCGCGCGGCGCTGCGACATTGCGCCGTCGACCGCCTTCCGGTGGCGGCACCGGTTCCTGGACGCCTCGCGGCAGGATCCCGAGATGTTGCGGGGGATCGTGGAGGCGGACGAGACCTATCTCCTTCGAAGCCGGAAAGGCGAGCGCAACATGGTCCGGCCGCCCAGGCGGCGCGGCGGAAAAGCGAAGACGCGCGGGCTGTCCAAGGATCTCGCGCCGGTCCTGTTCGCCGCGGACCGGTCGGGCACGACCCTCGGGGCGGCGCTGGACTCGACGCGGGCGGCGGAAATCGCGGACGCGCTCCGCCCGGCCGTGGCGAAGGATGCCGTGCTGGTCAGCGACGCGGCGAGTTGCTACCCGCCCTGCGCGCGGTCGCTCGGATTGTCCCACGTCGCTCTGAACCAATCCGCAGGATCGCGAATCCGGGGTCCCTACCACATCCAGACGGTCGGCAACCGGCAAAGCCGCTTCAAGGGATTCCTGTTCCACTTCCGAGGCGTCGCGACGAAATACCTCGGAAACTACCTTCAATGGTACCAACTCGCCTGCCTCGACGAAAACGCAAGCCCGTCAACCTGCCTCGGAGCCGCCGTCAATTCGGCATGCATACGAATCGAAAAATGAGCCAAAATTATTGCGCACCGCAAATGGCGGGTTAAATTCTTCGATTGATATCTTTCAAGATGTAAAAAAACATTTTGGTGATATCCTATGTGCATGCTTGAACTGGAATCCGAAAAATTCTCCTATCGCATTGAACATACCTAGTATAGAATCTGAAAATGATGCAATCAGACAGGAAATTATAAGGTTGCTAGCTGGTACATTATTGCCTGAGATGAATGAAACACATATTACAGGTGAAATCAAGAGGGTTTGGAGTAAGCAGTTATTTAACACCAACGACCAGTTTTGGGTGACTACGGCGTATGAATACTCGCGCTTGTATCCAGAAACCATTGGAGAAGTGGTCCGTGTAATCCGTAAATCCTTATATTGTCGGAATGTAGACATAATTTCGTTTGGGTATTACGCAGTTCAAAGATTCATTGAAGGGGCGAAGCAGGGAACGGGCGAGATTCCAAATATCCTAGTATCTGACGTGATATCAACCTGCGAAAGAATGAGAGATTTAGGGCTAAACAATTCGCTAAACACGGCCGTAAAGTTAGTCGATTCTGGTTTACTTTGCAATGAGAATCTTCAGCGACTTGCTGAGTCCGTTGAACCTCTCTGGTCAGAATTTTCCTATGAATCCGAAGTTGCCGGAGATGAGCATATGGTAACTTTGACGCTAATAAGGAGTGAATGCGCTAAACTGGCCAGCGCTCTAAAAATGTCGGGTTTGAACAGCGAAGCTGTTGACATCGTTTGTAGCGAAGCTGCGGTAGATCCAATCCCTGAAGTTCGTTACTCTGTTTGAAGAAGATACAGTGTTGCTGCTAAACTGTTCGTGTTTTCCGGAGCGCGAAATGGTCCCATGTTGCTCAAAGTAAGATGGCTATGACAAAGAGAAGCTGCGTCCTGGTGGCATGTTTTGGTCAGATAATGCTCTATTTTGTGGACGGCGGGGAGGCGTTCAAGGCTTGCCGACCTACTGTAGATCATCGCCGCTCTTTCGGTGTACAGTTCAATATATTCCAAGATTGGTTTCCCAATCTGTTTGATGGAATTGCAGACATTGCACCGAAGTCGGCAAACATCAAATTGACTCTAGTAAGTCGAACCGGCCACTATGATTTGATCCGAAGCGAAGTACGGGCGGAACAGCCCCGCTCAAGACACGTCCCATCCAACGAAACTAGCACAGCTACGCATGATCCGGGGATGCGCTGAAGCAAATCGCGCTTCTATTCTCCCGCAGTATAATCCGCTGTCACATGTCAGCATTTGGTGCATCTTGATAACTGACACCTCGTTCCCTCGCGGAATTTTGTAGAACCGCCTTGGTGCTCTTTGAAACCGGCGTGATCATGTAGCCACTATCAAGGTCGCCGATCATCGCTACGCTTTCTCTCTCTGCTCGACGCCACTGCAACGCAACAATCAGGCAGATCACTGCATCAAGCATGTCTTGCTCACCTTTGCTGGGCCACCTGGTATCAGCCGCCAATTTCGCCCATTTTGATAATGCCGGAAGATTAAAATGATCTGTATGCCGTGCGACAGCTTTAGCAACCAGCCTCCAATCTTCTGCGTGAAAATTTCGATTTTTCGGGTTATAACGTGCTGCCCGTTCACGTTCCATTATTTCAGACTCCAATGCAGTTAACGCAAGCCCGGGATAAACTTCGACAAGATACGCTCCTTCCTGCGAAACTCGGGCGGTCATCGGATCTTGCAGGACATCAATTTCATTGAGAAACCGCCGAAACGGCGCATTAGGCCCGAACTCCTTTCTTTTGCAGTTCGCGGGCTGTACTCCGCTCTTCAATCTGCCGATCAACGAACCGACGACTTTTTCTACAGGACGCATTCCCGAATAATTCTCGACAATTGTCGGCTGATCCATCCCGATCAACAGAAAATCATGGCAAGCTCGTAGTTTTTTGCAAACACTGATCGCTTCATTAAACGACGCCAGCTTCGGAAGGCAGCATCTTTCCAACCTCAGATCAGAGAACGATGCCCAGGCAATACTGCCTAGATTCTTGTCTCCCCAAGCGGAATCAAATCCGATGAAAGCTTCCCTCGTCATTTGCCAATGCCTCCAAATCATTGAATTTTTAAGCTTAATAATTGGATTCCTTTGAAATCACAACCATCCTTCTTTTGCTTGTCTTGCCAGAGGAGTAGCGATTTCGGAATTCCATTGGCGGCATCAAGCCATCGTACCACGCAGCGCCCGACCGATCAGGTGCTTTCTGCCGTTGAACGACATCTTCGCAACTGCCTTCCGCCTTCAAGCATGAAGCGGAAATCGCAACCTTGTGTTCAAGGTTTCAGTTAAACCATAGCCGAACTTAAACTAACCGCCTTCACAGGGATGGCTTTGAAGCAGATCACGGCATAACGGACACCTCAAGTGGATTTTATAGAGACTTGAATTGCTCAAGTTTGCTACTCGGGCGCAATGAAATTGAACTGCCTCGGGCTTTCCGGAGAGCGATCAGCCAAGCAAATGGGCCGGAAACTTGAAGAAGGGAATCCATGCCGGAGAGAAAGCACAGCCCGAGGTATCCATCCGAGGTCCACGCGCAGAGTTTGGCTGTTCAAGGAAAATCGCGCCGATTGGTTAAGCGACAGTGTGGCATATGCCTTGATCGCGGAAAACTCAAACCCAAAGATATGTTCCGTACCGTCAGTCCACTTGCAGCGGTCGATCCGCTTACGGCAACAATATAGGGTGTGAGCAAGTGGGAACCACTGCGCCGCGGGCAGCTGTGGCCGGAACCGACAACAAGAACACTGAGCTGATGAGATGAACGAGCAGTCCAGGCTTTTCGAAATTGACCGGCACGTTGGCCCAGCCATCCGCCTTGCGCGGCTGCCTACCAACGCAACGACGCGAAATCACCCAGTCCACAGGTGGTTCAATTTCATCGCGGGTTTCTCCCCCGAGCTTGTTTCCGCTTGCATCGAACTCGAGACCTCCAACTCCTCCAAGCCAACTCTTCTCGACCCATTTTCAGGTTGTGGCACGGCGCCTCTTCAAGCCCGCATCGAGGGCGGCCATTCGATCGGATATGAACCGCATCCGTTCTTCGCGCTAATCAGCGAGGCGAAGTCCAACAGCCATTTGTATCGGGATGACTTCCTGAAGGTAACGCAAACCATTGAGCGAGGGCTCCGCAAACGAGCGAATGTTGAAGACGCGCTCTCGCATTCTGCATCGACCTTTCTGTTGAAGATGTTCGACGTCGGCGATCTTGCATCGTTGTGCGCCGCGAGACGGGAACTTGAAACGGAAGGACTTGAACGTCATCCCTTGGCATTCGTGATGCTGTCGCGAATTCTTGACCACTCATGTTTCGCGGCAACTGATGGGATCTACAAAGCCCCTGCGTCAAAGAAGAATTCTATCTCGCCGCTTTCCGCATTCGAAAAGGTTTGCGCCATGGTGAGGGAAGATCACGAGCATGCCTCGAAGTCGGAAGGCTCCTCTCTGGTACTTGAGAAGTCAGCGGAAGACATGTGCGACATAGAGGACAACGCCGTCGACCTAGTCGTCACTTCGCCTCCTTATTTGAACAACTTCGATTTCGCGGAGATGACGCGGATGTATCTCTACTTTTGGCGCATGGCGGATTGCTGGGAAGAGATAACTGGAAAAGTCAGGAGCCGCTTGGTCGTCAATACAACCACGGCGCTGAAGGGTCACAAGGACAAGCAAGATCAGTATCGCGGATCTCTGTCAGACTGCGTTTTGCGAGAGGCCGATGAAGTTGTGCAACGACTATCAGATATGAGAACTCGGAAAGCGGGAAAGAAAGCGTATGATTTTCTTGTCTATCCGTATCTGAAACAGATGCAGTCAGTTCTTTCTGAGATGCGCAGGTGTCTGCGTCCAGGCGCTCCCATGCACATGATGGTTTCCGATGCGGCGCTCTATGGTGTTCACGTTCCATCCCCGCAGTGGCTTCGTGTGATGATGGAGGAGATGGGCTTTAACAGCGTGAGCTGCGAATTGGTTCGACCGCGCGGTCACAGATGGGTTCTTGATAAACGCGAGGGCTCAAAAAAGGGTCTTGGCGAGTATTATTTGTTTGGAAGGGCGTAAAATGCCGACCTGAGCTGCCCCGGGGTTTCCGGAGAGCAACCGGCTAAACGAACGAGCCGGAAACTCAAAGGTGGGATCCATACCGGAGAGAAGGCACACCAACATCGGCGGTTGCCACAAATGCAAAAGAGATCGGAAATACCGAACCCGTGGAACAACTCAAAGGCGTATGGTTGGCCGAAGCAGTAACTGAACAATCACTCTATCCGCGACGACACGATCCTTCGATCTCGCTCCTCATTCTTCACCCGTTATTGGTGCTGATCTTTCGCCCAATGTGCTTCTCAACGATCACCTTCAAACTCTCCAGACCGCCCGCGGCACATTCGATGGCGGCACGAAGTTTCTGATCGTGACCGGGGCGAAATTTGCCACCCCTGGTCTTTTCGCCGCATCCGCAGATACAAACGCTCATGTCGTCCTCCATTTCTCGTCGCCCAGTCACTATCTCGGCAAGAACCGCCTTGCAATTTGCGCGCCTATTACGACTTCGGTTTGCGCGCGGTCAAGAAAGTGCTGGCGGGCGAAAACTGCCGGAGTGTTGCGACGCAGTTGCGAGTGGTTGCGAGTGGTTGCGTCAAGCGTGATCAAATGGGTCCGGCACCATTTGAACACGGGATCGGCCAGTCCGAGCCGGATGCGCGCGCCGCGCGCCGAAGCTGGCGGGGTACACGGCTTGGATTCTTGAACGGATCAAGGCCTGTCCGGCGGTCACGCTGGCGGATCGCAGGACTGGCTTGGCGGACGGACCGTCGTGGCGAGCGTCGCCTCGATTTGGCGCTTTCTGAGATCCTGCAACATCACCCGCAAGAAGCTGACGCCCGTGGCGGACGAGCGCGACCGCCCCGTCGTCAGCCTCCGTCAAGCTCGGCATCGGAAACATAATATCGCAGTTGAAACACAGAAGGGTTTGCGGGTCGGCTGACTCGAGCACTGCCACCGAATCTACACGAGGTTCGACAAGCTTGAGGCGATGTTCCCGGCATACCTTAACTTCACTCTCATCGTCGAAATAATGTACGATTTAGAGTAAACAAACACTAATTCATCAAACCGAGGATTAGAGACATGTTCGGCGATTGGAAATGCCTTCACTTACAATCTCCTGCCAATCGGGCCCAAGAACAGACCGTGCAGAAAGCGCATCACCATAACCGGCATCGCCAAGCCTAAACATCTGAACAACCAAGCTTTGTTCTTGCTCACCCGCTCGATCTGAAACAAAAACAAATTTATCGCCACCACGCTTGATAACTTCTACGGCGGCAACTTGATTGGCCAGCTTTCTTGCGCCGCTTTGACCGCCACAAGCTCCCGCCACCCTTGAGACGACCTTAAATGAACTAGCGGATAATGGTTGAACGTCAGTAGACGTGCAAGCACTCAATGCTAACCCAACGACTACTGCCAACGCTGTGGGTCTCATAGAAAAATCCCATTTTGCGATGAAGATTGCGTAATACTTATACGCAATACTTCGAGATAGAGGTACTGTCAATTAGCGTACGGGATCTACGGGATCTCTATATCGGTTCACTTTTGTTCACACAGTGACAATTCTCTGGTTTTTCTCTACGAACAGCGGATTCATGTTCATTTCTTTTCCGTTGACCACTGGGGTGCTGGCGAACTGACATAGGCGAGCGGTCGCAGTGTTCAAGCAGCAGTTGCCAATCTAGAGTGCACCCACGACACACGTTCATCGCCAAATCCTACACATAATCCTCTCTGGAGAGAATGTTGACTTCAACTTAATCCTATGGCGGTCGGGGAAGCCATAGTTTGTCACAGTCTTATGTTTGCACTCCTCAAAATTAAGGCGGCCTTGACCAAATATTTCGCCTTCAGGCCAGTGATGCCACGCGGTGACCCTAGCGCAATGCTTCCTTTCTGGATTGAACACGCGGTACTAGATCTGATAAGCGAGACCCGGAATTCATCAATCTCGAATTGGAATCCAGTTTCGTTTTCAGGTGTATTCGAGAACCCGCGAACCAACAAATGATCGGAAATATCGCGATGATGGAGAAAGAAGAGTATTTTGAAGACTATGTGGTTGGCGAAAAACGCCAGAGCCTCGGCCGGACGATCACGGAAACGGATATCGTCATCCATGCCGGGCATTCCGGAGACTATTATCCTCATCACATCGATAAGGAATTCTGCGCAACCCAGCCATTCAAGAAGCCCATCGCGCACGGCACCATGACGTTCGCAATCGGCGTCGGCTTGACGGCCACGCAGATCAACCCCCGCGCATTCACTTACGGCTACGAGCGGCTCAGGTTTCCGAACCCGGTACATGCGGGCGACACGATAAGGACCACCGTCACAGTCGGCAGCAAATCCGACGACCCGAAGCGCCCGAAATTCGGGAGAGTCGTCGAAATCACCGAAACGAAAAACCAGAACGGCAAGACCGTGATGTATTGCGAACATGTCCTGCTTGTCGAAAGGAAGGAGATGCAGAATGGCAAGTGAATTGCAGCAGACTTGGTCTTCGCCGGCGAAGCCGAAACCCGTTGTGATCATCGGTGCCGGAGGAATCGTCCGCGACGCGCATCTTCCCGCCTATCGCAAAGCTGAAATCCCCGTATGCGGCGTGACCGACATCGATCCGGACAGATCCAAGAGCCTTGCTTCGGATTGGTCCATTCCGAAAATCCATCCCGATGCGGCCGCGGCTGCGGGTGAATGCGGAACCGACGTCGTTTACGATATTGCGGTTCCGCCATCCGCGATCGCTGGCGTGCTGCCCGGATTGCCGGACGAGGCAGCTGTGTTGATCCAAAAACCCATGGGCGAGGATCAGATGCAGGCCCGAAGCATCCTGAAAATATGCCGGGAGAAGAAACTCAAGGCGGCGATAAATTTCCAGTTGCGATTTTCGCCGATGATGATGGCCGCCAAGAGCATGATCGAATCCGGGCGGATCGGCGATCTCTTGGAAATCGAAGTTCACCTGAACGTTTACACACCGTGGCATCTGTTCCCGTTCCTCATTCCGATGGAGAGGGTCGAAATCGCTGTGCACTCGATTCATTATCTCGATACGATCAGGGCGCTTGCCGGAAACCCGGTCGGCGTGTTCGCGCGCAGCATTCGGGATCCGAGAGCTCCGGAATTCGCCCAGACCCGCACGACGGCGGTGCTCGATTACGGAGATGCGAGGCGAGTGCTCATGTCGATAAACCATAACCACCGAGGAGGCAGGAAATTCCAATCCGCTTGGTTCCGTATCGAAGGCACCGAGGGCGCGATCATGGTGAAATTGGGCGTGATCTTCGATTATCCCAACGGAGAGCCCGACGAATTGTGGCATTGCCCGAACAATGGCGACTGGGAGCAAATTCCTCTGGAGGGAAGCTGGTTCATCGACGCTTTCATGGGAACCATGCGAAACGTGCAGCGCTTCGATGCAGAAGAGGACGCCTCACTCTATGCTTCGGTAGAGGATGCTTACGAGACTATGGCGTTGGTGGAGGCTTGCTTCAAATCCATGCGCGAACAGGCAACGCCGTTGGATCTCAGCTAAGTCGATTGCGCCGCATCGCAGAAAGATTTGGGAATCATATTCTTCACTATGCAAGCTACGAGGGATGGAGCAACAGTAGCTGGCGGGGGTCACTTCCCCGAGACACCGGTGCGATACCGGTTCTCCGTATCCACATATGGAGTTTGCTGCGCCGATTCTGGAAATCGGAAGGAGATTCTGGCGGACTGCCTTATAGCGGCGCGGCGATTTCCGAATGCATAGTCAAAACACCCGCATGATTGGCCTTTGACCGCTCACCGCCGATCATGAAACGGATTCCGCCGCGCCTTTCGCTTCCACCCTGGATCACTCAATGCCAAGGAGCAAGCGTAATGATAATTGCCGAAGAGCGGAGCCTAACAACATGAATGCTGTCCATCCCTTCGCGGCAAGCCTCGAAATCGGTACTTAACCTGCCGCCCGAAATTGCGAAATTATCGGCACACTACTCGAGACCTATCTCCTTCGAAGCCGGAAAGGCGAGCGCAACATGGTCCGGCCGCCCAGGCGGCGCGACGAAAAGGCGAAAACGCGCGGGCTGTCCAAGGATCTCGCGCCGGTCCTGTTCGCCGCGGACCGGGCGGGCGCGACCCTCGGCGCGGCGCGGTGTTACCCGCCCTGCGCGCGGTCTCTCGGATTGTCCCACATCGCTCCGAACCAATCCACAGGACCGCGAATCCGAAGTCCCTGCCACATCCAGACGGTCGGCAACCGGCAAAGCCGCTTCAAGGGATTCCTGTTCCACTTCCGAGGCGTCGCAACGAAATACCTCGGAAACTACCTTCAATGGTACCAACTCGCCTGCCTCGACCAGAACGCAAGCCCGTCAACCTGCCTCGGAGCCGCCGTCAATTCGGCATGCATACGAATCGAAAAATGAGCCCAGTCAAAAGAACTCGATGGCGTGGCCTACTGTTCGCGTGGTGCTACATGAAGTGTCATGCCAGAATGATTATAACGTGTTGAAAACAATCAATATAATACGATTCACATGTTTCGATCCATATGCCAACCTTGATCCCAAAAGGCAAGATTGCACTACACAGATTAAACCTCTATGTAACTGGGATCGGCTACAAGTCATCCTGAGATACCATTGGCAATCCGCATATGGAATTCTGCAATCGCGAGCTCTGCTCAATAGCACTCATCCCAAAAAAAGTGTGAAGAGTGCCGTTATATTGCCATTCGATGGAATCTTAACCGGTGTAAGCATGTACAACCCAACATTCGGACCGACATCGCTACAGAGACAAATTCGAAAGGCCGACTTTAAGTATTATTCAAAGCTCACAGAGCCCGACGGACTGAATGCTATAATAAATGCTGCTAGTCGGGAAGCTCGTAACGGCTTACAATCCATGTCTCTCAAGAAAAACGATCTTGCTGGTCGCGATATTTTCCAAGTAGATGATTTGCCAACGGAGCTGGTGTTACGAAAAGCCGCTCAAAACCTCAGACAGATAGCTAATGCAAAACAAAGCAATCGATTGGATATTGTGCGCCGCCTTAAGTTATTATGTGAAGAAGGCTTGCCCTTTTACATCGCGAGACTGGACATAGAGAATTTTTACCAGTCAATAGATCAATTCGCGTTAAAAAAAATGGTTCTCCGCCGCCTGCCTACATCACCCAGCACTCGCCTAGTTTTGGAAGCATTTATTAATAAATGTGCGCACCTTGAAGTGCCAGGGCTTCCACCTGGTCTCAGTATCAGCGCAGCACTCAGTGAATTTTACATGCAGGATTTTGATCGGCATGTTGATAGGTGCATAAACACACATCTATTCGCGCGTTACGTGGACGATATGATCATTGTCCTACCGCCGTCATCAAATATCAAACATGTGTGGCGCGAGATCACTCGTGCTCTTCCTAGCGGACTTAAAATCAACGCCCGAAAGTCAAGCAATCTATGCTTTAAAGAAAATAAGGTGGCAGAACTTGAGGTTGAAGAAAAATTCAACTACCTTGGATTTGAGTTTAAGGTTCATAAAATACAAAACAGATATTATAGTAGATCTGTCACTATGGATATTGCAAAATCGAAGATAAAAATGAGAAAAACAAGGATGGTGAAGTCAATCCTCCAGTACATTACGGATAAAAATTTTGATGATTTACAAGATAGGTTCAAAATTATCACATGCAACTATAAATTCTATGATCATAAAAAAAACAAACATCGGTTGGCGGGTAACCGGTATGCCTACAGTTTAATAGATTTGCCTTCCGAAGGGCTAAAGGAGTTAGATCGATTTCAACGCAAATTGATTTTACAAACCACCGGAAGGATAGGTGTGCATCTTGCTGATGCACTTTCAAGTTACGAAAAAAAAGAGCTTCTTCGACTATCGTGCACAAAGGGCTTTGAGAATAAGATACATTTTAATTTTTCATCAAGCCGGCTCAAATATTTGGTGGATTGTTGGAAGTATGAGTAAGAGATTTAAAACAAAAGTCCGATTGCGCCGGTCCGATATATGGCGCACTGTGCTAACTGACACGTCACCATTTGAAATGCCAATTATATTCAATAATGATGGTTTCTATAAAAATCTTAGTGAGATCAAATCTAAATCTGAAAATTATCAAACACTTATTCACCATCTGGTCTGCAATAAATTTTCCTACACAATTCCTTACAAATATAGTATAGTAAAGGAAGTTGATAGCCTGAGAACCTTAAGCTTAATTCATCCGCATGGGCAAGTTCAGCTAGCAGAATTTTATCATAAATATGATCAACTAATTTGTGAGTATGTAAGCCGTAGCCCATTTTCAATGCGCAAGCCAAAGAACGTCGGAAGGGAGTATTACTACCAATCTAAACTATCGGAGCGAAATAAGTATAAGATGACTTCTGTTGACACAGAGGAAATTGACCGGCTGGTTCGAAATCCGGCGAGCTACTTCAGTTACTCCGGCTTTGATCGGCTTTACAGGTTCTTCCAGTCTGACGACTACATCCGTCTGGAAAAGAAGTATAAGTTTCAACTTTCTCTCGATATCGGTAAGTGTTTTGATAGCATTTACACCCACTCAATTGCTTGGGCTGTTAAGTCGAAGAAGCTTGCAAAGGAAAATACGAGATCCGTTTCTTTTGAAAACAAGTTTGATCGAATGATGCAGAGGTTGAATTATAATGAAACAAGTGGAATTTGCATCGGGCCGGAGGCAAGCAGGATATTTGCCGAGATAATTCTCGGTAAGGTCGATCAGAACGTAGCACGCCAGCTTGATAACCTCTCGTTATTTGAACGCAAGGATTACGAATGTCGGAGGTATGTGGATAATTATTATTTTTTTGCAAATTCTGACGATACGCTTAATACAATCAAACATGAGCTATCTCTTGCTTTGCGTGAGTTTAAATTGCATCTTAATGATACTAAAAGTGAGATACTAAAGCGCCCGTTTTACACAAGTAAGTCGTTGGTTATTGATCGAGTGAATACTAGCATTATTAAACTTTGGGAGCGCACTTTGGAACCAAAGTACAGTTCGGGGGTAAAGATTGAGATACCTCGTAGAATTTTTAAATATCGCGCGTTGTTTGGCCGATTTACCAGAGAGATTAAAGCGGCGTGCTATGCTTCTAGCACGGGGTACGATGCCGTTGCTAACTATATAATTGGCGCGATGCGGCGTAAGGTCATCGATCTTGCGGATAGCTATAGCGAAGCATTTAGGCTACTAGAAGATAATCTGGAGGTAGATCGCTACCGACAACTTTTTATTCTGCTACTGGACATTGGCTTCTATTTCTTCACGCTTCATCCAACTGTTGCGTCGTCTTTACGCTTATCTATGGCAATTGTGCGTGTTGGGCAGCATTTGTCGGAACATGATTCTGAAGGTTTTGATATCGCAAGGGAAATTATTTTGCGTAGGATATCTCACCTTGTGAAGTCGCCGTCCTTCACGAATCTCTACGAGAAGAGGGCGGTAATACCTGTTGAATTTCTTAATATTCTTGTGAGCTTACAGCAATTCAACGATGACGCGTCACTGCAAGCTGAGGTACTGAAAAGTTCTGGCCTTGAGGATGGTTTTAAAGGATACTTTCATTTGATTGTTAACATTTTTATCTTCGGGCGTCAGCCCGGATTTGAGGACCGTGGGAATGCTGCCTTCGACGAGGCAAAAAGAAAAATTCTTGATTCAGAGCAATTTTATAAAGAATCAGAGCTGGTACATCTCCTGCTGGATATTTTGGCTTGTCCATATATTAATCGGTCGAAGCGAGGGCAGCTTATACGAGATGTATGGCCAATACTGAATACGCTGTCCATGGACATTGGTAACATAACGAGAGTTGATTCGGAGCAGCTAGTAGATGAGATTGAAAAGCAGCATTGGTTTGTGCGTTGGAAAGACATCAACCTTCTAAACATGATTGAGAAAAAGGAGTTGAGTGCGGTCTACGCATGAAGTAACATATCGTGTGAGTTGCGGGTGAACCTAATACTCTACCTTAGGTAGAGCTATAGACTGCATTCTCAAATTAGCAGGCCTGTCAAGTTTGCTAAGCGTTAGTGCGAGAGCGATCCAGTTGGATCGCACACACATTTGGTGCACCCCCAACTCGTTTCGTGTGTTTTACTCGACCGGCAGTTCAACGCTGTGCTGATCAAGGGATCAAGCCAGACCCATCTCAAGAATTGCCTTAGCTTGTGGTTGGATTTGGGGTCATCGCCTCGGTCGGATCGCCAATTGCTATTGATCGTCGCAACGACGAACCCTATGTTTGGCAACACGCGGATGATGTGAGATCATCGAAACCGTGAACGAAAGCTGGCGGGTCAAAAACTTTATTGAGCGTCCTTAACCTCCAGAGTTAATACATTAACCTAGTGTCCGCAAGAAAACCTCTCAATTCGTTGAATTATTGGGCTTAATCTTCCGAATTCGCTTGCGGAGAATCGCTTAATTTTTTTGGTTCGGCTTGATTTCCGCCCCGCGGGTGAGTTTCGGGCGAATCTTCGGAGGCTTTTGCATGCGGACTGTCATAGCATTGCGGCGCCCACCGGGGTCGATTCCCATCAAGGAGATCAAGCTGAACGCGAAGTCGCGGGACGACACCCCTGCGCTTCTGATCGGCCTGCAGGTGGTCTACAAGGACGAGGCGACGCGGGACGAGATGTTCCGCCTGTCAATGCTAAAGTAAAATTCCCCAGTTTCCGGTGTTTTGGTGACGAGCCAATTCAGTCGTCGGTTCGGGTCTCCTTTTTGGGGTACCCTCTTTTTTTCGACGGCGGCGGCATGATTGGTGCGTTCGCGTGGACGTGTTCGGGAATGAGGTCGGCGTGCAGTCTGAGTCGGTAGCTGGCTCCTTCGATTCGAATGACGGCGGCGTGGAGGAAGCATTCCGGGGTGGAGTCGACGATCAACAATCTGTAGCACCGCGGGCTGGACAAGATCCGGCGGCGCGGCGCGGACGGGTTCGAGCTGGCGGTCGGCCTCTCGGTCGGCGCCCTCAACATCCATTGGCTCGGACTGAACCTGCGCGAGGCGGAGCGCAAGCGGATGCGACGACGAAAGTGCGCCGCTTGAGCGTCGCGTCCCTCGGAAACCGGACGGTCGCAAGGAGGCGGGAGGCGGAGCCTGCGCCAATGCTACGGAAAATCGAGGCTGACGCGGGACTGACGGCCTCCTGCCCGCTCTCAAGGCTAGCGACCGGATCCTTTGAACTGCTCCGAGCCCTCGAGAAACGCCCTGAATTGATGGATTCTCTGCCAGACACTACTTTTCGTCGGGGACTTGGGAGCCGTCGGTTGAAATCCGTGGCTGGCTCCTGCCGTGCATTCTGGAACTCAGCTACGCCGCGTGGAACCTGAAGGCATATGTCGAGGATTGCGGTGATGACGGCGCACCCTTCGTCTGGGATTTCGAGCGCCGCTTCCATCTCTACGGCATTTCGCGGGAGGATGCTTCTTGGATCCTGAATACGTCGCGGCTTAGGCGGTCGGAGGAACGCCGCCACGGCGAATACCGGACGAAGCGCGGGGTGCTGGAGTTCCTATGACGCGCTGGCGGCCGCCGCGAAGGGAATATAAGACCGTTCGTCGCTTGTACCTTCAAAGAGAACAATATGAGCCGGTTTCGGTTTCGGGAGATCCACCTCGACAACTACCGCTGCTTCGACGAGCTAAGGCTTTCGCTTGAAGAAGACACGACGGTTATTTTTGGCGAGAACGGCGGTGGAAAAACGGCGTTGCTCGCGGCGTTGGCCATGGGGTTCGCCGAGTTCCAAACTGGCGCGCCCAAAGACCTGAAACTTGACATGAAGCGCGACCCCAAGATGCGTACTCTCGACGAGCAGGGGCGGCGGGAACCGGTGGGTCCGTGCGAGATCGAGTGGGCCGCGGATGTGGGCAATTCGAAATCCGTCACTTGGTCGGTGACCGCCTGTCCAACGTCCGGACGCAAGGTCAGCAGGTCCGAACCGATTTTCGATGTCTTGGAGCGCATTCGAGTCCCAGGAAATCGATGGCCCTTGTTCGCGTGGTACGGTGTCGATCGCTTGGCACGTCTCCGCGGACCTCGTCGCAAGGTCGAACGAACGGTGGACCGCTGGGAAGCGTATGCTTCCGCGCTCGACCCGAATCTAGACGAGGCTCCTCTGCTGCAGTGGCTTGAAGACGAGATGGTCGAAGATTCGAACAGGAAGCGTCGTGATGAACCTGAGCACCTGTTCCACAAGGCTGTTTTGGAAACCGCAGTTCGGGCGGCGCCTGGCGTGGAGCATGCTTGGCATGATCCAGAAACGCGGGCGCCCATGGTCCGCTTTGAGAACGGCCACGCGGTCGTGTGGTCCGAGCTGTCCAATGGCTATCACGCGTTCATCGCCTTGGTCGCGGACATCGCCCGTCGTGCCGTCATGCTCAACCAATTCGACGGCGCCGATGCGCCCAAGCTCGTGGAGGGCATTGTGCTTATCGACAAGTTAGACCTCCACTTGCACCCGCGTTGCCAGCGCGTGGTGCTTCGAAGCTTGCGTGACGCCTTCCCGAGCCTGCAATTCATTATCACCACGCACTCGCCGCAGTTGCTGAGCAGCGTTGAGAATCGCCATGTCCGCTGGCTCCTCAACAGGAGGCTTGTTGAAGCCCCCGTGCACGTCGAGGGAAGAGATACAAACGCAATTCTCCGGGAGCATATGAGCACGGATGATCGCGACGAAAAAGGGGAGCACGAACTGCGCCGTCTTTACGACGCAATAGACAGAGGAGACCGCGAGGCGGCTAAACGGATTCATCAGGAGCTAGCGGAGTGGTGGGGGTACAACGACCCGGAACTAATTCGCGCTGGATGGTTCATGGACGACGAAGAGTAGATGCGACAACTCTCGAAGCCGGAACCACCTGAGAACGTGAGACCCGATAGCCAAGCACCGACAAGCTTCGGGGATGCCAAGAAAGCTACAACTTGCGTCCGCGGGACACGGCCGCAATCATGACGAATATTTCGGCCCGGATGGCCGGAAAAAGGCTGACCTACCGGGAGCTGACCGCGGATTGCGGAAAGGATCCTTGCCGCCTGTAGACGCCCATCCGGCACGCATTGCCGAAGGGTTCTTCACGCGGCAGAAGGAAAGCGGCGGTGGCGCGCCGACAGGATCGGAGGTGCCTGGCCATGCAGGAAAACGCAATCAGAACAATCTGGAAGGCGGCATGGAGCAACTCTGTGCCGAGCGGAAGATCGCCGCATAGTCAAGAATATAATCCAAAAGACTTTGGTCGAGAATCCAGCAGGCGACCTATCTGAGACGGATCATGCCGGTTTGCAAAATTTGCATAAGCGTGCACCGGAGAACGAACCGTAATTCAAGATTTGCCGTTACGATCTTCAATTGGGTGCCTCCTCTCGAAGACTCAATGCCCGCAACCAATTGTCAACTTGACCAAAGGCATCCCTTTGCCATTGATCAAGCGTGCGCCCGTCGAGAATATCCGTGCCTTCTACGAATTGTCTGACCGACGACGGCCCATATCCGTCTATTTCGTTGAATTTGGATGCAATATGCTCAAATCCTTGTCTTCCGCTTGGATGGTCCAGCAATGGCCGACATTCCGCCGCAAGAGCATCGGGACCGTCGGGGTAATTCCTGATGCAGTAATTGTTGTCGTAGGCGTCCTTTGTCCTATTTCTGCCACCAATGGCCTGCCCTTTCATCGCAAACAGCGCCGGTATAGAGCAAACAGCGACCTGAACGGGGTTATTTCCGCCGACTGGCATTGACCCAGTGATTGCCGCCATCTGGTAAAGGCGCAGCGCGAGGTCTGCACCGTCCGCTCTCTGCACGGCACAGTCGCTTATCAAAGGTAGCCCATTTCTCACGATCTCTGCGTGTCGAGGCATTAAGAAATCAACAATGATCTTTATCGGGCTACTGCCATCAATCACCGCGACTGAGCGAACAAGCTGAAATCAACGCAGTTCTTCGCGTTGCTTATAGCCGTGCTCAAGTAGAGCGTGTGTCAGACTCAGGCTGACGCGTGTCCGACGTTCACGAGGTAGTTTGCGCATTCCTGGGGTTTGAATTTGTCCAGAATGTCGCCGACGTTTCACCAGAGCGTTTCGCGGCATCGCGGCTGGGCGTCCCGCAGCCAGTGCTTGAGCTTGGCGAACATTTGCTCGATTGGATTGAGGGCGGGGCTGTAGGGCGGAGGGAACAGAAGATGGTCGCCCGCGCCTCGTACCGCCGCGCTCACCGCTTCGGTCCTGTGGCTACTCAGATTGTCCATGATGACGATGTCGCCGCGGCTGAGGTCGGGATCAGTTGCGTTTCGACGTAGATCTGGAAGGCGTCGCCGTTGATCGGGCCGTCGAGAACCCACGGGGCGTCGATCCGGTCATGGCACAGGGTGCCGATGAAAGTCGCCATTCTCCGGCACCCGGCAGCCTTTCGCCCTTGGGCGCCCATCCCTGGAGCGGGGCCATGTCGGTCTTGATGGCGCTTCCACTGCGCGCGGCGGCGCTTTACGTCTGGACGGTCGCGCTCGTCCGCGACGGGCATCCGCTTCTTGAAGGTGTGGCCGAGAAACCGCACAGTGCGCCAGACCGTTATCGCCGCTCGCCAGAGTGCCGCGCTCGGCAAGCAGCACCTGCAATCGTCGCCCCGTAATCTGCGGACAGGCGCGAACTCTTGCCAAAACCCAATCCCGGCATCCGTCCAGAACCGATCCGCGAATCCCGCCCATCCTGTCGGGGCAGACCGATCCGGCCCGCTTGTGTCGCTGACACCATCTCGCAACGCTCGAAACCGACACATTGAACAAGTGCGCAACTTCGCGGCAACTCCGGCCGTCGGCGCACGTCGAAACCACGCACTTGCGAAGGTCAGTCGAATAAGTTTTGGCATGCATGCTGGCCTCCTTAATCAGTGGCCGCCATAAATCATGCCTTGGAAAAAAGGGAATCTTACAAACACGTTACCGATTCAACCTGAGTCGGACACGTTCTAAAGGAATTGCGTCCGCTTCCGTAGATCGCCCATTTCAATGCGTCATGCGCGAGCACCCACACCGAATAAACGAGCGTCATCACATCCATTCTGTCGTTTCCGTCCATTTGCGTCCGGTACGGAGAGGGGTGCAGGTTCTGGTACAGCGCCTGCCTCAGCATTTCCTCGTCGAACGAAATGCTGTTGTATCCGGTCCACGTGCAGGGCCCCCAGCGAGTGATCAGTTCGGCGATCGCTCCCGTGAATTCGAAAAACGTCTGTCGGTCGGGGTCGGACAGGTCCACTGGAGTCATGCCGGAACTGCCAAGGCCCACGGCGCAGGCAGCAGATGCGGCGAAAGTCGGCACAGTATATTGAATTCATCCAGCGGCTCCAGCTGATCGTCGGTCAGAATGGCCGCGAATTGGAGAGGCTGGTCGTAGGCCGGGTTGGTTCCGGATGTTTCAAGATCGTAAAAAGCGAACGGCATGTCTCATTTCGTCATTATTCGTCCCAAGCTCCGCAGCCGTCCCGCTCCGGGCAAGGCGGAGTCGGACGAGAACAGGCGAGCGCATTCGTGAAGACACTCGATTTCTGCACCGCTGATTGCCAAAAATCGGAGAGGTCGGCTGCATTCGGGGCATGGAGGCGATTACCGGCGTCTCGGTCGGTTTTCATACGGTGCAACTGGGTGTAGTGAGGGAAGTGCGGCGCAATAGGTTGGCCATCTGTCGCAAAGAGTCATGCCCACGCACCATGCTGCGATGCACTTGCAGTGGTTTGCGGCCCGATTACATTTTCTGGAGTAATGTCAAAATGGTGTGGACATGTCACAGTCTGAAGAATTTCGACCGAGTGGAGATGACCTTTGCGAGCCGCGCGCATTTTGATTAAGAATTTTCGAGGAATAGACCATGCAGAGTTGCTTCTACCTCGGCACGGCGTCCTGATTGGCGATAACAATACTGGCAAGACGACAGTCTTGGAGGCGCTTGATCTTGCGCTTGGGCCCGACCGCCTAAACCGGATACCTCCAATCGACGAGCATGACTTCTTTCGAGGTCGCTACCTGCCTGAAGCGGATCAGGCGGCTGACGAAGAGGCGCAAGGCGGAGGCGAAGCCGGGGAGCCGGTCCCTGCCGAAGCTGAAAACCCAGTCCCGGTGGAAGCCGGAGAGCAGGCACCGCCTGGAGAGGGCGGGGACGCCGAAACTCCAATGATCGAAATCGAAGTTACGGTCCTTAACCTCTCGGAAGAACAGAAAGCCACGTTTGGCGACTACGTCGAATTCTGGGATCGCGGAACTGGCACTTTCTATACCGAACCGGATTCTGCTGGCGTAGATGCCGCCGAGATCACCGAAGCACTCCGGGTCACGTTTCGTGGTTGGTATGACGCCGAAGAAGATGACTTTGAGGGAAGGACGTATTTCACGCGCAGCCTCGTCGAGGCTGACCGGCCTGAGTTCTTCTCCCGTCGTCACAAACAAGTCTGCGGGTTTCTTTACTTGCGTTCCCTGCGCACCGGCTCGCGGGCGCTGAGCCTAGAGCGCGGAAGCCTGCTCGACATCATTCTCCGGCTCAAAGAAGTCAGACCGCAGATGTGGGAAGCCACGCTTGGCACTTTGGCCGAAATTTCGGTCGCTAGCGATCCCGAACTCGGAATTTCTCCGGTGCTGGAAAGCATCAATACTGCGCTGAAGAAGTACGTGCCAAAGGAATGGGGCGTTGAGCCACACCTTAAGGTGTCCAATTTGTCGCGGGAGCATCTCCGGCGCGTCATTACGGCCTTCATTGCGACAGGTGAGGGTAATCACGCCGCGCCATTTTACCGCCAAGGCACAGGCACCATCAACATGCTTGTCCTGGCGATGCTGTCGCAGATCGCAGAAGACAGGCAGAATGTGATTTTTGCGATGGAAGAACCGGAGACGGCGATCCCGCCCTATGCACAAAAGCGAATTGTCCATGAAGTTCGGCAGCTGGCATCCCAAACGATCTTCACGTCTCACTCCCCATACGTCCTTGAAGAATTCGCGATTGAAGAGACGGTTGTGCTGGAGCGCAACGGTGATGGTGTTCTTCAACGGAAGGAGATCACTCTTCCGGCGAATGTGAAGAAGAAGCGTTACCGTCAGGAATTTCGCACCCGCTTTTGCGAAGGGCTGCTTGCCCGCCGCGTTCTCTTGGCCGAAGGCTCGACCGAGGCAGCGGCATTTCCCGCAACGTGCCGCCGATTGGCCGAACTCAATTCCGAATCCTATTCCTCCCTCGAAGCGCTAGGTGTCTGCGTTGTGGACGCCGGCGGAGAGACCGGCATCCCGGGCATGGCGCAGCTCTATCGGAAGCTTGGGAAGAGAACATTTGCGATCTGCGACAATCAGGGCGACGAGAATAAGGGCCTCATTGAAGCACAAGTCGAACTGCTATTGATGCACGACGAAGCCGGATTCGAGGAAATGGTTTTGAACGGAACTACTCCGGAAGCCTTGGCGCGATTTGCAAGCATCATCGATTGGCCTCAACATCTAACCGG
Source organism: Paracoccaceae bacterium (assembly GCA_965205055.1). Classification (GTDB taxonomy): domain Bacteria; phylum Pseudomonadota; class Alphaproteobacteria; order Rhodobacterales; family Rhodobacteraceae; genus CBDBBY01. The sequence continues at coordinate 3,377,346 of OZ242030.1, read as the reverse complement.
TGCACATCCAGATCCCGGAGTGAATCCCGCTGCGGCACTCCGGGATTACTTCGCTTGGTCAAAAGGAAGCTGGGGCATCGCCGATTTTCTAACGCAGTGCTCGGAAAATGAGATCCCAGAGTGGCTTCGGGCCGCAACCATAAAAATCAAGGATACCTGCAATCCAGCACCGGCAGAAGATGATACGGACGCCGACCCGGTAGACGCGGTGCCGGAAGTGGGCGCCGATGGAGCTGAGTGACGGTCAAAAGGAAGTCATGGAGGCGGAAGACCACCTTCTTGTCATGGGAGGTCCGGGCTCGGGCAAGACTACAATTTCCATCCTAAAAGCGGCAGACGTCGCGGAAAATGAACTTGGGCCGGGTCAGAAGGTCCTGTTTCTCAGTTTCGCTCGTGCAACGGTTTCTCGAGTCGTGGAAGCGATCGAGCACGAGCAACAGATTCCCTCCGAGCAGAAGCGCCTAATCGACGTTGAGACCTACCATTCCTTCTTCTGGCGCATCTTGAAGACACACGGCTACCTGATCGGGCTTCCCCGGCGGCTCTTCATTCTTACGCCGCCGGATGAGGCAATCGCGCTCTCGGAGATCAGGTTGGGATTCCCAAAGACAAACCTCAAAGATAATCAGAAGAATGCTAAGGCGGTAGCTGAACATAAAGAGCTCGCTCGCTTGGCGTATGAGAGCGGCAAGGTGTGCTTCGACCTCTACGCGCCATATGTCGGCAAAATTTTGCGGCACAGCGAACGTATCCGACGCCTCATCGCCACCATGTATCCGGTCATCATTCTCGATGAGTTCCAAGACACCAACACAGCTCAGTGGCGTGTCGTTAAAGAGCTGGGCTCGTTCTGTCGGCTTATTGCGCTCGCGGATCCTGAACAGCGGATATTCGATTGGCTCGGCGCAGACCCGAAGCGTCTTGATCATTTCAGGGACGCGTTCAATCCGACGGAAAAGGATCTGAGCTCGGACAATCATCGTAGCGCTGGAACAGACATCGCAACGTTTGGCAATGATGTCTTAGCAGGGAAGTTCCGCGACGAACCGTACCGAGGCATTGAAGTCGGCTGCTTTGACCCGTTCCCAGTTCCGGCGATGACCAAACTTGTGGTCACCGTCTACGGTGCGAGGACGCGACTAGCTAAGGCGGGCCTCCCTGACTGGTCATTGGCGGTACTTGTGCCGACCAAGAGGATGACGCGGCTGGTAGCAGACGCCCTCAGACAACCGCCTGCCGGGATGGCGGAGATTCCCCATTCGGCCGTCATCGAAATTCATGGTGCTATACTCGGCGCTGAGATCATGGCGCTTCTAATGCAGCCAGCTGAGGGCGACCATCTTGCGCAGTTCATCGACCTGATGTGCAATTATTTTCGGGGAAAGGGTGGTGATCACCCTTCGCAACGGGCGTTGAAAGAGGCTGCGAATATTCGAAAGGCTTACGAAGAGTTTCGGGCCTGCAAAGCTGCGGGCAAGGCCATCCGAAAAAATAGCATCCTAGTCAACATGATCGCTGTCTATCAACAGGCGTGTGAGATTGAACTGACCGGCAACCCTGACAAGGATTGGCGAACCGTCAGGAAAGTCCTAGAGGACGGCGACTGCGCGCGATTGAAGGATATCGCCAAAGAGATGCTCAACCTCCGCATTCTGGAGCGAGGGACGCAACTTCGTCAGGAACTCTCTCGCGATTGGCGCGAGAATGGCGGCTATCGCTCGGCGCTAGAGATCACACGACAGGCGTTCGTCCAAGAACATTTCTCAACGAAGGCAAAACCGGAGACAGGCGTCATCGTGATGAATATGCATAAGGCGAAGGGCAAGCAGTTTGACGAGGTGATCATATTTGAGGGCTGGCCGATCAAGATTAAGGGCCGACCGCCGTACAATGGTGATCGGATCGTGCGCTATAATTCAAGGGATGAGATTAACGATCAGTCCCGCCAGAACTTCCGGGTTAGCGTAACAAGGGGAAAGCTACAAACAACCATACTGACTCCAAGGACAGACCCCTGTGTCTTACTGCCACCGGAGAAATAGGGCCACCCGGCGATTTGATCTTGGTCGAAAACTGATACACCCGCTAATGGGTAGTCAAAAACTGCCTGAACGATTGCTGCTGATTAGGGCAATCCCTCCGTTTGATATAATTCTAAGAAAGCAATGAGGTTTATCTTCCTCGGGTAACGCAATCAGAACAATCTGGAAGGCGGCATGGAGCAATTCTGTGCCATGCGGAAAGTCGTCGCATAGTCAAGAATATAAACCCCAAAGATTTTGGTCAAGAATCTGTCTGAGTTGACCTACCTGAGACGGATCGTGCCGGTTTGCAAAATTGCATAAGCGAGCGCTGGGGAACGTGCCCTAATTCAAGATTTGCCGTTACGATCTTCAATTGGGTGCCGCCTCTTGAAGACCCAATGCCCGCAACCAATTGTCAACTTGACGAAAGGCATCCTGTTGCCATTGATCAAGCGTGCGCCCATCGAGAATATCCGTGCCTTCTACGAATTGTCTGACCGACGACGGCCCATATCCGTCTAATTCGTTGAATTTGGATGCAATATGCTCAAAGCCTTGTTTTCCGCTTGGATGGTCCAGCAATGGTCGGCATTCCGTCGCAAGAGCCTCTGGACCTCCGGGGTGGTTTCTGACACAGTAATAGATGTCGTAGGCGTCCTTTGCCTTATATCTGCCATCAATGGCATGCCCTTTCATCGCCAATAGTGCCGGTATTGAGCAAACAGCCAGCTGAACGGAATTCTTTCCTCCGGCTGGCATCGGTCCAGCGATTTCCACCATCTGGTAAAAGCGCAGCGCGAGGTCTGCACCGTCCGCTCTCTGCACGGCAAAGTCGCTTATCAGAGGCGGCACATTTTTCACAATCTCTGCGTGTCGAGGCATTAAGAAATCAACAATGATCTCTATCGGGCCACTGCCATAAATCGCCGCGACCGAGCGAACAAGCTGAAATCGGCGCAATTCTTCGCGTTGTTTATAGCCATGCTCAATTAGTTCTTCGATCAAATTCGCGTATTGTTCATCTCCAAGAGCTTCGGCATCCAAGCTGATATCGACATCAATTGTGCCGACATGCTCCATCTCAGCGTCTCCGAGGAGCAGCCTCGGAACAACGCCGCCTACAACTACGAATTTTCCGCGAAAGCTGCCGAGGGCTTGACCAATTTCCACCAGAACCATTTTCACGGCAGCTGTGGTTCGGTCATCGTAATCGGCTGCGGATTGTGGTTCAGACACGTATTTCTACCATTTCAATGCCTGCCGACGGAGGTGTTCCGCCGCCTCCCGGCCACGCTCACCTGCCGCTGCGAGATCAAGATAAGTCCGAACCGGGCTTGTGCAGATGATTCCCGGTGCCGACTCGACAGTATCGTTAAGGAGCCATTTCTCCTTCGGAAGAACAATCACAACATTTTCGCCTTTGGACGCTGAAGATAGCTGGAGTTCATTCTTAAGCTTTTCCAGTCTAATGTCATCGGCATAGAAGAAACTTGTCCCTGTTCTGGCATAAGGTGCCAACCAATTCGCGGCGGAGTACGACGCTAGCGCAGCGTGTGCTTTGTCGGCTTCCAAACAAAGTGCCTTTCGGGCAGCTTCCTCGAACGCGCGACCGTGCAAGTGTGTGTAATAGCGAAGTTTTTCTCCTGCCGGTGCCTCGTAGTTGTCTCGCCATGCATCAAGGAGAGCGTTTGGCTTCGCCAGAGATATTCCATCGGTACTAACCCGCGCCCACTCATGATCAAACAAAGCTACTCTGACGTTACTGGCGTGCCCGAGGCTCACATCGGACGCTTTAGCCAATTCGGATACGCGCCATGCTCGCTCAGGATCGCGAAGCATCACAAGCAAAACCTGGGTGGCCTTTGGCGCAAACAGAGATTTTAGTTTCCGCTTTTCCGCGGGCGGGGCGCCCGCGACAAGCCGCTCGATGTAAATGCCGTCGAAGGAGATGAATGCATTGCCGTGAAGGTCAAAAAAGCCGACTTCGTGCTCTCGGCAAAGCGTTTGGGAATCAGTGGACAAATACGGCGCTGCGAAGATTGGAACGAGGTTGCCTCCGTTGTTGGCAACGTAGTCGCGTAGCTGAAACAACCCGTATCTGACGTGGCGCGGCTGCCCGTTGGCCGATAGTTCGCAGACCAGCGTTCGCGGCCGGCCGGCGGCGCGCAGATGAACTTGAAAATCAGGGCTGCCGTCGCCGGAAAGTGCTTCCGGCAGCATGTCATCCAGTTTGATGGCCGGCACTTGGCCAAGCAACTGTTTAAGCTTTTCCGCTGCCTGATGCTTTAGGCTGTTCATTGATTCCTGCATTTTCAGCGCATGTTGAAATTAGGGATTTTAGTGAAATTTTCAAGCTGTTTTCGTAGAATGGGGATGATCGCAGAACGCGCGCTTGCGTAAGACGCTTTAGGTGGGTGGGCTTCCATCTCGTCGACATAGCCCAAATTCAACGAGTGATCGGCTAGGCGAAGCGGCCAGCGCAGGCACTTTGCAACCTCGTCTATGCCTTTGATCGTTCGAGCTGAGTTCGCTAACCGCGCGGCAACTCGCCAAACCAGTGATGCGGACGTATATGGCATGGCGGCGAAAAGGCAGCCCTCCGCTTCCGACAGTGCCTCCCGTTCGGCGGCGCAGTGAATTTAGGTCAAATCGACGATCAGGTTGCGCTTCGGTTGCCGCTCAATAGGAATCCGCTGGGCACCGTCAGACAACAAGGAGATGCATGCCTGCGAATTATTGAAAAAGGGCTGCCTTGATCTGATGTTTGCCCCTACAAATGCCGATAGGAGTCGAGTAATGGACCCGTCATGAAAGTAGTTCATGTTCCGTGCGGACCGGCCGTCAACGAGAGCGAACGCAAGGCTTTGGAACGGATCAAGTCACGCCTGAGGTCGGAGCCCGGAAGCGACGAGTGGCTCCTGCTGACGAATCTCGCTTTCTCGGCCACGCATCTTCGCCAATCCGACGAGATCGACATAGTTGCCATCGGCCCGCCCGGAGTCCAAATCGTTGAGGTCAAGCACTGGACCGAGACCTGGATCAAACGAAACATTGCTATCGTCGAACGGGAAGCCGAACGCGTGTCGGAAAAAGCGCGCAAGATCGGCACGATGCTGCGCAAGCAGGTCCCGAACCTGCCGAGGGTTGAGGGCGTGTTTCTCATAACCCAGCCGGCATCGAAGAACCCGACAATCAAAGATATCCGTCCTGTTCGCGGAGTTCCGTTCTATACTCTCAAGAAACGTGCCGACGCTGTCGGTCTCTTTGCGCAGAAGGTGCTGTCTCAGGATGAGGTCAGGAAACTGGGCAAGGCATTGGAGCCGACAAGCGCCGTTGCCCTTGACGGCACGCTCAAGCGAATGGCCGATTATTCCCGCCTCAAGCTCCTGACGCCGCGCGACCAGCGGTTTCATCGCGTCTACGACGCGACCCACACCTCCCGGCTGGATCGGGTGAAACTGCATCTCTACGACCTTTCCGCCGACGATGACGCGAAGGCCCTGCAAAGAGCGGAGCGCGAATGGAAATCGCTGAACCGGTTGCAACGATACGACTGGGCGCCGCGCATCGTGGACTCGTTTCAGGATGCGCCCGGCTACCCGGGCGAGATAAAATTCTTTACGATGGCTGATCCTTCGGCGCCCAGCATTGATAAGCGGGCTGCGGACGAATCGTGGGATGCAAGCGCCCGATTGGTCTTCGCCCGGCGCTCGGTGCGGGCGTTGCGCGAGCTTCATGAAGCGCATTCCGACGGCGAAGAATCCATGGTTCACCGAAACCTGACGCCGCGCACGATTCTGGTGAAGCATGACAACTCGCCGATCTTTACAGGCTTCGAGCAAGCGCGGATACCGAAGGACGTTACTGTCGCGCCTCCGGTTGCCGAACGGGAATGGGAGGACGAGGTCGCTCCCGAGGTTCGCAAGCATGGCCTTGGCGCGGCGGACCGGCGATCCGACGTTTTTTCGCTTTGCGCATCGCTGTCGGTGCTGTTCAAGAGGGCGGAGGAGGAGTCCGCCGCAGAAATCTCGAAAATTTTGGCTTCCGGGATGAAAGGCGATCCGAAAAAACGGATCGGCCTTTCGGAATTGGACAAGAAATTGTCCAGGCGGCTGGGAGAGGCGCCGCCGGAACCGCCCCCGCCCTCGGCACGATACTGGACCGAAGACCAGATCGTTCCGTTCAACGGCAACAGCTATCGAATCGTGTCGAGCCTCGGCTCCGGCGGCGTAGGAACCGCCTTCAAGGTCGTGAAGCTTGATCGCGATGCGCAAGCGGAGCTCGGCACCTACGTGGCGAAGGTCGCACGGGACGAGGAGATGGGGCGATCGGTTCTGCGCTCCTACGCATTGGCCCATGCGCATCTTCACCACTCCGCATTGTCGATCATTTTCGAGGTGGCCCGCGAGTGGCGGAGGAACTCGTTCGTCGCTTTGATGTCCTGGGTCGAGGGAGAGCCGCTGGAAGAGCAAATCGGTTATGTTCCGCTCTTGGCGGACGGTCTGCATGAGGAGTCAGGCGAAGGGCTGGCGCTCAAATGGCTGCGGAATGCCTGCGACGGGCTGAGCGTCCTGCACGGCAACGGCCTGATTCACGGCGACATAAGCCCGAGGAACATGATTGTTTCCGGGACCGAGCTGGTGCTGACCGACTACGACTGCGTGACAAGGATCGGCTCTCCCGCAGCCTCGCCGGGAACGGTACTGTACAGTCCGCTGTCCCGCCTGAAGGGCCTTGAAGCTTCGCCGTCCGATGATTTGTACGCGCTGGCCGCGAGTTTTTTCCACGTGCTGTTTGAAAAGGAGCCGTTCAACTATGGCGGAAATCAGGAAAAGGAGCGCGGACTGAACTGGGACGGCGTGAGCCGCGACGATTATCCGCTCGTGTCCGAATTCCTGGACCGGGCCACCAGCCCGGAGTCAGCGAAGCGTTTGGCAAACGTGGCTGAGGCGCGATCGGTGCTGAATCTGCCGCAATACGCTGCAAGCGCGGCGGAGAATTCCGCCCCGGAAGCGCCCGGCGGCATCGACGAAGGCGAAGAAACATTCCCGACGGGGTCGACGACGAAGTCCGAACCGGCTGAGCGAAAGCAAAACGAGGTGAAATGGCTGGAGTCGCTGCTGCAGTCCTATCCCGGGTCGCGCTGGGGAAATCGCGAGACGCGCGGTCTGGATTCCGAATTCGCCGCCGCGACGTACGTCGAAACCAATTTGGAGCAAGCGCTCTACCGCGATATCGTGGAACGGCGCATCAGACTCGTCATCCTTTGCGGCAACGCTGGCGACGGCAAGACCGCATTGCTTCAACACCTCGCGCAGCGATTGGGGCTGGAACGGCAAACGTCCGCGACGCGCATTTTGAAAGGACGACTGGATGACGGATTGACCGTTCGAATGAATCTGGACGGCTCGGCATCCTGGCAAGGCAATTCCGCCGACGACCTGCTCGACGAATTCTTCAAGCCGTTCCATGACGGCCGACCTGTCGAGGATATTGTCCATCTGTTGGCGATCAACGACGGTCGCTTGCTGGAATGGATAGAGCGAGGCGAGGAATCGCCTTTGAGGGACGATCTCTGGGATCTGCTTGCAGAGAAGCCGCCGCCCTCCGACTCGCATATCAGGTTTGTCAACTTGAACCATCGCTCGCTTGTTGGCGGGATTGTCCGAGGTGAAGCCGCCATCACATCGGTTTTTCTCGATCAGCTTTTGGATGAGCTTTACGGCGGCAGACGCGCCGCGGAACTGTGGTCGCCCTGCAGGACCTGTTCGGCGCAGGAGCGATGCGAAGTGTCCAGCGCAAATCGAATTTTCGGTCCCGACGGACTCGCGGACAAGGAGATGCGGCATCGCGCGCGCGAACGTCTGTTTGAGCTGTTGCAAGCCGTTCATCTGCGGGGCGAAACGCACATTACCGTTCGCGAATTGCGGGCCGCGCTGGTATTCATGCTGTTCGGCATCCACAATTGCCGCGATATCCACGCTGCGGCCGATCATTCCGATACGCCGGAGCCTTACTGGGACCGCGCTTTCTCTCCGGACGCGTCAGGGCGCCAAGGAGAAGTCCTGCGGGAATTGCCCCTCTTCGATCCGGGCCTCGAAGCGCATCCGCAGATTGATCGCCGCCTGCTCCACCCGCCGCTCGACGCGGATGCTTCCGACACCGCCGCTCCCAAAGGAACGGACCTGAAATCCGCACGGCGCCGCGCCTACTTCGAGTGGCCCAGAGACGAGATCAAGAACTTGACGGGTGATCCGGACGCGTTGGGGCTGGCAGGGGGACGGCACCTGCACAGATTCAGGGATATTGCCGTTGTTGACGATGTTCAGCGAACCAAATTGGTGCGGGAACTTTGCGGCGGCATCTCCCGACTCGAGGCGCTTCCGCCGCTGGCCCTGGAACGCGCCGGCAAGGTCCCGCTGCGCGTGAGCCCCAGAACGCCTACGGAAACGGCCTACTGGGTCGAGAAGTCCCTCTGCGACTTTCGCCTTCAAGCAGATCTGCCAGGCGGGGACCTGCGGGATGGCGGCGGGCAGGACCTGCTGCAGCGGCAGGCGTCTCTGATCTACAGCTACCGCGACGGCCGCGAAGAGCGTCTGCGATTGGGGGCCGACCTGTTTCGGCTTCTCCTTGAGCTCAACGATGGCTATCAATTGGGCGATATCGCGAGCGACGACACATTCGCCCATCTCTCGATCTTCGTGCAAAGACTGGTGCAGGAGGATCATCGCCGAATGCTGGCTTGGAACCCGATGCGCGAAGACAGGATATTCGAGATCGTGGCGAAATCCGAAGGCGCGGACTCCGAACCGAGGAAAATTCTGACTATCGCGCCAATCGAAAATCCGGGATCGGCGAATGGCGCATAGCGCCCGCGAAATTGTTCAGGAAGAGCTTCCTCCAAGGATGGCCAAAGAGATTTGGTCTTCGCAATACGACAAGGTATTGCCGGTTTCGTTCGACGCTTTCGAGCTTTCGGCCATCTTGCCGGCGGTCTTCTACATGTTCAGATTCGGACAGCGGCGAGGCTCGGGAAACTTTCTGAAGACCTTCGCGCCTGATGGTTTGGACCTGCGCCAGCGCAGACTCTCCGCTACCGTTGAACGGGTGGCGGAAAAGCTGGCGGCGCGCGAGGACATCCAGGACTTCGACGACGAGGTCGAAAGGGCGATATTGGGCGATCTCCTGCTCGGCTATTGCGTCGAAAACAAGCAACGCAGTTTGGGCAGGGACAAACAGATCCAGCGTGTCGCGCCGACGCACTTCATGGCGAGCTGGATCGACCTTCCGTACAGCGTTGCGTATCTTCGATTCGTCCCGGAGATGATCGTGGCTATGCTCGCGGGTCAGAAAGGTGAATTCGTCAACCCGAACAAGTCAGGTGATCGAGCATGGTTTCCGGTCGCCGCAAATCACGATGAGAACCTGCTGCTGCGGGCGTTCAGCAAAGGAGTCTCGCGCGAGGGTCTTGCCGCCAATTTGTCTGGAGACAAATTCGACGAGCAGGCCGATATCGGAATTGATCAGCTGCTGATCGTCCGTATTGCGCAGTCATTGGGGTCAGCACCGGAAAAGGTCCGAGGAAAGAGGGGAGACAGAGTCTCAAATCAACGGCCCATTGCGGAGCGCGCGGCTCATAACTTCTCCGAAGATATTCGCCGTTTCGTTCGCTCGTACGCATCGGTAATGCCGAGGCATTGTTTCGTAGCTACTCTGGAAGCATGCATCGCTACAGGAATGACGGCGATTTTCTCCAGCACCGTCGATATCTTGTGCGATTGGGCCGAAAACGGAAGAATCAAGGGAAGAAGCGAGCAGCGGCCCGCGAACGTTTTTGTAGACTGCTCCGTCGGGATTGAAAGAGATCTGCGGAGCTTGGCTGAATATTCCTTCGATGACCTGATGCGGCGCATCGAGCGTTTGCCTACGATTCTTATGATGCTGCGAATCCTCGATTATGCCGCGAAGGACAACAGGAGAATAAATCAGCAGGATTATCCGAGCCGTCCTTTCGCCACGGCTTGGCTTGATTTGCTTGGCGCCTTGCTTCATGAACGCGACGGCGAGGCGACTTTCATTCACCACCAGATGGAGGATCACGGAGCAAGACTCGCCGACGCCTTGAGCGACGGCTATCCGGAGGCTTCGGCAATCCTGCTGAACGAGAAGGGCGAGCCCAATCCGATCCGGCGTCTGGCAGCCGCGCTAACGCCGCTTTTGGGAAATGCCGCCCGACGAAGCATCATCGTTACGTTCGACTCCGCTTTGAATGTCGGACGGCCGAATGGGCTGACTCGCAAGCGAAGAACCAAAAGCGGGGCGCAAGCCGCTGGAGGCGGAAGGAAGTCCCGGGAAGTTCGATCGCTCGTCCTCACCGATGCCGTTCTGGATTACCTGGTGCATCTTCACTTGCTTCCGCGCGGCAGAGCAACAAGCCTCAATACGCTTTCGCTGCAGGAATTTTTGAAGATCATTCGAGAGCGGTACGGCTTCCATGTCGATGTGGCGCCTCCGGAATTCGACATTTCAAACGATGATCTGCGGGCGAACCGCATCGTTCTGGAGCGACGCCTGCGCAATCTCGGGCTTTTGGTCGGCGTCAACGATGCCGAGGCGATGAAGCGGCTGAGGCCCCGCTTCGAACCCAAGTTGGATAACTGACGTGCATTGGACCAGATTCCATGGACGGTTTCTCGCAGAAGCATTCGAGGGGCTGCTTGGCGATTCAAGGATCGGCGCGATGGCCTTCGTGCGTTGCCTGGCGCCGAATGTGGTCAAGGCGCTCGCGGACGACAAGGCTTTCACGCCGAAAGGATGGCAAATTCGGAGAGTGGCCGATTCAGAGGGCGCGCGAACCATTACTGCGGACAGAGCGGTGGAATGGCGCGAAGATAAGGGTGACGCCGTCCTGCTCTTGGTGGATACCGGCCGCGCCGGCGCCGGAATGGACGGAATTTACAGCGCATCTCGGGAGGTGGACGAAACTGCGCTGTTCAAGGAAGCAACGCGCATAGCGTTGCGCGAGATCGAGCAGGACCTCATTCGGGCGAACCAGCGCTACGCGAAGCAGGCGATCAAGACGGCGCGAGGAGCCGGTCGCAAATATGCCCTGTCGCGATGGACCGAATTCGACTTTCTCTGCCGGGTCGCAGCGGGAAGCAAACCGCCGGGCGCCTACCTCCATCTCTTGGGATTATGGCCCATCTTCAATGACGAGTGCGACGAGTTCGACGATCTGCTGAATACCTCCCGCATGTTCGTGGACCGCTTGCTTGGTCCCGGCAGCTCCAGCCTCCCGCCTGCCGCGCGCATTGAATCGGTGCGGCTGGACAAGGATTCTGAAAAAGACGTCGGCAATCTGGAGCGATTCCTCCACGAGGTGGACACCAAACCGCTGCCTCTTGCTCTGAAGCATCTGGCGAAGGCGGAGCATCTTTGGATCGGCAATCTGAGAACCGAGCGCCCCGCGAAATCGATCCAAGGCATCGACCTCAAGCCTTGGCGAAGCGAGAAAGGGGCGCTTCTCAAATGGTCCGGCCTTGTCGGCGGCAGCGACGCGGACGAGCCTCCCGCCTTCATAATGAGGGCGGACGCCGAACAAACCGGCCGTTTTTCAACCCTGTCGGTCAAGTGGAATGCCGATCCGGTCGATCTGGAGAAAAGTGCGGTCGAGTACCGGATTTCCGTCCAAACGGATCAAGACGAGGAGATCGCATTCCGCGAAGTCTCCCACTTCGCGCGGAGAAGCGGCGAGCTGTGCCGATTTACCGACGACGATTTTTCGGGGCTTGATGAAAACACGCAGCTGGAAGCCAAGGTGGTCGTCTCGGTGGTCGGCGACGAAACGATCAAGCGCCAGGAGAGCGAAGGCTTCATGATCCGCTTCGGCAATCCCCCGGAAGGATCGGAGGTCGGCGGCGTCGGCGCGAATGTCCGTGCATTCAGCGAGGGATTGATCGAGCTGGACAGTCGCGAAGTCGTCTCGCGGATTGCGTCGGAGCCCGCGATCGTTGCGGATGCCAAGGGCTTCGTCTTGTTGCGACCCCCGGCCGAGGGCGAAAGGAGACAGAGCTTCAAGGTGTTCCGACCGTCGTTGATCGCCGAGGTTGAACAGCAATGGACGGAGAGAAACGGAGCGATCGGCCGCTGGAAGGTCAAAGTGCGAGGGTCCGGGGACCGTGCCGAGGCCCCGCAATTCGAAGCGTTCGATGGCGACAGCAGCGAATCGTGGAATCATGCGGTTGCGGCCAGCCGCAGCATAGCAAAACGATTCAGCAACGGCGGCGGAGTCGGTCAGATATACGATGATGAGACCGCCGTATTTCGAAGCGTCCAGGACTATCTGCGCGCTTGGGCGAAACTTTTGGAAGTCGGCGAGCCATCTTTCGCCTTGGCCAACACTGTGGAAGTTCAGTCGCTGTCCGGCCGAACCATCGGCCTCATCGTTCTGCCTGCTCATCCGCTGCGGGTTGCGTGGCACGCCGCCTACGACAATCTCGTGCTCCATACCGCATTCGATCAGAATCAGCACGCCAAGGCGGTCCGCGAAGAATTCACCGCTCTCGACGGCGCGATGTTTCCGACGTTTCTTCCGAAGCCGGGCGACGGCGCGTACGTCTTCGCCGACACGCTGGGCTTTCATGCGGTAGGCATGGTGCCCGACACGGATCCGGAGCCCAAGGCGGCGGTGGCGATCCTTTCGCGCGCCCTGGGCGAGGGCGAATTCGCGGATACGGCACAGATCGTAGGCAACAAAAGCGCCAAGGTGCTGGAGGGCGAGATCGCCAAATATCTGGATTGCCACGACACTTCCCGACTGTTGCACGTTCATGCGCTTCGCGCTGGAGACGGATTCACGGTCGCCAAGGCATTCGGCGGCGTTCAAAAGAGATATCGGCCGGACGGCGAGCATGAGGATGACGAGAGCGACGAAACGCACGCCGCTTCGCTGCCGGTCTTCTCATTGGATCTATATCCGTCCGCGGAACAGCGCGGCGTCTCGGGGCGATATATTTCGGAAGCGCTTGAGAAACGCCGCCGCGGCGCAGGAGTCCTCGCCGCCGAAGATCTTTGGATGCTGGAGTCCTTGAGTCTTCCCGGCGGCATAAACATGCCCCGGCTGCGTTGGTCCCGCAAGGAAAAACCGGACCCCAGCGCCGCCGCGCATTTGGCGATCGCATTCGACACGTTCGAATCTCGAGTAGATGTCGAAAACGACGGTGCGGCGGGAATGGCGACGGCTTCTCCGCACTACGCATTCGGCTTGCTGTCATTCTTCGACCGGCAATACGCGAATGGGTCGTTGCCCATTTGGGTCAGCTCGATTCCTGCTGCGAAGGAGGGGGAAAAACACCCTTCCCGCCGCGTGCATACTGAAACGCTGGCGCGCCTCCGGGACGCCATTCAAAGTGCGGTTTCCCGCCATCTCAAAGCGGGGGCTGGGCACCCGGTGCTGAAAACCGAAATTTCCCGCGAAAAAGAGGACAGCCTCGCGGAACTGCATCGACTCAGCGATTGGGTGATTACGCTGGACCGAAACGCCGGCATTGAATACTTCGACTCGCCGCGAGACAACCGGGAAGTTTACGACGCTTACGTGATCGACTGCGTGCCGGAGCGCGAAGACCTCGGATGCCTTCAGTTGATAACGTCCACTACGAAGCTAAGCGAAGTTCGCGTCCTGCTCGACGATGCGCTCGATCAAATGGGGCTGAGCCGCAGCCGCCGGAACGCCGAGTTTCTTCTGGAAAATTTGAAGGCTCTCAGCGGCCGCCTTGCTATTCGTCTCACCGGACACAAACAGGCCACTTCGGAGTTGATCGCCTTGTCGGTGTCTCGCGCCAACTGCACGAACGCTCCGGCAACGGAAAATTGCTGGACCTCGCTTGAAGATGGGTTCTTCGTTCCTGCCGATGACGCAACCGACCTCTTTCCTGCACCGAGCGGAAGCAAGAAAAGCGGCGAAAAGGGGACGCGACCGGATCTGATCCATGTTTCCGCAATCCCTCGCAAGGGGCTCGCATTCCGGTTCGTCGAGGTGAAGTATCGTCGTCACCTTCGCACTGCCCGTTCGCCCGAGATCCTGAGGCAAATAGACCGGCAAACCCAAGATTTCCGCGAGCGCTGGAATCGTTGGTACGACAACGAAAACGCATGCGCTTCGTTCAGGGCGCTCCGCCGCGCCAGGCTGGCGCGCGCGCTGCGGTTCTATGCCGACAAAGCGCACAGGCACGGCATGCGGTCGGAGCATCACAAGGCACTTGTCGAGGAAATCGATCGCATGATCGAGAAAGGCGGGGACTACACCTTCGCTCCCTCCGCGGCGGAAGATCGCGGCTGGGTGTTTTGCCCCGAATTCGCAGGCGTCCGCCCGTTGAAAATCTCTCCTGAAGATTGGGAAACGCAGATCTTCATGTTTGGCCCCGCTCTCCTTCCTGACGCGGAACAAGGTTTCGAGGCGCCGTCTTCCGATCTGCCGGACGGAGGGAACGCGAACTCGTTGACATCGTACCCAGATGAGTCCGACAGTGGAAATATGCCGCGACCAACGGCCGGAAACGAAGAGAAGGCGGACGGCTCCGATGTCCTCGCGCGGGAGACGGACGATCCCGCGCCCACGATCCGCCTTGGCGCGAACACCTACACGAATTCGGATGTCGGATGGCGCCTCGGTGTCGATGGCAACCCTCATCTCCTGATCGCCGGCTTGCCGGGCATGGGAAAGACCACATGTCTGGTTGATTTGTGCCAACAAATGGTCGCCGCGAACATTCGACCTTTGGTTTTTTCCTATCATCAGGATATCGACGAAAGGCTTGAACAGGCTATAGGCGCGGTTCGTTTCGTCGATTTCGACGGACTCGGTTTCAACCCGCTGCGGGTGATCGACCGAAACAAGCGCATGGCGCATATTGACGTCGCCGGAGCCGTTCGGGATATCTTCGCTGCCATCTATCCCGAGCTTGGAGACCTGCAGGCCGACCGAATTCGCCGGGCCATCAAGGAAAGTTTCGAGGAGGCGGGCTGGGGTATCGGCGGCGAGGCGGCTTCGGAACCGGCATTCAAACGCTTTGTAGAAATTTTGCGCGACGATCCGAATCCGGACCGAGGCCTGAAGTCATTGCTGGCGCGCCTTGGGGAGCTGGACGATTACGGATTTTTCGAAGCGGGCAACGAAACGCAAAGCGGTCTTTGGGAGGGCGAACTGCCGACCGTCGTACGTGTCCACACCACACAGAACGACAACCTCCAGCGTGCGTTCGCGTATCTGGTATTTTACGGTTTGTACAAGGACATGTTCCGAAGGGGAGTGCAGGGCCGGATATCTCATTCATTGATCTTCGACGAGGCGCATCGCGCGGCCGGATTGAAGCTCATTCCGACCATGGCGAAGGAATGTCGCAAGTACGGAATCTCATTGGTGCTTGCTTCACAGGAAGCGCGGGACTTCGATATCTCCATTTTTTCCGCTGTGGCGAACTATCTCATTTTCCGATTGACGGACACGGATGCGAAATTCCTAGTTCGGAATGTCTCAAATTCGAAACAGGAGCGGTCTCTGATCGACCGAATCAAGCAGATTGAAAAGTTCAGCGCGCTCTACTTTGCAGAAGGACGGAGTCGGCCGGCGTACGTCGTTCGTTCAATCTAGCGGCTTGTCCGAATCATTTGGAACCCTCTTTGCCGGGCGGCCGTCCATTTGAACGGCTTCGCCTCCTTCTCGTTGTGCAGCGCGATGAATTCCTCGATCGCCGCCTCGAGATCCTCGAGGGAATCATGGACGCCGCGCTGGAGACGGCGGCAGGCCAGCTTCCCGAAGAAGCCCTCGACCGCGTCCGTCCAGGAGCAGAAGGTCGGCGTGAAGTGGAGGGTCCAGCGCCGGCGGTCCGCCAGCCAATCCGCGACGGCCGAGTGCTTGTGGGCGAAGTCGTTGTCCACGATGGCGTGGATCTCCGGTCCGGCGGATCCATGTACAACCCGATGACTTCGCAGGTCTTCTCCGTGAAGTCCTGATCGGTCAACACCTTGAATTGCCGCACCTCGTGCGGCGCGAGCCGGTGGCGGACGAGGATCTTGTGCACGGTCGACGGCGCGAGGCCGACCGTCTTCGCCAAAGCGCGCACCGTCCCGTGCGTCTCCCCGTCCGGCTCCTGCCACCCCGAAAAACCACTCCTCGCTGCAGGTCAGCCTTGCATGCCTAAAATGGGACTTGATTGGATGCCTATTGACACAGAACGATGATCCGCGCCCAGCGCGCGTGCTTCCCCTTGCTGTTGCCGCCGTCCGCGATCGCCTCGAGCCGCCCGCGCCGCTCGTCCGCAGCCTCGAAGTCCACTCCCGTCCGCATCGTCCCGCCTCTCGTCTGCCCCGCGCTGTAGCCGCGCCGTTCTTGCGAGGACCATACAGGACTCTAGTGAAATAGACAGGCCGCTAGTCGCCCCCAGTACTTCACGTAGCACTTGATGGACCGCTGACGTCGGTCGTCAGTCGAGCCGGGGTTCCGAGGCATCCGCCAACCCTCGCTGAGGGCTGGAGCGCGTAGCGCGACAGGCCGAGGCGAGGGTTCGAATTCGGCGATGATCCGACGAGCTTCGCCGTGATTGAACAGAGAGCCGCGTTGTCGCTGGATTGGTCGGCACGAATTATTGACCAGCCGAATTCCGCGCCAAGCTCGGTTTGATGTCTCGGGGCGGCATTCTCTCTATCTTCGGCTCTTTCCCTTGAGTGTCCGGTTACTTTGTTTAGCACTTTGCTCTCTGGAAAACCCGGGCAGTTCACTTTTTCATGGTTGATTCGGGATTCACACTTGTTTTGGAAACCGGCAAGGATTTCAGCTCCATATTCAGCAAACTTTCTGAATCGGATGGTGGTCGAGATTCAGGCAGGCGAAAGCTGCGGAGCGCCAGTACGCCGCTTCCCCAGCGAACGTTGCAGAGCAAATGAAGAAAAAATTGGAAGATTTCAAAAAAAGGAATTGCGTTTTCTTCCATTAAGTGATATGGATGAAATCCTTGACTATCAATAGAAAAAAGACGATATGGAAGAACAGGCGAAAATAAGGGAGAATTTTCTCCATCTAGCGCGTATAGCCCTTTCAAGCCGTCAGCAGGACGTGCAAACATTTTTGCACCGGGTTGCCAATCGTACTGAAGATCGTCCGCTCTCGGAGGAGTTGATTCAACTCTTGCGAAAGCGGCCAAACCCGGCGTCGCCATTGCGCCGCACCACCGAGGCGCCGCTTCCAGTCGACAGCGACTCCCGATTCCAACTCTTGAGACTTGAGGTAATACCGGAACTCCCGCATGAACCGGTCTTTGGCAAGCATCTTGAGGAAACGCTCAGGCGTCTGGTCAATGAGCGCTGCAAATTGGGCGCATTGGCCAATGCCGGCCTTGAACCGACTCGCGCAATTCTTTTCACCGGCCCTCCAGGGGTAGGGAAAACATTGGCTGCACGGTGGCTGGCACGCGAGTTGAAGCGCCCGCTGCTGATCCTCGACTTGTCGTCTGTCATGAGCAGCTATCTTGGGCGCACGGGCTCAAACCTGCGACACGCTTTGGATTACGCAAAGGCGGTGGATGCGGTCCTGCTGCTTGACGAACTGGATGCGATCGCAAAGCGTCGCGACGATACAAGCGAAATCGGCGAGCTGAAGCGCTTGGTAACGGTGCTGCTGCAACAACTTGATGATTGGCCGTCCAGCAGTCTTCTTATCTCCGCCACCAACCACTCTGAACTACTTGATCCGGCAGTCTGGCGTCGATTTGAAGAGCATGTCGAATTCAAACTCCCCGCGCGTGAAGCGGCAAAGACCTTCGTCAACGCTTTGCTGCGTCGGGTAACGCCCAAAGCTGAAATCTGGGCTGAAGCACTTTCTCTTGGGCTGAAGAACCAGTCGTTCAGCGATATCGAACGCAAAGTCAACAGCGCCCGGCGAGCAGCGGCTCTCAACGGCCAGGACGTAAGTGAACAATTGTTGTTGCTATTATCAAACAACGATCTTCAGAAAGCGGAGCGAATTGCCTTGGCCGCGCAGATCGTAGCCGACGGGTTGGTTTCACAGCGCCGCGCCCATGAATTGACAGGCGTCGCGCGCGATACGATTCGTGACCGCGTCAAGAATAACGCCGCGAAAACATCGGAATAAGCCAATATGCCAGAAGAAAATTTTCTCCTCGGACACGGTGAACGGCTGACCGAAGAAATAACCGGAAGCCGGGGCGGCGGTCCAAAGCAACCGCCATATACATTTCAAGAAGCAAAAGTTCGCTTGTCGCCAATGCTACAGCAGGCTGTAAGTCATTTGTATGAACTGCCGGATGATGCCTTCCCCGGAGGCAGCGCGGTTCTCGCGCTCACACTCAACCCCGAATACATTGCCAAATCCTACTTTCCGACCACGCTTCTCCAGAAAGTTGGGATTGACGTGGTGGGCAGCCGTCCGAAGAGGGTGATACCAGAGAAGCGCTCGCGCAATAGAGCACCTGAAGAAACTTTGACTACGGAGCTGTTCGCGAGAGGCCACCGCAGTTTGTTTCGCAGCTGGAACGCGGATCTTCCGAGTTGGTCGGATCGGGATTACAGTGCCAAGGAACTTATATCGGTCGAGCAAATAGCCGCCCCCGCAACGCGCGCAAAGATCAAGGGCAGTTTGCCCGAGAACGGCGTGATTCCGATGGAGATCGTGCTGCACGCAAGCGAGGACGAGGGCGAATCCTATATGCTTGAAGCATTCGGTCGTTTCCTCAAAGCCCGGGCAATTGGCCACGACTTCGGTCGACGGTTCTACAGCAACGGCCTGTGTTTCCTCTCGATGAGTGTGCCGTCTGAGCATGCGGAAGAGATCGCCACCTTTTCGACTGTCCGCGCCCTGCGAAAACTGCCGGAGCTGCGGGCGTTCCGGCCGCCAATCCGTTCCGCAGGTTTTTCGTGCCCGCTCCCAGCGTTGCCGAACGAAAATCCCGTTTCCTCCGAAGTTCGCGTCGCGATCTTCGATGGCGGAATTCCCGATGGGCATCCAATAACCAATTGGGCAAATCGCTATGAGTGTGGAGGCCTAAAGCCGCCGACGAGCGAATTTCATGAGCATGGTGTTGCCGTACCAAGTCTTTTTTGAACTTTATGAGGTTCTCGAACGAATTGTAGGCGTTCTTACGAGTTGCGACTATGATTTCGTCATCCTGTGCGTCGGTCCAGAACTACCTATTGATGACGATGAGGTCCATGCATGGACTGCTGTTATCGACCAGCTCCTCTCAAGAAATTCCACCTTGGCAGCAATAGCTGTCGGCAATGGCGGCGAAAGCGACTCAGCGGCATGCCTTAGCCGAATCCAAGTGCCGTCCGATTGTGTAAACGCTCTGGCAGTCGGAGCATGCGCTTCGATGGAGAATGATTGGAAGCATGCTCCATATAGTTCGGTCGGTCCGGGCCGCAGCCCGGGAATCATCAAACCAGACTTGGTTGGGTTCGGAGGGCGAATGGATCAGCCATACGTTGTATTGAGCCATGAGATCGTACCAAATCTTGCTGGATTATTCGGCACGTCTTTTTGCCGCGCCGAGCATAGTGCGTATCGCCAGCGGCGTACGCGCGCACTTCGGACCGATCGATCCACAAATAAGCAATACGAGCGGGAAACAGGTTTCCGCTCTCGGATATTTGATTCAATACAAAAATTGATCTCAAAAGCTGATAAGGGAACCCTAAATTCAGCCGAAGCAGCCGTTCTTCTTGCACATTTCGACCAAGCCGAGCTTTACGAATATGAGGAAGCTCGGAAGCTTTCCATCAGCTTGTTGAGGGAGTGGTTGGCAGAATACAAGTTCAAAAACTGGAGGAAAACGCACGGGGAAAAACAAACAGTCACAAAAGAATTGCGCGAGCGACGCGCAACTGAAATTGCCGAAAAACTGAGCAATCTAGAACTTTGGCACACTCACGGCCGTGGAATATCGATGGACGTGCTTAGGCGAGACATAAATCTCAAGATCGAAGATTTTGGGAAGAACAGTGAACTGAATAAGGCAATTCAATTGTATTGCAGACCTACAAGACCATATGCAGCGTATGCGACATGCCGCTGTACTACACAGGAGAGGAAGCTATGTCCCAATCGATCAAGGATGACAATATGGATGACGTCGAGAACATCGCAGTGAAAAACCCGAAGGTCGACGCTGAATTGGTAGCCGAGGCGATAAAGTTATCGCGGGCCCTGCGCGCGCAAGGCGTCTCCGGACCAGAATACAACCTGATTCCGCCTTTCCGCCGACCGATGCGTGTCAAAGAGGATACAAAACCGTAGAAGGCTGAGCCGACGGATATGGGGCGCGTCCCTTTATCTGGGCGGACGGCCGTGCGACAGACCATCCGGTCAGGACATTCGGCCCAACGATTGTTTTCGATGCGGCATTTGAAGGCGGTCAGAGCGTTGGCTCCGCTTGCGCCGCTCATCATCGACGATCCCGCAGGAAATCGCCACCCGGAGCGCGAGGACGCCCCGGAACCCGTTTCATGGTCGGGGGCGGGCGGTCAAAAGCCGACCATGTGAGTTTTTTGGTGAAGTTTGTTTTGCGCTTTGGCGCGGTGTCCGATTACGGCGTAGGCGCGTTTCATGTTTTTCGGGTTGAGTCGGTTCCACGATCTCGCGTGTCGCTTGGGCTCGGTGTTTCGAGCGAGCAGTAGTTGCTTGCCAAGAATCATGAGACGCACCCTCCCCTAGTTGTACCAGTGCAACCATTTCAGGGCTTCCCAATCGAGGTGTCCAGCCGTTTTCAACGAATTGAGGTGATTGACGACCTCCGCCTTGACCAGTCCGATGACGGTTTCGGCCAAAGCGTCGTCTTAGCTGTCGCCGAAGCTAACGGCCAACATGTCAATTCCAGCTTAGCCGAGCCCTTCCGCGTATCTTATGCACGGATGCCGCATGCCCGTCGAAGTGGTGAATTAGACTGCAGAACACCCGACAGCGTTCGCAGATAGTCTCGTTGAAACCGTCGCGCACGAAGTGGGTTGGAATTGCGGTTGAGCTACGGTATCCATCCATACCCTTCCAAAATACGGGCAAAAAACCTAATCAGAACAGAAAAGAGGATTCCCGAATTAAACCGGATTCACTTGAGTGAATGCCGCTCTAATTCCGATCCCTAATGCACTCCATTTTCGGGATATAGCTTCAAGTCTTCAAAAAATAATTTTTTTCATTGATAACTCAAGCTACCGTAGTCTCATATACGGGTACTTAATAAAATGTTCGTCCAACGCTCTAACAATGGTAGCTAGTTTATTTTTTATAGCAATTTTTCGTACATCATTTCCATCTTTCCACGCAATTCGTCGACTTTTTCGATTCTCATTTTCGAAATTAAGTTTCCCCAAAGCGTCTAAACTAAACCTACCTGAGGTCCATATTTCGCATGATACTTCTCTATCATATAGATCTGGTCTGCACCTTATATAATCGAGCATAACTGGGATTCTCTTGAGCCAGCACTCGATCTCTGTCAACGAAACTTCTCCACTTGGACCCTTACCCTTGCACTCAATTATGGTAACCGAGTTCCCACCTTTTATACAAACTACATCTAAGTCGGTTTTTTGATTTTTCCTCCTGTGTGTGTGTGAAACGCCAACACTAATTTGCCCGCCGTATTCGTGATTCGCAATATATGCAGAAATTAGCTCAAATAAAATACCTCGCATATTGCCCATCCGTCCGTCCATTTTACTTAGGCTATTCAATAAGTTATCCAATTTACCTTGATCTACTGAAGAAGCTGAAATCACACTGGTAAGTGTTTCTACCAAATTATTTATTGCTTGAGCTACCGCTATTCCGAATAGATTTCCTATTGTTGTAACCATTATGCCGACTCTTTTGGCTTCTTGAAAGGCTTTGTTGTCGTATCCGTTTGCCAGTAAGATAGGATATAATTTACCACTGTTTGAAGTTTTCTCGTACATTTCGATTTTTCGAAGAAAATATTTTATTTGACTAAACTCCAACCATCCGCTTGCAAAGACATCAGCTGCAACAAACCCATGATCAATTTTTTGTCCCCGTAAAGGACGCAAATAACACGGTGCTGTTAAATCGAATTTAAATTGCCCCACCTTTAAAGTCTTTTTTTCGCCACGAATCGTTATCTTCTCGTAGCTGCCAAGATTATTTTTCTTTAGCCATTCGCGAAGCTCTTCCAGAATGATACATTCTACCCTATTTATTGCCTTAATGTGAGCAATACTCGTCAGCGCACTTGCTATCTGTGAATTTATTACAAGGAAGTCACCTAATCCTTCTTCATATTCCTCTGTAATTGCTTCAATATTAATCAAGGTTTCTTTAACTCGGCTTACCGAAACTTGCTTTTTTAATGCAATTGGTGCACCGCTAATTACGGCGAATTCAGTTGTTTTTACAATTCCGCCTCGAGCCGCAATTCCATCTAAGGCGCAGGCATAAACGGTGTTTTTGTCTCTCAGGTCACGTAACAAATTTGTCCAGTACCTTTCGGTGTTGTACTGGGACTCAAGAAAAACGAAGGCTTCGTGCTTGGAAAAGAGTTGGTAGTTGCATCGCTTAACTGTACTGTTTGCTCTGACTGCTCTGGATAGGCGTTGGCGGGCGGCGTCGTGTGAAATTTTGCACCTGCCGGCTAGCTCGGCTGCTACGCTAGAAGAGATTGATGGTCCGATCTCGTCAAGTATATTTTCGATGGATTTCACTTAACTCACCTCGCCGTTGTCACACGGCTCTATTAATATCCCCTGATTCACGCTGGCCGCAAGTCATGTCAGTCGTCAGAATTTGTGTTTTGATTCAAATAGTTAGTATTCTCGGGTCACTGAGGCATGTCACGGTCGGTTTTTGCGACCCTGTGTAAAGCCGATTCGCAGACCATTCGAATGATCTGCTGGAGGCCTTCCTACCAGCGCAATGCAACTCTTTTGTGGCGCTCCGAGGACCACGAACTACGAACGCTCGGTTTGCTTCGACCGAGCAGGACATAAATTCAGATTTATAGCGGTCAAGCCTTTACTTTATAGGTCCTTCTGGCGTTACCAGAACCGATCGCGGTGCGTTCGTCCTCGGAAAGTTTCGAAAGGATCTTCTGCGTGACCTCCAGCCAATCCGGCAACCCGTTCGCCAGATTGACGACCGGCCAATCGCTTCCCCAAACGATGCGACCGCTCCCGAACTTGTCGAACACATGCTCGACATACGGATTGATCGCTTCGAGCGTAGCGTTCCCCGGCGCGCAATAGGCGAGAACGCCCGACAGCTTGCAGTTGACGTTAGGTAATTCCGAAATCTTGCCGATGTGCTCGCGCCATGGATCCAATCCGCCGCCCGCGATGTCCGGAACGCCGCAATGATTCAGAACCAACTCGGTGTTGTCGCACGCCTTGGCGAGATCGATCGCGACCGGCAGTTGCCTTGCTGCGAAACAAAGATCGAATACTTTCCCGCGACTGCCGATCTTGCGGACGTTGCGCCTGAATGTCTCCGTCGTCGAAACGCCGTCGTCCACGACATGCAATACGCGCCTGTAGGCAAGAACATTCAAGTCATCGCCTTCGTCGAGCCACTCGGAAAACCCGTCGTCGGATTCCGGTCTGCACGAGGCGATGATGCCCCGTATTCCGCTTTCCGGGTTTTTTGCCAGATCCGCCACGAACCGCGCCTCGGCCTTGTAGTCCGGATCGTCGACGCCGGCCTCCATGAACAGGGTCCCGGAAACTTCCTTTCCGGCCGTCAGCGACTTGTAATCGTCCAGCGAAAACGACTTGTTCGCCAGCGCGGGAATGCCGTCCGTCCATCCGTATCCGGCGACATCCGGGTAAACCAAGTGCTGGTGGGTATCCAACAGTTCTGTCATCTCAACATCCTCCTTGCGTATATGATGTCATCTGATCGTCATTCTGTTTCAGGCAGCTTGCGGAGGGGATCGTCGCTTCGCGCGATTGCTTGCGGCCCGTTGCCGGAAAGGCTTCGCGAAACGCGTCTCCATCCTTTCAGTCAAATCAGTTCGGTTTCCGCATCGGCTTCAGACCTTCGCAATCGTGCAATTTTCGATGAAATCCCAATCCAGATCCGCGCCCAGCCCGGGCGTTCCCGGTAGCCTTGCGACGCCGTCGGCCACAGGGAGCGGTTCCGCGAGCCCGAATTCGAATTTTTCCATCGGCCAAAGCAGCTCGAAATAGGTGCTGTTGTTCACTGCGCCGTTCACATGCAGATTCACCATTTCAAGAGGGTGGAAGATCGCCGTGTGAATTTCGCAGTTCATGTGGAACGCTTCCGCCAGACGCGCGGTCTTCAGCGTGCCCGTCACGCCGCCGGTCCAAGAGACGTCGGCGCGAACCGCGTCCACAACCCGCGCGGCAATGCACTCCGCTGCGGAATACGGGTGCTTCGCCAGCACTTCGACCCCGACGACCGGAATGTCGAGCACTCTTGTGAGCTCCTTCAGTGCGCTGAAGTTCTCGTCCGGAAGCGGCTCCTCCAGCCACTTGTAGTTCATGGCTTCCAGTTCGCGACCGAGGCGAACGGCTTGCTCCAGTGTGTAAGGCGCTACAGGATCGGACATCAGCGTGTATTCTTCGCCGACGGCTTGCCGGACCGACCTGTGGATGTCGATGTCCTCTTCGAGAGACTTGCCCGGCGGGTGAATCTTGTATGCCTTCATTCCTGCAGCCTTGACCGCGAGTGCTTCGTCGGCATAGGCGGCGGGATCATCCAGAACCAGCGAAGACGCGTAGACCGGCACTTCGTTGCGCGCGGCGCCGATATATCGCCAAAGCGGCTGACCCGCTGCTGTGGCGGCCAGCAGCCAAAGGCAGCAGTCGACCGGCCCGAAGGAATATATCGGCAGGTGATGCCACCAGCGGTCGGCCGTCCGCCAATCGTGCCAGGTGCGTTCCCTGTCGAGTGCGTTGCGCCCGATCAGGAAGGGCCGCAGCGATGACGCCGCCAAATGCCCGGCCCCGAGCGAGGAACGTCCGGCGAATCCGAACATCGAAGCTTCAAGGCCGGATTCGGTCTTGAGCGTGTGGACCAGGAACTCCAAGCCGTCCTGCGTGATTCCGTCGCGCATCGACCGGCCCTCGATGACGGAAGGCGACCTGCAGCAGCGGATTTCAAGCTCGGCAATCTTCATCGTCAGAATTTTCCGTATTTCCGGTAGGCGTCTTGAGGATCCGTTCCCGCCAGTATCGCGGTCCGCACCTTGTTTTCTGTCTCCATTGCCGCGATGGACTTTTCCAGAATGTCGTCGACGTCTGCCGCCGGGACCCGGACCATCCCGTCGCGGTCCCCGTGCAGCCAGTCGCCCGGGCGGATCAAGACGTCCCCGATCCTGATGCCCTCATTTATTCCCGTAGGCAGCCAGCTGCCCACGACGTCTTTGGGAGTATGGTGGGTTCGCCAGCACGGGAAGCCGAGCTTCAGGATGAAATTGCTGTCCCGC
The DNA here is from genome assembly GCA_965205055.1 of Paracoccaceae bacterium. Lineage (GTDB taxonomy): Bacteria > Pseudomonadota > Alphaproteobacteria > Rhodobacterales > Rhodobacteraceae > CBDBBY01. The sequence goes on along the minus strand of OZ242030.1, from coordinate 3,351,854 downwards.
AATGCGCCGTCCAATACGCATCCCAGCACTCCCTTCTTGTGGAGAGTCTCCGCCGAAAGCTCGCCCATTTGGGCCAGATCGCTCGTGTGGGGCTGCGCGGTCCAAATATGCCCTTCGGGGCATTTGGACAGCAGCCCGGTCCATGCCAAAAGGGTTTCATGCGGATCCGCGGCAGAATCAGGCCGTCCTTCTATCGTGAATGCGGGTCCGCAAAGCGTCATCTCCGGTTGAAGCGGCCTGATCCGGCTCGGCAGCGTGAAGTCGAGCTTTCCGGCAGCGCGCATCACATCGTGCACGACGCTCGTGTAGCACGAGCGGAATCTTTCGATCCGTCCATCAATCATGATGAAAGATTTCGTCCATCATCGCCCACCATTCGCCTTCTTTTCGAGTTTCCAGCGGATCCTGCATCGGCATGCAGATTTTCCACCACTCCTGAGTTTTCGGATCTGCCGCCATCTTCGCGGCGTCGGCCGCGAAGTCGGTGCCGACGTATTCCCAATAGCCGAATAGCAGGTTTTCGGGCTCCTTGAGATAGATGGAATAGTTGGTGATGTTGCATTCGCTGATCTTCGCCAGAATCTCCGGCCAGGTTTCGGCGTGCAGGCGTCGATATTCGTCGATGTGCTCGCCTTTCAGGCCGATCACCATTCCCATGCGCTCCATTGCTCAATCTCCTCCGAATGTTGCAGTGAATCTTTTGTCCGTTGCCGACTGTATCGTCGCCCAATCCCAATCTATGCCGATCCCGGGCGTATCCGCCGGCACCGCGCAACCGTCGCGGACTTCGAGACCGGACAGCGTGATGTCGTCGAGCTGAGGGATGTGCTCCACGAGCGGCGCGTTCGGCACCGCGCAAGCCAAGCTTGCGTGGAGTTCCATGAGAAAATGCGGGCAAACCGGAACGTTGAACGCTTGTGCCATGCTCGCGACCTTCAGCCATGGCGTGATGCCGCCGATGCGGGCCGCGTCGACTTGGACGATTGAACAGGCTCCTGCCTGCAGGTAGTCCTTGAACTGGGAGATCGAATACATGCTTTCGCCGACGGCGATCGGAACTTGGCTGCCTCGGGCCAGCTCCGCGTGGCCGCCGATATCGTCGGCAGGCAGCGGTTCTTCAAGCCAGGCCACACCGAATTCAGCCAGCATTCGGGACCGTCGGATCGCGATCGGAAGCGAAAACGCTTGGTTCGCGTCGGTCATGATCTCGAATTCCGGCCCGACGGCCTCGCGAACCAGTTTCAAGCGCGCTCGGTCCTCGGCTTCGGAGGGCTTGCCGATTTTGATCTTCGCCCCTCGGAAACCCCGCGCTTTCGCTTCGGCGGCGTCTTTCGCCAACGCTTCGGCAGGCAGTTGCAGCCATCCGCCCTCCGTCGTGTAAAGAGGCACTGAGCGCCGCATGCCGCCGGCCATCTTCCAGAGCGGCAAACCGACTTTTCTGCATTTCAGGTCCCAGAGCGCCGTGTCCGCGGCCGCCAATGCGAGAGACGTGATCGGACCGACCGTCGTCGCATGCGTCTTGAAGAACAGCTCGTGCCAGATCTGTTCAATGCGGTCCGAGTCCGAGTTCAGAAGCTGCGGCAGCAAAGTTTCGTTCAAGAGACTCATGATCGAGGCGCCGCCGGTTCCTATCGTGTACGAGTAGCCGACGCCGGTTTCGCCGTCGGAGTCGGTGACGCGCACGATCGGCGTCTCTTGGGAAACAAACGATTGGATCGCGTCGGTCCGGACGACTTTCGGCTCGAGATCGACCATGAAGGTCTCGATTTTGGAAACGGTCGCCATCAGCCTCGGTCCAATGCATCTTGCGTTTCGGCGTCGAACAGGTGCATGTTGTTCACTGCGAGGTTGAATTCCATCGCCTCGCCCTCGGGAATGTCGCGCGGATCGAACATTTTGCCCTGCACTTCCTTTCCGGCGACACGCGTATAGAGGATTGCCTCTGTGCCGAGCAGTTCGGCAAAGTCGACTTTCAGCTCGAGCCTGAAACCGGATCCGCTCTCCGAAATCCCGTGGCCGACGGGAGTCAGGTCGTCGGGCCGGATGCCGACAACGACATTCCTTTTGTTCTCGACGCATCCTTGCAGCCGCGACGGCAATGGAACGATCGTTCCGCCTTCGATCGCGACGGCGTCGCCGCGGATGACGGCAGGAAGCAGGTTCATGGGAGGCGAGCCGATGAAGCTCGCGACGAATATGTTCGCCGGATGGCTGAACACTTCCATGGGCGTGCCCATCTGCTCGATGCGGCCGTCCCTGATGACGACGATCCGGTCGGCCAACGTCATGGCTTCGACCTGGTCGTGCGTGACGTATACGATCGTCGTCTCGACCTTCTGGTGCAGCTTCTTGATTTCGGTGCGCATCTGCACGCGCAGCTTCGCGTCGAGGTTCGACAGCGGCTCGTCGAACAGGAATGCATCCGGATGGCGGACTATGGCCCGGCCCATGGCCACGCGCTGACGCTGCCCTCCGGAAAGCTCCGCCGGAATTCTGTCCAGCAAGTCGGACATGCCGAGAATCTCGGCGGCTTCCTTGACCCGCGTCGCGACCGTGTCCTCCGGCAGCTTCGCGATCTTGAGGCCGAAGCCCAGATTCTCGCGCACGTTCATGTGGGGGTAGAGGGCGTAGTTCTGGAACACCATCGAGATGTTCCGCTTGCGGGGCGGCAGATCGTTCACCACGTTCGGGCCGATCAGGATTTCGCCGCCGGTGATCTCCTCCAGCCCCGCGATCATCCGGAGTATCGTGGATTTTCCGCAGCCCGACGGTCCCACGAGCACAAGGAACTCGTTGTGGCCGATCTCCAGATCCACGCCGTGCACGACCTGGGTCTTGCCGTACCGCTTCACGACGTTCCGAAGCTTGATTTCCGCCATGCTCTACCCCTTCACGCCGCCGAAGGTCAGGCCCGCGATCAGATGCTTCTGAACCAGAAACGTCAGCACCAGCGCGGGCACGATTATGATGACCGCCATCGCCGACATCCCCGCCCAGTCTATGGTGAATTGGGCGGTGAAATCCATCAGCCCGACCGGAAGCGTCTTGCTGTCCGTCGACCGGGTGAGCTGGCTTGCGAGCGCGTATTCGTTCCAGGACGTCAGGAACGCGAATATCCCCGCCGCGGCGATGCCCGACTTCGCCAGCGGGAATTCGATCTTCCAGAACGCCTGCCATCGGGTGCATCCGTCCACCAGCCCCGCTTCGGACAGCTCCTTCGGAACCTGCCGGAAGAAGCCGTCGATGAGCCAGATCGTGAACGGGACGTTCAGCGCCACGTAGACGATGATCAATCCGAGCTTCGCGTCGATCAGGCCAATTCGGCTCCAGATCATGAACAGCGGCAAGGAAAGCGCGATTCCGGGAACGGTTCTTGCCAGCATGAGGCCCAGAAACAGGCGGTTCTTGTGCCGGAACCGGAAGCGGGCGAACGCGTAGCCGCCCGACATGCCGATCAGGAGGGCGACGACCGTGCTCGTCAGCGCGATGATGAGCGAATTGGTGAAATATGCCGGAACCGGTATCGCGATCTGCTCGGCGCCGAAGCCGAAGATCTTCGCGAAGTTGTCGAGATTGAAGACTTCGGGAATCCAGACGGCCGGTTTGGCGAGCACTTCCGAATTGGGCCTGAATCCGGTCAGCACCACCCACATGCCGGGAAGGCAGACGATCATCATCAGGAGAAAGGTCAGCATCCAGGATGCCGCCTCGCCCGCCCTCTTTTGCAACGCTCGGGAACTCAATCCGCTCCCCCCATGTACCTGCGAGCCGCGATCAGCTTCGTATAGAAGTAATACGTGAACAGGATCGACAGCAGGATCGACACATAGGCCATGGCGTTGGCCTGCCCCATCCGCGCGTTGTCGTATCCGACCCGGGCGATCATCGTCCAAATCAGTTCGGTGCGTCCGGCCGGGCCGCCCCCGGTCATGACGTCCACGATGTCGTAGGCGCGCGCCACGTCCAGCGACCGGATGGTCATCGCGATGAACGCGAACGGCATCAGGAACGGAAGCGTTATGTGCCTGAACACCTGCCAGGGATTGCACCCGTCCACCTTCGCGGCCTCCACGGGATCCCGCGGCATCGCGAACAATCCGGCGAGCAGAAGGATCGCGAACACGGACGTGCTCATCCATATCTCGGCGAACAGGATCGAGAACATGGCGAGATAGCGGTCGACCAGCCACGGTATCGCGCCGTCGCTGAGACCCAGCGAATGCAGCGCATTGTTGAGCACGCCGATGTTGTCGTTGAAAACGAACTTGAACTGATAGCCGACAAGGATCGGCGAAAACATCATCGGGAACATCATGATCGTCCGGAGCGTCCGCTGGCCCCATGTGATCCGGTTGATCAGAAGGGCGATGCCCAGCCCGAACAGGAATTCAAGGTTGAGAGCGATCGCAAGGAACAGGACCGTGCGGCCGAACGCGACCCAGAAATCCGCGTCGGTGAATATGCGTTCGTAGTTGCGGAGGCCCACCCAGTTGTAAAGCGTGTCGGGTCGGATCAGCCGGTAGCCGGTAAAGCTCGTGTACAACGAGAAGAGCAGCGGAAGCAGAACGACGAAGAGCAGCGTGAGGATGGCAGGAAGCAGCAGCAGCACCGGCACGAACTGCTCGCGCTGCCAGAACGGAACGGATTTCCGTATAGCGGGCATGGATTACCCTTCTGATCAAGCGCGCCGGAGTTGAAACGGTCCGGCAGGCGTCAGCCCGCCGGACCGGTTGGGAAGCGGATCAAAGGTAGCCCGCGTCCTCCATGATTTCGCGCGCTGCGTCGGCGGCTTCGTCGAGCGCTTCCTGCGGCGTCTGCTCGCCGAGGATGGCGGACTGGAGTCGCGGCCAGATCTCGTTCGAGACCTCGATCCACTCCGGTATCAGCGGCGGCGTGAAGGCGTCTTCCGCCATCGACTGCGCATAAGTCGAGAACACGAGAACGAGGAAGTCGTTTCCGGCGTCCGCGAACTCCTTCTGGGCGGCATCCCATACCGATCCGCGCGTCGGAAGGAGGCCTTTGCGAGCCTCGACCATCTGGCGGTCATGCGACGTCAGGAAGTTCACGAAGGAAGCGGCGGCATCCATGTTGTCGCAGGTCTCCGTGATCGAGAACGAGTGGCTGCCAGACCAGCCGCTGCGTTTTCCGCTCGAGCCCTTCGGAGCGCGGACGAGGCCGATGTTGTTCGCGACCTTCGAATTGGCCGGATCGTTGAAGAACGAGGCCCAGCCCGCCCAATCGAGATTGAGCGCGACAGTCCCGGACGCGAAGCCGAGGCCGGTATCGTCCCAAAGATAGTTCAGAACGCCGGCAGGCACCGAGCGCGCGTCGTAAAGATCCTTGAACCATTGAACGGCGCGGACGCCGGCTTCGGAATTGAAGGTCGGATTCCAATCGTCGTCGAACAGCGCGCCGCCTTCCGCCACGAGCAGCTCGTAGAACCTGCCCGTGATCGCTTCATCCTTGCCGACGTACTGCGTTCCGTAGAAGTTCGGAGCATCGGCGAAAAACATCGCTTGGTCGCGGAACTGGTCCCATGTCTCGGGCGGGGCCAGAGCGTACCCGTATTCCGCCATGAACGCGTCCTGGTTCGACTGATCTTCGTAAAGCGACTTCTGGTAGTACAGGTTCGAAATGTCCGAGTGGCGGGGCAGCTGCACGAGTCGGCCGTCCACGGTGGAGTTCTGCAGAGCGAGCTGCTGGAAGCCGCCCAGCACGTCCTCCGAGAGCACGCCGTTCAAGTCGACGTAGATGCCGCCGTATTGCGGCGCGAAGCTGGTATGGTTGGACCCGACGCACCAGTCGAGGGTTCCGGCGGCGATGTCCTGCTTGATTTCGCGGTCCAGCTCGAAATGGTTCTTGCGCGACAGCACGTCCACCGTCGCGCCCGTCATCTCCTCCCATTTCGGAATTTCCGCGTAGAGCGGCTCGTACTGCGCTCCGCCGATCAGCTTGACCCGGAGGACGTAGCCGTCGAAGCTTCCGTAGTCCATTTCCTGGGCTACGGCGCTCGTCGCCATCAGCGCGGCCAATGCCGCCGCGACGCCGTTCGTTGTTTTGATCATGTTCTTCTCCCTGTTCTTTCTGTTTGGATGGAAGGATCGAAGGGCATACCTTTTACGCCCGCATTGCCGTCAAAACGCATCGTTGTTTTGTCCAAGGGATGGAGCTGCGCGACCGGATTTCAGCGTCGCGCCGTCTATGCGGAGCGGAGACCGCAGCGCGGTCAACGCGATATCGCCGCCGCGTTCTATGGTCTGTTCGAAATCCAGCAACTTGTACGCCTCGCTTTCGCGCATGGTCGGCCAATCGAGCACTTCCGAACACCATATGTCCGCCGGCTGGAGCACCGCAAGCCATTCGCTTGTCGTCCGGCTCCTGATCCGATCCGCCATTGCCTGCTTTATGCGATCCCTCCGAGTCAGCAACGCTCCCGGATCGTCATAATAGTCTTCCAGTCCTTCGACTTCCAGCAATTCGGCCGACTTCCGCAACGAAGGCGTCATTGCCAGCGCCAGAAAGCCGTCGCTGGTTTCGTACACTCCGTAGGGCGCTCCCAGATACGCGTGGGCTCCGTTCACGGCGCTTCTTTCCGGTACCCTTCCCCCGTCGTTGAGGTGAGTCGTCAAAACTTCGAACTGGAAGTCCAGCATCACTTCGAACAGGCTGGTATCGATCCGGGCTCCGCGCCCGTGGATGCCTCTGCCCACGAGCGCCGCGAGTATCCCCTGCGCCAGCGCGTTGCCGGCCATCATGTCGGCAACCGCGAGTCCCATAGGGACCGGCGGGTCGGCCGCACTACCCGTCAGCCAAAGCAGGCCGGATCGCGACTGCGCCAAAAGATCCTGCCCCGGAAGATCCTTCCAAGGCCCTTCTTCCCCATAGCCGGATATCGAGCCGTAAATTATTCGCGGGTTGATCGCCTTGACGTCGTCATAGCCGAATCCGCGGCGTTCGATGACGCCGGGACGGAAGTTCTGGATCATGACGTCGGCAGTCTTGAGCAGTTCGACAAGCCTTCGGCAATCGTCGGCGTCCCGCAAATCCGCGGTGATGCTTTCCTTGTTCCGGTTGATCGCATGGAACAGCGAATTGTCGCCTCCGATCTCGGTATCGGACAAGTACAAATGCCTGCAGAGATCGCCCACTCCGGGCCGCTCCACCTTTACGACGCGCGCGCCGAGGTCGGCGAGCTTCAGGCCGCACAAGGGCCCGGAAAGGAACTGGCTGAAATCGACGACCAGCAGCCCGTCAAGAGGCCGTTCGCTTTGCGGCAGCGTTTTCATCGTTTCGTTCCAAGATACGAAGCTTCAAGCCGTTCCAGTGTTTCCGAGACGGAAACTTCTTTGCGCAGGCAGGCGTGCACGATGTCTCCTCCCTCGTCCTGAAACTCCATGTAGCCGTCGTGGCGCGGCCTCAGCCAAGCGGTTTCCAAGGTTTCGCGAGTGTTTCTGAAGAAATTTCTCGTTTCCGCATTGCACTCGTCGCTCTCCCAAGCGTCGGCGTGCCCGGGCTGCCCGCCTGATCGGAAGTACAGATCTTTCTGGCATTCACTTCCTGCTATCCAGAACGCATAGTCCGCCGCAACCTCCGGATTCTTGCAACTTGCGGAGATGGCGATGCCGGTGCCTCCGATGACCGTGCCGCGCGGGCCTGCGCCGTCCACGCCGGGCGCATCCGCGAACGTCAACGGGAACTTGCAGTAGCCGTCCCGAGAATAATTCGAATAGCCGTACCCGAACGGCGAGTATGCCGGACCGTCGGCACTGCTGCCCATCCAGTCGTAGATGCCGATTGGATCCAGCTTGAGGCATTCCGGGTCGAGCAGCGCGATGATTTCCTTCATCAGATCCAAAATCCGAGTTCCGCCGGCCTCGTCGATGAAACGATCTTCGCCCGCCGCAATTTCAATCCCGATATTTTTGGCCAGCCCCATGAACGTCATGAGAGAATTCAACGGGATGAGCGCGAACGCGACAAGTCCTTTCCGAGCGAGTTCCACGACCTCCGCCCATTCGGTCGGAGCGTTCTCGATGATGTCGCTCCGAAACGCAGCGACCGGCGTGGCCGCATCAATCGCCAAAGCCCATTGCCTGTCGTCGAACTCGTACGACCGATGGGACGCTCCGACTGATCTTGATGCCAATTGGACGAGTTCGCCGTCATGCCCGAGTGAATCCAATGGCAAAAGCTCGCCGCCTCGGGCCACCTCGCCTACATGGGGATGGTCGATCACCATTAGATCGTAGTCGGAGGCCATTTCCTTGATCGGGCGGTCCGCGAAGGCCTGAAGCGATCTTCGCTCCCATGTTATGGAAACACCCGGATGGGCCTTCCCGAAGCGCTCGGACGTCGCGACCATCGGGTCGAAACCGCGACTGTGGTCCCAAGTCATTCCCCGCAGTTCTATACGCTCAGGCATTTGATTTTTCGGCCTCCAACTGCGCCAGTTGCTCCTTGTAGGATTCCGGGTTGCGATAAAGCGCCGTCATCAGGTGTTCGCAATACAGCGCCAGCACTCCTTCTCCCTTGAAGACCGAATAGCTTACGCGGACTTTGCCCATCGTGTCGGTTTTGAGTTCCTTCGCCAGGTTTTCGCGAATTGTATATATCGTGTCGCCGATGAACACCGGCTTGATGAAGCGCAGCCTGTCGTATCCGTACGAAAAGGAATTCAGGCAATTCGTGGCCGCCAGCCCGAGACCGTAGGAGAACACCATGGCTCCGGCAACGAGCCGCTTCCCGAATACTCCCTCCTCTTTCGCGAAGGCATCGTCCGAAACGTACGGGTGATGGTCCATGACCAGCGAATTGAAAAGCATCGACTCGCCTTCCGAGATCGTCCGGCGGATCGAACGTATCTTGTCGCCGACTTTGAAATCCTCGTAATACCAGTCTTCAGCATTCCAAACCGGAACGGCTGCGTGATCTTCCGGCAATCCTGGCAGCCCGCGCGCGTGAACGCCAATTTCCGCCATCTCTCCTCCTTCAATAGTGCTGTTGTTTTCGCAAATGCTTTCATAAACCACCATACCGCATCTTGCGGGCAGTAGCACCTGCCCGGATCATTCCAACGCATGCATATCCATCGGACTTGGCTCGCCTGTCCGGTTGACGAGATCCGAGCAAAGCCAGCCGGATTGTCAGCGCAGCCCTGTCAAACGCACATGAGCAATCGCTTGAAAGATGCGAAATTGCCCATCTTCAATGAATTGGCGTTCGACGCGTCGGACACGCATCCGTCTGAACATTGCTATGCAGATAGACGGATGCACCGAATATGCAACTGATTCAAGGCTGCGCGCTAGATCACGCAAAGGCCCGAATTGAGGTGTCCGTCGGGGGAAGACGTGTTAACGAAATGGCAATTCGTTAACATATGGGCTGCCGAATGTTAAAGAATCTCGGATTCGTTAACATAAGATCCTGCATATGTTGACCGCGTTAACATACTTCGGCGGCGCGACTGCCGTTCACCGTTTCAAGCCCTTCGTTCGAATGACGCAATGACCGCGCGCTCAATTGCCGGACCGACCTCCAAAGGAAAGGCAATCACCGGAGATCAAGCCCAAACAGCCAAGTTGTTTGATCCGCACCTCAGGATCGGGCGAAGGCTGCATGAGAACAAGGATCAACGGGCCACTATGTCAAAAAATGGCGAGTTTTTGATGTATGGAGCGCCGTATGTTAAGGAATCCCGGATTCGTTAACATACGATTCCGCATATGTTAATCTCGTTAACATTGACGGCAGCGGCGGCCGATCATTGCTTCAAGCCGTTCGCTCGAATGAGGCGGTGATCGCGCATTCAATCGGCGGACGGAACTTGATTGGAAGGACAATCATCGAAGATCAAACCCAAGCAGCCAAGTCGCTAGATCCACACTTCCAGATTAAGCGAAGACTTCGCGGGAACAAGAATCAATGATCTGCTATGTCAAAAAATGGCAAATTTTTGACATATGGAACGCTGTATGTTAAGGAATCCCGGATTCGTTTTAGCTTGGACTCCGCCTTTCGCGAGCAGCGCCGGTTGCGCGAAAGGAAAGCCGCCATGTTCCGGGCGGCTTTCGATCTTGGCTAATGTGATTGCTCGGTTTCAATTCGCCGCTATCTTGCGCGTTTCGTTCCGAACGCTCCTATTACATCCCAATTTTGCCCTTCTTCATCTTGATACCAATCCTCAAATACTCCAGTTGCTTCTTCGGAACTTGGCCCGAAGAAATTACCCCAAATATGTCCGTCATCATAAACTTTCCAGAACGTTCCAAGGGACGAAACTTCAACATCCTTGAACGGAGCGATTGACCATCCTGCATCTTCGTTGTCTTCAACATTCCAAAAATCCCCAAACATAACATCCAACTCACCATCTTGATATTCAAGAGTCACATCTGCATGATAAAAATCATGGTTCCACGTAGTAACCGCAGTAGCTGCGCCATTATATGTTCCTCTGATTGATGGTCTGGAACCAGTCAAATCACCAGCCGCAGCACTGAACCTTGCTGAATATTCGCTGGAAGAATCAAGGTCAATTATGCTCTGAAAAAAGCTGTAGTCCATTACTGACCATACTGACCAAGTATTTGGGCTTCCAGTGTAGTAGAACCTTTCAAATGGAATTGTGTTGTATGTCCAACTGTGAGTTGTGTTTCTGGAAGGCTGCTCAGGTGAAATACTAGCACTAACTTCTTCTTCGTCATACTCATATGTGCAACGTGTTCCGCGGCAAGAGGCACTCACCCAAAAATCATAATCCCAATAATCACGATGATAAAGATATATGTCTGTTGATACTAGAGAATCTAAGTTTGACCAAATTCTATCAGCTTTCTGAAAGAGACCTTCATCATTGTCACCATTGCCATCGGTAGAAGCTAAATTAATGCTCAAAAACGGGTTTTTCGTAGAAGGTGTTTCAGAAGAGCCTTCTTCGGTTCTAGATGAAGATTCTCCAGTCCTAGACGCAGAATTACCAGCTCTAGACGTGGAATCCTCCGGTTGGTTATCAGTGGCTACGGCCCCCCCCCCCACCACCTCCGCAAGAAGCTAGCAGCATGGCCAAGCAAGCCGCTGCACAAAAAGTTCGTTTCATGATTTCAATTTCCCTTCCTGTTGAAGCCGAATTAGCAACCGGCAATCCGCTGACTATGCCATTTTCGTGAAACAACTGCAATCATGTGAGCGTTGCCGGACAGGGCCTTCGCTCTTAAAAATTTCCGTTTTCCATTTCCGCCACCTGCTGGCACTCTTCGGTCAAAACAACAACGAAGAGCAGTGTCCGGAGGCAGAAGATGGAAAGAGTCCGCGCTATTTTTCAAGGGGTTGACGATCCCCGAAAGAGCAACGCCAAGAAGCATGACTTGATCGAGATGCTGGCGGTCGCCCTGCTGGCGACGCTGTCGGGCAAGTCGCCATGCAGCTCGTTCGCCCGGTACGCGAAGGTCAATTGCGAGTTTTTGAAAGGATTCTTGGAGCTCAAGGGCGGTCCGCCGAGCCACGACGCGTTCTCCGACCTGTCCGATGCTCTCGATCCTGAGCAGATGGCGGCCGTCCTGACGGAGTTCGCGAAGACGCTGCTGGCGGCGCTTCCGGGCAATCCGGCGGATCAGGTGGCGATCGACGGCAAGATGCTGAAGGGCGCGATTCTGGACGCCTCGAGCAAGTCCGCGCTGCATCCGGTGCAGGCGTTCGAGCCCGGTGCGGGACTCGTTCTCGGCCAGGTCAAGGTCGACGGGAAGTCGAACGAGATCACGGCGCTCCCGGCCCTTCTGGAGATTCTGGATCTGAACGGGCGCACGGTGACGGCCGACGCGATGCACACGCAGCGCGAGGCGTCGGCGCTGATCGTGGAGAAGGGCGGCGACTACGTCCTTCCTGTGAAGGGCAACCAGAAGACGCTGCGCGAGGACGTGCGGGACTGGTTCGACGATCCCGAGGCGCGGAAGGAAATGCTTTCTTGTCAGGATGTCGGCGCCGGTCACGGGCGCATCGAGACGCGCATCTCGACGGTCTCGCACGATGTCGGCTGGCTGCAGGATCTGCACGGTTGGCCCGGCCTCAAGGCCATCGGCAGGATCGAGGCCGTCCGCGAGCTGAAGGGCAGGACGGAGCGGGCCGTCCGCTACTACATCATGAGCGCGGAGATTCCTCCGGAGCGGCTGCTGGAGCTCACGCGCAACCACTGGAGGATCGAGAATTGCCTCCACTGGGTTCTGGACGTCGTCATGGGCGAGGGTCGAATGCGGAACCGAACGCTGAACGGCCCGGAATGCCTCGCCGCCATCCGGCGCATCGCCCTGAACATCGTGCGCCTCATGGACGACGAGCACTCGCTCGCGGGACGGATGGACATCGCCGGCTGGAACGACAAATATCTGGTCGGCCTGTTCGTGAACGCGGTCGGCAAATTTTAAAAGCGAAAGCCCTAAAATTCCCCTAAGATGTATGTACATCCAGATTTGGAAGCGTTACAACATCTTCATTGCAGTCTTGATTTTCTCGTGACTGAATCGCCAAGGAAATAAAGCCCGTGATTCCGTTGATTTTGTGATCATTTGCAAGGTATGCAATGCCACGATGCAGATGTAGGCGAAATTGTTGTAAGATTGTTTCGGAGTCTAGAGGGTAGCCATCACGTTTCATCCGTTCCTTCAGGAGTGCCAAATAGAGATCGGGGTGGCGGCCGCCAAACACGCGCCAATTCATTTCAACATTGCTGTCTAACGGAAATTCGGTGATTGACGGAGCTCTCGGTTCTGCTAACGAAATACAAAATCCCCAACGACAAAGTACGTTCCAATGCTGGATGCCTGTGATTCGTTTTATCTTGATAAGTTGCTCCTTTGCATTTTGGGAGACTCGAACATTATCGATTACCATTACTGCACCTTCAGATTTTCAAAGTATCCATCTACAATTTTCGTGCTACCAATAGCGTCGTCGTAGTCAAGAAGGTAACTGCGGCCAATAAAGGGTTTTAGTGTTTTAAAGCGAGTTCCGACAATTTCTTCGTCGGTGGAAAAGAGAAGAACTTGATGACTTGCAAAAGGAAAATACCTCTCCACAAGATGCTTCCGATGACCAGAATCTAGACGCCCTAGAGGCGTGTCGATAGCAGTCGGCAACGGACGCCCTGAAGTCTTGGCAAGCCCCCAAAGCAAAGCAACGGCAAGCAATTGTCTTTCTCCAGCAGATAGTTGGTCGACATCAAATTCGTGACCACCACGCCCATAAAGCGTCAATACGAAAGATTCCGGATCGATTTCGAGGTGGGTTACCAATGCATCCTTACGTAGCAATTGCTGGTAGCTTTCAAGCACTAACTGCTCAATCCTGTGCACATGGCGCGCGATCACAGCATTCCTAAACTTACTGAGTGAATTGCGCGCACGAGTGGCGTGCTCAAAAGCGCGCGCACGCTCATTTCGAAGACTTTCTTTCGCCGAGTTCGCTTCAAGAATACGGACTAATGCATGTTCGGTGCGCTCGGCTTTGCCGGTCAAGTGTTGGATTTCACTCTCTATAGCCGCGTTTTCAGCTTCGAAAGTAGCAATATTGCCAATTATCTGATCCCTGCGGCGTGCAATTTCCAATACTGTATCACTATCGGGAATGCTGTCCTTCATCGCCCGCGCATGTTCCAATCTCGCGCTTACATCCTCCCATGTTGCAAGCATAGACCTTGCTGTACGTTCCAAATCTGAAAGCCTACCGTCAAGTAGATCCCGCAGGTTGTTGCGTACATCGGGTCGAAAATCTAGATTGGTGCTGCGACCGCCTAACTTGCGGCGTCGTTCACGATCCGAACCAAGATAAGTTTCAACTGTTCCAAGAGCGCTCGCGTCGACGTTCCAGTCACGCAATAGCTTCAGCAACTGTTCGTCGCGTTTTTCCAAGAGAATGCTAACGTCCCTCGACCGACGAGTTTCCTCTTCGACGATATCGCGTTTAAACACATCATTCAGCAGACTGTAAACCAGCAATAGTGGCAGGTCGCTGGAGGCTAGTTCCTTCAGCTGTGTAGCGTTGTCGTAAACAGCCTGTTCAGCTTCTACCGCCTCTTGCTCAATCTTAATTCGATTCTCGTATAGCTCGCCGCCGAGGTTTCGAAATTCGTCTTGGACTGCTTCCAGGCTTTTACGAGCAGGTATGATCTGCGCCGTCATTAACGAAGCCTGATCCTGACGCATTTCGGAAATTCTCCGACGAAGCTCCTTCAGATCGGCTTCGGTTTTCTCTATCTCAATACGATGGGAGTCTTCCTTATTCTCACTCCACTTCCTTCGCTGATAAACTTGAATATCCTTATCTAATTGGTCGACTATGTCGAGTCCAAGTAGGTTGCGGACTGCAGCCCCTATCAATTTCGTTGAGGTGTCTCGAGCCGCATAACCCTCGACTTGCTCGCCGTCAAAAAAGAACAAATTGGCAATATTTGGAGGAAAAAGATCTTCAACTTGGCTAATCCAGTTTTCAGCCAACAAATCGTCACGGCACCTATTTTTGAGGATGGTAAGGCTCTCTCGACAGCCATTCGCTCCCTTTTGCCACGATCTGTGCAAGCGAAAACGGTCCTCTTTTCCATCTACCGTATGACGAAAGGCCAACTCTATAGATGCCTTGCCTTCCTTAGAGTCATGATTTGTGCTGCGGGACAAACAATCCTTATATGCCAACCCGTCCCGGTTGGAGATTCGCGCAAATGGCCCGTAGAGACAAAGCTGCATGGCGTCCAACAGTGTTGTTTTTCCATGGCCATTTAAACCTCCGAACAAAATGATTGGTCGATTTCCATCCGGTGGTGTCAAGAGTATTTTTTGGCGACCAGCGTAGAGTCCAAAGTTATGGAGAACGAGTTCATCGATGATCATTTTGCACCTGGCGTCGATCTGACGTCCAAGTGAACTTCAGACACTCTTTGGATCATAGGATCACTATATTGAAACGCATGTCGATGTGCGTCATCAAGTGCTTGTCGTTTGGATACCGCCAACTCTATCGCATCATCTTCGTTTTTATAATAATGCCGTCTAAATGCTTGATCAATGGCTTCAAATAGCCCTGGTCGCCTCAGCATCGACTTGTATCTTTTTTCAACGGACAGCAGCTCCCTCATTAATTGATAATGAAGTTCATCATTTCCGCACACGTCTTGGAGGATCTCCAATTCGGTAGTGCTAAAGATTCTGTTATCATCGAGCTTACGACCCGGAAAATGTTCCCCGGTTGCCTCTTCATAAACTCGCGGCAAATTGTCCTCAAGTTCGTGTTTTTCTACAACCCAAATGCGGCGGATTTCATCCAACTCCCGCAGACTAATCAATTCAATGTTACTAACTTCGGTTGGTCCGTGTTCCCGAATATAGCATTGGGCATGCAAAACCTTTCGGAGCCAATCAGCACGAACCTCCTGCTTATAAGGACCTGGAATAGGTCGGCCACGAAACAACTGGACTGCACCATTCATACGTCGAAAGTCACGCAAAGATCGGTCGGCATCAATTGTCTTGGGTGGATCCAATTCGTTGCGGAGTTCCAAGAGCGGTAGCATCCACTCTTTTTCTTCATCGTTCTGAATCATTGCTTGCATTGACTTGTCCCTCTCCACGAGGGTGCATACCCAGCAACCGAAGCGGCTATCACCACAACTCGGCGTAGTAGTATCTACAACAAGTGGACATTCGCCGTCAGCGGATGCTCCTTGGTACATAGTCAGAAGATCCTTGTTGTTGTATCCCCATGGATTAGCAATTTGCATTAGAAACAGCCATACATCGTCATTGGACCAGTCTTCAAGCGGCGTGAACACTAATGAATTGGGTAGACTACTGTTGGGACTCAACTTATCTCGAACACGCCTGCGCTCAAATTTCTCCATAACTTGCGCCCGTTTTCGACTTTCAGCCTTTCTGGAGCCGAGAACCAGAATTGCTTCGCCATGAGCCTGAACAACCGAACGAATGAAGCGAGTGGAAGGTTGGATCTTAAGGCGTTCTGTGCACCAACGAAATTTCGGACGAGGCGCAGGATAGCCACGACCAATTAGGTTTACCCAAAAGGAATTTTCGATTTCGGGCGTCAAGCGGTGGGCAGTAATTGGCAAACCTTTTTTCCTAGCAGCGGCTTCAATATTCATAAGTGATTTTGATACCCAAAGTGCAACAATAGGATTCTCAACTAAAGTATCCGTGCTGATTACATAAACCGGTTTTACCATTTTCTCTTTGGGCATTTCCGATAGCGCAAGCCAAATTAATTGCAATGTGGCAGTAGAGTCTTTTCCTCCGCTGTAGCCAACAACCCAAGGTATGCGGTCACTTTCGTAGAGTGCAACAACTTCCCGCAAGAGTTCGGCAATCGACTGTTTGAAGCCGAGGCGCGTAAAAACCGATACATCGTTTTTAAGATCAGATCCCATTGTGCAAGTTCCTTCCAAAATAATCCTCAATTCGCTGCTCAACTGGGGTCAAAGGAAGCCCCAAGCAATTCTTAATTGCATTTGCGGTAAGCGTGATATTGTTCTGAGACATACGGATCCGTCCGGCAAGCAATGCGCGACCTTCCCACAACTCCGCGTTATTTCGCCTCCAGTCGATATTTACTATTCGGCCAATTTCTTTTTTCCAGTCCTCAGGATATTGAAGAACGAGCAAACTGCCGACTCGAGCCAAGGCTTGAAGTGCGACACCATGAGTGTGGATGTAGTCGGTTCTTACCTCATTAGCTGCTTGGCGTCCTTCTTTGACATAACGCCATTCTTTTATCTGTTGGGCAACCTCTACCCAAAAACTAAACGCTAATTCGGCTGCTTCACGTGGCTCCTCAAGGCAAAGATCTTTCAGCAACTCGTTGGTTGCGTTGTAAAGAGCACTTAGTGTAAACAATTTCGCAGAATTGCAGGAGAGAGTAGCATTCTTTAATTCAACCAAGCCGCCGAATAATGATGATCTCCCTATAAGAGTTTTAGTAATTTGGGCTGTAGTATCACGGTGATCGTAGAGGAGGTTTAGCGATTTAGACGGACGAACGGAAAAGCGGTTGAGATCGGCAAACATCTGCTGGCTGCGCTTTAATTCCACGTCGCGAAAGAAAACTACAGTGATCGTCTCTTCGCCGATTTCGGGATAGCTTTCCAACGCCAGTTCAATGGCGGCGCGTCTGTGTTGGCCGTCATTGATGACAAAGCGGGAAGCCATTGGTACATGGAGAATTCCGAGCCGATTCGCCGTCTCTGTGCCTCCCGTCTGTTTGAAGACGATTTCTCCATCAATAGACGCCGTCAATGCGGAGAAGACATAGTCGTCAGGGTTCTCTAGAATGTAGCGGGATATTTCCGGGATACGAACTTGGCTGAGTTGGCGCTGTGCACGCAGCTCGGGAGCTGTTTCTATGCCGTCAAAGATGAACAGCTTTGGAATAAGCCGTAGTGGGCACATTGACGCGTAGTACTCGCGTTTCGCTTGAATTCCCCGAATCGCAGGGAATACATACTCGAAGTCAGTGGCCATCGGAAACAATCCAATTTATTCATGTATAGGCAGAAAATTAGCATACCCTGCCGACTGTTACGAGGTGGGCATGACCAAATTCTGCGCGACGGATTGCCTCTTGTGCGGCATCCGGTTTTGATGCAGTCAAGTCAGGGAAGAATAGTGCCATGAACCAGGTTGTAGAAGCCCGAAGCGCCAACACTGTCGGTCCTGTATATCTTGATTGCAATGCAACGACCCCTATTGAGCCGGAAGTACTCGAGGAGATGAACCGAATCTGGACCGAAGAGCCTGGCAATTTTGGAAGCAGAACCCACAAATTCGGTCTGACGGCCAAAATAGCCGTTCGTAAAGCGCGTGAACAAGTTGCATCGGTTGTATGTTCCCAGCCGGAAGATGTCTATTTTACGAGCGGCGCGACAGAAAGCAACAACATTGCCATACTAGGCCTTGCAGAACATGCTTTCAATGAGGGGAAGCGACATATTGTCTCGACCGCGATTGAGCACAAAGCTGTTCTAGAACCACTGCATGAACTCGAAAGACGCGGGTTTGCGGTTTCACTAGTTCGCCCCGAATCATCTGGACTAGTTACCGCGGATGCGGTTCGTGATTCGCTTCGCGCGAACACCGCCTTGGTATCGATCATGCACGCAAACAATGAGACGGGAGTTATCCAGCCAATCGCTGAAATCGCGGGTGCGCTTGGGGATCATCCCGCGTATTTTCATGTAGACGCAGCACAAGGGTTTGGCAAAGAGCTCGAGATGTTGCGAAATGATCGGATTGACATGATTGCGGTCAGTTCTCACAAGATCTTTGGCCCCGTAGGCGTCGGCGGTCTTATTGTCCGTCGCCGCAATTTCCGCAAGGTGCCGCTAAAACCATTAGCTTTCGGCGGAGGACAAGAAGCAGGGCTGCGGCACGGTACGCTCCCTGTTCCCCTTATCGCGGGGATGGGATTCGCTGCAGAAATTGCCTTACGAGACCACTCGATACGACTCTCTAGATGTATCAATGTCCGAAATGCTTTGCTGGATGCGTTTTTGCCGCTCGGGATCCGCATTAACGGCGCTAGCGAACGAATTATGCCTCATGTGCTAAACTTCTCAGTTGATGGAGTGGACTCGGAGGCGTTGATGGTTGGGCTAAAGGATCTAATCGCTATTTCGAACGGATCAGCTTGCACTTCACAGAGCTATGAACCTAGTCACGTTTTAACGGCTATGGGTCTTTCAGATTCAGATGTTGCAGGGGCTGTGCGGATGTCGTGGTGCCACATGACAATAGATGTCGATTGGCCAGCAATAGCATTGCGTATTTCTTCTCTGACTTGATGACTTCCCAAGCCCCGGCATCCATTACAATGGGGTTTGCTTAACCGGATTTTAATTGGGCATCCAGTCTTCTGGATAAGTAAATTTGCTGCCAACAAACTTTGGATGGGTCATACTCAATAAGCACTCGAGATCGCGGTCCTCCACATCAACCCCTAGCAGAAGCAAAGAATGAAGCTTTTTTGTTTCGTTGTAGCGAACGTTGTCAAATGCAACATTTACGTCTGTACCGTACTGAACAAGTAACTTTTTGCCCTCCGGTTGGATGGTTGCAACAGCTACCTGATACAGATCACCAAGCCGCGGTAGATCAAATTGGCTTTTTTCTTGATTTACTTCTTCCCAATCCGCAATCCTTTCAGACATCGATATTAGACTATCCATAGTCTTCTTGGTTTTATCGTCAATACGCTGTTCCAAATTAGTATCAAATTCCTTAATTTGTTCCCCTAGAGACTCACACCAACACGCCCAAAGATGTTGAAACCACGTTCGAATTTGTATTTCAAACCGTGCCACAACTGACGTGTTCCTGAATGGCTGATTAAACTTAGCTATTACATGTACTGCTCTATAACCGCTGCCGCTCGGGTGTGCATTTCCGACGTAATCCTTTATCTTCATCGTCGCACCATCCATTTCGGCAAACCGCTCCCCAACGCTTATTGCCTCCGAATAAGATTCGCAAATAATCCGAAAGCCAATAATATCATCCATTCGGTTGGCAGGAATGACATCGCAATGACTTCGTGTCATTTTCCGGTAGATACTCCAAACGCGTTTGAGTCGTGCACTTATTAGTGTGCGGTTAGGCAGATGTGCCGATCTCAAAAGTGACAAACTTGTCTTCACGCAAGCGAGTCTAAATCGCCGGTAAGAATCCAAAATAATAAGTGCTTCATTATCATGAGGAGATTGACAGAGTTTCTTACTCGCACGACTAACTTGACCCATGCTACCTAAAGCAAGATCAGTAGGAAACTCGCACCCTTCACTTGATGCATTTGATGAGTCATTTACCATGGATCTGGAAGCTTAAAAAAATTTTCCTTCCGCAGGTTACCGGTAAAATCCCATGCATCTTGCTCGCTTGAAGGCGCCAGTGCATCAGATCTCCTCGCTTCAAAACATTCCTTGCGGAGTTTGTCCTTCCGATCACTATCACTAAAACCCCCGCCAAGTAGGTACACAAACATCTCAGTGCACAGCTCGTCATATCTCTTATGGCGGCGGATTTTTAGTTCCAATGGATCACACAAGATACCAAACCATGGTGCATTCTTTCTGACCAGGTCTAGCTCGCCTAGCTCCTCATGATAAGATATTTTTTCCATTATGTCCGATAAATTCGCACCGTCTTCCATTTCTAGACGTGCGATTGCCCGAGCTAGCGCAAATTGAGCAATAGGTCGGAAAAGTATATTTCTCCCTTCACCACCCCTTAATTTATCTGGAGGAGTTCCACTAGTACCGTTGGTAGAAAAATATGAAATCATTTTCTCGTGAGATGGAAGAGTTGCCAAATTGTCGAAATATACCGATAACTGCGATACCCCTTCTTCAATTTCGTTGTCTTCTGGACGAAGCAAACCAACTCCCCGACTCCCCTTCAAGTCAAGAATAGCATCTTTCCATGCACTAAATCTACCACTGTCCCCTAAGTACGCTTCCGTAATTGATACAAGGGTTTTAAGCGTAGTATATTTCGGTGAGTTTTCACTCAATTGGTTGCTGTTTGTGTCGACATTTAATTCGTTATTGTGTCCCTTAAACAATCGATGCTCGATCATTATCGTTCGTGCAACGATCCTGAATCCGTTGTTTTCATCGAGCATGCTAATTTGACCTGATGTCAGCCGCTTTGCATTCTCGTTTACATCAACAAACACATTTCGTAATCTCGAAACGGAATTCTTAAAGGTTTCCCTGTGCTGCACAGCTGGAATGATTTCGATTCCCATAATCTCATCCATCGCGCCCTGCAACTTACTAGGGTCAGTGTTTTGCTCTTCCAAATAACGTTCAATTTCCTCGCGAGTTATGTCTTTTCTTAAAACTACTGTTCCGTCCCTTTTTTTTGCATTAAGTCGGCCATTTTGCAGTATTTCTTTTAATCCCTTTATCGCTAAAAGACGATGTTGACCATCCAATGCGAAATAATGGGTGCCAGTTACGTCCAAGTCTACAACAGCTGATTTAGAGTCAATGTATTCTACGTTAATTGATGCTTTCGTTGCATAACCGCGCGAATCCCAGTTATCGTGATTAAGATCATATGCCCAATGTTGGTATGCAACCAATAAAAGCGGTGGAAATTTGTGATGCTCTCTGGTTGCCAAATATAATGACATGGGTTTTTGGCGTGAGTGATCAATTTCCCGTTGTTGCAAAAATGCCATCGTGGTGGCATTTATATTGATTGCTTTGGAATTGTCCTTTAAGTGCTTCTTAAAAAGTGGGAGATCGCGAGCAAAATAAACGTTTTCGGCAATCCATCCAAGCGATACAGTGACAAGGTAAGAAGTGCTTGTACCCATTTTTATTCGCTGAGCAATATGGTGATCTTTTCGGTCCCCCATCCAGTCGAGAAGTAACCGTAGCGCTTGCTTGTACTTTTGTTCATTACCGAGCAAATCGGTCGATGTTTCGAGAAGTTTTGTATCAATATTGTCGGTACTCATCATATTACCTCCGGTACGATCTAGGAGCCTGTCCCCGAGTATTCGTTTCCGCCGAACCTGACAGCCATGCCAAGATTGGCGTTGTCGTCTGCCGTTCAATGTGCTCGGATCGGATTGGGTGAATTCGCTCTGTCGATTTCGGCGGATATCCCGATTTCAGCCTTGATTTTCGCATCCCGCGTCTGTTCCGATGGGTCCGGAGGGGGTCAAGGGCTTGCGGGCTGCGCGTTCGGCCATGCGGAAACCAGCTTGTTCAAGTTGTGGGCGATGCAGACCAGCGTCCATTCCCGTCGCACATTCTCGACGCCTCGCAGCAGGAACTGCCGGAACCGGCGCGCCTGCTTGATCTGTCCGAACACCGGCTCGACGGTGATCTTGCGCAATCGGTACCGTCCATCCCGTCCTGCCCGCTTGAGCCGCCGGTCCATCTCCGCCCGGCAGGTTCCCTCGCGCGGCGGCCTGGCGCCGGTCGCCGTCTCCTTGCCGTGCCTCCGCCGGCCGGTGGCGACATGGCCTCGGATGCCTTTCCTCTTCAGAAGCTTGAGATTCTCTTCGGAGCAATATCCGGCGTCGGCGGACAGCTCGTCCGGCAGCTCTCCCGCCGACGCTTCGACGGCTTCGATCATCGGCTCCAGCTGCTTCCGGTCGCTGCCCTCGGCGGTCAGCCCGTGCGCGACGATGATCCGGTTGTCGGCGTCCACCACGATTTGGCCGTTGCAGCACTGGCCGAAACCGTCCTTGGTCTTCATCAGCCGGCTCTCGGGGTCGGTGAAGTTGCGCTGCGCCTTGTCCTCCGGCTTCGCCGACGACGGATCCTTGCCCGCCGCCTCGGCCGCCGCAGCGGCCTGCGCCTCCAGAACGGCGATGTGCTCTCTGAGCCGGTCCCGGCGCTGCCGCTTGGTCGCCAGATGTTCCGGAAGCATCCCGCTGCCGCCGTCGACCCCGTGCTCGAGGTCCTCCGCCTCGTCCGCAGCCTCCGCGCGGGACAGCATCTCCTCGCTCCGCTCCGCCTTCACCATCCGGCCGTAGCTCATCGCCTTGTGTTTCGACGCGTTCGCCTGAATCCGCGTGCCGTCGATCGACACATGGCCCAGAGACGCAAGGCCCATCCCCCTGCAAAGAGCCAATATCTGGTCGAACAGATCTCCGAGCGACGAAAGGTGGCGCTTCCGGAAGGCGTTCACAGTGCGGAAATCCGGGCGCCGGCACGCCGCCGCCGCCATGAAGTCCATCCGGTCCTGGCAGCACCGCGCGATCTCCCGCGACGAGTATATCCCTTGGCTGTAAGCGTAGAACAGCAGAGCCACCATCATCCTCGGATGATAGGGCGGCTGTCCGCGGATCTCCGAATAGGTGCCCATGATCGGAGACAGATCCAGCGTCTCCTCGACAAGCTCCCTGACGATCCGCGCCGGATGGTCCTCCGGAACGAAGTCGTCCACCGAAGGCGGCAGGAGAAACACCTGATCGACGCGCCAGTCGCGAAAGGTTTTGCCGGCCATTCCGAATCACTCCCAACCTTGATCAGAAATTATAGCACTGAATCACGTCGAAATCAACCGCATAAATCGCTTGATCGCATATTTCTCGGACAGGCTCCTAGGAAATCTTGGACTAACAAGCGGTGACGTAACGAATCATCAACGTGATAGGTTCGATCAAGAAATTGCATCTATCTTCTGTTCATCATGGTTTCAAGACATGCGCTTGAAGAAGGATGCGTCTCACGTTTTTTGGTGAAGTCTGTTTTGCGCTTTGGCGCGGTGTCCGATTTCGGCGTTCGGAGGGTTGCGGTCGCAGCCTGCACGGTTCAGCATGAACTGGTCCCGGGACGGCTGCCGAAAACCCGCGAACGGCGGGCACCTGCGCTCAGCGCGGCGTCGGATGCTGTCCCGAAAACATGCGTTGGCCCCGTTCCTCCTCGAATGGAGGGCTTGTCGGGCCGCGCCGCCTGACCAAAATACATGAGATGCGCCCCTTGGAGAAGTTTGAACAGCAAAGCGTTGGCTAACCCTAGAGAAAATACGTCCGGTAGTTTGTGTTTGGGAGAGAAGCTGTGAACTGCCCTGGGTATTCGGAGAGCCTTCCGAGTTGATAGAGGCTGACGAACGAGGAGCGGAGCATGCGATTCCCCCGACCTACAGCAGAATTGGCGAGCGTTTCTCAATGCCGGAGAACGTCCATATTCTGGGGTTGATGAACACCGCGGACAGATCTCTTGCGAAGGTCGATTACTCTTTGCGTCGCCGGTTCGCATTCGAGACCCTGGAACCAGAGTACCGCACCGGGAAATTCACAAAATACCCGACTTCAAGGGGTGTTGACGCGGAACCCGTTGCGCGGATCGAAGACGGAATCTGTGCGATAAACGATCAGATCAAGGAAGATAAGAAGCTCGGACCGGGCTTCCAGATCGGGCACAGTTATTTCGTTCCCAGCGACGTAAATTCGCCGGACGATGACTGGTGCCGCAAGGTTGTCGAGACTCAGATTGAGCCATTGTTGCGCGAGTGCTGGTTCGGTCGCGCGGAGGCGGCGGATAAACCGCTGGGCAAATTGCGACTGTGACCATACCTGTCGCCAATCTCTACTAATTGCTTTGCTATTGGTAGGTTACAGTCAGATAGAACCCTCTTTCGTGGTCGGCGACGAAGCGTTCGGAATTTGCCTTGGAGCTGCAGGCTTTCGCCTCTTTTCTCGTTGTACAGTTAATAAATTGCAAACGCGGCTTCTCAATCCGCCTGATGAAATCTCAGGCGCCGCACCGGAGCCAGCGAGCATCAAAGGGACTCTTGTGTGTTGAAGTTGCCACCACGCGTGGCAGCATGTCAAAGGAGCGGAAATCGTCCGGCGGGATGAACTAGCGGGGCTGAACGAGACTCATCACCTTCTCGGCTAGGTCCTTGCCGAAGGCCGTTCCGCCTGCTTCGAGGAAGCCTTGATTGCGGCTACCTGGAAGTCAAGGAAGATGGACTCCTCCGAAAACCCCTTGCGTTTGGCGCGGAAGCATGCTTCCCAGGACTTGGCGGAATTGGAGGTCGCGATGTCGGAACAGCGTATCTTTTGGGACTATGAAGAGCACCTCGGCACGATATTGGCCAAGGGGGACGATCCGTTGGGGAAGCTGTCGGCGACGGTGGATTTCGAGCGGTTCCGTCCGATCCTCGAGAAGGCGGCGGGGCGGCCTCGCGGCGCGAAGGGCGGCCGTCCTGCGCTGGACGTCGTTTTGAAATTCAAGATGCTGGTTCTGCAGAGCCTTCACAGTCTGTCGCTGGAGGCGACGGAGCATATGGTGCGCGACCGTTTGAGCTGGCTTCACTTTTGCGGCCTCAAGCCGCACGACACGGTTCCGGACGCGAACACGCTTTGGGATTTCCGCGAGGCGCTGATCAAGGCGGGCGTTCTGGACGAGCTGTTCAAGGAGATGAATCAAATCGTCGCGGAGGCGGGCTTCATCTCCCGGTCGGGCCAAGTCGTGGATTCGTCCCTGGTCGCCGCGCCTCGCCAGCGCATGACCGGGGAGGAGAAGGCGGCGATCAAGGCGGGGAAATCGGCGGGCGAGATCTGGCCGGACGCGCCGGCCAAGGCGTCGCAGAAGGACACGGACGCGCGCTGGACGGTCAAGCACAAGAAGGCGAAGGCCGGGCCGGACGGCCGGAAGCTGGTCGACATCGCCATTCCGGTCTTCGGCTACAAGACCCACATCAGCATCGACAAGAAGCACGGGATCATCCGCCGCCAGATCGTGACGGACGCCGCCGCGAATGACGGCAAGCGGCTTCGCGAAGGGCTGATCGACCCCGGCAACACCTGCGGCGATGTGTGGGGGGGGGGGACACGGGATATCGCTCGGCGGAGAACGAGAAGTGGCTGAAGGAGAACGGGCCGGACAGCCGCATCCACCGCAAGAAGCCGCGCGGCCGCCCGATGCCCGCGCGGACCGCGAAGGCCAACGGGCGCAAGTCGAAGGACCGGGCGAGGGTCGAGCATGTCTTCGCCCACCAGAAGGCCCGGATGGGGCTGACGATCCGGACCGTCGGGCTGGCCCGCGCCAAGGCCGCCGTCACGATGGCGAACATCACGTACAACATGGGCCGATTGCGATGGCTTCTCGGTCGAGCCAAACCGCCGCCCAATGGCCTGGTGTCCGCATGAGGCCCGAAGCGGGTCGGCGAGGCCGGAACAGGCCCGCATCGGGCGTTGGAAATCCCGAAATCCGGGCCAAATCCGGCCGCATCCGATCCTGATCGACCCGTGAATCCGCTGCGACCGCGCTTGCAACCGGCCCAGCACGAAATCAAAGGGTTGTCGGAGGTGTCCAGATCTCGCTGGCATCCGCGGGAAGCTGGAGGTCGGCGAAACAGCGAAACGCGCATTGCGTGCACGCGGCGGTGCCGCCTGCGAATTCGAGGAATTGTCCCACGACGTGCTCCACAACCGCATTTTGCGTTCCACTCTCGCCGATCTGCTGAAGCTGACGGATCTTCATTGCAAGGTGCGAACGGATGTCCGGATGGCGTACGAAAAGCTATCCGGCGTTAGCCTCCTGCGCTTGGAACGCGGGTTGTTCCGGAGGTTGCAGCTCGACCGAAATCGATACGTCTATCGTTTCCTGATGTCGGTTTGCGAGCTCATCCGCGACTGCTTGATCGTCGAGGAAAGATCGGGAACGGCGAGATTTCTAGATGTGCGGAGAGACGAAAACCGAATGGCGAAAATATTCGAGGATTTCGCCATCGAGTTCTACCGCCGTGAACAGCACGCTTTTCGAGTGAACCGAAGTCGCACGATCCAATGAAATCCCATCGGCACGCGGGATGACCAGCGCAGGATGATCCCGGCGATGGAGGCGGATGTCATATTGGAATCGGAACACCACCGAATAATCTTGGACACCAAGTATTATCGGCAGGCGCTAAGCGGCTGGCGTGGCGAAAGTAAGCTCCGCTCAGGACATCTGTACTAGTTTCTAGTGGTTCATTTCAGCCATTTGATACCCTCTTTGACGGGCGGCGATCAGCCGCGCCGGAGACGGCGGTTGGCCAGCTTCCCGAAGAAGCCCTCGACCGCGTCCGTCCAGGAGCAGGAGGTCGGCGTGAAGTGGAGGGTCCAGCGGGGATGGTCCGCCAGCCAGTCCGCGACGGCCGAATGCTTGTGGGCGGAGTAGTTGTCCACGATGGCGTGGATCTCCCGCCCGGCGGGCGCCGCCTTGTCGACCTGCTCGAGGAACGCGATGAACTCCTGGTGCCGGTGGCGGTCGGAGTGGCGGCCGACGGCCGTCCCGTCCAGAATGTTCATCGCGGCGAACAGCGTCGTGGTTCCGTTCCGCTTGTAGTCGTGCGTCATCGTCGCGGGCCGTCCCTGTAACTACCGGGTTAAAACTCCCCAAAAGCGCCGAAGCAGAATTCCCCAGTCAGGGGGCTGCGAATTCGTTCCGGGGGGCATGCCCCCCGGAACGAAAGCAGTCCAAAATCCCATCCGATTTTTCTGCCGAAGGAGGCTCGAGTCGGGTGTTGAAGCTGGAGAAGATTGTCATGTTGCAAGAACTGAAACGGGAAGGCCTTTCGATCAGCGCGATCGCGCGGCGGACGGGCCTGGACCGCAAGACGGTCCGCAAGCATCTGGACCGGGGCCTCGCGGCGCCGGCCTATTCGCCGCGGGAGCCTCGGCCCCGGCTCCTGGAGCCGTACGAGGGCTATCTCGCGGACAAGATCGGGAACTGCCCGGACCTGTCCGGACGGCGGCTGTTCCGGCAGATCCGGGAGCGCGGCTACGAAGGCGGCTACACGGCGGTGACGGACTGTCTCCGCGCGATCCGGCCGGACGCGGCGCCCGGGTTCGAGCGGCGCTTCGAGACCAAGCCCGGAGAGCAGGCCCAAGCCGACTTCGCCGAGTTCAAAACCGAATACGCCGACGAGCCCGGCGTCGTCAGGAAAGTCCATCTGTTCTCGTTCGTCCTCGGATGCAGCCGATGGCTGTGGAGCCGGTTCTGCGCCGACCAGAAGCTCGAGACCGTCCCGGGATGCCACGTGGCGGCCTTCAACGCATGCGGAGGGGCGACGAAAGAGGCGCCTGCGACCGGATGAAGACCGCCGTCCCGGGAGAGGACGCCGACCGGTCCGCGGTCTACAACCCGTCGCTGGTCGCCTTGCTCGACCATTACGGATCGGCGCCCAAGGCCTGCAAAGCCTACCGGGCGAAGACCAAGGGCAAGGTCGAGCGGCCGTTCCGCTACATCCGCCAGGACTTCTTCCTCGACCGGACCTTCCGCAGCCTTGACGATCTCAACGCGCAATTCGACAAATGGCGTCGCGAGATCGCCAATCCGCGCGTCCACGCCACCACCGGCCGGATCGTCGACGAAGCGCTGGTCGAAGAGCGACCCGCTTTGATCGCGCTTCCCGCGCATCCCTACGACGCGGTCCTGACAGTCGAGCGGCGCGTCAGCCGCGACGGAATGGTCTCGGTCGGCGGAAACCTCTACTCCGTGCCCGACGCCGCACGAAAGCGCGTGCTGGAGGTGCAGCGGCATCCCGCCGAAGTGCGGATCTTCGAGGACAGGACGCTGATCGCCCGGCATCCGGTCCTTGAAGGCCGGAACCGCCGCAGAGTCGATCCCGGCCACCGCAGGCCGCCTCCGCCGCGAACCGATTTGCCCAAGCTCGAAGAGGCGCCGAAACGGTCCCTGGCCTTCTACGACGCCGTGGGACGCCGCCTCGAACGGCAGGGAGCAGCCCGATGACCGAACTCGTCGACCGCATCAGCGCCGCCCTCGTCGGACTGAAAATGCCCCGGGCGCTCGAAGCGCTCGGACCCACGCTGCGGCGCCTCGAGCAAGGCGAGATCACAGCCGTCGAAGCCATCGACGCCCTTCTCAGCGAAGAATACGCACTGCGCGAAACAAGACGAATAGACATCGCGTTGCGAACCGCGAAGCTCCTCCCCGTCAAGACGGTCGAAAGCTTCGACTTCGCATTCCAGCCCTCCCTCGAACGCGAGAGAATCGCCGCGTTGGCCCAGCTCGACTTCATCCGGAGACGCGAAACCGTCCACTTCCTCGGACCGCCCGGAACCGGAAAGTCCCACCTCGCGACCGCGCTCGGCGTCGCCGCCGTCAAAGCCGGAAAAAGCGTCTACAAGACGACGCTCGCCGAACTCACCGATACCCTCGCCAAAGCCGAACGCCAAGGCCGGCTCGCCGAAAAAATCCGCTTCTTCACGCGGGCCGCGCTGCTCGTCGTCGATGAAATCGGATACTTGCCCATCTCCAAAGGCGGCGCGAGCCTGTTCTTCCAAATCGTGAATGCGAGATACGAAAAAGGCGCGATGATCCTTACATCGAACAGAAGCTTCGCCGAATGGGGCGACATCTTCGGCGATCCCGTCGTCGCGACGGCCCTCCTCGACCGGCTCCTCCACCACGCGGCGGTCGTCCGAATCGAAGGCGCAAGCTACAGACCCGGAAAGCACGCCGACCTCATTCCGGAACACGTCCGAACGAATGCGCCCATCACGCCGCCGCCCGCGCCGAAAAAACGAGGCCGGCCCAGAAAGGAGACCCGAACCGACGACTGATCTGGCTCGCCGCCAAAACACCGAAAAAGTGGGGAATTCTGCCTCGGCACTTTCGGGGAATTTTACTTCGGCATTGACACCCTTCGCCGGCAGGACGTAATCCCCGCCTTTCTCCACGATCCGCGCCGACGTCTCGCGCTGGCAGTGCATCGCGTCGGCCGTCACCGTGCGCCCGTCCAGATCCAGAATCTCCAGAAGCGCGGGGATCGCCGTGATCTCGTTCGACTTCCCGTCGACCTTGACCTGGCCGAGAACGAGTCCGGCCCGGGGCTCGAACGCCTGAACCAAATGCAGCGCGGACTTTTTCTTCGCATCCATGATCGCGCCCCTGAGCGCCTTGCCGTCGACCGCCACCTGGTCCCGCGGAAGCCCCTCCGCCAGCGTCTTCGCGAAGTTCGTCATGGCGGTCGACAGCTGCTCCGGATCAAGGGCATTGAACAGGTCGGAGAAGGCGTCGTGGCTCGGCGGACCGCCCTTGAGCTCCATGAATTCCTTCAGAAACTCGCAATTGCACTCCGCATAGCGCGCGAATCCGGCGCACGACGAGCTGCCCGACAGCGTCGCCAGAAGGGCGATCACCAGCATCTCGATCAGGTCATGCTTCGTGGCGTTGCTCTTGCGGGGATCCCCGACCCCTTGGAAAATAGCGCGGAATCCTTCCATCTTCTGCCTCCGGACACTGCTCTTCGTTGTTGTTTTGACGGGAGTGTGCCATCAGGCGGCGGAAAGGAAAATCAGAAATTTTAAAAGCGAAAGCCCTAGGGGAATTTCCCGACCGTGTTCACGGAAAATCTGGTCAGATTTGCGGCGTTCATGCCAGTGATCTCCATCTGTCCTTTTGAACGAGTACTTCTCGATTGCCAACGCCGAAGGAAAATTCTCCAATTTTGGTGATACACGAGAGCAAGAATTCGTACAGCCGCCGTTCAGATTTTCATAGACGCTACAAGCTGCTTGAGGCATGGTCGCCTGCGCTCCAAGACTCGCGAGAGTCGGATGTAGGAAAGCCGTTTTACCTAACAAGGAACTTCTGCAGGGGCAGCGCAGGTTTGCCCCTGATAAGGTGGACCAGATAATTGACAATTTCCGTAAATGCATCAGCGAGATTGCGTCAACGGTTAAGGGCTAGGATCTTTTTTAAGAGCAGACGCGAAGACAGCAGCCTCTCGTAGCAGAACCGACAGCAGTGGCAACGTACAAAGGCCTGATGCGTTTGCAAAGCTTCCGTCGGGTCAGGATCGGACGGCTGAAAGCCGGACCGATCTTCGACTACAGCAAATCCTTCGCTTCGGCCAAGGCAAGGCAGCGCGCATAATCACGCCGACCAGTAATGGGATCTATGATAGTGTCTGACAGAAAACCCTTCAATGCGTTGAATTTTTGGACTGAATCTTCGATTTATGTTTGCGAAGATTTACAATATTTAGCGTGACCGACCCAATTTCGTGACAAATTCAAGGGAATCCTGCCGCATTCCGAAATTCTTCGCGATCAGAAAATGAAAGTTAATCATTACGAGTCAATGCGTTGATGAATATTCTTACAAACACTATGATAGGAGAGACATGTTAACGAAATGGGGCGCGTCTTATGTTTTTTAGTTAGAGCGTTTTTCACTAAGGTTGACCCAGTTCAATCTGAGAATCCTCCAATCTCCGTTGGGCTTTAACAGGATACGGGATGGGTACAGTGGGTCAAACTTAGTGAAAAACGCTCTAGGGACTGTCTATGCTAAATCATGCATCATTTCGACAACGGCAGCGAGGTTCACGAAGTCCAGAAACGTCGCGCCGAGCTTGTCGAACCGCGTGAAGAGGCGCCGGCAGCCCTTGAACCTCTGGAATAGCCGTTCGATCTCGTTCCGAAACTTGCAGGTTTCCCGGCCGTAGTTCCGTTCGACTTTCCGGTTCGCCTTCGGCGGCACGGCCGGCGTCATCCCAAGGTCGCGGACCAGCTGGCGGGTTTCGTCGCCGGAGGCGCGTCCTCGCCGACCGCTTCCTGGTCCCGAAGCGCGGCGAACAGCCGCTCGAGCACGCCGCTGCGCGACCAGCGGCGTAATCGGGCGTAGACCGCGGACCAGTTGCCGAACCGTTCCGGCAGCGCGCGCCGTTTGCGGCCGTTCTCCAGAGCGTACGGAAGCGCATTGATGAAGACGATGTTCGAAATCCGCACGTCCTGCGCTGAACCGGCAGATAGGGGTGGATTTTGGCGTACTGTTTTGCCGTGATTTGCTTCATGACCGTGCACCGCTCGATTTTTATGTCATTGTTGACAGCCACTTAAGCATGGAACCAAGCAAAATTCTAGCGTAGACAGGCCCTAGAGCGATTTTGTGCTACCGCGCATCGCCCGGGTTTGGTGTTTCGAAGGTCGCAATAATTGCCCAACTAAGAATCATGAAGCGCTCCCAACGAAATGGCAAATTGTAAACAAATGAGCCGCTATATGTTAAAGATTCTCGGTTTCGTTAACATGTCGTCCAAGGCGGCTACTGCCGTTCATTGTTTCAAGCCGTAGTTTGTAGTGATCGCATTTGTAGTCCCACTCTTCCTTCGGGTTCGCTTTCGGTAGCTCGAACAGCGTCGTTCCAAGAACCTGAAATGCGGACAGGCTTGCTCGAAATTGTACCAGCTGCGCCTATTCTGTCGGTACAAATCAGTTCGTTTGGAAATATGACTCGATGCTCGGCAGTTCGTTCCGGCTGATGGAGACGGCTCGAACATGTGGGGTCGTGGCAGAACTCTGGTAATGCCGTCTTTCGAACCGCAGAGCCGAGCCGGCCTCGTTCCCCTGCAAAAACACGCCTCGGAAGACCCCCGGCAACCCGGGGCACATCCCAGTCGTCCTTGGAAATCGACACCTTTTCTGCCAGACACTAATTTTTTAGCATGCCAAGGGAGGTTTCGGTGGACAGACGTACATTCTTGAAGACAACGGGCGCTGGCGCACTTCTTGCAGGTGCCGGGGTTACATGGGCCCAGTCAAACCTCAAACCACTTCCCATCTTGCCGCTGGTAGACCTGGCAGCGGGCTTCGATGGGCGGTTTGAACTCGCGCTAACCAAGGGCACTTTCGATTTCGGCAATGGCGCAGCCAGTGACACGTTCGGCATAAACAGCCCCTATCTCGGTCAGCAATTGCGTGTGAAACAGGGACAGGACCTGCCATTCGATGTGGTCAACAACCTTGATGAAGTGGCAGCGATTCACTGGCACGGCCTGCATATCCCCGGCGAGGTCGACGGCGGGCCCCATCAGGAAATCGAGCCGGGTCGTTCATGGTCCCCGGTCGTTCCGATCCGTCAACAGGCTTCGTTCAACTGGTTCCATGCTCATACCCACGGGCGGGCTGCCAAACAGGTGTATACGGGGCTGGCCGGGCTGATGCAGGTTGAAGACGATGCAAGCCTTTCGGCTGATCTGCCCAAGACCTATGGGGTTGATGACTTCACCATCGTCCTTCAGGACAAGGCCTTCGGCGACGATGGAAAGATGACCTACGTGCTCACCAAGGAAGGCTTCGAAGACGGATTTCTGGGCGATGCGCTGGTCATCAACGGCACCATTGCTCCGGTTGGGCAAGCCGTTCCATCCGGCCTGGTGCGTCTCCGCATTCTCAATGCTTGCAACGCTCGCTTTCTCGAATTGAAGATGGAAAACGGCCCTATGACGGTCATTGCATCGGATGGCGGCTTCTTGGCGTCCGCTGTCGAGACGGACAACCTGATCATCAGCTCCGGAGAGCGCTACGAAGTGCTCGTCGACATGAGCGCATTCAAAGAAAACAGCCTGAGGGTCGCCAGCTTTGCCGGGTATGGCGCGATGTTCGGCTTCCTGAGGCAATTCCTGAACAATCAAATCCCTGGAACCACCGTCCTGACGCTGAAGCGGAATGGCGACTCCGGCTTCACAGGCTCAATGCCCAACAAGCTGGCAAACCTTGCTCCTGCCGATGCCAATCAGGCAACCGTGATCCGCAACTTCACTCTGGAGATGGGCGAAGACGAAGAATTGGCTGTGCTCGCCGCCAACTGGGGCAACCTCTGCGGCGCTGGTCAGGGAATGGCGATCAATGGTCTTCCGATGAAGATGGATCGGATCGACCAACGATCCGTCTTGGGCGAGACGGAGCTATGGCGCATCGAGGCCGATGAGGAACTCCATCCGTTCCATGTCCACGGCTGCTCTTTCCGCATTGTCGAACAGGAAAGTCATAAGACAGCGGCGTACGCGCAAGGCTGGAAAGACATCGTGCATGTTCAGGATGGCGCGGCTGAAATCCTTGTTCGCTTCGACTACGAAGCCCCCGATCACGCGCCCTACATGTATCACTGCCATATCCTGGAGCATGAAGACTGCGGCATGATGGGGCAAGTCGCGGTGTCGGCGGGCACCACCTAGTGGTGAACTCAGACATTACGTTAACATGCCGGTAGCAACTGCTGGTCATCGCTTCGGGCCGTCCGCTCGAATGAGGCGATAGTCGCGCGTTCAATCGCCGGACGAACCTTGGTGGGAGAGGCAATCACCGGAGATCAGACACAAGCGGCCATGGCGTCAGATGCACTCCTCCGGGTCGGGCAAAGGCTGCGTGAAAGCAAGGATCACCGAACTGCTATGTTAACGAAAGGGCAAATCTTTAACATACGGGCCGCCATGTGTTAAAGATTCTCGGATTCGTTAACATACGGCCCTTCGTATGTTAATTACGTTAACATGCCGGCAACAACAGCAGGTCATCGCTCCGGGCCGTCCGCTCGAATGAGGCGATGGTCGCGCGTTCAATCGCCGGACGAACCTTGGTGGGAGAGGCAATCACCGGAGATCAGACACAAGCGGCCATGGCGTCAGATGCACTCCTCCGGGTCGGGCAAAGGCTGCGTGAAAGCAAGGATCACCGAACTGCTATGTTAACGAAAGGGCAAATCTTTAACATACGGGCCGCCATGTGTTAAAGATTCTCGGATTCGTTAACATACGGCCCTTCGTATGTTAATTACGTTAACATGCCGGCAGCAACTGCAGGTCATCGCTCCGGGCCGTCCGCTCGAATGGAGCTATGATCACGCGTTCATTCGCTGGGTGCAGACACATGCTGGGCCTAAGTGCGGTGCATTGTACTCGGGCTGCAAGCCGTCAGACGCCGACTTCCGGACCGAGTTGAAGACGCCGATAAAGAGGAACTCAAGAGTGAAAAGCCTCAGCCAAGTGCGGAACTGAAACGGATAACTGCCTACGATGCAAACAACCCCTGCCGATACACATGGCGCGCCGAATCCTACATTTGAGATTCCCGAACTCCCGCCTAAGCAAGACCTCGAAACGAGGGCAATACTGAAGGCAGCGGCAAAGGCAAACCGCCATTTAGCCGAATTGAAAGGAGTGGCAACGTCAATTCCGAACCAAGGAATATTGATCAGCACTCTTTTTTTGCAAGAAGCAAAATCAAGTTCCGAGATCGAGAATATCGTAACAACGCATGATGAACTTTTCCAAGCCAGTTTATTTCCTGAATCTGGCGCAACTGGCGCAGCAAAGGAAGTTCGCCGATATGCAACTGCACTTCATTTGGGTTTTGAGCAAATGCAGAGCCGAGATGGATTGATTACGAACAATGTGTTGATCAAGATGTTCCAGCATCTAAAGCAAACAGACGGCGGTTTCAGAGAAACGCCCGGAACAAAGCTAATTCATGGGACCACTAAAAAAGTCGTATATGTACCTCCGCAGTCCGCATACGAAATCCGCGCTCACATGCAGGCGTTGGAGACATTCATCAACACCGATGTCGACACTGAAGACGAATTGGACCCATTGGTGAAGATGGCCATAATTCATCATCAATTTGAGAGCATACATCCTTTTCCGGACGGAAACGGGCGCATTGGAAGAATCCTCAATGTGCTTTATCTTGCAAAGGTTGGTTTGCTCAACATTCCCATTCTCTATCTTAGCAGGGCAATCAACGATACCAAGTCCGACTACTATCGATTGCTGCAATCGGTGCGAATTGACAAGAATTGGGAGCCATGGATCCTTTATATTCTTGATGCCGTGATTTGGACCTCAATCGATACAATAAATCTCATCGAAGGGATCAAGCTTCTCATGTCCAGATATAAAACGGAAATTCGAAGCAACCTTAAATCAATTTATTCGCAAGATCTTCTCAATAACCTGTTCAGACACCCATATACAAAGATTGATTTTTTAGCGAGCGATTTAAATATATCTCGGCAAACCTCTTCAAAATATTTGGAAAAACTATCGCAAGCCGGTTTGTTGAGGGAGTATAAAAAGGGAAGCAGCAAGTATTTTGTCAATGTTCCGCTGGTCGATCTCCTTTCCAATCTTGAATCGGATTCAGAAAACACAGATGAACTTGCTCACAAATAGGCATTCGTTGTCAAAGAAGCGCTGCTGAATTGATCTGTTTGCGCCGGAAGCTTGTGAAATGCCAGGTAGCGGCAATTTTCGTTGATTCCTAAGTCGGCAGCCCTTGAGTCTACAGAGTAGCTGTTCGATTTCGTTCCGCGGCTCGTAGATATCGCATTTGTATTCCCACTTTTTCTTTCGGCAGCGCAAACGGCAGCGTTCCAAGAGCTTGATATGCGGACAGGCTTGCTCGAAATTGGACCAGCTGCGCCAATTCTGCCGATAGATTTCAGTCTGGGCGTGTCGCGAGCGATGGTCCGGACAGCTTGCGTTCGGGGCAGCGGAGTTCGTTTCCTTTTACTCACGCAGACGCGCCGCCTTATCAGCAACGCAGAGCGTTGGTTGGGCGAAGCGACCGACCAAGGGTCGGATGCCCGGTCTGCCGCAACTGCGACTCGGTCAAGATCATCGTCAGTAGCGACCTGAACCAAATCGATCAGGCTGCCATCGCACGATTGAGCGCTACGATTGTTTCGCGTGAATCCGGTGAGAGCCAATCGCCGTCAATGAGCATTTGAACGGTTCGCATCGGTCGGCCTTGGATCTACGCGGCGGCGGCATTGCGGGGCTACGCTGTGTAATCTTCGCTGTCGGCCATGAGCTCGACGATTTTCTGCGCATAGGCCAAGGTGGGCCCTTCCCAATGAGGGGAAAGCCGGCCGCCGTCGTAACCATGGCAGCGGCGGCCCTGCTGAAGGCCCTTCAGAACCGAAATGTCCTCGAGGTTCAGATCATCCCACATCCGGATAATGTCTTCGCGCTCCTTCCTGTACTTCTCGCCGGTGGCGGCCTCGTCTCCGATGACGAAGACGTGCAGCTCTTCGCGGCAGCGGTCCGGGGCTTCCGGGTAGGCGACCAGAACGGTGAATTGATCGGGATACACCTCAACTGCGAAATGCGGCATGGTCAGGAACCATTGGCCCTTCATGCTGTCTTCTTCGGAAAGGCCCGGATAATGCGGCAGACCGACGCCGCGCCCTTCTTCCAGTTTGGGGAACCGGTAGCCGTTGACGAAGGTGCTGCCGCGCCATTCGCCCGACCAGCGCACATCCATCGGGGCAAAATCGATCAGTCGGGGATGCAGGGAAAATACGTGATAGCCCTCCATGTAGTTTTCATAGACCAGCTTCCAGTTCGCCTCGACCCGGAAATCGCGCTTGCCGGCCCAGCGAATGGCGGACAGGTCGTAGCCCTTCAGCTGATCCAGAACCGGGGCCATCCACTCGTCCAGCGGACCTGCGCCGCCGGAGACATTCGCGAAGAGACAGCCGAAGAATTCCTCCACGCGCACCGGGATCAGGTCCAGTTTCTCGCCGCCTTCCCCTTTGACGACGCCTGATTCGTTGGGACCGTCGAAATGCGGCCGCGCGCGCAATTTGCCGTTCAGCCCGTAGGTCCAGCGATGGTAAGGGCAGGTCATGGTGGCCTTTTTGCACGGCTCGGCGACCAACTGCATGCCGCGGTGCCGGCAGACATTCTGAAAGCCCCGGATCACTCCGTCTCGATCATGCGCCAGCACAATCGGCGTGCCGGCGATTTCGATGGGTTTCATGTTTCCCGGTTCGGGCAATTCAGCCCGCGCGCCGGCGAAGACCCAGGAGCGGCGAAAGATCAGCTCCTGCTCCATCCGGAACCATTCTTCCGACCAATACGCCTCGTTCGGCAGGCCGGCGGCGGCGTCAATCGACTGAAATATCCGGGCAAATCCGTCTTCCCCAAGAATGCGCCGCATGCGGTCGCGATTGGTTTCCCTTTGCATGGCGCCGTCCATAGGTGCCTCCGAATCAGAAAGATTTTCAAAAAAGATATGCCTTGGGAAAAAATATTGAATATTTTTTTCTACAGTGAATGATCTCGGCGGAAATGCGGAGCCGGCAACGATGGATTCAGCGCGAGCAGTTGTAATTGGCGGCGGCAATATGGGGGCTGCGGTCCTCTATCATCTGGCCAAAGAGGGGTGGACGGATATCGTCCTTGTCGAAAAGGCCGAACTGACCTCGGGCGCGACATGGCACGCGGCGGGGCTGGTCAGCAGGATGACCGCAGGGCATGCGCTTGGCATCTGCCACGATTATGCGGTCGATCTGTACAAGACGATCGAGGACGAGACCGAACAGGGGGTGGGTTGGCACAATTGCGGTTCTCTGCGGGTTGCTGCGACCGAGGCTCACCGCGACTGGCTGATGCACACCCGCGACGCGATTCTGGCGCGCGGACAGGATTGCCGCTGGGTGACGCCCGCCGAGATCATCGACCTGAATCCGATCTATGACGCCTCGCATATCATCGGCGGCATCTACACGCCTGACGACGGGCATGTGGACCCGTCGAGCGCCTGTCAGGCCATGGCCAAGGGCGCGCGTCGGAAGGGCGCCAAGGTCATGCGCCGCAACCGGGCGACGGATGTGCGGCAACTTCCGTCGGGCGAATGGAAGGTCGTCACCGAAAAGGGAGACATCATCTGCGAGCACGTGGTCAATGCGGGCGGGTATCACGCCCGTCGGATCGGGGCTTTTACCGATCTGGACCTGCCAATCATTCCGATGCAGCACCACTACGTCGTCACTGACGCCGTGCCGGAATTTGCGCAGATGGATCGCGAAATTCCGGTCACGCGCGACGACTATCACACTGGCTATCTGCGCCGCGAACAGAGCGGCGCGTTGATCGGCCTCTACGACACGCATGATGCGCTGGCCAGATGGCGCGACGGCTGCCCATGGGACAGCGAGAACGAGCTGTTCGAGCCGGACTATGATCGCATCGCGACGTGGCTGGAGAAATGTTTCGAACGCTACCCGAGCCTGATGGAGCTCGGCATCAAGCGGATCGTGAACGGCGCCATTACCTATACGCCCGACGGGCATCCGTTGGTCGGGCCAGCGCCGGGCTTGAAAAACTATTGGCTGGCCTGCGGCGCGACCGTCGGCATCGCTTGGGGACCGGGACTGGGCCGGGCGCTGGCGCAATGGATGGTGCACGGCACGGCGGACATTTCGATGCGCGGCTTCGACCCGCGCCGGTTCGGGACATGGGTGGATGAAGAACACGCCTATCGGCGCTGCCGCGAGAACTACATGACGCGGCTGTCGCTCGCGTATCCGCAATTGCAATATGAAACCTGCCGCGAAATCCGCACCTCGGGCGCGCACGACCGCGCCAAGGCGCTGCACGCCGTGTTCGAAGAGGCCGGCGGCTGGGAGCGCCCCCGCGTCTATGGCGATGCCTCGTGGGAGGGCAAGGAACCGCGAAGCTGGAAGCGCGGTCCATCCTGGCAGGCCGCGCTGAACGAGGCGCGGGCCGTGCATAACGGCGTCGGAATCGGCGACTTTTCGGCCTTTTCCAAATTCGAGATCACGGGGGCTGGGGCCGAGGCCTACCTGAACCGACTCTGCGCCAACCGGATGCCCAGGAAGGTCGGCGGCACCTGCCTGACCCTGCTGCTGAATGAACAGGGCATGATCGAGGGTGAAGCGATGATCGCCCGGCTGGGCGAAGACCGGTTCTGGTTCGTCACCGGCGCCCCGTCGGAACGCCGGGTCTGGGATTGGATAACCGTGCATCAGCGCGGGACCGAGGATGCGGCTGCGGAAAACCTGTCGGACGACTGGGGCATTCTGACCGTGGCCGGGCCGCGGTCGCGGGATGTGCTGGCGCCGCTGTGCGATGCGTCTTTGGAAAACAGCGACTTCGGCTGGCTCAAGGCGCGGGAGATCAGCGTGGCCGGCGTTCCGCTGATTGCGATGCGGCTGTCCTTCTCGGGAGAGCTGGCGTGGGAGCTTCATGCCCCCAACGGCCGGCTGGGCGCGTTGTGGGATGCGATTTGGACGGCGGGCCGGCCGTACGGGATGGTGCCTTTCGGGTCCAAAGCGCTGGATATGATGCGGATGGAGAAAGCCTATCGCGGCGGGCATGAGCTGGCCAATGACGCCTCGCCCGTGCACGCCGGCCAGATGCGGTTCGTGAAATTCGACAAGGATTTCGTTGGCAAAGAGGCTCTGGCCCGGTTGGCGGAAACCGGCAGCAGTTCAGTCATCGCCTATCTGGATGTGGCGATGGACGGCGCCGATGTTCTCGGCGGCGAGGCGGTGTACCGCGATGGCGAAAAGGTCGGGTCGGTTTCGTCGGGGGGATTCGGGCCGGCGACGGGGCGGAATCTGGCGTTCGCCTTCGTGCGCCCGGATGCGGCGAAGCCCGGCACAGAATTGCAGGTGACGGTCTTCGGCGACATGCACAAGGCCACCGTGCTGGCCGAGCCGGTGCTCGACCCCGAAAACGCGCGTCTGCGGGCATAAGGGAACGTCATGAAGATCAAATCTGTTGAAACCTTCCCGCTGGAACCCGATTTCAAGGGCGGCGGCTACGCCATGTCCATGGGTCGTCAGACGACGCTTCATCACAGGCTGCTGCGTCTGACCGCCGATGACAGCACTGTGGGCATCGGGGAATTCGTGCGCCCGCCGGTGTTTGCCGCAGCCGAGATCGAGGCGCTCGAGGACGAGCACCTGCCCGCTTTGCAGGGGATCGGGCTTGCCGCCCTGCCGGCGCTTCTGGCCAAATGGCGGACCGGCGAAAAGCGC
Source organism: Paracoccaceae bacterium (assembly GCA_965205055.1). Taxonomy (GTDB): domain Bacteria; phylum Pseudomonadota; class Alphaproteobacteria; order Rhodobacterales; family Rhodobacteraceae; genus CBDBBY01. The sequence goes on along the minus strand of OZ242030.1, from coordinate 3,311,752 downwards.
CTGCAATATGTGGCGGCGGGGGTCGATCTGGCGATGCTCGACATGATGGGCCGCGCGCTTGACGTGCCGGTCTCCAGCCTGATGGGCGGGGCGCAATGCGCGGATTGCCCCGAATACCTGTCGCTTTCCTGCGAGGCGCCCGAGATCATGGCCGAGAACGCGCGCGCGCAGAACGAAGCCTTCGACGTGGTGCAGGCCAAGCTCGGTTCGGATGCGCTGGACAACGATCTGGCGCGGGTGCGCGCGGTGCTGGATGTGATGCGTCCCGATCAGACGCTCCTCGCAGATTTCAACGGCGCGCTTGCGCCCGAGGATGCCATCCGCGCCTTGCCCGAAATCAACGACCCCCGGGTGATGTGGGAAGAACCCTGCGACGATTACGACGATGGCGTCGCCGTGGCGCGCGGCATCGACGCGCCGGTGATGCTGGACCAATGCCTGAAGGATCTGCCCACCTACATGCGCGCCATTCAGGACCGCGCGGCAGCAGCGCTGGTGATCAAATCCGATTCCATCGGCGGGCTGAGCGTAGGACGCACCGTGAGGGACGCCTGCACGGCCTCGGGCATCAAGGTGCGGATCGACGGCTGGTGGGCCGGACAGGTGGCCGGGGCCGGAGCATTGCATCTGGCCGCCGGGGCCGCGCCCGGAGCGCTCCTTTCGACGATCGACCTCACCGACCCGATCGACACTGCCCGCGACATGATCCTGCGCCCCGCGCCCGGCCGGATCCGCGCCGCGCCGGGGCCCGGCCTCGGCCATATTCCGCAAAGCTTGTTCAACTAGAGCGTGTCCGATTTAGGTTGACGCGTATCCGGCGTTCACGATGTAGTTTGCGCATTCCCGGGGTTTGAATTTGCTGAGGGTGTCGCCGATGCTTCGCCGGAGCGTTTCGCGGCATCGCGGCTGGGCGTCCCGCAGCCAGTGCTTGAGCTTGGCGAACGCCTGCTCGATCGGATCGGGATCGGGGCTGCAGGGCGGAAGGAACGGAAGATGGGCGCCCGCGTCCCGGATCGCCGCGCGCACCGCTTCGGTCTTGCGGCTGCCCGGAGTGTCCATGATGACGATGTCACCGCGATCGGGCGTCGGGACCAGCTGGGTTTCGACATAAGCCCGGAAGGCGTCTCCGTCGGCCGGGCCGTCGAGAACCCGCGGGGCGTCGATCCGGTCATGGCGCAGGGCGCCGATGAAGGTCGAGATTCTCCAGCGCCCGGGGACCTTGCCCGGCAGCCTTTCGCCCTTGGGCGCCCATCCCCGGAGCGGGGCCATGCCGGTCTTGACGCAGGTCTCGTCGATGAAGACCGGCTTGCGCGGGTCCGCCCGGCCCTGATGGCGCTTCCACTGTTCGCGGCGGCGGTCTGCGGACAGGCGCGGACTCTCGCCAGAATCCAATCCCGGCAGTCGTCCGGAACCGATCCGCGAATCCTGCCCATCCTGTCGGGACGGACCGATCCGGTCCGCTTGTGCCGCCGGGACCATCCCGCAACGCTCGAAACCGACACGTTGAACAAACGCGCAACCTCGCGGCAACTCCGGCCGTCGGCGCGCGCCGTAATCACGCACTCGCGAAGATCATTCGAATAGGGTCCGGGCATGCCTGCCGGCCTCCCTGCCAGTGGCCGCCATGAATCATGCCTTGGAAGAAAAGGGAATCTCACAAAAACGTTACCGATTCAACCTTTATCGGACACGCTCTAGACTTTGAAATGCTTTCGTTCCCGAGGGTCACTTTTTCACGCCGATCGATATTGGTCGGCTGAAAGTGAAACCGACCTTCATTTGCAGCGAAGCCCGCCTCCGCGCCCACGTATTCCTGTGCATGATCGCCTACTTCACCGAATGACGCATGAGAAGACGGCTAGCCATGTTTCCAGCTGAGAAAGGTTCTCACCGGAACGGCGTCGCTGTCGCGACGGGAGCAGGATCGCAGGTGAAGTCAAGGATAATATGCAATATTTGCATATGGCAGTGATTGGAAATTTGCAATACCATTGCCTGGCAAAAAGATAAAATTGAAACATCTTAGTATTTCATTTTGTGTATTCTTGCCATATTGTAATATGGCGAAAAATCACTGCACGATTCTGAAGGCAATCAAATGTACGTCGAACGCGTAAAACAGAGACAGGCTAAAAACAAGGTCGATCAGGCGTCCGAGGCTGCCGATGCTCTATCAAAGCCATTGGGAGGTTGGATTGCGACCTTTCAAGAAGCGATAGGCATGAACACGCCAACCTTGGCCAAGCGTTTAGGCATTACTCGCAATAGCGCCTATAGCTCCATTCAAAATGAATGTTCAGGATCCATTTCTCTTAACCAGCTCGACAAGATGGCAAAGGCGATGGGCGGGAAGCTCGTTTACGCAATTGTCCCACTCGAAGGCCCGGTTGAGGATATTGTCAAAACCCAGGCTCGCAAGAAGGCCAAGCGCATCGTTCAATGCACCCGCGCACAAATGGCTTTGGAGGAACAGACCGACGGTCTGCGCACTGAGGAAGAGATGATCGAGGAGCTGGCGGCCGATATGATGCGCGAGATGCCAAGAAACTTCTGGAATTGAACTTGAAGCTGCACGAGTCCGCCAGCGCGACGCCTCTTGCGCCTGACGAGCTGCTTGGTCTGAAAGCCAAACACATCACCAATCGAGGCGAACTCAACGAGTTGGAAGAAGCCAACATCGAACAGGGGCTTATCTGGCTGGAACGGCGTCCGAAATCCTTCGACATCCTAACCGCCGAAACTGTCCGGGAAGTTCATAAGCGCCTGTTCGGCAATGTCTGGGAATGGGCAGGCGCGTATCGCTTGACCGAAAAAAACATCGGCGTGCCGGTTTGGCATATATCGACCGAGATGCGCAGCTGCCTCGACGACGCCCGATACTGGCGCGATAACGACACCTACGACCCGCTGGAAGCCACAGCTCGACTGCATCACAAGCTGGTAAGGATCCACCCCTTCGCCGACGGCAACGGACGTTGGGCACGAATTATCGCGGATGCGTTCTTGGCCAAGATCGCCCCGGGAATTTATCTTGATTGGTCCGGCGACGGGTCATTGAACGCCGGCAGCGGTCACCGCGCCAAGTATATCGCTGCGCTGCGAGCGGCGGACGGATATGAATTCGAACAGTTGATTGAGCTGGTCCGGAGTATCGCTCGAAAGGATCGCTGAGAGCACAAAGCCGCCCCGGGGTCTCCAGAGAGCAAAAGGCCAAACAATTGAATGTGGAGCACTATGGAATTCAGCTTCCATTCAAAGCCGAACGCCTCAATTCGCGTTGAGAATTTTCCGCTGGTAGCTGGCGGCGCGCCAGTTCGGCGGCAATTTCCATTGATGCTCTGGCTGGCGCCGAGCCAGATCGGCGCTGATCTCGACCTCGTCGAAGCCGCTGCGCCGCGCCTGCGGATACTGGTCCGCGATCACATGGCCGCAGGCGCGCAGGCGCCCCTCGTATCCCATCTGCCGAAGTCGCGACGCCAAGCTGAACCCCCGCCCGTCGGTGAAATTCGGAAACGGGATGCGGATGACCTCAAGAACCCCGAGATAGTCCTTCACTGAGGCCGGGTCCTCGTCGTTGTCGAGATCGAGATGGGCAGAAATTTCGGAGCCTGATTTCAACTCTTCCAAGGATTTGAACTGCCCCGGACCGAGCTCGTCGCTCCGAAACCCGTCGTCGCGCACGATCACCGAATCCGGCCCGCTCGATTCCGGCTGTTCATGCGGCATGGCGAGCATCGCCCTCGTACATCGCATCCTTGAAGGGAGCCGCTCCCAGCCGACGGTAGGCTTCAATGAACGATTCCTTCGGAGTGCTGCGGATCTCGAGATACCTGCCGACCAGCCTCTCGATCGCGGGAACGAGCGCTTCCGCCGAGAATCCCGGTCCTGCCCGATCGCCCAACGCGGCGGTCTCAGTCGCGTCGCCGCCCAGCGTCACCTGGTAATTCTCGACGCCGGCGCGATCGAGGCCGAGAATGCCGATATGGCCCACGTGATGGTGTCCGCACGCGTTGATGCATCCCGAAATCTTGATCTTGAGCGGCCCGATTTCCTCTTCCAGCCCCAATTCGGCGAAACGGTTCGAAATCTCCTGCGCGATGGGAATCGACCGCGCGGTCGCCAGAGCGCAGTAGTCCATTCCCGGGCACGCGATGATGTCCGAGATCAGCCCGATGTTCGGAGAGGCTAGGCCGGCCTCCCGAAGCTCCCGGTAGGCCGCTGGGATGTGCGAGCGGTGGATGTGCGGGATGACGATGTTCTGCTCATGGCTCACGCGAAGCTCGTCGTGGCCGTACTTCTCCGCGATGTCGGCCAATACGCGCATCTGGTCCGACGTCGCGTCTCCGGGAATGCCCCCGACCGGCTTGAGCGAAACGCTCACTATTCCGTATTGCGGCCTCTTGTGCCGGGCCACGTTCCTTTCCGCCCAAACCCTGAATTCGGGATCCTGGCGCACCGCTTCATAGTAGAGCGCAGGGCTGTCTTTCGAGAATTCCGGCGGAGCGAATGCCTCGTGCAGGTGGCTGAGCAGCTGATGATCGACGCCCGGAAACGCCGCTTTGCGCGCGACGAACTCGGTCTCTATCTGATCTTTCAAATCGTCCAGTCCGGTTTCGTGCACCAGTATCTTGATGCGAGCCTTGTATTTGTTGTCGCGCCGACCCTGCAGATTGTAGACGCGCAAGATGGCTTCGACGTAAGGCAGCAAGTCTTCTTTCGGCAGGAACTCGCGCACGACTTTGCCGATCATCGGCGTGCGGCCGAGTCCGCCTCCGATGAGCACTTCGTATCCGGCCTCGCCGTCCGCGTCCCGCGTCATTCTCAGGCCGATGTCGTGGGCTCGGGTGACAGCCCTGTCGTTCGGCGCTCCGGTCACGGCGATCTTGAACTTGCGGGGAAGGTACTGGAACTCCGGATGATCCGTGGACCACTGCCGAAGCAGCTCCGCCGTCGGGCGCGGATCTTCGATTTCATCGGCTGCCGCCCCTGCGAAATGATCGGCGGTCACGTTCCGTATGCAATTGCCGGACGTTTGAATCGCATGCATCGAAACATCGGCCAGCGCGTCGAGCATGTCCGGCACGTCGATCAGCTTGGGCCAGTTGAACTGCACATTCTGTCTGGTCGTGAAGTGGCCGAATCCTTTGTCCCACTTTTCAGCGATCATGGCGAGCTGGCGCATCTGCCTGCTGTCCATCGTGCCGTAGGGGATGGCCACCCGAAGCATGTAGGCGTGCAATTGAAGGTACAGGCCGTTCTTCAGCCTCAGCGGCTTGAATTCGTCTTCGGTCAGCGCGCCGGCGATCCTGCGGTCCACCTGACCGCGGAACTCCGCGACGCGGGATCTGACGAAAGCCTCGTCGAATTCGTCGTAGCGGTACATTCAGATCTCCGCCTGTTTGCCGTGGAAATAAACGCTCGGCCCTGTCGCCCGGAATCGTTCGCGGAAATGCGCCGGCCGAGGCAGACCGTCGGAACCTTCCGCCGCATCCGCAAGATACGCGCCGACATGCAAATCCTGCCGTTGGTCGGCCAACGCCAGCGCCTCGTCCGCTTCGTCGGGTTCCATGAACACGCGGGCATCCTCGAACCGGCGCGACCAGCTTCCGTCCTCCGCGAGATAAATCGCATCGCCCAGAATCAGGTCGTTCGACGTGATGATTTTCGGTTTGAAGCGTCTTTTCATGCCGCCGACTCCGGCGCTTTCCGCCATGCGCTGGCACTTGAAATTTTGTTTCCCAGCTTGGACTGCCGAAGATTCAGCACTGGCGTTGCCGGGGTCGCTCGTCCGAAGCGGCGGCCTTCAATTTGACCGATCTCGGCAACAGCGGCGGCTCGTTCGCCATTTGCAGCGAACGCGGCGATTCCGTTTCGTCGGTCCCTTGCAAACGGACCGGGTCTGGACGGAAGCGTTTCATGCGCAGGAAAGTCGACGCCGACATGCTCTGGCGAAACGGACGGCATTCCCTTTGCGGCTTCCCAATCGAGTCCGGCCTCGGCGACCGTCTTCATTTCAACCCCGACATTGGCGTGCTCTTCCAGATCTCCGAGGACCAGTCGAGCGACCAAGGCGCCTTTGCGCGCGTGCTCGGCAACCAATTGCCCCGCTCCGAACTCTGAAATGCGCAAATCCGAATGGCCGTCTCCGATTTCGACGAACTCGGCTTCCCGTCTCGCCAATTCCAGTATCTCCTTCGGAACCGATCTGTCATGGACGACGACATCGGCTTTATCCACGAATCGATGCGCCTGGACCGTCATCAGGTCGGGATCGCCCGGACCGACTCCGACGAACGCGACCTTGCCGTTTTCCCGCGGCGAGGACTTCATTTCGCGGAGCAGGCTGCGAAGGCAGCTCTGGACCGCTGCGCGCCCGCCCGACGCCAGCGCTCTCGGGCCCGCTTCCGAAAAATACCGGGACCAGAATTCCCGCCGTTCCCGGCCCGGGCGCAAAGCCGAAGCCGCTTCCCGGAACTTTTGGCCCTCGCGCGCCAGAACGCCCAGCGAGATGGGCAGTTGCGTTTCCACGTCCGCTTTGATCTTTCTCGCCAGCACCGGAGCCGAGCCCTCCGTTCCGATCGCCACGGTGACCGGATCGCGGTCCACGATCGCGGGGGTAATGAATTCGCTGTCCTCCAGATTGTCGACGATGTTCACGAGCGCTCCTGCGCTCGCGCCCAGCGCAGCGGCCTCCGAGTCTTTCTTCTCGTCGTCGTTCGCGCAATAGAGAAGCGTCGCGCCGTCAAGGTCTTCCGCTTCAAGTTCGCGCTCAAGCCATTCGAGACGGCCCGCGGCAGCCCAGTTCCTGATGCTCTCCTCGGCATCGAATCCGAAAACCCTGATCCGGGCCGAAGTTTTCAGGAGCAGGCGCAGCTTCGGAACGGCGACCGGTCCGGCGCCGGACAGCACGACGAGCTTGCCCTTCATATCGAGATAGATCGGAAAATGACGCATCTGTTTAGCCCTCCGGATGAGAGCCAAATGTAGATTTCGGAAAATTATTTCAAGAACTAGGTGAATCCGGATGAATGTTAGAAACTGTTTTTCCGAAAACCGAAGAATTCCGCAACAATGTTCTTGATGCCCGCCGAAAGGCGGAACTCGCCGGATGGCGATACGGCCCCGCTTGCGGCTGCCGAATCCATCCTGTGCCTTCACCGCGCGGCGTCGGCCCGCGGGAGTTCCGAAGCTTGCGCGAGGCGGATGCGCCCGCCCCGCCACTCCCGATCAAGCGGTCGGATGGAACTTGCCGGCCGGAGAAAGCGTGAAGACCTCGCAGCCGTCCGAGGTCACGCCCACGGAATGCTCGAATTGAGCGGAGAGCGACTTGTCGACAGTTACGGCGGTCCAGTTGTCGGACAGTATTTTCGTCCCGTGCTTGCCGAGGTTCACCATCGGCTCGATGGTGAAGAACATGCCTTCCTCCAGAACATGGCCCTTTCCCCTTTCGCCGAAATGAAGCACATCGGGCCGATGGTGGAATTTCCGTCCCAGCCCGTGGCCGCAGAATCCGCGCACGACCGACATGCGGTTGCGCTCGACGTATTTCTGAATTGCGTGGCCGATATCGCCGAATGTGTTTCCGGGCCGGACTTGCTCGATGCCCAGCATGAGCGCGTCGTGGGTGACTTGGATCAGCCTTTCGGCCTTCCGGCTCGGCTTGCCCGCTACGAACATTCGCGAGGTGTCGCCGTACCAGCCGTCCACGACGACAGTGACGTCGATGTTCAGAATGTCGCCTTCCCTGAGCGTTTTCGTTCCCGGAATGCCGTGGCAGACAACATGATTGACGGAGATGCAGGATGCATGCTTGTAGCCGCGATATCCGATGGTCGCGGATTTCAGTCCGCGCTCTTCGATCAAGCTCTCGATCAGCTTGTCCAATTCGCCGGTCGTGACGCCGGGCCGGACCTGCCCGCACAAATCGTCGAGGATCGACGCCGCCGCCCGCCCGGCGGCGTGCATGCTTTCGTAATCCCGTTTCCGGTAAATCGGAATTCCGTCGGCGGTCACCGACCGTTGTCCGGGGCCGGCGGATTTCAGCCTGTCGATGAAGTTCAATGATTTTTCCGAGGCGTTGCGACATGCGGTTCCAAGGCTGGTGACATTACACCACCGCCGGCGGATTTGCATCCTTCCGCGGACCCGTTCTTGCGCTTCTTACGACTCGAAGAAAAAACGGATAATCCATGATGGACGCGCCAACGGACGTCGCTAGCGAACGGAAGGATCAAGCGTGACCCAAGACTTCAAGCCGCTGGAGGGAGTCCGCGTGGTCGAGGTCAGCCATATGGTGTTCGGCCCGTCATGCGGCATGTTTCTGGCGTTTCTGGGCGCCGAAGTCATCAAGGTCGAGCCGCCCGGCGGCGACAGGACCCGCGAATTGAAGGGCATGGGCGCGTCGTTCTTCCCGACGTTCAACCGCGGGAAGAAATCCGTCGTGCTCGACTTGTCGACCCGGGACGGCAAATCGGCGCTCGACAAGCTTCTCGCGACATCCGACGCATTGATCGAAAACTTCAGGGATGCGTCTTTGGAACGGATGGGATTGGCGCCTACGGACCTCAGGGAGCGCCATCCAAGATTGATAACGGTTTCGTGCAAAGGCTTTCTTCACGGCCCGTACGAGCACAGGACGGCGCTCGACGAGGTCGCCCAAATGATGACCGGATTGGCGTACATGACGGGCCCAATCGGAAAGCCGCTCAGGGTCGGATCGTCGGTCAACGACATAATGGGCGGGCTGTTCGGCGCCTACGCGGTGGTCGCGGCTCTCAAAGAACGCGAACGAACGGGAGTCGGCCGGGAAGTCCGGGTCGGGCTGTTCGAGAACAGCCTGCTTCTCGTGGCCCAGCACATGGTCCAATTCGAGCTGATGGGAATCGAGCCGCCGCCGATGCCCGACCGGGATTTTTCCTGGCCGGTCTACGACATTTTCCAGACCGGCGACGGCTCGTCGATGTTCATCGGGGCGGTCACGGAAAAGCAATGGTCGATCCTCTGTCGCTTGCTGGACCTGCAGCAGCTTCTGGACGATCCGAGATTGCAAATCCGGACGGATCAGATCGAAGCGAGGAGCTGGACGATACCGGTATTCCGGGATGCGGTCGCGCGGAAAGCTTCCGAGGAGCTCGTTCAAGCCTTCGAAGCCGAAGGAATTCCGTTCGCGCGCATCGCCCGCCCTGCGGAGATGTACGAAGATCCCCAAGCCAACTGGCCTGACGGAATGCCTGCGTCGCCGCTCCCCGACGGCGGCGCCATGCGCGCTCCCGGCATGCCCTTCGAGATCGACAGGACAAGAATCGCAGGAGGCATGGACGTTCCGGCTCTGGGCAATGCGACTTCGGAAGTGCTAATGAGCCTCGGGCTCAGTCAGGAATGCGCCGGCGGACGATCTGCCGGATCCAAGGAGGAAACGAACAGTGAAAGCGCGTGAATTCTATCCGAAGGACAAGCTCGTTCTCCGCGAACTCGGCTTGCGCGACGGCCTGCAGCTCACCAAATCCTGGCCCGGCACCTCGGCCAAGAAGGAATGGATCAGACGCGCGCACGATGCGGGGGTCAGGCATTTCGAGGTCGGCTCGTTCCTTTCCAAGAGCAGGTTTCCGCAGTTCGCGGACATCAGGGATCTGGTGGAAACGGTTTCCGGCCTCCCCGACGCCCGCTCGTCCGCGTTGACGCTGAATGAACGGGCTACGGCCGATGCGCTGGAGACGGACGTGGACGAAATCATCTTCTCCATCTCTGCGACGGAAGAGCACAGCCTCGCCAACATCAACCGCACGAGGGCCGAAGCCGTGAACCTCGTACGCAACGCGGTCGAAATGCGGGGCTCGGCGCCGAAGCCTTTGATCAACACCGCGATTTCAATGGCGTTCGGATGCTCGATTTCGGGCGAGGTCGCGGTCGATTCCGTTGTCGAGCTGATAGAATCCTGCATCGACGCGGGCGCCGAGGCGATCGGAGTGGCCGACACCGTCGGATACGCCGGCCCGATGCAAATCTCCGAAATGTGCCGGGCGGTTCTGCCCAGGATCGGCGACACCCCTCTGATCGTCCACTTGCACGACACCAGGGGAACCGGCCTGTCCAACGCGTACGCGGCGCTTCAATCGGGCGTCAGGGTTCTCGACGCGACGCTGGCCGGACTCGGCGGGTGCCCGTTCGCGCCCGGCGCGACGGGCAACGTCGTATTCGAGGATCTGGTCTTCCTTTGCGAACGCAGCGGCTTCCGAACCGGAATCGATCTGCGGAAGTTGATCGAAGTCAGGAAAATACTCGAGGCGGAACTCAAAGGCGAGACGCTCCGCGGCGCATTGGCGAAAGCCGGGGAGCCCGCGAACGTCCGCTGGCGTTCCGAGCGCCGCGCGGCGTAGGGCGTCGCCGCGTCTCGACCGAATTCAGCCGGCGGCGGCGAACAGCGAGGCGTTTCCCCCTGCGGCGGTCGTATCGATGCAGACGTGCCGCTCGTGGACGCACTTTTCCGCAAGGTTCAGCGACCCGACCAGCGGAATCAAGGCGCCGTCGCGGTCCGCGAGGGCGGCGCGGGCGGCGGCCAGATCCTGAGCATCGCTCCACAGCACGACCAAAGCGACGTTGCGCAGGCTGCGCAACGCGTCCCGCGGCAAGAATCCCGGAATCGCGTTTTCGCCTTGCGCTCCCGGCGCGACCGACGCGGCTTCGCATCCGACGGACTTCGCGACCCGCGCTTGCTCGGCCGCGTCCTCAGCGGTCGGGCCCAGGCAAAGAACGACGCCTCTCGGGTAATGGGACAGCCTGTTCGACTCCCCGGTCGGTCCCGGCAGGTCCAGCGTCCGCAACCGCTGGCTTGCCTTGGCGGCAAGCCCGTCCAGCAGGGACTGGACGTCGTCGAAATCGGCTTCCGGGCTCGTTTCCGCTTTGCGGGACGGGAACCGCCCTTGGGTGAACCCGCGAAGATAATCCGGGCCTCCGGCTTTCGGCCCCGTTCCGGACAGGCCCTCGCCGCCGAACGGCTGCGATCCGACGACCGCGCCGATCTGGTTGCGATTGATATACATGTTGCCGATTTTCAGGCGGCCGACAACCTCCTCGACCCTGGCGTCGATCCTGGAATGCATGGCGAAGGTGAGGCCGTATCCCTTCGCGTTAATTGAATCGAGGATATTGCCCAACTCCTTCGGCCTGAACGTCGCGACATGGAGCACGGGGCCGAAAACTTCGCTCTCCAGATCTTCGATTCCCCCGACCTTCAGCACCGCCGGTCCGACGAAATGGCCGGTTTCAGGCGCGCCGCACTGCTTCAGCAGCCGCCCTTCGGTTCGGGCGGCCTGTATGTGCGCGTCGACGCGCCGTTTCGATTCCTCGTCAATGAGCGGCCCGATGTCGGTCGCCGCGTCCCACGGGTCGCCGACCGCCAGCTCGTCCATCGCCCCGAACAGCATGTTCAGGAAATATTCGGAAACATCCTCCTGCAGATAGACGATACGGGAAGCCGAGCAGCGCTGCCCGGCGGACTGGAACGCGGAGACGACGACGTCCTTCACGACCTGCTCCGGCTGGGCGGTGCTGTCCACGATCATCGCGTTGATTCCGCCGGTTTCCGCGATCAAAGGCGCCGCCGGCTTGTTCGCTCCGGCTATTCCGGCGTTGATGAGGCGGGCGGTTTCCGTGGAGCCGGTGAACGCGACGCCGTCGATCTTCGGATGGGCCGCCAGCACAGCTCCCACGTCGGGCCCGTTTCCGGGAAGCAACTGGAGGACGTCCTTCGGAACGCCCGCCCGATGGAAGCAGTCGGTCGCGAATTTGGCGATCAGCGGCGTCTGCTCGGCCGGCTTGGCGATTACGGCGTTGCCCGCCGCCAAGGCCCCCGCGACCTGGCCGGAAAATATCGCCAGCGGGAAATTCCACGGCGAAATGCACGCGACGGTGCCGAGAGGCGGGCCGAGCTTGCCGGATTCGGCCTCCGAAGCGTAGAAGCGCAGAAAATCGACCGCTTCGCGAAGTTCCGCCACGGCGTCGGTCGCGGTTTTCCCTGCTTCGCGGGCCAGGATGGAAAATATCTCCGCGAAATGCTCTTCGTACAGGTCGGAAGTTCGTCTCAAGACGTTTCCTCGATCGCCCGGCGTCGCCGCGCTCCAGTCCCTGGCCGCGCCGAGCGCCGCTTCGATCGCTTCGCCGGACGCCTCCTCGACCTCGCCTACGATGTCCTCGGGGTTCGAAGGGCTTGAGACTCGAATGCGCGGCCCGCGCGAGTCCGCCGTCGCCGCGATTTCCGGCGCGGACGTCCAAGAGCTAGTCCGAAACGGCGTTCTGCGCTCCTCGATCTCTTGAAGCTGGCCGGGATTGTGCAAATCCCATCCTTTCGAGTTGACCCGGTCGTTTCCGAATATCGCGGACGGAGGGGAAATCGCCTGAACATTTCTCTTTCGGGCTTCCTCCAGCAATTCGAACGGATCGCGGGAGATGTCCTCGGGATCGTTCGAGAAATCGGCAATCTGATTCACGAACGAGCTGTTCGCGCCGTTCTCGAGCATCCGCCTCGCCAAATAAGGAAGCAGCTCCTTGTACTTGCCGACGGGCGCGTAAATTCTGCATCGGGCATTCTTCCGGCGCCTTATCTCGTCGTGAAGCGCTTCGCCCATCCCGTGGATGCGCTGGAACTCGAATTCCGTTCCTTCTCCGACAATCTGCAGGATGGAGGAGACCGTGTGGGCGTTGTGGCCGGCGAATTGAGGATAGACCCGATCCGTCATGGTCAGCAGCTTCCTCGCGCAGCAGAGATAGGAGACGTCCGTGGCGGACTTCCGCGTGTAGACGGGAAAATCCGGAAGCCCCTCGACCTGCGCGCGCTTGATTTCCGAATCCCAGTATGCGCCTTTCACCAGCCTGATCTTGATCTTGCGGTCCAGTTCGTTCGCGAGCGCGTACAGATAGTCCAGAACGCGGGGAGCAGCCTTGCCGTACGCCTGGACGACGATCCCGAAGCCGTCCCATCCCTTCAATCCGGGATCCCGCATGACGGTTTCGATCACGTCGAGAGACAGCTCAAGCCTGTCCGCCTCCTCCGCGTCGATGTCGATCCCGATATTCGCCTCTTTCGCCATGTGCGCGAGACGCGACACTCGCGCGCCTAGTTCCTTGATCACGCGGTCACGCTTCGTGAACTCGTAGCGAGGGTGCAAAGCGGAAAGCTTTATCGAAATCCCGTGGTTGTCCCGGTGGTCGGGGGCAGTGCATTTGGGCGCAAGATCCTTGATCGCGGTCTGATAGTCGATGAAAAACTTCTCCGCATCGGCGGCGGTCAGCGCCTCCTCGCCCAGCATGTCGAAAGAGTATTGGTATCCGCGACGCTCCATTCCGGCGGATTTCGAAAGGGCTTGCTGCATCGTTCGGCCTAAAACGAAGCGCTCGGCGAGAAGCTCGATCGCTCTGCGCGACCCGAACCTGATGATCGGCGTCGAAAGGGCGCTGATCGCCCTCCCGACGGATCCGCCGGCGCCGCTCCGCAGGCACCAAGCGGCCGTCATCAGCAGCCGCGTGAGGACGTTGACGAATGCGGAATTCGAATTGCCTCGATGCTTCGCCCAGTCCGCATGGGCGATCTTGTCGGCGATCAACGCATCGGCGGTCGCGGCGTCGGGCACGCGGATGAGCGCCTCCGCCAGCCGAAGCAGGGCGATGCCCTCGTCGGTTCGAAGGCCGTATTCGGCGAGAACGGCATCCATCCGTCCCAGATTGCCGGACGATCTGATCTCCCCGATCAGATTCGCGGCCGCTTTGGATGACGCCAACCTCGATTCCGCGGGGTAAGCGGCTGTTTCGATCAAGCTGTCCAGATGTCGGTCTTCGTCGGTCTGCTTCGCCTCCAGAATTCCGACTCGGATATCTTCCAAACGTCTATTCACTATGCACCCTCGTTCGCACTCAATTCGAAATATCGTAGCATGCAATCATAGTTCTTTTTCCCAGAATATCCAAAAATTGCGGAACAACTCGTTTGTTTCTGTATTTCAGTCAGTCTTTGTGATTGCATACTGAAAATTTTGCGGCAAAATGTGCCGCGCCGAGATTCGACCGGATGATCGGCGAAAGCCGCTGATGCTGCGGTCCGCGAAGCGCGACCGTTCGATCGCGTTTGAGTTCCCGCTTTGCCGCATCATGCCGATGGAGTAAGGAAATCAAAACGAATGCTCCGAAGCGCATTGACAGACTCAGGCACCGCAACTCGGCCGAGTTCCATCGACGCCATCGACGCGAAGATCCTCAAGATTCTCGCGACGGAAGGCCGACTTCCAGCGGCCGAGATCGCGCGGCGGGTCGGATTGTCGACCAGTCCCTGCCAAGTTCGAATCAGGAAGCTTGAAAGCAGCGGATGCATTTTGGGCTATCGCGCCGTGCTGAGCCCGGCGATGCTGGATCTGGAGCATGTCGCGTTCACCGAGGTGAAGCTGGGGAACACGTCGGAAAGCACGGTGCGCGCCTTCAATGAAATGGTCCGCGGCATACCTGAAATCGAGGAGTGCCATCTCATCGCCGGATCGTTCGACTACCTCCTGAAGATCCGGACGAAGGACATCCGCGCTTTCAGAATGGTGATTGCGGAAAGGATAACCAAATTGCCGGGACTCGCCAGCACCTCCACCCACATCTCGATGGAATCCGTCAAGGAAGCCGCTTATTGAGCCGACGCCGGATCGGCGAACGCGCTCCGTTCGATCCGCCGAATTCCGCAGCCGGAATCGATGCTGAATCGACGCGTCTCGTTCAACTGTCATAACCGCTGTCGGAATCTCAAATGCCAAGACTTGCTCTTTGGCCGCGCTTGGCGAATATGAAGGACAGCTGGGCGGATGACAGGCATAGAGGTGAACATGTCAAATCCTACGGCGGCAATGCTCGTGATCGGAGATGAAATCCTGTCGGGCCGCACGCGAGACGCGAACATGTTCTTCCTTGCGGGTGAGCTTGCAGGCTTGGGGATAGACCTGAAGGAAGTGCGGATCGTCGGCGACGATCACGACGGAATTGTCGGCGCCGTGAACGAACTGAGAGGCTCCCATGACATGTTGTTCACCAGCGGCGGGATCGGCCCCACCCACGACGACATCACTGCGGATGCCGTGGCTGCCGCATTGAAGAAGCCGATCGGCATTCGAGACGACGCCAAAAAAATCCTGGAGGATTTCTACGGAGCGAACCACATCCGCAGTTCAAGCGCCAGAATGCGAATGGCGAGAGTTCCCGAAGGCGCGACGCTGATCAGGAACGACATTTCCCGGGCGCCGGGCTTTTCGGTTGAAAACGTGCATGTCATGGCAGGCGTGCCCGCAATATTCAGGGCGATGGTCGGTGCGCTGCTGGATCGATTGCCGAAGGGCCGCCCTCTCGAGTCCCGGACTGTCAAAGTGTTCCGGCCCGAAAGCGAAATAGCGGAATCGCTAGAAAAGATCGTTCGGCAGTTCCCGGAACTCCGGTTCGGCTCGTATCCGTTTAGGACGGAGCAGAAATACGGCGCGAATCTCGTCGTTCGAGGAGCCAGCGCGCCGGAAGTCGAATCCGCAGCTGAGTTGCTGGTCCGACAGTTTCCGGGCGACGCCGAAAGCATTGGCGACGAAAGCTGATTTGTTGCAGCGGCTTCAGCTGATCACGAAGACCGCTCCGATTGCTTCTTCATCAACGCAATCGGCTTGAGGCTGCCCGCCCGACTTCTCGGCCAAGCTCAGGCTGTCTCCCTTCCTGTGCTCGGGAGTCGGCACCGGGTGCCTGTGGCGGGCGATTCACCATTTTTTCCTCCCTCTGCGACCATCCGGAACAGTTTCCACGCTTGGCGCCGTGACGGGACTTTCGGCCGGATGATGGACGTGCGCCGCGCTTTCGGCCGCGAACTGGCGGCCGCGGTCGATACCCGGTCGGCGGAAACGACGGAGAGCGGCGGCCGGTCGTCGAGCTGGCGGCATGTTCCAATCACTTGAATCCCTCTTTGGCGGGCGGCGATGAGCCGCTCCGGGCTTGCCGTTCATTTGAACGCCTTCGCCTCTTTTCCGTTGTGCAGCTCGATGAACTCCATGATCGCCTTCTCGAGCTGCTCGGCGGATTTGCAGACGCCGCGCCTGAACCTTCGGCGGACCATCTTCCCGAAGAAGCTCTCGACCGCTTTCATCCAGGAGCAGGAGGTCGGCGTGCAGTGGAAGGTCCAGCGCCGACGCTCCGCCGACCGCTCAAGGACGGCTCCGTGCTTGTCGGCGGCGGAGTTGTCCATGTGAATCGGCGTTCGAAATTGGTCCATTTCGCGAGTCGGCAGTTCGAGACCTGCAACATTCACGGCAAGTCTGCGCCTCAAAATGCCGGCGGCGGAACCCGCGTGCAATGCCCTGAAAATCACATCGCCGATCCCTTGGGCGCCGACTAGTGGTCATTCAGCCAAGAGCTTGAATTCACGAAGTGAAACCCGGAACATCATTTGTCTCACGGTGCGGAATGGCTCTATGCCTGCGACAGCACGCACATCAGTTCGAACATCAGCGAGATGCCCAGCCAAGCGGTGCCCCCGGAGGAATCGAAGGGCGGGGCCACCTCGACCAGATCGGCGCCGATCAGATCGACGCCCGCCAGTTCGCGGATCACCTGCTGCGCCTGAAAGCTGTTGGGGCCCCCGATCTCCGGCGTTCCGGTGCCCGGCGCAAAGGTCGGATCGACAAAATCGATGTCGTAGGTGCAGTAGGCGGGCTTGTCCCCAAGGATCTCGCGCGCTTCGGCCATGACATGGGGGATGCCGCGTTCGAACACTTCTTCGATGCGGATGATCCGCACGCCTTGATCGATGCCCCAGTCCGTATCCTCGGTATTGTAGGCGGTGCCGCGAATGCCGATCTGCACGAAACGATGCGGGTCGACCAGACCTTCCTCGATGGCGCGGCGGAACGGGGTGCCGTGGGTGAATTTGCAGCCGCCGAAATAACTGTCGAACAGATCGGTATGGCTGTCGAACTGGATCAGACCCAGCGGTTCGTCGGCGCCCAGCGCCCGCAGGATCGGAAGCGTCACCAGATGGTCGCCACCGGCTGACATCGGCGTGATGCCGTGCGCCTTCAAACTGGCATAGAACGCCGTGATCCGGTTCAGGCTGTCGTGAATATCCACCGGGTTGGGCGGCACATCCCCCAGATCGGCGCAGTTGACGGATGTGAACGGGTTGACCCCGGTGACCGGGTTCATCGACCGGATCATGGTGGAGTAGTCCCGCAATTGACGCGGCCCGTGCCGGGCGCCCGGCCGGTTGGTGGTGCCGCCATCCATGGGCACGCCGACCAGACCCATCTCCACCTCGGAATATCGCGGATGATCCGGCGTCAGGCCGGGCAACCGCATAAAGGTGGGCACGCCAGCAAACCGCGCCAGTTCCATTGTCGAGACGGGTTGAAAGAAATCGTTGCCCTGTTTCGTCATTTTTCTGTCTCCGTTTTCACATTTTCAGCCACCATCGAGATCATCTCGAACATGATGGCGGAGGCCGTCAGCGCCGTGATCTGATTGGGGCTGTCCTTGGTCGGCATCATGCAGACGATATCGCCGCCCACGATGTTCATCCCGCGCGCCGCTTGCAGCAGGGCCACGGCCTCGTCAATGTCGAACCCCTTTGCGCCGGGCTCCAGATTGGACACCGCCGGCGCGATCGAAGGGTCCAGACAATCGAGATCGAACGTGATGTAGACCGGCCGTCCGGCCATCACCTGCCGGATCTGGGCGACAACGTCCTCGACTCCGCGCTTGCGGAACTCTTTCATCGTCACGACGTTGTAGCCGTAGTCATACGAGGGTTGCAGCCAGTCCAATGTGCGGGCATGGCCGCGCAGTCCGATCTGCATCGAATGGCGCGGATCGACCTTGCCCTGATCGACCAGGTAGGCCCCCCAATGGGCAGCGGATTTCTTGGCCCCGAGGAAATGATCCACCTTGGTAAAGACATCCGTATGGGCGTCGAAATGCAGGAAACAGATCTGCTCGCCCTCGGCGATCCTGCCCCGCCCCAGCGCCTGCACGATGCCGCCTGTGATCGAATGATCGCCCCCGACCGAGATCGGGCGCGCGCCTGCGGCGTCGATTTCGGTGAAGAACCGGGTGATCTGCTCGATGCAATCCTCGTTGTCGTTTGCGCGGGGAAAGGGCACGTCGCCCACATCGACGATCTTGGCCGCTGTCCACGGATCAAGCTGGAACTCGCCATGCACCCGCCGTGCGACCGAAGAGACGTTGCGCAGGGCGCGCGGGCCCAGATGCTGATCCCGCTCGGTCGTGCCGTTGCCGGTGGAATGCGGCACGCCCGCAAGGGCGATGTCCTGCCCTTGCGGCCCCTCGTTGGGACAGCGGAACATGGTGGGGATGCCCCACCAATACAGGTTGTCCATCATGGATTTGAGATGTTCGTCTGCCATGCGCTACATCCGTGTCAGGGTCGGAAAAAACGCGCCCCGACGCATCGTCGCGCCGGGGCGGTCGGAAGAGGAGACCTAATGCCCGCCCACCTTGCGGCGGTACATGCCCTGCGCGATCCGGTCGATGACCATGGCGCAGAACAGAATGGCCAGCCCGCCCAGCAGACCCTGGCCCTTGGCCGCGTATTGCAGCGCCTCCAAAATCAGCGCGCCCAGACCTTCGGCCCCGATCAGCGAGGCGATCACCACCATCGACAGCGACATCAGGATGGTCTGGTTGATCCCCGTCATGATCGACGGCAGCGCCAGCGGCAGTTCGACGTTGAACAGCAATTGCCGTTTCGAACAGCCAAAGGCGATCGCGGCCTCCTTGGTGGTTTCGGGCACGCCCCGCATCCCGAGCGCCGTCAGGCGAATGACAGGGGGCATGGCGAAGATCAGCGTAGCCAGAACGCCCGGCGGCTTGCCGGTGCCGAAAAAGGCGATGATCGGGATCAGGTAGACGAAGGCGGGCATGGTCTGCATGAAATCCAGCACCGGCTCGGCAAAGGCATAGGCGCGCTTGGATTTCCCGAACCAGATGCCCAGCGGAATGCCGATCAGGATGCACAGGAACGCCCCCGCGCCGATCAGCGCGATGGTGATCATCGACAGCTCCCAAAGTCCCATGAAGGCGAGATAGGCCAGCGACGCGGCGGTGAAGATCGCCACCCGCGGCCCGGCCAGTCTGAGCGCCAGCACCACGGTGACAAACATCACGACAGGCCACGGCGTTTCGATCAGCAGAATCTCCAGCCCGTCCAGCACCCAGCGAATGCCGGCGGTCACGCCGTCGAACACGTCGCCGAAATTATTGGCCAGCCAGTCAAACCCGGCATCCCCCCTTTTGGACAGATACGCGAAATACTCGCGGCCGACGGGGAATTCCGTGATCGAAATCCGGTCGCCCAGAAATCCGCCCGTCAGTTTGGCCACCAGTTCATTGGGATCAGCGACGGTGAAGCGGATCAGGGCCAGCGGCCAGATCGCCAGCAAGCCCAAGAGTCCGAACAGGATGCTCGACCGCTTGATCCCCGATCGTTCGTACCGCGAGGCGCGCCAGCGCAGATATTGCGCCTCGTAAGCATAGTTGGCATAGAACCCCTCGGCCAGCTTGATCAGGACCATCAGGATCACGCCTGCAATCAGAATGCCGGTCGCTTCGCTGGAGGCTTCATTCGCGGCCTGCAACGCCTTTTCCGCCGCGCCGCGCAGATTGTCCGCGATTTTCAGCTTGGCCTCGGCCCCGGCGACGTCGCCTGAGGCCGTCAGCTCTTCCGCCTGCGCCTCGCGCTTGGCGATGTTTTCGAGCATGCGCTCGTAACGCGCCAGCTGGTCCGCGCCCAATTCTCCCCAGAGGCCCCGGCCCAACTGAACCAGCGCGAACAGCTCCAGCACCAGAAAGATCCAGAAGAACCCCCAGACCTCGCGCGCCGCGCCCCAGATCGGGCCGAAAACAGCCGCCATCATGTTCCAGGACCAGGCAAAGCCGGTCCGGCCTTGAATCTTGTCGAATTCGGCAGCGTAATATTCAGCGTTGTCGACGGCAAAGGCTTCGACGCTGTGGCTCTCGACCGCCGCGCCGCCTTCGGCCGTCATGCCGGTTTCCGTCATTTCAGCATCGGTCATGCCTTGCCCCCCTGAATGCCTTTCAGCAGTGTGGCCCTGTCCACAACGCCGATATCCGCGCCGTCATCGCCGGTAATGACGATCACGTTGTCGGTGGTGATTGCGATATCGATCAGGTGATCCAGATCCGTGCCGTGATGCGCGCGAGGGCTTTCGTCGAAATTCACCGGGCGCGAGGGCACGTATTCGCTGATCGGGACCATGATCGAATGGGCGAAGACCAGTTTCAGCTTGGAAATCCCCTCGACGAAATCCCGCACATAATCATCGGCGGGCCGGGTCACGATTTCCTCGGGCGTGCCGATCTGCACGATGCGCCCGTCCTTCATGATGGCGATGCGGTTGCCGATGCGGATCGCCTCGTCAAGGTCGTGGGTGATGAACACGGTCGTCTTGTGCAGTTCCGCCGACAGCGCCATGAACTGATCCTGCAATTGCCGCCGGATCAACGGGTCGAGCGCCGAGAACGGCTCGTCCATCAGCAGGACATCCGGGTCCGAGGCCAGCGCCCGCGCCAAGCCGACCCGCTGCTGCATGCCCCCGGACAGCTCGCTTGGGAAACGATCCTCGTATCCGGTCAGGTCGACCCTCTCCAGACAGCGCTGCGACACATCCCAGCGCCGCGATTTGGGTTCGCCGCGCACTTGCAGGGGAAAGCCTACGTTGTCGCGCACCGTGCGGTGCGGCAGCAGCGCCATGTGCTGAAACACCATGCCGATATTGTTGGCCCGCATGTCGCGCAGCTCATTGTCGGACAGAGCCAGCATGTCGTTGCCCATCACATTGATGCTGCCCGCCGTCGGTTCGATCAGGCGGTTCAGATGGCGCACCATGGTGGATTTGCCGGACCCCGACAGGCCCATGACGCAGAAGATCTCGCCCCGTTTCACAGAGAACGACACATCGGCGATCCCCACGACGCAGCCGAATTCCTGCAGCACCTCGGGTTTGCCCAGACCCCTTTCGCGAATGGCGGCCATGGCCGCATTCGCATCGGCGCCGAAAATTTTCCAGACGCCGTCCAAAGTGATTACGTCATCCGTCATAGCGCGCTCCCGGCCTGATCAAGATGTGAGGATCATGTTTCACAGGTTCTGCAAAAGGTTTCAATGAAGATTGGCCGTGGCAAGTCCGGCGGCTCATCGATCAACCATACCGAACGCAGGAAAGGATGACGCCATGACCGGGATCACTGCCCTGCGGGGCTTTTTCAATGCATGTCTCGGGGTAGAGGCGCGGACATCGAAGCACGTCCGCCGGCCCCGCCCGGGGTCGGGCGGCGCGGGATGCGCGCCGCCCGCACGTCACGTCATCATTTAAACCAGGAATCCACCAGGTCGGCATTCTCATCGACCCACTGACGGGCAAAATCCGCCGGATCCATCCCCTCGACGGACAGGGCATACACGATGGCGGTGACATGATCGGTATTCAGCTTGACGCTGGACAGCATCCGGGCGGCCTCGGGCTGCGCCTCTTCCAATGCGGTCGAGTAGAACACATGCAGATTGGCCGCGTCCCACGCGGTCGGCGCGGTCGAATTCTCCAGCCAGTTGGGATCGTCGGTGGGCTGGGAGATCTTCCACTGCGACTCGTCATAGGCGGGCTCGGTCAGCGGCACCAGATCGTAGAGCGAGAACATGTGATGCGGCGTATAGCAGTAGAACACGATGTTCTGACCCTGCGCCACGGCATTGTCGACCTGCCCCAGCGCCAGCGCCTCGTCCATTTCCATCAGGTTCATGGTCTCGGCATAGCCATAGGACTTGGCCCGGATCTTTTCGACATTGGTCGAGGCCCAGCCCGCGCCGCCAATCCACATCTCGCCCCGGCCATCGCCGTCGGTGTCGAAATTCGCCGCCATATCCGGATCGGTCAGATCGCTGAGCGCGCTGATGCCCGTGCGTTCCTGCGTATCCTTGGTGACGCAGATCCGCTGATCGGACAGAACCGCATTCGGGTTGAACTTCACGCTGCCTTTTTCGGTGACGAACTTGTCGTGCAGGTTCTGCTGGTTGGGCAGCCAGACCTCGGGGTGGACATGCATCGCACCGGAGTCCATCGCTTCGAAGATGATGGGGTTGGTGCCGTTCTGCAATTCGACCGACAGGCCGAGATTATCTTCCAGCGCGACCTTGAGGATATGCGCCGTACCCCGGACCGAGGCCCAGTTCGGCACGCCGATGATCACATCCTCGGCCAAGGCGGCGGTGCCGAAGGACATC
The DNA here is from genome assembly GCA_965205055.1 of Paracoccaceae bacterium. Lineage (GTDB taxonomy): Bacteria > Pseudomonadota > Alphaproteobacteria > Rhodobacterales > Rhodobacteraceae > CBDBBY01. The sequence continues at coordinate 3,289,446 of OZ242030.1, read as the reverse complement.
GCCAGCGCTGCAGAAATCAGTTTTTTCCAGACTTTCATTGTTTAGATCTCCTGATCTGTTGGACATTCACTTTCTTGCTCTTGCCGCGCCAAGCCGCCGGTGACGGCGCAAGCGCGGAGTGGCGTGACGGCGCAAGCGCCGCCTGAAACGGAACATTGCAGCCCGCCGCCGGATGCTCGGGTTCGGCCCGTTCGGCCTCTTGCAGCAGCGTGCCGATTGTTCTGCAATTTCGATTAGGAATATCGAGATTTGGTTTCGGGTTCGATGCCCCTCGGGCGAAGCCGGAGGCATGAATTCGGATTTCCGCGCGCCGGTCCGCGCCGCCTCCATTAGGCATTGGCATCGGCGGCCGCTGCTGATCCGCAGATCGCCTGTCATGCGGCCTCGCGGCGCAGCGCCTGGCACAGGCAATGCACGCCGCCGCCGCCAAGGATGAACATCGACATGTCGGGGTCGTACACTTTGAACCCAAGCGCGCGCATCTTGGCGTTCAGGTCCTTGGCCCCGGCCATGGACAGCACCTTGCCATCGCCCAAAGCAACGAGATTGACGCCCAGATTCTTCGCCTCGCGATATTCGACATCGACGATCTCGATTCCCCAGCCCTTGACGACATCGACCAGCCAAGGCTCCATCGCGTCGATGCAGGCCACCGCCAGCTTCTCGGCCAGCGGCACGATCAGCCCGTCCATATGCACGAATTCACGGCTGATCGGGGCCACCACGGCCTCCCACCCCTCGTCGCGGACGAACCCGGCCACCTGTTCCGAGCCTTCCCGTTCGGACCGCTCGCCGCAATAACCGATCAGCACCCGGCCCGGCTCGATGATGTTGAAATCACCGCCCTCGAAATGACCCGCCGTGGCGAATTTCCAGATCGGAATGTTGTTTTCCTGATAGAACTTGATCGCGGTGGCATAGTCCGCTCGGCGGCATTTGAGCTGCATATGGCAGATCAGCGCCCCCCAGGGCGTCATGGCCGAACTGTCGCGGGCGAAGAAATTGCGGTGCAGCACCTCGTCGCTGTCCAGATAATGGCAGGCCACGCCGTTTTCTTCATAGACCGACACCATCTCGGAATGCTGCGCCATCGCCTTCTGCAGATCGAACTTGACGCCGGTCTTGTGAGCATTGGCCAGCGTGCGCCCGATCAACGGCCCAGCCTCGACCCATTTGAAATGCTCGGGACGGCCCAGCAGAACATCCGTCAGCTTGGCATAATCATTGTTGATGCCCCAGTTTTGCGAGGGCGCGCCATTCAAACCCATCCCGTTCCATTCCTCACATGGGCAAGCAGTTCGAATCCGAGCGTCGCACGAGGGAAGTTTTGAATAAATCACAAAATGAGGGACTTAACTTTCACATCTATGCAAGTAATGTCATGCCATGCTTCCGCCCTCGTTTTCGAAAGCCGACTTGCGTCTGCTCTACGTGTTCTCCGCCGTGGTCGAGGCGCGGGGATTTTCTGCGGCGCAGATCGCGCTGAACGTCTCCGCCTCGACGATTTCACGCCAGATTTCCGACCTTGAAACCCGTCTGGGAATACGCTTGTGCCAGCGCGGCCGCAAAGGGTTTCGCCTGACGGACAAGGGCGAGATCGTCTATTCAGCCGCGCGCAAATTGTTTGCGGCGCTTGACCACTTCGGCGAGGCCGTGGACGGAACGCGCGGCAAGCTGGTGGGCCGCCTGTCGGTGGCGGCAATAGACAATTGGGTGTTCAACGATGACGCGCCGATCATGGGCGCTCTTGCCGAGCTGGCCAGAATTGCCCCGGATGTCTCGATCGAGATACATTCGCTGGCCCCGGACGACATCGAAATTGCGGTGCAGGACGGCCATATCGCTGTGGGCGTCGGGGTGTTTCACCGGCACAAGCCGGGACTGATCTATGAATTGCTGGGGATCGAGAAAATCGGCTTGTATTGCGCTCGGGGGCACCCATTGTTCGAGGCTGAAACCGACGAAGACGTTCAGCGGCGGCTGCCCGACGCCAACTATTGCAAACGAGCCTATCTGAACGAAGATCTGGTGGCGCCGATTTCACGCCGGATGCGGTCCAATGCCAGCGCCCATCAGATCGAAGGCGTTGCCATGCTGGTTCTGACCGGGAAATACGTCGGGTATCTGCCCGAAAGCCTTGCCGATATTTGGGTGCGTGAAGGGGCGATGCGTTCCGTCGGGGGCGGCATGTACGATCTGCAGTCCGAGATCAAGCTGGTCAGAAGACGGGGCGAAGATCCGAATCTGGTCGTAAAATCCTTTATCCGCCTTCTGAAAGAAGCCGCGCTTCAGACCAATTGAAAGATTATTGCTTTGACAAGCGCATTGCGACTTTCCGCTGCCGGGGAAATCCTGACTCTCAGTCCTGCGGGTTGAGCATTGCAAGCAGCCGATCCGGAAATTCCTGCCGTTTTTGCTGCCCCGTCATCCATGTCACCGCCCCGTCGTCGGCTTTCTTCAAGGTCGGCGACGGGAACGCAATATCGCAGACGAAATACATAAGTCCGATCACCCGACCCGACTGCGGAAAGAAACTGCGCGGAACTTTTGACCGGGGAGTTTTACTTTGGCGGTTCCGGGGATTATTCACCCGACACTAACGGCATGGACGAGGGCGCAGGCATGGAGGCGGAGCAAGGCTCGGCAAGCGCCGCAGCCGCGAGCGAGCGGGAGCAAGAAGAAAGTACGCTCGCAGGGCGCATCGCGAGGCTGCGCGAGCGGGCTCTGGACTTGACGTACCGCAACCGGTTGCTGGACGCGCGGCCGGGATCAATCTGCGTTTGGGCGGCGGCCGCGGATGCGGCGTCGGTGGAAGACGCTCTCGCGGCGGGGCGCAAGGTGACTCTCGCCGGCCGCGAAACCGAGGACGGGCCGAAGCGGAAAGCCAAGAGCGTTGTGCTGCATCTGGATCTGGAACCGGATGCCGTGAACAGAAGCGCCGTCCAGATTTACCGCCGAGCCCGGAGCCGATTCGAGGAGACGGGCCTTCAGACGTGCTTCTTGGGACTCGGAGCATTGCAATGGGAAGAGCAGGCAGCAGGCGGAAAGGACCCGCGCAAGCGGCGTGCGCCGCTGTTCCTTCAGCCGGTGCTGATGGCAAGGCAGCAAGCGGCGGGTCCGTATTGGCTGGAAACCGGCGGGCCGGCGGCTCCGAATACGACGCTGATCGAGTGGCTGAAGCGGGAGCACGGCGTGCGGGTGGTTCTGGAAGATCCGCTCCCGGAGGATGAAAGCGGATTCGATATCGCAGGTCTTCTGGAGGATGTCCGGAAACAATTGGCCGAAGCAGGCGCGCAACAATTCTCTGTCACGCCTGCCGCGGTGCTCGGCATCTTCGAATTCCAGCGCTTGGCCCTTTGGAGCGAGTTGGGACGGCTCGGCGAGCAAGGACTCGAAACACTCGGGGCGGTGGCGCAAGAACTGTTGGGTCGCGAGACGGACGCAGGCTTCGGCGGCAGCGGAGCGAACTGCGACGCTCGCGTTCTGGAGGCGACCCGAAGCCGTCACGACTTGCCTTGCCCCATCGAGACGGACGCCAGCCAGCTGGAGGCTGTGGCAATGGCGCTGGACGGGCGAAGCTTCGTGCTGGAAGGACCGCCGGGGACCGGCAAGAGCCAGACCATCGCGAACATCATTGCGACCCAGATAGCAGCCGGGCGGCGCGTGCTGTTCTGCGCCGAGAAGCGCGCAGCCATCGAAGCCGTTGCAACACGCCTTGAGCAAGCGGGTTTGATGAAGTGGTGCCTGGATCTGCATGGCGGAGGCGGAGAGACGCATCCGTCCAAGGAGCTCGGTCAGGCTTTGGAAGCCGCTTACGAGAACAAGCAAAGGGCGGAGCAATCGCCGGGAAAACACAGCGCTCAAACGGCAAGCACGGCCCATCGGGATTGGCTGAACGCATACGCCGAGGCGATGCACCGCGACCGCGGGGCGGGCGACGGCGTTACGCTGCGCTGGGCAATGGAGCAGGCCGGCGCATCGGAGGGGCGAGTCGCGCACCCCTTGCCCGACGCGGAAGCCGGCGATTTGCAAGAGATGCTGGAGATGCGTCTCTCGGTCTTGGGCAAGATCGTGCGAATGCGCGCCGGGCTGAACGAAATCGAGACCCGCACCTTCGACCAAGTGCGAGCGGAGCGAGGCATGAACGCTTCCGCGCAGGCCAAACGCATCGCCGAAGCGTCACGCGCCTTGCGAACGGCGGAATCCGAAGCCCGCGAGGCGAACCGCGCAGTGTCCGAGGCCGCAGGCGGAGGGTTGTCGGGATGGTGGCGACGCATCGGCCTCAGACGTCACGCAAGGTCAACAACCGTCGCGGCGAAACAAGCCAAGGGCAAGCTCGATATGGCGGCAGCCCGGGATGCGCATGCGCCGAACTTGGACGGCGAAGCGGTGGAATTGTTGGCCGACCCGCGCCAAATTGCGAAACTTGAAGGCGCGCTGGAAGTCCAAGCTCTGTCGAAGCGTGAAGAACAATGGTTGAACGCTTGCGGAAACGCGCTGGAATCAGCAGTGGAAACGGCCCGCAAGGGCGACCGGAGCGAGTTGGAGCAGCTGGAGGACGGGCTTCGCCGAGGCTGGTGGGCTGGCTGGGTCGATCAGTGGCTGACCGAAGATCCGGCACTCCGGCACTGGAGCAACGCGGCGCACGACGATCATCTGGCGCGCTTTCGCGCGAGCGAAGACCAATGGACCGGCGGCGAAGCTGCGCAGGAAGTGAGCCGGCTGTGCGACGATCGCTGCACGCTGCCGGATCTTTCCGCTCGCGGACGAGAGGAGACGGCGCTGCGCAGGGAGGCGAAAACGCTGCTGAACGAGGCCCGCAAGCGCCGGTCCGCGAAGCCCCTGCGCAGAATCCTGGCCGAGTGCTCGACATTGGCTCCGAAGCTTAAGCCATGCCTGATGCTGTCGCCTTTGGATGCGGCGCGGACGCTGCCCGAGGATTTCGGGGCGGACTTGGTTCTGATGGACGAAGCCAGCCAGATCCGGCCCGAGGACGCCGTGGGAGTATTGGCGCGCACGGAGCAGGTGATCCTCGCGGGCGATCCGAAGCAGATGCCGCCGACTGCATTCTTCCAACGCTCCGATGATGAGGACGATGAAGACGAAGATGATCCTGGAAGCACGGAAAGCGTGCTTGACTTGGCGCTCGGGCGCAGCATGCCCTTGCATCGGCTGACTTTCCACTACCGAAGCCGCCATGAAGCGCTCATCGCGTTCTCGAACCGAGCTTACTATGGCGGGTCGCTGGTCACGTTCCCGGATCCGGAGCGCGATGCTCAAGCCGTCGCCTGCATTGAGGCGGGCGGCACCTACGAAGCGCAACGAAACGTCGAAGAAGCCAAACGGGTCGCGGACTTGGTGGGCAGTCACGTTCTGGGGCCGGACGGCTTGACGCAAAGCATCGGCGTGGTCACCTTCAACAAGAAGCAGCAGCGTCTGGTAGAGGATTTGCTGGACAAAGCCCGGGAAGAAACCCCTGAGCTGGAGGCTTTCTGGCACGCGCCGGAGCGCGACGCTCCGTGTGTCAAAAACTTGGAGACGGCTCAAGGTGACGAGCGCGACGTCGTGGTGCTGAGCACCACGTTCGGCCCCGACCCGGCAGGGCGGCAGAGGAGCCACTTCGGCCCGCTCAACGGTCGGGGAGGCGAGCGGCGTCTGAACGTGGCGCTTACGCGGGCGCGGCGGCGCATGATCGTGGTGACGAGCCTTGAACGCGAGCGCATCGGCACTCCGCAGAGCCCGAGAGGCGTGCAGGATTTGAAGGCGTTCCTGAAATACGCGGCGACAGGAACGCTTGTCGCGACGGGCGATGATCGGAATGACGGCGACAGTTTAGGCGGGTACGAATCGCCGCTGGAAGAGCAGATTGCCTCGGCGCTGGAAGCGAGGGGCTGGCTGCTTGTGCCGCAGATCGGCGTGAGCGGATACCGCATCGATATCGGAGTGGTGGATCCGAACGAACCCGGACGCTACTTGGCGGGAATTGAGGCCGATGGAGCGCAGTACCATGGAAGCAAAACCGCCCGTGACCGCGATCGATTGCGCCAGCGGGTGCTTGAGGGCAAAGGATGGACTCTGCTGAGGGTGTGGTCCCCCGATTGGTGGCGCGAGCACGAAGCGGTAACGGAGCGCCTGGACAAAGCATTGCGCGCGCTTCTGCGGGGCGAAGAAACCGGGATGGTCGGGCGGGACGCATAAGCGAAGCGAGGGGATCAAACTGGCGATCTGCAGTTGAGTATCGCGTTTTCTTGGCGTCCGGAATCTCCGCCCGGCCGGTTTCCAATCTGCATTCAAAGAGACTCTCCGAACATGCCGCTTCAATAGCGGAATCGGCGACGCTTGGATGGCCGAACGCGCCGACATCTTTTAATTGGCCGGCTCCATGATTTCAGATGGCCGAATAGATTTTTACGGTTGGACGTATCTGATTCTTTCAGTTGGTCGAGTTTGATCTTTCAATCAGTCGCAATTACTGTTACAGGTGGACGGGGCTTAGCCTTTCAATTGGTCGAACTGCAGCGAGTGTCCTCATGTATCCGCGATTAAGCAAGAAGCGCATTGAAGAAGCTCTGGCTGACACGCGCGTCGCTTTGATCGCAGGTCCGCGCCAATCCGGCAAAACAACCCTCGCTACCGAAATTGCGGACGAGGACAGGCCATTCCTGACGCTCGACGATGCGACCCAGCTCCACTTTGCAAAAACAGATCCGGTCGGTTTTCTCCGCGACGTCGACCGCGCCGTCATCGACGAAGTTCAGCGAGCGCCGGAACTGCTTTTGGCGATCAAAACCGAGGTTGACAAAGACAAGCGCCCGGGGCGTTTTCTGTTGACCGGTTCGGCCAACCTGATGACGGTACCGAGAGTCGCGGAATCCCTTGCGGGGCGCATGGAGGTCATCCAGCTTCTGCCGCTATCACAGGCCGAAATCAGACGGGGAAAGGGGCGCTTTCTGGACGATGCGTTCTCGGGCAAAACGCCGATCTCAGGCGAACCGGCCCTCGGCAAATATCTGGTAGAGCTTGTTCTGGCTGGCGGCTATCCCGAAGTCGTTGAACGCACTCAATGGCCTCGACGACAAAGCTGGCATTTGAGCTACATCAACGCCATCATCCAACGAGATGCGCGCGACATCGCTTCGATGGAACAACTTGCCGTCATGCCTAAGCTTCTACGCGTCCTCGCGGAATACGCAGGACAGCTGGTGAACTATTCTGCTATCGGGTCGGCGCTGGGCATGAATCACGTCACTACGCAAAAGTACATGCGGGTTTTCGAAAGTCTCTACCTGATTGATTCATTGCAGCCTTGGTATACGAACAAGCTGAAACGGCTGATCAAGTCGCCGAAGCTGCATTTCCTTGATTCCGGGCTCGTCTCGACGCTTAAAGGCGTTTCACCGGTGCAAATCGAGAAAGACAGGACAAAGTTCGGAGCGATCCTCGAAGCCTTCGTCTTCGGAGAAATCAAGAAACTGGCGAGTTGGAGCGATCAACATTATTTCTTCTCCCATTTCCGAAACAAGGACGGAAGCGAGGTCGATTTGGTAGTTGAAAACCTCCGCGGCGAAGTCGTTGGAATCGAAGTCAAAGCGTCCGCGACTGTTACGGCCAAAGACTTTTCAGGCTTGAGAAAGCTCGCCTCCGCTTGCGGCGAGAACTTCGTGCAGGGCATTGTCCTCTACGACCACGACCAAGCGGCAACTTTCGGCGAGAACTTGCGGGCCGCGCCATTTTCAAGTCTATGGGCTTAGCTGCTTGGCCTAAATCGGATTGATTTTCAGTGCTTTGCGAGTTCCGGTTTGGCTTGCGGTCCGCGCGGATGTCACATGCGCGACCTTCTTCACAACGGCCTGAATTACCTTCATGTTCAGCCAACCGAGATCCTTCATGGACCTGTGCGGCATCGGATATTCGGGCCACCTGCACCGGCCAGAACAAAATCTCAGGTCTCAGACTGAGGAATTTTACTTTGGCACTCTTGAAGAGTTTTCTTCCGAGGGTTTCAGGTAGATCACGCTTTGCACGGCATGGATTTGCCGCACGGCCCATCTTGGTCGACCTGATACGCTCGTGCGAAACTTGGTTGTCGCACCATCCCATCGTCAACGGCCCGACTTGGTCGCTGCACAGGTCGAACCAATATCCGAGCCGGCGGCGATGCATTTGAAGATTTTTGTTGAGCACCGCGATGAACTGCGCGGCTCGATGGAATTGTGGTCGCCCTCGGCATGGCGAATCGAGTTTACTTGAAGAAGGGTTTTCCGGGGGCGGGGTATTCGTGTTTGCATTGCCGCAATGACGGACCCAGGAATTCCGCAAGGACCCAACCAGCACCTTGACGACATTGATGCGGGCGCTTCACGCGGCTCGCCACGCGGACGAGGCTGACCCTTTAGCGCACTGCAAGGCGAACCGCCGCCTCCAACTCCGCGTCCGGTCCCATCGGCATCAAGGTTGGCAAAAACATTGGAGAAGTGGTGATGAAGGTGTACTTGGCTTGAAACAACGAACGCGGCAACAGGATAATGTCCGTGGCTAACGCCGCCCAACTCAAGGCACTGCTGAAATCGCATCTTGAGGGCGACGATGATCGCTTCTTCTCGGTTGCTATGCAAGTCGCCGCCCATGAAGCGCGGCGGGGCCACGGCAAACTGGCCGAAGACCTGCGAGCCATGATCGACAACGCCAAAGGTCGGCGTAAAGCCGGAGCGCCGGTGCCCATTGGTCGTCCGCGCGGCGAGTTGGCGGACATTTTGGAGGCCTCCTACCCGAAGGATAGGCTGAAAGAGATGATTTTAGGCAAACCTCTCTCTTCGCAGATTGAACGGGTTATTCGCGAGCAGCGCCACGCAGGAAGGATCCTGAATCACTGCCTGTCGCCGAGGCGTAAACTTCTGCTAGTCGGGCCGCCAGGAACCGGAAAGACCATGACGGCGTCCATTCTCGCCGGCGAGCTCGGGCTTCCGCTTTTTCTGATCAGGCTGGACGGCCTCATCACGAAATTCATGGGAGAGACAGCCGCCAAGCTAAGGCTGGTGTTTGATGCTACCGGCCGCACCCGAGGGGTGTATTTCTTTGACGAGTTCGATGCCATCGGTTCGCAGCGCGGACTTGCCAACGACGTAGGCGAGATTCGTCGCGTACTGAACAGCTTTTTGCAAATGATTGAGCAGGACCAATCACACAGCCTCGTCGTTGCTGCAACCAACCATCCCAAGATTCTTGATCCGGCGCTCTTTCGTCGTTTTGATGACGTATTGCACTACGAACTGCCAGATCGTCGGCAGATTGAGGATTTGCTTCGCAGGCGCCTCGCCGAAAACGTTGTTATGCCTGTGGAGTGGTCGCACCTCGCCGAGGCCGCCGAAGGGCTGAACTACGCCGAAGTGACGCGCGCTACGAACGAGGTGCTGAAGGACGCTCTGATCCATCAACGAACAAAGGTACGTGAAACTGAAATTCGAATAATGCTCGCGGAGCGCAAGAATACCGCCAATCGACTGAGCAGCAGGAGCGGAAAACCGAAGGTTTCAGAGTCGGCATGACGAACGGCAATAGGGAAGGGCTCGTTGCATAGAGATATCTGGCGGCGCGGTATGCCTTGATCGTCGGCATCAGGGCGCCGGAAGCCGCTGCGGACCTCTACACGAACGTCGCCAACAAGATCGGCGCGCCGGTTATAATGGAAACCTGAGACGAGGTTCCGCCTTGCCGGTGTTTCCGCGGACGGCTTTGAAAAACTCACCGTGACGCGCTGAAGGCCATCAAGACAACGGCTTTACATTTGCAGCCAAGCCCGTCGGCACCGGGGACATCCATTCGCCGACCCAGCTGCGTCTACCCGGCTTCCGCGAAAAACCTGTCTCCACACGTGGCTCCGATCAAATGCGTCGCGCAATCGCGGCGTCCAACGGAATCGCCGTGTTGCAGTGCACGAAAGAGAGGGCGAATTCCTTTGGTTCCATGCGTTCCGACGAAAATTGGCGTGAACTCGATACCCTTCGGACGACGCACGCCGTGCCTGCTTGCTTGATACAAGCGGCAATCACAACCATCAATTACGGCACCCGCGATTGCCGCCATTGATCTGTGCCGGTCACCCGCTAAACCGCTTAATCAACTTGGTCGGTCCGTGTAAAAAATGATGCCGCCTTCTGCAGCCTCTCGGGGCGTGCTACAGGGCACGTCCTATATTGGTCATGCGGCTGCGACGCGACGAGTCTTCCAATCGCGGAAGTCGGGCCAACGATTGTTTCCGATGCAGCATATGACGGCAAACAGGGCTTTGGCGCACGCATTTGACCTTCCGCATCCTGACCGGTTGAATTTCTGTTGCTATTTCCTTACCTAACAGGTAACGATTCTGTAGTCGACAACTGTGCGGATTGAGCGCAATTGCTTTAAACCTAAGCTATTGATCTAATGAAATTATTCTTTGCGACAAAAAAAGTGCAGCGCATGTTGGAAGACGATGGGAAGTTGGAAAGGCACTATGGGAACCTGGCTCCGACGATTCGGCGAAGGCTCACGTTACTTGAGGCAGTTGAGAATCTTGAGGAAGCTATGTCGGTCCGACCATTGAGAATCCACTTGTTGAAAGGAGACCGAAAAGGACAGTACTCAGTGAAGCTAGACCAAAACAATCGACTTATTGTCGTAACATGCTGCGAACGCGGGCATCTGCTGGCCGTCGATGAAACGAATCAATCTGAGATAACTGCGTTGATAATCCGCGACTTAGCAGTGGACTATCACTGAGAAAAACGCACGCTGAAACAACGGAGCATTGGAAATGGCCAAGGAGGTTTACCCATTCGAGTCGAACTATACGGTAACGCCGGGATCGATTCTAAAAGAGTGGCTGGAAGACATCGGCTTGTCTCAAGCCGAGTTCGCGAGAAGGTGCGGACGTTCGCCCAAACTTATAAGTCAGATCATATCCGGAGACGCACCGATCATGCCGGAAACGGCAGTCCAGTTCGGACGGGCGCTCGATTGCAACCCGAAAATCTGGAGCAACTTGGAATCGATGTACCGAATTCGACTCGCAAAAAAAGCTGAGCTCGCGAACAACCGGCGGGCCCTCGAATCTTTGCGGAAGGTTCCATTGACGGAGCTCGTCGGGCGGGGCTTGATTGCGAAACCGAAGACTTCGGAGCAACGAGTTGACGAGCTTCTGAAATTCTTCGGATTAGGGTCATTGGAAGCATGGAACACACGAATTGCAGAAAGTTCAGCGGCATTCAGGAAACCCGAAGGAAGAAAGCTGAACCACGAGATTGTCGAGGCATGGCTGCGGATGGGCGAACTTGAAGCAAATTCCCAGCGATGTCAGGAGTTCTCCAAGCTGCAATTCAACAAAGCTTTAAGCACGATCAGAAATCTTGTCGACAAGCCAATTGTTGAAGGATGCAGCTCAATTGAAAAGCTTTGCAATCAAGCAGGTGTGGCCTTCGCGGTTGTTCAACCCCTTAAGAGAACTGGAGTTTATGGCGCAGCGCGTTGGCTTTCGCCGAATAAGGCGCTGATCCAGCTCAGCTTTCGTGGGATGGTTGACGATTCGGCTTGGTTCAGCTTCTTTCACGAGGCGGGTCATTTGCTGCTTCACAGCAAAAAACTGGTTCACTTGGAGTATCTCGATCAGTCCGCCGAAGACATGGAGCGGGAGGCGAATGAATTTGCGGCCGATATGCTGATTGCCGGAAAGCAGTGGAGTGCATTTGTCGCGAATTCGGATTTTTGCGCCGGGACGATTAAGGCATTTGCTCGGCGGGTAGGGGTTTCTCCCGGTATTGTTGTTGGCCGACTTCAGCATGAAGGCCGGATCCCTTGGCGCAACAGTTTGAATTCGTTGAAAACGAAATACGAGTGGATTTACGAGCAGTGATCCGGCAAATCCAGCTTTGGAGGGAAAAGACGTTATCCGGCTTGCAGATCCATCCGCGCGCAAGGTGCGGGCAGGCACATAAACTTTCAGCCACCTGAACGTCGTGAAAACGACTACCGCAGGACTCCAGCCTGTCCTCGTGCGCGCCGCCCAATAAGGATTGTGATGCAACACTCCATAACCTGAACAAAATTGTGCTTGATTGAACTATTGGAGGCGCAATATTGTGGGGGCGGGTTGGCCGCCAGTCGGTCGGTCACAGGTAGAGCGGGAGAAGCATCTTGGCAGCTTGATCGCTGGGCAAAAAACCAAACCAGCGAACCAAGAGAAGGGCTGGCGCTGTCAGTCGCCTGTGGCAAAGTGGGAGAAGCATTCCTGCCATTTGAATTTTTTGGATGGAGGGTCGGCGTATGACAGTCAATCTTCTATAGGGCTCCCGACATTCGAGAGCCCTATTTTTTTTGCAATCGCAATATCAGTTCCGTTTATACAATTTATTGAATCGTATGCCGGATTTCGGCACTCTGGCTACAATGCCCTTGACGCGATTTTATGTGTCGCAAGCCCGCATGCCGGGAAATCGCCGGGTGTCCCTTGTGTGCATATCGAATTCAGATGCTTGTTGGACTCTAAACCCAATCAGATCTTGCAAGAGATCATGTGCCAAATACCTCTTGAAGGGCATCGCGCGCCACGCTCAGGTCAAAGACCGACCAAAAAGGAGACGTCCAATCGGTGGCATCTTCGCCTACCCGTTTATTGAGGATCCATGGACGTCTGAAACGAAAACGCAATCTGCACTCTTGCTGGATGAATTCGAATCCTACTTCACGCGCGCATCACGCAGCTTCGACGCAGCTTCGTTCAGCGCGCTGATCAGATCTTCGAGTTTTTTCAATGTCTTGAACTGGATGACGAGTTTTCCTTCGGATTTGTTTCTAGACATCTGCAAATTGACCTTCGATCCGAGGTTGGCTGCAAGCTCGGCCTCCAATGCTTCGGTATCCGCGTCCCGCTCCCATTTCGCAGGTCTTTTTTCTTGAGCCTGCTGCGAGATTTTTTTCGACAGCTCTTCAGCTTGACGCACTGAGAGACCGCGGTTGACGATCTGTTTTGCCAACTCGGCCGGATCTCCGGCAGTAACGACCGACCGGGCATGGCCCGATGTCAGTTTGCCCTCGCGGACCATTTTTTGAACTTCGTCAGGAAGCTTCAATAGCCTCAATGTATTGGCAATGTGGCTCCGGGATTTGCCGAGGGTACCGGCAATGTCCTCCTGCGTTTTCCCGAAGCGGTCCATGAGGCTGCGATAAGCGTGCGCCTCTTCGATCGGATTCAGGTCCTCCCGTTGAATGTTTTCAATAATCGATATCTCCAGACATTGGTCGTCGGTAAGGTCATGAATCGCCACCGGGACTTGTCGAAGTTGTGCGAGTTGCGCGGCTCTCCACCTTCGCTCGCCGGCCACAATCCAGTAATGCCTCTCCGATTCGCGGTCGGGCCTTGCAATGATCGGTTGAATAATTCCCTTGGCCGCAATCGAGTTGGCCAATTCTTTCAATGAAGCTTCGGGGAAATTTTTCCTCGCTTGGGAAGGATCCGGTTTCAGGAATTCGATTGGCATCGATGCCGCATGCGCTCCGGAGCCGTCCTTCGGATTGCTCAGCGCTTCCGTTTCATCCAAGGTGAGGTCCCCGATCAAGGTATCCAAGCCGCGTCCCAGGCCGCGTTTCATCTGCGTTTGTTTTGCCATGATTGATCCCTTTGTCTTCAGCGCGAGGAGCGCTCCCTTTGAAGGACTTCGGACGCAAGCGCCGTGTACGCTCTGCTTCCGGCAGAACGTGAATCGTACTGAATAGCAGGTAACCCGTATGAAGGAGCCTCTCCAAGCCTTACATTCCTCGGAATGATTGTATTGAATACCAACTTGCCGAGATTGCTCCGGGCATCCGCCTCGACCTGAAGATTAAGCTTGTTCCTCCGGTCAAACATCGTCAGGAGAACGCCTTCAATTCGCAATCCGGGATTGACGGCTTGGCGGATCTTACGAATCGTCAGGATCAATTGGGACAGCCCCTCAAGAGCAAGGAATTCTGCTTGCAGAGGCACGAGAACGGATTCAGCCGCCGTCATCGCGTTGACGGTCAGCAAATTGAGCGACGGCGGACAATCAATGAGCACATAATCAAGCTTCGCGGTCGACAACGCCCGTGCATCCAAGGCGGATTTCAGGAAATTCAGCCTGTTGGGGCTCTTGGACATTTCGATGTCGGCCGAGGCCAAGTCGCTGGTCGCCGGCACGATGAGCAGGTCGCGGACCGGCGTTTTCATCGCCGCGCTTTCCACCGAAACGCTTCCCTCAAGGATATCCTGCACTTGCCGGGTTCGTTCCTCCGGCGTGATTCCAAGGCTGGTCGAAGCATTGCCCTGAGGGTCGAAATCAATGATCAGGACGCGCTTTCCTGCCACGGCGAGCGCGGCGCCGAGATTGATCACCGTCGTCGTCTTGCCGACTCCGCCTTTCTGATTGGCGATCGCGATTGTTTTCATGCTCGATTCCACAAACCTTCAAATGCGTCGAATATCGATAACTTTCAAGATGGCTCCTGTATTGCTGGTGACGCTCGGCATCTCGGTCAGACTGAACGTCCATTTCCGTTTGGCTTCTTCAATCTCGGACTGTCGACCCGACCCCTTGAGAAACAATGCCATCCCGCCCTCAACCAAGTGGCGCGAGGCAAAAAAAAGCAATTGCGACAACGAACTGAGAGCCCTCGCAGTCGCCACGTCCGCGGCTTGAGGCTCCAGCCTTTCCGCCCGGTCATGCAGAATCTTGACTCGCACGCCGGTTTCTCGGCAAACCGTTTTCAAAAATTCGCATTTCCGGCCGTTGGACTCCACGAGCACGAATTCGTCGGACGGCCGGTGTTCAATGCACAATATCGCCAGCACCAAACCGGGAAGCCCGCCTCCGGTGCCCAAATCGATCCAGCGAACCTCCGAATTCGGCGCAGCCTTCAGCAATTGCGCCGAATCCAGAAAGTGCCTTGTCCACAATTGCGGCAATGTCGATTTGGCGACCAGGCCCGCCGAAGGATTCCAGACTCTCAACAGGTCCGCATAGAGGCGAAGCCGCTCGATTGTTTCATGTGAAACATTTGCAAGTCCGGCGAATAGTTCTTGTTCGGATCGGAGCTGCGTCACGCGGCGGGTCTGCGCTCCCCGCGCTTTATCGACGCAAGGATCTGAACAAGCGCTGCTGGCGTGATGCCTTCGATCCGCTTCGCTTGCCTGATCGTCTCCGGCCGCGCGCTGGTCAGCTTCAACCGGAGCTCCTTCGAAAGCCCGGCAATCGAATCATAGTCGAAGCCGTCGGGAATTCTGTTTTTTTCGTCTTTTTTCAAAGCGTCGGCGTCTTTTTGCTGTCGCTCCATGTAGTTCGCGTAAATCGCTTCGCACTTGATCTGCTTCGCCGCGATCGGATCCAATTCGCCGAGTTCCGGCCAGACGAGCGCCAAGCGACCCACATCGATCCCTTGGAACGTCAACAGGTCCAGTCCGGTTCTCCGCACCCCGTCCTTCCCGACCTTGATCCCCGCCGCCGTCGCCTGCTGGGGCGACATCGATCTTTCTGAAAGCGTCCTGCGGGCTTGAACCAATTTTTCGATTTTCGCTTCGAAAAATCTTTTGCGCTCATCCGACACAATCCCGAGCGAGATGCCGAACGGAGTCAGGCGCTGGTCCGCATTGTCGGCTCTCAGCGAAAGCCTGAATTCGGCCCGCGAGGTGAACATTCTATAAGGTTCCGAAACTCCTTGAGTCACCAAGTCGTCGATCATCACCCCTATGTAGCTGTCGGAACGCGGAAAAGTTACGCTTTCCAAGTCGGCGGCGAGTCGAGCGGCGTTGATTCCCGCCACGATTCCCTGTCCGGCAGCTTCCTCGTAGCCTGTGGTTCCGTTGATCTGCCCAGCCAGGAACAAACCGGGCAATTCCGTCAATTCAAGACTGGACCGAAGCGATCTGGGATCGACGTAATCGTATTCTATGGCGTAGCCGGGCTGGATTATCCTGGCGGTCTCCAAGCCCCGGATCGTGCGAACCATTTCACGCTGCACCTTTTCCGGCAGCGAAGTCGAGATTCCGTTCGGATAAACCGTATCATCGTCAAGACCTTCCGGCTCGAGGAAGACCTGATGGGAATTCTTGCTCCGAAATCGAACGACTTTGTCTTCGACAGACGGGCAATAACGCGGACCGACGCTTTCGAAATGTCCGCCGTAAATTGCGGAACGATTCAAATTCGCCCTTATGATCGCATGAGTCGCTTCATTCGTATGCGTGATTGCGCAACTCGTTTGCGGAGCGGTCGGCCCTTCGGAAAGGAAAGAGAACATCTCCGGCACCTGGTCGCCGGGCTGGTCTTCGAGGATGTCCCAATTCACGGTCCGCCCGTCCAGACGCGGCGGCGTTCCGGTTTTCAAGCGGTCGAGCGGCAGCCCGAGGCCCTCGATCCTCTTGGCCAAATTTATGCAGGCACTTTCTCCAGCCCGGCCGCCGGATCTCGCTTCTTCGCCTATTCTGATGACGCCGCGCAGAAACGTGCCCGTCGTGAGCACGACCGAACGCGAACGGATCTTCGTTCCGTCCGAAATCTCCACACCGCATGCAATGCCTTTTTCGACTAGAATGTCGGAAACTTCGCCTTCCAACACGTCAAGCTTCGGCGTCGCTGCGATTTCAGCTTGCATCGCCCTCCGGTACAGCATGCGATCCATTTGCGCCCTAGGGCCTTGCACGGCAGGCCCTTTCGATCTGTTCAGCAAACGGAACTGAATGCCGGCCTTGTCCGCGATGCGTCCGATTGCGCCGTCGAGCGCATCGATTTCCCGCACGAGCTGTCCTTTGCCGACGCCGCCGACGGCAGGGTTGCACGACATGGTTCCGATCGCGTCGGTCTTCAACGTCACGAGCGCCGTCCGCGCACCGGCTCTTGCCGAGGCGCATGCGGCTTCGCAACCGGCATGTCCACCTCCGACAACCACGACATCAAAATGTTTCACATGAAACATTGCTCACTTTCCTACGCAGAAGCTCGCGAAAATCTCTCCGAGCACTTTCTCCGCGTCGATTTTTCCGATCAACGCACCCAAGGCATCGGCGGCGCTGCGCAACTCCTCCGCAGCAACTTCAAGATTTCGACTTCCATCGTTTAACTCATGCGCGCACGATTCCAAAGCTTTAATTGCAGACTTGATTGCCAGCCGGTGCCGTTCGCGCGTCGCGGTCTCGACGCCTGAAGCCCGACCGGCCAATTCGCGATGCACGCATTCGACCAACTCCGAAACCCCCTGCCCGGTCTTTCCCGAAACCGCCGGCATCGCGGCGTCCGGCGCCAGATCCGCTTTGGCACGCAAGATGACGTCGCCAGGTCTAAGATCGACCTGCAGATCCTCCGCTTTGTCGTTCTCGGTCAGGAATATCCGCATATCCGCAGATTCAGCCCGCGCCACCGCCTTCGCTATGCCTATGCTTTCAACGGGATCCTCGGACTCGCGCAATCCCGCGGTGTCGAGAATCGCAATCGGCAAACCTTTCAGATCCATTCGAACTTCGATCACGTCGCGCGTCGTGCCCGCGTATTCGGAAGTTATGGCCGCGTCGCGTTTTGAAATGCAATTCAAGAGAGTCGACTTTCCGACGTTGGGCGGACCGACGATAGCAACTTCAAACCCGTTCCTGACGCGCTCCGCGACCTCGGCGCCGCTCGCTTCCGCGCCCAGTTCGCATATCAGCGCGTCAACCAAGCCCTCGGCTTCCTCAACAGCGCTTTCCGGAATCTCTTCGTCAGCAAAATCTATGCAAGCCTCGAGCAACGCAAGTCCGCGCGTCACCGCCTTGTTCCATTCCGCCGCCTTCCGCCCCAGCTCGCCGCTGACGATTCGCATGGCTTGACGGCGCTGCGCTTCCGTTTCCGCATCGATCAGGTCGGCCAAGCCTTCCACTTGCGAAATGTCCAATCGGCCGTTGCACATCGCCCGGTATGTGAATTCGCCGGGTTCCGCCAGCCGCAGGCCGTCAATCTCGCCGAGCGCCTTAAGCAAGGCCGAGACTGAAGCCTGGCCTCCGTGAATCTGCAGTTCCACGACGTTTTCGCCGGTGAAACTGGAACCTTCCCGGAAACGAAGAACAACGCCTTCATCCAATACGCGCCCGTCTGAATCCTTCAACCGGCGCAAAGCCGCGCGCCTCGGCGGCGGCAGCGGACCGGCCAGCTTCTCGGCAGCTTCGCAGGCCAGCGGGCCCGACAGCCGGATGACCGCCAAGCCGGCCTTTCCCCATGCAGTGGAAAGCGCGAATATCGTATCCACTTCCGTACCCCGGCAAAGCCCCGGGTGCGCGAGGAGCTGCCTTTACCCGAGGCTATTCAGTCAAATCAGAACAGTTCAGGAATTCATCGAATTGAAGAACTCCTCGTTGGATTTGGTGGCCCTGAGCTTGGAAAGCAAGAACTCTATCGCTTCCGAAGTGTTCATCGGGCTCAGAATCCGGCGCAGCACGAACATCTTCTGAAGATCCGCCTTGGAAACGAGAAGATTCTCTTTTCTTGTTCCGGACTTGATGATGTCGATCGCCGGGAACACCCGCTTGTCGGCGACTTTCCTGTCGAGCACGATCTCCGAGTTGCCGGTTCCCTTGAATTCCTCGAAAATGACTTCGTCCATCCTGCTTCCCGTGTCGATGAGCGCCGTCGCGATGATCGTAAGGGATCCGCCTTCCTCGATGTTTCGCGCGGCGCCGAAAAACCTTTTCGGCCTCTGCAGCGCATTGGCGTCCACGCCGCCGCTGAGCACCTTCCCTGATGAAGGAAGCACCGCATTGAATGCACGCCCGAGCCTTGTGATGGAGTCCAGAAGGATGACTACGTCCTTCTTGTTCTCGACCAGCCGCTTCGCTTTTTCGATGACCATTTCCGAAACCGCCACATGGCGGCTCGCCGGTTCGTCGAAAGTCGAGGAGATCACTTCGCCTTTGACGCTTCGCTGCATGTCGGTGACCTCTTCGGGCCGCTCGTCGATGAGCAGGACGATCAGGAAGCATTCGGGATGATTCGCCTCGATGGAATTCGCGATATTCTGAAGGATCACCGTTTTGCCGGTTCTCGGCGGAGCGACGATGAGCGCCCTCTGGCCTTTTCCGAGAGGCGCGACAAGATCGATGGTCCGGGCGGACCGATCCTTGATCGTCGGGTCGTCGACCTCCATCTTCAGCCGCTCGTCGGGATAGAGCGGGGTCAGGTTGTCGAAATGCACCGTGTGCCTTGCCATGTCCGGATTTTCAAAGTTGATCTCCGTCACGGACACCAGGCCGAAATACTTCTCGTTCTCGTTCGGGGCCCTGATCACGCCCGCGATCGTGGCGCCGGTCCTAAGTCCGAACTTCCTGATCATGTCCGGGCTGACGTAGATGTCGTCCGGTCCGGGAAGGTAATTGGCCTCGGGCGATCTCATGAAGCCGAAACCGTCCTGCATGACCTCGAGAACGCCTTCGCCGAAAATGTTCCATCCCTCTTCGGCGCGCGCCTTCAGAATGCCGAACATCATGTCGCCCTTGCGCATGACGGACGCATTGGCGATTTCGAGTTCTTCGGCCATTGCCAGCAGCTCGGCCGGGCTTTTGGCCTTCAAGTCCGACAATGAAATGCGCTGGTTCAGCATTTTTGTACCTCATGCATTGCACGCGACCGAGCACCGGTACGTACGCGCGATTATTGGGAATGCGTTGTGGCCGAACGGCCTGCGGCGGCAATATAGCATGAATCAATTCCGGGTCAATAAAAATTTGATTTCCAAAAACGATCTGTTCTTTTGCCTGGCGCGGAGTCACTTCGGCCCGGATTTCGATGCAATGCGCATATCTTGCTTCGTCTGTACCCCGGCGCGGCGATTCAACTTGCATCCTGAAATTGCGCTTCAATTCGTAAACGCCGACCTATTGCGGCGGCGGCCACCCGTCCAAAATTCTTTGCGAACGGCCCGGTGCTTGCCGCGAACGGTCCCGGATCCATCGTTCAGACAATCGGCGAGAACAATTCATGGCTGGGTGGTCCATGCCCAGAACGCATTCATTCGCCCGATCCGGCGCGTCGGTTTTCGTCTATACTTTCCTGAAGTCGCGCAATCAGATTGGCAGCCTCAGCGTCGTCCAGATCATCAACATGAACAGAAAGGCGGCTATCGCGACGGTCTCGAAGCTTGGCATAGCGCTCAATCGTCAAAACGACAAACCGTGGCTTTCCGTGGCGGGCGATTTGTACCGGCTCTTGCGCGGCCGCCGCAAGAACGTCGCCGGTGTTGTTGGCAAGCTCAGTTGCTGAGAATCGGCGCACCTCATCCTCCATAGCTATTATCTATATATTAGCTAATATGCAGAAATGGGCAAGTTTCATCCGAGAAAGGTCAACGACGTTATGGCCGACTGTGATACGGACGTTACTAGAGCTTGTCTATGCTAAATCATGCGTCATTTCGAAGACAGCGGCGAGGCTCGCGAAGCCCGGAAACGTCGCGTCGAGCTTGTCGAACCGCGTGAAGAGGTGCTTGCAGCCCTTGAATCTCCGGAACAGCCGTTCGATTTTTTTGCGAAACTTGCAGGTTTCCCGATCATAGTCCCGTTCGGCTTTCCGGTTCGCCTTCGGCGGCACGACCGGCGTCATCTCCAGGCCGCTGACGAGCTGGCGGGTCTCGCCGCCCTCGCAGGCGCGGTCCATCGCCGGAGGCGCGTCCGCAACCGGGTCGGCCCAGCTCTCCGGCAGGGCGCGGCCTTCGGGCGCGTATTGACTTAAGTAGTGTGCCAACCCGCAGATGTGGGACAGCCCTGGAGCTCGAGCAGGGCGGAGCATATCCGCGAATTTCGCCATCTGCGTTGTCCCGAGAGTCGCGTCCGGGAGCCAATTTCTACATCCAATTTTTACGGTATTGGCCGGATGAGATGGATATTCAGAATGGCCGCGCGACGACCATTAAGACAATGACTACCATGAGTATCGTCGGCACTTCATTCATGTAGCGGAATTGTTTCCCGGTCGTGACGCACGACCCGGACTCCAGCTCTTTTCGCTTCTTCGCAAGCCAGAAGTGGAATCCCGTCATAATTAGCACGGCTGCAATCTTGATCCAAGGCCAAGCCTGAGTCCAATCGAACAGACCGGGAATCGAAAGCAGCAGCAGGCCGAATATCCAACTGCTCAGCATTGCCGGCGTCGTTATGACCTTCAACAGGCGCCGCTCCATCAGCGAGAACATTGCATGCGTTCCGGGGCCGAGGTCCGCTCGCTCCTGATGATAGACAAAGAGCCTAGGCAGATAGAACAAGCCTGCCATCCACGCGACAACGGAAATGATGTGGAACGCTTTGATCCATGGATAGGCCGTCGCCAAAAATTCGCTCATTCCGTATTCCTTCAATCTGATGGGAACCGCGCCCCTCACACCGGAAATCCGCATGATGCAACGCGATACTTTACGGCTACGCAGCCCCTCTTTAGGTTGTCCTATCAGAAAATCGCCGCCGCGATCAGCGTTTCAGCGGCGTGCTCTCAATGAATTCAAGCGTGCTTTCCAAATCCGAGACTACGGCTTGCGAACCGAGCCCCATCGCGTTCTGGGCGGAAGCCGCCTGGCCCATTCGAATGCTGTCCTCGACGGAGTATCCCAGATGCAGGCCGGTCGCGAAACCGGCGTTGAAGCAGTCCCCGCAGCCGCAGGTGCAGACGATGCCGACATCGAACGCGGGCATGTCGTGGCGGGAGCCGTCGCCGCCGCGATGCATCGCCCCGTTTTCGCCCAGCGTAAGGATGACCGACCCCGCGCCTTGGTCCAGAAGAAACGAGGCTATTTCCTCATAATCCTCCAAGCCGGACAATGCCGCGGCTTCTTCTTCGGACGGAATGAAAAAATCCGTGTGCGGAAGAAGCGGGGCAACCAGGTTCATGTCTTCGCGCGTCGACGCGAATACGTCCAACGTCGTGACGCAGCCGCGCGATTTCGCTTCCGCCATCACCTCCGCGTTTCGCCCGGCATCCATTCTATCCATCAGACCGACGCCGCCGATATGCAGGATCTTGGTATCCAGAACCCTGTCCAGCCTGTCGTCGGTCACATAGAATCCTGCAGTCGCTCCGAGCTTGTGCAGCGCGGGCCGCGCGCCGTCGGGTCTGGTCGTCACGATGGAAGACGACGTGGAGTAATCTTCGCAAACTTCCATGTTTTCGACGTCCACGCTGAACGACTTGAGCCTCGCCAGGACCCAATCGCCCATGTCGTCATTGCCGACGCCGCCCACCGCCTGCACTTTCATGCCGTGCTTCGCTCCGACGATGGCCGCGCTGCCTGCCGCGCCGGAAACGGCAAGCGCAAAGTCCTCGACGAAGCAAGTGCCGGCGCCGGGCGGGATTTCAGTGACCGGCCGGCACAAGCAGTCGAACGTGTAGAAACCGATTGACGTGTAGTCGAATGTCATTTCCTGCCAATATCCTGTCTCGGTCGAACACGATTGATTCCAAAGCTCCGAATCCGGATCGTAGCTGCGGTGCGCCTTGACCTCAATGAGCGCATCATCCGTCTTGACGGTCAAGAAAGCAGCATCTCCTGTCGGTTCGACGCCGAAAGCCTCGCCCCGCAAATCGACCGCATCCGCTCCGACGTTGCAACCTTACGGCCGCATGCCAATTATTGCTCCGTGATCCCTCGATTGGAGCGATGGCGGCTGCCCTATAAATCCTTCAACGAAAGCGTTTTCCGGCGTGCCGATCTGCTGTATGGATCCGCCATCCATGATGACGACCCGGTCGGCGAGAGTCATGGCTTCGACCTTATCATGCGTGACGTAACCCGTCGCAACCTTGAGTCGGCGCTGCAGATGCTTGATTTGAACGCGCGTTGCCCGGCGCAGCTTCGCATCCAAGTTCGAAAAACGGCTCGTCCATCAGGAGCGCGCGGATGCCTGACGACCGCCCGCGCCAAGGCCGCGCGTTGACGTTGGCCTAGCTCTCGACCAGCAACGCATCTCCTCGACATCCCGAAAAACGGGACGCACCCTCGCAACGATTGGTGAACTCAGACAGTGAGTTTTCAGCGCGACATCAGTCAGCCGCCATTCGGGGTCGTATCGAATTTTGGGTTTGAACAAACTATTCTATAATTGTACATACGCCGGGCAATTAGGGACGCACCGCAGTGGCAAGCAACGTCGCGCTTTCCGGTCTAGCGAAAGACTTGGAACGCCGAAAAGACAACGGAACGCCGATCCGGATCGGACTTGTCGGAACCGGTGAGATGGGCACCGACATAATCGCCCGGACGTCCATGATGGACGGCATCGACGTCGCGGCTGTCATGAACATCAAACCGAAAGCCGCGCACCGTGCGGTCGCGATCGCGCGGCGAAGCGACGGCTTTTCGCTCGACACGAATTCCGTAGACAAGCTTAACGCCGCAATAGAGCGTGGCCTGACCGCCGTCGCTTCCGATCCCGCGCATATCCTTGAGAGCGGATTGATCGACGTCATCGTCGATGCCACCGGCATTCCCAGCGTCGGCGCTGAACTGGGCCTCGCCGCAATGGAGCGCGGGAAGCACTTGGTGATGATGAACGTAGAGGCGGATGTCACCATCGGAGCGTATTTGAGAGCGCAGGCGGAACGCTGCGGCGTGGTGTACACTCTCGGAGCTGGAGACGAGCCGTCTTCGTGCATGGAACTCATCGAATTCGTCTCCTCGATGGGACACAAAATCGTCTGCGCAGGCAAGGGAAAGAACAATCCCTTGAATGTAGATGCGACACCGGAAGATCTCGAAGCCGAAGCGGCGGCGCGCAACATGAGCACGCGCATGCTGGTGGAATTCGTGGACGGATCCAAAACCATGGTCGAGATGGCGGCCATCGCCAACGCGACCGGCCTCGTGCCGGACAAGCCCGGAATGCACGGACCCGCCGCAGGGCCCGAGGACCTTGCGAGAGTGCTCGTGCCGGAGGCGGACGGCGGCTTGCTCAAAGACTCCGGCCGTGTTGATTACTCCGTAGGCGCCGGCCTCGCTCCCGGCGTATTCGTCATCGTTGAAGCTGAACACCCGCGCATCCACGAACGCTTGAAGGATCTCAAGATGGGGGACGGACCCTACTATGCTTTCTTGCGACCTTACCATCTGACCTCTCTGGAGGTTCCGCTGACGTGCGCACGAGCGGTGCTATACGGCAAAGCGGACATGGCGCCGTTGAAGCAGCCGACCGCGGAAGTTTGCGCTTTGGCTAAAAAAGACCTTCTTCCCGGAGAGACCCTCGATCAGATCGGAGAGCATTGCTACCGGGCGTGGGTGATGGAAGCGGGCGCGGCGCGGAAGGCTCGCGCAATACCTTGCGGGCTGCTAGCCGGCGGCAAGGCGGCCGCGCGGATCGCCAAAGGCGAACTGCTGACTCTCGACAATGCTTCGGCGCCTCCCGATGCCAAGATCGTGGCTCTCCGCGCCAAACAGGACGAGATGGCGGCGGCATCCAGCCGGACGGAATATTCCGATGCATGACGGAGCCCGCGACAATCTGCCGTTCGCGATCAGAACATACGGCCCGGACAAGCTCAAAGAGGCGCTGCGGAAAATGCTCCTTATCAGGAAGTTCGAAGAGACGGCGGAGCAGAGCTACTTGCGCGGTCTCACGCACGGCACGGCGCACCTTTCGATCGGCCAGGAAGCAAGCGCAGTTGGCGCTTGCATGCCTCTAAGCGACGATGACAAAATCACGTCCACGCACAGAGGCCACGGCCACTGCATCGCGAAGGGAGCTGATGTTGCACGCATGTTCGCCGAATTTTTCGGCAAGGAGACCGGTTATTGCAGAGGCCGCGGCGGCTCGATGCATATCGCCGACATTTCCAAGGGCAATCTTGGCGCAAACGGGATCGTGGGAGGCGGAATTCCGATCGCCGTCGGGGCCGCATTGTCCGCAAAGCGGCTCAAGACAGGAACCGTGGCGCTTTCCTTTTTCGGAGATGGAGCGAACAACGAGGGCGCGTTCCACGAATCTCTGAACATGGCTTCCATATGGAAATTGCCGGTCGTGTTCTTTTGCGAAAACAATCAATACGGGATGTCGACGTCCACGGCTCGGTCAACGGCGGTCAAATCAATAGCGGATCGAGCATCGGCGTATTCAATGCCGGGGGTCGTTGTCGACGGCAACGATTTTTCGGCTGTCGCCGAAGCATCGGACGAGGCTGTCGCCAGGGCGCGCGAGGGTCTTGGCCCGACGCTAATCGAATCGCTCACCTATAGATTCCGCGGACATTCAAGATCGGACCGAAACCGGTATCGCACCGAGGAAGAGATCCGGGAACGGATGCAGCACGACCCGATCCCGCGCATGTCCGAACTGCTGGAATCACACGGAATCATGGCCCGTCGGGAAATCGAGCAACTCGGTTTGGACGTTGATCGCGAGATCAAGGCCGCCTTCGACTTCGCGGATAAAAGCCCTGTGCCGCCAGCTGCGGAATTGACGCGCGACGTTTACGCGAAGGAAATTGCGTGAATTCAGAAAGTCCGATCGGCACTCGGGACCTGTCCTACGCAGAAGCTTTGCGCGAAGCGCTGGATATCGCGCTGGAGAGCGACGAACGAGTCATCGTCATGGGCGAAGACATCGGAATCTACGGGGGCGCGTTTCAGGTTACCGGCGATCTTGTTCACAAGTACGGAGCGGAACGCATCATCGACACCCCGATTTCGGAACTCGGGGGCGCAGGAGTCGCTATCGGAGCGGCGCTGACCGGACTCCGTCCCATATTCGAATTCCAGTTTTCCGACTTCGTGACCCTTGCCATGGAGCAGATCGTGAACCAGGCCGCGAAGCTCAGATACATGCTAGGAGGCGCGGTGTCGGTCCCGGTCGTCATGCGCCTGCCTTCCGGTTCGGGAACCGGCGCGGCGGCGCAGCATAGTCAAAGCTTGGAAGCTTGGCTCGGCCATGTTCCCGGACTCAAAGCAGTGCAACCTTCCACGCCGGCCGACGCCAAGGGATTGCTTTTGGCAGCCTTGGACGATCCGGATCCGGTAATGGTTTACGAACACAAACTGCTTTACAAAATGAAGGGGCATGTCCCTCCCGGCCGCTACACCACTCCGATCGGCAAAGCCGACGTCAAGCGCGAGGGCAAAGATCTTACGATCGTGGCGAACGCAATAATGGTTCACAGGTCGCTGGAGGCCGCCGAACTTCTGGCCTCGGAGGGGATCGAAGCCGAAGTTATCGATCTGCGAACCGTGCGGCCGATCGACAAGAAGACGATTCTGGACAGCGTTCGCAAGACGTCGCGGGCTGTCTGCGTCTATGAAGGCGTAACAACGCTTGGAATGGGCGCAGAAATAAGCGCAATGATCGCCGAAAGCGATGTATTCGATTTGCTTGACGCTCCGATCATTCGTCTTGGCGGCGCCGAATGCCCTATCCCTTACAGCCCCGAGTTGCAAAAAGCGGCCGTTCCGCAGGTCAACGGCATCGTTGAAGCCGCCCGGAGATTGCTGAGCGGCCGCACCTGACACACCGACCGAAGTCATCATGCCGAAAGTGGGCATGTCCACCGGCGCGATTTCGACGCGGCAAGCGACGGATGGGCAACAGGCTGAAAATCCGAGTCTCTCTCCGGTATCGAGACAAACAACGCCTCAATGGAAATCCAAAGCCTCGCAACGGAACTCCTCCAGAACGCAAAACTGCCAGTCAGAATTTCCATACTGATCGGCCAAGTCGCTGCTCGGATCTATGCAGACGGGGAAACGACGACCGAACCGCCGGAGATTCAATTGGAATCGGCCAAGGGAGAACGCTTCGCGGGGTCGACCAGCGAGGCATAGCGAGGCATGCTGCGCCCGGGCAACCTCCAGAATGTAATTTGTTCTGGATGCGGCGCAACGCTCCAAGTTCGACACCGCTGTGCGCAACCCTAGTTGAATTTGCAATCCAATCGACTTGTTCCGCATTTGCATCTTGAATCCGACATGCGCATTTGCAAACTCATTGAGCCGTGAAATGAATTGAAATTGCTGCGCAGCAATCACGAAGCAAGGACAGAGCCAAACTCCGGCGCTGGTCGACAGCTCAGAGATCTGGAATGCCGTGCCTGAGCGCTGCGGGTTCGGAGACGTCTTTCGGATGGCTGAATCGCCGACATAGCTCTCCTGAACTGTGGAGATATCTATGACCTTTCGCACCGGCTTGATGTCGGAGACCTGAAGGCAGCCCTCAATCAACGCAGGAACGGCCAGCGACGTCCTATGCCAATTCCTCAATTCGGACGGCAAGATTGTGAACTGTTCCGCGAACAGGCGAATCATCGCAATGGGTTTGATCGCAATGGGTTTGGATGGATCGCCGCAAATCAGACGCACAGGTCTGACTCGTCAGAAGTCTTCGTAACCGACGAACAGACAGCCTTTTTCTTGCAGGTCACGATATTGGCAGCAATTTAATCCGAAATGCGTTCACCGATCCGTTGCGACCAGCGAGTCAAGCCGTTTTGCTCATTCTTCAGATCTACCGGAAGCTGATAAATTACAATAATAAAATATTTATATAAAACGATTTAGTTGTAGGGGTTGTGGATATCTGAACAACTTGGTTATCCACACATGTTCAAGGGACAATTGCCATGCTCTAGGCTGCAAGAACGGCACGGATTGCTGTTGTTGCCATGAACGTGTCGTTCAACATTGGCAGCCAAGCGGAAAAATTGTTCCATGGTTGTTGAAAAGTTTTCCCAGATGGAACATCTATTGGCGAGACGTGGATGAAATGGGTAAAAACGTTGCTTTTGCAACTGAATCGATAGTTTCGCATGATATTTCCACAATACATCTCGTGCTTTTGAACATGGCGTTGTGAATGAATTCCAAGGTGGTGCTTGCGTCGAAATCGTCCGCTCGGCGACGCATGCTGGAAGAAGCCGGAATAGCTTTCAAGGCCGACGCCGCGGAAATCGACGAATCTCGGATTGCTGCGGAATTGCAGACGGAAAGCGTGAATCCTCTAAGCATCGCGGCTGCAATTGCGTTGGAAAAGGCTCGAGCGGTTTCGCGGAGGCATCCCGGCGCAAGAACCATAGGCTCGGATCAAGTATTGGAATTCGAAGGGTGCGCTTACGGCAAATGCGGAAGCAAGTCGGAATTGGCTTCTTTTCTTCGGATGCTCAGCGGACGCCGGCACCTGCTGCACTCCGCCGCAGCGGTATGCGTGGATGGAGAGCCGGTTTGGAGGCATGCGGGGACTGCGGCGGTCGAAATGAATTCGTTGTCCGACGCCGCAATCGCCGCCAGCATCGATCGGCTGGGACAGGAAGCGTTGGACAATGCGGGCGGTTACAAGGCAGAAGACGACAAAGAAGGCCTGATATCCAGGATAGACGGTGATATGAACGTCGTGTTGGGCATGCCCCTGACCGAGCTCTTGGATTATCTGCGCGAACGGAGATCATGAAAATGGAGCAGCGCGCCAAGCCGACGCTTGCAGGAGTGATAGGATACCCAGTCAAGCACAGCAGATCGCCGATAATTCATGAATATTGGCTGAGGAAGCATGAGGTGGTCGGCCATTACGTGCCGCTGGAGGTTGCAAGAAGCGACTTCGCGGAAGTTCTGAAGACGATTCCGAAAATCGGATTCAAGGGCGTCAATGTCACGATTCCCCACAAGGAGACGGCGCTGCAGTACGCCGACATGGTGTCCGACACCGCAGCATTGATCGGAGCCGCCAATACTCTGTCCTTCAACAGGAAGCGCGGAAAGATTTACGCCGACAACACGGATGGCTACGGATTCATCACGAATCTTCGGGAGCGCATTCCGAGCTGGAGGGCGGATGCCGGACCGGCTCTGATCGTGGGCGCCGGCGGCGCTGCCAGAGCGGTCCTGTATTCTTTGCTGCACGAGGGCGTTCCCGAAATCCATATGGTGAACCGGACGCGGGACAGGGCCGAAGTGCTGAGGTCGGAGTTCGGCAACCGGATCAAAGTCCAGGAATTCGACGATGTCGGAGACATACTTCCGGAAATGGCCACCGTCGTGAATACTTCGGCGATGGGAATGACAGGCAAGCCTGAACTGAAACTTCCCATGAAGCTGATGCGGCCGGAAACCGCCGTCAACGATTTGGTCTACACGCCGCTGCGCACGGTGTTTCTTGCGGAGGCCGAAGCGCGCGGCTGCTTCGTCGCCGACGGCTTGGGAATGCTGCTCCACCAAGCCGCGGCGGCATTCAACCTGTGGTTCGGTATCAAGCCCGAAGTCACGAAGGAGCTTCGGCAACTCGCGTTGTCGAAATGACGCGCCGCCCGTTCGTGCTGTGCATAACCGGATCGATGGGCGCCGGAAAAACGACGACGGCCGACCTGTTCGCGCGGGAAGGCCTCCCCGTCTGGAGCGCCGACGACGCAGTCGCGCGGACCTACTCGCCCGGCGGACGCGGCGTCGAGGCGGTCCGGCGAATTTGCCCGGGGGCGGCAGTCGGCAATGACGGCGGAGTCGACAAGGCAGAGCTCAAGAAATGCCTTGAACGCGATCCCGGAATGCTGAGGATTTTGGAGAAGGCGGTGCACCCTCTCGTTGAAGAGGACCGCGAAGCGTTTCTTGAAACGGCGGCGCGGCGCGGCGCGGATATCGCGGTGCTTGAAATACCTTTGCTGTATGAAACCGGCGCCGACAGGAT
The DNA here is from genome assembly GCA_965205055.1 of Paracoccaceae bacterium. Taxonomy (GTDB): domain Bacteria; phylum Pseudomonadota; class Alphaproteobacteria; order Rhodobacterales; family Rhodobacteraceae; genus CBDBBY01. The sequence continues at coordinate 3,259,808 of OZ242030.1, read as the reverse complement.
CGCGGATGCGGTCGTGGCGGTGAGCGCCCCGGATTCCGTCCTGAAATCTCGCGTCCGCGCGCGCGGATCGATGACCGCCGCGCAATTCGACGCGCTTCGAAAGAGGCAGCTGCCCGGCGCTGAAAAGCGCGCCCGCGCGCGGTATGTCGTGGAATCCGCGTCTCTGGAGGAAGCAGGGCGCGCGGTTCGTTCGATCATTGCGGAAATCAGGAATGAAAGGGAAAGCGGTGCTTCAGATCGTGCTTGATACGGAAACCACGGGACTCAAAGTGGAGGAGGGAGACAGAGTCGTCGAAATCGGGATGATTGAACTCGACTTGGACAATTTTTCAAGAACAGGCCGGAATTTCCACAAATATCTCAATCCGTGCATGGCGATGCCGGAAGCCGCGTATGAAATTCACGGCTTGTCGGACGAGTTTCTCGGAACCATGCCGGAATTCAAGGAAATCGTCGACGAGTTCCTTGAGTTCATCGGCGACGCGCCGCTCGTGATCCACAACGCATCCTTCGATCTGGCGTTCGTAAACGGGGAATTGAACAAATTGGGGCGCGCCCGCCTCGAGAATACCGTGGTGGATACGCTTGAAATTGCCAGAAAGAAGCTGCCGGAGCTCTCGTCGCGCAGCCTCGACGGCCTTTGCAGGCACTTCAACGTCGACAAGACGGCCAGAAGCAAGCACGGCGCGCTGCTTGATGCGGAACTGCTGGCCGACGTCTATTTCAAGCTGCAAGGCGCGAATGACGGCTTTTTGAAGGCAATCGACGACTCGAATGCGCAAGGCAAGAGCAGAAGCTCCGCCGGCGATTCAGCGCCGGTCGCGCGCGAGGCGCGCCTGCCGCCAAGGATCACCGATGAGGAATTGCAGGCCCATGCGGCGTTCGTGGACAAGCTGGGCGAGAAAGCGATTTGGAACCTCTACAAGAATCGCGATCAGGTCTGACATGCGGCTCCGGCGCCCGGTTTCGCCATGAATCAATGCGTGGTGCTGTGGCCGGGATTCTGATCGCCGCGCCTTTTGCTCATTTCCTTCTGGTAGAGGGCGGCGAAGTCGATGACCTCCATGTCGAATGGCGGAAAGCCGCCGTCCCGGGTCAGATCGCAGACGATCCGGCGGATGAACGGAAACATTTGCCGCGGACATTCGATCATGAGGAAGGGGTGCAGGAAGCTCTCTTGGACGTTTTCGATCTTGAAAATTCCGCAGTAGTCCAGCTCAAGCATGAACAGAGTGTTTCCGGTCGGCTTGTCCTTGGAGGCGATATTCAACGTCACAGCGATCTCGTAAGCGCCGCCCTCATCAATTTTCTTGGCGTCGAGGTTCACATGGACCTGTATTTCGGGCGGGCCGGTCGGAACCAGCTTCTTCTGCATCGCGACGTTTTCGAAGGACAGATCCCGTATGAACTGGCTGACGATCTGCAGTCGCGGCGGAAGGTTTTTCGAGTCTGCTTCGTCGGTCCCGTTCGGCTTGGCCATTGCTCCACCTGGCTAGAATTGATGCATCCCTATTCGAATATGGCGCAAACAGCGTGAAAGTTCAAGATTCTGCAATTGCAGGAGTGCGCCGATGAAGCGAGACCGAGGCAGAACGTCCACCTCGGCGTTGAGCAGGACGGCTTTGCCACAAATCGGGCTCGACGCGCCCCTCGACATTGAATCGGCGTCTTTCATCTCTATATCTGAAAAGGTAGATACGAGCGGTGCGGCAGCAACCCCGTTTATCAAGCGGCAAATCGACAAACTTGCATACTGCAGCTCGGCAGCGCCGATAGCGGGAACATTTTTGCGGCTTGCATCCGAACGGTTTGCATGAGTGCTCACGATAAAATGCAGGTGCGCTCACATGCACGAAGAAATCGTGAAGATTCTTCAGATCATTTTCGCCGACATCATTCTGTCCGGGGACAATGCGATCGTCATCGGCATGGCCGCCGCGGGCATAGAAGAGAAAAAGCGGAAAAAAGTCATCGCGTTCGGCATGGGCTTGGCGGCGCTGCTGCGGGTCGTGTTCGCGGTCGCCGCGTCGTACATGATCCGGATACCGGGCATACTTCTGGTCGGCGGCCTGCTTCTGGCGTGGGTATGCTGGAGATTCTATCATGATCTGGCCGAAAGCCGGAAGGCGAAGAAAGTCGAGGCTTCGGGAATGGAGCCGTCGGCTCCTGCGAAGAAGCAAAAATTGCGGAGCGCGCTTTACACGATCGCAGCGGCCGACATTTCGATGTCGATCGACAACGTGCTCGCGGTCGCGGCCATTGCCCGCGAAGACACTGCGCTTCTGGTGTTCGGCCTGGCGCTCGCCATCGCATTCATGGCGTTTTGCGCAACGCTGATCATGCGGCTGATGGCCCGATTCCCGTTGCTGTCGTACGCAGGCTTGGCGTTTCTGGTGTATCTGACGGCGGCGATGATTTGGGACGGCTCGACCGATCTGGTCCGCCTGCTAAGCTGAATTGCTCGGCGATTCCGCGCGACGCCGTTCAAACGAGCAATCCATCGCGCCGCATTTTCAGGAGGCGGCGGAATCGGATTGCGCCGGGGCGGCAACCCGTCGGCCGCATGGCCGAGCCCGAGGATATCGCACGCTCGGCTGTCCGCCCGCTTGGCCCCCGGGCGGCTTTCGTCAAAGGCCGGATGATGGCCGTCGGCTGGCTGGGGGCTGTATCGCAGATCAACCCCGAACTGGATTTTCAGCCGGGGCGGTTCGTACTTTGCTGCAATAGCCAGGCGTGGAGTTGCTGCGTTGCGGGCTTGTCGCTCAGCTCATTGCCGGGCAGCAGGAAGAACCCGTAATCTGCGCGCTCCACCGGGGCGCCGACCTGCACCAATTCGCCTGTTTTCATATATTGGTCGATCGGGCCGGAATGCCCCATCACGATGCCCTCGCCCGCGATCGCGCGATCGATAAGCAGCGGGTAGCTGTTATAGCTCGATATCGTGTCGAATGCGCTGAATTCGCAGTGCAGAGCCTCGTAGTAGGCCGGCCAGTTGATCCAGCCGTAGGTGCCCCGGGTATGATGCAGCAGCTCGGACGCGTCGTAATCGTCGGGGATGGACGTGGCCCGTAGCCCCCTGGATCGGGCGAAATCCGGCGACGCCGCGGGAAACGCGCGCTCGGCGATCAGCAGATGGGCATTGGCGGGCAGACGGTCGCGCCGTCCGAATCGAATCGACAGATCAATGCCGGGACGGTCGAAGTCGGCATAGTTTTCCGAGGAAAACAGGCTCAGATCGGCATCAGGGTGGCTGCAGCGAAGGGAGGAGAGCTTGGGCATGAGCCACAGATGCGCAATAGCCCAGGAGCACCCCAACACCACCGGCGCGGCATGGCGCTCCTGCAGACGGCGCACGGTCAGCTCGATCTGGTCGAAGGCTTCGCGCGCGGACCGGCTCAGCTCCTGACCGTCCACCGTCAGCGTGATCGCATTGGGTTTGCGCTCCACCAGGGCGACGTTCATCCAATCCTCCAAAAGCGCGATATGCCGGCTGATGGATGGCTGCGCCACGCCGCGCGCTCGCGCGGCGGCCGACAGGCTGCCGTATTCGGCCACGCTTTCAAATGCCGAGAGCGCGTTCAACGGGGGGATGCGGCGGCGCGCCATAAAATTTTCCTAGACTAGGTTTGCTTTTTTATGACTGTTCTCCAGCCGCGACATTTTGTCAAATCCCCCGAAAGGCCTTGGGGAGGCAGATGGCGAATATTGCGGATGTTGAAGCTCTGATCGTGTCGGTTCCGGCCTTGGGGAATGCATTCGCCGAAGGCAATGAAGAAACGGTTCTGGTCAAGATCGCGGATGAAAACGGCCTCTATGGCATCGGTGAATGCGTTGCGACGCCTTCGGTGACCAAGGCGATGATAGACATGGCGACAGTGCATTTCTGGAGCCAGGGCATCAAGGAGCAGCTGATCGGCCGCGACCCGATCGAGGCCACGGCGCTTTATGATGCGGTCTATCACAAATCTTTCTACCACGGACGGCGAGGCATCCTCATTCACGCGCTCTCGGCGGTGGACATCGCGCTTTACGATCTGGCGGGCAAACAGCTGGGCAAGCCGGTCTACAAGCTGCTTGGCGGCGCCCGCAGCGAGCGCGTCCGCCCCTATGCCACGATCTATCCGGGCGACATCTACGACGGCCCCGCGGCCAACGTGGTCAACGAGCTTGAAAAGCAGGCCGGGATCGCCGTTGATCAGGGCCTGCGCGCAGTCAAGGTGCCGATCCTGTTCGGCGAACATCTGTCGGACCGCAAGCTTGTCGGTTTCATCGAGGATTGCCGCCGCATGGTGGGCGATGACATCGAACTGGCGCTCGATTTCGGCTATCGCTGGCGCGACTGGCATGATGCGGGCCGGCTGCTGCGCCGGATCGACGATTGCGACATCGCCTTTGCCGAAGCGCCGCTTTGGCATGACGATTTGACGGGCCATCAGCGGCTGGCGGCCGTCAGCCCCGTCCGCGTCGGCGGCGCCGAGTTCGCGGTCGGTCGATGGGAAACCCGCGACTGGCTGGAAAACGGCGTCTCGTTGGTGCAGCCGGGCGTGAGCCGCGCCGGCGGCTTTACGGAGCTGATGCGCATTTCGGAAATGTGCGAGCTTTACGGCGCCACGTTGATCCCGCATTCTTACGCCACCGGCATCACCGACATCTGCAACATCCACCTTCAGGCGGCGAGCCTGACCATCCCGATGGTCGAATTCCGCTCGTCCCGCCTTGGTCCGTCGCGGCTGCGCACCGAGCTGGTCTCGCCTGCGGAACCCGAGATCGTCGATGGCTATATCGCGCTGCCGACCGAGCCGGGGCTTGGCGTTCAGCTCAACGAGGACCTTGTCGCCGAATACGGGCCAAGCTGAGCTCGAACAGAGGACCAGGACATGATCAAAGCGGATTTGAATGGCAAAACGGCTCTGGTGACCGGGGGCGCATCCGGTCTGGGGCTTGCCGCGGTCGAGCTTTTTACCGAATGCGGGGCAACGGTTGCCATCAGCGACGTCAACGAAGCGCGGACCGACGAGCAGGTCGAACGGCTAAGCGGCGCGGGCCGCAAGGTCATCGCCGCGCCTGCCGACCTGCGGGACGCGGACGCGGTGCAGGCCATGGTCGACAAAGCCGCGGCCGAGATGGGGCGGCTGGATTATCTGCTCAATGTCGCGGGCCATTCCGTCACGCTGGAGATCATTCCGCCCTCGGATCTGGAGAAGCAGACCGAGCAGCTATGGTCCGACATCATGTCGGTGAATCTCATGTCGGTGTTCCGCACCGCCAAGGCCGCGGCCCCTTATCTCAAGGAGGCCGGCGGCGCGATCGTATCGACCAGTTCGATGTCGGGCTTCCGCTCGGGCGGCTCCAGCTCCCCCTATTGCGTGGCCAAGGGGGCCATCGTGACGCTGACCAAGGAGCTGGCGCGCGGCCTTTCGCCGGATGTGCGCGTCAATGCCATTGCGCCAATGTATGTGCATCCCGACAGCACCAATTTCCCGCTGAAATGGGACACCGTTTTCGAAGACAGCAAAGCTCTCCCCATTCCGCGCCCCGGCACTGGTCGCGAATATGCCGAAACGATGCTCTTTTTGGCGGCGGGGGCCACCTACATGACCGGCGAGACCTTGCATGTGGATGGCGGCTACAACGCCTGACCGGAGAGTGCGATGAGCGACGATCTGTGTTATCTGAGCGCCGAACGCGCGCTTGCGAGGTTTCGCGACCGATCATTGTCGCCGGTCGAGCTGGCCCGGGCGGTGATTGCGCGGGCGGAAGCGTCGGAGGGGCCGAACGGCGCCTTCACCCAATCCTATTTTGACGAAGCGATGGACGCCGCCCGTCATGCCGAAGCCGCGTATGCCAAGGGCGAGGCGCGTCCGCTCGAGGGGCTGCTGGTCGCCGTCAAGGAAGACAAGGGCGTCGCGGGAAAACCCACATCGGCGGGCTCGGTTCTGTTCAAGGACAATATCGCAGACGGCGATGCCCTGCCCGTGGGGCGCATCCGCGCGGCAGGCGGCATCCTCCACGCCCGGACCAATATCTGCGAAATGGGCACGGCGGGAATTACCGGAAGCAGGCTGCACCCGCCGACGGCCAACCCTTGGAACCGCGACTACAATTCCGGCGGGTCATCCGGCGGGGCCGCAGCCGCTCTGGCGCTGGGATCTGCAACGCTCGCCAACGGTTCGGATTACTGCGGCTCGATCCGCATTCCGGCGGCCTCTTGCGGGGTCGTGGGCTACAAGCCGCCGCGCGGGCGCAATGCGGTGTCGCCCTATTTCAACATCGACTGGTACGACCATGACGGTCCGATGGCCCGCAGCGTGGCCGATTGCGCCATCTTGCAAAACGCCATGTCGGGCCAGCACCCCGACGACCTGTTCTCTTTGCCGGACGCGGATCCTTTGCCCACACGGTTCCAGGGCGCGCGCGGCCTGCGCATCGCGGTGTCGATGGACCTTGGCTACAAATCGGTCGACCCCGAGGTCGTCGTCCAGACCCGCGAGGCGGTCGCGGCGCTGAAGGAGGCTGGGAGCGAGGTTGAAGAAGTCGATCTGAACTGGCCGGCCGGCACGTTGCAAGCCTTCCGGGATCACTCGGCCGCGGTGTTCGGGGGCTGGGTCGAGGAGCATCTTGCCGAGCGGGACCGGATGACGGGCTACGCAGTGGCCTTCGGCGAAAGCGCTCGCACCGTCACGGCGCAGAGTTTCATGCGATCGGTCGCGACCGAGGCCGACATGTGGGCTGCCCTCGGCCCGATCCTTCAGCGTTTCGACGCGCTGATCTGTCCGACCCTCGCCCTGCCCGCCGTGCCGCTTGACCATGATCCGGCGGGGCCCGACATGGACATCGCGGGCGCAAGCGTCGCCGCCGATTTCGGCTGGATGCTGACTTATCCGTTCAACATGCTCTCGCCTTTGCCCGTCTTGGCCGTGCCCTCGGGCGTGGCCGCGAACAACCTTCCCACCGGCATTCAGATCGTTGCGCGACCCTATGACGATGCGGGTGCATTCCGCGTCGGCGCCGTTCTGGAAGAGGCGCGCCCTTGGGCGCATCGCCGCCCATCGCTTCTATCCGGAGCTCGACAATGAAGTCCCGGGCAACTCTGACCAGCATCGCGACCTACAACGCCTTCGAGGGCAACAGCGCCCCGGTCACCGACGCGATGAGCCGCGCGGGCCTTCGAGTGGAAGGGGCCGAGATCCAAGCCGACGGGGTGAGCCTGCGGTTCGGCGACGGCCATCTTTCCGTTTTCCACCCGGTCTGGCTGCGGCTCAATTGCTTCTGCAAGCAATGCGGCAACAGCGGAGACGGGATACGCAGCATCACCATCATGGACGTGCCCGCCGATATCCGGCCCGCCTCGGCAGTCGCCAAGGACGAGACGCTGACCGTCGCCTGGCCCGACGGCCACCTGTCGGATTATGCCGCCAGCTGGCTGCGCACCTATGACAGCTCGCCGGCCCGGCGCGAAGAGCTGATGGGGTACAAGCCGATCCTGTGGAAATCGGACATGCCCCGGAATTTCCCCTCGGTCGACTATGCCGCCACGCTCAATGACGATCACACGCGTCTTGAGATGATGGAAAACCTGCGTGACTGGGGAATCGTGCGGATCAAAAATGTCGGTTCGAACCCCGACGAGTTCGAAAGCCTCGCCGCCCTTCTCGGGCCGATCCATGAGACCTCGGTCTACGGCCGAATTTTCGACGTGCAGGTCGAGCCGGTGGCCAAACTGGGCTCGAAAACCGGCATCCATCAGGATCCGCATCATGACGATGTCTTTTATTACGCGCAGCCCGGGATCGTGTTTTTTCATTGCTTGGTGAACTCTGAAGGCAAGGGCGGCGAAAGCACCTATACCGACGGTTTTGCCATCGCCGAAGCCATCCGCGCCGAGGTTCCGGAGGCGTTCGAGCTGCTGACGACCGTGCCGATCCCGCATAACCGCCGGCATCCGGGCGAGATCGATGTGCGGGTGCATGCGCCGCTGATCCGGCTGGATTGGACGGGGCGCATCTCGGGCGTGCGGTATTTCGACCGGGCAATGGCCCCGCTGGATCTGCCGCACGATATGATCGGCCCGATGTATGAGGCGGTCCGCGAGTTCCACAAGCGCATGGTCAGCCCGGAATTCAAGGCCGAGATCAAGCTCGGCGACGGCGACGCCGTCCTGATCGACAACAACCGCTGCCAGCACGGGCGCAACGCTTTCGTGGCGACCTCGCCCCGGCGCATCCGCACCTGCCATGTGGATCGTGATGAATTTCACGGACGGATGCGGGATCTGGGGGCGCGGCTGGGCAAGGCGGGATATGACATGTGGCTGCCCCAGGGCGCCTGTCCAGCATGAGGAGAAAGAGCAGGATGTCGAAACGCGCACAGAGAACAGCATCGTCGAATGCCGTGCGCTGGATTACGTGAATACACTACCAAGGAGAACGATACGATGTACAAAAAACTTGCGGCTTTGGGCCTGATCGGGGCCCTTGCAACCGGCACAGCGGCCCATGCCGACTGTGGCGAGGTATCCATCACCGAGATGAACTGGGCTTCGGGCGCGGTCGTGACGACCGTCGCCACATTCCTGATGGAAAGGGGCTATGGCTGCAGCGTGACGGTGGTGCCGTCCTCAACCGTGCCCGCGGCAACGTCTGTGGCCGAAACGGGCAAGCCCGACATTCTGACCGAGCTGTGGCTGACTAGTCTGCCCAATTATTCCGACATGGAAGAAGACGGTACGGTGCGCACTTTGACCAACGTGCTCTCCGATGGCGGGCAGGAAGGCTGGTGGGTTCCTCAATATCTGGTTGAAGCCCATCCCGAACTGGCCACGATCGAAGGGGTTCTGGCCAATCCCGAGCTTGTCGGCGGACGCTTCCACCGTTCGCCCGATGGCTGGGGGTCCGCCTTCACCGATGCCTCTCTGGCCTTGGCGCTGGACTTGGAAGGCAACGGGATCGAGGTTTTCGTCCATGGCTCAGGCGAAACTCTGGCGACGTCAATCGCGGCTGCCTATGCCGATGAAGCGCCATGGTTCGGCTACTACTGGGCGCCGACCTCGGTTCTCGGCAAATATTCGATGGCGATGGTGGACTTGGGTGAATTCGACGCCGATACACATGCCTGCAACGCCGATCCCGATTGCGCCGAAGTGGGCGTATCGCCCTATCCGCGTTCGCGGGTCGTCACTACGGTCACTCCGAGCTTTGCAGACGAGAATCCGGACATCGCCGAGTTGATGACAAATCTCTCGTTCACCAACGCACAGATGGGGGGCATTCTTGCCTGGCAGGAAGAGAACGCAGCCTCGGCAGAAGAAGCGGCTGTCTGGTTCCTGTCCAACCATTCCGATGTGTGGTCGGGCTGGGTGAATGACGCCGCGCGCGAAAATCTCGCGGCCCTGATCCGGTAGCGGACAACGCCGGAACGGGGCGCTTCAAGCGCCCCGTTCCTGTCAACAGGATGCGCCTCGTCTTTCCGCGTCTGGCCGGTCGTGCGCCGATGACTCTCCTCCGCCGGGACTTCAGGACATGCGGAATGGATGGCGAGTCGACAGCGGAAAATTGAAAGGCCTGGAGCGGCCGGCCGCCGCCCTCCAATGAGGGCGGCGAACGACTAAAACCGTCCGCCAGAAAACGGGCTGTCGCGACATCCGTCGCGTTTTCGGCTCAATTCTGCGACCGCCGGTTCTGCCTTTCACGAAAACCTGCCAGAAACTGCATGCAGATCCGGGCCGACCGCTTCTGCTGGCCTTGCTGGGTAAGCCAGGCCCACATGCAGTTGTTTGTCGAGAGCCAACTGTCGCCGACGGGCTCGAGCGTGCCGTTTTTAAGCTGGCGTTCAATGAAGCCCCGCCATCCCAAGGCGATGCCGGCTCCTGCTGCTGCGGCCTCCAGCAAGTAGACATAGTTGCTGAAGAGTTCATCGGGCGTTTTGCCCAGCTCGAGCTCCTGCGCCCGAAACCAGTCGTTCCAGGTCGCGCACCCCAAAGAGCTCTGCGTTATCTCAAGCAGACGCAATCGGGCCCAGCCTGAAGCCGGTCCGGCCAGAATATCCCGGTGCTCGCTTATGAAATTGGGGGAAGCGACAGGGATGACGTCTTCGTCCAGAATTTTCTGCGGCTGTCCGCCGGGGCCGTCGAATCTGTAGCCGATCAGGATGTCCGCGTTCGGTTTTTCCGGGATTGATTGCGCCTCGTAATTGAAGATCAGAACATTGATCGCAATATCTTCGCCCAGCAGGTCCCGCAGGCGGGCGTAATTCGGCATAATCACCAGATGGCTGACCGTGTAGGAACAGGCGATGGTCAGGGATCTGCCGGATTGGGACAGCCGGGTTTCCGCGGCCCGCAACCCGCTCAAGGCGGCAGAAACCGCCTCGAAATAAGTCTTGCCGTCGGATGTCAGGGATATGCCTCGCCCGTCGCGCTGGAACAATTGCATTTTCAGTCTTTCTTCGAGGTTTCGGATATGCCTGCTGACTGCGGATTGCGAGGTGTTCAACTCGGTCGCGGCCAGTGTCACGCTGCTGAGTCGGGCGGTGGCTTCAAAGGCGACAAGCGGGCTCATCGAGGGAGGGCGGCGAGAAGAACTCATGACAAAATTGATAACATTTATGAGCGATAAAGCAATGGATTTCCTGCTGATTCTGGATCAGGTTTTTCAAGACCCAATCAAGCGGTCCGTATCGAACCGACGGTTTTTCCGTCCGAAGCAAGAGGTAAGCAATGAACGCGATTGTCAAGCTGTGGTCCACGCCTCGCACGACCTCCACGGCATTCGAATGGATGATGCGGATGCGGGGGGACATGATCTGTTTCCATGAGCCGTTCTGCGAGGCGTGGTACAAAGGCGAGGATGCGGCCTGGCCTCGGCTGACGGCTGAAAGCGAACGGGTTCCGTGCCTTTCCTCGCGGAGCGTGCATGACGGAATTCTGGCGGCCGCCGAAAAAAAGCCGGTATTTTCCAAGGATATGCCGCATTGTTTGCCCCGTGATGTCGATGACGCGTTTCTTGCGCCCTTCACGCACAGCTTCCTGATTCGAGATCCTGCGAAATCAGTCCCTTCCATCTATAAGCGCGGCCCTCAGTTCTTGGTGGCGGAATACGGTTTCGAGGAGCATCGCCGCCTGTTCGACCGGATTGCGGACCGCGACGGCAAAGCCCCGCCGGTCATCGACAGCGACGATCTGCTGGAAAATCCTCATGGCGTCGTTTCGGCTTGGTGCGATGCGGTCGGCATTGATTTCATGCCTGAAGCTCTGTCATGGGAGCCCGGCGCGCGCCCTGAAGTTGGCTGGTATGACAGCGGCTCATGGCATGAAAGCCTGAGCGCGTCGGACGGGCTGAAGCCTCAGCCGCGCACATACGGCTCAATTGAAAGCCAGCCGGACCATGTCAAAGAAATCTATGAGCAAGCATTGCCGCACTACAAGCATCTGCATCAGTACCGCCTTGAGGCGTCCAAGGCAGGGTCCGCAAAGGCATAAGATCAGCTTGAATGCGCTCTCCTTGGCGCCGACCGCGCACTCTTGTCTAGATTGGCATGAGCGCCTCCGCCGGAAGGCAATGGATTTGCCTCAGGATCTCACCGAAGGCGCCCTCTTGAATAGGAAGGGTAACTCATGAACAGTTTTGTAAAGCCCGAACGTTGGGCAAACCCGGCATTGAAACTATTTCCCTATCAGGTCGGCTTCACCTGCCCGCCGTTCGACTATTGCGCCGCGCCGTCCGATTTCATTCGCATGGCGCCGGAAACCGTGGGCGTGCATGGGCGCATGCTGCATGTGCCCGGGTACCGGCACGGGCTGGACCAGCGCAAAAAGAACTTCGGCCTGCTCGAGGAATTTGTCGAATGCATGGCCGTCAACAACGCGGATGTCTGCGGCCAGGTCGGGTCGAACTGGGTGCATGCCAGCGGTCTGGGCGTCGAAGGCATCCGCCGGCATTGCGAGATGCTGAGCGACAAATATGAGACGCCGTTCCATATGGCCGGCTATGCCATGGTCGAGGCGCTGCGCGAAATCGGTGCTGAAAAGGTGGCCCTCAACGCCTGCTACCACACGCACAGCTGGTATCAGGGGACGGTCGGCTTCCTGAAAGAGGCCGGATTCGACGTAGTCTGGGCAAGGAATTTCTTTGATCAGGGCTGGTTCGAAACCCAGGAGCAGGTGGATGACTGCGTATGGTGCTTCGACGAGGAGCTGATGTGGAAATCCTTCGACTTTGCAGCCGAACAAGCCCCGAATGTAGATGCCTATCTGATCAACGGCATGGCGAATTTCCGCCGCCCGTCCGATGGTGTCGCCCGTCGGCCGGTCCACCACACCGCCGAGTTGGAGAAACGTCTGGGCCAGCCGGTCGTGGGGCACGACACTGCCCTGTACTGGCGAATTTTCAAAACGCTCGGCTTGGCGCCTGCCTCGTATCACGGTCGACTGCTGGACACGCTGGAATCCTGAGCGATGCGCAGGATCATCGCTCTTTGCGCCACGCCGCGCTCTGCCTCCGCCGCCTTGGAGGCCATCCATGGCAAAACGCCTTTCGCAACGGATGGCGATGACTTGCTGGAGAACCCGACCCAAGTGACGCAGGCCTTCTGGGAGACGGTCGGCATTCCCTTCATTGAAGATGCATTGTCTTGGGAACCCGGAAACGGCCAATCCGCCTATGGCCGGTGTGAGGGCGGCGCGCCTCACGCCAATCCGGCAAAGCCTGCCGATCCGGCGCCGCAAGAAACGCAAGCATGTAGCCCTCGAAAGGACTCCGCGCCGGGTGCAGCGCATTCATCGCAGGACGATGCCGCATTGCCGGCACATGCTTCAGCATCTTGTTCGAGTGCCTGAAACCGTTTGATTGCAGCAGCAGCCATGAACAAACCGACAAAGCCAAACACCGTCGGCCATTTCGCGCCCGCCTTGGCGCAGACTCCGGTCCCGGAGCTTTACGTCTCCTACGACTCTGCCCGGAAGCTGAAGGTCGAAGCCGCCGAACTCGCCAGTTGGGATCTGTCACCGCGTCAGATCTGCGATCTGGAATTGCTGATGAATGGCGGCTTCAACCCGCTCAAGGGATTCCTGTCGGAAGAGGACTACGACAGCGTGGTTGACAACATGCGGCTGGCCGATGGTCGGCTCTGGCCGATGCCCGTCACTTTGGACGTGAATGAAGAGTTCGCCGACAGGATCGAACTGGGTCAGGACATCGCCTTGCGCGATCAGGAAGGCGTGATTCTCGGCACCATGACGGTCACCGATCGCTGGGCGCCGGACAAGGCGAAAGAGGCGAAAGAGGTTTTCGGCGCGGACGACAGCGCCCATCCGGCGGTGAACTATCTTCACCATACGGCAGGCAAGGTTTATTTGGGCGGCCCTGTGACCGGCATCAAACCGCCGATCCACTATGACTTCAAAGCCCGCCGCGATACGCCGAACGAGCTGCGCGCCTACTTCCGCAAGCTGGGATGGCGCAAGGTCGTTGCCTTCCAGACCCGCAACCCGCTGCACCGCGCCCATCAGGAGCTGACCTTCCGCGCCGCCCGAAAAGCCGAAGCCAACCTGCTGATCCACCCGGTTGTCGGCATGACCAAGCCGGGCGACGTCGACCACTTCACCCGCGTGCGCTGCTACGAGGCGGTGCTGGACAAATACCCGGCCGCCACCACCTCGATGTCGCTGCTGAATCTGGCCATGCGCATGGCCGGCCCGCGCGAGGCTGTCTGGCACGGCATCATCCGCAAGAACCATGGCTGCACCCATTTCATCGTCGGTCGCGACCACGCGGGCCCGGGCAAGAACAGCCAAGGCGATGATTTCTACGGCCCCTATGACGCTCAGGATCTGTTTCGCAAGCATCAGGATGAAATCGGCATCGAAATGGTCGACTTCAAGCACGTGGTCTATGTGCAGGAGCGCGCCCAGTACGTGCCCGACGACGAGATCGCCGACAAGGATGACGCGACCATTCTGAACATCTCCAGCACCGAGCTGCGCCGCCGCTTGGCGGAAGGCCTGGAAATCCCGGAATGGTTCTCCTTCCCGGAAGTGGTTGCCGAGCTGCGCAAGACCAGGCCGCCGCGCTCCAAGCAGGGCTTCACCGTATTCTTCACCGGTTTCTCCGGCTCCGGCAAATCCACAATCGCCAACGCGCTGATGGTCAAGCTGATGGAGATGGGCGGCCGCCCGGTGACGCTGCTGGACGGCGACATTGTGCGCAGGAACCTGTCGAGCGAGCTGGGCTTCTCGAAGGAGCACCGCGACCTCAACATCCGCCGCATCGGCTATGTCGCGTCCGAGATCACCAAGAACGGCGGCATCGCCCTCTGCGCCCCGATCGCGCCCTACGCCGCCACCCGCCGCGCCGTGCGCGAGGACATCGAGGCCTTCGGCGCCTTTGTAGAAGTGCACGTGGCCACCTCGATAGAGGAATGCGAGCGCCGCGACCGCAAGGGCCTCTACAAACTGGCGCGCGAAGGCAAGATCAAGGAGTTCACCGGCATCTCCGACCCCTATGAGGTTCCGTCCAAGCCGGAACTGAGAGTCGAGACCGAGGGGACCGATGTCGACAACTGCGCGCATCAGATCCTGCTGAAACTCGAAAGCATGGGACTGATCGCAGGATGGCCATGATGGCCGACATTGATTTGAATCTGCATCAACTTCAGACGCGGCTGCGTGCGGTTGCTCGCGACGCAGGCAGCAGAATATTGGAAGTTTACGAGAAGCCGGCGGATGCAGATTGCAAACCCGACGGATCGCCCGTGACCGAAGCCGACGCGGCTGCAGAAGCCATCATCCTTGCGGCCCTGAATGATCTGGCGCCGGATATTGCGGTGATTTCGGAAGAAAATGCCGCCAGCCACAGTCTGACTCCGCCCGAGACCTTCTTTCTTGTGGATCCGCTGGATGGAACCAAGGAGTTTCTCAAACGCGATGGAAAGGGCGGTTTTACCGTCAATATCGCCTTGGTCGACAAGGGGAAGCCCGTGCTCGGCATCGTCTATGCCCCTGCACTTGACCGGCTGTTCTCGGGCATCGCCGGAGCAGGAGCCGAGGAAACCTGCGCGGGCGCAACCCGGCGGATTTCCGTTCGCCGGCCACCGCCCGGCGGCGCGGTCGCCGTGGCTAGCGCCTCGCATCGGGATGCCGAAACGGATGGCTGGCTGTGCGAACACGGCATCGGCCAGACGATCTCCATCGGTTCATCGCTCAAGTTTTGCCTCGTGGCCAGCGGCGAAGCGGATGTCTATCCCCGTTTCGGACCTACCATGGAATGGGACACCGCGGCGGGACAGGCGGTTCTTCAAGCGGCGGGCGGAAAGGTGACCCGCCCGGACCTGTCAGACTTCACTTTCGGCAAGCCGAACTACCGCAACGGGGCCTTCATCGCATGGGGCAAGATGTGCGAGACAACCTGATCGGCGCCAACTCAGACCGGTTACCCGAACCGAAAGAGACGTCGAGCCATGCCTGACCCGGATGCCGGAGACCGCTTTCAGAAAACCGTTGCCGACGGCTTGCGCACTGGATGCGGACTTTGCAATCCCTTCCGGGTCCGGAGAAAATCTGCGTTGCAAAGGCGGCCGATGCCGATCTTGTCTACGGGACTTGCCCCGGGGTCCGCTGCGAGGCGATCTCCGCCGAGGACATTGCCGCCGCGCCGCCCTCGAAAAAAACTTCCCGCTTCGACCCCTCCCGAAAGCCCTCCGGCGCCTTCCCGCTTAAAAAAAACCGCTCCTCGCCGGGAGCGCTTTTGGACGTCTGGAAGGGGGCATGATTGGATGCCCATTGACATTGAAAACTGCCGACCCGTCCCCGCGCACGCAGCGGAGCTGGAAACTTCTCTTGCCAAGATCGACCCCGATCATGTTAATCATCTCCGTGGTGGATGCTCCTTGTCCTTGATGGCTTCAACCGTTCGCCGTTACGGCGCTTCCGAATGCCGCCGGAAGGGGAGTCCGCACACGAAGGCCGTAGCGGGGCAATTGGGGGAGTGACGTGGCATACTACGATGGCATTTTCGACAGCCTGTGGCTGAGGGGCTGGTGCGGAGAATCCGCCAAGAATGACGGCCCCATGACTATGGAACAGCTTATGGCTCAGGCAAGCGGCGACAGCGCGACAGAGGAATCTGTTCCGTTTCTGGAAACGCCCTTCCCGTCGCTCGACAACCTGCACGAAGCCTGCTCCAAAGTCCCGCGCGCCCGCGAGATGACCGAGGGCGTCGAAAACCTGTTTCTTGGGATCAAGGATCCCCTGAAAGTCGTGCTCGATCCGTTGACCCAGCCCCTGAGCTGGGCGCTGGACGGGGCTTTGGCTTTGTTTCAGGTGATACCTTGGTTCATTTTCATTCCCTTGCTGCTTGTTTGCACTTGGTTTCTGTCCCGCAAGCTGCGGATGGTGCTGTTTGTAGCGCTGTGTTTTCTGTTTCTCGGCTTCATCGACCATTATTCCCATTCGGTCCAGACCCTCTCGATCGTCTTTGTTTGCACGGTGATCTGCGTCCTGCTGGGCGTTCCCACCGGGATCCTGATGTCCAAGAACGACCGGTTCCAGAAGATGAACATACCCATTCTGGACATGCTTCAAACACTGCCGACCTTCGTCTACCTCATTCCGCTCATTTTTTTGTTTTCAGTAACCGAATCAAAGCTTTACGGCATCGCGATCATCCTTTACGCCATCGTCCCGGTGATCCGCTTGACGGATTTGGGCATTCGTCTGGTCGACAAGGATGTGATCGAGGCCGCCGACGCTTTTGGCATGACCCGCAGGCAGAAGCTGTTCGGGGTCGAGATTCCTTTGGCGCTGCCCAACATCATGGCGGGTGTAAACCAGACAATCATGATGGCGCTGGCGATGGTGGTGATCGCCTCGCTGGTCTCTGCACCCGGACTCGGCGTTCTGGTCCTGCGCGGCATTCGCAACCTTGAACTGGGCGTCGGGCTGGTTTCCGGTTTTTGCATCGTCCTGATCGCCATCCTGCTGGATCGCGTCAGCAAATCTGCGTTGTCGCGCATCAACACATCGCAGAAGTAAGGATCGCCGGGCATGTCAAGCGAACCCAAAATTTCCATCCGAAACCTGCACAAGATTTTCGGAGCCGAACCGAAGGCTGCGCTGGAACACGTTCATGCGGGGGTCGGCAAGACCGAGCTGCTGGAAAAATACGGCCATGTGTTGGGACTGCAGGACATCAATGTTGATATGACCCCCGGGCAAGTCACGGTGATCATGGGGCTTTCCGGATCCGGCAAGTCGACGCTGATCCGGCACCTGAACCGCCTGATCGAACCGACCGCTGGCGAAGTCTGGGTCAATGGCGAGAACGTCCTCGGCTACACCGAAGCCCGGTTGCGCGATCTGCGCCAGCATACCATGTCGATGGTGTTTCAGAAATTCGCGCTGTTGCCGCATCGAACGGTGGGGGAAAACGCCGGAACGGCATTGGCGGTGCGGGGAAGCCCCAAATCGGAGATCATCGAAGCGGGACGCAGATGGCTGGACCGGGTCGGGCTGAGCGGTTACGAGGGCCACTACCCGCACCAGTTGTCGGGCGGGATGCAGCAACGGGTCGGCCTCGCCCGGGCGCTGGCCTCGGACTCCGAGATCATGCTGATGGACGAAGCCTTCTCGGCGCTCGATCCGCTGATCCGCACCGATATGCAGGATCTGCTGTTGGAGCTTCAAAATGATCTGCACAAGACCATCGTGTTCATCACCCATGATCTGGACGAAGCGCTGAAGCTGGCCGATCACCTGGTCATCCTGAAAGATGGCTATGTCGTGCAACAGGATGAACCGCAACACATTCTGCTGAACCCCAACGATGCCTACATTGAAGATTTCGTCAGCGATATCAACCGCGCGCGCGTCCTGCGGGTCCGGTCCGTCATGACGACGGCCGGCGATCATCGGGGCGGCGTCGACGGCGACGTCGACGCCAATGACACGCTGGAGCAACTGATATCTCTATCAGGCGGCGACACCTACAAGGTCTATCGCGTTTTGAACGACGGCGAGGAAGTCGGCATTCTCAACATGAAAGACCTGATGCGCGCGCTGGTGCCGGCTCGTGTCGAGCAGCGGACAGTCATATAGCGCCGGAACATCTACGATCTGCCAATGGTCTTGCAAGCCCATTCAATTGCCGGAGGACGCGGTTTCAAAGAAGATGAAAGGCCTCGGCTCAAAGGAAAAGGAGCGGTTGCAACCGGTGCAAGCCGCGGCGTCGGCAGGGCAATGGCTCAAGCTCTGCCGACTGAAGGCGCAGAAGTCCTGGCCGTGTCGCGGACTGGCGCGCCCGAAAACGATCTTGCGGCGCGCGGCCGGCTTTGCCGGCAAAAGGCGGATCTTGTATCCGCGCAAGACATTGAAAGCCTGTCCAACCGAGCTACGCAACTATGGGGCCGTATGGATGTTCTGATCAACAATGCGGGCGTTCAGCTTGCCAGGTCAGTTGAAGGCGCCGCCGCGGAGGATTGCGGGCAGCTCTCCGACATGAACATGAGCGGGGTCTTTCCGTGCTGCTCGGCGGCTTGGCCTGAGATGCCGGTCGGGTTCGGATCCCGGTTGCGCAAGGGCTGGCGCTCATGGAGCTGAGCCGGGAGGAGCTGCGGATCAAGGCGGGCGATCACGGCGAAGCGGCCCGGTTCGCGCTGGACCTGCTGGAGCGCATCGGCGCGCAGATGGGTGCGGAACGATTCGGCAGGATCGAGGCGGCCTATGTAAACACCTCCTTTTCCGGCGCGCCGAGTCACTTGGATTTTCTGGACTTCGTCGTGAACGCCGGAGGCCGGGTGGCGGTTCCGACCTTTGCCAATGTCGGGGGGTGGGACCGGCGCAACCCGGACCTGCGTGCCGGGCCGGAGGGCAAGCAGGCAGAACACAATACAAAACACCTGATGAACCGGCACCGGGAAATCGGCGTGAATCTGATCATGACATGCGCGCCCTATCAGTTGCCGGGGTCGCCAAGGTTCGGCGCTCAGATCGTCTGTTCAGAATCGAATGCGGTGTCCTATTTCAACAGCGTCATCGGGGCGCGAACAGCCAAATACGGCGATTATGCCGATCTCGCCGCGGCGCTGCTCGGCCGCGTGCCGATGTGCGGGCTGCACTTGGCGAAAAACCGGAGCGCCACCCGCGTTCTTTGCGTGGATGGCCTGCCCGATGATCTGGCGACCGATGATCTGGCCTTTCAACTGATCGGTCATGTGATGGGACGCAAGGCCGGCGCCGATATTCCCGCACTGACAGGCTTGCCGCGGACGGCGCGGGCCGAGAACCTGCGCTCCGTCTGCGCCAGCGGAGCGTCCGCCGGCGGGGTGGCGCTGTTTCACGCCGTCGGGCTGACTCCCGAAGCGCCGTCCCTTGAGGCCGCAACCAGCGGAAAGGATTGCCCGAAAGACCGGATCGGCATTCAAGACCTGTCCAGGGCCCGCCAGGAACTGACACAGTTCCACGACGGACCTGTGGATGCGGTCGCGCTCGGCACGCCGCATGCGTCGCTATACGAAGTTGAGCAGGCCGCCAGACTGCTCGAAGGGCGGAAAGTGGCTGATGGAGTGGGCTTTTTCATGCAGATGAACCGCTTTGTGCACGGCGTCGCCGCAGAACGCGGGTTGGCAGGAATATTGGAAGATGCCGGTGCGACCCTGGTAACGGATACCTGTCTTTATTGGCGTCCCGGAACGCGCGGACTGTACGGAAATGTGATGACCAACTCGGGAAAGTTCTCTTACTACGCCCCGGGCGAATTGGACGTGAAATGTCGCATCGCAAGCTTGCGCGAATGCGTCGAAAGCGCGGTGAGCGGGCGGGTCTGGACCGACGCGAGGCTGGCTCTGGCATGAGCAGCCGTTTCGTGCCTGTCTTTCCGGCCGCGGTGACGGCGCCGGTTTTGAAGCTTGACGATCCGATCAGTATTTGGGGCGGCGTGGATCAGTATTCCGGAAGGATCTTGGACCGGACCCATCCTCAGGCCGGGGAAAATGTCGCCGGGCGGGTGTTGCTTGCGCCGATGATCCGCGGCTCGGGCGGGACGCCGGGCAGCCTTGCGACCCTGATCAAGCGCGGCCAGGCCCCTGCCGGCATTGTTCTTGAAAGGGCTTGCATGAACGTCCTGACGGCTCTGGTTGTGGCAAACAAGCTCTATGGGACGCGTTGTCCGTTGTTTTTGTCGAATGCAGCGCAGGTTGCGGGCATCCGGAACGGAGATTTGCGGATTCTGCCTGACGGCAGCTTTGTTCAAATGTGACCGTTTGACGGATGCCCGTGGCGTCAACACGCGAAGGCCCTACGTCGCAGGCAGCTTGATGCGCGCCTGCTGAAATTCTGGAACCGCCGCGGTTTCGAAGGGTCAATTCCCGGCCTGCGTCCGGCGAGGCGAAGGCTGTCGATTCAATGAAAATCGCAATGGCGCCGACCAGAAAGGCATCAGCTACTTCCAGCAAACGACGAGGAAAGGAGTCCGCTGCGGCATGCCGATGCGCTTTGAATTTTATTCGAGGGCGAGCGAGCGGTTTCGCGTAGGAATGCCCGTTGTTCCGGACGGATCCATTGACTATGGCCATGAATTCCGCGACCGGATTCCTCCGCACTGGCGAACATGCCGCCGCTCCCGGCACCGAATTCCATATTCAACCGCAGTCTGCCGACAAGCCGGGCGAAAGCTTGGATCCGTTTCCGAGCTTCACGACTTCAGTTTGCATCCTGCAGCCTGAAAGCGGAGGCAGGATCAGTTGGAGCAAGGATCGTGCGCCGAACCGCAGCGCGCAGGCTGCGTGCGTCGGACAAGGATCTTCGTGCTTGGGCGAGGAGTAAAGCAACAGCGGATTTTCCATCCGGTCGGCGCGTGCAAAGTGGGGCAGGCTTCCGAGGCGTCCGCAGACGAAAGCTTCGCGGTCTGGCAGGAGTGCACGTGGACGGCTGCTCGATAATGGCGACAATCACTTCGGGCAACGGAATGCGGCGGCGATCGCGACTGGCGGGAGGGCAAGCGATCTGATCAAGGAAGATCAGGCCTCGGCCGCGATCTGATCAGTTCTCCCGGAAGGAGGCCGAGGCCGCTTCAAAGTCGGTTGTCGGGATCAATATCTTCCGCTTGGCCCTCGATTGTCTCGACCGGGCGCGGGCCTTTCGAGGCTCTTGCCGACATCACGGAATAGGCTTGGCTTGCGAATTGCTTTCCGCACCAGCGGATCACCCATTCCCTCACATGCGGCGACATCAGCGAGAGACCTACGGCGTCGGTGAAGAATCCCGGGGTCAAAAGGAGCAGCGCCGAGACGAACACCAGAATCCCGTGCACGAGATTTGGCGTCGGGTCCAATCCTTGCTCGGCCGCAATTCTGAGGCTGTAGATAACTCCTTGAGCCTGTATTCGCAGCAGCAAGGCTCCGAGAGCGGCAGTCAAGACGACGATGATCAGCGTGGGCCAAAGGCCGATGAATCCTCCAACTTGTACGAAAAGCCCAATTTCGATGAGCGGAACGCACACGAACAGAAGAAACAGTTTCATTAAGAATTCCGAGGCAAGTTGTCCGCAACATATAAGCGAACAATGTTCCGAATGTAAGGTTCGCATCGACCGGATGGTTTGGGTCACCCGCTAATGGCGCGATCTGCCCAGGGCGTTCAAGATATCGGCGAGCTTTCAATTGCTGTGACGATAATGACTTGGCGCTGTTTTCTTGCATGTTTCGAACGGTCGGCGAAGTTGCTCAAATTCGTTTGCGGACGCCCCCTGTGACACGGGTTTTCACATGTTCGATTCCGGACGCCGGTCAAGCGCTTTCGCTCTTATCTTCAAGTGATTTGCGTTTATTGGAGACATGGCTTTCGGCGCGCAAAATTCGCTGGAACGGAGCCTAGGAGCGTGTCCGAGAAATAGCCGCCGCTGAATTTGACGGAAATTTTCTGTACAGCATCTAGAAAATTATCGATGAAATATCCATATGTTGTGCTACACAACATCAATGTATCTACTTATATTGGCGATGCCACGAATACTCGGACACGCTCCTAGATTTCGGATCTTGCGAGGCGGCTAGCGGTGAATTTGTCGGTGATTAAAAGGTCAATGATGCCCGTTCGGAGGGCTCCGCGAATCGCATCGGTTTTCGATTGCCCGCCCGCTAGGGCGATGACACGGTCCACCTTGGCGTGCTCTTCCAAGGTCATGCCGATGACGCGTTCATCCAAAGAAGTTTTGACGAAGCCGCCGTTCGCGTCGAAGAATCGGAGGCTGATGTTCCCAATTCCGCCCGCCTTTTCAACTTCCGCGAGTTCCCGCGATGAAAAGATGTTGCCGCTGCGTGCAAGCATGCCCGACGGTTCCATCGGTCCGATGCCCACGATCAAAAGCGAAATTTTTTCAAAAAGGTCAACAGTTTCTCGCATGTAGGTATCTTCAAGCAGGACAAGCTTGGCTTCAGGCGATTGGGCGACGCCCGGCGCATTCAGCAGATGTGCTTCGGCCCCGGTGAGTCGAGCCAACCTGGTAGTCAGTTGGTTGGCGTGGATCTGAACTGTTGGATCGCCAATTCCTCCCAGTGTTTGGACGACGTACTTCGCCTTTCCGTTTTTCATCGGGTGGATGTTGTCGACCATTTTCAGGATCGTCTCCGACCAGCTGGAAACTCCTATGATCTCGTTGGTCTGAAGGGTGGCCTCAACATAGTGGGCAGCCGCCTCGCCGATGCGGGCCATGATGAAACCGTCGCGGTCTTCGGAACATTCGACCACTATCGCCTCAGATAGACAGTAATTGCTTCTAAGCTCTGCCTCTAGTTCTCCGAAAGTCCCCGAGGGAGAGACGACGGTTGTCCGGACAATCTCTTCTTCTTGCGCCCGCTTCAGCATGCGGGAAACCGTTGCCTGCGAAATCCTCAGGTGCGAAGCGATATCAGCCTGCCGCTGCCGTTCCACGTGATACATCTGAGCGACCCGGGCGATCAACCGAAGCTCATTCAAGCGCGACATCAGGCGGGTTCCTATCAGGGACAGAACAATGAATATTTATTCACTATACCCGCAGGGTGGCGCGGGCAATGGACTTTCTCCAGTTGTTGATGGTTGCGTTTCTGTCGCCCGCATCCGATTGCGGGATGATTTCGGTTTTATGAGAAGGAAGGCATGCGACTTCGTCGGTGCCGGACCAGAAGCCGGTCGCCAATCCTGCGAGGTAGGCGGCCCCGAGAGCGGAAAGCTCTGTATCTTTTCCAGGTTCTATCGGGCGATTCAGCAGGTTCGCGACGATCTGCATCAGGAAAGCGTTTCCGCTGGGACCGCCGTCGACGAACATCCGTCCCAAGCTGCCTGCGGCCTCGGACATGATTTCATAGATATCCAGAACTTGTAGAGCAATGCTGTCGGTTGCCGCTCTCGCGATATGAGCCGGCTCGGTGCTGAAGGAAAGGCCGCTGATCAGGCCCTGCGCGCGCGAATCCCAGTGGGGCGACCCGAGCCCGACATGGGCTGGAACAAGGCAGACCCCTTTAGAATTCTCGACGCTTTTCGCCAATTCAAGCATCTCGGCGACACCTTTCAGCCCGAGCATCTCAGCGGTCCAGGGCAGAATCGATGCGCTGACCAGAATGTTGCCCTCGAAGGCGAACGTCGATGAGCCGTTCAGAGACCATGCAATCGTCGTTGTAATGCCATTTGGCGGTTCAATGAACTCGGAGATGGTTGTCATGACCGATGAGCCTGTGCCGAAAGTCACTTTGCCGTCGCCGGGAGCGAAAGCTCCGTGGCCAAATAGCGCGCCGTGGGAATCGCCGATCGCAGCTGCGATCGGAACGCCGTCCGGCAGCACTTTCGTTCCCTTGGTCTTGCCAAATGCATGCGATGAATCATGAACATCGGGCAATATTTCCATCGGGACGCCGAATAGTTCGCAAAGATGCAAGTCCCATCGACCGGCGTTCAAATTGAAAAGTTGCGTGCGCGCGGCATTGGATCGATCTGTTGCATGGACTCCGCCGGAAAGTTTCCAAATCAGCCAGCTGTCGACTGTGCCCAAACAGATTCGGTCGGTGCGTTGATCGGCATTTTTCAGAAGCCATGCCGCCTTGGTCGGCGGAAACATCGGATCCAGCGGCAATCCGGTTCGGGCGATCACATCCTCTTCTTTGCCCGCCTCTACCAGTTTTTCGCAAGCATCAGCCGTGCGGCGGCATTGCCACGTGATCACTGGACCGAGCGGCTCCCCTGTGTCGCGGTCCCAAGCAAGGACGGACTCCCGCTGGTTGGAAATGCCCAGAGCGGCGACATCGACGTCGGCTGCATCTTTCAGACAGTTCGCGATGGCTTTCTGGGTTGCCGTCCAGATTTCATTCGCGTCCTGCTGAACCCATCCCGCCTTGGGATGCTCGGTCGGCACCGGCGCGGAACCGCTGGAGATGATTTCGCCGGACTCGGCGACCAGAATCGCTTTGGAATTCGTTGTGCCTTCATCGATCGCCAGGATCGCCCGACGCGCCATCGCTCATTCCTTCCGCAGCATTAGGTCCTTCGCGCTGCTGGCGATCCCCTCCGGCGACATGCCGAACTCGTCCAGCAGGAAATTGGCGGAACCCGTGGGCGCGAAGATGCCCGGGACGCCCAAGCGTTTCATCGGCACCGGCTTCCGATCAACGACAACCTCGGCGACAGCGCTGCCGAGACCCCCGTAAATCGTATGCTCTTCGCAAGTCAGAATGGCTCCGGTTTCTTCGGCTGCGTCGACGATGGCGTCGGCGTCGATCGGCCGGACGCAGGCCATATTGAGCACGCGCGCCGAGACGCCGTCTCGCGCCAGCAATTCGGCCGCGATCAAAGCGCGATGCGTCAGCACCCCGTTGGCAATGATGCACAAGCCGCTATCGTCCCTGAGGAGGTTGGCCTTCCCGAGTTCGAATGCGTGGTTCTCGGGCAGGAGATCGGGAACGCCGACTCGGCTAAGTCGCAAAAAGCACGGGCCGTCAAACCCGGCCGCCCATTTGACCGCGGCGGCGGTTTCGATCCTGTCCGCCGGAGCGATCACCGGCACGTTGGGCAGCGCCCGAACCCAAGCAAAATCCTCGATCGAATGGTGGGTGGCCCCGAGTTCTCCGTATGCTAGGCCCGAACTGACTCCGACCAATTTTACGTTGGTCTCCGAATAGGCGACGTCTGCTTTTATTTGCTCCAAGGCGCGACCCGTCAGGAATGGCGAGGCGGCGCAAACAAAAGGAATCATGCCGCCATTGGCGAGGCCTGCGCCGACTCCAACCATGTTCTGTTCCGCGATTCCGACGTTGATCAGCCGCTCGGGAAACTTCTTCTGAAATCCGCCGAGTTTCGTAGAGCCCACGGAATCATTGCAGACAGCGACAATCTCATTTTCCGTCTCTCCAAGATCCTCGAGCGTCGCGACGAAGGCGTCGCGGCAGTCGTGGAGCTCGGCGGCGTCAAACGGCAAGCTCAAGCCGGAGCCTCCTCGAGTTCGGCCATGCCCTGATTGAACTGATCTTCGTTCGGGACCTTGTGGTGCCAAGCGACATTGTCGGTCATGTAGGAAATCCCCTGACCCTTGTTGGTGTGGGCCACGATGCACTTGGGCTTGCTCCGCCCCGCAGCGGACGGCGCGAGAGCTTCGCAGATCTGTTCCATGTGGTGGCCGTCGATTTCCTGAACGGACCATCCGAAAGCTTCAAGCTTCGGTCTGAACGGCGCGAGGTCGTTTGTGTCCGCGAGTCGAGCGCCTTGCTGCAGACGGTTGTGGTCGATAATCAGGGTCAGGTTTTCGAGTTGAAGCTGGGCGGCGGCCATGATCGCTTCCCAATTCGATCCTTCCTGCATCTCGCCATCTCCGGCGATGACGAAGGTCCGCCATCGGTCGCCGCCGAGTTTGGCGGCCTTCGCCATTCCGACGGCCACCGGCAGCCCGTGTCCAAGCGGGCCCGTGTTGGTCTCGATCCCTGGAACGTAAACCCGGTTCGGGTGTCCACCGAGCCGCGAATGCGGTTTCAAGAACGTTGAAATCTCGTCCTTCGGGATGAACCCCTTCTCCGCAAGAACGATGTAAAGCGCCAATGCCGTGTGGCCTTTGCTGAGAACGAGGCGATCGCGATTGGGATCAAGCGGCGATTTCGGATCCACGCGCAAAACGCTGAAATAGAGGGCGGTCAGCAGGTCGATGACCGACATCTCTCCGCCGATGTGTCCGGCGCCTGCCTCGAACACGGCGCGAAGGTCGCGGCGGCGAATTTGGTTTGCCAGGATTCGGAGCTCCTGCGGGGTCATGGCATCCTCTGCATATTTATGCAGTCACTATTAAAGATACGCTCGGACGAATTGTCAATACGTAGAGGCGGACGAGATTGAAATTCAAGCGTCCAGCCGACGTCGTTCGGGCTATCTTGACACCCGCATCCGGATGCATTAGGGATTTTTCATCAGAGTTGCATATTTATTCGCGCAAGGGAGGCGCGGAGTCATGCGGACCGCGAAATCCTCGGATTCTGTCGCCACGAAAGACATCTACCAGATTCGAGACTTGTTCTCGGTCAGCGGAGCGACGGGCCCGCTGATTGGATTGCTGCTCCTTTGCGTGTTTCTTTCCTTCGCGACCGATTCCTTTTTGTCGGTTCGGAACTTCTTGAACATTTTGGACCAGATCACGGTCCTTGGAATCATGGCGGTCGGCATGACTTTCGTCATCCTGATCGCGGGCATCGACCTCTCGGTCGGATCTGTGATGGCACTTTCGATGATGGTCCTCGGCTACCTCAACGTCGAAGCGGGCATGCCCATGAGCGTCGCCATCGCCGGCGGGCTCGCGGCCTCCGCTGTTGTCGGCGCCGTCGCAGGGCTGCTCATCACCGAGTTCCGCGTTCCGGCATTTATCGCAACGCTTGCGATGATGTCGATCGCGCGAGGACTCGCGAACATGATCACAAACGGTTCGCAAATCATCGGATTTCCGCCTTGGTTCAACATGGGTGCAATTGTCCGTTGGGGCGGATTCCTCACAATGACGGTCGCAGTGATGCTGATCGTTTTCGTCCTTGCAATTTTGTATCAACGATATCGGCAGGGCGGCCGGGTTCTGTATGCGATCGGCGGAAATCCCGAGGTCGCCCGGTTGGCGGGGATCAATGTGAAGCGTGTGACGGTAATGGTCTACACGGTCTGCGCCGTCCTATCCGGCCTTGCGGGAATTTTGCTTGCGGCGCGCCTCGATTCTGTTCAGCCGAGCTCCGGCGTCGCCTACGAACTGGATGCGATTGCAGCGGTCGTAATCGGCGGGACCAGCCTTTCCGGCGGCACGGGCGGCGTCGGCGGAACAATTATTGGCGTCCTGATAATTGGCGTCTTGCGCAATGGGCTGAACCTGCTGAGCGTTTCGCCTTTCCTGCAAGCGGTCATCATCGGCTTCGTCATCGTGCTCGCGGTGGCTGCCGAGACGTTCAAACAAAGAGGTAGTTGAGATTGGGGCCGCGGATGCGTCCGCGGTCATGAGCAGAGAGTCCGGCTTTCGGGCTGAATCGGTCCCAAACTAGCGAAATGGACCAACCAACCAAGAAGGAGATTTCCATGAAACTCAAACTGAAATCAATGCTTGCCGCGACTGCGACGGCGATCATCGCCGCCGCAGGCTCAGTGTCAGCGCAAGGTGTCGGCATTGAAAAGATCGGGCTGGCGGTTCCGAACCTACAGGCTGATTTCTTCAACCAGATCAAGCTGGGTGTCGAAGGCTATGCCGCCAAGCTCGGAATCGATGTCATCGTGGTTGACGCGAAGAACGATACCGCGACTCAGGTGAGTCAGGTTCAGGACCTCATCACCCAAGGCATCGATGCATTCATTTATATTCCCGCCGGTGCGGCGGCGGCTGCCGTTCCGACCCGTCTGGCGCGCGCCGAGGGCATTCCGGTCATCAACGTCGACCGCGAACCCGATGGCGCACCGGGCGACACCGTGATCTACGGGGAAAACGTGCTGTCGGCCTACCAGGTCTGCTCGCACATCATCGGCCTGGCTGGCGGCAGCGGCAAGATGGTCATCGTTCATGGCCAGAAGGGCACGACTCCGGAAGTTCAGCGCTTCGAGGGCTGCAAAATGGCCATCGACG
Source organism: Paracoccaceae bacterium (assembly GCA_965205055.1). Taxonomy (GTDB): domain Bacteria; phylum Pseudomonadota; class Alphaproteobacteria; order Rhodobacterales; family Rhodobacteraceae; genus CBDBBY01. The sequence continues at coordinate 3,231,723 of OZ242030.1, read as the reverse complement.
AAAACCCGGGCGTAGAGCTGGTTGCCCAGCAGTGGAGCCAGATGTGGTCGCCTGACGAAGGCTTCTCGATCGCTCAGAACATGCTGCAGGCCCATCCCGACACCAAGATCATCTTTGGTCAGGCTGACGCTCTCGCCATGGGCGCCGCCAAGGCCGTAGAAGTTGCGGGCCTTGCGGATCAGGTCATCGTGGGCGGATACGACGGGGACGTTGCCGCCTTGGAATCGCTGGACCGGTGCGACACGCCGTTTATCGTGACTGCAACGCAAAGCACTCAAGCGATGGGCGTTCTCGCCGTGAACTCGGCCATCGCAGTTGCGCACGGCGCTTCGGTTCCTGCACGCCAGATCCCGAACGCAGTTCTGACGACCTGCGAAGACGCGGGCAAGTTCCTCGAAAAGCACCCGTAGGCGCGACGCGGAGAACGAGGGACGCCATGACGGGCACCGGCGACGACCCGATTCTGACCCTGAAGAACATCCGCAAGTCCTTTGGGCCGATAGAAGTTCTTCACGGGATCGATCTGCAGGTCTCAGCCGGGGAAGTCGTGGCCCTGCTCGGCGAAAACGGGGCCGGGAAGTCAACCGTCTCCAACATCATTTTCGGGACGATCCTCCCAACGTCCGGAGAGATGACCTGGCTGGGCGCGGACTACGCGCCCGCCAACCCCCGGGAGGCCATCGACGCAGGCGTGGGCATGATCCATCAGGAGCTCTTGCTGCTTCCGCATGTGTCGATCGCTGAGAATATTTTTGTCGGCCGCTATCCGATGAAAGCCGGCCGGGTCGACCGCCGCGAGATGGAGCGCCGCGCCAAGGCGGGGCTTGAGCGCCTTGGCCTGAACATTTCGCCGCGCCGCAACGTGGATGGCCTGCCGACAGCGAGCCAGCAGCTGATCGAAATCGCAAAAGCACTGACGCTCAATGCCAAACTGCTGATCCTAGACGAACCGACAGCCGCCCTTGGGGGCGAGGAAACGAAATTGCTGTTCGAACAGATCAAGCGGCTGAAGGCTGAGGGCGTTGGGATCATCTACATCTCGCACCGCCTCGAGGAGATCAAACAGATCGCCGACCGGATCGCCGTGCTGCGGGACGGTTCGAAAGTGCGGGAATTCGACACAGCCGACGTCCCGGTCCGGACCATAGTTGAAGCTATGGTCGGGCGCAGCATGGAGCAGATGTTCCCGCCGCTTCCCACGCCGGAAGGACGGGCGGTGCTTGAGGTGTCCGGCTTGTCGTCGGCGACCGGTCGTTTCAACGACATCAATTTCACCGTGCGGAAAGGCGAAATTTTGGGCATCGCAGGGCTTGTCGGTGCTGGACGGACGGAGCTTGTCCGATCAATTGCGGGCGCGGATCCGATCAGGTCGGGATCGGTAAGACTGAACGGCGAGGACATCACGCCGAAATCACCTGGCGACGCCATTCGGAAAGGCATCATTCTAGTCCCGGAAGACCGCAAGCTGCAGGGCGTGATCTTGCCGCACAGTCTGCGGGAGAATTTCGCGTACTCGAATTTTGAATCTGTCGGAAAGTTGGGATGGGTCAGCAGCCGGAAGGTTCGGTCGTTCGCTGCGGAAAACATCTCCAGGTTCGGAGTCAAAGGCGAAGGCCATCAAAGAGCAAATGAAATGTCGGGCGGCAATCAGCAAAAGATGGTGATTGCCAAATGGCTGGCTCGCAACCCTAGTGTCGTTCTGCTGGACGAACCGACCCGCGGAATCGACGTCGGCGCAAGATCTTCCATCTATGAGATCATTCATGGGCTGGCCGAACAAGGCGTTGCCGTCGTTGTCGTCAGTTCCGACCTCGAAGAGGTGCTTGGGGTCTCGAATCGCATCCTCGTCATGGCTTCAGGTCGGCAAACAGGCATTCTGGATCACACAGAGGCAAATGACGTCTCTGTCATGGAACTCGCAACTTCCTGAAAGCATGTGAAGGAAATCAGATGAATCGGTTTGAGGGCAAGACCGTCGTTGTCACTGGCGGCAACAGGGGGATCGGGTTCGCGATCGCGAAGCGCTTTGCCGAGGAGGGCGCGAATATCGTTGTCGGTTCAGTTGAAGCACAGGTTGAAGAAGCGGCAACGGATCTTGAAAAACTAGGCGTGAAAGCGGTCGGCGTGCTTTGCGACGTCACCAGAAAAGACGAAGTGATAGCCATGTATGATCGGGTGGAGGAGGCGTTCGGGCCCGTCGATATCTCGGTCCAGAATGCGGGCGTGATCACCATCGCCAAGATCGAGGACATGACCGAAAAGGAATGGGACCGGAACCTCGACGTAAACACGAAGGGCGTTTTTCTCTGCTGCCAAGAGGCGATCCGCCGAATGCGCAAAAACGCAAAACGCGGCAGGTTGATCAACATGGCCTCAGGCCAGGCGCGCGACGGGTTCATCTACACGCCCCATTACGCCGCATCGAAGTTCGGCGTCGTGGGGCTGACGCAGAGCCTCGCGAAGGAAGTCGCGCTTGACAATATCACAGTCAACGCAATTTGCCCGGGTATCATCAAGACCGACATGTGGGTTTACAACGACAAGGTCTGGGGTCAGATGCTGGGCGACTACGGCCCCGGCGAACTGATGGAAAGCTGGGTCCAAAACATCCCGATGAAACGCGCGGGCGAAGGCAAGGATGTGGCCGGCCTGATTGCGTTTCTCGCCAGCGAAGATGCCGACTACATCACCGGACAGACAATCAACGTCTGCGGCGGCTTGATCATGTCGTAGCGGCAGGTTCAGCGCATTGGAGTCCATTCAATGCTTGCTGGCTCCAGCGCGACGTCTGCAATTCCGTCGGTCGGATTGGGAACAGCTTTTGGAATTCATTCCATTGTACAACCTGGAAAGGCGAATGCTTGCGACTGGCCGCAAAGCCTCGAATGTCTCATCCCGCTGCCAAGAGGCGTTGTTGGACTGAAACATGCCGCTAGCATTTTGCCGTGGCCTTGAACAACACGGTGCAGACCAGCCATCCGGAGTACTCAATGACAGAGTGCAGCAACATGAATTTGTTTCTCGGTTACGATCCCGGCGGCAAAAACGCTCACGGAGTTGCGGCCGTGCGGATTTCGAACGACGGCACCATGGAAGCGAAACCCGAAACAACTGTTTTGCGAGATGCAGAGTCAGTTTGTCGCTGGGTTGACGAACGCCACGAGGAAGCGGTCGCGCTTGGGGTCGACACTCTTCTGGCATGGTCTCGCAAAGGCGGTCGCTCCTGCGACGACGCTTTGCGTATCAAGTATCGAAACGACAGCAAGTCGGTCATGGCACAAAATTCTCTCTGTAGCGCAATGACCATCAACGGAATACTCGTCGCTCAATTCAGCCGCGACAAGGGTCTCCAGCTTTTCGAAAGCCATCCGAAACTTGTCTTTCAAGCCTGGTTGAAGAAACGCATTGCGAATACCGTCTTCGCCCCGTGGCATGAAGTGCTTAGTTGCAAGAAAGATAAGTGCCCTGCGCGGCATATGGCGGATGCCATTGTTGCCGCTTGGTGCGCATCTCGGGGTTACTTCAACGACTGGCAGCCGGATCTGTTCAAGGATTTTGGCAGCGATCTTATCTTCCCCGCTGGCGCGGCCTCCTATCCTTGGCCCGAATCTCTGCTTTGATTGCCACATGTTCAGTTTTGCACCAATAGATCAGCAGATTCCGGCGCGGCTATAGTTGATCCTTAGCCAGCCTCTCCAGAAAGAATCTGCCAGACTCTCTTATACCCGCTGCCCGATAGCGCGGCTCGTGCGGGGCGCACGTTTTCCCAGTCGCGATCTTCGAGCCCTTTTAGGAAGGACCGGGTTTTGCCCACTGTGAACCGGCTCTCATCGCGCTCGTTTGAATCGCGATACAGTGCGCCAAGTGCTTCAGCCGCGCTGCGCGGCACCGCGTTCATGCGCATAAGGACAGCTTCCTCGGTGCGAACGCCGTGGTAAATCATGGCCGGGAGCACGTTGATCTGCCGCCGGTCGGTCTCGTCCAGCCCATCAAAGTCCATTGAGGACATGCGGCTAAGCGCCGAAACACCCCAAGTTCCGTTGTTGACTATCGCGTGATAAATGGCTCGGCACGCATCCGTGATCGCCGCCGTTGCGATTTCGCCGTTCTGGTCCTGGGAGAAATACTTGCGAGCAATGGCGTCGATGCCATGCCCGTTCACCCAATCACGCGTGATGTCAGATAGGCGAATCCGGTCAAATCCTTCGCCGGCGATCTTTTCGAGTTGTTGCTTGAGCTGGGGGACTTTCAGCATCACGCCGTACAAATCGGCAATTTTGCCGCCGTCGCCAAACAGTCTGTCCGGTGCCCAATCCAATGGCGTCAACTGTTCTCGCAGCTCGTGCAATCCGGACATGGCCCGCGTGACGCCTTCGGGCGAGAATCCCGTAGAATCCGCAAGTTCGGCTTTACCTGGCTGTGCCGCGAGTTCTTGGGCATAGGATCGCGTGGCCTCAAGCAGTGCATCGGCCTTTTCCTGTTGTGCCGGAACATTGCGCAGGCTCGTATAGCCGTAGGTTTGCCGCAAAAGATGTTCCGTGTCTGCGAGGACAGCGTCAAGGCTCTTCTTCTCCGCGCACAAGTGAGCCACGTAGCAGCGAAAATCTTCCCACTGATCCTGCCAAAGCAAATCGGACAATTGGTGCAGCTTGCCGCGCTCGGCAAGGTCGTCAATCAGGGTGACCAGATGTGAAACAAGGGCGCCGGTGCTGCGACTGACGAAGGAAATCACCGCATCACGGTCGTTGCCTTCAGCAAGCCCCAAAACGCCGACACTGCTGTGTCCGATCCGTCCGGCCCGGCCTGCCAGATTCCAGAATTCACGCGGGGACATCTCGATGGAGTGACGTCCTTGGGGCACGAAACGAGAGGCCAAGAACACGGACGAAACCGGGAAATTGATTCCTTGAGCGACGGTCGAGGTTGAGCACAGCATTCGGAGGCTTCCGCGTTCGGCCAGCCACTCCATTAGCGCGCGGGTGTCGTCCGATAATCCCGCATGATGAACGCCGACACCTCTCTTGAGTAGCGTTGCCAATTCAAAATCGTGACTGATCTCGCTACGGATAAAGTTTCGCACAAGCTGAATATCTTCAGGGATTGGGTCATTGTCTGGAAGGCTCTTCGCTGCCTCTCTGGCCATGCTCCAAACCGTGTCAATATTGTTGGCTACGGCCACCGAGGTGCCGCGTGCAGACATCACGACTGCCATAGCCGCCGTCTGCAAACCAAAGCCCTGCTGCTCTCGTCTGGACAAGACTTTGCTTTTGGGAACTCGGATTGGCTTCACGCGGCCAACGCGATGCGTGCCACGCAAAGGCAACGCCTTTTGCGTTGCCGTCAGCGTCTCGAATTCCAGATGCCAACCACCCCGTTCGCTGTTGTCCTCGACCGCTCGGTAATGACCGATTATGCGCTCATTGGGCTTCCAGGGCGTTGTGCCGAGGCTAATCGCTTGGCCGGCGTCAATATCTTGCGCCAGCCAGTGCGCAATGGTCTCCGCGCTTTCCACGAATGGCATCAAGAGAACGAAATTTGCGCGTGGACAGTCACGTTTGACAGTGGCCAACAACAACTCGATCCGGAGCCCGCGGCCTTTCGATTCAATATTGTGAGCCTCGTCCATGACGACGAGCGCCAAAGGCCGCGCAACTTTCTTATTGCGAATGACGAGCGAGAGCTTCTCCGGCGTGGCAACCAAAACATGGAACGCTTGCTGCGTCTCACTGAGCAGCTCATCTTCAAAAGCATCCACCTCAATAGCACCGGTAAGTTGTTCGACCCGCAGGCCGATCGGGTCGAACTCCTTCCGCAGTCTGCGCGTGATCTGAGCAGACAATGCGCGAGTCGGAGCGACGTAAGCGACCCAGCCGTTTTGAGCGTCGAACTGGTTGAGTGCCTGAAGCATTCGAAATTGCGCCAACAGAGTTTTGCCTCCCGAGGTCGGCATATCCAAAACATCGCTGTTTTGGCTTGGTCAAGGAGGCCGCGTTCCAGAAGTGCCGCCCGCTGCGGCAGCAACAGTTCGAACATCGCTTGATGCTGGCGATGAGTAAGGGCTCTGACAAATTCGGACGTTTTGGAGTTCACCGAGCGCGTGGCCCACCAGAGGGAACTGGTCACCATGACACGCGCCGTAGCATGGAGCCACCGCAAGGCGATTTCATGCAGGGCATCTGCGGACGCAATCGCAGCTTTCCGTGCAGCATCAAAGTGCTTGTCGAGATTTGTAAACGGTGCGACAGGCTGACCTTGCAACATGTATTGAGCGAGGATTTCCGTTCCTTTGGCCCAATGATAGAGTGCGACCAAGCGCAAAGCCACTGCGCGATCAGCAGTATGAGAGCCGTTGTTCAACCGCTCCGCTTCAAAGTGTTTTTGATCATCGCGCAAGCCCGCAATAATCTCGCGGACACGGTCAAGATCGTCCCATCCATTCTTGCGAAAGAGACGCACCCAGCAATGAAACAGCCGATAAAGCAGACGGCGGTCCCATGGAACGCCTACCACGCTCGGCGCGACCAGAGCTGCTTCATTTTCTTTAATTCAGTGCCTGAGATCGGACCAGCGATCGCCGCAATAACCCATGGCCGACAGCTGCAGGACAAAAAACAAGCGGTCGTGCGTTTCGGAAGGCACGGCCATCAAGCGCCGGATTTCGAAAGCCTTGTAAGACGCGGCGACCGCTTGGTTTCGCAAGTCTATATTCACGCCGGCGGGGCGGCTAAGTTCATCCAGCCCTTCAATTGCCGCCATCTCGTAAGAGAGGGCGATTTGCTCAAGGAAATGATCGTCTTCCGAGCTTACCCGGAAGGAGAAGTCGATTTCCTTCCCGACAGCCTTTGTGGCGAGGCGTTCATTGACAAGACGGTCGGCCCGGTCGAGAGTTCCGTGACTAATCTCAGTGACTGCCCAATGATCTTGGAGTGCATCAAACGCACTGGCGGAAAGGCTCATGCATCTCCTCCCGCTTGCTCTGCTACCGAGTCAACAACCAAGGCTGCTGATGCGCCCATTGGGCAAGTGCAATGCGAGGAACTTGATGCGCGTTCCCTCAGGGCATCCAGCACAGAACTGCATCACGGGCATCCTCAAATCGTCTTCATGCGGAGCAACATCACGTATCAGCACACCGTAGAGATGCACATCTGAACTGTTTTTAAGGTAACGGCGGCTGGCGTCTATAAAGCTCGCACGCCAACGTGCCGGACTCTTTGCCCTTATTGCCGAGAGCCAATTTCGCGGCTGGGCGAAGAACCGTCCGGCGTCAGATTCGAATTCAGCAAGTCGTGAAACGGCAAGCAGACAAGACGCGCCGAATTGGCAATGGACCGCCGCCGCATCCGACGACGCGGCGGCGCGTTTTCCGCCGTTATTTGAAGTCTTCGGCGTTTTCCATCGTGACCAGAACTGTTCCGGTATCGATCACGGGGTCCAGCGAACCGCCGTTGATCAGCGTCATCACGCTTTCAACTCCGAACGCACCCATGTTGTAGGGGTTCTGCGCGACGGTTGCGGACATTTCGCCGGCAAGCACGCTTTCCGCGGCATCCGGATTCGCATCGAAGCCGACGATGAACACCTGGTCCAGCATGTCGGCGTTCTTGAGCGCTTCGATCGCGCCGAGCCCCATATTGTCGTTGCTGGCGAAGACGGCCATCAGGTTCGGGTTGCCGGTGATGATGTTCTCCATGACCGCCATGCCCTTGGCGCGGTCCCATTCTCCGGTCTGCTCGGCGACTATGTTGAGGCCGCATTCCGACAAGCCGGCGTTCGAACCGTCGGCGCGGGCCTTGCCCGTGGATTGCGTGACGATGCCCTGCAGAATGGCGACGTCGGAGCCAGCTTCCACATTGTCGCAGATGTGCTTGGCGGCCAACGCTGCGCCCATTTCATTGTCGGTGCCGATATAGGTCACGCCATCGTTCGTGCCCTTGGTGTCCACGAACACGACGGGAACGCCGTCCTCAAGCGCTTCGTCGACCACAGGAGCCAAGGCGTTCGGATCGGTTGGCGCAAGCACGATCCCGTCGACGCCTTTCGCGAGCTGGTCTTCCAGCTGGGCGATTTGGGCAGGCACGTCGGATTCGGTCGGCGGCGACATCACCACGACCTCGACGCCGAGTTCAGCAGCCTTTTCTTCCGCGCCGCGCTGCACGGCCGCCCAGAACGGGTTCCCCGCTCCTGGACCTTTCATGCTGACGACGATTGTTTGCGCGGCTGCCGACATCCCTGCCAGTCCGGCCAACGCGGTTGCGGCCGCAAAAAGGCCGATGGATCCAAGCAACTTGTTCATTTTGATCTCCTCTTCAGTTGCAGGTGGACAATTTGCAGTTCGGGCGTCTCGTTCCTGCACCCGAACCACATCGAAAGAGCGGCTTGGCGATTTGTGTTTTCCGATCACTGCCGCCGCCCCAGGTCGCGCCTCAATACGTCGATGAACACTGCAAGGACGATGATGGCGCCGATCAGTATTTGCTGCCAGAATGTGCTGACGTCATTCAAGTTCAAGCCGTTTCTTATCAATCCCATGATGAGGACGCCGCCAAATATGCCAACCACTTGGCCGCGTCCTCCGAAAAAGCTGGCTCCGCCGATGATGACCGCTGCGATCGCCTCGAGCTCCATCCCGTTCCCGGCGTTCGGGAAGCCTGAATTGGTTCTCCCGGCCATGATGAGCCCTGCGATGCCGGCCATCAGGCCGCAAATCGTGTAAACCGCGATAAGCATGCGGTCCACATTGATCCCGCTGACTCTCGCGGCGTCCGGATTCCCTCCGATCGCATAGACCCGCCGCCCGAATACCGTATGTTCCAGAAGTATCCAGAAAATCACGTAAACGAAGATCGTAAACAGGAATACGACAGGCAGGTTGATCCGCGTTCCGTCGAACTCGCCAAGATAGATGCGCGCGGATCCCAAGAACCTGACCGGGTCGGGAAGGCCCGAGTAGGGAACGCCGCCGGATATCAGGTTCGCCAATCCTCGCGCCATGAACAGCATGCCAAGCGTCATGATGAACGGGTGCGGCATTCGCAGCTTGGTAATGCCGATTCCGTTGATGAAGCCGGCGATCATGCCCATGAGAGGCGAAAGCAGCAGGACGATCGGCCATGGCACTCCGGCGGCGTTCGACACGGCAAGCGTCATCATGCCCAGCGCGAGCACGGAGCCGACAGACAAATCAATTCCTGCCGTCAGTATGACGACGAACATCCCGATGGAAAGCATTCCGTTCGCGGCGGTCTGCTTGAAGATGTTCGTGATGTTCCGCCAAGTGAAGAACACATCGGGCTGGAGCGCCCACAAAGCGACGCACATCAAGGCGATCACGATGAGAATTCCGTAATGGTCCAGGAACGGCAGAAGCTTTGCGCCTCTCGGCGGCTTCTCGGCGGTCGGATTGCCTTTGGAGTCGTTCATTTCATCCGACACGGTCATGCGCGGGCTTTTCCAAGCTCTCCAAGGTTCCCATTATCCAGCCGATGACCTCGCTTCTGCTGGTTTCCTTCAATTCGGCTTCGGCGAAATTGCGGCCGTGGTACAAGGCCATGACGCGATCGCAAACGTAAAAGATATCGTCCATCCGGTGGCTGATTATCACCACGGAGATGCCCCGCTCCTTGAGGCCGTTTATGAGGTCGAGCACTTTGCCGACCTCCTTGATCGCCAGCGCCGCGGTCGGCTCGTCCATGATCACGACGCGGGCCTTGAACGCGATCGAGCGGGCTATCGCCACGGCCTGGCGCTGGCCGCCGGAAAGCTCCTCCACCTTCTGTTCCACGCTCTTGACGTGGATCTTGAGATTTCCCAGATGCTCTTCGGCCATTCTGAGGCCGGCTTTATGGTCGAACAAGCTGATCAGCCCGCCGAGCATTTTCCGCTTCGGCTCCCTGCCGAGATAGATGTTTTCGGCGATGTTCATGTTTCCGGCAAGCGCGAGGTCTTGATAGACCATCTCGATCCCGCGGCGGCGCGCCGAGGCCGGGCTGGTGAAATGCACCGGCTCGCCGTCGAAGACGAGACTTCCCGCGCTGGGCGGATGCAGGCCCGACAGCACTTTCATCAGGGTTGATTTGCCCGCCCCGTTGTCGCCCACGACACCGAGCACTTCTCCGGGATGCAGCTTCAGGTCGACATCCTGAAGCGCAGTGACCGCGCCGAAGTATTTCGAGATTTTTCTCGCTTCGAGCAAGGGCTTGGCGTCATCCGTCGTGTCAAGCATATCGCTGCCGGGCAGGCTTTCTTCAAATTGCGCCAACGGCGCGGCTCGCTGCGGTTGTTGAATCCGCAACAATGCATAAAGACATTGCCGCGCAAGATTTGCAATCAATTGATCAGGAAAAAGCTGATCAATCCAAGGAAAGTGGCATCGCTTCGTCGTACGACACCCGGGCCTTAGATCTCATTCCGCGTCGAAGCCGGGATTCCGCTGTCCGTTGATACAAATCAAATGCTTCAACCGCACATGTTGCAAAAATCAGCGGAGGCAGCGCCCGGAAGCGCTCGAAGCAAGCAACTCTCGCCGGATGAGCCTTCCACGAAATTCGACGCTTCTTCATTGATATCGAACCGCAATTTTCTTGAGCAGAGCGTAAATTTCGGTCGGCGGGAATCCTTTTTTCATCGGAAGCGGAATGCTTGAACTGGATGCAAGAATTGGCAGTTTCCTCGGGATTTTGGCGTCGGCAGCGGTCTTCGGATGCACGGAACTTCCGGAGCGGCCGCCGCTGCAAAAGGAATCCCGCGCCGACGAAATCATTGCGGAAGCAATGCGCGAGACCGCCAAAGCAAACCGCATCGCTGCCGATCTGGAGAAGCAGTTCGCCGGACTCTCTCCAATCAGTTCCAGCCGAATTGAAAGCGAAGCCGGATCGGCGCCATTTGCGCTCCGCTGGAATGGGCCGATCGAGCCGTTGGCGCGGTCGCTTGCCGAATCCTCGGGAATCGAATTGCGAATTTTCGGAATGCCGCCTGCGGATCCTGTTTTCGTGAGCGTGCGCGCGGAGAATGCCGATCTGGACGAAGCGGTCGAATTGGTCAATGCTGCTGCGTTCGGCTTCGCCGACCTTCGTCTGGACAAAGCGTCGGGCGGCATGGAGCTGCGGTATCCGATCCATGAATGAACGCGCAGCGGACTTGCTGTCGTTTGCGTGCGGCATATTTGGGCCGGTCCGCCAAAGCAGTTTCAATTCAGGCGTCGAGGGTTCATCGCGTTCGCGGAACATGCGGCGGCGTCCGGTGCTTTACGCGACAGCCGCGGCATTCGCCGTTTCCGCATGCAGCGGAGCCGCGCCGGAGTCTGCGGAGCAAACTGATTTTGTCCCGTCGATCGGCGGACGCGACTTTCTGGAGACCGGATTCGAGCCCGAAGGCGATCCGTCGTCCATCGAATTCGGCGGACGCGGAGATGATCCGCCAAGCGGGATGGCGCGAATTCGCAGCGCCGCTCTTCGCGAGGCCTCCCGCCGCCTCGGCAGCCAGCATGGCTTTGCCCGCCGGGCTTGGGAAATCGCCCGATTGCTGGAGCGGCGAAGCGCCGAGCTGTCCGTCTCGTACGACTTCAACAGGGTCGCGACGTCGACTCCGGGCGTTCCGGGTTTCATTCTGCCGCCGGTCGTCGCAAGGACGTTCGGCGCGTACGCGCTCAATCGGAGTTCAAGATCGGCTTCGCATTCGGATGAACGCTTTGAAGTTTTGAAAGCGGCTTCTCTCTCGCCTGTCGTGCCGACATGGCGCGAATATCTTGTCATGCGCTCGAAAGAGCCTCGCGAATTGCCTCGGAGCCTGATGCCGCGCGGCGATCTGGAAACCAGCCGGTTCCGCGAGTGGCTCGGCGAAGGCTGGGACGCGGGGGTCGAGCAAGCCGAGGCGGAATTTGCGAAGCGGGTTGCGCGTCTCCGAAGGGATTACGAGGGAATGCTCGAGCATCGGCGGCTCGTCGCGCTCGGCATGATGTCGCCGGCCTTGATTGAAACGGAAGTTCTCGGCGTGACCGGCGATGCCAGGTCAATGAGCGTAGGTTCGCATGATCTGAGAATTGCGGGAGACGCGGAGTTCATTGTCGACGAAGATATTTGGTTGGGTGCCAACTACGAACCTTGAGCGGCCACGAGCGCAAAGCGAAGAGAAATGCGGATGGAGCTTGCAACTTTCGTGAAACAAGGGAAAATCTTCCGACGCGGGATGCAAAGAACATTCTGGTCGCCGAGACAATCGACGGATTTGTGCCGCCTTGCCCGGACACGCTCATGAGCAAATGCTCGCGCGGCATTTCACGGAGGGCGGAGGACGGCGCGCGGATTCGCCCGCGCATCTTGTCCATTCCGCCGGCGACCGCTTTCTTGGACCGCACGAAAGCCGTTGAGGCCCGGCAAACGGCGAGACCGCAGAGCCTTGCTCCAGCGCGGTTTGTTGAACGATCTCGGCACGAACAATTGATCGAAACGGTTCGTACGCGTTTTTGCTGTTTTCCGGCCGCATGGCCCGTTTCGGCGATCGTCGCGCTTATCGCACGTGAAACAATCTTGATGCCGGCATTTCCCGCACGGCGCATGGCCGCAGTAGACAAACCGCGAGGCATGCCCTAAATTTGGGTGATCGGCGCAGTTTCGCGTCAACCAATTCCATCAGGGGGCAAGGATGGGTACATCCGGCATCCAGCTCATCATTCTTGCTGCGATCGCGCTGTTCTTGATACTCAAGCTGCGCAAGACATTGGGAACCCGAGACGGTTTCGAAAGCGGCCCGAACCAGCGGACGATCGACGTGCCCGAGGAGCCGCGCCGTGAGTTCGAAGTCATCGAAGGCGGCGCCGACCGCGACATCGCGAAGTACGCCAAAGACAATGAAGCGGCGACCAAGGCGCTCTTGTCGATGAAAGGCGTCGAGCCGAATTTCAACGTCGGCGGATTCATGGAAGGCGCCCGAAAAGCATACGAATGGATACTCATCGCGTTCGCGGAAGGCCGTCTTGAAGAGATCAAGCCGTACTTGTCTTCCGAAGTTTCGGAATCTTTCGCGCAGACGATCTCGGACAGGGCTTCGGACGATCGGAATTTCACGACGACGTTCGTCGGCATCCGCGAGTCCGGCGTGCTGGACGCGGAGTTCGAGGCGGAGACATCGAATGCGGAGATCACGGTGGAATTCGTTTGCGATCTGATTTCTTATGTAACCGACTTGGACGACAATCTTGTTGAAGGGGATACCAAGGAAGTCCGCGCGCAGACGGACGTTTGGACATTCGCCAGGCAGATGGGCGGCGGCGACCCCAACTGGAAGCTTGTCGCGACCGGGGTTTGAATCGCAATGCAAAGCGAGCTTTGCCCAAGAATTGAGGCAGTGCGAATCGAGGAATTTCGTCGCTCTATTGTCGCGGCGAATCTGCGTGGATGAATTCCATCGGCGGCCGTCCGCCTTCGGATGACGAAATCGCGGAGTGGCTGTCCTACACCAAAAAAAATGAGAGAGCCGTTTCGGTTTCGGGCGGTCGCCGCCTGACGCGGCCGGAACGCGAGCTTTGGGAGAGCTATGTGGCCGGCGGGCAGGTGCCGCCTCCTGAGAAGAAGCCTGCTCCGCAAAAAAAGTTCAATAATCCGCAACGCCAAGCGAAGCGGCATGCGACCGCGCCCGTCAGGATAGAATCCTTTGAAATTGGCAGCAAAGCGGCGCCGCGCGTAGGCTGGGCGCCGCCTCCGGAAGGCAGCTTCGCCATTCGGATGCATAATTATCAGTTGGATGGCAAAGTCCGGAAGCGGCTGATGTCCGGGAAGATGGAGCCGGAAAGCAAACTGGATCTTCACGGGATGGACCGGGAAGAAGCGAAGAGAGCCGTCGCAAGGTTCGTTTTGTCGTCATCCGGGACCGGGAGACGGCTGATCTTGATTGTTACCGGCAAGGGGCGGGAAAGAGACGACGCCGGTCCAATTCCGCAGCGGACGGGAATCCTCCGACGGTCCTTGCAGACTTGGCTTGATGCCCGGCCCCTCAAGGATGTTGTCCAGTATGTCAGTCTCGCCCACGACGCGCACGGTGGGAGCGGAGCGTTTTATGTGTACCTCCGGCGGCGAAAGAAAACTCAGTCGAAGATTGATCCGAATGATTTTGGAGCGCTTTGAGATAGTCATGTCGCGCTCTCCGGCTCCTGCCGCGCGGAAATTTCCGCCCCTTGGAGTCACGGTCGGATGTTTATTGACAGCCAACTGGGCCGACGAATACACGGAAGGCCGGAATTCAGGCTGGACGCGCGGAGCTTGGTCTGCCGTCTGCTGAGCACAGCTGGCCTGACCGCAAAAAAATTACCGATCCAATCAATATCGGCATGATCCGATCAGGATTGCGCGAAGTTGCCTGAAGCGAATTGACCATGAAAAGCGGTGGCCGAGGCGGAGCGAATGGCGGACCTGCGCTTTGACCGCCGCGCTCCGCGTAGCAATTGATGGAATCGATGGCCAAACAGGACATGACCGATCACGATGTCGCCACCCACTGGAACGCCAATGCGGACCAGTGGGCAACGGATGTTCGCGCGGGTTTCGACAGTTATCGGGATCTGTTTACCCAGCCTGCTTTTCTGCGGTTCGTCGGAGATGTATCCGGCCTTCGAGTTGTCGATTTCGGCTGCGGAGAAGGTACCAATACGCGCCGCTTTGCGCGGGCCGGCGCGCGAATGACCGGGATCGACCTGTCTGAACGGCTCATCGCTCATGCGCGGGAGTCGGAAGAGAACGAACCGCTTGGTATAGAGTACCACGTCGCGTCCTACTCCGAGCGCACGCCTTTGCCGGATGCTTCGTTTGACTTTGTGGTGTCCACGCTTGCACTGATGGACGGGGCGGACCTGTCCGGCGCCATGAACGGGGCCTATCGCCTCCTGAAGCCGGGCGGCGCCCTCGCGTTCTCGATCCTGCACCCGTGTCACATCACGCCGGGGCTGCGCTGGGAACGCGACGGGATGGGCAGGACAACAGGTTTGGTGGTTGACCGTTACCACGACCGAACCCCTTTTACAGAGCGATGGCGTTTTGGGGATCGTCCTGCCGCAATACACGAAGAAGAAAGCCCCCGACCGTTTGAGGTGCCCCGTTTCCCGCGTACATTGGCGGATTGGATCAATGTGATCGCGAATGCGGGTTTCGTGATCGAGCAGGCCGAGGAGCCAATACCCGACGAAACAGCAATCAATACCCAACCTCGCTTCGCCCGTTGGAAGGATCAGGCCGCGTTCCTGCTGATGGTGCTTGCTCGACGTCCCGCATGAAACACGCCGGAAGCCCCATGGCGCAATCAGCCTTCCTTCGCGATCAGCACCCGGCATCTGCTTCGCTCGAAAATCGCGCCGGCGACTTTGCCGGTGGCGTAGCTGCCGGCGTCCAGATTCATGCGGCCGTCGCGTATCAGATGCGGGTCGAATTCCGAGCTCGGCGAATCGTCCGCCGCGTTCACGAGATGGACAGGCGTATGTCCGTGGACGACGATTTTCCCTTGGGCCGGATGCGGAGCGCTCAGGAACGGGAACCTGATCCAAGCCCAATGATCGTCCGTCACGCTGTGCCAAGGCTGCGCGAAGTGCGCCTTCAGGCTTTTGCGGGGATGCACGCCCGCATGAACGAACAGCAGATTGCCTTCGACATGATGCGATTCAAGGCTGTTCATGAATTCGACCCGCGTCGTTCCGAATGCGTCTCTGAGCCCGCGGCCCAACCGTGCCGCGCTGACGCTGAATCCGATGTCGAGCGGAACTGAATCCAACTCGTCTATGGTGCTGTCCGCGCCGTTCATTTGCCAAAGCAGGAAATCGCTCAAGCTCTGTCCGGCAAGCGTCAATCTAAGCATTTGCTCGTGATTGCCCATCAGCGGAACGGTTTTGGAAAAGCCTCTTCCGGCGGACATTATCGCCGCATCGATCGCTCCAATGCTGTCAGGGCCTCGGTCCACAAGGTCTCCCAGAACGATCAGAGTGGAGATCCGAGCCTCTCTCGCGTCGGACTCGAACGCGTCGAGAAGCGCGTCGAACTGCGATGATTGTCCGTGCACATCGCCGACCGCGTAGACGCGATGTCCGGGTTCAAGACCCGTGTCGGAGTTCTGCCAGCCGGACCACGCCAACAAGTTGTTTTGCATCTGATGCCGCCAAGCAATTTAGCCGCGTCCGCTTCATCGGACAGGCGCGAACGCTCAATTCAACGGAAAGCTGATCGCGAAGCCCGTGCCTGCGGCCGGATTCCGCGGAAACGAACTGTTCCGGTCAGAGCGTCCGTTGCACCTCTTCGCGCTCGAAAACTTCGATCGCGTCGCCGTTCCGAATGCTCGAGTATCCCTCGAAAGCCATGCCGCATTCCAGCCCGGACTGGACTTCGGCGACCTCGTTCTTGAACCGTTTCAGCGTTTTGAGCCTTCCTTCGTGGATCACCACGTTGTCGCGGAGCAGCCGGACGCCGGCCGCGCGCCGCACAATTCCTTCAATGACCTTGCAGCCCGCGACAGGGCCGACGCCGGGTATCTTGAACACTTCCAGTATTTCCGCGTTCCCGAGAAGCGTCTCCTTGATCTCCGCGGACAAAAGCCCGGAAGCGGCCGCCTTCACATCGTCCACGAGCGAGTAGATCACCGAGAAATAGCGTATGTCGACGCCCTTGCGGACGGCTAGGTTCCGCGCCGTGGCTTTCGCTCGGACATTGAAGCCGAGAACGAGGGCCTCGGATGCCTCGGCAAGGCCGATGTCCGTATCGGTGATTTCGCCGATTCCGGAGTGCAGCACTCGGACCCTGACTTCGTCGTTTCCGATCTTGTGCAAGGCTTGCGTGATGGCTTCCGCAGAGCCTTGAACATCCGCTTTCACGACGACCTTGAGGTCGTTCGTCTGCTCCGCTTTCTTCCCTTCCTGCATCAGCTTGAACAATTCCAGGCTTGCGGTCGCGCCAGCGGCGTTGCGCTTGTCCTTGGCGAGCTTCATGCGGTACTCGGAGATTTCCTTCGCTTGCGAAACGGTTTCCACGACATTGAGAATGTCTCCGGCGTTGGGCGTTCCTTTCAATCCCAGCACCTCCACGGGAGTGGACGGGCCCGCCGCCGCGACGCGTTGCCCTGAATGATCCACCAGCTCGCGGGCCTTGCCCCACTGGTCGCCGACGACGAAGATGTCGTTCTTTCTGAGCGTTCCGGCGCGCACCAGGATTGTCGCGACAGGTCCGCGCCCCTCATCCTTCTGAGCTTCGATGACCGCTCCGACGGCATCCCGGTTCGGATTGGCTTTGAGTTCCATCAGTTCGGCTTGGAGAGCGATCGCATCCAGCAGCTCGTTGACGCCGTCTCCGGTCGTCGCCGACACTTCGACGTCAAGGACGTCTCCCGACCGCTTCTCCACGATCACGCCGTCGCGGAGCAGCTGGTTTCTGACTGTTTCCGGATCTGCGGCTTTCTTGTCGCATTTGTTGATCGCGACGATGATCGGGACCTCCGCGGCTTTCGCATGGTTGATCGCCTCGACCGTCTGCGGCATCACGGCGTCGTCCGCGGCGACGACCAGAATGACGATATCGGTGACTTGAGCGCCGCGCGCGCGCATCGACGTGAACGCCGCGTGGCCGGGCGTGTCGAGGAATGTCAGCAACTGCCCGCCGGCGGCCCGTACTTGGTATGCGCCGATGTGCTGCGTGATCCCCCCTGCTTCGGCGGATACGACATTGGCGTTCCTGATCCGATCCAGAAGCGACGTCTTTCCATGGTCGACATGGCCCATGACGGCGATGACGGGAGGCCTCGGAAGAAGGTCTTCCGGCTTGTCCTCGACCGCGGAGATCACATCCTCCACGTCGGCGTCGGACACCCTTGAAACCGTGTGGCCGAACTCTTCGATGATCAATTCCGCAGTGTCGGCGTCGATGACCTCGTTCTGAGACACCATCATGCCGTTCTTCATCAGCATGGCCACGACGTCCTTGACCGGCTCGGCCATCCGGTTGGCGAGCTCCTGCACGACGATTGTTTCAGGCACTTGGACGGCGCGTATCACTTTTTCGCGAACTGCACTCGACTCGGACGCCTTCCGCTTCTTTTTCTCGTGACTCCGCATGTACGCGGCATGCGACCGCTGGCGCTCGTTGTCGTTCAGCGCATTCGATACGGTCAGCTTGCCCTTGCGGCGCCTCTCGGTCGACAGCCGTCCCGTGAGTCTCGCATCGTCGCGTTCGCGGCCGCGCTTCCGGTCTCCCCTGCGGAACGGAGCGGACGGCTTCGCCGTTCGCTCGGTCGCCGCTTCGGGTTTTTTCGTCGGATCGGCTTTGGCTTCAACCGCAGGCTCCGGCTGTTTCGCGGCTTCCCGTTCTTCGCGCAGCCGCTCTTCCTCTTCAGCCTTCTCCTTCGTTATCCGCTGCTTTTCCTCTTCCAGCCGCTTCGCTTCAATCTTGGCGAGCTCCGCTTCGCGGGCCAATGCCGCCTGCTTTTCCGCTTCGGCGCGCAGTTGCTGCTCCCGCTCGCGCTCCAAAGCCTCGGTCTCTTGCCGGCGGCGCTCGTCTTCCTGCTCATGCGCTTTGAGGAGCGCATGCTTGCGTCTCAGGAGTTCCTTTTCTGATCGCGGCTGCGGCTTCGGCGCCGGACTCGGAGTGCTTTGCCCTACAGGCAGAGGGGTCGGGCGCGGCCGCAGCGCCGACTTGGAGGTTCGCCTGCGCGGCGGTCCTTCGATCACAACCTCGACCTTCGGCGCCTTGAACCTTCCCGGCCGAGGACGCTGCGAAGGCAAAGGCGCGCCGGGCGGTCTGCCGTGACTCAGAAACTTATCTTCCATACCGAGCAATGCTCTCCCAAGGTTTGTTTACGCCATTGCCGCGTTCCCGATGCTTAAAGTCAGCCGCGGACAAGTCACTCTCTGTAATCCGCGAGCCGTTTCGTTGCTTCAATGGTTTTCGAACCAAGCGCGCCCACTTTGAGCGCGGCGTATATTACATTACCTCTCGCAAACGCCATACCCAATTCCGCCGAACTGAGGCACCCGCAACATTCAATGTTGCATACTTGCGTTCCGAGCTTGGCGAATTGCCGCTCCGAGCCATCCCGCGCGCGGAGAAGCAAAGCGGCGGTCCCGCGCTTCAGTTCCGCATGGACCTTTTCGAAGCCCGCGACGGCCGCTCCCGCCTTTCGGGCCAGAGAAACGTATTCCACGACGCGGGCCGCGAGCTGGCGCTCGACTTCATCCGCCAAGCCGTCGGGAACCGTCGAATGCCGGAGGAAATGCCGGGAGAATGCTCCTTTCCGGATCGCTTTTTCCAGCGCCGACCGCCGGGATTTGACCCAGACGCCCCGCCCGGGAAGCTTGTTCCGGATGTCGGGCACGACGTTCCCGCCAGGACCAACCACGAATCTGACGAGTTCGGATTTCGGCAAGCATTCGCCCGTCGCGACGCAACGGCGTTCCGGCGCGCGCTCGGCCGATGCGGATCGTTCGGGAGTCATGCGCCTTCTTGTTCGACCTCTTCCTCGGCTTCCGCCTCGATTTCGTCGGCCTCCAGATCCGAGGCGTCCACCAGCCCGCTCGCGATCCTCGCCTCCATCACCAGCTGCTGCGCCTCTTCAAGGGTCACCTCGTATTTTTCCAGGATTCCGACGTCTTTCTGCCTCTTGCCGTTCACGACGGTATAGCCGCCTGCTAGCTCCCAGTCCGCGCACATCGCGAAGTCTTTCAACGTGACGATGCCTTCCTCCGCAAGAGTCATCAGCATCTTCTCGGTGAGGCCCGCGAAATACGCCAGGCTGTCATCGAGGCCGAGCTCCTTGGCCCGCTCCATCGCTTCTTCGTTCTCCTTCTGCACGAAGCGGCTCGCCCGGTGCTGAACCTCCTGCGCCAAACTCTCGCTCACGCCTTCGATGCCTGCAATTTCTTCGACTTCGCATGACGCGAGATAGTCAAGAGTGTCGAAGCCCTCGCCGACGAGAAGGTGCGCGAACACCTCGTCGATGTCGATCGTGTCCATGAGCATCTGCGTGCGCTCGGCCACGTCGGCTTGGCGGCGCTCCCTTTCATCGGTCTCCGTCATGATGGATATGTCGAGGCCTGTCAGCTGGCTGGCCAGCCGGACATTCTGCCCGCGCCGCCCGATCGCAAGCGAAAACTGCTCGTCGGGGACGACCACCTCCTTGGGCAGCCCCTCCTCGTCGAGGATGACCTTCGTGACGGTGGCCGGCTGCAGCGCGGACAGGGTGAATTCGATCATGTCGTCGGTCCATGGAATGATGTCGATCCGCTCGCCTTGCAGCTCGTTCACGACCGCTTGGACCCGGGATCCCCGCATCCCGACGCACGCCCCCACGGGGTCGATGCTGCTCTCGTAGGACAAGACCGCGATCTTGGCCCGCGATCCGGGGTCTCTCGCCACGCCGCGGATTTCGATCAGGCCGTCGTAGATTTCAGGGACCTCCACCCGGAACAGCTCGACCATGAATTCCGGCGCGACCCGGGACAGGAAAATCTGCGGCCCGCGCTGCTCGCGCCTCACATCCGTTATGTAGGCGCGCAGGCGCTCTCCGTTGCTGTAGCTCTCGCGCCCGATTTTCTGATCGCGCCGGAGCACGGCCTCGCCGCGCGACAGGTCGAGCACGATGTTCCCGAACTCTTCCCGCTTCACGGTGCCTACGATGATCGTGCCGATTCGATCCTTGAATTCCTCGTACTGGCGCTCGCGCTCGGCGTCGCGCACCTTTTGCAAAATCACCTGCTTGGCGGACTGAGCGGCGATGCGTCCCATCTCGAGAGGCGGAAGCTCGTCGACGAGCTCGTCGCCGACTTCGGCGTCCGGCTTCTCGGCCGCCGCATCTTTCGGGGTGATTTCCTGGAACTGGTTCTCGACTTCTTCGACGACCGTCCGAACGCGCGTCAGCGTGAGATCGCCCGTGCCGCGATC
Source organism: Paracoccaceae bacterium (assembly GCA_965205055.1). Taxonomy (GTDB): domain Bacteria; phylum Pseudomonadota; class Alphaproteobacteria; order Rhodobacterales; family Rhodobacteraceae; genus CBDBBY01. The sequence continues at coordinate 3,210,826 of OZ242030.1, read as the reverse complement.
GAGGTGCGCGCGGATGTCGAGTTCCGTTCCGTAACGCATCTTGGCGGCTTTCGCCATGGATTCCTCCATCGCCTCGATTACGATCTCGCGTTCGATCATCTTCTCTTGCGCGACCGCTTCGGCGATCCGGAGGAGCTCCAGCCTGTTGGCGCTTGCAATGTTCATCGCATTCCCTTCATTTATGCGGCTTGCTCTTTCCGGCGGGCCGCAAGCCTCGGCCCGAGACGAGCTCGTCTTGAAAAAGGAGGCTTGCGCTCGACACGGAATCGAACGGCAATCCGATCGTGCCTTCGGGGGTTTCCAGCAAGATTTCCTCGTCGGCGACGCCTCCGACGACGCCTTTGAACCTGCTGCGCCCGTCGATCTGGTCCAGCAATTGAATTTTCGCCCGTCTTCCGGCGAACGCCTCGAAATCCGAGAGCCTCGTGAGCGGCCTGTCGATGCCGGGCGACGACACTTCCAGCGAATACGGCCCGTCCAAGGGATCGTCCACGTCCAGAGCCGCCGACACCGCGCGCGAAATCTCGGCGCAGTCGTCGACCTCCATGCTTCCGTCCGGACGCTCCGCCATGATCTGAAGCGTTTTTCTCGCGCCGCCGCCGTACCGGAGGCGGACCAGCACGAATCCCATTTTCTCGACGAGCGGGCGCACGATTTCCGCAACGCGGAGTTCGACCGGCGCGATCGCGACGAGATCCTTCATTCATGCAGCCCTTCACAACAAAAAAACGGGCGCGCGGCCCGTCGAATTCGAATTCGGTGGAGACGCGAGTTTGGACAACGCATCACCGCTTTGATAAGCTCTCTACCGCTTTGCATATCTTTCCGCAACCCGCGCATGCGGCATCGGAGCCGAAAGCGAACTTGAAGGGAGACTCAATGACCAGATTGGTGGAGGCATCGAAGGAAGCGGCGAAATCCGTCGTCATGAAGGCGCTGCTCGCTTGGGAGAAGATGGAGTCCGGGGTATCGTACAATCCGACCTCCTCATCGCTCCGGGAAGACCCTTACGGAACATACAAAGATATCCGCAGCAAGGACCCGGTCCACAGGCTTAGGCTGGTGAACGCCTGGCTGCTGACCGGATACAACGAGATCGATGCCGTTCTTCGGGATCACAAGCGGTTCACGAACAGCCAGCGGGGCTTCGCGTTCACCGAGCTGAGAACGCTGCTGCACACCGACCCTCCCAAGCACACGCGGCTTCGCGCCCTGATCTTGAAAGCGTTCACGCCCAAGGCGATCGCCAAGCTTGAAGACGGCATCCGGAGCACCGTGAACCAGCTGCTGGACTCGATCGCGGACAAGAAAAGAATCGATGTGGTTGCGGACATCGCCTACCCGCTGCCGGTCATCGTCATCGCGGAAATGCTGGGGGTCCCGCCGGAGGATCGTGATCGTTTCAAGGTCTGGTCCGACGATCTGGCCCTTTCCGTGGAGCCGATCCTCGTGAGAACGCATGTCGACAGGATCAAAAAGTCTTGGGACGAAATCTTCGAATATTTCGAAGGAATCATCGTCAAGCGGGAAGCCGATCCGCAGAACGATCTCATCAGTTCGCTGATCGAAGCCGAAGACGACGGCAGCAAACTCAACCGGGAAGAGCTCTTGCTCACGCTTCTGCTTCTGCTCGTTGCCGGAAACGAAACGACCCGGAACATGATCGGCAACGGGATGCTGGCGCTGCTTCGGCATCCCGATCAGATGGAATTGCTTCGCAGCAAGCCGGATCTTATGGAATCCGCTGTCACCGAGTTCCTGCGATACGACAGCCCGGTCCAGCTGGACGGACGATACATCATGGAGGACGCGGAGATCGGCGGCAAGCGGGTGCGCGCCGGCCAGCAGTTGCTTTGCGCTCTGGGCGCGGCGAACAGGGATCCCGAGGTCTACACCGACCCGGACAAGCTGGACATCACCAGAAACGAAGCGAAGCACCTGTCTTTCGGCCGAGGAATCCACCACTGCCTGGGGTCGTCCTTGGCGATGCTTGAAGGCAGAATCGTATTTTCCGCCCTGCTTGAGCGGTATTCCTCAATGGAGCTTGCGCGCGAGCCGGAATTCCGGGACCGCGTCGTGCTGCGAGGCGTGAAGGAGCTTCTGGTGGACGTCGTTCCAAGAACGGGCTGACGGGCGCTCGTTCGCGGAGAAATCAGGCGTGATACTTCGCGCGCATGTCCTTGACCGAGCGCGAGACGAGCTCGGTCAACACCTCGAAATCCACATTTGAGAGCCTTGTCAGGTACAGGCAGCCCACGGAATGCTTGTGCTTTCCCAAGCGTTCGAGGAGGTCGCCGTAATTCTTGAAGCCCGGCATGATGTAGAGAGTAAGGCTCGATTTCCTCGGCGAAACCGCCGTGAGCATCCAACCGTGCTCCGAGCCGTCGGATCTCTTGTATCTGTATCGGCCGAATCCGACGATGCTGTCGCCCCACATTCGCGGCGGTTCCCCGGAGACCTGCTCCATCATGCGGACGACTTTCGCCACCTCCTCGCGTCGGCGGGGATTTTCGACGGATTCAATGAATTCGTTCACGTCCCCGTCGTTCTCAACTGTTTTCAAACCGGCCATCCTTCGCCTCCGAGCTGTTCGCCGCTTTCCGCGCGGCTGCATTATGGCAAACAACGCGCTGCGGTTTAATCCGTTTCAGCGAAAAATTTCGCGAAGGCGGAACTGAAAACGGTCCCGCCGAGCAAACCGGCTGGCTGCGCACTCGAAATCAATCGTCGAATTTGACGTTCAAGATCTTTGCGGCAAGCCCGGCAACCAGCACGGTGAGCAGAATTCTGAACAAGTGATGCATCGACACGAATATCGGGCTCATGCTGAGACTGAGGGCGATCAAGCCCATTTCAGTCACGCCGCCGGGGGAATAGCTCAGCAGCAACGCTTCGTAAGGATAAGGCGTTGCGGCGACCACGGCGAAAGCCGTCGCTCCGGCCAGCGAGAGCATGGCGACGACCGACAGGATTCCGAGCCCGAACGCGACGGCGAGCAGCCGGCCGCCGACGCCGGAGAATTGAGTTCCCAATCCGGTGCCGACGATCAATTGCGCCAAAAACAGCAGCCAGTCCGGGCTCTGGATCTCGGCCCAGCCCAGCGAATGCGCTGCCGCGCTCAGGATCAAAGGCCCGGCCATGTGCGAAGCAGGAAAACGCAGCATTTTCCCGGCAAAGATTCCCGCGACGGAAATGAGGCCGATTGATGCGTAATCCGACAGGTCGTGAGGAAGATCCGAAAAAGTCTGGCCGCCCGCGCTTCCGACCGCAATCCCGGACCAAGCGAAAAAGAGCAAAGGAATCAAAGTGACGACAAGTACGATTCTGGCGAAATGCTGCACCGTCACAAGCTGGAGATCCGCACCCGCTCGCTCGCCGAGCGCCGTCGCTTCGATGAACCCGCCCGGCATCGCGGAAAACAGGGCAGTGGCCGGGCCGTACCTGCCGATTTTTCGAAATATCTGGAACCCGATGATGTATGCGACGACGACGAACGCGGCCGCGCCGGCAAGAGACGCCCAAATCGACGGAAGCACCGATGTGATCTCCGGCGAGAATTCGGCGCCGATCATCGTGCCGATGACCGCGATGGAAACTCGGCGCATCGACGCGGGCAAATAAAGCGGACGGCCTGTCGTGCTGGACCTCCAAATGCAATACGCCGCCGTGACGAACAGGCTGCCAAGCATGAACGGCATCGGAAGCCCTATCCAGAATGCTATAAGGCCGCCGCCGAATCCGGGAATCAACAGCAGCATCGCCTTGCCCCAGACCGGCAGGTTCTTCCGGATGTCCGGCTTGATCATTTCACCTGCCGCGCATTCAAATTCCGTCCTCCGCCGATCTTGGATTGAATCAGCCGATGTTTGAAGGGGGTCGGCGTTTCACTGGGAACTGAGCGTGATAGGCGCGGTATTCACCCGTCTCAAACAGCCTCCAGTTCGTCCACTTTCGCGACTTATTCATTGCGTTTTGATCGCTTCCCGAGCAAATCGAGCACGGAACCAAAGCGAGGCGTCTGCGGAAAACATAAGCCCGTACTTTCAAGCCATTTCGCCAGCAAGTGACAAGCAATGCAAAACAGCCGTTCGAATTTCGGGATGTGCTTCCATCCGGAATTGTTATCCGGAGGCTTGGCTAGTGCTTTTTTCTTGCAGACAGGCCGTTGTCAGTTCTGGCGCGCTTGCCGGTCGCCTTTCGCCGCTCTCTGTATTGCTTCAATTCTCTGGAGAATCGATGTTGGTCGGGCAACAAATGTTTGGCGTTCTCATAGGCACTTTCTACGTCAGATGAAGGTGCGCCAGTCCAATTCATGATTCTGCCAAGCTCGCGCCAAGCCCACGCGTGTCGCGTGGGCGAGGCATCCATCTGGACCGCCCGTTCAAGCAGTTCTCGAGCCTCGGTCAGGAGACGCCGGTTCACTCGGCGCCAATCGCGCTTCCCCTTTTTGCGTGCTTGCTGGGCAAGCTGGATCTTTGTCTGCGCAAATTCCAACAATGCACGCGCATCGGAGCCGACTAAGCTTCCAGCACTTTCGAAATAACGATGCGCAATTTGCGATTCTCCGAGTCGGCGAGCCAGTATCGCGGCATCAACGGCGTCCTGCGCAGAAGCGGATATTGGAATTTCGTCCAGTAACTCACGTGCGTCGTTTACTCTGTCGTTTCGCCACAAAACCTCAATCCATCGGTTGGTTACGTTGCCTGCAAGGGCATCTGGACCGCTCGCCCGGAACCGGCGATATACGTCTTCGGCGGTCTCAAGATCTTCTCGCTCGGCGCAAAGTCGGATCATTTCCGAGGCAAGAACTGCAGAACCTTCGTTCCCTTCCCATGCATCTCGAATACGGACGAACGCGTCTTCCAAGCCGGAAACTGTGCGCAAGTAAGCGGCGTCCTGCAATGCCGAGATTGCTGCGTACTCGGGATGCGCCGGCAATGTGGTCCTGAACCATTGGCGTCCTTCGTCATAGTCGAACTTCGGGATCGGAGAGCCGTTTTTGGCCATTGAATTGTAGATTGTCGGCAATCCGGTCCTCCACTCTTCGGCGAAACCGAGTTGCTTGAGAAATTCCCCTATTCGGGGATTGCGGGCGGGCACAGGATTTGACGCCTTGTTGGCGTTCGGAAGGAGGTGTTCCCTCTCAATGCCGGGTACGGGGCCGGGATAACTGATAATTTCCATTCGGTCGGGGTAAAGACCGACTTTGGTCGGCTCCAGAATATCGTGTCGATAGCCGCGGTGGTAGACGGCATTGACAAGAGCTTCGCGCAACGCTGGAATAGGGTAGCTGACCCAGCCTTTCACTTGGCTGCGATCAAGTTCCTTCTTTAGGTGCTCTCGCGAAATTCCTTCCAAATAACGAAGGCAATCCCGCAGCTGAGCGGTTAGCGGGCCTTTGAAAACATGCCTGTCCTGAACGGTTCCGGCCCTATCCGCCGCGAACTGAACGACTTCGATCCGGGCGCACGGAAACCACCGATCAGGCAGATCAGAAAAGAACAGCAGCCCGACGTTTCGCGGAGCTTCATTTCCGTTGACTTTGTCAATTATCCTCATGCTTCGATAGATCGCGATCGTGTCCGGATCGTCTCGAAGCGCACTGCCTACGCCATAAAGATGCTCGCGAACCAACCTCTCACTGAGTTCGTCGACCTGAGCGATATGGGTCACTCGATTGTCCCATGGCATCCGGGTTGATCGCTCCATGAGCGCATGCAGAAGTCCGCTTGCTTCAGCGTCGACCGTTTCTGAACCTTTGCGAACCCAATACTTAAGTTCGTTAGGTCGATTAGGGGCGATAGGCGCCTGATGGGGACGATATTCGCTTGGCGGACACCAAACGACCAGTACGTCGCTGTTGCCAACTACTTCGGGAGCAAGAACAGGCACATACCCCCGAAATCTTGCTTTGCATTGTCTCCTAATCCATTTCTGGGCTTGGTCCATCATATTTCCTGCAAGCCCTTTTGCAGGCAGGACGGCCCTCCCTTCGGACTCTTCTACACCAATGACGACATATCCACCGTTCAGGTTATCAATGTCGTTTGCAAATGCGCAAATCGTCTTGAGGACTTGGCTGCCGGTAGTGTGAGGGTTCCAGCTTGCCTTAAACTCTAATCGTGCCGACTCGACAGTTCTCTTTTGAATTAAGTCTCGAACATTTATCTGAAGAATTGGAAGAATAGACTGCATCCTGTATTCCATCTACTATAGTCGATACCGGTATTTCTTAGAAGAGTATCAGATATTCTGCGTGTCTGGATTCGGCCCAAGCGGCTCTCAGGTACCGTCACGCATTATAGTCAGCGGATTTCTAGTGGCAATCCGCCCGCGCATGGGGCGGTTGACGGATATTCCCGTTTCACTCTGCTTCGAAACCAGCAAGCGTCGTCCTCTTCAGTCGATACTTCGTTGATCGCCCGCATATCTGTATCAGCGTTCTCGCGACCCTTCCAAACGCGAAAGCGCATCGGATGACGAAGATGTTGCAAGATGCAGATCTGAGCCGCGGCTTCCGGAAAAATGCCTTGATCGCCAACCAGAAGTCGTTCCAGCCATCGATGGACGTGAACGGAATGTCCAAAGCGCGCAATTCATTCATGACTGAAAGCGAAACTTGGCCCTTTCACGCTCCGCGTCCAAAAACCTTGGAACCTTGCGACCGCCGCGCACTCAAGTGGTCCCGAAGCAATTGATCGTGACTACACGGCAATTCGGCAGGGCAGACACATATCTGGATCAGACATATCGAAGTTGTGAAGCCGCGGGCCGTTACAGAACCGCGCGACGAGTCGTCGCAAGATTGTGCATTTTCGAGATTGCTCGTAATTGGCTTTCGAATTCGAGTCGAATGACTCGCCACCGAAAAATAAAGGAACCCAGCATGGCCGGGACGGTTGCGGATCTTGTTGCGGACTCGCTGATTCTCAATGGAATCAAAGACATTTATTGCCTGCCCGGTTTCCAGAACGACGATTTCTTCGACGCATTGTACCACCGGACTGACGCGTTGGTTCCCATTTCGGCGCGGCACGAGCAGGGCGCGGCCTACATGGCCTTGGGCGCGGCGATGGCGACCGGACGGCAGCAGGCGTTTTGCATCGTTCCGGGACCGGGATTGCTGAACGCGTCCGCTGCGCTCGTGACTGCATACAGCGTGAACGCGCCGCTGCTGGCGCTTGTCGGCCATCTTCCGACCGCAGGAATCGGGCGAGGATACGGCCTGCTGCATGAAATTCCGGAGCAGTCCAGAACGCTTTCGACGCTGACCAAGCAATCGCAAATGATCGATAGCGGCGCGGTTGCCCCGAAAGCGCTGAGGAGCGCCTTCGCCGCTCTCGGCAGCGGGAGGCCCAGGCCCGTAGGGTTGGAAATCCCTTCCGACATCTGGAAATCGCCGGTCGATGCCGATCCGAAAGAAACGGTTCCGGCGGATCCGGGGCCCGGCGCAATATCGAACGCTGATCTCGACAAATGCATCGGATTGCTCGCGAACTCGGAGCGTCCCATGATCTACGCGGGCGGAGGCTGCCAATCGTTCGGCCCGGAAGTCGCCCGTCTTGCAGAGGCCCTTTCGGCTCCCGTGACAAGCTTCTGCATGGGCCATGGCGTGATCAGTTCGGAAAATCCGCTCAGCATCTCCACCCATGCCGCGCACAGCTTGTGGGACTCGGTCGACGTGCTGCTCGCCATCGGGACGAGACTGAAGACCCCTCTGCTGAACTGGGGAACGGACGACGATTTGAAGATCGTGCACATTGACATCGATCCGTCCGAACTGGGCAAAATTGCCAAGCCGGAAGTCGGAATGTGCGCCGACCTCGGAGACGTTCTTGGTCCATTGGTCGAAGCAGTTGAAAGCCGACCTCGGAACCGGAGCGGATGGCGCGAGGCGGTCGAGCGGGCAAGTTCGAAATCCGCCGCCAGGATCGCAGACCGCCTTTCCCCGCAGGTCGCGTGGCTTGAAGCTATCCGGTCTGAACTTCCGGCGGACGGGATATTCGTCGAGGAGGTAACGCAGACCGGATTCGCAGCGCGGCTCGCGATGCCGGTTTACAAGCCCAGGACGTACATCTCGACCGGTTACCAGGGGACGCTCGGTTTCGGCCTTCCGACGGCGCTCGGAGCGGCCCACGCGAGACGCGACGTTCCTGTCGTGTCGATTTCCGGCGACGGCGGCGCGCTGTTCGCGATCGGGGAGCTGGCGACGGCGGTTCATTACGAAATCCCCCTCATCGCGATCGTGTTCAATGACAACGCCTACGGAAATGTTCGAATGCTGCAGAAGGACTTCTACGGAGGCCGGATGATCGCTTCGGATCTGACGAGTCCGGATTTCGTCAAGCTTGCCGCAAGTTTCGGAGCTCGGGGCTTGAGGGCCAGGACGCCGGAGGATCTGAAGCGCTGCGTCAGGCGGTCGATGAAATCTGCCGGTCCAACGGTGATCGAGGTTCCGGTCGGAGATTTTCCGAGCCCTTGGGAGTTCATCTTGCTGCCCAAAGTGCGTGGACGGCCCGGCGACGGCGGAGCGATGAATCCCAAAGCCAAGTTCGTGTGAGCTTAGGGCATGCCGGGCGATTCAGAAACACGGCAACCGGCCTCTCTGCCGAAGCCTTGGACGCTTGCGTTCGTGTCCTGGGTTTGGCCGCAAATCCGCGCGGCCATTGCATCGGGCTGCTTCCGCGGCCGGCAGCAGCGGCGCATCGAATGCTTGACTGAATTCGCTCAAGGAATAAGCTTTGTCCGCAAGCCGCATGCGGTACGGATGCGGCGATGGTAGGCGGGAAGACCCCAATGCAGGACCGGATGCGCTTCGTCGGAACTATGCTGCCCCCTCTGAGGGATCTTTTGCGCGGAGCGAAAACGGCGGCCGACGCGACCGAGGAAATGCTCGAACCGGCCTCCAGGATCGTGCCTCGACCGCTGAGAACCGCTTTCCGGTCGGCGCTGGAAGCGGCCGAAGCTTCGGGCAGATCAATACTGTCCGACCGGATCGGCCAGCATGAAATCAACGCGGCATCTCGGTTCCTTGCCGGGAACGAAACGACCGCCGCCGCGGCGTCCGCGTTCGTTCGTGCGCTCGGCTACGGGTGGGACAAGTGCCAGCGCAGCGATCCGGCGCGGCATCGGCTGCTGATCAGCGAAACCGTCGCGACCCATGCAGTTGCCCGATTCCAATCGAACAGGGGAGAATGTCCGACAGGCGAGATGCGTGCGGCTCAAATCATCGCGGCGCTTCAGAAAGACCGCGCGATCGGACGCATGCCCGGCACGCCGGTATCATCGGAGTCGGAAACGAAGCGCGCCGGCTTGGCGCTCCTCGCCATCGCTCTATGGCTGCTCGCGGACAGGCCTGAATCCCCGACCGAGGAGGATCGGATTCTCGAGCTCTCTTTCGCTTTGACGAGCGCATTCGGAAATGATCTCATGCCCAAGCTGTCGACGGCGGACGGGCTTGCCGCGGAACTCGCGAGACTGCGCTCGCACATTTGAATGCCGATCCGAATGACCGAACTGCCCGAATCCAACAGCCGGCTTCCTGTCCGCAAATCGGTTCAGCGGCTCCGGTGGTTCGCGAATTCATTCCGGGAGCAAGTCGCCATGACCGCCGCGGAAACCGGAATCGGATACAGCGTCGACGATTCGAAGCTGGCGGCGGCCTTCGCTTCATGGCTCCGGTCCTTTGAAGTTCAAAAACCGGATCTCGAGGAAGAGCGGCTGCCGTTCGTCGGATACGCAGCAGGGCTGATGCTTCGGTCGCTGTTCGAGGCCGCGCCTGCGGCCGCGCTGCGGAGCGACAGCGGCTCCCGCGCGAATCCGCCTGCGGAATTCTGGCCGGAAGGATATCTGTATGTCTCCTTCTGCCTCCGGCTGCGCGGATTGGTTCTTGCCCAGGATTTCGAGGACGAGTCTCCGTCGCAGCCGGTCTCTTGCGATCTGCGGACCTGGTGGAGTTTCAGGGAGAATCTGACGATCGATCCGTCCCGGGCGATTGCTTTTCTGGATTTCTTCGCGGGAGGAGATCCCGACTGGGACATGCCGGATGTCTTCAGCGTAGACGGCGCGGTTCAATCGGCGCAGGTCGAAAAGCTTGATCGCCAGTCGCACGAACCGGGCTGAGCATGGTCTGCGCCGAACGAATTCCTATTGTTTCGGCATCAACACGACTTCGACCCTTCGGTTGAGCATCCGGCCCGGCTCGGTTTCATTCGTGGCTCTCGGCGCCAGATAGCCGACGCCCTGCACGGTCACCTGCCTCGATTGAACGCCGTGCGCTTCGACAAGCCTGTTTCGGACGGATCGAGCGCGCTGCAAGGACAGGCTGACGTTCGAGTCCAGCGATCCGATCGCGTCCGTGTGTCCGACGAGAGCGACGACCGCATCGGGTCGCTCGTTCAGGAAGGCCGCAAGCTCTTCCAGTTCGGGAAAACGCATGTTTTCGAGGTTCGGAGCTCCGGACAGAAACGACAAGCCTTCCAGAACGACATGGCCGTTCTCTTCGATCGACCGCGCAAGCGGCATGGAAAGCGCTCCCGCCGTCGATTGAGGCTGAATTTCGGCCTTGCTCGGATTTTCCGCCGTACCCTCGAGACGGCCGGCGCCGGTCGTCGCGGTAATCTGCGCGAATCCGTTCAAAGAGCCTCGGCTTGCCAGCAGCTCGACGATTTCGACTTGCGAATCGAGATTGCGGAAAACGGACAAGAATCGAAAGTCCCCGAGGTCGACATGCATTTCCGGCGTCGCCGCGACATCCATTCCGGAAAGGAAATCGAAGCCTCCGCATTCCTTCGTCTGGCAGCTGTAGATTTCGGAGAAGCCTTGGCTTGCGAAAAACTCGGAGAATTCGGCAGCCAGTTCCAGTGTCGAGGCGCCGCCCCTGATTCGCAGTACGGTGCGCTCAATGCTTCCGTCGATGATTTGCTTCGGAACGGCGCCTTGTCCGTAGGGTCCAGCCGGAACGCCGTATGTCGAAGAAGGCCGTGATTCCTCGAAGGTCTTTTCAAAGTCCCAAGGCAGTTCCAACCCGTCAAGCGAAAGCGCGCAAGCGGAACCGGCGGCGGCCGCGAATGCGAGAGGCGTCAAAAAAGCCCTTGTCAGCAAATTGACGCGCGACTGCCGATTGTCGAGCGCGCACCCTTCCGAATTCGGGCGGATCCCGCCTCGAAATCCTTGCTTACAAAGGAGCGTCAAAGGTCTTCATGGCCTGCGGGCCGCGATCAAAAGGGGCATTGATTCAAATCGCATCCGAATACTCGCGCCTTGCCTGAGGTCCTGTTTTGCCGCTCCGGCTTCTCGGTCGGCGTCGGTTGAACACTACTATGCTGTCGGAGAGTTCGACAAGTTCGGACGGGCAGTCGGCAAGCGTCCTGTCGGGTCCGCCGGAATTCCCCCGCTTTCCTTCGGAGGGAGACCCAAGCCTTCGCGGGCCGATTGGATTTCGGCTTCGACAAGCTACCTGCTGAATTTTCCTGTCTCCATGAAGTTCTCCCTCGAAGGCGACGCGCCTGTTTCACCCGTTGGTCGGGATTTCGTCGCGACGGCGCAGGATATCGCATCGTCCGCCTTCGCGATTGTTTTCAGGATCGTGAATCACGCCGGACGAACAAGCTCGGCCAGGATCGCGTTCAATAGCAGCCGGCCGCTCGCCGTCGCGCGAAGGAAGCCTTCCGAGATTTCGACAAGCCCTTCGTCCCCGAGATGCTCGATTGTTTCGCTGTCCAGTTCCGCGCCGTTCATAATCGCATAGCGGCGCGTATCGACACCTTCGGCCAGTCTGAAGGACATCAGCAGATATTCTTTCGCCTGCTCGGAATCCGAAATCAATGTCCGCATGCTTTCCCCGGTTCCGCATCCGTCAACAGCGCTCAGCCAGGCGTCCGGCGAAAGATGCGTTTCCGTCGCGGCCATTCGTCCATGCGAGGCGAAGCGTCCGTGCGCTCCGGGTCCGATGCCGAGAAACTCCAGATACCGCCAATACAGCAGGTTGTGGCGCGACTCCGCACCGGGTTTTGCGAAATTCGATATCTCGTACTGGGCATGGCCGGATCTTCCGCAAATCTCCCGGTTGGCGGCGAACATGTCCGCAGCCCGATCATCGTCGGGAAGTCCGGGAAGGCGGCCCGCCCTTTGCCTGGCTCCGAAAGGCGTTCCGGGCTCTATGGTCAACTGATAGAGGGAAAGATGTTCGGACCCCCATGCCAGCGCCTCCTCGAGCTCCTCGGTCCAATCGTCCAAACTTTGGTGCTGCCTTCCGTAGATCAGGTCGATGCTCGTTCTCTCGAAAGCCGAAGACGCCGCGTCGAACGCGAATCGAGCTTCCGAGGCAGTATGGAGGCGCCCCAGCCGCCTGAGCTCGTCGTCCCGCAGCGATTGGACGCCGATCGATATCCTGTTGACGCCGGCGGCCTTGAAGCTGCTGAAGCTTTCCGCGTCCGAAGACGAAGGATTCGCCTCCAAAGTCACTTCATGGCCGTCTTCAAATCCCCAAGCCGAATCAATCCGGTCCAAAATCCCGCCGACGGTCTGCGGGGCCATGAGGCTGGGCGTCCCGCCTCCGAAGTAGACGGAGGCGCATGTCCGGTCGCTTGTTTCCTCGAAATAGCTGTCGAGCTGCCGAAGGTAGGCGTTCAGCCACGCGCGATCATCGAAATCCGCAGAGGCATGCGCGTTGAAGTCGCAATATGGGCATTTCGATTGGCAGTACGGCCAATGCACATATATCCCCAAAGACGTCGGCGCCGATTCACTCTCCAAGGCAGGCCGCCATGAATTTGCGGACGGCGCGCGAGCGGTGGCTGAGCCCGTTCTTCTCGTCGGGCGGCATTTCGGCGAATGTTCGCTGTTCGCCTTCCGGCGCGAACATCGGATCGTATCCGAATCCCGACGTCCCACGCGTCGGCCAGACGACCCGGCCAATCACGGCGCCTGTGAACATAGCCTCATCGCCGTCCGGCCAGGCGATGCAAATCGCGGTGCGGAACCTTGCCGCCCAAGGCTCGGGTTCGCCGGACGCCTTGATCAGGCGATGAACCTCGGCCATCGCCGCCGGGAAGTCCCGCTTGCCGTCGATTTCCGCCCATTCCGCCGTGCGCACGCCCGGCTGGCCGCCGAGCGCTTCGATTTCAAGTCCGCTGTCGTCGGAAAGTGCGGGCAATCCCGTCTCGCGCGCCGCGAAACGAGCCTTCAAGCCGGCGTTGCCTTCGAACGTGTTCTCGGTTTCTTCGGGCAAGCGCAGTCCGAGCTGTGCAGCGCCTGAAACGCGCATTCCGCACCCGGCAAGCAGCGCGGAAAACTCTTCGAGTTTCCCTCGATTCAGGGTCGCGAGAACGAGGTCCGGCTCGACAAGCTTGCGCAATTCAGTGTCCGGCTGCGTCGCGCTGAACGGCCACGAGCTGCTCCACGCCCTTTCGAGCGAGGCCGATAAGCTCGTTCAGCGTTTGCTCGGCAAAGGGCTCCGATTCAGCGGTGCATTGGACTTCAACCATGCGGCCGCTTCCGGTGAGGACGAAGTTGGCATCCGTTTCCGCATCGAAATCCTCGGCATAATCCATGTCGAGCACGGATTGTCCGCAATATACGCCGCAGGAGACCGCTGCGACATGATCCAAAAATGGGTCTCTTTTGACCTTGCCCAACTTCATCAACGCGTTGATCGCGCGGCGAAGCGCGACCCATCCGCCGGTCACGGACGCGCACCGCGTTCCTCCGTCCGCATTGACCACGTCGCAATCGACGAGAATCTGGACTTCGCCCAGCGCCGCGAGATCCACCGACGCCCTTAGAGACCGTCCGATCAAGCGTTGGATTTCCTGCGTTCTCCCGGTTTGCCGCCCGGTGGACGCCTCCCTGCGGGTTCGGGACGCGGTCGCGCGCGGCAGCATCGCGTATTCGGCCGTGATCCAGCCCAGCCCGGTATTCTTTCGGAACGGCGGCAAGTTCGGCATCACGGAAGCCGCGCAGATGACTCTGGTTTCGCCGCAAATCACCAGGCAAGAGCCTTCAGCATGCTTGAGAACATCCGGCTCTATCGAAATGCTCCGCATTTCGTCGAGCTTTCTGCCGGAGGGGCGCATTTCGATTCCTTTCCGCGAGTCGGGCGGTTCCATACGGCAAGCATCCGGCAAGATCAAAAGGTTTCGACCGGATGCAACGCATCGCCGCCGCCGCGCGGCAGCAGCAAATTCCGCTCGAAATCCCGACGACTTCCGGCTTGCCCGCGCGGCCGCCGTTGACTACCGGTGCGGACGGCAATAGCTATGCTGTCCGCTTCAGACCACCGTGCGTGCAAATGGAAGAGCAATCGCGCATTCTTGACGATTTGACCGACCGCAACAGGGAGGTCTTCAAGACTCTGGTTGAAACATATCTCTCGAACGGCGCCCCGATCGGATCGCGAACGCTATCAAGGGACATGGAAACCAAGGTGTCTGCTGCGACGATCCGCAATGCGATGCAGGATCTGGAGCATTTCGGCCTGCTGCAGAGCGCCCACGCGTCGGCAGGCCGGGTGCCGACCGAGCTCGGGCTGCGGATGTTCGTCGATGAGCTTCTCGAAGTCTCCGACGTTCCGAACGAGGACCGTCAGCGGATCGCGTCGGCAGCTGCGCACGGCGGCTCGGAGGTCTCCGGGATTCTCGACCGCATAGGCGTGATCCTGTCCAGATTGACGAAAAGCGCCAGCCTCGTTCTCACCCCGAAGAGCGAAACTCCGATCAAGCATGTCGAATTCGTTTCGCTGGCGCCCGACAGGGCCATCGTCGTGCTTGTCATGGAGGACGGGAGCGTCGAGAACCGTTTTTTCGTGCCGCCGCCCGGCCAGACTCCTTCGGCGATGAGAGAGGCCGCTAACTTCATCAACGCGATCGTCAACGGAAGGACGATCACCGAGCTTCTGGAAACGGCGACGCGCGAGGTCGAGCAGCATAGAAACGAAATAGACAGCATTGCGAAACGGCTGGTCGAAAAAGGGCTTGCGGTCTGGGAAACGAAAAGCGACCCCAACGAGCGCTTGATCGTGAGGGGCCGCGCGAACCTGCTTGAGGGGACCGAGGCGAGCAGCGATTTCGAGCGGGTGCGGGTGCTGTTCGACGATCTGGAGCGGAAAAGGGACATCGTCGAGTTCCTCGAACTCGTGGATCAGGGCGAAGGTGTCAGGATCTTCATCGGTTCGGAGAACAAACTTTTTTCGCTGTCAGGTTCATCTCTCGTGATTTCGCCCTATATGGACTCCGGAGGAAAGATCGTCGGCGCGCTCGGCGTGATCGGTCCCACAAGGCTGAATTACGGCAGGATCGTGCCGATCGTGGACTACACGGCGCAGCTCGTCGGGCGAATGGTATCGGAAAAATAGCGTCTGGGGGCGCATTGGGCATGCAGGAAAACATGAAGCAGGACGCGACCGAAGCTGAAGTTGCACGCGAGGATCGGCCGGAGGCAGCCGAGGACGCCGTCGGTCAAGAGCAGCCGGAAGCTAAAACGAACGGAACTGTCCCGCAAGTTGGGTCTGACGTCGAGAAGACGCCGGGCGAAAATGCGGCGGAAGACGCGCAGGGCGAGCTGGATGAGGGCACCGCTTCGGCGTTGGGCGAATTGACCGAAAGCATGGATAAATCGCTTGAAGCAGTTAAGGACGGAAGCAATCCGGGCGCCAACAGCATGATTGAAGGTATAATAGCGAGATGGAACCGGCTTGCCGCAGCGTTGGGGATGGAAAGCGTCGATGAATTGAAGGCGCAAGCGAACGAATACAAAGACCAGTGGATGCGCGCCTTGGCCGAGGCGCAGAATGTCCGGAAGAGAGCGGAACGCGAAAAGTCCGAAATGTCCAAGTACGGCGCGACGAGGCTCGCCCGCGATGTGCTTCCGGTGCGCGACGGGCTGAAGCGGGCCCTCGATGTGGTCGGCGAAGAGGAGCGGAAGAACGCAGGCGCCTTGGTCGAAGGAATTGAACTGACGCTTCGCGAATTTACGAATTCGCTTTCCCGGAACGGGATTGAGCAGATTGCGCCGGAGCAAGGCGGGGATTTCGACCCGAACTACCACGAGGCGATGATCAACGCGCCGTCGGAAGACGTGGAAAAGGGAAAGATCATCCAGGTTTTCGAAGAAGGCTTCATGCTGCACGACCGTCTGCTCCGCCCTGCCAAAGTGATGGTGTCCACAGGGGCGCCGAAGCCTGTCGCGGTCGAAGGCGGTCCGAAATCCGCGTCCAAACCCGCTCCGGAGGCTTCTGCGGACGGGCCGGGCAGCGATATCGAGATTGATGTCGCCGACATGGGCGACGGCGGCAAATGACGAAGCATCGGCCGCGCTCCTGCCCGTCCGGTCGCGGTCTATTGATCGCGCTCGTTAATTTTCCTGTTCTCCGATGATCGGCGCCTAAGCGAAACGCCCAGTGAGGAACGGCTCCGGTTCAAGCGATAAGGAGTCTTTGGCCGGCTGGATCAGGCAGTCGGACAACCTCGCTTCGACCGATTTTGCATAACGAAGAAGCAATTCCGCGCCGGGCGCTCTGACGTCTCCGATCAAAGATAAATGCCGGTCATTTGCCATAGGAGCAAAAAAACCCTGCGGCATCGTCGCGCTCGACAAACAGCTTCCGCCGCAGGCTCAAGATGAGGTCCGGGCAAACATCGAGCTGTTTCAAAACCCGCTCCCGTTACGCCGGAGGCGGCCTGCAAAGTTCGTCCATCTTTTCGCGGTTGACGGATCCTGTGTCTAGAGAGCGCCGCCTCCGCCTCGCCTTGGCGGACGCGGCAGCTTCAAGCCGAGACGCAATTCTGCCCGCCGCCGGGGCCTATCTTGATCACGGTTTCACGTCATCCCGATTGCGATAAGCAATGAAATTGGAGTAAGTCATTTCTTGAGCAGCCTCCATGGATGAGCAGCATGAGACCGATTGGCATTGATCTATTTGCGGGAGCGGGAGGGCTAAGCCTCGGCTTTGAGCAAGCAGGATTCGATATAAAGGCTGCAGTCGAGATTGATCCGGTGCATTGCGCCGCGCATGAGTACAATTTTCCCGATGCGACCATAATCCCCGCATCGGTGGAAAAGTTGACCGGCGACGAGATCAAACGGCGCGCGAGACTAGGCGGCATGGCGATTGATTGCGTCTTCGGCGGTGCGCCCTGCCAAGGCTTTTCCCTGATTGGCCAAAGAGCTTTTGACGACCCTCGCAACACCCTCGTTTTGGACTTTGTGCGCCTGGTTCACGAGCTTGATGCGCAGAGCTTTGTCTTCGAAAACGTGAAGGGTCTCACGGTCGGCAAACACATAGGATTCCTGAGAGAGCTGGTGCAAGCTTTCGACAGAGTCGGCTACGAGTGCCGGTTGCCATGGCAGGTCCTTAACGCCGCGCACTTCGGCACGCCGCAATCTCGCGAGCGTTTTATCTTGATAGGCGTGAAAAAAGGCAGGGCGCTTCCGTATTATCCGGATCCGACAACCAACATAGCCGGCCGTCCCAAGCATTTTGTTGATCTGGAGTTCGGTCCGTCATGCGCCGAGGCAATCGGCGACCTGCCGGATGCGGATACATTTGCAACCTTGAAAGCAAGCGACGCGGTCAAGACATCCCGTTTCGGGAAGGCCTCCGGTTATGCGGCCGCGCTCCGTTGCCAAGGAAAAGACGCATGGCACTTCGGTTACGTGCGAGAGTGGGAGCCCGGCTTGCTCACCTCGAGCGCGCGCACGGACCATACTGGAATTTCGCGGCGGCGCTTTCGGAGAACCGAAGAAGGCAGCGTAGAGCCGATCAGCCGGTTCTTCAAGCTTTCGCATGGCGGTGTTTCGAATACGCTTCGGGCTGGAACGGACGGCGCGAGAGGAGCCTTCACCAGTCCGCGCCCGATTCATTATCGCCATGCGAGGTGCATTACTGTGCGGGAAATGGCCCGCTTGCACGGCTTCCCCGACTGGTTCCGATTTCACGCGACCAAGTGGCATGGCGCTCGCCAAATTGGGAATGCCGTGCCCCCTCCCTTGGCCCGAGCTATCGCAAGCAAAGTGATTGAAGCTCTCGGCATCGAGCCAAGCAAACCGGAGGAAACGCTGTCGCTGGGCGATCCGGCGCTCTTGACGCTTTCCGTTTGTCAAGCCTCGGCGCGTTTCGGCATTGCGCCGCCGCCGAACAGACGCGACCGAAAGAGCCACGCAAAGAAGCGGAAACAGGAAGAAATCGAGGCTGAGCTCGAAGCCATGGGCATGGCGTGATGGCAAAGAAACCCAACCGCTATCAAGAGATTATCGCGAGCATCTTTAATGATCATTGGCAAGAAGGCGAAGATAGTTTTGTTTTCGCTCGTGAAGAGATTATCGGGAAAGCCGCTGAATTAAATCTTGATCCCCCTAAGAATGTCGGAGATTTGACGTACTCCTTCCGGTACCGGGGGAACCTGCCTGATTCCATACTTGCCACGCAACCGGACGGGCTTGAATGGATTATTGAAGGTGCAGGACATTCGAAATATCGGTTCCGTTTGGTCAAAATCAGTCGCGTCGTACCGAACGAAGACTTGCCAATTATTGATCTACCCGACGCGACGCCCGAATTGATCCGTGCATACGCGCTCGACGATGAGCAGGCACTGTTGGCTAACGTGCGCTACAACCGATTGATAGACACATTTTTGGGCCTTACGACTTACAGTCTGCAGAACCATCTTCGCACGACAGTCAAAGAAATCGGGCAGATCGAAATCGACGAACTTTATGTCGGGCTTGACAAGCACGGCTGCCATTATGTGATTCCCGTACAAGCCAAACGCGCAAATGATCAGGTGGGAATCGTTCAGGTGACTCAAGATATCTTATTCGTCAAAGAGAAGTTTCCGGGTTTCCGATGCAGGGCGATCGCCGCGCAGCCCTTGAGCGAGCAAATTGTAGCGCTTTTTGAACTGAGTCTGCGAGACGATGAGATTGAAGTGGTTAAAGAAGCGCATTATCGGCTGGTTCCCGCTCGAGAGCTTAAGCGAGACGCGGTCATCGACTATCGTGACTGAAAGCTTTTCCCCGCTGTCTTCAAAATTATCGTTAAGTGGAATTTTTCAATTATACCGATCCGTTGGTCGATAGAGAAATTGGGACAACACTATGTCGAAATTCGAAGATACTAGCGGAGTTGAACTTGAGGAAATTACATCGGAGGAAATCGATACAGAGAGCTCACCCCCGAATTATCAAATTTCTACATATCCAGCTGACTACACGTTGGAGGTATTGCACCAGAAATGGTTCAATGGCGAAATCCAGATCCCAGAGTTTCAAAGAAATTTTATCTGGACGCAAACGCAATCAAGCAAGCTGATTGAATCCTTTTTGATGGATCTTCCGGTTCCTGCAATATTTCTTTATATCGAGCGAAATAGCCAAAATTATCTCGTCATTGACGGCCAGCAACGGCTGCGAACTGTATTTGACTATTTCAAAGGTAGATTTGATTCGGAAAAAGAAGGCAGGCGGCCAACCTTCAAGCTCAGAGGGTTAAGTGAAAAGAGTAAATTTTTTGAAAAATCCTTCGATATTCTGTCGGATTGCGATAAAAAGAGGTTCAAGAATTCAATCCTCAGAGCATTTATTGTGAAGCAGCTGGATCCCGATGACGATACGAGCATGTATCATATTTTTGAACGTTTGAACACTGGCGGGACAAAACTCGTGAATCAGGAAATCAGGAATTGCGTTTATCATGGAGGTTTTTCGAAGTTTCTCGACGAGATCAATAAGCTGGATCGTTGGCGCGCCATACTAGGGAAGCCCGCGGCTGATCCCCGAAAGAGAGATATTGAATTGATCTTGCGGTTTTTTGCATTGCGAGACTTCAAGGACTACAGGAGCCCAATGAAAGATTATTTAAGCAAATTCATGCATCGAAATAGGGATCTGGGAAAGAAGGAGTTGGCGGCGTTTCAACAAGTGTTCGATGAAACCTGTGATTCTGTGGTTGAAAGTCTGGGAGAAAGGCCATTTCACGTGCGAACCGGATTAAACGCTGCGGTTTTTGACTCGGTTATGGTTGCTTATTCTAATCGTTTGCCGACGATTCCGCTGGATGTCAAGGAGCGATTTCAAAGGCTGCTTGAAGACGAAGATTTCGACAATTGCACGAAGAACAATACGACAAACGATAATATCGTAAAACAACGTTTTTCGAAAGCGCTGCATCATTTGTTTGGGCAATAATAATTTGGAATTCGAGAAATGAAGATTGATGATTTGATTATTGCATGTGCGGCAGTAAATGCGGCGGGCAGAATCAAAAGGGAAGAAATCGAGGAAGTCCTGGCTCATGCACTGTTGATCAACATGTGCGCTGAGTTTGAAAAAATCCTAAAAGATTTGACTGATAAGCGATGTTAGGAAGCGAGTGATCCGGTTGTGTGTGCATATGCCAAAAGTTTTTCGGATGCGTCGTTCACTAGCCCGGATCCGAAGAATGTTGGAGATGCGGTCAAGAGGTTCGGGGAGGCAAGCGGGGTAAGGTTTGCAAGATTGCGGAGCGAGAACAAGGGAGCTTGGAAAGCATACGGCAGCTTGGTAACGAACCGGAATCACGCGGCGCATGGCAGGCCAGTTAAGGTGACGATGAGCGATGTCAAGGAATTTTATAAACGTGGCCGTGTCGTATTGGATTGGTTTAAAGACGCTTTGTGGGTTGACTAGCGGTTGGATCGGTTGACCTAACGTTGGTCGGCTGGCGTTGGAATCTTCCAGCAAGCGTGTGTTGTTGATTTGCAAGCGTGCAGTTTGCCTATGCAGCGCGAAAGTCGTTTTCTGTCCGCACAATGGCGCTCCGTCCGCTTCAAGTTGCAAGGCGGGTCTGGATGGATCGGGCCAGATTGCCGAGTCCGTTACCCAGCAGGGGCCCGACCCATCACCAGAACTACGGTGGCTTTCGACCTCCCGAACCGCACTCTATGGCGGCGGCAAGTTCGTAGATTAGCGCCAGGGCCTCGCGCGGCGTCAGATCGTCGGGGTTGACCGCTTTCAGCCGCTTTTCAGTTTCAGATTCGGTCGGTCCAAGCTCCCGCTCCATTCCCGTATCCGACGAAAACAGCGGAAGCTCGTCCAGCAGATTAGCGGTTCGACTGCTGCCTCCGAGTTCGTTGCTTTCCAGGCGATCCAGGATTTCGCGCGCTCTCGCGACGACCGAAGCGGGAATGCCGGCCAGCTTCGCCACCTGCACGCCGTAGGATCGATCGGCGGCTCCGGGTCGAACCTCGTGCAGGAAGATCACGTCGTTCTCCCACTCCCTGACTGCGACATTCGCATTGACGAGTTTTTCGAGGCGTTCGGAAAGCATGGCGAGTTCGTGGTAATGCGTCGCGAACAGGGCTCTGCAGCGATTCACGTCATGCAGATGCTCAAGAGTCGCCCACGCCAATGATAGCCCGTCGTAGGTGGCGGTCCCGCGTCCGATCTCGTCCAGAATTACGAGCGCACCGCTGTCGGCCTGGTTCAATATCGCCGCCGTTTCAACCATTTCGACCATGAATGTGGAACGCCCGCGGGCGAGCTCGTCGGCTGCGCCTACTCTGGAGAACAGTTGCGAGGCAATGCCGATCCGGGCTGACGCCGCGGGCACGAAAGAGCCGGATTGGGCCAGCAGCGCAATGAGCGCGTTCTGCCTCAAATATGTGGATTTCCCGGACATGTTGGGGCCGGTGAGGAGTTGAACTCTCGGGCCGGCGCCCGAAGGGCCGTCCAGAACGCAGTCATTGGCGATGAACGGCGGACCGTTCGCTCTCGCCAGCGCCTGTTCGACAACGGGATGCCGACCGCCGGATATCTCCAATGCGCCCAGATCGTTCATTTCCGGCCGGCACCAGTCGCGGGTCGCCGCCAGTTCCGCGAACGCAGCGGACAAGTCCACCTCGGCAAGCCAGCTTGCGACCGAACTGATCGCTGTCGCCGCTCCGGCGATGCGAGCGCGCATGTCTTCGAAAATTCGTTTTTCGATCTCGTCCGCGCGAGCGCCGGCGCCGAGTATGCGGGATTCCAGTTCCGACAGCCGATTCGTGGTGAATCTGACGGCGTTCGCAGTCGTCTGCCGGTGAATGAACGTTTGGGAGAACGGCTGGGCGAGGAGCTTCGAAGAGTGGCCTGTCGGAACTTCCACGAAATACCCCAGTACATTGTTGAACTTCATCTTCAAGGGTTGAATGCCCGTCTCCCCGATGTATTCAGCCTGCAGTTCCGCAACGACGCTGCGGGCCTGATCGCGCAGGCGGCGGCTCTCGTCCAGCTCGGAGTCGAAACCGTCGCGGATGTAGTTCCCGTCGCGAATCGACAAAGGCGGATTTTTCTCGATCGCAGCTTGGAGACGCTGTTTCAGACCGTCCAGTTCGGTCGAATGGTCATTGTCGGCTTTCAAGGCGCTGGGCAGGTCTTCCGACATTTGCCGTTCACGTATCGCATCAGCCAGCACGAGTCCCTCGCTGACGGCTGCGGCGTCTCGCGGCCCTCCGCGTTCCAAGCACAGCCTGGAAAGTGCGCGCTCGATGTCGGGCAGCCCGCGAAGAAGGTTGCGGACCGCATCCCTGGTTTCGGTCGCTGAGACGAAATGCCCGATCGCGTCATGGCGCGCGGCGATTTCGGTCAGGCTCGTCGACGGCGCGGAGATCCGTCCTTCCATAAGCCGCGCGCCTCCAGCGGTAAGGGTCTGATCGATCGCCGTGATCAAGGAGTTTTCGCGGCCGCCGCTGAAATCCTTGCTGATCTCCAGATTCCGCCTTGTTGCCGCGTCGATTTGAAGGGTGTCCGCGACTTGTTCGCGGACGGGAGGCCGCAATCCGGGCAGTTTGCCTTTTTGCGTAAGTTCAAGATAGGCGACGATCGCTCCGAGCGCCGAGACCTCCGCGCGGCCGAAGCTCCCGAAACCGTCCAAGGCGAAGACGCCGAACAGCTCGTTCAGCTTTCTTTCAGCCGCCGAACTGTCGAAAATCACCGGCGCCAACGGAGTCAATGACGCCTCGATCTCCGGCAGCATCTTTTCAAGCCGGTCGAGATTGGATTCCGATACCAGCAGTTCCGTCGGTGCGGTCCGGGCGACCTGCGGCCCGAGTTTCACCATCGGACAAGGAATCACGCTCAGCGCACCGGAGGAAATGTCCACCCAGGCCAATGCCGAATCGTCCCGCACGATGGAGACCGCCGCCAGATGATTGTGATGCCGAGCGTCCAGCAGCGTATCTTCGGTCAGAGTTCCGGGCGTGATGACCCGAACGACCTCTCGGGCTACGACTGCAGTCGAACCGCGTTTTCGCGTCTCGGCGGGGTCTTCGGTCTGTTCGCAAACCGCTACCCTGAATCCCTTCTTGATCAATTGGTTCAGGTAACCCGACGCGGAATGGACGGGAACGCCGCACATCGGTATATCCCCGCCTTTCGTCCGTCCGCGCTTCGTCAACGCAATGCCCAATGCTTCGGACGCCGCGACGGCATCGTCGAAGAACATCTCGTAGAAGTCGCCCATGCGGTAAAATAGAAGAGCGCCTTCGTGCTCCTTCTTGATCTCGAGATACTGGGACATCATCGGACTGACCGAACCGTCTTTGCTCAAGTGGCCCTCCTTTCATCAGGGCATGCCAGACATTCCGCTTCGCCCGAGTCGGCGTGGCCGGTCCAAAAATTCGGCTAGCGGGCTCAATCCACACGTATTCTTTATCTTGTTGGCGTTGCGCAAGTGCGGCGGCGGAAACATTGAATTTTCGGCCTCGGTCAACCGGCTGCCTTTCAGCCGGGCATCTCAAGAATTGGATCGAATTTGGCGTTTCGGTTTGACAATCGGACAAACGGCAAATTACGCTGAATTGTCTCCGCGGGGATACTGGACGCAATCGGACGATAACGGAGTAAGACATGATTCGAAAACTCACCACAACGGCGGCGGCGATCGGGCTGGCCTGCGCAGGAGCGACGGTGCCTGCCAAAGCAGCCGACGTTGTCATCGGAGTGCCCAATTGGCCATCGGTCGCAGCAACGGCCAATATTTTGAAGGTCGTGATCGAGGATTACATGGGGCTGTCCGTAGAAC
Source organism: Paracoccaceae bacterium (assembly GCA_965205055.1). GTDB lineage: Bacteria > Pseudomonadota > Alphaproteobacteria > Rhodobacterales > Rhodobacteraceae > CBDBBY01. The sequence continues at coordinate 3,186,789 of OZ242030.1, read as the reverse complement.
TGCAGAACGGCACGAATCCGATCGTATTCGAAGCGATGGACAAGGGCTCGATGCACGCCCATCCGGAAGTGTGGATACCGAATCAGCAGAATTTGCATGATACGTATGCCGAGGAGCGGGGCACCGTTGCCAGAAACCCGGTAGGTGTTCCGGCGTTTCAAGGAATGTGCGTTCCGCAATCCGTTGCCGATGAGCACGGCGTGACGACGATCGAGGATTTGACCGATCCGGAAAAAGCGGCGCTTTTCGACTCTGACGGCGACGGCACCGGCGAATTGTGGATCGGCGCCCCGGGATGGGCCTCGACGAACGTCGAGAAGATCAGGGCGAAATCGTACGGGTACGATCAGACGTTCGAATTGGTGGAGTTCGACGAGACGCTCGCCTACGCGAATCTGGACGCGGCGATCACGGCCGGCCAGCCGTGGGTCGGTTTCTGCTATGCGCCGCACTACCTGTTCGTGCTGCACGACGTGCACATTCTCGAAGAGCCGCCGTACGATCCCGCGAAATGGAATGTCGTCCAGCCGACCGACGATCCGGCTTGGCTCGAGATTTCGGATGCCGGAGTGGCGTGGGATACCGCCTATCTTCATGTCTACTACGCGACGGAGCTCGAGGATTCATTTCCCGAAGTCGCATCGCTGTTCTCCAGCGTCGAGCTGACGGTCGATCACGTCAGCGAAATGACCTACGCGGTCGTGGTCGATAAGGAGGACAACGCGGAATTCGCGAAGCGGTGGGTTGCCGAGAACGAAGATTTGGTCATCAGCTGGCTGAGCCAGTAGGTTCTCCATGCGTCGCGGCCTGACCGGTCAGGCCGCGACGCACTTGAAAAAAATGCCGCATTAGATGGACGATACCGATACAGTCGTAGGGCTGGAAGGCGTCTGGAAGGTGTTCGGGGCTCGCGCGAAGGAGGCGTTGGAGGCCGCGAAATCGGAGTCCGTCGGCAAGGCCGGAATCCTTTCGGAATACGCGTGCGTGGTCGGCGTGCGCGATGCAAGCTTCAAAGTGGCGAAAGGCCAGGTTTTCTGCATCATGGGCCTTTCCGGGTCGGGAAAATCGACCTTGGTGCGCCTGGTGAACCGCCTGATCGAACCCACCGAGGGAAAAGTCGAAGTTCTCGGCCGCGACGTCGGCTCGATGTCGAGATCGGAACTGCGGGAATTGCGCGCGCTGCATCTCGGCATGGTGTTCCAGCACATCGCCCTGCTCCCGCATCGGTCCGTGCGTGAAAATGTGGCCTACCCGCTCGAAATCAGGAGCATCCCGAAATCCAGGCGCTGGGCGATCTCCGACCACGCATTGGAACTTGTCGGACTGGTCGGCTACGAGGACCGCCTTCCGAAGGAATTGTCCGGCGGCATGCAGCAGCGCGTGGGCATCGCGAGGGCCCTGGCTTCCGATCCTGAAATCCTGCTGATGGACGAGCCTTTCTCGGCGCTGGACCCTCTCATTCGCTTGCAGCTCCAGGATCAGTTCAAGGCCTTGGCGGCCGAACTTCAGAAGACGACCTTGTTCATCACGCACGATCTGGACGAAGCGATCAGGCTCGGCGACCGCATCGCCATCATGAAAGACGGCGCGATCGTCCAGATCGGCACGCCGGAGCAGATCGTCGTCGATCCGGCGGATGACTACGTCCGCGAGTTCGTGAAAGGGATTTCGAAGCTCAAGCTCGTCAAAGCCCATTCAATCATGGAGCCTATTGAAAAGGCCTCGGAACCGCTTGGAGCCGCTCCGCGCGCCGACGAGAACGCCGATTTGGATCAGTTGATCGATCATTCGATCGGCACGAATCTGCCCGTCGTCATCACGTCGAACGCTCAAGACGTCGGTTTCGTGAGCAAGCCCCGCCTGCTGCGGGCAATACAGAGCGGAAAAGAATGAATTCGGAGCCTGACAGCGCCAAGGTCACCGCCGCTTCGGAAATCGAAGTCGACCGCGAAACGCTTGATGCTTCGATCGCGGAATTCGCGGCGCTGAATCCCGCCTATTATCAGAAGGCGTTCCATCGAGTGCATGAGGCGACAGGCTTCGTTCCTCGCACCTTCAACTGGGCCGCAGCGCTGCTTGGTCCGGCCTGGTCCGGCTTCAGGGGCATTTGGGGAATCTTCTGGCTGTTCCTGATTCTCGAAATGATCGCTTGGGTTCAGATCGGTCGCGGGCTTTGGGGAAATCCGGGAGCCGAATTCACGGGCAGAGCGGAGTCCCAACTCGGGCGGGCCGCCGAATTCCGCGAGCGGGCCGACGCCGCGGTCGCCGCAGGAGAAGACGCGACGCGCTTCGAAACCCTCGCCGACAACATGGAGCGGGCGGCCGAGCGCAGTCTCGCGGAAGCTGAAAGCCTCAACGCCGAAGCGCTGGGCATATTTGTCGGCGGTTTGGTGCTGCTGCTCGTATTCAAGCTGCTCCAAGGGTTCTATGCCGACATCGTGTACGAAAAGCAGTATTCGAGGTGGCGCATCGATCCTTCGGGCACGGAATTCGGCGCGAAGGCGCGGAACCTCGCGATTGCGCTCGCGCTGATCGTCATGATCGCTCCATTGACGATCTACAAGTTCACGGTCGCGAGCCCGCTGGAAATCCTGAACGCCTTTCCCGAAGAAGAGATCAGCTTCGCCGTTCTGGAGCAGGAAGGCGCGACATTCTACACGCAGCTCGCGTCATGGCTTGAAGCGCGCATCGATGCGGCCGCCACGTCGGGTTCGGGAGCATTCGATGCGATCACGGCGGGCGTGCGCTCGGTCTTGAACGCCATGACCATCGCTTTGATCGGAACGCCTTGGCCGGTGGTCATGGCGGTCATTTGCGTCACGGCTTGGAGAGCGGCCGGACCGCGCGTGGCGATCTTCACGGCGGCCGCGTTGGCGTACATCGCTTTGCTCGGATATTGGGAGATCGCGATGGAGACGGTTGCCCTCGTCGGCGCCGCCGTGATCATTTGCGTCATATTCGGGATTCCGCTCGGCATTTGGTTCGGGAAGTCCACAAGGGCTTACAAGATCGCGGAGCCGATACTGGATTTGATGCAGACTCTGCCCGCGTTCGTCTATCTGATCCCGATCATCGCCTTTTTCGGAACAGGGAACCCGCCCGGCATTCTTGCCACGATCATATTCGGAATGCCGCCGGTGATCCGGCTGACGGCGCTCGGGATGCGGGGAGTTCCTGAAAGCATAAAGGAGGCCGCGACGGCGTTCGGCGCGACCCGGGGGCAGCTCTTGAAAGGCGTCGAGGTGCCGCTCGCGCTGCCTTCGATCATGACCGGGGTCAATCAGACGATACTGATGTGCCTTTCAATGGTTGTGATCATTTCGCTGATCGGCGGCGGCGGCCTCGGGAAGGCGATCCTCGAAGCGCTTCAATATGCCGCGAAGGGCCCCGGCCTGCTCGGCGGTCTGGCCATCCTGTTCTGCGCGATGGTGATCGACAGGGTGGTTCAAGGAGCGTTCAGGAGAGCGGACCAGAAATAGGCGACGCGATTCCCGGGAACCAGCCCGGCCTGTCCCGTGATCAATGCTTCCCGCAAAAGCGGAATCTCTCGATGCTGCCCACGATTCAGGGCGTCCTTTCGGCAACGTCATCCATTCGGCGAATTTGGAATGCGCGGGTCATGATTGGCTCTGAGCAGCATAAGCCCCAAGGTCAGCACGGGCGCCGCCAAGACGGCCGAGCCCAGCACGATCTGCTGGGGCGGGAAGCCCGCGTGAAAAGCGATGCCGCCCGCGAGAAAGGATGCCGCGCTCAAGGCTCCGAACAATCGTTCCGCTCTGGGCACAGCGTTGATCGAGCGGCCGTCGACGGTTTGCGCTTGGCTGAGCGCAGGAAGGAATGCCGGGCGCAGCATGCCCGCGGCGCAGAACATTCCGATCGGCGCGGCCAGAGCGAGCAGGATCGTTTGGCTTAGGCTCAGCGCAAGCATGGACGTCAAGGTCATGGCCGCTGCGAATGCGATGCCGCCTTTTTGCGAAACTTTTTCCGAGAGCTTCGGATAGAAGCGTCCTCCGAGGAAGCCGACGAAGGCGTAGAGTCCGAAGACCAGCCCGAAATGGAGGACTTCGATCTGCAGCCACAGAAACAGCCAGACCGGCAGGATCAGCAATTGCGATGTCAACACGATCGCGCGCAGGAACGCGTATCCGAACAGGTTGATCCGCGCGACCGCCGACAATGCAGCCGGACGCCCGGAATTCGACATGTCGGCCGTGCTGTCCGCAGCCGGGGAGGCGTCGGGCGCTCGAACGGCCAGCCACATGGCCGCGATGATTGCCGCGACCAGGTTTGCGGCGCTTGTCATAAAGAACGGCAAAGAGGGCATGACCTTGTACAGCGCCGCCCCCGCGCAGCCGGCGACCAGGAACGCCATGAACATGTAGCTCGAAGATTTCGCCTGCGCCTTCACTTGGCTCTCGCTTTCAGCGCCGACCGCTTCGGCGGCGCGGCTCAGATAGCTGCCGTCTCCCGATGCGGCGAAGCAATAGCCGACGCCTCTGAATATTTGGGCGAGCACGAGCACGGCGATATCGGCATGGGCGATGCTTCGAAACGTCCCCGTCAGCGCCAAGCCTATGGGGGCGTTGGACAAGAACTTGCACGCTTCGCCCCGGGCGATGACTCCGGCCGGCCCGCGCCTGCGCATCGCGCGCCTGGCTGCGCCGCCGAACGCCATGGTCGCGATGCCGTATGCGAAGAGGACTCCGCCGATCTCCCGGAACGAAAACTCCGCCGCCAGGAGCGCGACCACGTAGATCGGCACATAGAAGGAGAACCGCGAGACAACGCGGTAGATCAGAAAGCGCCGGACGATGCTGTCGAAAGATTGGGCCATGGACGCCTGGATCCGTCGCGGACAAGAGCTCCTAGCGGAAAAGCTCTCGCCGCCGAATCACCGGGGAGCCGGAATGTCCGATCGGATGCGGTCGAAGGTCAGATCGCCTTCGCGAAGCAATGTCAGGCCGTCATCGACCCGAACGATCGTCGTCGATGTCGTGGTTGAGACCGGCCCTCCGCTCAGCGCAAGCCGCGCGGCACGCCCGACATGCCGGACCGCGGCATTGATGTCGACCAGAACGCCGTCCGAAGCTCCCGACAGATTCGCGGAGGTCATCGCAACGGCGCCGCCGAACGCGCTCAGCAGCTTCCGCAACACCGGGCTGGCATGGCAGGCGATGGAGATCGTCGCATCTTCGGAGAGCGCGAGGTTCGGCGCTCCCTCGACCTTGTCGAGCACGATGTTCAAAGGGCCGGGCCAATAGAGATCGGCCAGCTTCTGCACCAGGCGCTCATCCCGGGCGGCGCCGAAGCGCCGCCAGTCGGCGGGGTCTCTGATGAACAATGTCAGCGGCTTGCCGCCATCGCGCATTTTGATTTCGAAACAGGACGCGACCGCCTCGGCATTGAACGGATCGACCGCGATGCCGTAGTTCGCATCCGAGGGGCAAATCACGATTCCGCCGTCGCGCAGGTGGCGTGCGGCCTGCTTCAAGGCTTCGGGGCCGGGTTCGAGAATGGGCGGAATGGCCATGCCGGATGCTCCTTGGTCTCGCGATCAGGCCGTCGCTACAACTGCGAACAACGCATTCGTGCAGGCTCAGGCAGATTCGATGGATTTGACAGCGAAGCGCGCCTATGCCTGCCGCATTGCTCCTGCGTCAATGACATCGCAAGCAAGCGCGTGCGGGGTGTTGCATATCCCGCGCGCCGGAGCGCCTTCTGGCGGAAGCGCCCCATGCAGCCCTCAATGTTGGCATCATTCGCCACCGCTTCGGCAATGTCCGGCACACTGTCGGAACACAAGTTCGCTGCGTGGGCTTTCGCCTGCGCCGCGGCAGCCGCGTTTTGCCGAAAGTCGCCGGAACGAGGTTTCGCGGTCCGTGCCGCCCTGCTTCACCGGCATGAAATCAGAATCGCATTCAAGCAATCAGGGAAATCCGGAAATTGAATCGTCCCGAAAGGGATTCCTCAATTATTGAACTCGGCTCGCTCAGACATCATGACTTGCCGCCGTGCACCGAAGGTTCGTTGCACCACTGTCGGCGCAGGTTGCTCAACGGGTCAAGCAGGCTCTCAGGGCATTCGAGAAGATCAAAGAGCACTGCTCGATCAAGGTCTTGGCGAACGTCATCGCGGCAAGCCGCGTGCGCAGGCATCAAGATCGCTTCTCGAAACCTTTCAAAGATCGCATCCGCTTGCCTGATCTTGGCTTCAGACAGCATTCGCGGGTCGAGAACCGCGAGCTTGGGCAATTCAGATATGGTCAGCGCGACCCGGCCTTGCTGCTGGCGGGAGCCCGACCACCAGAACAGCATCAATCCGAGAGTGCAGTTGGCCCACAGCGCGATCGTCTTGTCCCAATTCGTGTCATGAAGCCGGAAGTTCGGCCATGCCCGGCCGCCGAGCGCGCGCTCCGGGGTGAGGCAAGCTGCGAGGCTTTGCGAGTTGAGTTGAAAGTCGCGATTGAAATGAAGGCGCGTTGCGGTCCGCCAAGCATCGGAAGCGCGGGAATCGCAGTCCGGTCTTACGTCGCCCTCCCGATCCGGCTCAACCGTCATACGTCGTTCCAAATCTGCTTGATGGCTCCAAAGGATGGGATAGCTGGGCGCGTCTCGGACAGGAACGATCCTGAATGGTCCCCGGAACGGCGGCTGCTCCTCGTTGGCGGTTCCGATGTCAAGGTGGTAAAGTCCGCGGTCCCCCAATTCCCCGAGAAGGCAGATCGGCGCGGTGCAGGGTTGGCTGAATCGAGGCATTCGCAGTTCGCCGCGTCGCAGATTCATCATGGCATCGGCGATCGCAGACTCGCGGAGAGCCGCGCACCCGCCCTCGTTCAGCGGCGCCCGGACGTAGCTGCCGAGAGTCTGGTCTCCGGCGCGCAAGCTGCCCGCGACGGGCGCTTCCCGCAGACGGGCGGCAAGTTGAGCGGTTTCTGCGGCTTCGAGCAGGGTTGCCGGGCGGCGGCGGAGATTCACGAACAACGCCGGTTGCACTGCGGCGGTGTCGCTCTCGTTTCGCTTGGTGGCGACGATCAACGCCTCGGCCATGCCTGTGTCCGCCGAGAAGGCGCGATCGAAGTTCCCGGAAGCGGCGATGGCGACGATTACGATCTCCCTGTATCGGTATGCGAACAGGTTCCGCGCCGCGCTCCATGCGCTGCCCTGCACGGCGGCGATCGGCAGTACAAACGCGACGATGCCGCCCGGCTTCACTTTGGCATGGGCCAAATCGATGAAGTTGGAAGCAAGGCCGGCATTGCCATGGCCAACCGGTCTGTCGAGCGCCTTCCGGATGGCGGCAAGACGATTGGACATGGCGCGCTGTTCGTCGGCGGTCGTGCGGAACCCGGCGAATGACGGAACGGGAACGCCTATTTTATTTGCTTCATGCCCCGTCGGGCGCGTGAAGGGCGGGTTCATAATCATGAGGTCGACCGACTCATGAGGCAGCTCAATGTCCTGGATCTCGACGTCTTTTTGCGCGCCGCGGGCCTGCCGTTGCCCGGTGGCGAACAATGAGCGGGTCTGTGTTGCGACAGTCAGGTCCAGAGAGCCAATGGAGACGCCGCGTCCGTGCTCGTCGCCGACACCAATCCCGTAGGGCATCGTGTAGACGCGAGTGTTGTCGAAAATGACGTTCGGATGAACGCTGGACAGTTGCGAGGCGCAAAGGTGCGCAGCGGCGGGCATGATGTCCGCGGCGATGATCGCATGTTCGATCATCTCGCGGTGGACGTTTCCGTCGTCGCCGCCGGCTCGCCGGTAGCGGCCCAGCACTGCATGATAGGCGGCGGATAGAAGCGTTCCGGTACCGCAAGACAGGTCGGCGACTCTGAGGCCGGGATAGGCGTCGAGGTCGTTCCAGTCGATGTCCATGCGGGCGGCTGCCAGTTCCGCAAGGAGCGTCGCGCTGGTGGGGAGCGTGTAGAATGTGGCGAGGAATTTCCGGTCGACGATCAGGTTCTGGAACATCCGGCCGGACAGGTCATGGCGCGTAGTCACGCCGATGTGGGCGAGGCGTTCGGCCGCTGCTGCGAGCGCGGAAAGGGCGCGCCGAGCTGTCGCGGCGCGCAAGGGGGCGAGAAGATCGGATGCGACCTTGAATATCGGCCAGTAGTTTATTTCGTCGAGAATGTGCCTCCATGCATCGAGAAGGCCCAATTGGAAGGAGGTCTGCGATTCAGCCTTGAGCTGGGCGACCGACGATATTGCATGCGTGCCCGAAAGCGCGGCGTGGAAGGTGAGCGCGTTGGCGATGATGGTCATTGCCATTCGGGTGGTCTGTTCGCCGTCATGTTGGTTGAGGACGCGGCCCAAGTCGCGTTCGACGTCGGTGAAGCCGCGCTCTCCGGCGTCCTTGACGGCTTGGGTGGCGATCTGGACTCCCTCCTCGAGAATGGCCATGCTTTCGTCGATGAGGCGCTGCGACACCATCGCGTGCTCGATGCACCGGGCGATCTGGTCGATGCCGCCTGTGAGCCATCCGGCTTCCGGCCAGCGGTTCGGAGCGGCAGGGTCGCCGGAGTACACGCAATATCCGAATTCCGCGACGGCGATGCGTTCGGCCAGATCTGCCTGATCCTGCCGGAGCGACTCGGGGATGCGGACGGCGATAGCCTGCTCGATCGGGTCGGCGGACGTGCTTGGAGTTTTGCCGAGCCGGGCTTTGGCGTCGTCCTCGACCGTGGACGCCGGGTCGTATTCGGTTTCGACCGCAACCGGTTGCGAGTCAGGGACGTGGACAAGCACGTCCGGCCGAGCTCGCGGAGCATCGCTCAGTATCCCGGTTTGCTCGACGTGGAGCCGGTTGTTCCACAACGGGTGCTTGCCGCGGAGAACTTCGGCGAACAGTGTGTTGATTGCGACTTCGCTGGTGCGCGGCATGGCGTTGTCAGATCAATCGTACAAGGAAAGAAAAATAAAAATGCGCGCGACGGCAATCTCGCGAGCTGGAATCGATCTTCCATTTGACGTGTTTTGTTCGCCGTGCGCATAGGACGCACAGCGCGACGGCGTCACGAGTTTTCTGATTGGAGCCCGATTCAAGACGAGCATCGTCGATGTGCGCGGACGGCAAGGGCTTGATGACGATTCCGGTTGGCATTGCGAAAAATAGTTCCGATGCCGCCTTAAGACAATCGTCGGCCATCCGCCATTTCGATTCCATGAAGCCAACGTTCAATTCATGGCTCCAAGACTGCGATCGTCGGCTAATTCCAGCAACCTAATCAGTGAACCTTCCTTGGATGATCGCGCCATCGCCGGGCAATGCGCGATTTTCGAACAACGGACAGCGCCGATGCTCGGCGCATTGGCGAAAAGCGCAAGTCCTGACGCGGCAGATGAGATCGCCATTCGATGCGGATCGGTCTAGAGGAGATATCCGTCGCTCGCACAGGAATGCGGCTGATATCATGGAAAGTCAAGAACTGCCATCTCGCGGCCTTCTGTCAGGCGGCGCGCCGAGTGCGTCGACGTCGGATTGTTGATAGGTTGGCAAGTTCTTGTCCGGAATTCCGGATGCCCAATCAGTGAAGCAAGGCAACCCGTCCGCAAGACATTCCCGCAACAACGACCGGCGCGCCAGTTCGACTGGATTCAGCCACTTGCAATTCGTTCTCTTGAGCGCTCCATAGTACAAGTTGAATCCGTCGACATAAACACTCGTTCTCATCATTGTCTCCGAAAAAAGCAAGAGCCGCTCCGAGAGCGGCCCTCGAGCCGACAACTTAAGGCACTGCCGGCGGGTATCCGCATCTATGTTGTTCGATTCGGGCATGTATGCAAGCGGAAAAACTCAGCGGATGGCCAATCCGCGCCGGACCTATTCAGTGACCATATTTTTCGGACACACGTTCTCGCCTCGATCTCGGCGTCGACAAGCCTTGTCCAGATGCGTAGCGCCGAGCGGCAGGGCTTGCGTGTCGATGACCATTGGAATGAGCATAAAGGAACAATATGACTCGAGCGATTGCCGTCGATTGCGCGGTCCGTCAAAACGGCGGCAACAACCGGCCGCCAGTTCGATAGAACCCAGCCGATTTGAATTCAGAGTAAGGCCGCCACTCCAATAGTTGTCAAATCGCAATCAACTGGGCGCGTGTCACCCTTTGCGGCTTTCCACTTCGATCATGAATCGCTCCTTGATGTAGACCGGATCAAGCGGGACCACCGGAACATCGACGTTTCCCGAGTCGCATTTCGACACGATGACAGTCATCAGATCCGACGCGATCGCCTCTTCCAGCGCCGCCGCCGTTTCCTCTGCCGCGCACTGGACGACATGTTCGCATCCGCATGCTTTCGCGACTTCGGCAAGCGAGGTTCTCAGCCCGGCGTACGTCGGCTGATCGCCGGTCGAGCCGTAAGTTCCGTTGTCCACGATCAGGAGCGTGAAGTTCCCGGCAGGATTGTTGCCGATCGTTGAAAGCGTAGCGAGGTTGGTGAGAACCGAGCCGTCGCCGTCGATCGCCACGACATGCTCTTTCTGGGAGAGCGCCAGCCCCAGCCCGATCGACGAGCAGAGCCCCATCGTTCCGAGCATGTAGAAATTGCTCGGCTGGTCGAGCAAGGCATGAAGCTCTTGCGACGGGGAGCCGATGTTGCAAACGATCAGACGGTCCTCGAGGAGTGGCGTCAGCGATTTCAGAAGCTCGTAACGGTTCATGATGCGCTCCCCCAGAACCGGGCGTCGGCCAATACCGCCACCGGCTTCTTGGACATGAACGAGTGCTTGATGATGCCGTCGATCCTGTCGGCCTCTCCGACGTGGCTCAAGTGATGCCAAGGCACATGCAGCTGCTCGAGCAATGGCTTGGTATGAATGGCCATCTCAACTTGGCACGCCACTTTTTCTCCGACTTCGCCTCTGTAGCTGATGATCATGGGCAGCGGAACCCGATAGAATTGCACCAGCGTCGCCAAGGTATTCACGACGACTCCGAGAGCAGTGTTCTGCATCAAGATGCAGGACTTCGCGCCACCCAAATAGGCTCCGACGCACAGGCCCATTCCTTCATCTTCCTTGTTGGACGGCACGTGCATAATTCCATCGGCGTCATCCACGAGCTCGATCAATCCCGACAACTGTTTGCAGGGCACGGACGTGACGAACCCGATGCCGTTCGCGGCGAGGCAGTCGATAATCTTCTTGTCGGTGGCTGTCGGCATTGAGCTTGTCCTTCAATCGTCGCGTTTTCTTATTGTGAATTCAGCAAATGCGCCACAACCTTCTGCGCGACCGCCGCGCTGACGCGGACATTCGACTCTTCCGTGACGCCGCCGATGTGCGGCGTCAGCAGCAGGTTGGGAACTCCCGCGAACTTGCCCGCGGCTTCCGGAGTCAACGGCTCGGTCTCATACACGTCCAAAGCAAGCCCGCCCAGTTTCCCGGACATCAGGGCGGCGATCGCGGCATCCTCGTCCAGCACGCCGCCGCGGGCGGCGTTGACCAGGACCGCCCTCGGTTTCATTGCGGATATTTTTTCCTGATTCATCATGCCTTTCGTTCCGGGCGCGAGAGGCACGTGGAGACTCACGATGTCGGATGCGGCGAGAAGTTCGTTCAATTCGGCATGCTGCGCAATTCGCCGCGCTTCGGCGTCCGCCGCGAAGCAGGGATCGCATGCCAGCACCGCAAGGCCGAGCGCCGCCGCGACCCGGCCGGTTTCCTTTCCTGTCGAGCCGAATCCGATCAATCCGATGGTCTTTCCCGCGATTTCACGGCCGACGCTTTGTTCGCGCGGCCATTTTCCGGCAAGAACGTCGTCCTTGCTGAAGCAGGCTCTCCGAAGAAGCAGCATTGCCGATGAAATTACGTACTCCGCAACGCTTCGATCATTTGCGCCTGTGGCGGGGTACACGGCGATCCGCCTCTCCGCGCATGCTTTCAGATCGATGTTGTCGAGACCGACGCCGAGGCGGCCGACGCACCGCAGTCCGGGCGAAGCATCGATCAGGGTTTCGTCCACGCGCGTGCGGTTTCTGACGATCAGCGCTTCCGCCCTCGGCATCAGCGAAATCAGCTCGTCCCGACGGTCGGCGAGTCCGGGATCGTACCGGGTTTCGATTCTTTCCGAGAGGTCCGCGACCGCAGCTTGGTCCATGAACTCGGATATCAAGATCATTGCAGACTCACTTTCGGATCAGGCCGACAACACGGCAACCATTCAAATCGACGACCGTCCGCTATGCCGATCCCGGCAAGGATTCAAGTTCCACCGCGTTGCTGACTCTTCGCACGCTTCTCCGATCAGGACCGTCCATAGCCCGTCTTCAAGCGAGATTTCAGGATTGCGGTTCCCGTTTCGAACCAGTGCGCAGAATCGCTGGTGCCCGTAGAATGTAGCGCCGTTGTGATCGTCGTGGGAAAGCATCGTTTCGTCCGCTTCCGCCTTTTCGACCGTCATCCCTCTGGTTGCGCGCTCGGAAATTTCGATTCCGGCGCGGCAACGTTCAAGGCCCTGCATAAATCTTGCCTGTCCCGAGACGCAGGCGTCAACGCGCGCTTTCCGCCCGGCGACCGAAAGCGTTTCCTGTCGTTGCGCGCCTGCTTTGAACATGCAAAGGTTCGGCGTTGCGCGGGCTCCGCCGACGAAATCCGCCGCTGCATGCGCATTGTCGATTATGTCGGGCGTTTTGCCGTCGCAGCGCTCGCCGAGATGATTAGCGTCGATCGCGCCCGAAGCGCAGGCTTGGACAGGGCGGCTTCACAAAATCAGGCGCATCAAATTCCGGAAATGGCTGATTGCCAAAGACTCCCCGGTGCGCAAGCGCGCGCGACGGTCGGAAATTGGAATTGATTCAAACGGATGCGCAGCGGAAAGAGGCACGATCAACCGCTGACGTCGTCCCAGAATCGTTTGACCTTGCTGAATACGGAAGCGCTTTCAGGACTGTTGTTCTTCCCGCCCTTTTCGAATTCCCGCAGGAGGTCTTTCTGCTTGGAGCTCAGGTTCACCGGCGTTTCGACGAAGAGTTCAATGAACATGTCTCCCCGCACGTTCGAATTTTTCAGCTCCGGCATTCCCTTTCCTGCGAGCCTCATGCGCCGGCCGGACTGGCTTCCGGGAAGGATTTTCACTTTCGTTCGTTCGCCGCTGATCGTCGGCACCTCGATTTCGCCGCCCAGCGCGGCGGTCGTCATGGCTATCGGCATGCGGCAATAGAGATCCGAGTCGTTGCGGCTGAACACCTCATGTTCCGGGATATCGACGAAGACATAGAGATCCCCCGGTCCGCCGCCTCTCATTCCGGCGTCTCCGCGCCCCGCCAGCCTGATCCTGGTGCCGGTATCGACGCCGGGCGGCACTTCTATCTTTATCGTCCTGTCTTCCTTGACGCGTCCCGCGCCGGCGCAGTTCGTGCAGGGATTCCGGATGACCCTGCCGACTCCCTGGCAGGTCGGGCATGTCCTTTCGATCGTGAAGAAGCCCTGCTGAGCCCGGACCTTCCCCGATCCGGAGCAGGTCGGACATTGCTGTGGCACAACGCCGCCCTCGGTGCCCTTCCCGTCGCAGGACTTGCACGCGGCGGAGCTTTGCACGGTCACCGTCTTGCTGGTTCCGGCGAACGCTTCGGCAAGGCTGATGCGGAGATCGTACCGCAGATCGGCGCCCCTCGCCGCGCGCGTGTTGGCGCGCGACCGGCCGCCTCCCATGAAGTCGCCGAATATGTCGCCGAAGACGTCCGAGAAAACGGATCCGAAATCCCCGGAGGTGCTGAATCCGGAGCTTGCGCCCGCCGAACTGAGTCCATCATGCCCGAACTGGTCGTAAACCTGTTTTTTGGACGGATCCTTCAGGACGTCGTACGCTTCATTCACGGCCTTGAATTCTTCGGCCGCGCCCGGGTTGTCCTTGTTCTGGTCAGGATGGAGTTCGCGGGCTTTGCGACGATACGCCTTCTTCAGCTCGTCGCCGGACGCGTTTCGGGATACTCCCAGCACATCATAGTAATCCCGCTTGTCCATCTCTGAATTCTCCGCCTTGGGAACCAGCTTCCGCAGCCGGTTCCCTTCTGGCCTGCGAGAGGATTACTGCTTCTTTTTCTCGGCGTCGACATCCTCGAATTCGGCATCGACGACATCGTCTTTCTGCTCGGCCGCGTCGTCGGCATCGCCCGGAGCTTCGGTCTGGGCCGCCTCTTCCTTCATTTGAGCTTCGTATATCGCCTGGCCCAGCTTCTGCGACGCGTCGGCGAGATTCTTGGTCGAGCCCTTGATCTTGTCCGCATCTTCGCTCTTGAGCGCCTCGTCCAAAGCGTTCAAGGCGAGTTCGATGGCCTCGACCGTGGACTTGTCCACCTTGTCGCCATGCTCCTCCAAGGATTTCCTCGTCGCATGGGCCAGCGCTTCGCCCTGGTTCTTCGTTTCGACCAGTTCCTTCCTGACGCGGTCGGCCTCGGCGTTCTCCTCGGCATCCTTGATCATCCGGTCGATGTCTTCGTCGGAAAGGCCGCCGGAGGTCTGGATGGTGATCTTCTGCTCCTTGCCCGTGCCCTTGTCCTTCGCGGAGACGGAAACGATCCCGTTGGCGTCGATGTCGAAGGTCACTTCGATCTGGGGGATGCCGCGTGGCGCGGGCGGAATCTCCTCGAGGTTGAACTGGCCCAGAAGCTTGTTGTGCTCGGCGATGTCGCGTTCGCCCTGGAACACCCGGATCGTGACCGCCGGCTGGTTGTCTTCAGCCGTGGAGAAGATGTTCGACTTCTTGGTCGGGATCGTCGTGTTGCGTTCGATCTGACGCGTGAACACGCCGCCGAGGGTTTCGATGCCCAGCGAAAGCGGGGTGACGTCGAGCAGAACCACATCCTTGACGTCGCCGCCGAGAACGCCGGCTTGGATCGCGGCGCCCATCGCGACGACTTCGTCCGGGTTGACGCCCTTGTTCGGCTGCTTCCCGAAGAATCCGGTGACCTCCTCGACCACCTTCGGCATCCGGGTCATGCCGCCGACCAGAACGATCTCGTCGATGTCGTCTTTCGAAACCCCGGCATCCTTCAACGCGGCCGCGCAAGGCTTGAGCGATTTCTTGATCAGGCTGCCCACGAGACTCTCAAGCTTCGCCCTCGTCAGCTTCATGACGAGGTGGAGCGGCTGCCCGCTGCTCGGATCCATTGAAATGAACGGCTGGTTGATGTCCGTCTGCTGGCTGGACGAAAGCTCGATCTTGGCCTTCTCCGCCGCCTCCTTGAGCCGCTGCAGCGCCATCTTGTCGAGCGTGAGGTCCACGCCCTTCTCTTTCTTGAACTCGTCCGCGAGATGCTTGACGATGCACATGTCGAAGTCCTCGCCGCCGAGGAAGGTATCGCCGTTCGTCGCTTTGACTTCGAACAGCCCTTCATCGATCTCGAGGATCGTGATGTCGAAAGTTCCGCCCCCCAGATCGTAGACCGCGATGACCTTGGACTCGTTCTTGTCGAGTCCGTACGCAAGCGCGGCCGCGGTCGGCTCGTTGATGATCCTGAGCACCTCGAGGCCGGCGATCTTGCCGGCGTCCTTGGTGGCCTGCCGCTGCGCGTCGTTGAAATACGCCGGGACGGTTATGACCGCCTGCTCGACGGCCTCGCCGAGATGGTCTTCGGCGGTTTCCTTCATCTTCTGCAGGATGAAGGCCGAAATCTGGGCCGGGGAAAACTTTTCGCCGCGCGCCTCCACCCATGCGTCGCCGTTCCCGCCGTCGATCACGGCGTAAGGCAGGTGCTTCTTGTCCTTGGCCAGAGACGCGTCGTCGGCGCGCCGTCCGATGAGCCGCTTGACGGCGAACACGGTGTTTTCCGAATTCGTCACCGCCTGCCGCTTCGCGGACTGGCCCACCAGCCGCTCGCCCTCCGTGAACGCCACGATGGACGGCGTGGTCCGCGCCCCTTCGGAATTTTCGATGACCTTCGGATTCGAACCGTCCATTATCGCGACGCATGAATTGGTCGTTCCGAGGTCGATCCCAATGACTTTGCCCATTGTCTACTCCTGTATCCGAGAAACGCCCTGCATTCCGCCGGAAGCGGGCAGATTTTCTCCGGTTCGCATTCTTGCTTGCCGAACATGGTTTCATCCGGCACTCGCGGTATATAGGTTTCGCATTCCACGCCTTCAAGTCGGCCGCCGAGAATCGCCGCATTCCGCGATGCAATTCGGCGTTTCGGCTTTCGGTCCGCTAACGTCATGAATCAAATGCATAATCCGACAGAACCCGAGCCGCGCACGGTGCGCGGATTCAAAATCTGCGCCGGTCATCTCTCAAAAGGCGAGCAGGAAGGCATGATACGCGAGATTCGCGGCGTCGCTTCCAAGGCCCCCATGTATTCGCCCATGACTCCCTACGGGCGGCGGATGTCGGTCAGAACGACATCCGCCGGCAAATACGGCTGGCATTCCGACCTGAAGGGCTACCGGTACGAGCCCGGGCATCCGAGCGGCGCGTCCTGGCCGCCGATTCCGGCATCGGTGCTCCGGGTCTGGCGGGAGGTCACCGGATTGGAGCGCGAACCGGAATGCTGTTTGATAAATTTCTACGGCGAAGACGCAAGAATGGGCATGCACCGGGACTGCGACGAAGCCAATTTCGATTGGCCGGTGGTTTCGATTTCGCTCGGCGACGACGCGCTGTTCCGCATCGGAAATCTTCAGCGCGGCGGGCGAACCGAATCCGTATGGCTCCATTCGGGAGACGTCGTCGTGATGGGAGGCTCCGCCCGCCTTGTTTATCACGGCGTCGATCGGATCAAGTTCGGGACCTCCGACCTGCTTAGGGATGGCGGCCGGATCAATCTTACGCTCCGCGTCGTCGATTGAACGCGGTGCAAAGACCCTTCGGACCCGAAAACGACCTTGAATTCTGAAAGCTGTTGCGAAAATGCATGCGATTGCGGGTCCGATCGCTCCCTTCGCCACGCTTCGCGAGGATTCAATGAAGAGCCAGCGGCAGCGAGATGCGCTGTATTCAATTTGCCGGAAAGGAAAAATTCTCTCCAGAATGGAGGCGATGGCGAGTGTCGACTGAAACTGTGAATGCATTGGAGACGCGCCAACTCGTCGCCGGCGGTTTGCAAGCCGTTCGCGATGGAAAGAATCTGTTGAGCAAGGGTGCCAGACCCGACGCCCGTCTCGGAACGCCTTGGCAAGGAGAAGATCGGTGAGCGAAGGCATTGAGGACATAGTGCGCCAGTTGCATTTGGGCGAAGATAAATTTTGGGAGTTCAAACAAATTGAATTTCGCGGAGGCAAGCCGAGCAGCCCCGGACGCAACGATTGGGCGGATGAGATTGCAGCGTTCGCCAATGCGGATGGCGGCGGCATACTCTGCGGCATCGCCGATGACGGAACGCCGCAGGATCTGACCCGAGCGCAAATCGCCGCATTGGATTCCTTTCTGGTCGAAGTATGCACCGACGCCGTCAGGCCTCCTGTGCGCCCCGACCTGCGGCACGCGGCACTTCCCAGCGGCGAGCGGATATTGCTTTTACAAGTCCCGAGAGGTGAATCGCAGCATTACAGTCCGGGAGGAAGCTACATCCGGGTTGGTGCCTCGAAACGCAGGATGGCGCATGATGAGCGGTTGCGTCTGGCGCAGCGACGCGGGCAAGCTCGCTCCTGTAGGTTCGACGAACAGATTGTGCCGAATACCGGGCCCGAAACCTTGAAAGAATCGCTCTGGAAGCCGTTGCTGAGCACGAAGGGTGCAATGAATCCCCGCTCGGCGCTCAGGAAGATGGCGCTTCTGGCGTTCGACGAAGTCGGCATTGAGCGCGCCACGGTGGCCGGAGTGCTGTTCTGCACACCGAACCCAGAGCAATGGCTGCCCAATGCAGGCATCATGGCAACTCGGTACAGGGGAACCGATAGAGCCTCCGGACAAATTGATGCGCGAGAAATTGTCGGTCCGCTTGACCAGCAGATTGCCGACGCCGCGGCCTTCGCGGTCCGCAACATGAGCGTTGCGGCGCGCAAAGAGCCGTGGCGAATAGACATGCCGCAATACAGCGCAAAGGCATTGTTCGAGGCCATAGTCAACGCGGTGGCGCATCGCGATTATTCCATAAGGGGCAGTAGGATTCGGATTTCGATTTTTGATGACCGATTGGAAATCCAGTCTCCCGGCGCGCTTCCCAACAACCTCCCAGTGGACAGCATGGATGTTCGGCAGGCCGCCCGCAATCAGATCTTGGCATCCGTGCTCGGACGAGTGACGGTGGGCGATATTCGAGGGTCGGAGGACAGGATGTACCTTATGGAGCGCCGGGGCGCCGGCGTTCCGAACATAATGCGCGAAACCCGGGCGCTTTGCGGGAAACCTCCCGAATACCGCGTGATAGATGACTCGGAAGTTCTCCTTGTCATCCCCGCCGCGCCGCAGGAAACGATTCCGACGCGCGTTGTCATTGCCGTGCGGTCAGACGGTCTTCCTGTAGTCGGCGCGGATCTGGTCATGCTGTATCCAAATAAAACTTGGAAGCGCGCGACGACGGACCGAAGCGGCGAAGCGGCCGTCGACCTGCATACGACGGTGCTCCCGATGACGGTGCTCGCCGCCGCGCCCGGACTCGGCGCGCGCGTGATGCGAGAGTGGATGCCAAGCCGGGGCGAGCTCCTGATCGAATTGCCCGCTTTGTCGGAAGGCGGAGCAGCAATTTTCACCGATAGGACTGGTGGCCTGCCCGGTTTCCGCGGTCGACTGCAGCCGGTACGCGACAACCATGATCGAACCTCGCTGTTCGCCTATGACGCCACCATAAATCGGGGCATGCCCCAACCGGTGCATTTTGCGCTCGGCGAGGATCTGCGCCTTACAGACGCGAACGGGGTTGAGTTGAGCGTAAGAATTATGGCCATTGAAGGCCGAGCGGCGCTATTGGAATACCGCCCGTATGCCGAAAAAGAAAGGAAGCGCCCAGCTTGACGAGCAATTTGAACTGCGGAGCGCAGCGGTCGCCTTCTTCAAACGCCGCTTCAATGTCGTGCCGGTTTTCGGGACATAATTGGTCTCCGAGTCTGATTTGGCCTGTCGTTAAGACTCCGCCTTGGCGACGGAGTTGCAGGTCCGCCGCAAATCAGGAAGGTTGATCGACGGCGGTTCGAGGAAAGGCCGATGGATTACCAGAAAATGGAGGCCGAGTTCATCCGGCTGGCGCGCCTCGCAGGCGACGCGATCATGGACGTACGCAATTCTGCCGGAATGGAGGTGGAAAGAAAGTTCGACGGGAGCCCGGTTACGGAAGCGGATCTTGCGGCGGACCGGATTATTCGCGACGGCTTGGAGCAATCGTTCGGCGGCGTTCATGTCGTCAGCGAAGAGAACGCGAGTTCCCATTCGGCAGCGGCGCGCAACTTTTTCATCGTTGATCCGCTCGACGGGACGAGAGGGTTTGCGCGCGGCAGCGATGAATTCACAGTCAACATCGCATTTGTCGCAGACGGCCGCCCCAAGTTCGGCGTGGTCAGCGCGCCTGCGTTCGGGTGGATGTTTTGCACGTCCGCCGCCGGACGCGCGATTGAGTGGCGCCGGGACGGAACGGCGTCGTCCCAACGAAGAATTGGCAGCAATGAGTCGGCAAGCGCCGAAAGAGCGTTGAAGGTTGTCGTTTCGCATTCCGCGTCCAGCAGCAGGAGGCTCGATGAATTCCTCCGCCCTTTCCATGTCGCCAGCGTGGATTATCAATCCTCCTCCTTGAAATTCTGCCTGCTCGCGACTGGCGAGGCTGATTTGTATCCCCGCTTCGGTCCCACCATGGAGTGGGACACCGCTGCCGGCCACGCCGTGCTTGCATCCGTAGGGGGCGAAGTTCTCAAGCTTGACGACCGAAGACCGCTTTCATATGGCAAACCCGGCTACGAGAACCCCGCTTTCATTGCGAGCGGCTCCGGACTGGATTTGGGGGAACGGTGAAGCGGTGTCTGTGCTCATATTAATTCCAGCCCGATTCTCTTCATCGAGATTTCCGGGCAAGCCGCTTGAGCCGCTTCGGGGCGCGAAAGGTGCTTCCAAGACATTGATACAGCGGACGTGGGAGGCCGCGGCATCGGCCGGCGGAGTCGACCGGATCGTTGTCGCGACGGACGATGTTCGCATTCGCGACGAAGTTCTTGCGTTCGGCGGCGAAGCGGTGATGACCTCGCCCGATTGCAGGAACGGCACTGAAAGATGCGCCCAGGCGCTCGAAAAGCTGAGCAGACGGCACGAGATCATCGTGAATGTGCAAGGCGATGCGCCGTTGACGCCGCCTTGGTTCGTGGAGCAGCTCGTGGCGGCGATGCGCAAGACCCCTGACTTGAAGGTCGCAACGCCGGTCATCAGGTGCGACGGCGCCGCGCTGGCGGAGTTCAGAAAGGATCGGAGCAACCAGAAAGTCGGAGGCACCACGGCCGTGTTCGACGGCCAAGGAAAGGCGCTGTACTTTTCCAAAGAGATCGTTCCTTGGACGCAGGATCAATACTCGGCATCGGATTCGACAGAGGTCTTCCATCACGTCGGGGCATACGCTTACACGCCGAGTGCGCTGAGATGGTATTCCGATCAGCCGCCGGGCAGGCTGGAATTGATTGAAGGGCTTGAACAGCTGCGGTTTCTGGAGAACGGAGAAAACATCCAGTGCGTCGAGGTCGAGGCGAGGGGACGTTCGTTCTGGGAAGTCAATATTCCGGACGACATTGAACGGGTCGAGGAAAGGCTGGCGGCTTCAGGAATTGAATAAGATTTCGCTGGAACCGGCATCCAAGCCGTCGGAATGTTCCGAGTTCCAGTATCCAAAGCTATTTTGTCTTCGGCAGGAAGGCCGTGATTTGCAGATTTCCGACAACTGAACCGTTTCCAACAACTTCGCCCATGAAGTCGGTTTATCTCATAAAAAATGCGCCAGATCCTCAGCCGGATCAAATCGGCCAGACGACATCAAAGCTTGAAAAGGGCCGAATCCTGCTTCCAGAGGCCCGCAATCCGAAAGAAATCTAGTCTGAACTGGACCCGCTCGGGCCACGAGGCCATGTCAACCGCACACCAAATCGACCGTCGCGAGCAGTACGGCGAGCGAAGCCATTCAGCCAAACATTGCGTTTAGAATGCCGAACCCTCCTAAAATATACAGTACTAACGCCGCAGAGTAAATGAAAGGCGTAGCAGGGAATTTATGCCACCCTCTGTCGTATATCGGGCCGACAAGCCATATGGGAAAAGCCGCGAAGGCAATTATACCAGAGATGACCAAAATTCCCTGTATGGTTTCCACTGCCGTCACCGTGCATCCAAAATGAAAAGCAAAATAAATTTTAGCAGATATGCTTCCATTAGCAACCCATCTCCAAGCGAGTTCTGCAGGCGCGAATTTCCGATGTCAGGGTCACGATTGGGCCGTCAGCCGCGACGCTCAAAAGCGTCCGGGTTTCCCGCATGCCGGGTGCCTTGGCTGGCAACCGGAAGCGAAAGACCTGATCGACTTGCCGTCGCGCAAATGAACGCGTCCGGTCTTCGCAATCGTCTCCACTGCCGGCATCCCCATCGCCGAACTTGAAGAGCGTTCGAATCCCCGATTCGCCCGACAGCCGAGGTCAGCGGCGCATTGAGTGCTCAGATAGGCACTGGATTCCGCCGCGTCTCATGCTTCCACCATTGGCTCCTCAACACCAAGGAGCAAGCGGAATGACAATTGACGAAGCGGAGCCGAACAACATTGATGCCGTTCATCCCTGCGCAGCGGGCTTTGGAACCGGTACTGGACATGCGCGACCGATGGAGTGGAGGTCCCTCCCGGCGGCATCCGGAAGTGCAATGTCGGAATGGACAATCCGCAATTGAAATCGAAGTCCGCTTTGGAGAGGATCTGCTTGATCGGGATTGGTCTTGGCAAGAGGCGCACGAGTTTTCACCTCCGCGGCGCCAGCTTCAGGGGCCATGACCGGTGCGTTCCATGTTTATTGGGTTGCGTCAGTCTCACGTTTTTTCGCTTCGGTTCGGTGATTCGAAGGTAGCATATGTTGCTTGACCAAGAATCATGAAACGCATTCTTGGAATCCTCAATCCGACTGAAACCTGGCCGACCCTAACCCCTTCGGTCCGCGAAGCCAGTTCAACCGCACGCTGAATCAACTGTCGCGCGCGATAAGGCAAGCGAAGCCATTCAGAAAAATATTTTGAACATAACTCCCAACCCTGCAATGAGATACAGTGATAGCCCCGCAGAAATAATGTAAGGTCCAAAGGACATTCTATGCCACCCTTTTTCGCATATCGGGCCCATAAGCCATATAGGAAAAGCCAGGTAGGCAATCGCCCCTAAAAGGATCGAAATTCCCTGTATAATTTCCACCACCATCACTGCGCTCCAAAATAAAAATCAAATATGACTCTAGCATATATGCTTCCACTGGCAAACCATCTCCAAGCGACTTCCTGCAGACGCGAATTTCCGGTATCGTGATCATGATCGGGCCGTCAGCCGTGACGCTCAAAGGCGTCCGGGCTTCCTGCAGGCTGGGTGCTTGGATAGGCAGCCATGCGCCAAAGACCTGATCGTCGCGATCGCTCCGCATCCGGCATTCCTATCGCTGAACTTCAAGAGCGTTCGAAACGGCGGTTCGACTGACGACTTCGCCAACCGTGCATCAAGTGCAGAGAAAGGTGTAGGGATCAATTTTTCATGCCGATTTACGATTGGATAATCACCGTTCATGGAGACGGTCTCAATCCGCCCGTAAAGCGAGGGCTTGTCGCCTGACTGCCAGTCTTCGCATTCATCCCGTTGCGCAGATCGACGAATTCCAGGATCGACGTCTGATGTGCGGTTCAATGCGCTAGAGTCCATTCGATGCTTGCCGACTCAGGGGCGGCGTCTGCGATTCCGTCAAGCAGATTGAGAAGCCGCTCTCGGAATTCATTGAACTGTACAACGGGAAAGAGGCGAATGCCTGCAACTGGACGATAACTTCGAACACTTCGTCGCCGCCTGCCAAAGAGCGTGCTATCTGGATAAAGCACTCAGCCTGATCTGTTTGATGAAGCGGCGGGCGCCACATCACGGGTGCCTCCCTTTTTTGGGTTGAGAAGGACGAGGCGCCGCTGGTCGGAGCGGGTGCCAGCGCTCTGCCCGCCATCAAATGCTGCATCGAAAACAATCATTGGGCCCACTGCTTCGATTGGAGAGCTTGTCGCGCTGGCGTCTGAACAAAAATGGGACGCAACCTTTTTTTGTGGATGCCTATCGGCAAACGCCGGTTTTAGTGTACATGGGCATCAAGCTGCAGGTTATGCAAAATGACACATTTCGCTCAAAACAAAAACGTCGGCGCCTCGGATGCGGAGGTTGCCAAACAAGCAGAAGTTATGGACCAAGCCGATGCTTTGCGTGCGGCATTTCAAGAACATTTGGACGTGATTCAACGACTCGAGCCGCTCATGGAGCACATACACGAAATTGAAGCCGCGAACACGGCATTTCAAGAACACTTGGACGTGATTCAGCGTGACAAGTCGCTCATGGAGAGTTTCCGCATATTTGAAGCTGTGAAGAATGTGCATGCACAACTGGGCGCACTGCTGAAAAACAAGTCTTTCATTGAAAATATTCGCCAATTTCAAGCTGCTCACGCAGAATTGCAGACACAACTGGACGCATTGCAGGAAACAAAGCCGCTCATGGAGCGCATCCGCAAACTGCAGTCCAAAGCTGACGAAATCGGCAAGCCTGATCCCACATTCAACATGAAGGAATTCACTGATGAAAATGTGGGGCGGCGCCTGATGTTCGTCGATGCATCCGCCATTGTGGCGATTCTGAACGAGGAAACTGGGTACGAGGAATTCGTGAAACGCATTGAAGAGGGAGATGCCGTGCGTTTCGTCTCACCTCTAGTCCGGTTTGAAGCAGCAGCAGTTTTGGCTCGATCTCGGTCGGGCGAGGTCAAGCCTACGTCCGAACAACTCGAGGAGGCGGAGCGGATTGTTGCCGAGTTTTGTGAAAGCATCGGGGCGTGGGATATCGCTGTCACTCCAGACATAGGTCGGCTCGCCCTGTGGACCGCGCGAAATTACGGAAATGAAGCTGGCCATGAGGCCAAACTGAATTTCGGGGACTGCTTTGCCTATGCTTGCGCATCATCGAGAGGAGTCCAACTCATCTACAAGGGCAACGATTTCGCCCGAACGGACTTGGCATGACAAGTGAGGTTTCACCGGCGAACACCGGTATGGCGGCGCGATGCGTCTGAAAGTCGGCGCAGATACAAATGTCGAATTTTTCCGATACTTGACGGACGGGCTGACCAGGCCAGAGTGGTCGAGAGCGCCATGACCAAAAAAATAGGATGTCCCCAACATCTTGGCGGTTTCGTTCCAAGACATGTTCGGCATCTTTGTCAAGTCGCATTTTAACAAAATATGCCGCGTCTTCGCCGGTGTTTCCTGTCTGAATTGCATCACATAGAGCGGCGGCGTTTCACAGATATGGACAGGAAGCGATCATGGCTCGCAGACGCCCTCTCTCGCCGCTGGTTCCCATCGATGACGGTCGGCAAGTGGCGCCGACGGGTTTTTGTAGCTGGGGATCAAGGGGCTCCGCGATGAGCTCCGTCCGGGCCGACCGCGCACCTACGACGACGAGCGGGTGGCCAAACTGATCGACCGCGCCCTGCGGAAGACGCCCCGCGACGCCGACGCTTGGAGCGTGCGCCGGATGGCGGAGAAGGTGTCGAAGAGCGCCGTGCAGCGGTGCTTCTCGCTGTTCGGGGTAAAGCCGTACCACGGCAAGACCTCCAAGCCGTCCCGTTCTTCATCGAGACAGTCCGGGATGTGTCCGCGCCGTACTGAAGCCGCCGGACAACGCGCTCGTGCTTTGCGTCGACGAGAAAAGCCGGATACAGGCGCCCGAACGGAATTCGCAAGCATCAAAATGGATTCTATTGTGTAGAACTCGACCAGATCGCTCAAATTTGAGTCAAACTCTGATGTTCTCCACGCAAAGCGTCGCGCGCAATGGATTCGCGCTTTGGGATTTCATGCAAGACCGCGATGATTGCGCCGGCAGGCACATCGCCCGCTCTGCAAATGCTCGGAAGGATTGCAATGTTGGAAACCGGAAAGACGCCGGCCGGAATCAAGCGGTCGAGATTTGTCGGAAACATCGTGTTGCGAGTCGCGTCATACGATCCGTCCGCGACGAACGAGCAATGCTATCCCGGCGCGGCGAGCGGCGTTGTCGCAGGCGGGCCGCTGGACGAGCGCCGCATCGAAATCGCGATCAGGCCGACCGCAACCAACTCCCGCGTGCCGAAGATTTCCGATTTCGCGGACCCCGCAAGCATGTCGCATACCGAACCCGGAGGCTTCATCGCCTTCGAAAGTGTCCGGGAACGCAGCGGCAGCTATTTCGCCAATTGGGCGAACAGGTTCGCAGGGCCTAAAGATATTCTTCGCGTGGGAATGCCGATCAGAATCGCTCCTTTGTTCAATCGAAACGGCGAGGCGCGAGTGGACGAAGAGACAGGCGTCGTCTTGCACAACGCGCGGATTCTACATCCTCGCGAAACCGAAACGGTGCATTCCGGAAACGATATGCTGGAGTGCGTCGCCGCCGCATTCGAAAGCAAAAGTGCTGCATTTCTTGTAATGGTTTCAGGCGGCGACCCGTCGTCGGACAACTTTGAACGACGGACATTGACCCTGTGGAGAGGGGCGTACGGCGACCCGCCCGCCACCTCCGGCGAAGCCGCGGCGGCAGCGCTTGCCAGACTCGGAAATCTTGATTTCGACACGGCGTTCGATAGCGGCGCCTGCTGCGATGTCATACCGATGGAATGCCTGAATATCGGGGTCAAGACCTCCGAATCCATTGATCGTGGCGCGAAGCATGCGATCGCGCTGAAATCCTACCGCCCGAGAGGTCTCGGCGAACGAACCGGATTTGCGCTTTACAAAGTCGATCCGTCCGCAAGGTCTAAGTTTGAGCGGAGGTTCTTGGAAGAAGCTCATAGGGACGCGCGGATCGCGTTCAGCAAAAGCGGTTGGCGCGGAGTGCGGAACGTCGACGTCCGGCAATTCTTCCGCTCCATAGGATTCGAACTCCCGAACGCAGCCGGTTTCGGATTCGCAATGTCGACGGCATTGCTGAAGCCTTACATGAAAGGCGATTCGCCGACCGGAGATCTGTTTCTTGCGAAAGCCCGCGCGCTGAGCAGCGCGCTTCCGCCCAACGCAGTGCCCTCCGTTTCCGATCCCGATGCGAACAGTCGGTACAGCAAAGAATTTGAGGTGATCGCGGCCAAGGCGGCGGACGCTTGCCGGATTGATCCCCATGCGGACGGCGAAGAGCTTGGTTTGCAAAAATCGAATTACCCTTCGCCGAGAAATGATCTATTGAGCCCTCAACGCCCTTCCGCCTCGGCTAACGAACGTTTCAATGTCGCGGCCGACGAAGCCGAACCATCGGGGGCGAATATGGACATTTGACGTCCTTTCGGACCGCGGCCGATGGCGGCAAATGCCGCAGCGATTTGCCGCGCGGGCGTCGCCGAGACGGTGGTGACGCATGGCGATCGACAAAAACGCGCCGAACCCAGCCATGAGCTGGGTTCAATTCAGCGATCAATGCGCCGTGGTTCGGCGAATGATCAGCCCCGAAGGCGAAAAAGGCCTTCTTCTGCAGTTCACGGATCGCGGCAAGAGCGAGGATGTGCGCCGAAAGGCGCTTGCTTTCGGATTCGCCCAAGTTGCCGACAACAAGTCTCTGCTGCTGAAAATGCCGGGCGGAAAAGCCTGGTTCACAGCGGAGAAGCTGGCCGACGCGATCGGGGGCGAAGCGGTGACGCTGCCTCGCGAGAAAGTGTTCTCCTACCCTTGGACGGTCGATTACTCCCTTCCGGATCTGGGCAAGAGCCTGTCCCCCGATCAAGGACCCAATCTCGCGTCGATCAAGCTTGTCGGCCGCAATCAGCTTGGCGAAGAGGTGTTCGAGGACGCGTCCGGCCGCCGGTTCCGCAAGGGACGAGTCGACGACGCCGAAACCCGATTGTGGGCCGAGACGAAGCATCAGGACGGAACGCTCTTCATCAGAGCGAAATCGAAGGACGACATTCCCGCGCTCGCGGCCGGGCTGATGAAGTCCGCCGAGCTCGGGACGATTCGGAGTGACGAATTCGAACAGTTCGTTTCTGCGGCGCGCAAGCCGTTCAAGGGATCGCCGGCGATCGACGCGCATCTTCTGGCGGACGGCCTGCGCGACGAGATGGTCCGCCAGATCATCGGCATTTCGGTCGCGGACCAAGGCTTGAGGCAAAGCTATCACCGCGCGGTCCGGATCGCGGAAAACGCCTCGAGCATCGTGAACGCAGGTCCGGCGAACGAATTCTTCCCGTCGATGAGTTTCCTGATTTTCCTCAGGCGGCTCATGCGCGACGTCGACCAAGTGGACTTTTTCGGAAACGCAAGGCTCGCCGCCGCGGTGCCACTCGCCCAGAGCGGCGGCGTTCCCAAGAGCCAGCTCTACGATTTGTCGGATGTTGAAACCGAAGCCGCGGCGGAGAGAGCGGCGAACATACTGGGACGGCGCGCATCTGAAGGAACGACAACGATCCTTCTGTCCGGCTACGCGGCCGGTGAAGAAGCCGTTCGGCTGCGCCGCTCGATAGGGCTCGCGTACGCGCTTGAGACAGTGGCGGAAATCAAGCCGCATGTCGCCTGCGGACGCCACGAAGGCAATCATGTCACGATTTTCGTCGTCGGGGAACGGCGGCCGACGCCGGCCGAAAGCCTTCCGGTGGCGGCGGAGCGAACCTTCATCGTGTCTTCGGGCGCCGATCTCGACGGATTGTTCAGAGAAATTCTGCGCTCGCGCTTGCGGATCAGGGATTGGCATCTCGACATCGCCGAGACCGAGGCCCGCGAAGCCGAAGAACGGGAGGACAATGAACGGCAGCGCCCCTATGTGGCGCTGTCAAAGGCGTCGCGTCCGTTCACGATGATTCCGAAAGCGCTGGAAGGCGCCACGGCGAAGGCGCTCAGGAGGGTCGGCCGAGAGCATGCCGAGACAGGCGGAATTGACGCTGCGGTCGCACGAGCCTTGGGCGTCGCAGTCAACATCTTGAAAACAATGCTGACGTCGGAGCAGATCGACGCGATCGCGATGCGGAATTCCGCCGCCGCCAGAAGCCGGGGCTTTCTGCTGGCGGACCAGACAGGCGTCGGCAAAGGACGAAGTCTCGCCGCGATGTGCAGGATGCGATTGAGGTCGGGAGCGCGCGTTCTTTATCTGACCGAAAACGCGGAAATCAACATATTGGACGCTTGGCGGGATCTTTCCGCGGTCGGCGCAAGGAGAGAGGCATGCCCGGTCATTCTTGCGTCCCGCGCCGTCGCGCTGGACGTGGCCGACAGCGGAAACTCCTTGTCCTCGGCCGTGTACAAATCGGAATCGGCGGCGTCCCGGAAGCGCATCTTCACGAGCGGCCTCTGGCCGGACGAATGCAACATCGTTCTCACGAACTACAGCCAATTCAACCGGGGAGGCGATACGCCGAGCCAGCAATGGGCGCGCACGGCGCTGGACGAAAACACGCTGCTGATCCTCGACGAATGCCACAACGCCTTGAATCCGAAATCCAACACGGGGAAGGCCGTTCGCGCGATGATCGACGCCGTAGGCCGGCATAACGTCGTATTCGCGACCGCGACCCCGCTGCGGAACGTCGCCGGAGCCGAGCTTTACCGCCCGTTGCTGCCGGACGCGGAAGGCGGCCGATTGGACGAGATTTTCGCGGGGCTGGCGTCCGGCGGCGAGACCGCTCAGGAAAGCTTCACCAACATGCTGGCGGAAGACGGCGTTTACATCCGCAGGGACCACGACCTCTCCAATCTGGAGTTCCAGGTTCGTCTTCCGAACGACGAGCGGATGTCACGCTACCAAGACGTCATGAACAGGTTCTCGCCTCTGGTCGAGCAGATACTCGATGCGTCGCTCGACGTTCAGGCCCTCGTGGGCAGGGCGCAAGCGGTCCGCTACAGGGAAATGATCAATCAAGGCTACGAAGTTCAAGCGGCGCGGGCCGAGACGAACGCGCTTTACCAGTATTCCGGGGCTTCGGGAGGGCCGTTGGCGCGTCTTGCGCGCCTGACCATCAACGCCTTGAAGGTCGATCAGGTCGTGGAGGAGACGCTGAACGAGATCAGGGAAGGCCGCAAGCCCATGATCTCCTTCCACTCGACGGGAGCGGCGCTGTTCAGCGAACTGGCCACGAACGGCGCCGGAGATTCGATGGATTCCCCCATGACGCTGACGCTCGCGGATCAGATTTCGCGCGTGGCCGAAAGCATCTACAAGGTGACGATCAACGACGAGGTCCAGGATGCCAGGAACTTGGACAATCGCATCGCCGAGTCCTCGGCCCGGATCGCGGAGCTGATCGCGGGACTTCCTCCCGAGCTTCCGGTTTCGCCCGTGGACGCGCTTATCGAAGGCTTGATGCGGAACGGCGTTTCCGCCGGCGAGCTGTCCGGCCGCAATCTGTCCTACAGGAACGGCCGGATCGTCCGGCGCGAGGATACGAACAGGCGGAGCACCGTCGACAGTTTCAACAACGGCGAGCTCGACGTCCTGATCTACAACGCCGCCGGCGCCACCGGCGGCTCATACCACGCATCGCCGGAATTCCGCGATCAGCGGCCGCGGTCCCTGGTCGAGATGGAGACGCCGGTCGACATCATCAAATACGTTCAATCGCAAGGACGAGGAAATCGATACGGGCAGGTGGCGAGGCCCCGGGTCGTCTCCGTGATGACCGGGCTGATTCCCGAAATGCGAATCCTGCAGCAGCGCAACCGCAAGCTGCGGTCCATGGGCGCCAGCATCGACGGCAACCGATCCCATCCGCTTCTTCTCGACGACGTCCCCGACTTCCTGAATGTCGTCGGCGACCAGGCGGCCGCGCAGGTTCTGATGGCCAGTCCGGACTTGGCCCGAAGGCTGGGGTTTCAGGAACTGGCCGGAAGCTTCGGAGACGAACGGGGCGAATGGTCGCTGGACGGAGGCGCATTCAAGGATTCCGGCGCAGCATCGAAGCTCATCGAGTCCATCGCGAACCGCGTGCTCACCCGGTCGCTGGTGCTTTCGGCCACGGCGCAACTCGAGCTTGTCGAACTCATTCGCTACGAGTTCGACGCGATCATCGAGGAGCTGGAAAGCCGCAATCTCAACCCACTGCGGCCGAAAGAGCTGGCGGGCGAAATCGAAATCCTCGGAACGACCCTGTTCTCGGGACTGGAGTCGGAACCCGACGATGCGGAAGTGTCGTCATTCTTCGCGCCGCTCTACATGTCCACCGGCATCCATCATTATTCCGAAGATCCCATCGGGAGCGACGAGCTCGTGCGGCTCGTCGACCAGTCGAGGATCTCGGACGGCGCGGACGGATTCGCGAGATACGCGGACCGCGTGGAGTCTATGCTTCCGACGCTGCTTCGGACGCACGCTCATCCGAATTCGCCGATCGAAGAGGCGATGGCCGATCCCGAAAACCAGCCTTACAGGTTCCGCATGAAGCTGAAGCGCCTCAAGCGGCTTGTCCACTTGCTGAGAAACATCAAGCCGGGGCGGGCGATACAGTTCGACGCGATCGAAGGGCTGAGAAGCAATCTGACCCGAACGGTCGTGAAGGCGTCCGCTCCCGACGCCAAGCATGCCGATTTGCCTCAGGCCTACAAGATACGGACGGTCGCGCCGGGCGACAGCAAGCCTGAAATCGTGTCGCTGAGGCGGCTCGTCCAGCTGCCGAGCGAAAGCGTAAGGTTCGCGGTCGGGCTGGAGCAAGGTCCGAACGACCGCCATCTTCGCGCGTTCGTCGAGCAAAGCAGTCTGGAACGCCGGTATCCCGTGCAGGTTCTCTCCGGCAACCATCTGGCCGCGATTGCCGAAGCGCGTCGCAATTCGCTCGGAACGATGTCGCTCTACAAAGAGACGTCCGGGCAGATGCAGCGCGGAATTGTCGTCGACAGGCACAAGACCGACCTGAGATTTCTCCCGGTCGTCATTCCGTCGGCCCGCGCCGCGGCGGCGTTCGCGGCATTGGTGTTCCGGGGCCGGATCGAAAAGAGTCCCATGATCTGGACCGGCAAGCGGGACGCTCCATCGATATCATGCCGCCTTATCGGGCAGCCGAAGCCGCACAGGTCCGCACGCCTTGATCTGCTGCAAGCTCCGAGAAGATCTGATCTCCAAAAAAGCTTGGGCTCGCGTCCCGGACTCAAGGATTTGTTGTTCACGCATTCCGGGCGGCGGCGGAGAGGGCTGCTCTGGCCGCTGGATGC
Organism: Paracoccaceae bacterium; assembly: GCA_965205055.1. GTDB lineage: Bacteria > Pseudomonadota > Alphaproteobacteria > Rhodobacterales > Rhodobacteraceae > CBDBBY01. Next base: position 3,155,513 of record OZ242030.1, on the reverse strand, counting down.
GAACGACATCTACAGGATGCTCAAGGATCTGGACGGATTGCCGTTGATGACGGACGGAATGTTCCGCGAAAGCGTGAACGAAATCAACGCGGCGCTGGAGCGCGGCGAGATGGCCGGGTTCGACGAGCTGCTCGCTTTGCAGTGGGTCCAGACGGACTATCTTTCGGCTTGAAGGTCGCAGACGTCGCAGCCCAGAAAATTGCGTCCGACCTGTTCGGCAGCCTCCAGAACCGAGTAGGTCCCCGCGGCCGGATCAACCACGTAATCGCCCGGCTTGGTCACGGCGCCGATGAGTTGCGCCTGCAGGTTGACGGGTTTCCGGTGCGGGTGCGTCGCTTTGCGGGGCACCTTTTCCTGGATGATGTCGGGAATGTTCCTGACGACCCATACGCCCTTGGCCCGTTTGGGAGATTTCTGGAGCACCGAAAGGAACTCGATCTGCCGCCGCGTCCGGTATCCCAATCCGAAGCGTTGCTTGTCCCAAACCACCAAATCCACGACGAACAATTCAGTGTCGTCGAACCAATGCTGGGTTCCTTCGCAGAAGTGGAATTTGTCGATCCATAGAAACAAGTGTCCGCTTGGGGTCAAGATGCGGTCTATCGCCTGGATGAACTCGACAATATCGCACTCCGGCATTTGGGGCAGAGCGCTGCGTTTCCTTCCTCTGCTTTCCTTTTCGTTGCCGTATTTCTGCTTGTCGAGGATTCCGCGGTATTGCGGATCGAAGAAAACGGCGGGGATCGAAGCTTCCGGCAGGAGCGAAAGGAATTTACGGCCTTCCATCCTTTGCCGGCAGTTGGGCTTGATCTGCTCGGGCAGGCGAATATCGGGCGAGTCTTCGCGAGGCACAAATCCGAACACGCCCGAGGAATTGCCGGATCGCTCGTCGAGCACGACCGATAAATCAGTATCCGCTTCAGTCAACGGCTGCCTTTCATGCGCATCCCGACGCCGGACGGATTTCTTTGGCCAGCCAAAGGTTGGCAAATCCGCGATTGCAGCATTTTCCGGGCCTGCGATCCGGCCTTGCCATTGGACAAAAAACGAACTCCCGCTCCAGTCTCGGCGGTTTAGCAACAGATTTTTCGCCATTCAAGCAGTTTGCGTTCAGCATTTTTGCGACTGTCCGGAGCCCGACTCGGTTGCGTCCAAGGATGGGTGGTAGGATTTGGATGAATTGTTTCCCAGTTTTATGATTTCCGGGTGTGTTCGGTTGTTCGGCATTCGCTGGTGCGCAGTCAGCATAGAAGGCCTGTGGACAATCCCTTTTTACGCTGATTTCGGGTTCAAGCTCGTGGCTTGGATCGTCTACATCCAGCGCTCCAGAACACTTGATGGACCGCTGACGTCGGTTGGCCAGCATGTCGGTCCGCCGCTTCTGCGGGCCACGCAACCGGTTCTTGATATGCCTGACCGAATTTGCAGCCTTATTGTCACACAACTTTTCTGCGCTGGTCCCAGCGGAACAGGTCGCTCTTGAAACGCCGACGGCATGAGCGGCGTCTTTGGCGTTGAGGCGGTTGCGCCTCGCGATGTGCCATTGGTTCAGCTTGTCCTGCCAATCAGCGGCGCTAGGACCGACGCCGACCTTCCCGGAGCTTGCAAACGTCCCAGAAAATCCGATTGCTTGCATCTTGGGTCCCTCAGTTGTGGTTTTTGAACTGGAAGCAGTTTGGGGAACCTGCCGCCCCAACTTCAAGATCGGCGACGGGAACACAATATCACAGTTGAAAAACGGAAGGTGAATTCAAACAAGAATTTCTTCTGGAGCAAGCCGTTACAAGAGATCTGCCTCGTTACCGTGTTCGTAGGCCTTAGTCTTTTTCAGTTTATTACGACGATTCCTTGCCATCACAAAAAAATTCTTCAGTTCGTTGATATTGTGAAAAATTTGATCAGAATCAGGAAGGCTTGGCGGAATATCCGGCGCTGGGTCATGCCCGGAATACTGTGAGCATTGCTTCATGCCTTCAAAGATGGCCGGATAGTCAGCTGAAGGATCAAAGCAAGCCTCATTAAGGCGTTGCGTCATAATTTCTGGACGGAATCGCTGTACGGTATTATTGAACAGAATTTCCTCGATAATGCGTTCCCAAGTTTCGCGCATCATCATATAAATTTCGTTAACCGCTGGGCGGAGCCTCTGGTTGGCATTGTCGTACCCATTATTGGTGAGTTCAGAATATTTTTCACAAATTATGCTGATTCGCTCGGAAACTTTTTTCATTTGCCAAGGTTGATTGGATTCATCAATCCAGCCGAAACTACTACCGCCTTTGCTGCTCATCCATTCGCAGCGCCAGTCGACTTTAGCCCGGCGACTTTCCGTCAAGAGCATGTAGTGGAACCAAATGTTGTGGGTAAACACGATGACTTGGCGACCTTTGGAAGCCTCTTCGGCAAGGCGCTTGGCAACGGCACGCATGCGATTATTGTCGAGGGACGAAACAGGGTCGTCGACAATGATAGCGTGATTGCTGCCGATCTCCTGCAATTCTGCCAAAAAGCAGGCTAGCGCTAGCGCGCGCTGTTCCCCTTCGCTGAGGATATCGCTGTTTTTTATTTTCTGTTGAGTTTCGAGCTCGATCTTGACAATACTCTCAGCATCTTTACCTCGGTCCGTCAGATCAAGCGGTATATGCGTTAGTTGCAGCCGCGTGAGTTCCATCCGCAAGGTTTCTCTCAGGTCATGCGTTAGTACCTCGCGACGACGGTCTGTGATGCGCCGCGTAATTTCGCTCGTGCGGCACTGCTTTATACCTGCATCGAATCGGCAATGTTCCTCTAAAAGATTGCGCCGTTCGACGATGTGTTCGATCAATTGGCCCAATCGCTTCCGGTCGAACAGTTCAACACGTCGGGTCTGTAGTCTTGCCAATTCCTCCTCGTCGCGGCCGACTCTTTCCAGCTCAGCGATCTCATGTTCGAGCTTGCTGATTTCGCTTACGAGCAAATTTACGGGGGAATCAGTTAGCGGGGTGGAATTCTCGAGTGTGTCATACAGCTCTTGCTGCAAGGCACTCTTTATTGCTTCAAGGCGTTCTCCTGCGTTTTCGACAAATGAAGAAATCGTGGCGGCGTGTTCCTTGCGGGCATCTGACAAGGTGGCGTATGCGGAAAGAAAAACATCGATTTCGCAGCGACTTTTGATTTTGAATGCCATGAGTTTGTCTCGGTGTTCGGCAAGTTGCTGTTCAGCGATGACGCTTTCCTCCGTAGCTCGGTCAGAGATATATTTGTCGAATGCCGACAATCGTTCGGCAGCGTCTTCGCTAAGAGACTGCTGGCAAAGGACACAAAGGCCTCCATTGGCGATCTTGGGCGGTAATGTGTCGTCGGGGAATATATAAGCGGCGAACTCCCGGGCATATTTCAGCATCTTGCGCCATGTTTCGGACCCAAGATCGGAGATGGGTTGGTCACTGAAGAGATCCTTGGCTTCAGTTTCTGCGACGCGACGACAATCTTCAGCCGTCTGCTGGCTTTTGTAAATGGCAGTGATCGCAGGGTTCCCGAGATTGTCCTCGATTTTCGATATTTCACCTTTGACGATCTCAAGGGCCTGCTTCGCATCGGTCCGCACGCTGATCATGCTCTTTGGATCTTGTTTCAACTGTTCTTCAATGGCAGTAATTCTACTTTCCATCTCCGTTGTCCAAGTTCCGAGTTCGCGCAGACTATGTTCGCTTGGTAGATCCGGTAGACTGGTTGACAGCACAAGACTTGCGAGCGTTTTTTTAACGGTTGTGCCTTCGTGAAACTCTTCTTGCAGGAGTGAACTAACCGCTATTTCGAGTGTTTTCTGGCATCTTTTGAAGATATTTTTTAGTTCTAGGCAGGCAATACCGAGCTTCTTCATGAGATCAAGCTCATAGGGCAAAAATTCGACCTTTCTTTCGCTGTCGACATAAACCCGCGCGGTCGCAGCATCAAATACGGAAATCCGAGACAGTTCGGCAGGTGGGTTTTGGCCCCCGTACCAGACGCGTTCCTCTTTGGGTTGGCCGTCACCCCCGACACGGAAGGCAACTTTAACTTCTGGCGGCCCGGTTTGCGCTACGTCGCCATAGACACTGCCGAGCAGCGCTACTGCTGGGCTTTGCGACCGGCACAACTGCTTTGCGATCCGGCAATAACCGCTTTTTCCGGAGGCGTTCGGACCGTAGACTACGGTTATGCCATTGACCGCAAAGCGAAGTGGCGGCTGATCGGGAGCCAGCCGGTCGACATTTCGGACTGGGCCCAAAGAAGCGAGCGCTAGTTCGGGGGCATCGCTTGCCGCTTGATTAAGGTGTTCCGCGGCAAGTGGCACCGGCTCCGGGGCGTTTTCCGCTGGGAGGCCTACGTTCTTTCGGACCAGAAGTTGAAGTTCTGCGAAGTCTTCTGGTGTCAGCTCGCCGTTCTGGGCGAGTCGACGCAATGCATCCCGCTGCCAGATAGGGCGTTCACTAGCCCAGATGAGTAGTTGTTCATGCACGATAAGCTTCCCGATTTCGTTCTAATTTTTTGAAGCAATTCTTGGTTTTCTGGCACAATCCCAAGACAAGAACCTTTTCACGTCTTGGATGACTTTTTGGCAACCAGAGAACGCTGTAACCTAGAAATTGCGCGTTTGGGGCGTCAAAGTAACCTATATCCGCTCGCCACGGTTGTCGTCCATATCTTCTAATCTTCACCGCGCCAAGGGATGAACCGCCCTAGGTTTTCCGGAGAGCAATCGGCTAAACCAACGAGCCGGAGACTCAAAGGAAGAGATCCATGTCGGAGAGAGAGAAGGCACACCCTGAGGCAACCAGCCGAACTCCGCGTACGCGGAGTTCGGCTGTCCAAAGAAAATCGCGCCGGTTACTCCAGCGACAGCGCGGCCTTGCGCAGGGCTCTTTGACCCACCACTAGGGCCGCGGGCCTGCATTGCCTGTCCATCCAATACGCCGAACGGCTCGCCAAGCCCGGCGACGGGAAGCAATTGCGCGGTTGAGGCGCGGAAGGTGCCAGCATTCCTGAACGTTTTCATGAGGAGAGAGGCGTCGACCTCAGTTTGCCGTTCGATTGAAACTGATTTGCACTATTCGATTGGTATTGCGGCGATGCAAAAACGAGCTATGCTGTCGTTGACTCAAATCAAATGGATTTGCGTTGGTCTTTGCGCGTAAACGCAAATGATCCGATGCACGACAATGTTGCTGGATCGACTATCGCAGTGGACACGAAGGAAATACGGATGATCAGCGCTCGAAACTTTTGCATGAAGACTTTGCTGATATCGCTTGCGGCCTTTGCCGGTTATCCTGCTGCAGCGCAGTCGTGGGATGAGATCGTGGAGTGGTATGATGCAGGAGACTACCAGGCAGCTCTCGAAGGGTTGACGGAACTTGCCGATGACGGCGACCCGGCGGCTCAGAACAATCTCGGATACATGTATTATGCGGGCCAAGGCGTTCCGCAGGATTATCCCGAGGCAGCGAGACTGTATCGGCTTTCCGCCGATCAAGGCCATCCGACTGCCCAGTACAATCTCGGATACATGTATCACGAGGGCCAAGGCGTTCCGCAAGACCACGTCGAGTCAGCCAAATGGTATCGGCTTTCCGCCGATCAAGGCAATTCAGGCGCCCAATACAATCTCGGGGTCATGTATTCGCAGGGGCGCGGCGTTCCGAGGAATTCCGTCGAGGCGGCGAGATGGTTTCGGCTTTCCGCCGAGCAATGCAACCCTTATGGCCAGCTCAATCTCGGACTCGCCTACAAGGATGGAGAGGGCGTGTTCAAAGATCTTGTGCAAGCCCACGTGCTGTTCAATCTGGCCGCGTCGCTATCCATTTCGGAAGACCACCCTGTGCGAAAAGACGCGGAGCGGTTCCGGGCGGAAGTCGCGAAAAGCCTCAGCAGCGCTGACCGCAGGCGCGCGCAAAACGCGGCAAGGGAGTGGCACGAGAGCAGTTGCCAATAGGGCGCATGAAACGTTTCCAACGGCAATGAGCGCGCTGGCTTTTTCATAATTGCCAAGGGGCAAAAAATTCAAAATTTGACGCGCCGCGGTATATGAAGCCTACGGGCATCCTCCGGGTCGTTGTGGACACGAAAGAAACACGGATGACCAATGCTCGAAGCTTCTGCATGAAGGCATTGTTGATATTGCTTGCAGCCTTTGGCGTGCGCCCTGCTATGGCGCAGTCGTGGGATGACGCAATGGAGTGGCATAATGCAGGCGACTACCCGGCCGCTCTTGAAGGGTTCAAGAAATTCGCCGATCAAGGTGACCCAGATGCCCAGTTCTTTCTCGGAAAAATGTACTTGCTGGGCGAAGGCATTCCGCAGGACTACGCTGAAGCTGTCAGATGGTTTCGGCTTTCCGCCGAGCAAGGCAATTCTGCTGCGCAGTACAATCTCGGATTAATGTATCATGATGGCCTGGACGTTCCGCAGGACTACCTCGAGGCTAGAAGATGGTTCCGGCTTTCCGCCGATCAAGGTGATTCAGGCGCCCAGTTCTATCTCGGCTTCTTGTATTCACGAGGCTTGGACGTTCCGCGGGACTACGCGGAGGCAGCGAGATGGTTTCGGCTTTCCGCCGAGCAATGCAACCCTTATGGCCAGCTTAATCTCGGACACCATTACAATAATGGAAAAGGCGTGGACAAAGATTTGGTTCAAGCCCACATGTGGTTCAACCTGGCCGCGTCGCCATCTACTGCAGAAGACCACCCTGCGCGAAAGGAGGCGGAACGGTTTCGGGAGGAAGTTGCGAGTCGCCTCGCTCGTGATGAACTCGACCGTGCGCAGCACTTGGCAAGGGAACTGCACGAAAGCAGATGCCAATGAAGAACATGTAACGATTCCATTGGCAAAAAACACGTTTTGTCTGACCAAGAATCATGAAGCGCGCCCACCACGGGAATGAGAAATTTGTGGGCAATCTTGGTTCCGAGCCGGACATCCGAAAACAGCACCGGCAGGAATTGTCCGCAGGCTTTCAACGCTGTCAGCGCAACAAAGAATGCCGCCCGACCGAATGCCCCAAGAGACCGGAACCGGGGCGCCGGGAAACAATCTGACCAAATCCTATAACCCCATCCTCGGACGCAGGAGAATCGGATCCCCGAAACGGCGCAAAAATTCCGAACTCAAACACTATCTTGACATTTTAGCAGCCCATCTCTATCACTTTGAAGAGCGGCAACCTGCCCACGGTTTTGAATCTTCCTAGGAACGTCGGGATATTGCCGAACGATTGAAAGTCATATTTGGCAGCACCGTAAATGGGGAAAACGATGACCTACCGCGTCGACGTAAAGCCCGAATTATTGCGTTGGGCCCGCGAACGCGCAGATGCCGACGTCGAGTCCCTGGTTGAAAAATTTCCCAAATACCGCCAGTGGGAAAGCGGCGAAATTAGGCCGACATACAGACAACTTGAGGATTTCGCAAAGGCCGTACATGCCGGAATTGGGCACTTCTTCTCGTCAGAACCGCCCAAAGAGGCCTTCCCATTAACTGAAATTAACACTATCAGCGGCAGGCCGCTTCGGCGGCCAAGTCCGGAATTAATCGATACAATCTATCTTTGCCAACTGCGCCAAGATTGGTATCGGGAGTTCGTTCGATTGAAGGACGAAGATCCGCCGCCATTCATTGGTTCAGAAAAAATGGACGATGACGCAGCACCGGTTGCCGAGCAAATACTTAATGCACTCGACTTGGAAAATCGTTCAGTATCTTTGAACTTGAACGGATTACTGCAAGTATTGATCGAAAGAGCGGATATGATTGGAGTGCTGGTCATGGTGTCCGGAGTTGCTATTAACAATACACATCGCATCCTTAACCCAGAAGAGTTCCGAGGTTTCGCTTTGCCAGATCCTTTAGCTCCACTCATTTTCATCAACGGTGCCGATACCAAGGAAGCGCAATTGTTCACTCTGGCGCACGAACTAGCGCACCTCTGGCTGAATAAAGCCGGTTTTTCGGACGGCCGACCCGAAGTCCTTTCGCAACAGTTGATTGAAGATCAATGCGATAAAATCGCAGTAGAAATACTCGTCCCGCTGACGGCAAAGTTTAAGGAGTTTCAGAAAGGTAGGGGGCAACTGAAAACAGTTGCCGATATTCAGCAACTATTCAGAGTAACTTCGTCGGTCGCTATACATTGGGTAAATTGCGCCGATAAGTACTTGCAAGAACGACGCATGGGAACGTATGGTCGAGAGTTCCGGCACATCGGAGATAGACAAAAAAAATATAGCAAAGGAAGTTATTATTCAATACTAACTTCCCGACTTGGCAGTCGCTTCGCCCGCGCAGTAGTTACCGATACGCTGGAAGGTCGAACATTGTTCCGGGATGCGTTGCATTTGCTTGGTATCTCGAAAATGAAAACATTCCATAAATTGGCCGATCACCTGGGAAGCAACCCGAGCAATAGTGATGTGCCCAATACACGTCGATTCATAGGTAATTCTTACGAGTAGAGTTCTAGAAAAATCATTTTGTTCCTAAATATAGTAACGCAAGCCCCCGCAATGTCATCAACATACAGTAATTTGACAGACTTTGAAGCATAAACCATGGCCTATCTACTAGATACAAACGTTTTTATCCAAGCTTGGAATATAGATTACAGACAAGATTGTTACCCTCAATTCTGGGATTGGTTAATACAAATGAATGAGGAAGGTAAAGTCTATAGCATTAAAGAGGTATTGAATGAAATGAGGATGAAAGACAATGGTTTAGCGGAGTGGGCTGGGAAACTTAATGACAAATTTTTCATTGAAATGAATTCAGATGTGGAAAGTAAGCTTAAAGACATCGACGAGTGGATAAACAAGCAAAACTATAAAGGAGCTGCTGTCGATAAGTTCAAAAGTGGGGCGGACATTTTTCTAATTGCTCATGCGCTTTCGGCCCAAGGCAGATTTAAAGTGGTAACGGAGGAAGTGCGAGAGAATTCAAAAAATAAAATCAAGATACCCAACGTCTGCGATAATTTTGAAATCGAGTGTATAGATACGAATGAAATGCTTAAGCGCGAACATGCACCATTCGTCCATTAAGCTATCCTAAATTTTTTGAATATCCAAGATATGAAAAATTATCAATGCTTACAACACAGCAAATAAATATATCTGAGCTCAATTTTTAGTGCTGTATTGCGGCTCGTCGCCGCGTTCATCGGCAGGCATTTATAGCGCATCCTCCCAGCAGGCTCAATTTTACCGCAAGCCAAAACGGACCGCCAGCGTACTGCTTGTTTTGTTCGGAATGCCATTTTCGATTAGAGTCGTGCTTATGTTGTTGGGAATCGATGTCGGAACCTCGGCCGTAAAGGCTGTGCTACTCGACGGACTGAAGTTGATCGCATCGGAATCCGCCGCCCTCGTTGCGGAATCGCCTCGCAGCGGCTGGTCGGAACAGCACCCGGAGCATTGGTGGCAGGCCAGCTGTCGCGCCATCGGCCAAGTGGCGCAGCGAGCTGGGGCCGAGCTTTCGGACGTTTCAGCGATCGGCCTCTCGGGCCAAATGCACGGTGCCGTTCTTCTTGGAAAGTCGAACAAGCTGCTTCGTCCCTGCATCCTGTGGAACGACAGCAGGTCGATCGAAGAATGCGAACTGCTTTCGGACCGCGCGGCCGACATAGGATTTGTTGCCGGAGTTCCGCCGCTCCCCGGATTTACGGCACCGAAAGTCATGTGGGTGAAGAGGCGCGAACCGCACGTGTATCGCGAAATTCGAAGCATATTGCTTCCCAAGGACTACGTCGGGCTGAAGCTTCACGGCGCTCATGCCACGGACCATTCCGACGCAGCCGGAACGCTTTGGCTGGACCAAGCGCAACGTTCTTGGTCCCGGAGGCTTTGCGAGGCAAGCGATACCGACCCCGAATGGCTGCCCGAACTTTATTGCGGGCACGCGAAATGCGGCGAAGTTTCCAGATCGGCGGCGGATTGCACCGGTCTTTCGGCGGGAACTCCCGTGTTCGCGGGCGGCGGAGACGCGGCCGCGGGCGCGGTGTCCGTCGGGGCGACCGTTCCGGGCTGCGGGTTCATTTCGCTCGGCACGTCCGGGCAATTGTTTGTTTGCACCTCCGAATACCGCCCGAATCCCGAACAGCTCGTCCATGCCTTCGCCCATACGATTCCGCATCGCTGGTACCAGATGGCGGCGATGCTCAACGGCGCGCGGCCTCTTGCTTGGATTGCCGGAATTCTGGGGATCGGAGTTGACGAGGTGTCGGCGCTTGCGGAACAAGCCGGTCCCGAACGCGTTCCGTTGTTTCTTCCGTACCTGACCGGCGAGCGAAGTCCTCATGGCGACCCGCGCATCCGCGGCGCGTTTTATGGGCTGGAAGACCGGACGGGGCGCGAAGCCATGTGCAAGGCCGTCCTCGAGTCGGTCGGCTTCTCGATGGCCGACGCCTGCGCCAGTTTCGGCGAAACATTGAGCGGCTTGTCGGAGCTTCTGGCGATCGGCGGCGGGTCCAGAAGCTCGACCGTCCTGCAAACGGTGGCGAACGCGACAGGAGCAGTCTTGGGACGCGCGCCCGAGAGCGCCGCAGGCGCCGCCGTCGGCGCGGCGTTGCTGGCGGGAGTCGGTTCCGGGCGTCTGGATCTCAGCGATTTGGAGCGCAAGCCGCCTGTTGAAGAATGGTTTGAGCCGCTCCGGGACGATCATCTGCAGGACCGGCTGAATCGGTATCGCGAGCTTTACAAGGCGTTGAAGCCCATCGCTTGACGTGCTCCGGTCGTTGGTTCCGGTTCGCCGATGCTTGGCGGCCGTCTTGCAAGCCTGATGCTGAATCGCAAATGACGCCGCCCCTCGTTCAGCGATCCGGGTGCATGAATCCGAATTCCCCGCGCGAAACCGCTTCGAAAGCGGACGAATCAATCTCCGCCCGTCGAACTCCGCCCGCGCCGGAATTGTATTTTTTTCGATAAAATTTTCCGAAAATTGAATGTATTGAGCAAAATACTATCATATAGTTCCATGAATGTATTGGCCAACAATCGAAAAAATATCGTACGAACGTGCAAGCTTTAAACAGCATCCAAATCAAGGAAGGAAAAATGGAATCAATACGTGCCACAATGCTCGGCGCTGCAATCGGTCTCGCCGGCGCGACGACCCTTGCCGCAGGCGAGCTCACGATCGCGACCGTTAACAACGGACACATGATCGAGATGCAGAAGCTGACGCCGGAGTTCGAAGCCGCCAATCCCGGCATCACCCTGAACTGGGTGGTCTTGGAGGAAGGCGTTCTCCGGCAGCGCGTGACCACGGACATTTCGACGAAAGGCGGCCAATTCGACGTCATGACGATCGGAATGTACGAAGCCCCGATCTGGGGGTCGCGCGGCTGGCTGGAACCGCTCGACTTCGGCGCCGATTACGATGTCGACGACATTCTGCCGGCGATGCGCAACGGCCTCAGCCACGACGGAACGCTTTACGCCGCGCCGTTCTACGGCGAGAGCTCAATGATCATGTATCGCAAGGATTTGCTGGATGCCGTCGGCATGTCCATGCCCGACAATCCGACTTGGGGCCACGTGCAGGACGCGGCCGCCGCCATGACCGACAAGGAGAACGGCGTTTACGGCATATGCCTCCGCGGCAAGCCGGGATGGGGCGACAATGCGGCGTTCATCACTACGATGGCCAATTCGTTCGGAGCTCAGTGGTTCAACGAGGATTGGACGCCAGCTCTCGACAGCGCGGCATGGCGCCACGCCGTGACCTTCTATGTCGATCTCCTGACCAACTACGGGCCTCCGGGGTCCACGGGCAATTCGTTCAACGAAATCCTCGCTTTGATGAACGAGGGCAAGTGCGGCATGTGGATCGACGCGACCATCGCCGCTTCGTTCGTCACCAATCCCGACCAGAGCATGGTGCATGACAAGATGGCGTTCGCGCAGGCCCCCGTTGCGGTGACGAGCCGAGGCGCCAATTGGCTCTGGGCCTGGGCTCTCGCCGTTCCCGCCGGAACGAAGCAGGCGGACGACGCGAAGGCATTCATCGAATGGGCGACTTCAAAGAAGTATATCGAGCTGGTAGCTTCGAAGAACGGCTGGGGCGCGGTTCCGACCGGAACAAGGTCTTCGACCTACGCGAACCCGAACTTCCAGGACGCGGCCGTGTTCGCGGATGCCGAATTGAAGGCGATTCTCTCGGCGAACCCGAACAATTCGACGCAGAACCCGTCGCCGTACGTCGGCGTGCAGTTCGCGGCGATTCCCGAGTTCCAAACGATCGGAATTGCGGTCGGCCAGCAAATGACCGACGCGCTCGCCGGCAACATCACGGTCGAAGAGGCGCTTGCCAACGCGCAGGAAGCCGCCGACCGCGAAATGCGCAAAGCGGGATATTATTGATCGCTTAGCCGCTGACATCCGGGGCGGCCGAAACCGGCCGCCCCGGATTTTCAAAGTGCCAATGTCTGCATCTTGGCTTATGGTATTGTTGAACCGACCGGATCGGATTTATGAACCCGACGCTCGTCCGACTGCTGCAAGCGCCAAGCATCATCGTGCTCATGCTGTGGATGCTCGTGCCGCTCAGCATGACGATTTATTTTTCGACGATCCGATATCATCTGCTCTACCCTGAACGCTCGGGCTTCGTCGGGTGGTCCAACTACGAATTCTTCTACACCGATCCAGCGTTCTGGCCTGCGCTTCTGAACACCTTGCTGCTGGTCGGATCGGTGCTGGCGATCTCGGTCGTGCTTGGGATCGCGATCGCAATCCTGATCGACCGGCCTTTTCCCGGTCGCGGCGTCGTCCGGGTCATGCTCATATCGCCGTTCTTCGTCATGCCGACGGTCAACGCGCTGCTCTGGAAGAACATGATGCTGAATCCGATATACGGCATTTTCGCGGTGATCGCGCAGGCGTTCGGAGCCGAGCCTGTCGACTGGCTGGCCCAGTTCCCGCTTTTTTCGATAATCGTGATCGTCAGCTGGCAATGGACCCCCTTCGCGATTCTGATTTTCATGACGTCCCTGCAAAGCTTGGATCAGGAGCAGAAGGAAGCCGCGCTTCTGGACGGCGCCGGATTCTGGGCGCAACTGCGGAACATCACGCTGCCCCACCTTGCGCGGCCCATCGCGATCGTCCTGCTGATCCAAACGATCTTCCATCTCTCCATTTTCGCCGAGATATTCGTCACGACCGGCGGAGGTCCCGGCACCCAGTCCACGAACCTTGCATTCCTCATATTCGGCCAAGCACTGCAGGGATTCGACGTCGGCGTCGCGTCCGCGGGCGGGGTCTTCGCAATCATCCTGGCCAACATCGTCGCGATCTTCCTTGTGCGGATCGTCGGCAAGAATTTGACGGTGTGATCCGATGACCGACAAGCAAAAGCAAATCCGGATGCATCGAGTTGCCGTGGCGGGAGCCTGGATCGTGGCGTGCCTGTTCTTTTTTCCGATCTTCTGGCTGTTCCTGACGAGCTTCAAGACGGAACTTCAAGCGATAGCGATCCCGCCGCTGCTGTTCTTCGAGCCCACGCTCGATAACTTCACATTGATTCAAGAGCGCACGGACTACACGAGCTACGCGCTCAACTCGATCCTCACGAGTTTCGGAGGAACCGCCCTCGCCATGCTGATCGCCATTCCCTCGGCCTATGCGATGGCGTTCAACCCCGGCCGCTGGACGAAGGATATTCTCCTTTGGATGCTGTCCACCAAAATGCTTCCCGCCGTCGGCGTTCTGATGCCCATCTACCTGATTTGCCAGCGGCTCGGGCTGCTGGACACCCGCACGGCCCTGACGGTGATCTTCGCCCTTATCAATCTCCCGATCATCATGATGATTCTGTTCAACTACTTCCGTGAAATCCCGAAAGAGATACTCGAGGCGAGTCGAATGGACGGCACTTCGACATTCAACGAAATCACGCAGATCGTCATCCCTCTGGCTTGGGGCGGCATCGCCTCCACGGCGCTGTTGAGCATCGTGCTCTGCTGGAACGAGGCGTTCTGGTCGTTGAACCTGACCGCGTCGGATGCCGGAACGCTCACGGCCCTCGTGGCTTCGTTCTCAAGCCCTGAAGGCCTGTTCTGGGCGAAGCTGTCCGCCGTATCCACCCTCGCTTGCGCGCCGATCATCGTGTTCGGCTGGCTCTGCCAGAAGCAGTTGGTCCAAGGTCTCACCTTCGGTGCGGTGAAATGATCGCCGAAGCCGCCCCGACCGACCTTTCCGGAAGGACATGCATCGTCACCGGCGCGAACGGCGGCATCGGCTTGGCGACGGCGGAGCACTTCTCCGCGCTTGGCGCGAAAGTCTTCGCGACCGACATTCAGGACGAATACGCAGGCGGAGGCGAAGCAAGCTATCGCGGGTTCGATCTTCTGGACCCGCTCGGCCTCTCCGAATGCTTGGGATGGGTCGCCGGGATCAAGCCGGACGTGCTGTTCAACAATGCGGCGCAATTCGACATGGGATCGGTGCTCGACGCCGACCTTGCGCAGTTCGACAAGCTGTTCGGCATCAATGTCAGAGCCTTTTACGCCATAATGCAGGCGGCCGCCCGGTCGATGGCCGCCGCGGGCAAGGGCGGGTCGATCATCAATCTTTCGAGCCAGGCAGGCCACAGGGGCGAGGCTTTGGTCGCGCACTACTGCGCGACCAAAGCCGCCGTCATCAGCTATACGCAGTCGGCGGCGCTCGCGCTCGCGCCGATGAACATCCGGGTCAACGCGATCTCCCCGGGAGTCGTCGATACGCCGATGTGGGAAACCGTCGACAAGCTGTTCGCCGAATTCGAAGGCAAGGCCGTCGGGCAGAAAAAGCGCGAAGTCGGCGAGGCGGTGCCGCTGGGCCGGATGGGCGTTCCGGCGGATGTCGCGAGGGTCGCCGTGTTTCTGGCCTGCGACCAGTCGGCATACATGACGGCGCAGACGATCGGCGTCGACGGCGGGAGCGTGCTGAGGTGACCGAATGTCCTTGATCGAGCCGGAAATCGAATACGTCGATCGCGCGACCGAAAGCATACGCTATCTCGAGCATGGATGGCCGACGGAATTGTGCCGCTGGCACGCCCATGAGGAATACGAACTCCACCTGATCGTCGCGACCCGCGGAAAGGCGTTCGTAGGCGACTACATCGGCGAATTCGAACCCGGCACCCTATACCTCACGGGTCCCAATCTTCCGCATAATTGGGTCACGCAGGATTTCAGCGCCCCTCGGATCCCCGTCCGCGACAAGCTTGTCCAATTCAACGACGAAAACCTGCGGTCGCTCGTCCGCGCCTTCTCCGAGTTCGCGGAGCTCGGCCAGCTTCTGGGGGAAGCGAAGTCGGGAATCGAATTCACCGAATTCGATCCGACCGTCGCGGAGGCCCGGCTGGAAAGCATGCGCGACTCGTCGGGTCCGGAGCGGGTGCTGACCCTGTTGCGGTTCCTGCTGGAGTTGAACGCTCACAAGAAGAGGAAACTGCTGTCCGTCGTCACCATCGTGAACAACAGCAAGAACGACAAGCACGCGGGGATCGGCACCGTGGTGGATTACGTCGTGGACCATTATTCGGAGCGTCTCAGCTTGGAGGGCGCAGCCAGCAAGGCCGGAATGAGTCCGTCCTCGTTCTCGCGCGTTTTTCGAAAGAAAACGGGGAACAACTTCGTCGAATTCGTCAATCGAGTCCGGATCGGCCAAGCTTGCAACATGCTTTACTCGACGGACGAGCAGGTCGCGAGGATCTGCTTCGAGGTCGGATTCCAGAATCTCTCGAACTTCAACAGGCAGTTCCTGAGGATGAAAGGGACCACGCCGACCGCGTACAGAGAAACAGCGAGGCAGGAATTGACAGCGAACGGAAACGGCCGGAAGGGCCTGCAGGCATGAACGCTCCGGTTCTCAGCCGCCTGCAGGCGTCCGACTATGATTGCGGAAAATGCGAGGTCGGGGTCGTCCACCTGGGATTCGGCGCTTTCCACCGCGCCCACCAAGCCGTGTATCTCGACGCCTTCATGCAGGCCTCGAACGATCTCCGCTGGGGCATCGCAGCGGTAAATTTGAGGCCGGCGGAATCCGAAGGCTTCGCGAAGGCGGCCGCAAAAGACGGCTACGTCCTGAAAACCGTTGCAACCACCGGCGAAACGCGGCATCGACTCATTCGGCCGCACATCGCATTCGAGGATTGGGCCAGGACTCCGGACCGGGCGGAAGCGCTGCTGGCGCGGCCGTCGGCGCATCTGGCGACGATCACCGTCACCGAAAGCGGCTACTATCTCGACGACGCAGGGCGCTTGAATCTGGACGATCCCGTCATTGAGCAAGAGCTTTCCGGCGGAACGGAATCGTCGGTCTATGCATTCCTGAGAAATGCTCTGCGCCGAAGGCGGGAAGCGCGCGCAGGACCGCTTACGGTATTGTGCTGCGACAACATCCGGGAAAACGGCAAGATACTGAGCCGCTGCCTGCGGGCCTATCTGGATGCGCGGGGCGACCATGATCTGTCGCGGTGGGTCGATGGCGAAGTCAGCTTCCCGTGCTCCATGGTCGACAGGATCACGCCGAAACCGAGGATCGAAGACTCGCGGGAGACTCGCGAGCTGTTCGGACGCGCCAACGATGCGACGATCACGGCGGAAGATTTCATCCAGTGGGTCGTTGAGGACAAGTTCCTCGGTCCGAGGCCGGAGCTGGAGCAGGTCGGAGCGACGATCACGGCGAACGTGGAGCCGTACGAAGAGGCGAAAATCCGCATCCTGAACGGCGGGCACAGCTGCCTCGCCTACCTGGGTGCTTTGGCAGGGCACAGAACATTCGACGAAGCGATGGCCGATCCGGTTCTGGCGAAGCATTTCCGGGCTTACGAGGAGCGCGAAGTCCTGCCGGCGCTTACGATCCCGCTTCCTTTCGACAAGGCCGCCTACCTCGACAAAATCGCGGACCGATTCCGCAATGCGAACATCGGCGACACGATCGAACGCATCTGCACCGACGGCTACGCGAAAATCCCCGTGTTCATCAAGCCGACGCTGGAGGATTGCTTCAAGCAAGGCATCACTCCCGCAAGGGGGATTTTCTCGGTGGCCGGCTGGCATGCATTCGCGAAACGGTCCGTTCTCGGGCGGATCGGCACGCAGTACCACGAGCCCAACATGCAGTCGCTGACTCCTCTGGTTTCAACCGACGATTTGGGCGCTTTCATTGAATCTGAACAATTGTGGGGCGACATGCCGCGGCGGTTCCCGGAATTCGGAACGCTGCTGGCCTCCTCCGTCAAGCAGGTGGAATCGACATGGCCGGAGTAACAATAAAGGGTCTGAAGAAGTCGTACGGCGATGTGGCGGTCGTTCACGGAGTGGACCTCGAGATCGCGGACGGGGAATTCGCGGTGATCGTCGGGCCTTCGGGATGCGGGAAATCGACGCTCTTGCGGATGGTGGCCGGGCTGGAGGACATTTCGGACGGAACCGTGGAGATCGGCGGCAAGGTCGTGAACGAGGTCGCGCCGTCGAAGCGCGGCGTCGCGATGGTCTTCCAGACTTACGCTCTCTATCCCCACATGACTGTGTACAAGAACATGGCGTTCGGGCTGAAGCAGGCGCGAACGCCTCCGGGCGAAATCGACCGTCGCGTCAGAAACGCGGCCGAAATTCTGCAGATCACGGAATTCCTCGACCGCAACCCCCGCCGCCTGTCCGGCGGGCAGCGCCAGCGGGTGGCGATCGGCCGGGCGATCGTCAGGGATCCGGAAGTCTTCCTGTTCGACGAGCCGCTGTCGAACCTCGACGCTGCTCTCCGCGTGCAGACGCGGGTCGAAATCGCCCGCCTTCACGAACGGCTCGGATCCACGATGATCTACGTGACGCACGACCAGGTGGAGGCGATGACTTTGGCCAACAAGATCGTCGTGCTCCGCGACGGCGTGATCGAGCAGGTCGGAAGTCCGATGGAGCTTTACGAAACGCCCAGAAACATGTTCGTCGCCCAGTTCATCGGAAGCCCGAAAATGAACTTCTTCCGGGCGGGCGATCTTCTGTCCGACAGCGGCGTGCATTGCGGGGACGAGGAAATCATCGGCGTGCGTCCGGAGCACTTGAAGCCCGGTTCGAATTCCGAGGGATTGGTCGCGGGCCGGCTGGACTTGGTCGAGCAGCTCGGCGAATACGCTTTGGCTTACATGACCAAGGATAACGGGACGGAGTTCGTTGCGAAGCTGGAACGCCCGCCGGAAGAGCGGCCCGGCGCGGACCTGCGGTTCACCGCTTCGCCCGAACACATCCACACATTCAACAACACGAGCGGGCAACGACTGGCATGATTCCTTGCGAGATTTCGCTGGCGCCCGCTGATCGCAAACTCATCGCGTGAATTCGCTCGCAATGCGACTTGCATCGCGGTCAGCCGGCCGCGGTCCGCAAGTGCGGCAGCGATTCTGGCAAGAGATCAAAACGCAGAGCGACCCTCGGTCATTCGCAGACCCATCCGTCGCCGTCCCCGTCGCGCATATGCTTGTAGGCGGGATGGCCGCGCTTCACCGGCGCGATTCCATGTTTCCGCGCTTCCGCGCAGGTAATTCTGCCGTTTCCGTTGTCGTCCCAGAGTGCCAATGCGTTCGTTCCGGATGATGCGGGTTCGGAATCGGTGCCATGCGGCACGCTCGGCTCGGTGCTGAGATCGCAGCTTCGAACGACCATCTCAGTAGAATCGCAATTCGCAAGCACGCGTTCCAGCGCTTCAGCCTCTGCACGGTTGATGGAAAGATTGTATTTGCGTCGGACTTCGACGATGCGGCCGGCAAACCAGCACGCGTTTTCGCGCGGCATCCATTCCGCCGCGTCCTTGCCTGATTTCTGGCCTCTGTTCACATCGGGAGCCGCGAGCGTCAGGTTCAGCAGATCGGTCGCGAACTGTTGGCGGGTATCGAGGTCGGCAGCGCAAAGGCCGCTGTCGTGGGCTTCGGGCGTCGCGACGATATGTTCGATATCGGTTTCACGAGTGCTGCTGAAGCATCGGCCCGTGTAGGGGCCGTAGATTTCGCCGATTCCCCGCACGATTTCAGCTTCAACAGATTGAGGATAACGGTAGTCATCCCGGTCGTAGGGCGAGCATCGAAATTCGGGTGCCACCACAATGCCTCTCCAGGTTTCGGCCGCGGCATTGGACCAAGCGAGCAATAAGCATGCGAGAGACAGTCGCGCGAAAATGAGCAGCGTTTGCCGTTCCGCGCTTAGGGCAGACTTCTTCATACACGATGCTTCCGCCATCGCATTCGTTGGCGCTTTCAAGAAATTGGCCTTATTCATTGCTCAGGTCTCGCAGC
Source organism: Paracoccaceae bacterium (assembly GCA_965205055.1). Lineage (GTDB taxonomy): Bacteria > Pseudomonadota > Alphaproteobacteria > Rhodobacterales > Rhodobacteraceae > CBDBBY01. The sequence continues at coordinate 3,136,229 of OZ242030.1, read as the reverse complement.
TTGGCGCGTGTGCGGCGGATCTGAAGATAAGCGGAATTATTCATAAAATGCCTTCCCATTTGCGTCCTACTTGCGTAAATCGTGACGGGATTTCAACCATTTGCCCGCTTCAGGGCCTTTGGGCCAGTCCCGATTGTCTTGCAATCTGTGAAAAAGCATTTGAACACAAGACGTCAGCGGTCCATCAAGCCTCTGAAAAGCACAGAGGTAATCTTGAACGCCGGTCGCAGTACGAACGAGGTCGTTTTTCACGCCGACTCACACATTCCGCAAAACATTCGAAACGCAGTCCGGGAAGCGGAAGGGAGTTAGCAAGGATACAACCGAAACAGGCATCGTCGGCACTGAACTCTCGGAACACACAGGCCATCCTCTTCTGAGGCCAGCCGCAAAACTGACAGCGGACCAACACCCCGGCAGGAATTCCACGTCCAGTTGACATTGGTCGATCCCTACAAGGGCTGCGGCGGCGGCAGGGAGGGTTGCGCAGCGGGTTAAAGATCTACATATATTGTGTGTATAATTACATGATTCGTTCGGAAAACCAGACCTATGAAAACCGTGGATGCAATCAAGACCCTGTGCGATCTGGATCGGGACGGGAGGGCGGTCTTCACGGTGGCGGACCTGCGCTGCATTTTTCCGGAGCGGTCCGGCAATACGTTCACCGCCGGCCTGCGTCGGCTGATGGCCCAAGGCATCCTGAAGCGCGCCGCGCACGGCGTCTATGTCAATGCCCTCTCCCGAGGCCCGCGGGCTCGACGCAACGAGGAAGTGGCAATCCGCCTGCGCAGCGGCGAATACAGCTATGTCAGCTTGGAATCGGCGCTGTCGGAATTCGGGGTGATCTCGCAGATCCCGGTCGGCCGGACGACGATGATGACCACCGGCCGTTCCGGAGAGATACACAGCATCTACGGCACGCTGGATTTCACCCACACGGCCCGGTCGGTACGGGACATCCTGTCCTCGACCTTGGTGATCAAGGGACGGCCGCTGCGCTTCGCCCGCGTCGAGACGGCGTTGCGGGATCTCCGGCAAGTCGGGCGCAATCTGGATCTGGTCGACATGGACGTTTACCGCGAGATATTGGAGGAGCAGGCGGCGGAAGGAGGGTCGGCGGGATGAAGCAGGATCTTGCGTACATGCTCGAGCTTGCCATGCAAGACAACCCGGCCCTGGACGGTCTGGAGCCTGTAGTGGAGAAGGAAATTCTCCATTACGACATCCTGCACGGTCTGCAGAAAGGCGGATACCTCGACGGGCTGGTGTTCATTGGTGGGACGGCGCTGCGGCTATGCCACGGCGCCCGGCGCTTCAGCGAGGATCTCGACTTCGACGGCGGGGCAGGATTTACCATTGCGCAAATGTCGGGCTTGGAGAGCTATCTCCAGAGTTACCTCTCCAGCCGGTATGGCAAGGCGACGGTTTCACCGCCGAAGAGACTCATCGAGGATGGAGACCAAGCGGTCGCGACTTGGCGGATCAGCATCGTGACCAAGCCCGAGAGGCGGGACGTGCCGCGCCAGCGCATCCATTTGGATATCGCCGGCAACCCCGGCCATTCCGCCCGCCCGATGCAGTTGAAGCGGAACTACCAGATCCTGCCGGATGGCTGCGGGGACATGGTCATCCAGACCAGAACGAAGGACGGAATCCTCGCCGACAAGCTGGTGGCGTTCCCGGCCACGCTCGACCGGCGCAACCCGCGCTGGCGGGATCTCTGGGACATGCGCTGGCTGGCAAGGACCGGTGCCGGGGTGGATGCCGGACTGGTGCAGGAAAGGGTCCAAGTCCAGCAGGTTGCGGATTATGCCGACCGGCTTGCCGATGCGACTCGGCGCATACCGGAATTCATCGGGTCCGACGGCTTTGTCCGGCAGCTTTCTCGGTTTTTGGACAAGCCGACGGCCGCCGCCACGGTCTTCCGGCCGGAGTGGCGCGAGTGCGCCGTCCGCGATCTCCAAGCCCTGCTGGGCGGCCTGCTTCCCTTGTTGACAGTAAAAATTTCCCCCGCCCGCCGGAAGATCGGCCCGGCGTGAAGCTAAATTTTACTGCATCGCCTTAACGCATACACGCATTCAACAGCCCGAGCGGACAAAGGCTGGTACAATTTCTGGCATGACCTTGTCGCCGCTTGCTGATCGCGGTTCGAATATGCGGCAGCGATTTTGGCAAGAGATCAAAACCCAAGGCGAAACCTTGTCATTCGCAGACCCATGCGTCGCCGTCCCCGTCGCGCATATGCTTGTAGGCAGGATGGCCGCGTTCCACGGGCGCGATTCCATGTTCTCGCGCTTCCGCGCAAGTAATGCTGCCGTTTCCGTCCTCGTCCCAACGTTCCAATGCGTTCGTTCCGGACGATGCGGTTCCGGTCTCTGCACCTTCCGAAGCGCTCGAGTCGCCGCTGAAATCACAGCTTTGAATAACCATCTCAGTTGAAGCGCAATTCAAAAGCACGCGTTCCAGAGCCGCGACTTCCGCAAAATTTATAGTGAGGTTGTATTTGCGTCGGACTTCGACAATGCGGCCGGCGAACCAGCATGCGTTTTCGCGCGGCATCCATTCCGCTGCGTCCTTGCCTGATTTCTGGCCTCTGTTCACATCGGGAGCCGCAAGCGTAAGGTTCAGCAAATCGGTTGCGAACCGTCGGCGAGTGTCGAGGTCGGCAGCGCAAAGGCCGCTGTCGTGGGCTTCGGACGTCGCGACGATATGTTCGATATCCGTGTCGCGAGTCCTGCCGAAGCATCGGCCTGTGTACGGGCCGTAGATTTCGCCGATTCCCTTCACGATTTCAGCTTCAACCGATTGAGGATAGTGGTAGTCATCCCGGTCGTAGGAAGAGCACCGAAATTCAGGGGCTATTACGAGACCTCTCCAAGTGGGTAATTTTGAACACCACATGCGTTTTTCACGCTTGCGGGAAGCACGGAGCTTGCAACTTAGGAGGTCGGAATGTTGAAGCAGTTTGGTCCTTGGGACGTCGACGAGCGGTCGGCACAGATACAGGCCGTCGGGCATCCGCTGAAGACACTGGCCCTTACGCTGAATCCGATTGTGAAATTGAAAATGCTCACACCACAGGGTCATCGCGGACTGCCTCTCGGCGTGGCGGGGACGAAAGTGCGCGGACGGTTGAGCTGAATGCAATTTTGCGGTCTTTAACTTTGCTGCCCGGTGCCAGAAGTGAGAATGCTTCAGGACCTTCGCTAGGCTTTGATCAATGCAAACGGGCTTGATGCCCTGTTTCGGTAATTGAACTGGGCAATTGACGAGTCTGGATACACTTTCCGGTCCAAACGGGTCGTAGAAGTATTGCTGGTCGCGGCACTTCACCAATTCATTAGGGAGGGTAAAATGGCTGCGATTAAGGAAGAACGCCCAGCAAGAAATGTCTGGCCTGACGCGTCTGCCAAAGCTGCACAGATAGGCGTGTTTGCGCGTTGGATGGTAAAGCCCGGTAAGGCGGAGCCTCGGCTGTATGGCGAGAAGCTGTTCGCCACTCTGGTCTTCGGTCGCCAATTCCACAGTTGAATCGACCTTAAATTCGTGGTGGTCTGCGTCCTGATTTCCAAGAACCCCATCGTTCTTGGCGGTGCGTGGCTTTGCGTATTCCCGGTCCGAGGCCGCACGGCCTGTCGTTATATGCAAGTCGTTGCCACGTATCGCTCCGCGCGGAGCACGGGCGGGATCGATGGGCAGACGCCGGCAAGCCGCTCCCGCCTCGGAATGCTGGGTGGCTATACCGGGAGCGTGCGGGTTAAAGCGAGCGGCCACAGGTCGGTTCTCCGAGCGAAAGTCGAGTGCGTCCTCGTCGGCCGGAATAACCGGGTGGGACTGACAGTCGTTACCAACAGCCTCGCCCGGAGCGATAATCACAATGGTAAACATGATGTACAACGCGATGAAATTACGTTGGCGCCGCCGTCGGGTTGGAATCGTTTGCCTGCGCCGTGTCCGTTTCAGCCCGCGAAGCCATTTCAACCACATTCCGCGCCAACCTAACCGTGAAACCCAATGATTTTTGAAGATTTCAAGTTTCAGCCTTGACGCGTGAGCAGGCAAGCAACGAAGCGGCGATTGCCAACCGTAAAAATTTGAACGGCGTTCGCCTATCCGCGTTCAAGGCAGATTTTTTCACGTGCGATGCTTTCGCCGCCGCATTTGTTGATGGCTTCATGTTTACGGTTTTGGTCATAATCAGATCTCGTAGCTTGGTGCTTGTACTGGATTCCGGGATGCCCGAATAACGCTTCGCGCAGGCATTTACGAACGGCAACTCCTACATGAGCATTCCGTTAGCGGCTACATCGGTGGCGGTAGAAGCCTCACAATGTTCCATCCTTCGTTAGTTCGTCGCTGCTCCCAACGGTAGATTAAAAATTGATGCTACAATTGATCGGTTAAAATTCGGTCGAATCTTGAACACAACGAGCGATAAATAATCCGATGACCGCTTTGCGTGGAAAAAATTTAGACAATATCGACTTCGCCGCTCGAAAATGAGCGCCGGTTGTCAAAACGTCGTCGACCAAAGCGAAAATCTTTGGTTCTGGCTCTGCCAAGGCTTTATCTAATCTGTAAATTTTCTCTATATGGCTGGGACGAGGGCGTACATCCTGATTATGAGCGGGAACTGTGCTCTCAGTTTGAAATATCAGTTCTCGAATGTCTAACCGTGGCTCTGGCCGTATCGCCTCAAGCATGCGTACCAAACGGTTGTCGTAGTGCGGATGTCTTTTTGCCTTTGAAGGCGGAATCGGGACAAAGGTGAATTTCTCAATCTGATTTGGTGGTATGGAATTGCGAAACACATTTGCTGCCACTTGAATCGCTTTTTCTTTGTGACGCCATTCTGGTTGTCCGGCCCGGTCCATAGACTTCTTGAAATTGAGAATCAATTGGTTGGTGTCGCTGTATGCATACCCTTTGCGCGCTGTGTACTCGCCGACGAAATAGCAGCGGTCGGCTTCAGTAATATGTCGATAATCCCGACGGACAAGGTCGTCGATCTTAGTGAAGCGTTTCGGAAAGTTTTTGTAAGAGGTCATGGCTGTCATTGATCCGTATTGCGCCCTTTGCTTCGAATTTGGTCGGCCAGGTCAATTGCGGGTCGCGAAAGCAACAATCGGGGATAAATAGCTTTCGCCCCTGCCGGAGGGCCGCGCGCGCTTGGATCAACGTTCCGGACTTCTCACCTGCCTCCACGATGACGGTCGCTTCGGTCAGCGCCGACATCGTGACGTTGCGTTCTGGAAAGAAAAGACGATTGCGTCGGTAATCTTGTGATTCATACCGTTTCAACGGTACTTGGCTGACGAGCAGGAAATGCTCTGCGATATGACGCTGGAGCGCCTCGTTCTCCTTCGGGTACGCATGCGAAAGAGGGGTGCCGATAACTGCGATCGTTCGACCATTCTCTTCAATGGCAGTCTTGTGGGCCATTCGATCAACCCCTGCGGCGAGCCCCGACACGACGGTGAAGTCGTTTGCCACTAGCGCGCGCGTGAGCCGTTCGGTGCGGGCAAGCCCGGCGCTTGACGGATTTCGAGTCCCTACAACGGCAACAGAACGTGAATTTACCAAGTCCGACCATCCCTGATAGTAGAGCAGTTCGATAGGGTAGGTGGCATCGCGCAGTTTCTCGGGATACTCGCCCGCGCCGTAGACGCGCACGCCGAATCGCCCAATCTGCGCTTCCTCAAACCGCTGTTTCACGAATTCCGCGCATTCATGCGCCTCTTTTCGGCCCACGAAGCAAGATGGTAGGCTATCCGGGTGTTGCGCAAACTTCTGCGATAGCGACTTGAATGTAGTCTTTGGATCTGACCATAACGCTTCGTAGGCACCCATCTCGCGGAATGGTGAGACTGCATGGTCTTCGATATCCATGCTTTCCGACAACAGTGGTAGGTCCATTTCATTTGTTCCCTCTATCTGTTCGTCATTTATACAGATTTTCTTCTGCAATGTCACCTAATTCGCTTCACGTCGGTACGCCTTAATAATTTTTTGGCTCATTTCGTGAATCGTATGCAGACTGAGTTGACGGCGGTTTCGAGGCAGAATGGTGACCTTACGAGGCCGTTGAACAACCCGGCCCTCGGCGATTTCCGGGCTGGCTGACGCGGCGCGTCCGGTCGGAGGTCCGCCGGGCGGAGTCAGGCGAATCCGGCGCGCATTTGATGAATCCGGCCCGCCCATCGCGCCAAGACCGCGGAAACGAGCATTTCGCGCCTCCGAATCATGCCGGAGGCGGGGAATCGTGCGTGGAAAGCGGCCGCGAGCCGCTTCAGGTTGATCGCGGCGGCCGTCAGGTAGGACTGGATCTTCATGTTTCCGAGGCCGCGCCGCACGGCGCGGCGCAGCCCGTGCTGCGTCTTCGTTTCTCCGTGGAAGTCCTCCGACCGCCAGAAATGGCGCCGGTACAGCTGCCGGTCCTTTTCGCTTCTTTGAAGCGTCCGCCGACGGCCGCGCAGCAGCGCCGGATAATCATCGCCGATGATCACGGTCCTGCACCGGCTCTGCTTGGACAGGCAATCGCCCTTGAGCGGGCAGCGCGCGCAGTCCTTCGCCTTGGCGTGGAAGAACCGACCGTGCTTCCGGGGCTTGCCCGGACGCAGCACCTTGCCCCGCGGGCACTTCATGATGTCGTGCTTCGCATCGTAGCGGAACCGGCGAAGCGGCACGCGGCTCTTGGCCGGCTCCCGCTTCGCCGGGATCAGCGGATCGATCCCCCGCCGCTCAAGGCCGCCGTAGACCTTGGCGAAGGCGTAGCCCGCGTCGGCGGTCACCGTGCCGATCTCCTGCCCGGTGGCCGAGCGCACCTCGTCGACCTGCGACTCAATCATGTCGCCCTCGCTCACTTCGCCGGTCGTCACCGCGACGTCGAGGACGACCCCGTTCTCGTCGTCGACGGCCGTGTGCTGCTTGAAGCAGGGCTCGGGGCGTTGGCCCTTGCGGCTCGTCGCCAGACTCGCGTCGCCGTCCGTCTTGCTTACCTTCTTGCGCTTGCCGGCAGGCCGGGCGTCCGCCTTCCCGCGCTCGCCGTCCGCCGCGCCCGCAGTCTTGCTCTCGCCGCCCGTCGTGCCCTCTTCGGCCGCCGCGTCGCCGTTCCCGGAAGCCACCGCATCCGCATGGCGGTCAACCATGCTCTTCCAGCCCGCATCGGCCCGGATCAGCGTGGCGTCCACATGCACGACCTCGCCCTTCGCGATCCCCGCGTCAACGCAGGCCGACACCGTGCGCCGGAAAATCTTCCGGAACCGCGCCTCGCCCCAGCGCTGGCGGATCCGGGTCAAGCTCGAATGATCCGGAAGCCGCTCGTCAAGACCGCAGCCGATGAACCAGCGGATCGCGATGTTCACCTGCGCCTCGCGCATCAGACGGCGGTCATGCACAAACCCGAGCAGGAACCCGGCCAGCATCAGGCGAACCGCGACCTCGGGATCGATCCCCGGACGACCGTTGTTCGCGCAGTAGCAATCGGCGACCTCCTCGTGCAGCCAGCTCAGATCGAGAACCCGGTCAATGCGCGCCAGAACGTGATCATCGGGAACCAGCTGCTCCAGAGGACCGGCGACGAACAGCTCAAGCTGGGCGGGCGGCTTTCGCTTCAGCATCTCGTGGCCTTCCCAATTCCAGAAACAACATCAGGTATCATGAACCACGAAACGAGGGGTTTTTCAACAGCCTCTTACGCGCTTATCAAGGCAGACGAACAGATGCCACTGCTGCTCAATTTCGTGATCTTTCGTTGCAACGTCCCAGCAATCAAACAGTATCCGCTTGAAACGGTATCTTCGGTTGCTGATCGTTTCAACGGGTCCATAGATCGGCCATGTCTACAAATTGCAAAATGAGCCAATTTTTTCTTTGGGTGGTTTATGATCTCGAACGCAATCTGCGTCTAGACAGGCTTTCACAATAGCCGCTACTGGTCGCCGTGAAGCTTCACGAAAGTGTTGCTGTCTACTTCCGCTCCCATCGTTCCAAAAATACTTGGTACGTTTCGTTCGTGTCCAGAAATTATCGCACCAAACGGCCGAAATGCCTTAGCTGGCAAGGCGCAAGCGCGCGAAGGGCGGATAGCAGTTCACAGACTCCATGCCTTGGTTGCTGATATCTCAATCCTCGCAAAGAACGATGTCTCCCTCGGCGACGTTGGAAGCTTCTCGGTGGTTACGGCCTCGGTGCCCGGACGGAAAATGACCTTCCAGCTCCAAGGCATCTTTCCGTCAGAAATGTTCCCAGCGTCTGCCGGGCAGGATCCGCGAATTGCCTTCATGTCAAATGAAAATTGTTGATTCTATGACGTAAAGTTCAGTTTGAATGCTGTCTGCACAGCTTGCGATTGGTGCCAATTATGACGCCCTGCGAAGACGATGCGGGAATTCTCTTCTGCACCAAATTTGAATGGCCGCGCCGGAATTGGCTCGACCTACTGGCCGATAAAGTGCCCCCACAAGCTCACCACAAATCCTGCCGATGCGGCTAGAGCGGCGAATGTGGCCCAATTCGCCGATTTCTGGATGGACGATTCCGTTTCCCGAGCCATCTTCTTCAACTGTTTGTCGAGTTCAGAACCGGATTTCGTTTCGAAGTCATTCAGCTGCTGCTCCAATTTCCGAGCAATCATGTCCCGTTGCTCCGCAGTCTTTTCTTCGAGTGTCGCGTGGATCCTTTCGTCCAGCGCCGATTCCAAGTTCTTCAATCCAGTTTCTTGCACTTGCTTCAGTTCTCGCGCGATCAGCTTGAGTTCTTCAACCGTCTCAACGTTTTTTTGTGATGCCGAAATGAGGGCTTCAGCTCTTGTCTGCATCGCCACCGTCGCGTCCTTCATCGCCTGCGATGCGCGAGCCGCTGCGCTCTCGATTTGGGCTCTCGAATTTGCCTCCTGAGCCGCTGCGCGCTCAGCCAGTTCGGAGGTCTTGGTTTCCAACGCTTCAACCAAGGAATTCGCATTCTTCTCGAACGCCTCGGCTGCCGCGCTTGCGCGGTCCGATGCGGCTTCAAGTGACGCGCCCGCCTTTCCGGCGGCTTCTCCAAAGGCGCTGCTGTCGTGCGACAGCGCCGCATTGTGCGTTTCGACGAATCCTTTCAGAGCGTCAGACAATGCTTGACAAGTATCGTTTGCCGTCGCTGCAACGGTCCGCACCCCGTCCCGCAGACTCGCGACGTCTTCCTTCAAATTCGCGGCCGTGCTTGCATGCTCGTGCATGGCCTCGACCCGATTTTCCATCTCGGCAAGCATTTCCTCGATCTTTTTGTCCAGAGCTTCCATCACACCTCCAAATATCGCCAACTATCCGCCAGCGCTTACTTTCCAAGATCCCAAACGATTGGACCCAACTGCTCCGCTTTTTTCAAGATCGCGTCCGAGCGTTTGATCCAAGCCAGTTCAGGCATGTACGCCCGGTCCGCCCAAAGTTCGGCTTGCGATTTTACGCGAGCCTTCTGCGCGCCGCTCATTTCCTGATTAGCGCTCAAGTCCGCAAGCGCACACAGCGGGCCAAATCCGTCATCTTCGGCTTGCGCGATCCATTCGCACATCCCGTCAACGGCTTGGTCAAGCTGGTTCTCTCGAGAATACCTCGGCAACGCCTCGATGGCTGCGCGCATGTTTTCAATCACGACGCCCAACTCGGCATCCTTGCAAGCGCATTCAGAGATTGCCCTCCCCAGCAGCAAAGCGGGATTCCCGGGGTTGCTTTCCAAGCTGCGAATGAAAATGCCTCGCAACCGGCCGGCTTCCATTTGACCCTCGTTCGCGACGTCTCCGAAGAGCGAGTGCCACTCATCCCAATCCAGGCGCGCTTCTTTCAACAGCCTGTCAATCTTTTCGGAGCCCTTGCCTTCACTCAAATAATCAAGCATCCGCTCTCGGATCTGACTGTCTTCGCTGCAGGTGCGTGCCATCAGCACTGTCTCGTGCAGTGCTCTTCGCCTTGCCGGTTCGACAGTTTCGTAGAGGTAATCGACAAGCGTTCGGCATCCTGCCCGGACAATTTGCAGCAAATCTCCGCCGCAAGACTCCAGAACAGCCGCCAATTCATCCTTCATTGCGACTGCCCGCGCTCGATCAAACCGCCCGACGTATTCCGCAAGTCCTTCGCGGATGTCGACCTCGGTCCACTTTCGAACGTGTACAACCATCTTCTTGGCACCGTAATTCACTTCGTAATATTCCGCGATCCGGAGCCTTATGAGCCGTACAATGTCCCGCTCAAGCGCTTTATTCTCCGCTTCCTTTCCCGGATAATTGATTTCGCGCGAGCCCGGAGTGTCGAGCGGCTGGCTGCGGTGAAGCAAATCAACCGTTTTCAGTAGAGATTTGGTTTCACTTTCGACCCCATTGTACTGGCCGAAGTGAAAGTACATAGCGGTGCCGATGTCGTCGTACCGGCTGCCGCGGTCTTCGTACACTTCCTTGGCTTCGCTGAAGTTACGGCTTGCATCCAGCACCTTGTCTGTATTCTCGGGATCTTGATCATATATCACTGCGATCGAGTAAGCCTTCTCCCGGTCCCGGCCGGAGCGGCCGATCTGCTGATAGTAGCTTTCCAAGCTTCCGGTAAGATGAGGATGAATGACCCACCTTACATTGGGTTTGTCCACGCCCATCCCGTAGCCGCTAGTCGCCACCATTACGCTCGCTTGATTTCTTTTGAATAGGCGGGCGTGTTCCATCCGCCTTTCCGAATATGGTTTTTGGCCGGCATAGGTGACCGGGCGACCGAGGCCCGCCTGCTGCACCAGTTTTACGCCCGCCTCAATGCCATTGTGCCGACCAGTCGCGGTCGGCATGAACATGATTCCGCAAAGGGTGTTTGATCCCCGCGGGCGGAACACGTTCTTTGGATTTCCTGGAAATTGTCGGAGTATGGTTTTAATTGCGGACTTCCGTGCTACTTCCGCGTCCCTTGGCGTCGAGCAATAACTTAAGGACATGCGGATTTCGGGGCGGTCGTGGGTGCTCGGACGAATGCAAGCTTCAGGATCATCCCTATCCAACTCGATATGCGCGACCATGTCTCGGTAGACGGATCGACTCGCCGTGCCTGTCAGCACCAGTATCGCCGCGACATTAAGCCTTTCGCGCAGAGCATTGCCAAGCTGCCCGTACGCAGGCCGAAAGTCGTGCCCCCACTCCGATACGCAATGTCCCTCGTCAATTACGGCTCCAGCAATTCCCCCGGCATTGCTCGCAACGCCAAGCGCAAGTCGCCATACGGGCTTCTGCAAGCGTTCCGGAGCGATCGCCAAGAAGATCAAGCTTCCGCGTTCTACTTCTTCTATTGCCCTATTTTCGTCCTCTTGGGTGGACCCGTCTCTCGACAGACCTTCCATTCGACGAATTCCAAACTGTTCCAGCCCTTCGCGTTGATCATTGATGAGCGCAACGAGAGGGGCAATCAACAGAGTAGTGCCCGGGCTGATCAATGCAGTGAGCTGGTAGATCAGGCTTTTTCCTGCGCCTGTAGGCAGCAGTACGACCGTGTCTTTCTTATCGACCCAGCGCTTGATCGCTGAAGCTTGAGCCTCTCGGAACCGCCGTTTCCGGAATGCCGCCCTCAGAAGCCACTCCAACCCGGAATTGCGCACGGCTTCGCTAGCGCCGTTGATCTCCTTCTTCCACTGGTCCCAATCGGGGTCCACTGCGGCCGACATCCACGCCTCAGTGACAGGTACACACCTTCGGACCGCAATGTCCGGCCTATCGGCGGAGACCTTGTGCCACCACGGATATTCCGTTTCCAAAGCAATCAGCACCTGATTCCGACCCGTCGATTCCACGTCGTTTTCAGCAATCCTGGGCTGCGGGCGTTTCACGCTTCCAGTCAAACCGTGGGCGTCGATGACCGCTTTTGCCAGTGCTTTCCAGTCCTCAACCGCTGCTGTCCAGACTTCTCTCGGCATCCGTCCGGTCACCAAAACGTCGAATTCGCCGTCACCAATATTTCCGTTGATCCACAACGAGGTGAGAGCCGCCTGCACAGCGGCGCCTTCTTGAATCCATCTTGTTGCCTTCGCCCACTCCTCCAATCCGTCCTGCGATTCCTTCGTGTTTCCAGATCCCCGCACTTGATCGAGGAGATCGACGGTTGCCGAACTCCTGCTCAGAGAGTCCAAGAGATATTCGGCCGAGATTTGCTTAACTGGAAGTCCTTGCGCGGCGAGTAGTTTGCGCCGCTTTTCGACTCCGGCCGGGTCGTCGTCGTTCTCGATTCCGGCAATCTGAATCAGAGTAGGTTCGCTCACACCGTCCGAGTAAACGAAATCGACCGGTCCTGATTCCGATTCGCCAATCCCAAGATCCCCGATGGCAACTTTGGGCAGCAAATGTCGGCCAAGATTTGCGCAAATCGCGCCGCATGCCTCATCCAAAAATAGCCGTTCTGATTCATTGGTCAGCAACGTCTGGCACAGTGACGGATCAATCTCGGGCTGTGCCGACTCAGCGGCGAAACCCGCAGCGACCGCTCTTCGAAGCAGTTCCGGCGAAACATGTTCATCGTTTAGTTTCTGATACCCGTACTCTTCGCTGTCCGACCCATGCCGCTTCAGCCTGTCGCCGATGCCTGCCGCGTTGCACGCAGCTACTTCAAGGTTCGGAGTCGCCAGCGCGGCGTCTCCGCGCTGCAAGTACCGGTGGATGATCCCGCCAATAACTCCGACCTTGGAGTTCCATTCCGCGCTTTGGTCGTCCGATTTGCGAAGCAGAGCGAATCCGGACTTGAACTGGTAATCTTCAGCCCGCAACGCGCCAGGCAAACCGCCGAGCGACGCAACTTCCACCTCATACCCGGCTGGATGAGCGTGAATCTCCATGAGTATGTTCCTCCGCATCGGGCGACGGAAATTTGTGCGCAAAAATCAAATCGCAACGACTGCCCATGGTCGCGGGCTGGCGAAATCCGCAGACTCTATCCTTCGATCGTGCCCGATTGGTTGCGAATGCGAAATTCTCCGTTGCGCCTAATAGTTCAGTTCAGACCGTGCATTCTTTGGCGGCTTGAAATCCGAGAGGCAGCGTTTACCCAAGTTCCGTCCGACGCGCAAATTTCAGTGCGGCACAGATCGATCCAGAGCAATAAACAAATGCGGTGCACGCAATTTATGGTTCCTTCGGAAGGGAGCTTGCGCCTTTTGAGGCAGACCGGCCATTCGTTTAAAGTTTTCGCCGTCGCCGCGATGTCTGTCAGAGCATGTATCTTGACTTGCGATCCGCCAGTGCGCGTACTTTCCGGATTGCCAACTGATGGGAGAGCTTCCGGCTTGCCGAATGCACTTGTGCCGATGCTCCGAATCTGTCGTTGATCCACTATGCTTGTGTCTATACCAACGAGTGACGAATGGATTCAGGCAAATATCCGCTATGGAAGTAGTCCCTGTTCAGTGCGGACCGCCCGTAAACGAGAGCGAACGAAAGGCTTTGGCACGTATCAAAGCTCGTCTGATTGCTGCGCCCGGAAACGACTTGTGGCTATTGCTGTCCAATCTGGCCTTTTCAACTACCAATCGCCGTCAATCCGACGAGATCGACATAGTTGCTATAGGACCGCCGGGAGTCCAAGTTGTTGAGGTCAAGCACTGGACCGGGACTTGGATCAAGCGAAACGGCGACATCGTTGAAGGGGAAGCTGAACGCGTGTCGGAAAAGGCACGCAAGATCGGCACGACGTTGCGCGAGCATGTTGAAAATCTGCCGAGAGTGGATGGCGTATTTCTGGTAACCCAGTCGGCGTCCAAGGTTGCAGCTATGAAAGGGTTAAGCCCCATTCGAGGAGTTCCGTTCCACACCCTCAAATCGTGTGATGACGCGGTCGGCCTCTATGCCAATAAGGTCTTGACGCGGGAAGAGATCAGGAAACTAGGCGAGGCGCTGGAGCCAAAAACCGCTGTGGCCGTGGACGGCACCCTGAAGCGAATTGCAAGCTACCGAAATCTTGTACTTCGGACGCCGGCAGACCGGCGATTTCATCGCGTTTACGATGCGAAACATTCTTCACTGCAAGAACGGGTGAAATTGCATCTCTACGACCTTTCGGCGAGCGATGATCCGATGGCCGAACAAAAGGCGGAGAGGGAATGGAAATCGCTCAACAAGCTGTACGGCTTCCCGTGGGCGCCTCGCATCGTCGATTCATTCCAGGACGCGCCGGGATATCCGGGTGAGATCAAGTTCTTTGCCACTGCCGATTACGCCGCTCCCAGCATTGAAGAGCGAGCAGGAGACGCCACATGGGATGCCGCCGCTCGGCTAAGTTTTGCGCGCGACGCCGTGAAGGCATTGAGAGAGCTCCATGAATCGAAACCTGATGGCGAGGGCGTCATGCTTCACCGGAACCTGACGCCGCGCACCATTTTGGTTAATCACGACAACTCCCCGGTCTTGACCGGTTTTGAGCATGCCCGGATTCCAACGGATGTAACGGTGGCAGCACCGGACGCCTTAGCGGAATGGGAGGACCAAGTCGCTCCCGAGGTGCGTGTTCTCGGGCGAAGTGCGGCGGACCAGCGGTCCGACGTCTATTCGCTTTGCGCATCGCTCGCCGTGCTGTTCAAGGGCACGGACGGAGAATTCGTCACAGAAATTGCGGAGATTTTGACCTCAGGGACGGAACACGATCCGAAAAAACGGATTAGTTTGCCGGAATTGGAGGATAGCTTGTCGGAACGGCTGGGAGAGTCGGTGCCGGTACTGCCGCCTCCCCCTGCGCGATTTTGGGCGGAAGGTCAGATCGTGCAATTCGGCGAAGACAGCTACAAAATTGTATCGAAACTCGGCTCTGGAGGGGTGGGGACGACCTTCAAAGTCACAAAGCTTGATCGCGAGTCTCAAGAAGAGTTCGGAACCTATGTCGCAAAAGTGGTGCACGACAAAGAGACCGGGAAGAGGGTGCTGGGCGCATACCGTTTGGCGCACCCGCATCTCCATCATTCATCGTTGTCGATAATCTTTGAAGTAGCTCCCAAATGGCAGGAAAATAACTTCCTCGCCTTGATGACTTGGATCGAGGGTGAACCGCTTGGCGAATATACCGGTTTGCTTCCACTGCTGGCAGAAGATCTGCAAGAGGAGTCCGGTGAAGCTTTGGCTCTGCGCTGGCTGCGTAGCGCCTGCGAGGCGCTGCGTGTCCTTCACGACAAAAATTTGCTTCACGGGGACGTTAGCCCTCGCAATATGATCGTTTCCGAGGCGGAACTGGTGTTAACCGATTACGACTGCGTGACAAGCATTGGCGCACCGGCTCCGTCGCCGGGAACAGTGTCGTATTGCTCGCTGTCCTATCAACAGGGTCTCAAAGCTGCGCCGTCCGATGACTTATTCGCGCTTGCAGCAAGCTTTTTCCACGTTCTTTACGAGAGAGAGCCGTTTTGGCATGACGGGGCTTTGGCCAAGGAACGCGGATTGAACTGGGACGGTCTGGATTGCCAAATCTATCCGAAGTTGCGCGAATTCCTGAATCGAGCCACTGACCCGGACTCGGCCAAGCGCTATCCGGATGTCGCATCGGCACTTTCGAAATTGAAGTCCCCGAACACCGCCATTGCGGCGGACAAGACCGCGCCGAATTCGTCTGCCAGCACTGCCGAAATACAAGGCTCTTCCCCGACCGACTTGAAGTCGAAACCCAAAGCGAAGGAACGACGGAAAAGTAGCGATTCACAAGGCGCGGCAAGCCCTTCTGATGGCGCACAAAATGAAAACTCCAGTTTTTCTCCAAACCGCGTCGCAACACTATCGAGCAGAAATAGAGAGAGCGGCGGAGAAAAAACACAGGTGCCGCTTGAGCCGAAAGAATCAGATTTCCCCAGCCATGCCATCTCGCCGTTCCAAGAGATGGGCGCTTACGAATTCTTGTGGACCAAGCCGAAAACGACCTTCAGGTCATTATCAGAGCTGTTCGCACAGCATCCGGGAAGTAAGCCGTCGGATTTCGTGGAGCAACGAGAAGCGCTGGAGTGCGCCGAATTTGTTAAGCACCGGTTCGCCGAAGCCGGGATTAAACAGTTCGGCGTACGGGTGCATGGCGACGGCGATTACCCGGAGAGATTGCGGGACGCAACTCACCCCGTCGAGGTGTTGTATTACCAAGGTCGGTGGGAATTGGCGGCATCGCGCACAGTTGCCGTCATCGGCACTCGGAATCCGACGCGAGACGGGCTTTCTCGTACACTGCATCTGGTGCGCGAGCTGGTCAAGGACAAATTCACCGTCGTCTCGAGCTTGGCCGCCGGGGTCGACCAGATGGTCCACAAAGTCGCAATGAAGAATGATGGGCAGACAATAGCTCTCATCGGCACGCCACTCTCGCATTCCTATCCGAAAGAGAACGCCCGCCTGCAACGCGACCTTGCGGAAAATTTCCTGGTTGTCAGTCCAGTGCCGGTCAAGCGCTACGAGTCTCAGGATTACCGACTTAACCGAAGATGTTTCCCCGAACGAAGCCCGATGCTGCCCACGCTGACTGAGGCTACCATAATCGTGGAGGCTGGCGAGAATTCGGGAACACTCCTCCAAGCGCGGGCGGCTCTCGCCCAAAAGCGCCAGTTGTTCGTTCTTGATAGCAATTTTCGCAATTCCAGACTCAGTTGGCCAAGCAAGTTCGCCGAGAAGGGAGCTATTCGGGTCGAGATCTACGATGACATCAGGCAGCAGCTTTCCCAGACCTTGCGCTGATCATGGCTTCTGTCGAAGCTGTGCTCAAGAGAAACCGCGCCGGGACGCCCGCGTCGAAAGCGTTCTCTACCAAAATCCCGCCAAGCTCCGATTGCCGAGACTCAATGTTCGGACGCGGCGGTGTCTTGCGCTCATAGCTGAACGATGGCGCGCCCGAACGCACAACCTTCCGAACGGCAGACCGCGATACGTCTAGGTCGCGACTGATCCCTTTGAGCGAACACCCTTTTCGGAAATTGGTCTGCAGAATCGTTCCTATATCGTTCACTCTCCTGCCTGGTTCTTTGATTTATCGAAAGAGCACTTGAAAAAAAGTCGTTGCGGCGGGTTAGTTCAGAACGCCGATTGCACCGCGTTAGAGATAACTTCTGTGCGCCGATTTGAATGTGTCACGTGAACCCGCGTTCTTCAGACCACGAGATACATAAGGTGTTACTTTCGGAAGCCGATCACCAAGGGTGAGGAATCACTTTCGGAATCCGATGAGCATTTTGATTTTTGATCATACCGTCGGAGAAACAGCATAGCCGTCAGCAATACGAGGTGCATTCGAAACGTGCTGTCGTCCTCACTAGAAAGTCCGGGATGCGGACCTTCCGGATGCAATCGCTTGATCAAACCATTGATGAAACCTTTCCCGTCATTGTCCCATTCGTTCAAAGAGATACTGAAAAACCCTAGTTTTGCCAGTTTTGCCCTTTTGGCCTGTCCACTTTTTAGGGTAAGTGCACTCTGATCAAGCTTACCGGCTATCTCATCAAAAAGAGCGTCGACGAAAGTACGGAGTTGTGAGTTTGCCCCAGCCCAATTTCCGCGCGTGTGGGCATCAAATGCTTGGTCGAGATGTCCTTTGGCTGTTGAGAATTTGTGCACTTCCAGCAGTCGCATCAATTCGGATTCGATACCCGGCTTCCCAATATCTTTGGGAAGCGTCGGCCTCAGAGACCCGTCTGTAACGTCGAATCCATCCTGTCGAAGAGTCAGCATGAATTTTTTTATAGCCGGCGGCAGATAAGATGGTTCGGGATATATGGTCGACTCGTAATATGGTTTTATTAAAACTGTTGCTTTTTCGACGATTAACATTTCCAATGGCCCATCATCACAAAGATAGTCTGGATTGTTGTCAACAAACTGAATGAGATCGTTCATCCGTTTTTGGAGGCTGAATGGTTCTTCCTTGATTGCACTGTGGATTTTCGGTCCAGCTTTCAGGAGAAAATGGGACATATCGGCGTGGGATAGCTTCGAATCCAGCAGTACACCGATTGCTGCAACAATTGTACGACGAGAAAATTGGCTCATATCGAATCCAATTGCGAGTATGCTACCGGACGGAGCTCATATTGACGCATCCAGATGGAGTGAGCCAGTCTGCCGTAATCCTGTCAGGATCCGAAAGACGGCTCCAACCATGTGGGCTTGGTAGGCAAGGCATGTGCTGCGTCCGTAAGCGAGGTTGGCGGAAATCAGCCTTAGCTGGGCCGGGTCGGCGTGGCAAGATAGATTTGTGTCCGGTAAATCCAATCCATCCGATTTGTAGAATTTGATATTTTCGCGACCACGCTGTATATTCCAAGTGTGGGCATTGGGCCCGGGGGTCTGCGCTCGGCTAGCAGGCCGGGAATTGGCTCGGGTAACACCGAGCCTAATTCTTATTCAGCTCATTGAAGCAGCGGGGCGAATTACGAAAAGCCCTGTGTGACTTTGGTACTCCAGCATCCCAACTTGCTACAGAACTCGCGAATGCGCGCGTCGGTGATCTGGTCCCTCGGCCCGTCTGATTGGACACCTCGATTCTCTCATTCATCCTGAAAGGAATCTGCCAACAAACGGTCATCCACCAAAAACAGTTCGCTTGCACTTCGGAATTTCATGATCATGCCACAATAGCGGATGTCTACTGGGCGTGGAGAAGAACTTGAATTATCACAGTCGCAGCGTTCGGCTCGTTTGCGCATTCGCGACCGCGTTGGTTTTTGCCATGGCCGCAGTAGGCTCGTCAGCGGATTCCACTGGGATTCCTGCAACCGCATCAATTGAGAAGAACCGCAACGGTTCGATACTCGGCGACACGGCCGACGGGAAAACTTGCAAGTACAAATTCAGCGACAAGAAAGTGCATTGCGTTTACGAAGACGGCGCGAGCGAGGAGTTTCTTGCGGACGCGATCAGGAGTCCGACATTCAGCGGGCTCGGGAAACTGAACTTCGGAAATGTCAGCGCGGTTTCGACGAAGCGATATGCATTTCTGAATGCGGAGACAGGAAGCACGGTTTCGGGAACGAGTGCCGTCGTCTACTGCAAGCTGGCGTTGCAATTCATCACCAGCAGCAACGAGATCATATGGATTTGGCATGACGAGCTCTACTTCCAAGGTGGCCGGCACGTCGCTGTGATGGACACCGACGGGAGCGGGCAACCCGATCTCGCTGTCTCTGGAAGTTGGAATGGCAACATGTACGGTTCAAACAGATGGTGGACGCCAAGCGCCACGTCGTCGACTTACACGGTGGCGGAGCGCGCCTATGCGACGAGACCGACATTCGGCAAGATCAAGCGAGCAGGCAAAAGCAGAGGCTGCAAGCCGACAAACGTCCGGGTGGCGACGTTGAAGGCTCTATCCGCAAACATCGAAGCGACAGTAGGCACGGCCGTCCCGATCTGGAAATCCGTGACCCGGCGATGACGGCCCTCGTCCTCAAATCCTGTTTTCAACAGAAATAAATGGCTAACGCTTCAGAGCGATAACTCCAGTTTCATGGCATTGCGCTATTCGATTCCTGGAAGAGCGCCGGAAAGGAAGGCAGCCGCATTTCGGCTTGCTCGCATTGCAGAACATAAGGAGATTCCCATTGAACATTGAAGGCCAGCGCGCCTCTGCTGAAGAGAGGCTTGCATTCGCCGAGCGAGGCGCGACGCTGATTGAGGCCGTCCTGTTCACAGTGATCGCGCTCGGGTTGGTAATTGGAGGAATCGTTTTTTTCGAACAGGCGTCGATGTCGGCGCGAACCAATGACGCAGTGCGAATGATGGCTTCGCTGCAGTCCCAGGTCCGTGCCTTGTTCCAGTCCCAAGCAACCTTCGGAACCTCGGAAGTGTCCGATCTTCTTATTTCAGCCAATGCCGTACCGTCGTCGATGCAATCGGATTCCGACAACGACGGCGAGAACGACGAGATCGTGAATTCGTTCGGCGGCGCTGTCGAAGTCACGGGCGCGACGAAACAATTCACAATCAAGATGAGCAAAGTTCCGGTCGACGTGTGTACGCGGATGGCGCCGTTCGACGACATGGGAAACGGAGTGATCGGTACGGGCATCGCCAAAATATCCGACGGAACAGATGACGACTCCGATGGGTTGTCGGCTGCCGATGCTGCAACATTTTGCGGAACCAACGCCACGGGAGGCATCGTTGACCTGACTTGGACCTTCAACAGATAGCTGATGATGCCGCCCTGTGTAGCTTGGACCGGTGATCGCCAGACGGTCAAGCCTTGGCTTGGCCGCTCAGCTCTCCTCATGGAAAGTCTGAAGACAATCTGAAATCAGGTCCAAATATTCAGCGCAACACTGCAGACGCCTGTGAGCATGCCAAGCCTGCCTGATCGCAGGTCGTAAAATCCGAGATGAAATTTACAACAGGATTGTTGACAACGATATTGTTGTCAAAAAGGCATAGGTGGTGCGAGGCAGACGCTTGTCAGCTTGAATCCGGCGAAAGAGAAAATTTCTCGGCATCCGGATTCGCGACGCAAATTCAATCCTGTATCAATAGCAAAAGTTGTTGCCGAATATCCGCGTAACGATGCTGCCGACCGGAAAATTCCGAAGCAACGGTTCCGGCAGAACTTGCCGGACAGACCGACAGGCTGGCGGAAGCCCAACTGCGAAGCCACGAAGGTTCAAATCCGGCTGCATCTGTTGGGCCTCGGCGTGGATGCGCAGCTCGCAAAATTGCGCTCAGTGGGTTACCAGCAGAAACCTATTGCTATCCTCAACGTCCTACGTTTTGGAATTGCGCATCGGACGTAATTCTCTTTGCAAGGCGTTCAATGTAATTTTGGAGGGCCGGGATCGGGCAGACAAGCTTGTGTCCTGAAGCGTGTTGCAACACGCCGCGGCGGATCATGCGTTCGAGGAACATTTCGGCGTCGTGACCTTCCGGAAGGCTCTTGGTTCCGTAATCTGGCCGTGCAGCTTCGCGGATGTGCGCAAGCACATTTGCGCGGAACGCGCCGCTGCCAATTTGCCGGAGAGTTTCGGCGACTAAATCCAGAGCGACGACAAGTTCGTCGTCGATCCGTCGCTCGTAATATTGTTCTCGCGCCTGAGCTGAAGCCTTAAGCACTTCGGATCCGAAGTGGCTGTCAACCGGTTCCAGATTTCCAGGCGTTGATGCAGAAAGTAGTTCCACCGCGAGCGCCTGCATGGCGACGTGAAGGTGCTGCGGCCAGCCGCAACTTACATTTGCGAGAGTATGCGCCCACTGATTCTTGAGCTCCTTGTCTCCGCGCACTCGGAATTCGGCGAGCATGCGCAGAACAATTTGCCTTGCTTCTTCGGATGTAAGCGCAGAGAGCGTAATTTCATGGCCTTGGGAAAAGCGCGCAATGCCGCGCTCTCCAAGCACGCCGCTTGAGTAAGCGAGACCCGCAAACACGGTCAGAATTGGCCCGCCATGGCTTCCCTTGTGAAGTTGCGAAATGACTGGAAGTACTGTTTCAGCATCGAAACACTCAAGACCTTGCGCTTCGTCAAGAATCAGGACCACGGGTCGTTTCAAATCCAACAGTGTATCCTTGACGGCGGAAAGCGAAAGCTCGAGCGGAGCATCCTCGGCTTGAAGCCCCAATTCCGCCGAGCCGGATTCCGTAATGGCTCCGGGTATGCAGCCACCAACGTCAGCACTCAAATTGGAATGGATCGTATCAGAATGTCGAAAACTTGTGGCAATCTCAGGGTCGACTGCTTCGGCAATACGGAGCGCTAGCCTCCCCTCGTCCAAATAATGAGTCAGTGCCGTGTTAACCACCACAGGCGCGTTCTGCCCGGAGCTTCGCCACACCTTTGCGAGGTGGTACAGCAATGCGCTCTTGCCCGCGCCCGGCGCGCCTTGAAACAGTACGGTCTCTCCACCGGCAGGGTGCCAGTGGTCCTCTTGCGTACGCCTTTGGATTCGTTTCAGGGCATTTTCAACCGTTGCTATCTCGTCGGTGCGGCCTCCGAAGAATGGGGTATCCCCGCGGTCCGTGAGTTCGGAGAATTTCTTGAGTGCATCAAAGTCAGGTTGCGCCGCAATTCCTGCGCGAGAACGGGCCATCGCGCTGATTCCTTTTCTGTCTCTCGTCGACACATGCTAAGTCGCAGATACCCTCGTCGCAAGCCGGCATGATCTTCGCCCAAGGCAATTGTGTCTTGGCACACTTTGCTGCACTCCGCATCGCAAAATGGCATCCACACACGAATGCCGTGACAGATTTCGTACAACGGGTATGATGTTGTCTGCGGATTGAGTTTCGCATAGATTTCTTGCATATTCTAATTTGCAAGAAAATTGCAATCAAGGAAATTCCGGTGACGACGCGGTTTATCGGTGCGCGGATCAAAGCATTGCGCGAGGGGCGAAAGCTTTCTCAGGATGATCTCGCGCGGCTGTTCGGCTTCAGGGACCGACAGACCGTTTCGGCCATTGAGACCGGGATGCGCCGCGTGACGGCGGACGAACTGGTGATCGCGATCAAGAGGTTGGATGCCCCTCTGGAGTATTTCACCGACCCTTTCAGACTTGTCGGAGAGGGTCGTTTCTCTTGGCGACATAATGGTATCGGCGCAGATCGACTTGCGGATTATGAGCGTGCCGCAGGCAGCTGGGTCGCTGCGTTCCGTTTTCTGGCACCGTTGGTAGGGCATGAGATTCCGCTTATGCGCCGATCGCTTCGCATGGTCCGTCAGTCGCGTCTTGAGGACGCGATGCTGGCAGGTGAGCGTTTCGTGGCCGAGTTCAACCTTGGCGAAGTGCCGGCTCTGCGTTTGATCGAGGTCATGGAGCGGGAGCTCGGCGTTATGGTGCTTATGGTCGATGCCGACGACGGCATTTCGGGCGCAGCATGTCGTTTGCCCGAAGTGGATGCGGTGCTGATTGCGCGCCATGAACCTTCCGGTCGCCGCCACTTCGACCTCGCCCACGAGCTGTTCCATATCCTAACTTGGGATGCGATGCCGCCCGAGCATTTCGAAGAAGCAATGGAGACCGGAGGCAATCGCGTGGAGCAATTCGCCAATAATTTCGCGGCTGCGACACTTATGCCGGCTCGCACGTTGGAACAGCTCGGCAACTGGTCGAACCTGGCCGAGGAGAAGTTGATTGCCCAGCTGAACGCAGTAGCCGACGAACTTCATGTGACGTCCTCAACGCTACGTTGGCGGCTGGTCGCGCTCGGCGAGTTAAAGTCCGCAGTGGCCCGTTCATTGCCCGAAGAAGCATTGCGCAACAACGGCCGCAATGCTGTGGAGAGCGAACTGCCCGCTCTGTTTTCGAGACCCTTTGTCGAAGTTCTCGGGCTTGCCATCGACAAGGGTCATGTTTCAATCCGCCGCGTCGCCAGCCTGCTTGAGTTGACCGTCGAAGACTTGGCGGACTTGTTCACGGCACACAATGTCTCGAACCCCGTTGATCTGTGAAGTTGCGTGACGTCGTGGCCCGGGTGCATCCCGTTTTCTTGGGTTAGGCGGCGGCGGCATGACCGGCCCTCCAATCGAGGAAGCCGGGCCAGCGCATGTTTTCGAAGCAGCATCTGGTGGCGAGCACGGCGTTGGCTCCCTCCCGCTTGCCGACCTCGCGCGCGAGAATCGGAACTCCGGCGTCGCCGACGTCCCTTCCTCGGCATTTTCCCGGATCGGCCGTACTGCTCCATCCGCCGGCCGCAACTCGGGCGGAAGGCGTCGCGGTCCGCGTCCGCCACTACGAGGCCAACAGGGACCAAATGCGCTGCGACCTCTGCCGCGCACGCGGATTGCAGGTCGGATCCGGCGTCGCGGAAGCGTCTGCAAGCACATCGTCGGGAACCGGTTCGAACAATCGGGATGACGCCGGTCGAAAGCGGTCGCCAACGCCCTGTCCGCCGTCGAATGCCGCTTCGAAAACAACCGCAGGTCCGAAATCATCAATTGGGGGAATGCCGCGCGCGGCTGCATGACCAAAAATATGGGATGCGCCCAACCCGGTCCAGCCGATTGCATGCAGCCGGATTCCGTCGCTTTGCCGAAAAGATGGAATCGCGATGATGCCTGAATTCGTACGCCGGCAGCGCGAAGTCAAATCCGTTTTCTTCCGGACGGGTGTGTGTCTCATGATTCTTCTGTATCTCGACTGTGATATTGCGTTCCCGTCGCCGGCCTTCGCGAGGGCCGGCGACGGGGCGGCGCATGGCGCATGATTCTTGTGGCATGACCACGCTACCAAGACGGCCAGCGCCGCCTCTCTTCATCGTCTCGAACAGTTGATTGCGGCCATCAAGGACCGCGCACCAGAAGGAAGAGAGAATGAACACTGCAACACATCCGGAGATCATTGGCTTGGACGTCTCTTGCGATTGGCTCGACATCCATTGCTTGAGCGACGACCGTCAGATTCGCCTGCCGAACACGGACGAAGGCCATTCGAAACTGGAGGAGATCGCCGCCGGCCGGGAGGCCCTGGTCTGCTTCGAGGCCACGGGCGGCCACGAATGGCGTCTTTGGGCGAGCATGGCGGCGGCGGGGATCAAAGCGCGGCAGCTCGCTCCGGCGCAAGTCAAGGCGTTCGGGAGAAGCCGGGGCACTTTGGCCAAGACGGATCGGGTCGACGCCGAACTGATCGCCCGGTTCATGGCGTTCCGCCCGGAGGCCGGCCGCCGGCTGCCGAGCGGAAGGCTGCGCGACCTCAGGGCGCTGACGACCAAGCGCAGGCAGCTCGTCGAGATGCGCAAAAGCGCGCGGCAGCAGGCCAAAGCGGATCTGCGGAACGGCACGGCCGAGTCGGTCGAGGACTTGTCCGGCGAGCTTCTCGAGCTGCTGGAGCGCCAGACCGCGGAGGTGGAAGAGAGGATCGGAAGCCTTCTTGCGAACGAAGCCGTCCTGGCCGAGACCGCCGCCATCCTGCAGTCGGTTCCCGGGATCGGCCCGGTGGCGTGCGCGATGCCGGTCGCGGAGATGCCCGAGCTCGGCCGGATCTCCGGGGAGCAGGCCGCCGCGCTCGCGGGGCTCGCGCCCGTCGCGCGGGACAGCGGACAGATGCGCGGGAAGCGGATGATCGGCGGCGGCCGCCGGGCGCTCCGGCAGGTTTTGTACCAAGCCGCGCTTGTCGCCTCGATCCGCAACACGGACTTGAAGCTGTTCGCCGATCGGCTGCGGAAGGAGGGGAAGCCGCACAAGGTGGTCGTCACCGCCGTCGCCCGCAAGCTGGTCGTGATCGCCAACGCCTTGTGCAAATCCCGCCAGCCCTGGGCGCCGCAAACCGGATGACGGATCGCGGCCCGAGCGCCGAGGCCGGATGGGGCTGTGGGAATGTGGGCAATCCAGGCCCGGACCGAGGCACGGCCGAAAGCGACGGAAAGGATTGTCCACATTTCCACGGCCCGACACAAAAAAGAAATTATTTATTGAAAGCCCCGCAGGGCTGTTGCGGAATGGAAAGCGCCGAACCGGGACCGGCCGCCGACAGCGGGGAGTGTGGGAAGCGTGGTCAATCCGGGCCCCGAACGCGAAACCCGAACGCAGCGCGAACAAGGATTGTCCACCGCTTTCCATGCTCTCCGCACTGCCGAGAACCCAAAACGCACGTTCACGAATAAACCGCCGACAAGCGGAAGTGTGGGAAGAATGTGGTCAATCCAGGCCCCGAATGCGAAACCGAGAAATGGCGCAAATAAGGATTGTCCACAGGCTTTCCACGCTCTCCGCGCCGCCGCGAACGAAAAACGGGCGAACGACCCGAAAAGACAAAAATCCGGAACGATGTCCGGGTCCGTCATCGGAAGCGGACGAATCGGACCCGGCGCAGCCTTGAAGAGGCAAAACCCGCATGAACCCCCGACGACCCGATCGCGCCGCGATTCCACCCGAATTTTAACCTCCGCGAGATACAGTTGCTTGTAAATCACTGTTAGACCCCTCGAGCCGCGTTGTCCAAGTTGCGTGTTTTGGAGGTTGCAATCGGGAACGCGGCCATTCAGCATGGAGCGGTCCCGGACCGGTTTTCGAAGATCCGCGAACGGCGGACGCCGCGCCTCCGGGCTCGAGCGGAAGAGGTCGGCATGACGATCAAGAGACGGGATCCGGAGTTTCTCCATCCGGATACGGTGGCTTATTTGCAAGGACTTACGGACGAGGAGGCGGCGAAGCATTCTCCGATCGTCCGCGAGCGGGGCGGCGTGTTCATGCAGCAAAGGCGCGTCGGCCGCCGGGTTCGCTGTCGCGAGATCGAGGCGTCCGGCGTCCCGGCTTCGGAGGCGGGCGCGCTGCATGCGGCGGCTGAAGCGGAGTTCGGCCGTTCGCTTCCGCTTTTGACGGCGGGGTTTCCGGGCGGCGGGGTTCCGGATCTGGACGCGATCGAGACGTCGGTCCGCGACGGCATGCCGGGCGGCGGGGCGAAGTGCTACGCGGCTCTTCTCGAGACGGTCGACGCCCGTCTTGCCGGCAAGTCCCGGCCGTCCTGCCCGAGCTGCGGGCGGCGGATGGAGCGGCGCGGCCGGGTCGGCAAGACGTTCGGGACGCGCCTCGGAGAGGTCCGGGTCAAGCGGCGCTATTTCTACTGCCGCAAGTGCGGCGTCGGAGACTATCCTTTGGACCGCGCGCTGCGTCTGGCGGGCAAGAGAGTCACGCCCGGGGCGGAAGCCGTCTACGCCGACGCCGCCGGTTCCGACAGTTATGAGGAAGCGCGCCGCAAGCTCCGGAATCTGGCCGGCGTGACGGTGTCGAGGGCGACTCTCCAGCGCCATGCGACAAGGATCGGCGAAGAGATGCAGGCGTTCGAGCGCGAGGACGCCGAGGCGGCGTCGCCTGCGGCGGAGCGAGTTATTCCGGGGATCGACGGCGTCGGCTGGAGTTCGGCGTTCGGCGTCCGCCTGCGGCAGTTCGGGCTCCGGAACGGCTTGTTCGCGGCCAGGGAATTGGTGGTGCTGTCCGACGGGGCGCCCTGGATCCGCAACAGCTGCGAGGAGGCCTTCCCCGGACAGGAAACGACCTTCGTCCTCGACCTGTTCCATGCCCTCCAATACGCGGACGCCGCCGTGAAAGCCGTGGAGCCGGGCACGAGCAAGCAGAAGGATTGGATGAAGACGATCAAGGGCCAGCCGGACGCAGGGCGGGTCGACGACGTCATCGCCGACCTGGAGCCGCACCGTCGGCTTGAAGCGGTCGCGACCTGCATCCGCACCTACGGGACCAACAGGGACCGAATGCGCTACGACCTCTACCGAAAACGCGGACTGCCGGTCGGAGCCGGCGTCGTGGAAAGCGCCTGCAAGCAGATCGTCGGCAGCCGATTCAAAGGAGCCGGGCGCCGTTGGTCGAAGATTGGAGCCAACGCCGTGCTCGCCATCAAATGCTGCTTCAGAAACAACCGCTGGCCCGACTTCCTCGATTGGAGGGATTGCAGCGCCGCAGCAGCCTGAGCAAGAAACGTGAGACGCACCCTGGTCCCAGAGCACTGAAAAGACGCTTGACTTCACGACGTGTATCTGGTCCGAGTATCTCTATGCGTGATAGCAGAACCAGCATTGAACAGACCGGACAAATGAAAGTGCTTGAACCGGCGCTTGGAATTGAGCAGAAAAAGAATCCGCATAGCAGAAGGGCACCCACACGCAAACAACTGAAAAAGGTTTACAAAAAAATGACCCGCGCACTTAATTCATGGGAATCGAAAATATCCCAATGCCAAAGTAACTGCACTGATGTTTAGCATCCACGTTGCCTAGATTGGCCTACAAATTTCGAAAGGAACGAACGTGCAAGCAAATCGTATTTCGGAATCTGATCTTGTTCAACCTTTACTTGAATATTTGGTTACTCAACCCGGCGGTTTTGCACAAACCAGCGATATCATTAGCCACTTGGAAGGTAAATTCCAGCCAATTGGTGAAGATGCGGAAATTTTGGCCAACCGATCTGATACTAAGTTTTCTCAAAAGGTGCGCAACCTAATATCGCACCGAGATCAACCTAGCGGGATAGTTAGCATGGGCCTTGTCGAATATGATCAATGGAATAGAGGTCTGAAAATCACAGAATATGGTCGGCGATCAATTGAGTCCGCATAGGCTAACTGTATGAATCGCCTTACGTCTCGGCTGGGTCTAGCGTAGGCCCGCCCGTCAATGTGCGATTTGAACTACCCCATACATACCAAATATATGCAATCGTTCCGCCGCACCGTGCATTGATACCCTTGGATTAAAAGGTAATTCGTTTGCTGAACACTCACACCCGGCTCGACGAAGCGATCAAGAAAATTGTCCAGCCTGGATTAGCTCTCTCAAGAAATGCGAACCTTGGAAGTATGGCGAACTTCCGTCTGGGTTGTATAAATCCCTTTTGATAAAACCTCCGAACTGTGGAAAGGCGTGTTCGGTCCGGCTGCGGAACCATTGCAGTACTATGAGATAAACCGACTTTATGGGCGAGGTTGTCGGAAACGGTCCAGTTGTCGGAAACCTGCGGAGCACGGCCTTCATGCTGACAACAAGTTTTGGAAATTGCAGCGTAATTGCATTTGATCTTCCTTTGCATAATGTCACTCTCGGAAAGAGACGGTACCAGCCGCTCCGGGCAGAGCGAAGAGGTAGGCAATGGAAAAATTGCGTCAATGGCTTGTTTACTTAAGTCCGCAGAGTCTACATTTTGTGCGCTCGGTGCCGTCTGAGTTCACCGATTGATGCGGCTACGCCTTGACGCGGGGCGGCGGATTCTTCCAATTTGCGCCGAAATCCGGGCGAAACGGTTGAATTCCGGTCAATTCCAACCGAATTTTCGAGCCGAAAGTCCTGCTTCGGCGAGAATCAATATCTTGTGGCTGCGGACTCAAAGCAATAAGCCATTTGCGTCAAATATTCAAAGGAGTTGAGGATCCCCGCAAGGGCAACGCGATGCGCCACGACTTTCTCGAGATGCTGGACGTCAGGGCGCGGTCGTCGCCGCGACGGTCTGTCACGACCTCGGCCGCTTCAGGACGCCCATCGGTGGCCGGGCGCCGCGGAGGAGTCACATCAATGGGCGAACTCAGACATTCAATCTGCGCAATCCGTTTTCGAGATTTCTATTTGCGCAACCGTAGCGCGGCTCGTCCGCTGTAACGACACCGACGCCGATTGCATCCGCCCCAACCTTCGCAATGCGCTTTGCTACAGAACCTCGGGGATTGCGAGTGAGCGCCGAAATGATGTTGGTGTCGAGGACATACAATATCGTCACAACTCGACATTCTCGGCAGGCGGAAGGCCTCCATCGATATCTGGAAATTCATCCTCCGGACCTAAAGGATGCAAATCCGCCAGAACTTCGAGCAGGTTCTTCGTTCGAACCGGCTCAATGATCAGCCGTTCACCATCCCTGCGGATCATCACGCGGTCTCCGGGCATTTCATAGTCAGCCGGGATGCGTAGCGTTTGGCGATTGTTATCTCGAAACAGTCTCGCTTCACGACCGGTATCTTGATGCTGGGGCATGGCATGACCTCACGCGCTGCTTACGCAATTCGCATATATACTTGGCTTTATCGCAAATGGCAGTGTCAATTGAATTTCGCGCTTTCGTTCACGCTGAGGTTGGGTGCATCCCATCATTTTTTGGTCAGGCACCGACGCGACAAACCGTCCAATCAGGGAAGTCGGCCCAACAATTGTTTTCGAGTCAACGTTCGGCGGCAAGAAAAGCATTGGCATCCGGTTCCGACTGGCAGCTCCTTGCTATTCTTAACCCAAGAAAATGGGATGCACCCTTGTCCAACCTCAACGTGGACAGGATCAATCCCATGGCATATTTCGCCAGCGAACAGTTGGAGTGAAGCATGCCCACCAGAAATGTCGTTTTGACCGAACATCAGGAAAATTTGGTCGTCGGTTTGGTGGCCTCGGGGCGATACCGGAATGTGAGCGAAGCCATTCGCGCAGGACTGCGCTTGCTGGAGCGC
This sequence comes from Paracoccaceae bacterium, assembly GCA_965205055.1. Classification (GTDB taxonomy): domain Bacteria; phylum Pseudomonadota; class Alphaproteobacteria; order Rhodobacterales; family Rhodobacteraceae; genus CBDBBY01. Next base: position 3,106,369 of record OZ242030.1, on the reverse strand, counting down.
GAGGAAGCTGAGTTGACGGCGTTGTCGCAGCGTTTGGCCAAGGGCGTGAAGCAGGCAATGGATGGTGAACTCGCTGAGGGAACGGGATCCGATGCCATCCGGCGCGCTTTCGCCAAGACAAGACCAGCTTGAAATCCATCCGCCTTGCAAAACAGGCGGAAGAGCAACCGGCAGATATTGCTGAGTGGATATTCCGGATTTCAGCCCACGGCAAGCGGATGCCCGCGAAAAAGACCGAAATCAATGCTGCGAACGAATTGCTGGCGGCATCGCCCGCCGCCAAAGCTGCGCGGCGTTGGTCGGTGGGGTCGACAAAGATGTGTTCTTCACTCGCGCGGGACAGCATTTGTGGAGTTCATGAAATGAAAGGACGAAGTGATCATCGTTGATGTCTTGCATTTCCGCAGCGATCTTCCAGCCAGGTTGCGCCGCACTGCGGACCGAAAACAATAAAGCCGTCAGCGGTCGAAAACTTGATGAATTCAAGCTCTTGAAATTTTCTCCCAATAAAATCAACAAACTGTTGAAGCCGGAATGCGCCTCGGCCGCTGTGGGGTTGAAGCGTTATCGCCGCTGAATTTGGCTTGGGCTCAAACTGAGCATTCGGCCGATTTGGCCTGTCGATCAGCGTCCGCAACTGTGAATTCATCGGCAATTTTGATCACGAAGCAGGCGCGCTGGCCGGCGATGCTCATGCGGGTTCAAGCTTGAATAAGGGGTGCATTCCATTTTCGCTGGGTGGAGCAGGGCGAGATACGGCAAGCCGAAATCGGGCCGCCGTTACGCTCGCCATCAGATGCTGCTACGCAAACTTGCGTTGGCCCGACCTCCTCGATTGGAGCGCTAGTCGGATCGCGGCCGCTCGACCAAAAGCAATAGGGTGCACCCTTGAAGAAAGTGCTGTTGGCGCGGCGAGCTGTTTTTTGATTCAAACGCAGAATCAGATAAACTCGGTTCAAGAAACCCAAGGAATAATTCGATGAGCCCAGCCAAGGCCGAACTCGGGCGGACCTCGGCTTCAGGTGCTGCCCGATCGGCCAAAAATTCTTCAAGGCGTCGATTGTGGGCATTGGGCCGTTTTGAATCGAATGCAGATGCTCTCGTTTCCGATCCGGCCTACAAAGAAGTCGAGGATGCCTGCAAGAATGCGCTGGTTCTGTGGCCGAACGCAAGCGCGGCGGTACTCTATGGTTCGCGGGCGCGCGGAGACCACCGCGCCGACAGCGACTGGGACCTTGCCTTCATCACCAGAGAGGAAAGATCACTGCCTGACTCCGTCATTCGCATCTTCCGCGAATTGCGAGAGCGTTCGGAAATCGACGTTCAAGCGCAAGGGATTTCGCAAGCCCGTTTTCACAGCGACGCGGACGCCATCGGCAGCATCGCGGCTCCAATCGCGCGCGAGGGCCGCTTGATTGCCGGGCATTGCACATGGCCGGAAACAGAGCGCGACCCCGTTTTGAAGCCTGACGAATACGGCTTCTATCGGTGCGGAGCCTTGAGACGCATCGTTTCGGCGGTCGAAAATATTGTGGCGGGCATCGATTATGCCCGCAAAGGACAAGACGCTTGCGACTTTGCGATGTTCATAAGGGACTCTTCAGATGCGGCGGAAAATTTTTCCATAATCGCGTTTGCCAGACTCGCGTCCTCCAAAGCGTATACAATTCTGAAACGGCATCAACTTGGCCAGACCGAGGAGATGCTTGACTGCATTTTGGAAGATGACAGCGGGCCTTGCGGCATCTTTTGGAACTCTGAATGCAGCACGCAGTGCCGGAAATTGCTCCGCAGCATGAAGGTGCGCGGGGATAAAGAACTGGTGCGTGATTACCCCGAGCGGTTGCTCAATGCCGATGCGGTTGAACGTGCTGCAAATCGACTCGTCGCAACAGCGTCGTTTGCGGTCCTGGAAGTCAAAAAGCTCCCCGATCCAAGCGAACTGCGGCAGACGGCCAGAGAAGCGACGCCTCGCCATTGGACTTCAATGCTGGCGGCGGCTCGACGCTTGCGCAAGACGCTGCAGGGTCTCGATTTGAACGAACGACCATTTGCAGCAGCAAATCCGGCACTCGCTGAATCGGCTTCTGCAGCAGCAAACTTCGGCGACGAGATCGCCCGATCAATCGAAAAGCTTGCCGACAGCCTCTATGAAGAATTGGAGCTTGAAGAGCGCGCTGTAGCAAACCCTGTCGTTTACGTTGTCGGATGCGGCCTTGACGGCAAGCTGATCGCAATCGCCGATGATGCGGAGACAATATTGAACCGTGCCGACAGCATCTCAAGTTTTCCGGTGGCGAGAGAAGGTGCAGGATTGGAACTCTTGAAATCTGCCGGTTTCGACCGAGCGTTGAACGCTCTTGGGTTCTCTCTTGAACCATCGCCCCGCAAACTTGTCGAGGCCGAAGCCTTGGAACTGGTGAAGAGCCGGAAAGAACTGGATCCCGACGAGTCTGCGCTCCGTGAAGCGCTGGCGAAACTGCTGCGCGAGCGTGCGGAAACGAAATCGCCAAGCAACATTGAACCGGAAGCCGCCTAATTCGCGGCTGGCAGAGAAGCTGTCGATTCAGGGCAGGCCATCAGTTGTCCGGATCGGTTTGGAAGGTCTTCAAGTGTATTTTTGGAAGGGCAGCGAAGCTGGTTCCGGGGGACGACATTCCCGCGTCCTTCCCGGATTTCCGGTGCGTCGGTGCTGGCTCCGCCGCCGATTCCGCTTGTGCTCCCTCTCGCGCAGAACCGGCCCGGTTCGTTGGATATTGAAGGCGAGGACGGAGAGGCCGATCGCCAGTTCGAATCCGTCCGAGCCGCGTCGCCGGATCCGGATTAGTACGCAGTGCTCCAGATTGTCGATAGCCGATTCAGACGGACTGGTATGGACCGAAAGACGATCTGCAAACTTTGGACCAGGGCCTTGCGGCTCCGGCTTACGGGCCGCGAGAGCCGCGCCCCAGCTCCCCGGAAGCAGAAATTGCTTTATCACGCAGCATCGGGGCGTCGAAGAAGTCCGGTGTGCGGGCGCAGGGGATGCACATTCAGAATGGCGACTGTCTTGTCCGCAATTGTAGAAATGAAATTCGGCGATGCCGCGAATGTCTCCGAACCGGCCGCTTCGCGGGTGAGACTGTTCAAATTAGGGCTTGTTTATGCTAAATCGTATATCATTTCGACAACGACAGCGAAATTCACGACGCTCGGACACATTGCGTCGAGCTTGTCGAACCGCGTGCGGATGCGTCGGCAGCTCTTGAGTCTTCGGAACGGCCGCCCGACCTCGTTCTGAAGCTTGCAGGGTTTGCGGTCGCAGTCCTGTTCGATTTTCCGGTTCGCCTTCGGCGGCACGACCGGCGTCATGCCCAAGGTCTCCACGATGCCGCGGGTCTTGTCGCCCTCGTAGGCGCGGTCCATCGCCGGAGGCGTGTTCGCGACCGGCTGCCCCAGCATTCCAACAGGACGCGGCCTTCGGGCGCGTCGTGGGCCTGCCCACCGGACAGGCAAAAAATCATTGCTTGGCGGTTGCTTGCCGAGACCATAGAGCGGCGAACAGCCGCTCGAGAACGCCGCTTTGGCCCAGCGGCGGAACCGGCAGACAAGGGCGGAGTTCGGCGCAATGTTTCGCCGCGATCTGTTTCATGACTGTGCACCGCTCGATTTTCATCTCATTTCTGGCAAGCGCTTAAGCACAGAACCAAGCAAAATCCTAGTGTTGACAGGCCCTGATTCAGCTCATCGCAGCCGGGGATTGCCGCTGCCGGGCAGGAAGTTGCAGAGGAGGTCGGCGAGGTTCTCGACGCATTGCCCTTCCATCAGGTTCATGACAGCTTTCTGCCGTTCACCAGTCAAACCCCAACCTTCGCTTCCCGCGTCTTGGCCCAAGGCTCCCCGGGCAGTTCATGAATGAGCTTTTCGAAAACGGCTCTTGTAGCGGTCGCGGCCGCGTCGTCGGTCAATTGCTGGGCCGCGTCAGCCGAAAGCAACGGGCGCATGCCCATCAACAGATTCCCCTTCGCGAATTTCGCGAGCGTGCGCTGTTCCGCCTGCGCCCGGCATATTCGTTCATCTCCGTCGGCCAGGTATTGCGCGAACAGTTCAACCACTCGACCGCAATCGAGATCAGCGAAAACCTCAAGGCCGCGGCTCAGATCGTAAAGGTCTCTACCCTTGTCCCTCTGCAAAAACGCCCGAAACTTTGTTGCCAGCATCTCCTCATTTGAGAATGTCGGGATCATTGCCGCGCCTGTGAACCAGGAATTTTCGACGGCAAACGGTGCCGTCACCATTTGATCGTAGGCGTGGATTTCGCGGGTATTGATTTCCAGCTTGAGGCGGATGGGGTGCTCGCTGCCGTCCTCTGCCGGAACCTGAAAGCGGAACTTGGGCGCGACATGGCTCTGACCGAAGCGCGCGGGGCCGAGCCAAGGCTCTAGGAGCACTCGCAATCGATCGAGTATCGGACCGATCCCGCCGGATGAGGTGCGTACGAGATCAATATCCTCGGAATAGCGGAGCGGCTCCGGAAAGTGCAGTTTATTGAGAGCCGTTCCTCCCCGGAACCGCAGCTCCTTCGTCAAAAACGGGTCGGAGAATATATCGACGAGAGCCCGAGAAATGATCAGGTACTGTTCGACCTGTCTTTGTTCGGCCCACGGGGCCATATGACTCCATTCGACAATGTTCTGGCTTGGGATCATTCATCGACCTCCGGAAGCCGGCGTACGACAACATGCCACCTGTTGTCGCGTTCGATCGGTACCGGTGCAAAGAGCGGGTCTCTTGCCTCGCTCCTATCCAGTTCGACCCATGGCGGCTTTCCGCGCGTGAACAGCATTTTGCGCATTTTTTGAGTTATGCTCCGTCTGTCGAGGATGTCTAGAATGTAGCCCAAACGCTGGACGACCGATCTCTCGAACTGTGTTGACAGGAGTGCGAGCTGATCGGCGTCAATCTTTGAGCCTAGATCGGCGAGGACGGTCGCGACGTTGTCGATTCCAGCCGACGCCTTTGTGTAACGAATGAGGTCAAGCGCAGTCAATGCGAGAGAGGATATTCGCATCTTTCCGGTGTCAGTCTTTAAATCGTCGATCCCGTCGATGATTCCAGCCATCTCCTTGCGATAGTAGAAAACGATGAGGCTGCGTCCGGCGCGGATCTTGGAAATGCGTTTTCCGGTGACGACTTGGAACTCCATAACCGCCTGATGGCTCGCGCCATGCAGCTCGGCGGCTTTCAGCAGGCCGACATAATAGGATTGCTGCTCTCGGGTCATGAGTGCGTCCACATACCAGGACGGCGGCGGCGCGCCCCAGGACGCAAATTGCGGGGGGACAGCAACATAGAAGCCTTTCCGCGGACTGATCAGGCTTCCTCGCTTCTGAAGACGCTGAGCGGCATCCAAGAAGGCTCCTCGGTTGGTGCCAAGGGCAACAACCGCCTCATCGGCATCGAAAACGATCCGCCCCTTCGATTGAAGCTCGGTCACATAGTCAGCGAGAGATGCACGATTTCCACGAGTCATGTTGCTAAATCCGCATTATTCGCGGATTAACCTACATGATTTTTACCATGGAGACAAACTGTGAAGACAGTTTCCTATATCTCGCGGATTAACCGACATGAAATGCGCATGGGACAACCACCAAATCTGCCGCCGAGCGGAAAAACCTTGTCCACCTTGAACAACTGAATCTCGGAATTCCAGCCTGAACTTCACGGCGCAGAAAGGCAAGCTTCCCTTGGCAGGAAAGCAATTCGGCGAGTCCTGCCAGCCAGCTTTTGAGAACATGCTCCTCGGATTGACGCCGAGGGGATCGAATGCCTTTTTGTCCGGGCGTCAGCGCCGCGGTCAATTTGAAGCTTTCGGAGTTGCCGATGGAGAGGTCGTACGGCACGACGGTCGAGAGACCGGCGAGCAGGGTACGGAAGCTGTGAACGGCCATTTCGCCCGGCGTGCTTTTGCTCGCGGCCTTGGCCCGGGCCGAAGGCGATGGCTTGGCGGGTTCAAGCGGCGAGGCGCGCTGCGCCCGGGTCTCTGGCGATGGACCGCGCCTGCCGAGGCGACGAGACCCGCCGTAAAAGTGCTGATCGTGTACCGGCATTGACGGCTATTCGTCTATACTCTATACTAGTGCCTGACCCGGCCACGACCACGCTTGAAATCCCCGCCGACTAGCCTCGGCACTGCTGTAGCGTTCGACTGAAATCCAGCCGAAAATTGAAACCCGCAAGCCCTCTGCCAAGCCCCGGTTGCGATGGGAGGTGACGGAGAAGAACACCGATGAACAAGATCACGCAGTCCGAAACGCATGGTAAGAGGCCGGTCCATTCGCGGAAGGTGGCAGAGCAGGTATTGTGGCTGCGCGACGGTCAAGAGACCACCCCGATGCACGTCATCAAGCTGGCATACTTGTGCCACGGCTGGATGCTCGGGATTCATGCACGCAGCCTGTTGAGCGAACCCGTTGAAGCGTGGCGGTACGGCCCGGTGGTTCCGAGTATCTATCACAGGTACAAGTCTTTCCGAACGGATGCGATCGATACGGAATTGGTTGATCGCAGCAATGACTTCGACGACGACCAAAAGAGAATCATGTCGGGCGTAATTGATGCCTACAGGAAATACGAAGCATGGATGCTGTCTTCCATCACGCACAAGCGGGGCACTCCATGGGACAAGACCTATGGGCAAGGGCTTGGCGAAGGCGCGATAATCCCAAACAAATTGATACGAAGACACTACGAACGGATGGCTCGAGCCTGACATGGAAAGTCAGCAGCATCCAGTGAAACCATCGATTCAACCGGAAGAGATCCCAAATGCAGCGGATCCACGGACTGAACTGGAGATGAGTGCCCTAAAACACAAGCGCTAAGCGCTGAAAGTCAACGCAACGAACACAATAGGAATGAGAAACTACGGAATGTGATCGCTTGGGGAGTTTGGGGGCTGCTTTCTGTCATATTTATTCTCGTAGCGATCGCACTTTTAATTCTCGCGTGGCACTATTTGGGACCTGAGGATCGCAAATGGATGTCTGATGAAAACCGCATGTTTGTTGGCGCAATCCTTTCCAGCGGAACAATATCCGCATTTCTAGGACACTACTTGCGCATTCGAATCTAAGCCGCGAATTCCGAACCGAACGGTTTCGACGGTTCATGTTTGCGACAGATTATCGACCCCTGTTTCGGGCTTTGCGACGGAGTTCAGGCAATTCCAGCTCCCTGATTCCGTACTGCGAAGCATGGACTTTCCGGGCTCCGCGCCGCCCTTTGCGTGCATCGTGGACGTGAGGCCGTTGAACAACCCGGCCCTCGGCGATTTCCGGGCCGGCTGACGCGGCGCGTCCGGTCGGAGGTCCGCCGGGCGGAGTCAGGCGAATCCGGCGCGCATGCGGCGGATCCGGCCCGTCCATCGCGCCGGAACCGCGGAAACGAGCATTTCGCGCATCCGAATCAAGCCGGAGGCAGGGAATCGCGCGTCGAAAGCGGCCGCGAGCCGCTTCAGGTTGATCGCGGCGGCCGTCAGGTAGGACTGGATCTTCATGTTTCCGAGGCCGCGCCGAACGGCGCGGCGCAGCCCGTGCTGCGTCTTCGTTTCTCCGTGGAAGCCCTCGGATCGCCAGAAATGGCGCCGGTACAGCTGCCGGTCTTCTTCGCTCCTTCGAAGCGACCGCCGACGGCCGCGCAGCAGCGCCGGATAGTCGTCGCCGATGATCACCGTCCTGCACCGGCTCTGCTTGGACAGGCAGTCGCCCTTGAGCGGGCAGCGCGCGCAGTCCTTCGCCTTGGCGTGGAAGAACCGACCGTGCTTCCGGGGCTTGCCCGGACGCAGCACCTTGCCCCGAGGGCACTTCATGATGTCGTGCTTCGCGTCGTAGCGGAACCGGCGAAGCGGCACGCGGCTCTTGGCCGGCTCCCGCTTCGCCGGGATCAGCGGATCGATCCCCCGCCGCTCCAAGCCGCCGTAGACCTTGGCGAAGGCGTAGCCCGCGTCGGCGGTCACCGTGCTGATTTCGTGCCCGGTGACCGCGCGCACCTCGTCGACCTGCGCTTCGATCATGTCGCCCTCGCTCACTTCGCCGGTCGTCACCGCCACGTCGAGAACGACCCCGTTCTCGTCGTCGACGGCCGTGTGCTGCTTGAAGCAAGGCTCGGGGCGCTGGCCCTTGCGGCTCGTCGCCAGACTCGCGTCGGCGTCCGTCTTGCTCACCTTCTTGCGCTTGCCGGCAGGCCGGGCGTCCGCCTTCCTGCCCTCGCCGTCCGCCGCGCCCGCAGTCTTGCTCTCGCCGTCCGTCGCGCCCTCTTCGGCCGCCGCGTCGCCGTTCCCGGATCATGTTTCAAAAGTTCTGCAAAATGCTTTCAAAGAAGTTCGGTCATGGCAAGTCCTTGGTTTCGCTATCAACCATCCCTTGCAGGAAAGGACGACACCATGACCGGGATGCATAGTAGATCGAAGTTGGCCGAGTTCAAGTCGGAGCTTGGGTCTGGGGGCGACGCGGTTCGCGATCTTGTTCGGAGCATGCTTCAGGAGATTCTTGAGGAAGAGATGACCGAGGCCTTGGGCGCCGCGAAGAGCGAGCGGACGTCCGACCGTCTGGGTTATCGTTCCGGTTACTGCAAGCGTCATTTGACGACGCGTGTCGGCCAGGTTGAGCTTCGCGTTCCGCAGGATCGGAACGGCGCGTTCAGCACGGAGCTGTTCGAGCGCTACGAGCGTTCGGAGAAGGCGTTCGTCTTGGCATTGATGCAGATGTATGTTCACGGGGTTTCGACCCGGAAGGTCGCGAAGGTGACGGAGGCGCTTTGCGGCCACGGTTTTTCGGCGTCGACGATCAGCCGGCTCAATGCGAAGCTGGATGCGGAGCTCGGGAAGTTCGCGGAGCGGCGTCTGGAGGGATCGTTTCCTTATTTGATCTTGGACGCCCGCTACGAGAAGGTCCGCGAGGACGGCGTTGTCCGCGACCGGGCGGTTCTGATTGCGGTCGGTGTCGACGCGGCGGGCCGCCGTCAGGTTCTCGGCGTCGAGCTTGCGGAGGGCGAGAGCCGTGCGAGCTGGCGTCGGTTCTTGGAGTCTTTGCGGGATCGCGGCCTGTGCGGCGTCGTCCAGGTTGTGTCGGACGACCATTCCGGCTTGACGAAGGCGATCCGGGAGGTTGTTCCGGAAGCGGTCCGGCAGCGGTGCTACGTCCATTTCCTGCGGAACGCCCGGGCCCATTTGAACTCGCGTTCGGGCGACGGCTGCCTCAAGGAGCTCCGCTGGATCTATGATCGTCCGAGCGTCGAGGAAGCTCGGAGGGACTTGGCCGCGTGGCTGTCGAAGTGGCAGGAGTCGCAGCCGAAGCTTTGCGATTGGGTCGAGGAGACGATCGAGGAGACGTTCGCGTTCCTGCGGCTTCCCCGGCAGCATCATCTTCGGATGCGTTCGACGAACATGCTTGAGCGTTCGGACGAGGAGATCAAGCGGCGGACGAAGGTCGTCCGGATTTTCCCGGACGCCCGCAGCTGTCTGCGGCTGGTCCGGGCCTTGTGCGCGGAGATCCACGAGAGCTGGATGGAGGACGGCGTCCGCTACCTGGACATGGATCTTCTTCAGGAGCAGCGTCGGGCCGATCTGCGGAAGCTGGCGGCATGACGATCGCATTCGGGGTTTTCGCCCGAGTCAATTCGCCCGGGGCGCGGCCAGCATGGAAAGCCTGTGGACAATCCCTTTGGGCGCTGTCGGCGCGCGTCCTGCTCCGGGCCGGGATTGACCACATCCTTTCCACACTTTCCGCGCCGCGCCGATCGGCCAATATGCCGGCCCGCCGCCGCTCCGATAAATGGGGTCTCCGCGGCGGCGGGCCGGCGTGGCCTCGGCGCGGGGCCGCGTCCGCCCTCCGCGGCCGGATCCGAAATGCGGAAATACGAATTCATGCCTCCGGCTTCGCCCGAGGGGCATCGAACCCGAAACCAAGTCTTGACATTCCCGATCGAAATTGCAGAACTAACGGCACACTACTCGTTCCCGGAAGCCACCGCATCCGCATGGCGGTCAACCATGCTCTTCCAGCTCACGTCGGCCCGGATCAGCGTGGCGTCCACATGCACGACCTCGCCCTTCGCGATCCCCGCATCAACGCAGGCCGACACCGTGCGCCGGAAGATCTTCCGGAACCGCGCCTCGCCCCAGCGCTGGCGGATCCGGGTCAAGCTCGAATGATCCGGAAGCCGCTCGTCAAGACCGCAGCCGATGAACCGGCGGATCGCGATGTCCGCCTGCGCCTCGCGCATCGGACGGCGGTCATGCGCAAACCCGAGCAGGAACCCGGCCAGCATCAGGCGGACCGCGACCTCGGGATCGATCCCCGGACGACCGTTGTTCGCGCAGTAGCAATCGGCGACCTCCTCGTGCAGCCAGCCCGGATCGAGAACCCGGTCAATGCGCGCCAGGACGTGATCATCGGGAACCAGCTGCTCCAGAGGCCCGGCGACGAACAGCTCAAGTTGGGCGGGCGGCTTTCGCTTCAGCATCTCGTGGCCTTCCCAATTCCAGAAACAACATCAGGTATCATGAACCACGAAACGAGGGGTTTTTCAACAGCCTCACGTGTTGTACAGTCTTGAGGGTCTTGGTGTTACTAAGTGAAAACTCCCCGAAAGCGCTGAAGCAGAATTCCCCAGTCCGGAGGCTGAGAATTTGTTCCGGGGGCATGCCCACGACGCGCCCGAAGGCCGCGCCCTGCCGGAAAGCTGGGACCATCCGGTCGGAATGCGCCTCCGGCGATGGACCGCGCCTGCGAGGGCGACAAGATCCGCCGACTTGTGGAGACCTTGGGGATGATGCCGGCCGTGCCGCCGAAAGCGAACCGGAAAGTCGAACGGGACTGCGCCCGCGAACTCTGCAAGCTTCGGAACGAGGTCGAGCGGTTGTTCCGAAGACTCAAGGGCTGCAGGCGCATCCACACGCGGTTCGACAAGCGCGACATAATGTTTCCGGGCTTCCTGCATTTTTGCTGTCGTCGTCGGAACGAGATGCGATTTAGCATAAACAGGCCCTGATTGCCGTCCGCCAGATGCCCGTTTTCTCCAACAATCAACAGAGCGCAATCCGCCGATTTCATTCGTATACCGCACAGGGCTCGCCTAAAACCTCAAGCATGGGCAGCGAACCGACACCCGGTCCTTTCGGCGCGAAAATTCGCCCATTCTTTACTGCCGGCGGGTTTCTCACCGTGTCCTTCTTCAATCCCTTGGGATAAATCACGGATCGGATGCAGCGTTCCGGCGTAGAGTGGCCCATATGGACGACGACGGCGCATGCAAGTTCGCTGTAGGAGGAATCCTGGATTTCCATGGGCACGTGAAGGGCAACGCAGAGATCGCGGATAAGCCGCATCTTGTGGATGCCGCCAACTTTGGCCAGCTTCAGATTGAGACCATCCAGAACGCCATCTTCCTTTGCCCGCAGCACAACGCCGATTTCGGTGGCCGATTCATCAAGTATGAGCGGAACGCCCGTGGTCCGACGAACTTCGCGGCATTCCTCGTAGGTGGCGCAGGGCTGTTCAAAATAGACATCGATGTTCCCCTTGGACCGGGCGACGCGGATGGCCTCGTCAACGCGCCAGCCTGCGTTCCCGTCATATTTGAGGGACTCTCCGGGGCGCATGCGTTCGCCAATCCAACGCAGGCAGGCGATGTCCTTGCCCACGTCGCCGCTGGCCTTGCCCGAGAACTGCATGAGACCGTTCTCGCGATGGGCATTCATGGCTGCTGCCAGCTCTTCGCCCGGCTCATGCGGGACAGAGCCGATCACATGGGGAGCGGAGGTCACCATTCCGCCAAGCAACATGTAGAGCGGTGCACCCAACGAGCGTCCGAGGATATCCCAGCAGGCAACATCAAGAGCCGTCTTGACGTAGGCATGGCCTGCCATTTCGAAATCCATCACCTCATTGATTGCGCCGACCATGCGCGGGTCGCGACCGATCAGATGCGGAGCGAGCTCGTCCAGACCTGAGCGGACGCCGCGCGCGTAAGCCGCGACGAAATTCGCTCCCCAAGGCACGCTGTCGCCCCAACCTTCAATTCCGGCGTCCGTTTCGATCCGCACATAAGTAATGTCGAAGACCGACATTACCCTGTCATGGGAAATGGTCGCCGGCTTGATGGGGACATCGACCTGATAAGCGCTGACTCTGGTGATTTTCATGGATTTTCCGCCTTTCCAATGATGCCGGTCGATTGCCGCCGGTTTCCGCTTGTCGGACGCACCTTCTCCAAGCGCTGCTGCAGGCTTTCCGTCATCTCTCATTTCCATTTTTGCGCCGCAGGACAGTGGTCGGATGTTTGCAAGTCGTGTTGAAGAGGTATTCTACAGGGTTGAAAGGCGCGGTGTCAGGCTGAGTGCGGTCTTTTTTGATCCGCGGCCCGTGTCATCAGATAGTGCCGACCCTTTTCGGCCTGCCACGCGAACTGAAACCGGACCCAGCCATACTTTCGGTTTGGTCCGGTGAGCTCTGCCCGTTGCCAACGCGCGCCGCCGTCATCGCTCCAATGAACAGAACGGATTGGGCAGTCGGAGAAGCAGGCGTACCTGTGCAGTTTCAGTTTTCCTGCTGATATCTTTGCGTCCCATGGCAGTGCCGGACTATCTTGACGGGACGTTCAATAGTCGGTTCGTCTCTGCTTGGCCAAGCATCGCCTTTGATCACGTAGAATTCCGTGTTGCGCGCAACCTGAAAATACCGGGTCGAGACTTGGATTTCCTTGACCCGCTTTACGCTGTAGGCACCGGTCCAACCCGGAACGATAAGCCGGACAAGGCAACCGTGATCCGGCGGTCGCGGGACGCCCAGCTGCGTGTCCGCGCCCTTGGACGCCAGTACTGGGATCAGACCGGCGAAGGGATGCCGCGCAGATGGAGGATGATTCGATAGGGTCAAGTTTACCCATCATGAAATGACGGGGTTTCAGCGGGCCGCGCGGGAAAACAAAATTTGCGCGGCTCAGATGTTCTTGAGATGCGCGGTGCTGTCCATCGACTGATGCAGCACCCGCAAAATGCGGATGCGATTGTCTTTCATCCAGTAGAACGCCGTGTGCCGCCCGACAATAAGACGGCGCATTCCGGCAGGATATGCGTGCAATCGAAACCTTCGCGCAGGTTGTCCGCGAGCAAGCGCAAAGCACGGTCAAGGCCGTCGAGATAGTTGTCGGCCTGCACCCCGCCCCATCGGGCTTGCGCCGAAAGCCAGATGTCGATGAGATATTCCTTGACCGCTTCGGGAAGACGAATTTCAATCATCGAGGCGAGCCCGGGCGAGGCTGCGAACCGCGGCCGTATCCAGCGGCCCGGCATCAGGCGCGGCCTCGCCCTCGATCAGCGCAACGCGCAAGCGGGCGCGCTCGCGCTCCTGCTCCTCCAGCAGCCGCAGACCTGCGCGCATCAACTCGCTGGCAGAGCCATAGCGCCCTTCTTTCAGCATGGTTTTGATGAACTCATCCCAATACTTGCCCAATGTGACGCAGGTGCTGGCCATGTCCGCGCTCCAAAAAATACCTGCAAATATGAAATATAGGTGTAGACGCAATTTCAAGCACGCGCCGCCCCCGGTTCATGCAAGCCTTCCCGGCCTGGCGCTCGCAGTGTTCAAAGCACTCGGTAGCGGGAGGACCCTCGTCGTTTTGAACTTGTACGATCTTGGCGATGCTGCCGTCGACCGCGTCCCTGATCGCGGGGTGGAGGTTCGAAAAATCGGTGGACGAAACGGCTCGGGTGTGCAAGTCCGGCGTCAGTTGCTCCTAATCTAGCGGTTTGTGTTGATTCACTTTGCCGCATTTTGCGGGAGCGAGCACCCCTTCCGTCCGGTTTGACGCGCGTATGAATCGGAGGGCGGAATGCTTGTCCCGCAGACAAAATCAAGCCGGAGCCAGCCGGATTGTCACCGAAACCTCGCCAAGCGCACGCGAGCAGAATCCAAGGGGATACAAAATTGCTAAATTGCAACGGACGAGCGCGTGACATGTCAGACCTACGCCCGGCTATATCATGCAAATAATAAACAATATAATATGAATTCAGAATTTTCGCTCATACTCAAAGTCCCGTGTATCGACTGTATACTTGGATACCAGGAACACTTCGCCCGCCTAATTTAACATAAGATCGACAAACCTAATGAAATATGCTTACTCAATTTCACTCAATTCCCTATATATCCAGATTTCGCTACTGTTCTTCAATTACACATTTGCAATCCTCTAGCAAATTCTTCTTTACTTTATCATATTTTGAATATCTTGCGGTCGTATAAATTTTTCCTTTTGGACTGCCAACGAACCTAGCATTGCTGAAATCCTTTTGCAGGGATAAATCGTTGGAATACAGAAGCCTCGCGCCGCTAACTAACGCCAAGGCGATTATATGTGGATCGTCAGACCTCAGATTCCAGTTTTTTACTTCTTCCTCCTTCAAATCAACCAATTTCTTGTCGAAAATCATCAAGTTCGCTCGACGCGCGTTCCTAATCAGCCAACCCCTTACTTGGCTATTTTTATTTAATTCTTGGGTAAGCTTTCCCCCTACTACAACTCGCAACCTTTTGCCCTTTCCCTCAATCCCATTGATCCATCTCCAAACAGCTTCACTAGCCTCCGACTTGCCGTCTCCAAATACTTCACCGCTAATGCTATTGTCCAAAATAATGCACATCTATGAAAGCCCCAGCAAATCATTTCCTTCCCTGATGAAAAAGTCCATATACTCGTCAGGCGCATCGACAATATTGCCGTAATCATCAAGTTTCATCGAATGAATTTTTGCTACTTCTCCAATTCGCCTAAAAAATAATATTGATACATCTTTTGCCCTCAAGTTTCCCAAACCTTTTCGAATATTGATCCGTACGCGATCAAGCAAATAATCGCTGTGGGTCTCAACAAATAACATCCGACCTGGCCCGGCAACTTCACAGAGAACATCACCAAATTCTGCTTGAGCGCGTGGGTGCAGATGCACTTCGGGTTGCTGCATTAAAATGATTTCATCACTTGCGGTCAGGTGCAGTTCCGT
This sequence comes from Paracoccaceae bacterium, assembly GCA_965205055.1. Classification (GTDB taxonomy): domain Bacteria; phylum Pseudomonadota; class Alphaproteobacteria; order Rhodobacterales; family Rhodobacteraceae; genus CBDBBY01. The sequence goes on along the minus strand of OZ242030.1, from coordinate 3,091,320 downwards.
TATAATCGGCAAAATCTGACCTACACCGAATCCTAAGTCTATGATGTTGCGCCAGTTCTGCGAATCTTCGCCATTACCGTGATGCGATAGCATAAATAAGATACTAAATGGATCGCTTTCAGAACTTCCCGGAGATCTTAGACAGAGATCGTCAAATAAGCCAGACTTTCTTCCAAAAATATTTAATTTTTTTGTTAGTGCGTTCCATTTGTCTTGTGATCGACTTATATTTGCAAGCATCTCGGGTATATGTTTGCCTTCAGGATCTTCATTCAAGGCACTTCGTTGATAAAATCGTTCGGGCTTTGTCCGAATTGGTCCCATAGAATTCATTCGGATTGGCTGGCGGAATTTTTTCAGGTGTGTATCTATTAAGTTTTTGAGCAAGATTCGATCCTCGCTATTCAGATTCGTCTCACTTCCTTTGGGGTCTGATGGATCTGTATTCAGCTGGTTTGTTTCCTGTTCGTCTTCTAAGCTTAGCAGTACATTATAGAGTAAGAAGTCAAGATTCTTGGCTAAGATATCGATGTCCATATTTGTTCTATTTTTCATGGTGCCCATTTTGGTTAACTTGCGCGACGGTGTTTCAATTGAAATTTCTATTTTTTTATCTTCAATTGCGTCAAAGTGAAGTGAAACACATTTTGTCCTGTCTATAATTGTTACATTCGATATGCGGGGTTCGTATATATGATTTTGAAAAGATAATTTAAGAGAATATTCGCCATCGGATTTACAGTTTGTGCTAGCGGAGTAGTCTATGCTTGCCATAAATTTGGGACTGTCTTGTTTGGTTAGAAGCGAGCTCGATACCATGTCATTGAACCCACCAAAGGGGAATGCCGTGTCGTTATACGGAACATTTCCCGTCATCGTTGCAATTGACCAGATTATCCGGATTATTCCTAAGAGGGATGATTTTCCAGTACTGTTCTCGCCCACTAAGATAGTTAATGGTGCAAGGTGAGCGGTTTGTTCTTGGCTGAAGCAGCGATAGTTGGATATTTTTACTGTGTGCATCTTTTTTTCGGTGGTCTTGGTGTAGAAAGCTGGTCAGTCTAGTGGCATAGTAAATTCACTAGAGCCCATTCTGATGCGTACGGATTCTGATGTGACATCCAGCAACCTATCACGGAATTCTGAAGGTTGATTCCGGAATTCATCGAACTGCACGACAGCTTGGAAGCAAAAACTTGCAACTGGACGGCGAGATCGAAACAACCCATCGCTTGTCGCCGAAGAGGGTGCCATCTAACTGAAGCATGCTACTAGCATGTTGGGATGTTAACACTATATTGTCGGCTCATGCATTTTGCTAGCAACTAGATGGCACCGTCAAGAAGGGAATTCAAGGACTAATTCCGTTTCGTCAACGAATGTTCCGAGGCCGCGTCTTTAATTTGTTGGAAAAATGGTTTGGTTGCACGAATTGCGATGGTATAGGGGACAAGCGGCTTTTGCGCGGGTGCCAGGTCCAAGAACTCTAGAAATTCGAGCGGAGGTGGCAGCACTGCACGTATCCGGCCGCGGAGCCTGCTTTACCAGATGTTTAGATTTATAGGGGCAATTGGCCGCTCCTCTGCCCGAATCGGGCGGAAGTCATCAACTATCGTTGAATTCGAATGAGATTCAAATCTTCGCCTCGGCCTGTCCTGCCGCCCTTGCCCTCGGAGAAGATCGGCAAGTGCTACAGCAGACTATGGATACAGGTGACGCCGTGTTTCAATCATTAGGACCTGTCTATGCTAAATCGTATATCATTTCGACGACGAGGGCGAAGTTCAGGAAGCCCGGAAACATCAAGTCAAGCTTGTCGAACCGCGTGAAGATGCGCCGGCAGCCCTTGAGTCTTCGGAACAGCCGTTAGATTTCGTTCCGAAGCTTACAGGTTTCCCGTTCGGCATTCCTGTTCGCCTTCGGCGGCACGACCGGCGTCATCCCCATCTCCTCGACAAGGCGACGGGTCTCGTCGCCCTCGTAGGCGCGGTCCATCGCCAGAGGCGCGTCCGCGGCCGACTACTCCACCAACACCTTCGTCGCCCGAATCGAAGGCGCAAGCTACCGACTCAGAAAACACGCGGACCTCATTCCCGAACCCGTCCGAACGAATGCATCCATCCTGTCGCCGCCCCCGCCGAAAAAACGAGGGCGGCCCAAAAAGGAGACCCGACCCGACGACTTAGCTGGCTCGTCACAAAAACGCAAAAACTTCTGTATTTCGACTGTGATATTGCGTTCCTGGCACCGACCGCTTTCTGCTCCCGAAGCGCGGCGAACAGCCGCTTGAGCACGCCGTTGCGGGACCAGCCGCAGCATCGGGCGTAGACCGCGGACAGGTTGCCGAACCGCTCCGGCAGGGCGCGCCGTTTGCAGCCGTTCTCTAGGACGTACAGTACCGCGTTGATGAAAGTGATATTCGAAATCCGCACGTTCCCGCGCTGAACCGGCAGACAGGACAGTGGTGGATTTTCGCGTGCTGTTTTGCCGCGGTCTGTTTCATGACTGTGCACCGCTCGATTTTTATGTCATTTTCGACAGTCGCTTAAGCATGGGCCCAAAAGAAATTCCAGTGTTAAAAGGCCCTAATCAGTTTCCATCCGTCAAATCAGTTCTACACCGTTCCCGAGGCCGTGCATATCGTTCTTTGACGATCTCGTTCCGAGGCTTGCCCAGTATCCTTCTCAGGTTCATTAATGGTAAAATGCCACGGCGTCACGATGCCACTCAATTTTCGGCCAAGCTCTGAGACACACCCAAACCAATTCCCAACTCTCGCATGTCACCCGAATTCAGTGTTTGAGTCTATCCCATTTTCTTTGGATGGAGAAGGACAAGATGCGGCAAGTCGAATGCGGGCTGCCGCTCTGCTCTCCGTCGAATGCCGCTTCGAAAAACACCGTAAGCCCGAAATCATCAATTGGAGGGATTGCCGCGCGTAGCTGCCTGACCAAGAAATATGGGATGCACCCAATGCGCGGCCATTTTCCGTCGCCCGATACCGGTATGATAGCCGTCGAGGGCGCGCAGCATCCTGACATGACGCTGTTGCTGTTGGCGCGTTGCGCGGCTGTCGGAAACCATGAGGACAGTTCCACGCGGTTGCGCAGGATACTGACAAGCTCTCGCAGGATTGGTCTGAAACGCGAAATAGCCAAGGATCAATCAAGACGTCCATTGCTGCCGGGCGTTCCTGTCGTGACAAATTTTGCTTGCGATCTGAAGTCATCCCGAAGGTGATCGCAAAATTCAGCATGAACCATTTTCACGGACGGTCTTCGGGGCCGATTCAGTCGGCTTCGGCGGGCATCCTGTGAATTCGAACCGACTCGCCGCAAGCGCTTTCCGCAATTCCGAGCACGTGCTGGTGGTGCGTGAAGTAGATCATCTGGCCGCTGGCGGAGATCTCGGCCATCAATGCGAACGCCTCTTTGGCGCGCTCGTCGTCGAAGCTTTCCATGATGTCGTCGGCCACGAACGGCAGAGGGCCGATTTTTTCGCAGAAGTTTCTGTAGGCGGCCATTCGAAGCGAAAAGTACAGCTGGAAGCGCGTGCCTTTCGAAAGGTCCTCCACTTGGCAGGACAAGCTGTCGCTCGGCCTGTAGGCGGTCATGAACTCAGTCCCGTCGGACGATTCCGCCGACAGCTCCGAGTACGCGCCGCCGGTGATCGCGACGAAATTGCGTTCCGTATGCCTGAGCATCGAGTTCCGGTGCTCGTCCCTGTAATGCTTGAGCGCCCGCTCGGCCGTCAAAAGGCCGAGCCTGAGCCGCAAGGCCCGCTCCGCCCCGTCTTCGGCCTCGGCGAGGGCGGTCTGGATCCTTTGCCTCACCTTGACGACGCGGTCGTCGCTTCCGACCGCGTCCAGATCCCGCTCCGCTCGGCTCCTCGCTTCGATCGCTGATCTGAATTCTTCGTCGGCCGTTTTGCGCTCGGTCTGGCATTCGACGTAATCGCTTTCGACGTTTTCCGGATTCGTCTCCTCGAGAAGGGCTTCAGCTTCCTGAACGGTCTGAACCTTGAGCTGATGCGCCAAATCTTGGCCGCGAGCATTCACTTGCGCCGCCAGATCGGCACGCTGCTTTGCGCTGGCGAGCGCGTCGGTCACTTCTTCCACGCCGTCGAGCCCGGGCGGAAGCGACAGTCGGGCCGCCATTTCTCGAACCTTGCTCTTTTGCTTTTCGAGGGCTTCCTCCGCAGTTTCCAAGGCGTCGCGCTCTATCTTGATCCCGCGCGCCAATTCCGCGGATCGTACCTTCGCTTCTTCAGCATCGGCTTTTCTCTTTCGGATGCGTTTGAAGTGCTCCAGCGGATCCGCGCTCGGCTCTTCTCCCAGCTTGCGGGCGACGTCCTCCATCGCTCTTTTGAATTCGTCCTGATCCTTTTCCATGCTGTCGATCCGGTGCTCGATGGACTCGCGCCTCTGGATCAGTTCCCGAATGTCCCGGATATGCGCAAGCATGGTTCTCAATCGTTTCGGCTCGATATCCTTCAGCCAGTCGGACGGGCAATTCGACGCCCAGCCCGAATTCAATTCCTGCAGGCTTGCTTGCGCAGTTTCCAATGCTTCCTTTCGGTCCGCCAGATCGCGTCCGGCTTGACGCAGATTTTTTTCCATCTCCTGCGATTTGACGCGGCGTTCGCCGGCTTGACGGACGGCTCGCTCCGCGATCTGAAGCAGGAGCGCAAGCGATGCCTCGCTTTCAGGAACCGGAACGCCGGCGGACTTCAGAGAATGCACGAGTTCGTCGCGTTGCCGATCAGCCCCCGTCTTCAGGTTGGAATGATCCGTTTCCCGTTTCCTGAGTTCCTGCGCCGAATTCATCGCCTGCTCGTGCAGCGGCAGCCATTCGGCCAGCCCTGAAGGATTGAAATCCTCCGGAAGCCCGGCATCCGCCATGCAGGGCTTGATCTTGCTGCGAAGCTCGGCGTCCTTCTCTTCAAAGGACGCGATCTGGGTGCGCAATGACTTGATCTCCGCATCCAATTTGGCGATTTGGACGTCATTTTTCCGAAGCTCGACAATCTCGTCCGCCTTGCCGGCGCGGTCGTCCCGAGCGCGATCATCCGCATCCATCGCGGACTTGAATGCGTCCGCCGTGGCCAAATCCAGAGACTCGTAGTGTCGTGACCAGGCGTCGTCGCGCGCCTTTCGAAGATTGGCCGCCTCTTCGTCCGATATCAAACCTCCGAGGCTGGTCATGCGCTCCTTCTCGGCGGCTATTCCGGCTCTTTCCTTCTCCAGCCTGCGCAGCTCGGTTTCCGCGGCGCGGCGATCCGTTTCGATCTTCTCGAAGTCAGCCGTCCAACGCTTTGCGAGATCCGCCGACGGAACGGAAACGCGAATGAGTTTCTCTTCATCCCCGGTCCAAGGTCGAAGTCTTGCCAGAGACGATTTCAGCCTGGATTGCGCGTCCGCGACGCTCTTCTCTTCCGCCTCGAGTCTGGCTTCCGTTTGGCTCCGCCTCGCTTCTTGAACTGCCGCTTCCAATTCGCCGGTGCTGTCTGCGGTCTCGGTCATTATCGAACGGGCATCCTCTTCAAGCTGGCGGAGCGTTTTTTCAGCTTTGCTGTTTTCCGAGGCGGCGCTTTCGATTTCGCGCATAAGGCGGAGCGCTTCAGAGGCGTATTTGTCGATGGCTTCAAAATCAGGCGGCGCAAGCGCATAGCGCTCGGGGTCGCTGTCACGATCCAATCCCAAATTTTCCAGCGTCTGCTGCAGCTTGAAATCAAGCTCCCGCTTTTCGGGAAGCCTCTTCGGAAGGTCGTCGGCCGCGGTCCGCCAGCGCGACGCCGCAATTTCGAGCTCGTCCATCCGCAGGTCGCTTCCGAGGACCGCGTCGTCGGTCAGAACCTTGTTCAATTCTCTATCGAGGCGCTCAATGCGGTCCCGAGCGGCTATGCATTTTGACACGGCCGCATCGAGTTCTTTCGCCAGATTTCGTATCGATCCGTGCCATTCAGCAGGCAGGTCGCCGAAATCCGGCAATTCATTCAACCTTCGCCGCAGCTCATGAAGGTCCTTCATCGTTCGCATCGCGGATCGAATCCGGTCAAGTTCCGATTGCCGTTGGTCGAGCTCCTCGAAACGTCTCTTCGCGTCGGCCTCGCGTTCCTGAGCCTCGACAAAGCGCTCCCGGAGCGATGAATATTCGCGCCCGGGCGTGTCCAGTTCCCGCGCCTCGGTCTCAAGCTCGGAAATCTCAGACTTGATTTTGCGCAGACGAGTCTGCCGCCGTGACCCGACCGCGTAGAATTCGTCGGCCTGCTCTTTCAATTCGGAGAGCCGAGAATCTATTCCGACAAGTCCCGCCGCCCCTTGGAAGAACAGCCGCCCCAGTTCGCCGCGCGCCGCAAGTATCTCCTCGGCGCCGGACTCGAGGGTCGCCTCGGAGAGCGAAAACATCGTTTGCCACGAGTCCCGCTGCAGGTCGTGAAGCAGGCTTGAGAATTCGTCGTCGGCGACCGGAGCGCCGACAGAGTCGAGCAAGGTGTTCTTGCGGCCGCGCTTTCTTGAAAACGCCTTCAGCTCGCCCTCGACCTCCAATTCGGCGCTTACGCCCATATTTTTACGGTGGCGGAAATTGTATTTCGTCAGGTGCTGAATCCCGAACAGGAGATCAAGGAACGCATTCGCCGCAGTGGTTTTGCCGGACTCGTTCGGGCCGTAGATGATGTGCAGGTCGGGCGTGTTCGCCGCTCTTTCGCCGAAATCGATGACGCGGTCCTTGAACATGCCGTACCGGTCAAGGTTGAGCCGCCGCAGTCTCATCCGGCGTCGGTCCTGTCGTTCAACTCGGCGACGACATCGCTGCACCCTTCGCGGATCAACCGCCTGAGCAATTCACCTTCGATCTCCTCGCTTCGCCATTTCCGCTGGAGGACCGTCGGGAATTGCTTGACCAGCGCATCGTATTCCGCGGCCGCCTGCTTGAGGAAATGCGCGTCATCGACGGAATCCTCCATTATGGATTGAAGCTCGTGAACCGGGTCCGCTTCCGCAAGAGCGCGGCTCTGGGGCAAGGCGGCAGAGTCGATCTTCTCTATCCATAGATCATCCGTGCTGTTCGCGATCGCGCGAGCCTCTTCCAGCAGAAGATCGGAATTCCGCTTCAAATGCCAATGCATAGGGCTCTTGCCCGTGAAAATGACGCGCGCGACCAGATGCTCCGCTTTCGCGTCGAGTCGCGCAGCTTCCAGCGATTCCCGCATTCGAAGTCGAACTGCATCGTGGTGGCCGCATTCGGAGACGTCGACGTCGACAGTCTCGAACTGCGCGAACGCAGTGAAATGCTCCTGCATCCGCGCGGTTCCGTCGTCGCCGATTTCCACCGACGTGACGGACTTGCGTCCGGATTCGCCGATATCCCTCCCTTGCGGAATTCCGGGCATAACCACGAGCGGGTGCTCGGAATGAATTTGCCGCTTGTGGATGTGGCCAAGGGCCCAATAGTCGTATCCGATATCGACGAGTTCCGGCAATGTGCAGGGCGCATACCGATCATGGCTGCCCGATCCCGCCAAGCTGGTATGCAGCATGCCGATATTGAAGAGGCCCGGCTTCGGCTTCGGGAACTTAGGAAGCAGCGAGTCGGGCGCATGCTTCGAACTGAAGCTGACGCCGTGGATCGCAACCCCGCGGTCGCCGATCTCGATCGTAGCTTTCCTGCCCCTGAATACATGCACGTTGTCGGGCAGGGGAACGAGTTTTGAAATTCTGGACTCGGCGTCGTGGTTGCCGAGGATCATGAAGACCCTGATGCCGGATGCGTTCAATTGCCGGAATTTCTCGGCGAGGAAGACGGCGCTTTTGGCGCTGGCGACTTCGCCGTCGTAAGTATCCCCTGAAATGAGCAACGCGTCCGCCTTGAGCTCGAGGCAGAGTTCGACAATCTTTCCGAATGCCCGGCGCGAGGCGACCGCGATGATGTCGGCAAGCTCGGGATCCTTGAGGGCCAAGCTTCGCAGCGGTGAATCGAAATGCAGGTCAGCCGTATGGATGAACTTGAAGGGCATCGGTGCTCACTACGTCGAAGATTTCGGAAGGTCAACGCTTGCGGTCGCGCCCTCCAGCCAGATAGTATGATTTGGTATCTGGTACGCGCGCCAATTCAACCAAGGCGGAGCAAATCTTCTTTGACAGCAGGCAATTCTAACCTACTTGAGCCTTGCTGTAGATATAAGTAGTTCGTGCACGAAATTCCAGCAAATCCCGTAAACGGGATAGACAGAGTGCACGAAGGGAAGTAGGGCTGCTCGGACCTGAATTGGGACATATGCACCGCACAGCTGTTCGGCGCGGAACGCGGCTCGCCTAATGTCAAAGCAACGTTTTACGATGGGATGTGAGCGATGAGCGACCAGAGACTGCTTGAGCACTCCGAGAGGATGGCGAGACAGGGATAACACACGATGGCTGGTCAGCATTCGGATCGCTGGCATTCTCCTTTTGGGCGCTTGGATTCGTTGGCCATTCTGATTGAGTGCAAAACTCGTGGCGAGCTTGTGCGCGATCGCCAAATCGAAATGGCGTTTCAGCATCAGGTGCGTCTCTTGACTTTTAGTTGAACGGATTCCATGTTCTTGCGTACCGCCCGAGTTCGTTGTTTGAAGGAATGGACAGGGGATACAAGGGGAAGTAGAGTAACTTAAATCTGATTTGGGCGGCCATTTACACCGCATGGCTGTTCAGCAGGAGCTGCGGTTCTAGCAATGCCAAAGAAACCATCTACTATGGGATGCAATGAACGACCAGACCCTGTTGGAACGCTCCGAGCGGATGGCGAGACGGTAAGAAAGCATGAACACGCATCAAGAAAAATATGAAAGCGCGTTGGACCGACTGCAAGCTGATATGGCGGAGCACGATAACAATATGGCGCACCGTTTTGCGGACTTTGCGAAGCAGCGCAAGGACAATCTACGATGGCAGGTGGCCATCTCGATCATTGGCATTGTCGTTTTGGGCGCTGTGTTGCGCTGGCCGTTTTGATCGGTTGCAAAGCTTGTGGCGCGCCTCCGCCCACTCAGCGGTGTCGAGATCACGTTCAAAAAGCTTCCAGCGTTGACCCTGCGCGAGACGTGCGCACTCCTTTGCAAGGAAAACCAGACGTGTGCCACCTCGTGGTTAGCAGAAAACGCCGTAAGTTCGTTCAAGGTCATCCGAACATGTATTGGCCATGCCAAATATTTGGTCACGACAGTCGTAATGCTGTGTCGCGGATAATCTTAATTGCATCCCACCAGTTCGAGTAGAAGCTCGATAAACCCATTTTGTTGCAATGGCTTATTGCTTTGAGTCCATATCCACAAGATGTTAATTCTCGCCGGAGCTGGGCTTTCGGCTCGAAAATTCGGTCGGAATTGATCGGAGTCCGGCCGTTTCGACCGACTTTCGGCGCGAATTGGAAGGATCCGCCGCCCCGGTGTCAAGGCGCAGTCGCATCAATGGGTGAACTCAGACAGCGCCGAACGCACAAAATGTAGATTCTGCGGATTCAAGTAAACAAGCCATTTGTCGCAAATCTCCGCCATTGCCGGACTGCTTCCTGAAAGGAGCAAATGCAACGCTATTTCGGCCATTGAATCGCGCAAATGCCCGTCGCTCAGTCCCAGTGCCGTTCATCCGAATAACTACAAGCAAAGATGGTGCGGTCGAGGTGATTTGGGCCGGTGCAAATATTATGATTTGGGAAGTGTCGCGATAATCTGATTCATCGAATCACGAATTCTGATCGTGAGGTACTTGAAATGATTGCGTAGGGTATGATGTCGTTTTCTTGCTAATGCGACAGCGTTGTCCTTGCTTGTCGGGTCGCTGTGAGCCATCGCATTTCTCAGACCGTGAAGCTCTCTGATCGGTTCAACTATTTTCTTGGCTTGCTCGTCCGTACACCCTGTCTTTGACAAGCCCAATTCCAGCAGTTTGAGCGAACGCCAATCCTTTTCGTATTTGCCGCCATTGGCTTCGATTATCGCTTTGAGAGGTTTGACAAGAAACCCCTCGACAATCAAGTGATCAAACGCAAGAACCTCGTTCCCCCATTCTTCCACGGAGTCAGTTGCAGGGTCGAGTACCTTGTCAATGATCTCTTCTCCTCGAGGCTTCCACCAAGAAGGCGGAAAGCTGTCGAGGCTTTTGATTTTCATCTTCAATCCCACAAGTGGATCGACTTCATCAGGAAACTGTCCGAGGATGTCTGTCTGAAGCGCGCGTTTCGATATGCCATCTTTCGGCCATTCATTGAAAGACTGCCAGTAGAGCTGTTCTTCGTAGGGCAAGTTCGCCAAGTAACCGATATAGGTGTGAACTTGGCCAGCTTCATTGATGTCATAGGTCTTTAAGAACCAAGCATTTCGACAGCCGATTCTACGATCATCGATTGTGTATTTCTTTAGGTCCGCTTTGAAGCGATGAAGAACCTCTGGGCGGAAGAAGGCAGGCGATATCTCCCAAGGAAGATTAGATTTAGCAAGATAATTCGTAATATGCTGCGGACTACAGGACGTCTCCACTTGTCTATTGTTTTTCCAATCAAATATTTTGAAAATTGCGTATTTCCGGTTAGATACATCTTTCTCGGCCCTCCATTGTTCAGCTAGGTCGTCGGAAGTCAAACTTGTGCGGAGTATGATGTGGCCATGGGCATTGCTGGCTAAATCAGGAGCGACTACACATTTATAAAACATATCACGATCTTCGTAGGTTTTTCTTTCAGCATAATCCCATGATGGGGATTTACCTGGTATGAATCGCATGAATTCAAACCTTACAATCAAAGACATCTCAGTCAGGGTCATATAGGTGGCTAGATCACGTCTCTTAATTGAGGCTGCCCTGATGCGTTTTTCAGGATTGGACCATTGTTCTACGAAGATTTTTATCACGTCTTCGATATCTCCTCGGTTGTCTAATCGACAGTAGGCTTGCCTTTCATCGACAAAATGTAGGTTTAGCGAATGGACCAGTTTTTGGTTGATCTCGAACTGTGGTTCAAATGATTTTATTCCTTCGAAATCGCGCAGAAATACGAGCTTCTCTCCGTCAACAAGTGATCTGCATCCAGTGTTACTCAGGGGCGGTTGGATGTAAACGCGACGTCCTTCTTTATCACTGTAGGAATGTTGAATGCACCACGAATCGTCCGGCATTATACGAGATTTGGACAAGCTGTTATGATCAGGTGGATCAACCGCGGCGTTGCGGACCAATACCGAATGCGCCAAAAAGTGCCGTCCATAACCGCAAAGCAAAATTTCATCGTCTTTAAGATAGTTCTTTTTGAGAAACTCAACGCTTGTGATCGCGCCCTCCAGCCAAAGAGCGCGATCAGTATCTGGTAAGCGCGACAATTCAATTAAGGCGGAACGTATTTTCTTTGACGGCATGTAATTTTAACTCTCTTGTACTCATCTGTGGTGATAACTAATGAATACTTCGTGCCTCGCAAAGTTCACTACCGTAAATCCGGCGGAGACCTCGTGATACCAAGGTTAATGCTTGCGGGATATATTGTGTCCGGGCGAGAACCAGGTTTTCGTCCAAAGTTAGGCCATTGTGGCAATCGTCCGGAGAGCAGTTGCGAAAGTGTCGCCGACCGGTCCAATCATCGCGAGAGCCGGCCCAACGGTCCACGAGCCCAATAGTCTCAGCAATATCGCGAGCGCACCCGCCAAATCCACCGAGCAGATAGATCGGCTGACCGGCTTGGATGGAAAGATACGTTTCCTCGGCGATTCCAGGCATTGCCCCTTTGTAGCCCTCGACGCGGCCGCCGAGGACTATGCGTGCCAAAATTTCACCGCGCATGACGGTCCGCATTGCCGTCAGTCCTTCCGCCCACTCATCGTCGTCTGGCTCACGCGCTTTAAGCTCTAGGCGTTCCTCCCGGGCGAGGCGCGCGCCGTTCTGTTTAAGGAAAACTAAGCGCGCAACCACCTCATGTTCAGCAGAAAACGCCACGAGTTCGTTCGACGTCATCCGAATATGTACCGGCCAAGCCAAATAGTAGGTAACAGCAATCTTGCTGCGATGTCGCGGGTGATCCTTGTAGCGTACCAACAGTTCGAACAAAAGCTCGGCAAATCCATGTTGCCGTAGGTTACCATCGTAGGCTAAACTTCTTCCTGACGCGAGTACATGCAGCGCAATCTCGGCCATTGCATCGCGCAAATGCCCATCGCTCAATCCGAGCATTCCCAAGTCGGGGCTCTCCGATACCGATACCCCAACGGCCCCCGATATCTTCTTATCGGATGGTGTCATCAGCATTCCTCCAGCCATTCCGTTAGGGTCAAGACAATTGCAACTTGTTTAACTTCCACGAACAGTCGCGCCTCGTCAACGCCCATATGAGACCTGAATTCATCAAATCGATATCGCATTGCGATATCATCGCCTTGCAAAATTCAAGTGAATTTCATAACGGTCCAATTCAAATGCAAGGCGAAACAACCTATATTGCAAAGAATTGTCTTGAAGGAGAATACCCATGTCAAAGTACAAAACGAGTGCGGGGCTGGTGGCCGGACTGTTGATGACAATCGGCGGAATCGCGTCTGCGCAAGAGGGGCAGATGCCGGAGCCTACAATGGACAAGGTGTCCGACTCGGTTTACCACTATTTCAGCTTCGGTTACTCGAGCATGGTCGTAATCGGCGAGGACGCCGTACTCGTGATCGACCCGGCGTTCGACCCTCGCGGTTCGATGCTTCGCGCCGCGATAGAAGAAATCACAGCCGCGCCGATCAAATATGTAGTCCTCAGCCATGAGCATTACGATCATGCGGGAGGAGCCGACAGCTTTACTGACGCGCAGGTCATCTGCCATGCGGCTTGCCATGAAGTCATGGATATATCGCCGCTCCTCCCGGTTCCCGATATCGACATGACTTACGACGACAGCCTTACATTGGATCTCGGAGGCGTTTCCGTCGATCTGGTCCACGTTGCTCCCGGCGACGGGATTGCCACGACCGTTGCACATGTTCCGTCCGATGGCGTCGTGTTCTCGGCAGACATGTACGAGCCCCGTGCCTTCACGACAGCGGAATTCGTCGAGGATAAGAATTACGTCGGAACGCGACTGATTTTCCACGAAATGCTGAGCTGGAATCCGACATACGCGATCAACGGCCATTCTCCCGGAAACAGCTTGGAAGCTCTGAAGGAAAACCGCGTGCTGTTCGACCGGCTTTACGACGACATCCTTGCGGAATTGCAGTCGGCGCAGAAGGAGGGACCCAGTCAGCTGTGGATGGCGATGTTCAACATGCCCAATCGAATAAAGTACGAAGAGTACAGCGATTGGCAAAATTACGAGCAGGGATTCCCCGCGTATGTCAAGCGAATGGCTTTGTCGATTTTGCACGGCGGCTGATGACTGGCGGATTGCAACCGCAGTCGAAAGCAACCTTGTCAATTGAAACGGTCGCTCGGCGGGTTTTCCGGCGGGCGGCCAGTTGATTCGCATGAGTTTGTTCCTGAAATAGGCCGCGTTTGCGAGGCATCTCTATTCAGGTTTCGGATTGGCGTCTGCTAGAGCGTTTTTCACTTAGGTTGAACCAGCTCAATCTGGGAATTCTCCGATGTCCGTCGGGTTTTAGCAGAATGCGCGATGGGTGCCGTGGTTCCAGCTAAGTGAAAAATGCTCTAACGTTTCGTTTGCCGCGAAATTCCTACTGGCTGCGGCCCGGCCGCTCTCAAGCGTCGCGCTCCGCCTGAATGCGCCACTCGCGAAGCGTGAAGCGGGAGCAATCCGAGCTTCCCGGCGATTGACGCATAGGCCGCGCTGTCGCTGGAGCAGTCGGGACGATTTTCCTTGAACAGCCGGCCTCCACGTACGCGGAGGTCGGCCGGGTGCATCGGGCTAAGCCTTCTCTCCGGCATGGATCCCTTCCTTTGAGTTTCCGGCTAGTTTGTTCAGCCGATTGCTCTCCGGAAAACCCGGTGCAGTTCAACCCTCGACAGATGTCGAGTATGTCAGTCAGACAAAACCTAATTGAAAAAAATAAATTTAGAGTGAATCAACCAATGAATTAGGGCCTATCTACGCTAAATCATATTATAACTTGTTTACTTGTATCCGCAGAGTCTACATTTTGCGCGTTCGGTGCTGTCTGAGTTCACCTATTGATGCAATTGCGCCTTGATGCGGGGCGACGGACTTCTAATTCACGCCGAAAGCCGGGCGAAACGGTCGAACTCCGATCAATTCCAACCGAAATTTTCGAGCTGAAAGCCCTGCTCCGGCGGGAATCAACATTTTTGTGGCTGCGGACCCAAAGCAATAAGCCATTCATATATATTTTCGACGATGAGAACGAAGCTCAGAAACAAGGAGCGTTCCATATTTGGGCAGACGGCATCGCGACATACTCTGCAATCAAGGAATTCGGTCCAACGATTGTGTTCCACGCAGCATTTGACGGCGAACAGAGCGTTGATCCCGCTTTTGACCAACTGCACTTCGGCCCTCTCATCATAGAAAATGGGATGCATGCGCCGCAGAAACTTGGCCGCAGGCAATCACCCCGTGGTTCAAGAGCCGACCGACTGGCTGCGATGCGTCTTCGCCCATCCCATGCTCTCGTGTTTTTTGGCCTAAGTGTTTCTAGAGTTGCAATAGTCACTCAACAAAGAATCATGAGGTACACTTTATCCGATATAATCTTACGGCTTCGATTTCCTCTGCTCTGAGGCAAATCTTATAATCCGAATACTCCGCCCCCTTAGCATCCGAGAGGATTACATTTACATATTCGTCCCGTAACTTGAATGGTTCTGGGAATCCGATATATTTTTCCACTTTTCATCACAAATTCAAAAAATTGAATTTTATCCGCATGTTGATTTCCGCTAATTGCGTCTATAATTTCCAGATGCAGTGAATTCCTTCTGCCCACCGCCACTTCTTTTTCCCAATTACGCTTTCGACCAAGAAAGTTTAGTGCACTTGAAATCACTATCCCATAAAGCACTCCTAAACTCGGTCTGACTAACCCATTTCTGGGTATTTCTATGGGTATGTATGGGTTTACTAAAAAAGTTATCGAAACATCCGCTAATCCCCAAAGCGGAAAACCAATCAATGATGCCTTGAAAAAGAGATGGTATCTTGAATCTTTGAAAAAATCAAATTTGGTAAAATTATATATAAACAAGAAAGTATAGCCGCTAGCTATAACTATTATTATCAATGGAGCCTGGGTCACTGCGAATAATTTCCGTAATTATATTTTTTTGCACTCGACGCTTTCACCCTCTGGAGATATCAACACCAATTGCCAGAACAAAGTAGAATCTGAAGTTGTACAAAAATATAAAACGTTATTATCTTTGTCCTTCACTTCAATTTTGATCTTTCTTCCATAAAATTTATTTTCATACTCAGGTAGAGAACTTTGTTGAAGATTATTCCAAAACTCGCGCGCAGGGTCACCATAAAGCGAATACGAGTTGCTTTCTTGTAGTCGATTTAGCATTAAAGATTGCAGATTAGGAGTTGCAGCCCCAATATCCCGAACCATCGTGATATCGGGATTCGGATACGCAGCTTGGATATCTTGAGCGTAAGTCGGGGTTGTCACGGCTATTGCGGTGATCAGCCAAGCTAGAAAATCTGTTCGCATTGCACCCTTCCGCGATATATACTTCAGACTCAGCTTAAGCTCATAGTTTGCTATAGTGCCTGCCCTTGGTTGTCAATGAAGTGTTAACGTCCGGCAGCGCTTTCGTTATTAAAATTTACTGAACCCATTGAACAGAGTGTTAATGAGATATTGATCGCTGATGGCGGCGATATCCATTCGTTCTTGAACCGCGCGATGTCCAGTGTGATGCGCTGGATGGCGACGAGGCACTTCCGGTTTGTTCAAGGGTCGGTTCTGCATTCGGTTCTTGTCAATGAGGGCGCCCAGAACCCAATGGAGAAGGTCTTGGTCCTCCAATGGTTGCGGGTGGCTCCAGCAGCCGCTCTGGCGGAATATCGGTGCTCAATGAAGTGCGAACGGACCTGTCCTCCTTACCCTTCCGCTCATGGACCGCCATGATCTTGCTGACGGTGGAGCATGTTTCAAAAGTTCGGCAAAAAGCTTTGACGAGGAATTGGTCTTGGCAAGCCCTTTGGTTTCACGATCAGCCGCCCCTCCGTGCGAAGCGAGCGGAGAGCTCGCCGATGATCGCCGACTTCGAAAGACACCCAAACCCTCGCCTCGGCCTGTCGCGCTACGCGCTCCAGTCTTCTGCAAGGGTTGGCGGATGCCTCGACACCTCGGTTCCCTGACAACCGAAGTCAGTGTTCCATCAAGTAATCTAAGAATTACCGGGCACGACATCATGAAGATGATGCGGCGAATTTCCACAAATAACTTCCAGACGCTGGACTGGAATCCGCTTTAGCGGGACGGAGTTTCATCCTTCCAAGTTAAACGGATGGGGCGTTTGAACTGACGGAGCGGTCCGCCGGTGTTCAAATGCCAGTGACACAGAACATTCCGGGAGCAGCCGCATGACGGCGCGAAGACGATATGGCGAATCGGAAGCTGCTCGACTTCGCTACGAAACATGGATGCACAGCCACGGCCGCATGTCGGCGGCATTGATCGCCATGACGGTTGTGGCCGGCGTCGCAGTCTTTGCATCCGTGGCCGCCTTGGCCACGAAGCCGGAGCCAAGGTATTTCGCGGCGACCGAGGATGGAGGGATACTTCCGCTCGTTCCCGTCTCCAGCCCTTACCTGACGGACGGGCAGGTGACGAATTTCGCGGTCGAAGCCGTCACGCGGTCGCTGACGATAGATTTCGCGAACTGGCGCAACGACCTCGCTGACGCGGCGGCCTATTTCGAACGCCCAGCAGGATGGAATGCGTTTCTTGATGCTTTGGAGCTTTCGGGAATGCTCAATTACATCAAGGAGCGCCGCCTTGTCTCCACCGTCGTGGCGAACGGGGCGGCGATAGTTCGTTCTTCGGTCGACGAGCGGAAACGCTACAGTTGGACGATCCAGATTCCGCTGAACATCACCTATGAATCGGCAAGCGAGATCAGCCGCGATGAACTGCTTGCCGAAATCGATGTGGCGCGGCTTCCGACATGGGAGTCGCCGGAGGCCGTCGGTGTCACGCGCATAGTCGTGCGGCCCGGCAAGGCCACGGAAATTCAGTGATCCGGGTCCTAACAAGGTTCCGTGCTTCAGCTTTCGGGGCAGCATTCGTCTCGCTTCTTGCTGCGGCTGGATCCGCGCAGGAGCTTGCGCCGGAAGTCGATCCCCTTGGATTGGATTCGATGGAACGCTCCCCGGATCATTTTGGCGCATCCGAAGCAAAGGATGGCGAGAGCAACCCCGGGCTCTCGCTTGCCGAAGAAGGGTTCAACAGCGCTATCGAACAAGTATTCCCGATGACGCCCGAGATGGTTCGGCGCTACCTCGGAATTCTGGAGGAAAACGAGCGTGCGAGCGCCGAGACACCGGAACCGGCTCCGATCAGCGGCGCGGAGATGATCGCATTCGACCCGTCCTCCGCGCCGCCGCGAATTCATGTTGCTCCGGGCATCGCGACGGCGGTCGGATTCTATGACTCGACAGGCAGTCCATGGCCCGTCCGCCAATATGTGCTTGGCGACGGCGAACGGTTTGAGGTCATTCAACTGGGCGAAGGCTCAAATACGCTGACTGTTTCGGCTCTCTCGCGTTTCGGATGGACCAATCTGGTCGTCGCGCTTGCCGATGAGCCTTCTCCGGTCGTGCTTCGCATCAAAGTTGGTCGGGACCAAGCGCATTATCGTACGAACATCCAAGTCGCGAAGCCAGGGCCGGAAGCCGCATCGGACTATGAAGCTGCGCTTGAAAAGCCGTCATTTCCATCCGACCCCAACCTTCGGGATATTGTCGGCGGATTGGGACCGGCCGTGCCGGCGGTCGACGTTCCGGTACGCGGGGTCGATGCCTCCGCATGGCTTGTTGGCGAAGACATCTACATTCGATCAAAGCATGCGCTTTTGTCGCCTGCGTGGTCCGCATCGTTATCGGGTCTCTACGGCGTGAGGGCCTACAAGGTGCCGCTCTCTTCAGTTCTCCTGTTTTCGATTGGCGGCAGAATCATAAGAGCGGACTTGGATTTGCCCTGATGGCTTGGCGAACTGAATCGGCTTCGAAAATCAGCATCGGCCGGATTGGAATGTCCCCGCCGGACAAACCGACGGCCGCTCTTTGCGGGTCGAAACTCGCAGCCGCACGATTCCGAAGCTTAGCGGGCGGCAACGATTCACGCGACCGAAATCCGCAGAAATCCGGTTGCTGGCAATCAGCCCTTGGCCCAAACCCATATCTGCTTGCGGCAATGCGCCTTCGCCCATCTGGAATTTCTGGCAATGAACGTCCGCTGCAGCCGAATGGCGATGCTTGCAGGCCAAAGCGCCTGCTGATCGGATGCATCCCATTCTTGGGCAGACGGCCGCGCGGGAAACCCTCCAATCAAAAAATTCAGCCCTACGATTGTTTTCAATGCAGCATTTTAAGTCGATCAGAGAGTCGCCCCCGCTTTCGACCAGCGGCACTTCGGCCTTCTCGTCACAAGAAATGGGATGCATGCGCCGCAGAAACTCGGCCGAAGGCAATCAACCCTTGCCCCAGACGCAGACCGGTTGGCCGCGATGCGTCTTCGACCATCTGAATTTTGGAAAATGAATGACCGCTGTGGCCAGAGGGCGATGCCTGCAGTTCAAAGCGCCTGCCGATCGCTCAATCTGGTCACATTTCGGCGTTCTGCGTCAGGGCTTCGGCTCAACGAAGGCCCGCATGCCCGAGGTTTGGGAGAGACGAAGGATCCTGCGGCGGCTGGACGGCTTTGCCGACTGACCGCTCGGCCCGGCGAAGCTTCTGGAATCATGGCGGTTTGCGATTGGAAACGATCTGAATCCGGCCGGTGTGTGGGGCATAAGATATTGCCGTTTGATCTTCGAGCTTGGACGAAATGCGCCGATGCACCGCAGATGCGGAATCTTGGTCATTCCTGATAAAAGCAGGAGGTCGGAGTTGCTGTTCCAGTACGTTTTTCGCGCTTTCAAACGAAACGAAGAAACCCCGCGCAACGAAACATGGCGGCGGGAAGAGGTCGCCGGCGAAAAGAGTTTGCGACCAACGGCGGACGATCCATCGGAGCAGACGGGAAGCCGCGAAGCGTCTTCACCGCAAGCGGAGAAAACGAAACCAAAACTCGTTCATCTCCGATCGAGAAAAGCCCTTGTGATCGGGACTGCTGCGCTTGGCATCGGCGGCGCAGGGTATTTCGCATTGAGCGATGTCGCGGAAATTCCGTCTCGGCTCGCCCGTGTTCCTGAAATGGATACGACCCCCGGCGGGCGAAGGCAGCGGGAGTCGGAACGATACCGGGAAACCCTCAAAACCGCCAATGAACTGAATGCTGAAAACGCCGGGCGGGCAGGAAGCTCTTTCATTCCCATTCCGGAAGATCTGACGGAGAGCATCAATCCTCCTTTGGAGGTCGGAGCTGCGCCTTGGGCAAATCTTGCGCCGGACGTGCTGGACAAAGCGCCGCCGCAAGTTCCAAGCACGCCGGATGCAGAGCCGGATTCAGAAAAGATCGGCGAAATCGATCCCGTCGATGATACGGCGGACACGCCCGAGCCGCCAAACCCGCCGATTCCAAATGGCGATCAAAACAAGGAATTTGATTCAAGCGTCGCGGCCAACCCGGCCGAGAACAGAATTCCCGATCCAACGATCCGCGGTCCGAACTCTCAGGAGCCAGCCGGACGTTCAAACGGATCTGCAAACGCAGACAATCCGTATCTGTCGGCCATGATCGGGCAAATGAATGCAATCGCTCGCGGCTTGGCAGTTCGCCCGCCGAAGGGAGAGATCCTGATTGCGAACGGGCAGTACGGCAGCAATGGACGGTCAGGCGATGGATTGAATTCCAATACGCAAGTCCGCAACGGAATCTCTTCGGACCGCGAGATCGGCGGTGGCCGGTCGGCCACTCAAATTGAAAATGAGGATCTGGTCGGGAGCGTAAGGATTTCGGCCGGATCAATTCTCTATGGAGAAACCCTGAACGCAGCTGATTCCGACAATCCTGCGCCAATCGTCGTCGAAGTTTTGCAAGGACCCAACAAAGGCTTGCGATTGGTCGGAAGCGGCACTGCATCGGCATACGGAGACGGCTTCGCGATCGAATTCGATACCTTGGTGGATCTTGCAGGGTCCACGCAGCCGGTTTCCGCCATCGGACTCGATGGGTTCGACGGCGACCTTGCCGTGGCCAGCAGCAAAGATTTGCGCATTCTTGAGAGATACGGCCCCTTGCTCGCTTCATCCTTCATTGAAGGCTTTGCCCGCAGCGCGGCGAGAACCGGCTCCACAACTGTCATAGCGAACGGTTCCGCAACGGTGGCGACAGAGAAGCCCACCGGCAAAGAGCATCTTTATTCAGCTCTCGGCGAAGCCGGAGGTCGTCTCGCGACCGATCTGGCGGCGAACGCGCCGAAAGGTCCGAAAGTCATGCTAGAGGCGGGGCATCCGATCGGAATTCTATTCGTCGAAACTGCCATTATTGATTCACCCGCTCGGAGGTAGGCATGCAAGCAACGGACAATCTTGAAGGCATCGCTGGCCCGGAGTTCCGGGAAACCGGCATCGATGCGGAAATGGGCAAAGCAGAGCCTTCCAAGGGGGACATAGGAAACGGGAGGGAAGTTCCAAAAAATAAAGACTCCGCGCAAGACGCAGCCGACGTTCAGGGCGGTCCGCCGGGATCGAATCCGCCTGGAAACAATTCAAGACAATCCGAGATCGATGAATCCGAGGAGCTCGAGCGCGGGCTGAACCAATCGCGGGGAAGTCCGGCGATCAAGTCGGGCGACGATGGGCAAGCCGAGTTTTCGGATCAACTCAGGTCGCCCTTTGGATCTCAGACCCAAGAACAGGCTGGCCGGCAAGCCGCCCATTCGGGAGGTTCGACATCCGGCGAAGAGTGCGAAGAGTCGGGCAAAGCCCGGGTTCAGGCCGTTGATGCAAATCATTCGCTCGCCGAAAGCGCTGAGACAGATCAAGACGGCGAAACCCCTGCGGCCGTGTCGAGTGCATTGTCCAACGATGGTGCAGACACGGCCCTATTGAGAAAGGGGAGTGGCAACCCAAATGCCGCGAATGGCGCAAGCAAAGAACGTCCTTCGCCCGAGTCGATGCACCAAGAACCGCTTGCGCATGAAGAAACGTGCAAATTGATCCGCGGCAAGAAAGCGGATTTGCCCGGAAGTGAGGTGCCAGAAACCAGCATTGCCGCTCAACCGAAGCTTGCGCCGCCAGACCAGGATAATTGCTCCCAAAAATCGGAACGGGTTTCGGAGCCAAAGCAGAAAAACCTTGAATCCGGCCTTGAAGCGACCGAGACCTCAAGCTCACTCAAATCTCTGTCCGCGAACTCTTCGGGTCCGGCCGAACAAGTCGCCGTCAACAACGAAGACGCGCCAATTGGCCCGCAGCAGGGTGGATCTGGAAGCGAGCAGACTGGCGAGCAATCTGGCTCGGAGGTACTGGATTCCGAACGCGATGGTTCCGGCAGCGACGTTCAGGATGATCGCGCAGCGCATTCTATCACATTCAGTGAGCAAAGGTTTGACGCTATTGCGGAACGGGTTGCGCGAAGGGACGATGAGGAGGTCGGCAGCAAGCTTGAAGACCTGACAGATGTCGACGAATTTGCCGCAATTCAAAATCCCGGTGCGGCGTTCGCGGCAAGGGATGGAGATGCAGTCGACGGAACGCTCGAAGACCCGACGGAGGACGGCGATTTTGCTGCAATTCAAAGCCCCGGCGCTGCGCTCGCGACAACGGGTGAGGGTGATCAATGCGTGTCGATGGATTTCGGCAGCCATTCGTCGCTCAGCGCCAACGCCGGCAATTCCGACATCCAGGAAGAAACGCCAAAAATGCGGGAGCCCGTCGGAGCGCCCGCCGGAGACAATTCAAGACCAGGCCGTCGAGTTGCGGCGAGGATATTGGCCGCAGGCGCGCTTGCGAGCGCATGCATATTTGCATCCAAGCAATTCGGAGCAACCGCATGGCTGATTGAAAACGCCCAAAAGATTCAGACGCGATATTCACTCCCATTGCCCAATTCGAGCTTTCAGCCAAGCGATGGTCCTGAAAGCTCGATTGGATTCATCGGCGATGGCGAGGGGCGAACCGTCGCGTTCGAATCCGAAAACGATCAGGAAACGGTCGGCGATCTTGGTCCGGCACTCCGAATTGACGAGGGCATCGGAAGCGCGCTTGCCGGAGACCAAGCGGTCGGCATTGCAGACAGCAGCACGGAATTCTTGGCAATGCCGGTCGGCGAGATTGCCTCGATTCGTCCGGCTTATCGTTCAAAATCCGAAAAAACCAATGCCTCGACTTTGGAGCCGTTCGTAATTGACGGCATGCGCACTGCGCCTTCAGAAAATCATACGTCCGGCGGCGCAAACAGGATAGCGACGATCGAGATCGAGCCGGAAGTGGCTTCATCCGGCGCAGCAAATCCCGAAGACATGCGAGCGTTCAAACTCGATGCGGCGGTTGTCGAACGAAACGCCGACGCCGCAATTCAGTTGCATGCGGCGTCCGCGTCCGGCTCCAGGGTTGCGCAGCCGTCCGACGGGCAAGCATTCTCTGAAGACGTCGGCGATATTGAAGAAGGTCTTGGTCGCCCGCTGGAAGTCGGAATTCTGCAAAATATTTCCGGCAACGGCATGTCCGGGAAACCGAGGGAGTCTGCGCAGCAGGTTTCTTTGTCGGGAGACAACCGAAGCAGTCCGAGCGAGAATTCCGCATCGCCGCTTTCCGATGAAATCGCGAGTATTGATTCCATTCAGGATGCATCCGTCGAAGCTGCGACTGCTGGCGGTTCGATATTTGATCACGGGGATTACCCGAATTTCGCGAATTTGAATTCGCTTCGGAGCGAGCTTGAGTCGGAATTTGCCGAGATCCATTCGAGGTTCGACCTTATGGCCGCCCGTTTCGATCTCCTTTTTGCAGGTCATGAATCGGGGCCGACACTTCGTGGCGAAACGAAGGCTTCCGGCGCTCCCGCATTCGAAAGCCATGATGATGAGAATGTTGCAAGCGAGATGAATTGCCAGCATTCGCGAGATCGTTCCCGTCAAAACTGCGAAGCCGGGTTGCGGGCGGGCAAAAGTTCCCAGCCGTACCTCATTGCGACGGCCTCGAATGCCGCGGGCGGGGAATTCGCCATGCCCGAACTGGGATACGGAGTCGTGCTGGATGTGCTGAAGGACAGCGCCGGCGGATGGCTGATAGTCATGGAAAACGCGACGCTCCGACTGGATTGACCGGGATTCTGATTGATGGGCACGACGGTCGGCGCCGTAGAAGCGGTCGCAACGTACGTCCTCCAGTTCGAGCGCTTGCTGCGGGCGGTGTGTTTCCTGCTCGGCATGGGGCTTGCCGTTCACGCGCTTCGGCTTGCCGGCAGGAGGGCGGAACTCGGGCCGCAGATCGGAACGTGGACAAGACCGACTATGACATTCGCATCAGGCGTCGTGCTCATGGCGTTTCCAGCGTTTGTCTCGGTCCTGCTCGCGTCGCTGTTCGGCACGGGAGCGGTCGACAGTCCGGAGTCAATTTTCTCCTATTCGGGAGACATGTTCGATGCATTCGGCAACACGGCATTTCGGCAGGCATCGACGAGCTTCGTATTGCTGGTGCAATTGATCGGGTACGTTGCGGTCGCCAGAGGCGTCTGGTTCCTGAACGCCAGCGTCTCGCCCGGAAATCAAAGGATGTTCGGCCCCGGCATAACGTTCCTGGTTGCGGGATCGCTTGCGATCAATTTCCCGTCGTTCGTGGGTCTGCTGACCGACCTGTTTGCCCGCCCTTGAGATCTGCTTGCCGCCATGCCTTGAAATCGTCCGCAAGCCGCGAACTGTGTTCGATGCGGAGTTGATGCTGCCGTAGTTTCGTTCAGTCCGGAGGTCAGAAGATCGCCGGGCGTTGGAATGCCGAATGTTGAATAAGAAAAATCCAACTTTGTTGTGCAAGTTGCGGGAGTCGCGCACGTTAAGAATTTTCAAGCTCAAGTACAAGAAAAGAGCGGGCAATCTGCCCGCTCTTCAAATTCAAGGTTCGGGTTTGATCAGAAAGCCATGAGGAAACCGAAGTTCGCTGTGTTTTGGTCGTTAATATTGGCGAATGCACCCTTGAACGACAGTCCACCGCCAAGATCATGGCTAATGCCGACGCCCCAGCCATCTGCCTCAGGGACGGCCTCAGGTGAGGGCACAGTTGCGGCCTTAGCGTCAACACCGTCGTGTTTACCATAATGAGCGGTAAATTTAGTCGCTCCCAAACTGTAACCGAACTCAATCCCGTAAGCCGATTTATCGGCAACCGCCGCCTGACCGGCCGGAACAGTTGTTGAGCGAGAACTGTACAGGAAACCTCCGCTGATTTGGCCCAATTCACCAATCATTCCGAATGACAAGGTATTCAGATCGTTGAAACCTGAGTGAGCGGCCGACGTTACTTCATGCCTGTCGTATCCGGCGCCGACCGTGAGTGTATCGCTGATGTCGTATTCAGCACCGATTGCCCAAGCGTCTTCCAGATCGACGGAGATCGCAATTCCTGCGCCGTTAATCTCCTTGTCGTAACGAAGCTTCTTCCCAGACCCACCGTAGTATATTTCGGCCAAATTGTCCAAACCGATGCCGTCAAGACCAGGGTCGCTAAGTCCACCAGATTTCTTGTCTCCCGCACCGAGGTCCGAACCTCCTTCAATCTTGCCGAACGGACCGGCAGCTGATCCCACGTACACGACAAACGGATTGTCGACCTTGTTTCCTGATGTAATGCTTTCACTAGCATCAAGTGTGAAACTCGCGCCGAACTCGCCAATCATTTCGTTGTCGGTAGTGCCCGACAATGAAAACTTGACGTTGGCAGAGGAAATCACTTCCCACTCCTGTGTCGCGTCCTTTTTGTACGACAAGCCCAATTTACCCTCGCCGCTTAGCGACACCTCTGCAGATGCAACTCCCCCGGCGCAGATCGCCGCAGTCGTCGCAAGTAGAATTTTCTTCATTCGTTTTCTCCGCACATATTGCAAACATTTCACCCAACAGCGTTGGACAATTGCTGATAACAAAACGTCTGTTGCAAAACAATGAATAAAAAAAATGGCAAGCAACGTGATGCACTCCAGCCACACGAAGCCCGCGCTCCGATCAGCGGCCGGACGCGACGCCCTTCGGCATGCTCGCGGCCTGCAACGCCATTATTGGGATTGGCGATCACCGCGGCGGACCCGCTCTGGAACAGATGGAGAGCAATGAAGCATTCGCAAAACCTTCGCTGGAGTTGATTGATCTGCCACGCGCCTCTTTAGGTCTCCTCGGCATTCGGCCTCGAGACGATACGAACTTGCAGCCATGCCGCCACGAGACGTCTGCGGCAGGTATCCGGCATCTGATGTGACACGATTACACTTCATGCCCGGTCATGATATTGGAACTTTCGCATAAGAATTCGAGCCCGAGACTCAAGGTGGTACGAGCTTCGAGAGGTTTCTGTCCGAGGGCGAAACCCAAGCGATGCGGGAACTGGAAAGAACGCAAAGGGGTCAACTTGCCATGATCGTCACGATTTTCGGCGGTTCGGGCTTTGTCGGGCGATACATCGCCCAGAGACTGGCGAAGCAAGGACACAGAATTCGGGTTGCCGTCCGCAAACCGAACGAGGCGATATTCGTCCGGACATACGGCGTTCCCGGTCAAGTCGAACCGGTGTCGGCGAATGTAAGGAATGACCGGTCGGTGAACGATGCCGTCAAGGGAAGCGACTCGGTCGTCAACTGCGTAGGCATACTAGTCGAAACAGGCCGCCAAGGATTCAGCGACGTTCATGCTGAGGGCGCCGAGCGGATTGCCTCAGCGGCGGCGCGCGAAGGTGCCGAGACGTTTGTCCATATCTCGGCAATCGGCGCGGACCCGGACAGCGAAAGCAAATATGCGGCGAGCAAAGGCAAGGGCGAGGAAGCCGTCATGTCCCGATTCGCCGAAGCGACCGTCTTGCGGCCTTCAATCATATTCGGCGCCGAGGATCAGTTCTTCAATCGTTTTGCTGCGATGACAAGGATGTCGCCGATAGTTCCTCTTGTCGGGGCCCGCACGAAATTCCAGCCGGTATTCGTCGGTGATGTCGCGAATGCGGCCGCGAAATGCGCGTGCGGCGAGACATCGCCTGGGATCTACGAGTTGGGCGGTCCTGAGGTGGCGGATTTCCGAAGCCTTATGCACCTCATGCTGGAGTGCGTGCGTCGGCGCCGCGCGGTTGTCGGCTTCCCCGAATTTGTTGCGATGCCGATGGCGGGCGCATTGGACATTCTGCAATTCATCACGATGAATGTGTTCGTCAACAATTTCCTGACCAAGGATCAAGTCCGTCAGCTCGCGAATGACAATGTGGTTTCGGACGATGCCCGGACGCTCTCGGATTTCGGAATCGAGCCGACTGCGATGGAAGCCGTCCTCGAAAGCTATCTGTATTGCTACAGGCCAGCGGGACAGTTCACCGCCATACATGAATCCGCCGATCTTTCGGATTCGGAACAAGGCAGCCGATAGCGATTCATTCAGATGTTTGCAGCCGCGGCCCGCACGTCGGAAAATGTAGCCGCCAATCCTGCGCGGGCAAGGAAAATTAAGTCAAAGGCAGGCGGTGGCATCATGCCGCTTGGCGGATCGTTTCTCCGGTTCAACCGCTCCGTACGTCAGAAATCTGCTTTGCGCGCTCGTTTCCGATTTATGGAGAAGGCTTGATTAATCTGCGGACTTATCCGACCTGTAGCGCAGTTTGTCGATGCGAATCCGAACGGGCAAATTCGCTTGCAAGATTGACGAAGCTCAAGCGACACGAATTTCGGCCGGTTGGAATTTGGCGAGAAGCGGGGACGAACAATGATGATTGCACCTGCGTCGTGCGGCTTAGCGAGCAAGACAGTGGGACTGCGAATGTATTTTGATATCTGCTCCCATGCGACGCAAACAATGCTGCAGGATCCTTCTGCGATTCCGGTCGGGTGCATCCCATTCTTTTGGTCAGAAGGTAGCGCGACTAGCCCTTCAATTAAGGACTTCGGCCCAACGATTGTTTCCGATGCAGCAATTGATGGCCAACAGTGCGTTGGCCCAGCATTCGACCAGCGGCGCCTCTCCCTCCTCATTCCAAAAATGGGACGCATCCCTTCGGCGAACAGGTCGTTCAGGTCCTTGAAGCTTCGCGTTTGAAACTCGTTGCGGCTGTCAGACATGAATAATGCCAATTTCGCTCAAGACGAAGAAAATTTCTCCGCTTGGCTTGAGGAATTCAAAAACACGGCTTTCAAGCAATCCGCCTCGGAGCCGCTGATCGACGAATGCTTGAAAAGCATTCGGTTCAATCCTGACGTAATCGAAAAATACAAAAATCAGGCGGAATTCACGCGTTCGATGGGCGAGTATGTCGGCATCGCCGCATCCGAGGCACGTGCGGAAGCGGGCAGAAACAAGTTGGCGGCAAATCGCGAAGCGCTGTCTGAGATTGAAGACGTGTACGAGGTCGATGCCGCGATTCTGATTGCGATCTGGGGAATCGAAACGGATTACGGGCGGCGGATGGGCGGCTTCCGCGTGCTGGATTCGCTTGCGACATTGGCAGGTTGCGGCGCGAGACGGGAGTTCTTCGAAGCCGAACTGAAGGCTGCGGTGCGGATCGTTCTGTCCGGCGCGGTCGGGATTCCCGAATTCAAGGGATCATGGGCGGGCGCGATGGGGCATACGCAGTTCATGCCGACAAGCTACTTGGAATTCGCCGTCAGCTTTCACGGAGGTCGAAAGCCCGACATTTGGGGCGCGTGTCCTCTGGACGCGTTGGCTTCCGCAGCGAATTACCTTGCCAAGCACGGTTGGAGGAAAGGCGTTCGCTGGTCTGAAGAAGTCGTTCTGCCGCAAGGGTTCGACTACTCGCTTGCGACCGAAGCGAACTGGATGGACGCCGAGGAATGGAAAGCCGCAGGAGTGCGGTTTAGGGATGAGCGGCCTTCTTCGGAATTCGGCCCTGCCTTGCTTCTGCTTCCCGCAGGCAAGGAAGGGCCCGCGCTGCTTGCATCGGAGAACTACAATACGCTTCGTTCGTACAACAGGGCGGCGGCGTATGTGATTTCCGTAGGTGATCTTTCGGACAAGATTGCGGGAAGGGCCGGAATCAGAACTGAATGGCCGCCCGCCGGGCATCATTTGTCGAAGCAGGAAGTCCAAGACTTGCAGCGCGCGCTAGCGGACCGGGGGTATGAAACCGGCGGATTGGATGGATTGGCAGGTCCGGCGACAAGATCGAGCTTGCGCGAAGTCCAGCAATTGTCCGGTTTGGTGCCGGACGGATATCCGGGACGGGAAATCTACGACCTGCTTTGCGGTTGATCGCCGCTTGCCGCGACCAGATTGACGGGCAGCGTGTCGTCAAGGTTGCTGCAAAATCCGTTTGCTTGCGCTCACTCAGCAAAAGGTTTGGCTAAACGGAAGTTCCGTGCGATTTTGAAGCTTCGCCGCATTTTTTATCCTTTTACAGTAATGGCTTAAGGCGGATTCTGGCCGCATTTCCGTCTGCAAAAATGTGACCATGCATTTTTTGATGTTTCAACTTTTTTGTATTTTAAACAATCAATTAGGTTAATATCAGGGTGACCATGTATGTTGAAACCGTCCCAAACCGCAACTCGCGGCCCACGATCCTGATCCGCCAATCCTATGGGGAGGGCGGAAAGGTCAAGAAGCGCACCCTTGCCAACATCACCAAGCTTCCCCCGGAGACGGTCGAGGATCATGTTTCAAAAGTTCTGCAAAAAGCTTTCACTGAAGTTCGGTCATGGCAAGTCCGTTGGTTTCGCTATCAACCATCCCTTGCACAGGAAAGGACGACACCATGACCGGGATGCATAGTAGATCGAAGTTGGCCGAGTTCAAGTCGGAGCTTGAGGCCGGGAGAGATTCGTTTCGCGATCTTTTGCGGAGCACGCTTCAGGAGATTCTTGAGGAAGTGATGACGGAGGCCTTGGGCGCCGCGAAGAGCGAGCGGACGTCCGACCGTCTGGGCTACTGCAAGCGTCATTTGACGACGCGGGTCGGGCAGATTGAGCTTCGTGTTCCGCAGGATCGGAACGGGATGTTCAGCACCGAGCTGTTCGAGCGCTACGAGCGTTCGGAGAGGCGCCCTGCGGGCTTCGTTGTCGCGAACGTCTCCGCATTGATGCAGATGCAAGTTCACGGGGTTTCGACGCGGAAGGTCGCGAAGGCGGCGGAGGCGCTTTGCGGCCACGGTTTTTCGGCGTCGACGCTCAGCCGGCTCAATTCGAAGCTGGATGCGGAGCTCGGGAAGTTCGCGGAGCGGCGTCTGGAGGGTTCGTTTCCCCATTTGATTTTGGACGCCCGCTACGAGAAGGTCCGCGAGGACGGGGTTGTCCGCGACCGGGCGGTCCTGATTGCGGTCGGTGTCGATGCGGCGGGCCGCCGCCGGGTTCTCGGCGTCGAGCTTGCGGAGGGCGAGAGCCGTGCGAGCTGGCGTCGGTTTCTGGAGTCTTTTCGGGATCGCGGCCTGTGCGGCGTCGTCCAGATTGTGTCGGACGACCATTCCGGCTTGACGAAGGCGATCCGTGAGGTTGTTCCGGAAGCCGTCCGCCAGCGGTGCTGCGTCCATTTCCTGCGGAACGCCCGGGCCCGTTCGGACCGTCGTTCGGGCGACGGCTGCCTCAAGGAGCTTCGCTGGATCCATGATCGTCCGAGCGTCGAGGAGGCTCGGAGGGACTTGGCCGCGTGGCTGGAGAAGTGGCTGGCGTCGCAGCCGAAGCTTTGCGATTGGGTCGAGGCGATGATCGAGGAGACGTTCGCGTTCCTGCGGCTTCCCCGGCAGCATCATCTTCGGATGCGTTCGACGAACATGCTTGAGCGTCCGGACGAGGAGATCAAGCGGCGGACGAAGGTCGTCCGGATTTTCCCGGACGCCCGCAGCTGCCTGCGGCTGGTCCGGGCCTTGTGCGCCGAGACCCGTGAGAGCTGGATGGAGGACGGCGTCCGCTACCCGGACATGGATCTTCTTCAGGAGCAGCGTCGGGCCGATCTGCGCAAGCTGGCGGCATGGAAAGCCTGTGGACAATCCCTTCCTGCGCTGTCGGCGCGCGTCCTGCTCCGGGCCGGGATTGACCACATCCAGTACATCTCTCGGCACTTGATGGACCGCTGGCGTCGGTTGTCAGTCGAACCGGGGTTTCGAGGCACTCGCCAACCCTTGACATTCCCGATCAAAATTGCAGAATTATCGGTACACTACTTGCGAAAAAACGCGCCCTCCACAGCGAACTCGCCAAGAACCGCGAGGACGCGCAATCGCTGCGCCTGCTGCAGACCATCCCCGGGATCGGGGCCGCGGCGGCGGGCGCCATCCTGGCCGAACTCGGCCCCGACATCGGCGTGTTCGCTTCGCACGCGCCCTGCGCCGCATGGGCCGGGCTCTGTCCGAGCAACAACGAGAGCGGAGGCCGGCGGCGGAGCGGACGCGCCCGGAAGGGCAATCCGGCGCTCCGGAGGGTCCTCGTCGAGTGCGCGCACGCCGCCTCCCGAACCAAGGATTGCCAGTTCCACAGCCACTTCCGCGCCCTCAGGACGAGGAAGAGCTACAAGCAGGCCGTCTTCGCCACCGCCCGCAAGCTGGTCCGCGTGATCCATGCGGTCCTGAAGAACCGGAAGCCTGCACGGATCCCGGAACCGACTGCCGGGAGATCATGGCGCGCAGGAATGCCCCGCGCCGGACCCGCATGATGAAGGATTGCGGCATCGAACATCCGGCCGCCGGACAGGCGGCGACGCAGCCGGCCTGACGGAAGCCGCGCCCTCCGCAACGGGACCGCCCGCAAACGCCATCCCGGCGCCGGAGAGCGAAAGCCCGCAGACGCCGCTCAGCCTTGGCGCAGCCGGGGAACGCTCGAAGTGTGCCCAATGATGGAGATGTTTCATGCCAAATATGGACCACACCCACGTTAGAGCGTTTTTCACTAAGTTTGACCCAGTTCAATCTGAAAATTCTCCTATCTCCGTTGGGCTTTAACAGGATACGGGATGGGTACAGTGGGTCAAACTTAGTGAAAAACGCTCTAGGGCCTGTCTACGCTAGAATTTTTGCTTGAGTTTTGCTTGGATTCATGCTTAAGTGACTGTCAACAATGACATAAAAATCGAGCGGCAAACAATCATGAAACAGACCGCGGCAAAACAGTACGCCAAAATCCGTCCCTTCCTGCCGGTTCAGCGCGGGAACGTGCGGATTCCGAACATCGCAATCATCAATGCGGTCCTGTACGTCCTGGAGAACGGCTGCAAGTGGCGCGCCCTGCCGGAGCGCTTCGGAAAATGGCATTCGGTCTACGCCCGGTTCCGCCGCTGGTCGCGCAGCGGCGTGCTCGATCGGCTGTTCGCCGCGCTTCAGGAACTGCATGCGCCCGGCGGGGACGCGGACTGCTTCGGCCTCGACAGCACCAGCGCCGAGGTGCATCCCGACGGCACCGGGGCGCGGAAGACGAACGGGCCGCAAAGCATCGGGAAGTCGCGCGGCGGATGGAACACCAAGATCCACATGGTCTCCGCAAGTCCCCGGCAGGCAATGATTTTTCGCCTGTCCGGCGGCCAGGCCAACGACGCGCCCGAAGGCCGCGCCCTGCCGGAGAGCTGGGCCGATCCGGTCGCGGGCGCGCCGCTGGCGATGGACCGCGCCTGCGAGGGCGACAAGACCCGCCAGCTCGTCCGCGACCTTGGGATGACGCCGGTCGTGCCGCCGAAGGCGAACCGCAAAGTCAAATGGGAGCATGACCGGGAAACCTACAAGATGCGGAACGAGATCGAACGTCTTTTCCGGAGATTCAAGGGCTGCCGGCGCCTCTTCACGCGGTTCGACAAACTCGACGCGACCTATCGAGGCTTCCTGAATCTCGCCGCCGTCTTCGAAATGACGCATGATTTAGCATAGACAGGCCCTAGTTGCACTCGTTGAACGTCCATTGAAGTTGACTAGGAAGTTTGATTGGAGGTTTGTCAGAATCAGCACATGCTCTATCCAACTGAGACTGCGTAAGATTTTTGATGCTAGAAAGGTCAGCTCCGGAAAGGTCGACACTATTCAGAACGGCGCCACTAAAATCGGCGCCGGAGAGGTCAGCTCCGGAAAGATCGGCACTGTTCAGAACGGCGCCACTAAAATCGGCGCCGGAGAGGTCAGCTCCGGAAAGATCGGCACTGTTCAGAACGGCGCCATCCAGACCGGCTCTGGAAAGGTTAGCTCCGGAAAGATCGGCACTGTTCAGAACGGCGCCATCCAGACCGGCTCTGGAAAGGTTAGCTCCGGAAAGATCGGCACTGTTCAGAACGGCGCCACTAAAATCGGCGCCGGAGAGGTCAGCTCCGGAAAGATCGGCACTGTTCAGAGCGGCGCCATCCAGACCGGCTCTGGAAAGGTTAACTTCGGAAAGAGTAACACTGTTCAGAACAGTACTACTCAGATC
Organism: Paracoccaceae bacterium; assembly: GCA_965205055.1. Classification (GTDB taxonomy): domain Bacteria; phylum Pseudomonadota; class Alphaproteobacteria; order Rhodobacterales; family Rhodobacteraceae; genus CBDBBY01. The sequence goes on along the minus strand of OZ242030.1, from coordinate 3,058,716 downwards.
GACGCCAGAAAGGTCAGCTTCGTAAAATTTGGCATCGTACAGAACAGCTCCACTCAGGTCGGCGCCAGAAAGGTCGGCTCTGGAAAGGTCAGCTCCGTAAAGATCGGCATTATTAAATTTTGCTTCCGTGAGATCAGCCATTTTTAGATCGGCGTTTTGAAGACGGGCATCCGTAAAATTGGAAGATTTTAAGCAAGACTCACTTAGATCTGCTTTCTCGAGTTTCGCGCTTGATAGATTTGCATTCTGGAGATTAGAATTCTTTAGAACGGCATTTATAAGAACGGCATCAGTAAGATTTATTCCAAAGTTTCCATTTTCAATATAAGTGTTTACACTATTTAAATCAGTACGCTTTAAACTAACTTTTTCGCGAGCCAATTGCTCAAGCCTAATGATTAATCCGACACGAGCAGAGAGTTGCTTTCCTCCCGATGTACACTTCAGACTTGGTCTCGAGTCTGAATCGTGATCTTTGGTTACAGCTAACTTACCGAGATCCGCTTTACGCGCGTCCTCAGCAAGCATCGCTACTTCCACAAGTAAGTCAGTTTCATATTGCTCCCGATAATTCTCTTGGTTTCTCAACATAACTACTAACACGAGTGCCCCGATCCCGACGCTAATTGTAGTACCCAAAAGGGTCAAAATGTCAACGATGGGTTTGAACATTCGGGATATCCATATTTTCTCTTCAGGCCGGTCGGCTTGCATTTGTTCGAATCTCACCTATTGTTGTATCCTACAAAAAACACATTAATAGTTTTGTCCTCTTCCGAGGATCGAATCGACTATCGTGATCCGCACAATGGGACTCAGTCTGTTGCGTACGGCAATGAAGCGTTCGAAGGTTGAGACGAGATGCAGGACGCTGTCTACCGAATGCCGCTTGATGGTGTGCTGGGTCGATGATAGCAAATCGGCGCTCCACGTGGCTGAGTTACCAAGCGGAGCTCGTCGTGAAGCTCTTTGCCCCCTAACTCCAATAATCGGTGCGCTCCTTGCTGACCGTCGTCTGCGCGACCCTGAGCCGCTCTGCCGCCTTGTTTGAAAGATCTTCCGCGCAGGCCAGAACGATGCGCGCCCGCTGGACCAAGCCATGGGACATCGAAATCGACCGCGAAAGGGATGTTAGCCGGTCGCGCTGATCATCGGTGAGAACCAACGGCGCGAGAGGACAACCGCGAGCCATGACCGCCTCCTGTCGATTGTGTGAAGTACCACCAATTTATTTCACGTAATACAGAAACACAACACTAGAGCATTTTTCACCAGGGCCTTCGCTTTTAAAATTTGCCGATCGCGTTGGCCAGCATTCCGAGCAGATATTCGTCGCTCATGGCGGCGATCTCCATCCGCCCCTTCAGCGGGCAGTCGTCGTCCATGAGGCGCACGATGTCCGGGCCGATGCGCCGGAGGGCGGCGAGGCACTCCGGCCCGCCCAGGGTCCGGTTCCGCATCCGGTCCTCGTCCATGACGACGTCCAGCACCCAGTGGACGATCATGTTTCAAAAGTTCTGCAAAATGCTTTCAAAGAAGTTCGGTCATGGCAAGTCCTTGGTTTCGCTATCAACCATCCCTTGCAGGAAAGGACGACACCATGACCGGGATGCATAGTAGATCGAAGTTGGCCGAGTTCAAGTCGGAGCTTGAGTGTGGGGGCGACGCGGTTCGCGAGCTTTTGCGTGGCATGCTTCAGGAGATTCTTGAGGAAGAGATGACCGAGGCCTTGGGCGCCGCGAAGGGCGAGCGGACGTCCGACCGTCTGGGTTATCGTTCCGGTTACTGCAAGCGTCATTTGACGACGCGTGTCGGCCAGGTTGAGCTTCGCGTTCCGCAGGATCGGAACGGCGCGTTCAGCACCGAGCTGTTCGAGCGCTACGAGCGTTCGGAGAAGGCGTTCGTTTCCGCATTGATGCAGATGCAAGTTCACGGGGTTTCGACCCGGAAGGTCGCGAAGGTGACGGAGGCGCTTTGCGGCCACGGTTTTTCGGCGTCGACGATCAGCCGGCTCAATGCGAAGCTGGATGCGGAGCTCGGGAAGTTCGCGGAGCGGCGTCTGGAGGGTTCGTTTCCCTATTTGATTCTGGACGCCCGCTACGAGAAGGTTCGCGAGGACGGCGTTGTCCGCGACCGCGCGGTTCTGATTGCGGTCGGGGTCGACGCGTCGGGCCGCCGACAGGTTCTCGGCGTCGAGCTGGCGGAGGGCGAGAGCCATGCGAGCTGGCGTCGGTTCCTGGAGTCTTTGCGGGATCGCGGCCTGTGCGGCGTCGTCCAGATTGTTTCGGACGACCATTCCGGCTTGACGAAGGCGATCCGGGAGGTTGTTCCGGAAGCGGTCCGCCAGCGGTGCTACGTCCATTTCCTGCGGAACGCCCGGGCCCATTTGAACTCGCGTTCGGGCGACGGCTGCCTCAAGGAGCTTCGCTGGATCTATGATCGTCCGAGCGTCGAGGAGGCTCGGCGGGATCTGGCCGCGTGGCTGGAGAAGTGGCAGGCGTCGCAGCCGAAGCTTTGCGATTGGGTCGAGGCGACGATCGAGGAGACGTTCGCGTTCCTGCGGCTTCCCCGGCAGCATCATATTCGGATGCGTTCGACGAACATGCTCGAGCGCTTGAACGAGGAGATCAAGCGGCGGACGAAGGTCGTCCGGATTTTCCCGGACGCCCGCAGCTGTCTGCGGCTTGTCCGGGCCTTGTGCGCGGAGACGCACGAGAGCTGGATGGAGGACGGCGTCCGCTATCTGGACATGGATCTTCTTCAGGAGCAGCGTCGGGCCGATCTGCGGAAGCTGGCGGCATGACGATCGCATTCGGGGTTTTCGCCCGAGTCAATTCGCCCGGGGCGCGGCCAGCATGGAAAGCCTGTGGACAATCCCTTTGGGCGCTGTCGGCGCGCGTCCTGCTCCGGGCCGGGATTGACCACATCCTTTCCACACTTTCCGCGCCGCGCCGATCGGCCAATATGCCGGCCCGCCGCCGCTCCGATAAATGGGGTCTCCGCGGCGGCGGGCCGGCGTGGCCTCGGCGCGGGGCCGCGTCCGCCCTCCGCGGCCGGATCCGAAATGCGGAAATACGAATTCATGCCTCCGGCTTCGCCCGAGGGGCATCGAACCCGAAACCAAGTCTTGACATTCCTGATCGAAATTGCAGAACTAACGGCACACTACTGGAGAGCAGGCCGCCTCGCTCGCGGGGCTTGCGCCGGTCGCGCGGGACAGCGGACAGATGCGCGGGAAGCGGATGATCGGCGGCGGTCGCCGGGCGCTCCGATGCGTCCTGCATCAAGCCGCGCTCGTCGCCTCGATCCGCAACACGGACTTGAAGGTCTTCGCCGATCGGCTGCGGAAGGAGGGGAAGCCGCACAAGGTCGTCGCCGCGGCCGTCGCCCGCAAGCTCGTCGTGATCGCCAACGCCTTGTGCAAATCCCGCCAGCCCTGGACGCCGCAAACCGGATGACGGATCGCGGCCCGGGCGCCGAGGCCGGATGGGGCTGTGGGAATGTGGGCAATCCAAGCCCGGACCGCGGCACGGCCGCAAGCGACGGAAAGGATTGTCCACATTTCCACGGCCCAACCCCAAAAGAATCCTATATGAAAAAGCCCCGCAGGGCTGTTGCGGAATGGAAAGCGCCGAACCGGGACCGGCCGCCGACAGCGGAGAGTGTGGGAAGCGTGGTCAATCCAAGCCCCGGACTCCAAACCGAGAAAGAGCGCAAATAAGGATTGTCCACAGGCTTTCCACGCTCGCCGCGCCGCCGCGAACGAAAAACGGGCGAACGACCCGAAAACACAAAAATCCGGAACGATGTCCGGGTTCATCATCGGAAGCGGACGAATTGGACCCGGCGCAGCCTTGAAGAGGCAAAACCCGCATGAACCCTCAATGACCCGATCCCGCCGCGATTCCACCCGAATTTTGACGATCTCGAGATACAGTTGCTGGAGAAGATTGTCATGTTGCAAGAACTGAAACGGGAAGGCCTTTCGATCAGCGCGATCGCGCGCCGGACGGGCCTGGACCGCAAGACGGTCCGCAAGCATCCGGACCGGGGCCTCGCGGCTCCGGCCTATTCGCCGCGGGAGCCGCGGCCGAGGCTTCTGGAGCCGTACGAGGACTATCTCGCGGACAAGATCGGGAACTGCCCGGATCTGTCCGGACGCCGGCTGTTCCGGGAGATCCGGGAGCGCGGCTACGAAGGCGGCTACACGGCGGTGACCGCCCATCTCCGCGCGATCCGGCCGGACGCGGCGCCCAGGTTCGAGCGGCGCTTCGAGACCGGGCCCGGCGAGCAGGCCCAGGCCGACTTCGCCGAATTCAAAACCGAATACGCCGACGAGCCCGGCGTCTTCAGGAAAGTCCATCCGTTCTCGTTCGTCCTCGGATGCAGCCGATGGCTGTGGGGGCGGTTCTGCGCCGACCGGAAGCTCGAGACCGTCCTGAGATGCCACTCGTCCGCATTCGACGCATGCGGGGAGGGGCGACGAAAGAGGCGCCTGCGACCGGATGAAGACCGCCGTCCTGGGAGAGGGCGCCGACCGGTCCGCGGTCTACAATCCGTCGCTGGTCGCCTTGCTCGACCACTACGGATCGGCGCCGAAAGCCTGCAAAGCCTGCCGGGCGAAGACCAAGGGCAAGGTCGAGCGGCCGTTCCGTTGCATACGCCAGGACTTCTTCCTCGACCGGACCTTCCGCAGCCTCGACGACCTCAACGCGCAATTCGACGATTGGCGCGGCGAGATCGCCAATCCGCGCGTCCACGCCACCACCGGACGGATCGTCGACCAGGCCTTCGCCGAAGAGCAAGGCTATTTGGTTCCGCTGCCCGCGCACCCCCTGCGACGCGGTCCTGACCGTCGAGCGGCGCGCCGGCTGCGACGGAATGGTCTCCGTCGGCGGAAACCTCTACTCGGTGCCCGACGCCGCCCGCAAGCGCGTGCTGGAGGTGCAGCGGCATCCCGCGGAAGTGCGGATCTTCGAAGACAGGACGCTGATCGCGCGGCATCCGGTCCTCGAAGGCCGGAACCGCCGCAGGGTCGATCCCGGCCACCGCAGGCCGCCTCCGCCCCGGATCGACTTGCCCGACCTCGAGGAGGCGCCGAAACGGCCCCTGGCCTTCTACGACGCCGTCGGACGCCGCCTCGAACGGCAGGGGGCAGCCCGATGACCGAACTCATCGACCGCATCGGCGCCGCCCTCGTCGGACTGAAGATGCCCCGGGCGCTCGAAGCGCTCGGACCCACGCTGCGGCGGCTGGAGCAGGGCGAGATCACAGCCGTAGAAGCCATCGACGCCCTCCTCAGCGAGGATTGCGCCCTGCGCGAAACGTGGAGAATCGACATCGCATTGCGAACCGCGAAGTTCCTCCCCGTCAAGACGGTCGAAAGCTTCGACTTCGCATTCCAGCCTTCGCTCGACCGGGAGAGAATCGCCGCCTTGGCCCAGCTCGACTTCATCCGGAGACGCGAAACCGTCCACTTCCTCGGACCGCCAGGCACAGGAAAATCCCACCTCGCGACCGCACTCGGCATCGCCGCCGTCAAAGCCGGAAAAAGCGTCTACAAGACGACGCTCGCCGAACTCACCGACAGCCTCGCCAAAGCCGAGCGACAAGGCCGGCTCGCCGAAAAAATCCGCTTCTTCGCGCGGGCCGCGATCCTCGTCGTCGATGAAATCGGATACTTGCCCATCACGCAAGGCGGAGCAAGCCTGTTCTTCCAAATCGTGAATGCGAGATATGAAAAAGGCGCGATGATCCTCACATCGAACAGAAGCTTCGCGGAATGGGGCGACATCTTCGGCGATCCCGTCGTCGCGACGGCCCTCCTCGACCGGCTCCTCCACCACGCCGTCGTCGTCCGAATCGAAGGCGCAAGCTACCGGTCCGGAAAGCACGCCGACCTCATTCCCGAACACGTCCGAACGAATGCGCCAATCACGCCGCCGCCGCCGCCGAAAAAACGAGGCCGGCCCAGAAAGGAGATCCGAACCGACGACTGAACTGGCTCGCCGCCAAAACACCGAAAGGTGGGGAATTCTGCTTTAGCACTTTTGGGGAATTTTACTTTAGCATTGACAACGTGGAAGGGCTCCCGCTCGGGCTCGCCGTCCACGCGGCTTCGGTGCAGGATCGGGACGGAGCTCCGGCGGTGATCCTCGGAGTGCTGGAGAAGGCGCCGCACATCAAGAAAATCTGGGCGGACGGCGGATGCCGGGGAGAGAAGCTGGCGTCCGCGCTCAAGAAGCTCGGCATCGGATCCGATCTTGAGATCATCAAAAAACCCAAGGATGTCAAAGGCTTCACGGTTCTCTACCGCCGCTGGGTCGTGGAGCGGACCTTCGCTTGGATGTCGCGCTGCCGGCGTCTGGCGAAGGACTATGAGCGGAGCTTGGAGAGCTCTCTGGCGTGGGCGCAGCTGGCCGCGTGCCGCTTCATGACGCGCCGGATCGCAAGGGCCGCAACATGCTGACAATAAACAATAAAATCGGATTCATGAATTTCCGTTCATACTCTAAGAGTTTGACCGAAAATTGAGTAGTCTCGCCAAGATGTGATATCTTTTGTCAACTTTGAATCCGACAAAAGGATACCGGGCATGCCTTGGAACAAGACCACCAAGACCCAGTATACACGCGGACGCCTCCGAAAACCCCTTGCGCGTGTTCGGTGGCGCCTCGAAGGCTCACTGGTTTTCCCCGCGTCTCCGGCACCGTCGGTCTCCGCTCCCGTTTCCGGAGCGGAAACTGAACCCCGGTTGCAACTCCTTCTTCATTGCCACAAGTGAGTGCCGATAATTCCGTATATTCGGTCTGCCCGGTCGCGCTGCGCGCTCCGACCCTCACGGAGGGCCTGTTTATCGCAGCGGTGAACTTGTGGACCGCATTATCGTTCGAGAGACGTCGGCCACTGTCACCGGTCAAAGTCCGACTTGGAAGCTGGGTTCAATCAAATCAATTGCTTCCGCCGTCGTAAGGGTCGGGAAGCGCATTGGCGAAAACGTTCGGTTCCGGCACCCCGAAATATACCGCGGGACCGTTGCTGGTTTCGAAAGCGAAGAACGGAACGCCTTCAATTTTCAAGCGCGAGATCAGGGCGAGATTGCTTTCGATCGCGGCGCGCAGTTCGGGCCGCAGCGACTTGAAGTCTACAGGCGCAAGATCCGAAGCCCCGAAGGTTCCCTTTTGAATTTCATGACGCCAGAATGCGACCGGCGGCTCCTTGTCGGTCAGCATGGCCGCGATCAGATCGGCGGAATGTTCGCCCAATGCATGGACGGGGACGACACGAAGCTGCAGCTTTCCGACTTCCACCTCGTCTTTCAAATTCGTCATCGCTTTCGCGCAGAACGGGCAATCCGGGTCGATGACGGCGTAGACCGTCGGCGCTCCTCGTTTTCCGACGCTGAACCAGAATGCGTCCTTGCGGATCGATTCCAATGCAACCGATTGGTCGATTGATGAAGCGGATGCTTCGCTTGGAAGCCGACCCGGTTCCGCGAACCCCGAATATTCGGTCGCGCTCGAATAAGCCGCGGATTTTGAGCGCAGCGGCGTCCTTGAAGCCGCATGATCAGGATTTTGCCTGCCAATTCCGAGGGTCTCGGGCAAATCGCGAACGTCGCGATTGTAGAGCTCAGCCGGATCGCCGTACGCCAAGACATCGTCGACCGCGCATAGCTCTTCTGCATCCAATTGCTGGCTCGCGTTTTCAGCGTCCGTCGGCCAATTCTTCGGCGGCGAAATCAGTTTCGCGATCAAAACTTCTCCGTAACGGCTGCCCACAAGGAGTTTGAGTTCCGATCCTGGGATTTCCCAGATTTCCAGTTCGCCGAGCGTTCCTTGTCTGGCGATGCCCGCCAAGGTGCCGGACGCCGGCGCCGATGCCGCTGCATCGGACGCGGCGAAACCGGGTGCTGCGAAGAATATCGCCGCGATAGCAAGACCGACTTTTGTCGCTAATCGTTTCAAGTATGGAATTTCCGCCAGCGCGCAGCGGAAGGCATGCGGTCTTGGATTGCGACCCGGATGCGCCGCGCTGAACTCAATCGAATGCACATCCTCATCGGTACGAATTTGCGGAGCGATTTCTTTGGTCTTCCATTCGCTGATGCGAATGTTCGGCAGAACGCAGCGGGCGAGGCCGCGGTTGATCAGACCTGTTCCGGTTTGCTGCCGAGGACATTTGTCCATGCGCTGCGGAAGGGCGGCCATGCCGCCTGCTTGTCGGGTCATGCGGATTGTTTCCTGATCAGATGAGCTTCCGACGGTTGAACACGAACCGATGAAACTCCGAATAGCCCGAAACCGCTTTCCACAGAAAAATGCCGATCCCACCGAAATGACCAGTCGGGTTGAACCGGGTCCGCGGCGTATGTCTTCCCAATGGGAAAATTTCTTCGGACTGCGAACACTGCCGGGCGTAGAGCCTCCGACAAGGCATTGTTGTTTCGTGCGGTCGCCTTGGCATTTCTGCTGGTTTACTTGTCCGTGCTTGCGACGGCGGCATGGCTCGTCTTCGGACCGCCTGCGGTCGGAAGGCCGCCGTTTTGATCCGCTCGCGGGCAATTCGGCCGGTCAAGACGATGACGAGAGGTGGCGCTGGCTGTCTTGACAGCGTGGTCATGCCACAAGAATTGGTCGCCGTGCACTGCACTGTCGCCGGCCTTCGCAAAGGTCGGCGACGGGAACGCAATATCGCAGTCGAGACAAAGAAGATTGGCTTTGCGCCTCGCTACAAGCCGAAAGATCGGCGACAGCCAGAACGGTTCATTGGATTCAAGTGCCGAAAACCAGGTCAATCTTTCGCGCCAGCGACATGCCTGCCAATCTTGCCGTTCGGCGTATCGGCGCTTCTGCCCGGATCCGTCGCCGCGCAAACCGGTCCGCCGGGCATTCAAGCCCGCGTGAGCGAATTTTTCGGAACGGAATTCGGCGATCTGAACAGTGCCGCCTTGCTGAACCAGCTGTTCGGGCCGTTGTTTCCAACAGCCGGAGCGGACAATGGTCCGACGATATTCTCGACGCTCATTGGATTCGTGAATCTTGCGATCCTATCCATCGCGGGCGTGCTGTTCCTATACAATGTGACTGCCGGGCTCCTGCAGTCCGCCCACGAGGGCGAAATCCTCGGGCGGAGATGGTCGTCCCTTTGGGCCCCGCTTCGGGTCTTGTTCGCAGTCGCGCTGTTGATTCCTCTGCCCGGATTGGGCGGATACAACGTCGTCCAAGCCGGAACCGCGTGGCTTGTCAAAGGGGCCACCGCCATGGCTTCGGAAATCTGGGGCCAGGGAGCGCGTCGAATACTGGCGGGAGGCGTGCCGATCGCGAAATCCGCATCCCGCGCGGATGGCGAGTTGTTCAAAACCGTTTACCTCAACCAGCTTTGCGCGCGGATTGCGAACCATCAGTTTGAAGCGGCCGGAAGCCAGCTGAAGGTAAGGCTGGAAGAGATTCAATCCGACAGCTCGACGGAGATCATTTCCACCATCGGCGAACGGCGGGACGGCGTGTGCGGTTCGTATTCAATCCCCAAGCCTCCAGAATTCGTCAAGAACTTTGATCCGCAAACGTCCGCTGCTGCTGAAGGCGCGTTTCGAAGCACGCATTCGGAAACGCTGGCCATCCTCGTCCAACGTACGGATGCAATTCTGGATTTGCAGTGGCCCGGATTGATCGCCAATTCCGATGCGCTGCCGGATATCATGTCCGAGGTTGCGGCGGCGATGGAGGCCGCGACGGCGCGACTGGCGTCCGGCAATCGCGAAATCCTCCGAATTGCGGGCGGCGCGAACGGTTCGAATCCCGCGCGGGAAATCGTCGAGACCTACATCACCGGCGGAGACTGCGGAAAGGCCCAAGCGGGAACCGCTGAATGTTCAGGGGAAGGCTGGATCGGCGCCGGCAACTGGTACATGCTGATCGCTCGTCTGAATTCCGAAACGACCGGTCTTCTTCGGGCATCCGTATCGGCACGCGAGTCGGGATACGTCGGAGACGAGTTGAATCGCCTGAACCGAGTGGTCGTTCTTGAATCTGACTCTCCCGGTTGGTTTCGGCGCAATTTCGGGGGCGTCGACGAAGGAAAATATCTCCACTTGGAAGAAGCCGCCCGGATTTGGCGGACCGCTGAAGCGGAACTCGAGCGTGCGACATCCCGTCTTGCGGCTTACGGCTTTCCGCTTCCGGGCAGCGCGGCTGCTGCTGCATCCGGCAACAGTTCCGCAGGCCTGATCGGGCAGATTTGGAACATCAGTTTCGCCCAAGGCGTCAAATCCATGATCGAAAACCTGTCCCCGTCGCGCTGGGGCGAAGATCCGATCATCGGGATCGTGAACATGGGGAACTGGTATCTCGACGTGGCAGGGTCGCTGATGTTCGGCAGCGCCGCCGTGTCCGTGGTGTCGGAGTCTCTCGCGAATACGACGGTATTTCTGATTGCGGCCCCATTGGCTGCAATCGGGGTCACGCAATCCTTCATTCTCCCGCTGCTTCCGTTTTTCTATTGGGTCTTCGCGGTCATCGGGTATTTCCTGCTTGTCGCGGAGGCGGTCGTGGCATCCAGCTTGTGGGCGCTTGGGCATTTCCGGTTGGACGGCGAGGGGATATCCGGCGAAGCCGGTCGCCGAGGCTGGATGCTGCTGCTTTCCGTCACATTGACGCCGACTCTCATGATCGTCGGATATTTCATCGGGATCGCCTTGTTCAGGATCATGACCGGCTTGATCGATATCGGAATGTTCTATGCGATGAGCGCTCTGACCAGCGCATCGCCTCTGGTTGCGATATTCGGCCTGATCGCTTCAGGCGCGCTGGTCGTTGTCGCTTATGTCGCGGTCATCGAACAGAGCTTTTCTTTGGTTTCGGAATTCCCCGCCAGAGCGCTCGCTTGGATCGGAGGCGACGCATCTCTTGGCGATGGCCCGGTCAGAAGCCGCATGCTGGGCAGCGCCGGTTCGGTCGCCTCGGCGATCGGAGCAGGCGCTTCCCGCTTGCGCGGGTCGATTGGCGGAGCAAGCGGGAGGAATTGAGCGTGACCGCGATTGCCCTTAGCCCGTCCCGATTTTGGCGACCTTGCCTCCGGTTGTCGCTTGACCAGATCGGGTCCATGCCATTATCGGCCAACTTGCAACAATTGATTTTGCAGGAAAAAGCGGACCGTGTTCCGTCGGTCGATGAATCCGGGAGAAACCGAATGACGAAAGTTCTGATCACAGGGGGCGGGGGCATGATCGGCCAAAAGATCGCCCGCCGCCTCCAAAGCAATGGATTGAACGGCGAGCCTGTCGGCGAGATCATTCTTGCCGACATCGCATTTCCGGAGGACGGCATCCGATCTGTCATCGAACTGCGCGGCAGCCTGACCGACCCTGGATGGCCGGAAAAACTTGCGGAAGCGAAACCCGACGTGATGATCCACTTGGCAGCGATCTTGTCGGGGCAAGCCGAACAGGAATTCGATTTCGGTTGGCAGGTAAACTTCGACGCGACGCGGGCGCTGCTTGAGGCGCTCAGGGTCGAGCACGACAAGACCGGCGGCGCATACACGCCCAGATTCGTTTTTGCTTCTTCCGTCGCGGCGTTCGGGCCGCCCTTTCCCCCAACGCCGATCGGCGATCAATTCATTTGCGAGCCGCGCACATCCTACGGAACGCAAAAGGCGATGTGCGAACTGATGATCTCCGATTACTCAAAGAAGGGCTATGTCGACGGCATCTCTTTGCGTCTCCCGACGATCACAGTCCGGCCGGGCAAGCCCAACGCTGCGGCCTCGTCGTGTTTTTCAAGCATAATCCGCGAGCCTTTGAACGGTCGCGAAACTGAACTTCCGCTGTCGACAGACATCAGGCATATGCACGCGTCTCCCCGATCTGCTGCGAAGTTTTTCACGCATGCTTCCGAAATCGATACGGGCCGTCTCGACGGACGGCGAACGCTCACCATGCCTTCGTTGACGTGTTCGATACAGGAGCAGTTGGACGCGCTCAGGGAATACGCGGGAAACGACGCAGTCAAGCTGGTCAAGCATAGCCCAGATCCGTTGGTGCAATCGATTGTGAGCACATGGGCCTCTCAATTCGGTGCGGAGCGGGCAAGATCGCTCGGCTTCAGAACGGAAGAGACTTTCAAGGATATCCTTCGGATTTATGTTGAGGACGATCTACCGGCAGCGTGATTGGAATGATCAGGTCAACCCGAGGCTTGCCCATTTCAATGATCGGTCGCGATCTGGACAAGTTGACGCACTTAGGGCCTGTCTATTTTAAATCATGCATCATTTCGACGACGGCGGCGAGATTCAGGAAGCCCCGATAGGTCGCGTCGAGCTTGTTGAACCGCGTGAAGATGCGCCGGCAGCCCTTGAATCTCCGGAACAGCTGTTCGATCTCGTTCCGCAGCTCGCAGGTTTCCCGGTCGTAGTTCCATTCGGCTTTCCGGTTCGCCTTCGGCTGCACGACCGGCGTCATCCCAAGGTCGCGGACAAGTCGGCGGGTCTTGTCGCCCTCGCAGGCGCGGTCCATCGCCAGAGGCGCGCCCGCGCCCGGATCGGCCCAGCTCTCCGGCAAGGCACGGCCTTCGGGCACTTCGTGGGCCTGCCGGCCGCTTGCGGAGACCATGCGGATCTTCGCGTACCAGCCGCCGCGCGATTTGCCGATGCTTTGCGGTCCGTTCGTCTCAGGCCCTAGAGAGCATCCTCCGCAAATCATTTTGCTAAACGGTCACCAAATTGCTGCAGTACTGCCCGCCGAAGCCAATCAACTTGATCGTTGCAAAACGGGTGTATTCGGCCGCCAAGGTATTGTGCAAACGTATGTATCAGAATTAACTTCTTCATCTATCCTACCTTCTTGCTAGCAAACGAAGCCACTCGGATTCTGTAAGCCCAACACGTGAGAGGTTGCTAGCAAACTTCTCCACTGCCCGTTGGGCATGAGACGGTCGAAGTTGGCCTATCCAATTGAATACTCGTCCATCTTTATCCGTAAAGTTAATATTTCCGTCTCGTAACTCGGACACTACCGTCATCGATATTTCGTTGGGCACAAAAGTCGCCACAAAGCATTGGTGAGACTTGGGATCGTAAGTCAGCTTAATGACAGATGAATCGGACTTGGCTAAAATGAGTATAGAATCTTCAGTAACTCTATGAGTTGTTCTCAGCTTGGCAAAAATGAATGCAGTTGGTGCCTCTAAACGAACGCAGTCACATACCGGTTGAATGCAGAGAATATATCGACTTTGTGCGCCACCTTGTTCTATGTATTTCAGGACACTCCCAAGCGTTAACGATTTCGGATTATCGCTATAAAATGCGCGACTAGCCATAAAGTGTCCAAATTGAAGATTGACATTAGAATTCGCGGTTGAAAACAGAAACCCTCCCGCCTTAGCGACGTAGTCTTTATTATTTGGATTTGGGCCAGTTCTATTACATTTCCTGCTTGCCTTAAATCCCCTTGTGCATATATCCTTCGCAATTTTTCTATAATCCTGTTCAGCTCCGTAATCTTGGCTGAGGTGATCTCCTGGCTTCCAAACTTTCATACACCAATCTCTTAGCACATCATCCGATATCAGAGGATTTGGAAGTGCACCTTCGAGAACAGACTCAATTTCTGAAACCAGCAATGGAACGATGTGGCTAAAAGCGTCCTCTGTATCTAAGGCCATTGCACGATGAGTTAGAAATGCGGGATCCAGATCATGACTAAATCTAGACAAAATTTTCCGACTGTTGTTTCGAATTTCAGCGAGGCCGTGTAAAGTAGCACCTTGCAAGATACCTGCTGCAAGTTTTGCAAACTCTTTGACAGCAATATCCGCAAGCTCAGCCTCACCAACAACGTTGCTTAGAACATCATCTGGACGTTGTCTACCGAGCTTTCCTAGCACCGCGACACGGTAATTTTCGCTATAAAACGCAAGACTGTTTGTGTCCATAGTAGGCCTAAATTTGTCGTTGATGCCGTCTCGTATTGCATCAAAAATTTTATTGGCAACATCTAATAGGTTAATTTCTTGAGTGTAAACCAAAACAAGTCGAATTTTTTCCGGATCTTCTCCAATTGCTCGATTAATCAAATTTTTTATCAACTCTATTGCTTTATTTCCTATATTGCCACATAAGCTCCAGTCGACAATTACGATATCAGCTGCAGTACAAAGCTGTATAATGGAATCATCTATATGCGGACCACCGATTATATCCTTAGGCTCGTACATTGAGCAAACAATCTTCTTTGTTGCAAAACTGTTTATGATTTCGTAGCTATCACAAACGGTTTCCTCCGCAGGGTCAGGTTGCGTAGCGCTTGTACGGTTGTTGTTTTCGCCATTTCCGGCATTTTCTGTATTTGTAGTTGGTTCCCGCGCTTGCGGAGGATCCAACGTGTCAACGGTGGTGTTGCGTTTCCAGTAAATCTGATCATCTATAAACACAGCAGTTTGAACGAAGGACTCTGCGGCCTTTTTGGAGTAATCTTGTAAGGTTTCAGGCATTACTGTGAACCCTTTTCCATTTGATAATAAAAGTTACACCTCGGCTTTGCGAATTGGGCATAAGGTCAATGTCCATCCCTTCTTTTTGCAAAGCATGCCTCGAAATGAAGAGACCTAACCCCCGCCCACCCGGCTTTCTAGTGAATCCTCGATCAAAGATCGCTCTAGCGTCCCTTTGGCTGATTGATGGGCCGTTGTTTGAAACTTGGTACCCGTTCGGATTGGCGTCAAGCATAATTTCTTTGCCGTCATCAACGTCCTTCAACCAAAAGAAAGCGTTATCAATAATATTGACAAAGACAGGATAAATAATCGAGGGAAAGCTTGTTATCTCTGATCGTAGAAAAGTATCTTTTACTTTAAGATCTATATGATGTCTTTTAAGACGGGCGTCAAACAGCGTGTATAGGTAGTGCGTAATATCGGATCCCTTTATAGGAATAGGTTTCCGGTATAATCGTCGTTGTAAGGGTGTAAACAGATTGAGATGTCCGTCCAAATGGTCGAAATTGTTTCTGATATCTCGGTACAGGGTCAAAAGGCCTTCGTTCGATTTGGCCCAAGGGCGAAGTTCACGTAGGGATCGGCGTACGCCCGTGATGGCGGATTCAAATTCGTGGTTGATCACTGCTATAGCAAGTCCCAGTTGCACCATTTCGGCATCGGAATCAGCTTGTTCCCTGAGTTCTAGCAATTCTTGGTCCATCGCTTCGACTATATCTGATCCAGATAATTCCAATCCGTGATCAATGTCACTTGATACTGCGGCCAGCATCTCTCGTGCCTTGGCCAAGGTGTCCCGGTTTTTCCTACCAACGACCTCAATTCGGTTTTCGAAAGCTTGCCGCAATCGTTCGATCTCATCTTGGGAGCGGTCTGCGAGGTCTTTCCGAGAAAAATCAACTTCGACAGCAGATATTGTTTCCTGCAGTTCCCGAATGGCATCTTGGGCAATCTTCAGAGCAGATGCCCGCGCCTCGTTCCCCAACTTGCGCAATTGTACTGCTTCCGTTGCCACCGCCTTCCTCCAGCTTTCCGCTTGCTGACGGATAATTTCGCCAATGCGCTTTCTCTGGTCGACATGAATCCTCGCCGCGCACGCTACAGTATTGACGCTCCGAGCTACTTCTACGCTGAAAGGATCAAAAACAACCTTCTCCAAGCGTTCTACCTCGGCGGCATAGGCGTCCCAATCACGCTGAAGGGGCTTCGACAAGCCAATTCCGCGGGGTTTAGCTACTCGGTAACTCTCTCGGATCTCCCTAATTTTGAGATTTGCTTCCCCTTCCGTAGCTAGCAAAGCAAATGAAGCCTCGTCGGGATCCTTAATCTTCTCCACAGTGTCCATTTGATTTGAAATAGAATCACGGAGGTCGGCTAGTTCAATTTCGGGACGTCCTTCATCTACCCGTTCAAAAAAATTATCAAGCGACTTTATAAAGTTCTTTCGTTTTGTAGATGCCAATTTTTCTTGATGTCGACGTGCAAGTTCCAATCTTTCCAACTCGGAGCGTTGTTCACTATAGTATTCGGAATGCGCTCCAGTATCCCTAAAGAAGTCCGCAGCGAGCTGCAGAAACAAATTTTCAAGAATGCTCTTCAATTGACGATAAGCTTTATCTTGCTGAAAACCCTCACGTCCGGCCTTTTCCTTCAATAAACCGTTGCTTGCGCGTGTCAAATTTACAGCACCAAATACGCGCCTGTGGGAAAAGAAATAATAAGCTGCAGATTTTGTTCTACGTTCTTCGATATTAAGCCAATCAACATCCGAGTTTCCATATGGAAGAATTCTTATCCTATCTCGATAAACGTAAACACCGCCAACTGTATTCAACTTATTTATAATTCTCGCCCATTCATCTGGCGGCAGACTGCTCTCCCTTTGCGTACCCGCCACATATCCGAATTCAATTTCAAATGGACCACAACTTGTCGGGTGCCCTTTACCCCCTGACCAAGAAATAACATGCTCAGAGATGAGCTCGCCGTATATTCTTATATCGCCACGAAACTGGCCATAGTTGTCAATCTTTCCGCTAATTTTGTGATCAGCTGATTCTAGTTCTTTCCGTGTAAAAAACTCACCTTCCCCTATCAGGTCATCGCATGCAGCGTCAGTAGGCCAGTATCGAAAGGCTGTTTTTATCGGGGGCGGCGGTGTTTCTCGGAACACAGTGTTGGAAAATCCAAGTAGAAATTTTGTGAAATCTCTATTGTCCTCTTGGCGCTCGCGTTCGATGTCATGGGCAATGCCATCGTTGGCTGGCGCGACATAGAAATGAGTTCCAGATTTGCCGTCATTGAGACTTAGCCCGCCCAAGAACTCGTCCAAGTTTCGAGGATTCAACTTAAACATGGATATATCTTTGAGTATCTGCTTGTATATCGAGCTTTGATCTTCTGTAAACAACTCGCAAACTTGTTTTTTTGTATTTTCAATGAGTTCCTGAACGTCTTTGGAGGTGGGAATACATGCTCCTGAAATTAATTTTACTGGTATATCAATATCCTCAAGGTTGACTTCTGGAATTTCGAACAAGCCCCAATGGATGAAGCACATGACCATATCGTACGCTACTCCATTCCGCGCAGCGCGAGTTAATATAAGAACCTGTCGTCCCAAAAGCGCAATCGCGAGGCGACCGATTCCCTTTTCGCCCATGATCGCCCGCTCAGGTTTGCCGGAAGGGCGATAGGTATCAGCTTTGTGGCCGAGCGGAGCATGTTTGCTTTCCGTACCGAGTACTAGCCAGCGATTTTCAAATTCCTCCGGTGTCATGCCGACACCGTCATCCCGAATGAGAAGAAGACCGTCCGAGCGGAAATAATCTACCTCGGCGCGGTCAGCGTAAGCGTCATGAGCGTTCTTGAACAACTCGCT
Organism: Paracoccaceae bacterium; assembly: GCA_965205055.1. GTDB lineage: Bacteria > Pseudomonadota > Alphaproteobacteria > Rhodobacterales > Rhodobacteraceae > CBDBBY01. The sequence continues at coordinate 3,041,337 of OZ242030.1, read as the reverse complement.
TATCGCTGTTGACGCATTCGCAATCTGCTGGCGCCCCAGCATGTCAACAGTTCGTGCTCTCGTTTTGAAATTCGCCATGCCTTACCCTGCATGCTGCTTGGCATGAGATGAAATTTGCGCGCCGAAAGCCTGCGCCAACAATACAGGAACCGCATTACCGATCTGCTTTGCCTGTGAGTTCAACCCTCCAGAAAATTCAAAGTTGTCTGGAAATGTCTGGAGCGCAGCTGCTTCCCGCACGCTGATTGCTCTATCTTGTTCTGGATGGCCATAACGACCGTTGGAGAGGCTGATGCAGCGCGTTGTCAGACCTGTTGCCGGTTTGTCCCACTTCATCCGACCGTATACGTCGGTGTGGCCAGTATAACCCTTCATGCTATGGCAATCTAGCCGGAGCTCCATCGGCCAGTCCGCCCGCGACCCTTCAGGAGGCGTTGCATTGATCCTCCGCAGGTTCAGTTCAGACAAATTTGCTGCACGATGGTTTCGTACTTCCGGATGCGTTTCGCCAGCCTTGATCGGCGGGAAATGGGATATCCACTTCCAAACAGTACTGTAGCTAGAACAATGCGTTTCCTCTGGAAAGTCAATCACGCCGTGTCGTGACCCAAGAAGCACTAGCCTCCGCCGCCGTTGCGGCACTCCGAAGTTCCGGGACTCGACGATTCCAACATTCAGTTGATAGCCAATCACTTCAAGCCGCTTCTTGAAGCGGGCAAGCATGCTGTTCCCCAAAACATTCTGCACGCCCGGTACGTTTTCGACGAAAATGTAGTCTGGACGGCGCTCTTCAACGAGCGAGCCAAAGTGCGACAGCAACGATCTTCGGATGTCAGCTTCTTTCTCTGGCTTTCGAGTGTTTTGCCTTGTGTAAGGTTGGCAAGGCGCGCAACCACAAAATAGCGTTACGTCGTGTTTTCTGACTAGATCTTCAAGTTCGTCAGATTCGAAACGGGCGATGTCGGAGACTCTAACGACAGCATTAGGAAAATTGTTCCGAAACGTTGCTGCGGCATCCTTGTCGAAATCGAGCGCAAAGACCGGTTCCATGCCTGAGTTCTGGAAACCTTTGCTGGCTCCGCCGCACCCAGAGAAGAAATCAAACACCCCTAAGCTCATTGCTATCGGTTCTGTGCAACAGCTTGATGATTTTTCGACCTATTTGGCACTGAACGTGAATCCCTGTCATCCAATCAACTATACCCCATAATTCTTCTATTGAAACCTAGGCTTTCGTGGCCCAGTCACCGCAGGCTTCCATGGCGGCCGCCCCTCCGCCGGAAGTGGCGGAGTTCGCCGTTCATCGCCGAATTCGGATGGGGCTTCAACCCTCGCCTCGGCTTGTCGCGCTAGGCGCTCCAGCCCTCAGCGAGGGTTGGCGGGTGCCTCGGAACCCCGGCTTGACTGACGACCGACGTCAGCGGTCCATCAAGTGCTCTGCGAGGTACTGGATAAGGTCGAAAGCAAGTCGAACGAAATCGCCGCGATGCCAAGTCTATACGACATCTCGAACCTGTTCGGATGCACGGTTATGGCGGACGCCCTGCGCACTCGGCAGGACGTGCAGGCACTGATCTTGGACAAGGTCAGTTGAGCCGAATAGGAAACCTCCATTGGAACAGTCGTCACAAAACTGGTCAGCTCCGCTGTGCTCTTGGTTGTCAATAACCACAGGAATCGGACTGCGAGTTTCATGAAGAAAGACATGATGAACGGGTTGACAATCGCGGCGACCAAATCCACGTTTGGAACATGTTGAATCTTGATTATCTTACTCTCGCAGGTATCGTAGCTATCTTGGCATTCCTGTGGAATTTGCACCGGGACATGCTTGCACTGTCTGAGCGAGTGTCGCGGATTGAAGGGCTGGTCGACGGCTTGCGGTCAGCGATTACCGAACGCAAATCCTAATCTCAAAGAGATCTGTTTTCTCCTTGCATTTGGCCAAATTCAGCCATGAGACATATTGGGTGCGGGTCTGAGTTCAACTGCCGCAACCGACAGTTTCACATGAAACATCGCCAATCCAAGCATTCTTTATCGACCGCAAATGGATGCAATGCCGGATCGCAAACCAGTTGAAGATCTACGAGCTCGTCCTTCGCCGGTTCGTTGCATACAGCAATCCGACCCAACGAGCAGGTTGGCTCCTTTGATCGCGTTCAAGCACAAATAAGGCCGACGCCTGGGGGCGAGGTCTGCCGCGCATGCAGTACCTGAGCGGATGCGTTACGACGAACTGCGCTTCACATGCCTGATCTTAATCGGCTGTGTCGGCGGCCACGAATCTCGTCAAGGTTTCTACAAAATTATCGAAACCGGATTACGGGCGCTTTGGACCGGCTCGCGGCATCGGATTAATCCGGATGAAACAGTCGCATGCTGACGTGCGACCATCAGAATAGAGCTTGCGTATGACGTGCTGCATTGAATGCCCCGACCGCTGGCGACGGCCGCTTTCGATTAAATTTACCGGGCGTGACGAAACGATTTCATTTGCGGTCGGGATGCCGACTGCCCAAGAACGCGAAACGAGATGCGCCTCTGGTTGGCGATCATCCAACGGCATTGACAGAATCCCCCTTTCTGAACTCGCAATTGCCGACCCGGCCCGTGCGGCTGGAATGATCTCGATGCGTTCGGTTTCTGGAGTCGCGGTCGCCTTTTATTAGGCGGTCGGGATGAGATACTTAGTGGACAAGTTCATAATCGCTGTGTCAGCGGCAAGCGCCACCTTGACTGGAATTTCCGCAATCGCCGCATGGTCGCCCGCAGCCGAAACCCGACCGCGGCGAAAGCCCCGACTATATTGAGATTGACCAGCCATGTACTCGATCCATAAAAATAGGATGCACAGGATAGTCGCTGCGAGCTTAGCTAGTGAAGAGGCAAAAATTAATTGAGACTGAATCGAGCAAGAGCAATGAACCTCGGATCGAGCAGGAGCAATATGACCCGTTTCATGTATCTCCCTGCAGGTCAGCCAGAAAGCATGCTGTCGCACCAAAAATAAATAAACCTACTCACGTGATTGATTCGAAAACCTGATTTTTCCAAGAATAATCCAGCGGTGAAGAGGTTTCACATACGACAACCTCAGACTCAACCGAATAAATCTAGAATCAAAATTCAAAAGTAAATAAGAATGTTATTCGACTATTGGATTTGTCTTAATATCTACGCTTAATTTAAAATTAAGCGCAGAAAGGCAACTTGTCAGTGTGCCAAGATGCAGATCGTTCTTCTTGCTCAGCACTTTGCCGAGGGATTCCTGTGCTGGATCCGTTCCGGAAGACGGTTGCTTTATTTCGCGAGCGCGGGCAACAACCTGAAGTGCATAAGCGACATACTCGGGGTCGCCGCTCTCAATGGCGTCGTTAAGGAAGAAGCGCTGACTCTCGGCATCCAGCAAGTGTTTTGCCTCGTCAAATGGCATAGTTTCAACAATCATTTATTGACCTCCTTCGCCATTGAAATGGCTTGATCAATGTCTTGCTGCTGGCTGCTTTTGTCGCCGCCGCATAGCAAAATTATGATCGCTTGACCCTTTCGAACAAAATATACTCGATACCCTGGCCCGCAGTCGATCCGGAGTTCGCCAATGCCTCCAATGGTCTTGACATCGCCCATATGGCCAAATCTTGCACGACCTATCCGACTGACTATTCGATCTGCAGCTCTTTGATCACGAAGAATAGCCAGCCACTTATCAAATGCAGGATGATAACGAACTTCGATCATCGCTGGACGATAGAATGCTTCGGGTATGTCGTCAATTACGTGTAACGGGTTCAGCATTTGATGGCGTTCAGAACTTTGGCTCAGCTGTCGGCGAGCTGAACTTCTCCCTTCTGATCCAGAAGAGTCCACATGAACAGCCTTTGGCCGCCCATCCCCGATCATGAAACGGAGCCCGTGGCAGATCGGGCTATCCCAATCTAGTGGCAGGTTCGACTCATTGGAGTCCATTTGAGGTTTGCTAGTTCCGGCGCAGCGTCTACAATTCCATCAAGCGGACTGAGAAGCCGATTTCGGAATTCATTGAACTCTACATAGTGGCTTGTTTGCTTCACTGGAGTCCAGTATGGTCTTGTCAAGAACCGCGCGGCGACAGCGCGGGGCAGACGAGAGGCGGAACGATGCGGACGGGAGTGGACTTCGATGTTTCGGACGAGCAGCGCAGGCGGCTCGAGGCGATCGCGGGAGGCGGCAACAGCAAGGTGAAGCACGCGCGCCGGGCGCGGATCGTCCTTCTGACGGACGACGGCTTGGGGACGATGGCGGTCATGGCCGAGACCGGCTCGGCGAAGGCGACGGTGTGGCGCTGGCAGGAGCGGTTCATGCGGGAGGGCGTGGACGGCCTTCTGCGCGACAAGACGCGCCCGCCGGGCAAGCCCCGGACGTCCGAGGCGAAGGTCCGCGAGGTGGTGGAGCTGGCGCGGAGCTCCGCGCCGGAGGGGGAGACGCACTGGACGGTGCGCGCCTTGGCGGAGAAGGTCGGCCTCTCGCCGACGACCGTGCACAAGATCCTCGTCCGCCACCGGCTTGCGCCGCACAAGGTGCGACAATTCAAGGTCTCGACCGATCCGAAGTTCGCGGAAAAGACCCGCGAAGTCATCGGGTTGTACATGAATCCGCCGGACCACGCGGTGGTTCTCTCGATCGACGAGAAGACGCAAATCCAGGCGCTCGGGCGGACGCAGAAGGCGCTGCCGATGAAACCGGGACGGCCCGCGACGATGACGCACGACTACAAGCGGAACGGAACCACGACGCTGTTCGCCGCGATGAACATTCTGGACGGGACGGTCATCGGCCGCCACTCCGAGCGCCACCGGCATCAGGAGTTCATCGCGTTCCTCGAGCAGGTCGACAAGGAGGTGCCCGCCGGGCAGGATATCCACGCCATCCTGGACAACTACTCCGCCCACAAGCACAAAGCCGTCTTGGAGTGGCTGAAGGACCATCCCCGCTGGACCCTCCAATTCACGCCGACCTCCTGCTCCTGGATGAACGCGGTCGAGGGCTTCTTCGGGAAGCTGGCCAACCGCCGTCTCCGGCGCGGCGTCCATGATTCCCTCGAGGATCTCAAGGCGGCGGTCGACGGCTTCATCGAGCTTCACAACGGGAAGGAGGCGAAGCCGTTCAAATGGACGGCCAGCCCGGACCGGCTGATCGCCGCCCGACAAAGAGGGTTCCAAATGATTCGGACAAGCCAATAGGAAAAGATGCGAGGACCTGTGGCTGGTCGGCAATCTTTGAACGTCTCCTTTCCGTCCGCCAAATAAGGTACTAACTGACTAAAATCTGCCACTAGTTGGTCGGAAGGCGGCACGACGAAGCCTCTTGTCAGGGAAGTCATCCCAACGATTGCTTTCAGAGTAACGTCCGACGGCGAGCAAAGGTTTGGCACACGATTTCAACCAGCGGTGCTTCGCCCCTTTCAGTCCAAAGAAAATGGGATGCACCCGATATCGCCGCGTTTATTGAAGGGGCGCCTATCGCAGGATAGGTTGAGCGGCATCCTTGATCTCGCGTCACTGCACGTGTCTGAAGCGCTGTTGGAAGCAAAATGCGGCGACTTCCAAGGTCAGTGTTCTCCCCTGTTTCTTGATTTGGCCGCGTTTGTCGACCGGCCGCGGTTTCGCTTGACTGCGCTCTTTCAACTCCCGCAACCGACAGTTTCACATGAAACACTGCCGATCCAAGCATTGCCAGTTTCAGCAGGCGCGAATCCCGTCAAGGTTTCCACAAAATTCTCCAACCCGGATGCCGGGCGCTTTGGATCGGCTCGCGGCATCGGATTAATCCGGATGGAATGATCGCATGCTGACGTGCGACCATCAGAAAAGAGCTTGCGTATGACGTGCTGCATTGAATTTCCCGACCACTCACGACGGCCGCTTTCGATTGAATGCGCCGGGCGTGACGAAACGATTTCATTTGCGATCAGGAGGATGCCGTCCGCTCAAGAACGCGAACCGAGACACGCCTCCGATTGGCGATCATCCGACGGGATCAACAGCATCTCCCTTTCTGAAATCGGAATTGCCGACCCGGCCTATGCGCCTAGAATGAGCTCGATGCGTCCGGTTTCTGGAGTCGCGGCCGCCTTTCATTAGGCGGTTGGTAGGAAATCTTCAGTGGACAAGTTCACAATCTCGGCCTCCGCGGCAAGCGCTGCATTGATCGGAATTTCTGCAATCGCCGCATGGTCGCCCGCAGCCGAAACCCGCTCCTTTGCCGATCCCTCTCTTGGCATTCTCGAAAAGGAGGTGACGGCTGCCAAGTCATTGCAGTCAGCCTGCCCGTTGCAGTACTCGTTGGAAGATGCGGGGCTCCATTCCGCAGATTTCCCGAGCAAATTCGAGAGCATGGATGAAACCCCCGCTTTCGCCGCCTATTCGCCCGCGAACTTCGGCCCGGCGCCGACGCGCACTCCGTCTCCGCTGCGAGAGTTCGGTTGGCCGGAGGCCGAACCGCCAATCGGGAATGCGTCCGGCTTGGCCGCGGACGGAGTGCAGTCCGCATCGCGCGACTCTGAATATTTCGAATCCGGGCGAAACCTGCCCGTTGTTTCCGGCGCAGCGAGCGCAGCGGAACAGACGCAGATGATCGGCGCGGCAGCCGACAAGCTTGAAGATCAAGTCGAAACCGCCTCGGTGGCGATTGAGCAAGGAGAATTCGTGTCCGTCGTCGCCGAGCCGGTCGAAATCCCGCGCAATAAAGATGCAATCGTCGCTGACGATCTGCTGTCCTCGGATGCTCTGGCTTTCTTCGCGACCATGAGCATGGAGCAGATTGAGGCGTATTCGCGCCTCGCAGCCATGATCAGGCATCCGGAACTGGCGGAAGGAATTGTGCCCTTGGCGAACGCCAATGCGGGCGGCCTGCCTCCGCTTGTCCCTGAAGCCGCCGCCGATGAACCGGAACCCGCGCAAGCCGTTGCCGAGGTGCCGCCGGAGTGGGCCGCATTCGAGTCGCTTGACGGCGATGTGGGCCTCTTGCTTGGCGGGGACGAAAGGACCGCCGTCAAGGTCCGAAAGGGAACCGTCGTCGGGGCACTCGGCGAAGTCGACCGGATCGTGAAGGGCGAGTCGGAATTGGCTGTGTTGTTTGAAGGAGGCGAGGCGATCTTGGGGCCGGCTCTGAATCGGCCGCCGAAGACGCCTGTCTTGAGACCTGCCGCATTGAAACAGGCGCAGCGTTGATGAACGAGCGATTGTCCGGGCCGAGTGCCGTTCCGGCAACTCCTGCCGGTGCGCGCCGAAATCCGTCTGCCATTCGACGTCTTGCGGCGGCTGCGGCTTTTGCCCTTCTGCTCCAAGGTTCCGCGTACGCCGAGTCAAACGGTCCGAGCGAGTGGGCGGTCATGGCGGAAGCGAGCTTGCGATCATCGTTGCAGGGATGGGCGGACGCCGCCGGATGGACGGTATTCTGGGATGGTCCTTTCGATTATCGGCTTCGCGTTTCGGCCAGTTTCAGCGGCAATTTCGAGGAAGCGATCATCGCGCTCGTGCGTGCGGTGCGCCTTACGGAGCCGGGAATAGCCGTGACGCTCTATCGCGGCAACAAAGTCGTCCATGTCCGTACGGACGCGCATGGCGACTGATTGCCGAATTCCGTTTCAAGAACGCTTCCGATTCAGGATGCAATGCCGGCGGCGTTTTCGAGGTCGTTCGCGAATTCGCGGAGCTCGCGCCAATTGAGGATGCCGACGCTTTGCCGGAGTCGATTGCGGCCACGATTCACCTTGAGCGGAAACCGCTTCGCTCCGTCGCTGAACGAGGTTCTGCGCGCATTGGTTGCCGTTCCGGCATTCCTGATGGCGGCATGCAGCGCCGACGTCGCGAATTCCGAACGTGCCGAGATTGAACAGGATTCCGCTCGCGCGTCGGATCTTATCGCGGAGTTCGGTAGCGGCGCGGGCGCGAACGACGGATCCAGGATTAGCGACCGGATGCTGGTTGCCGTGGAGCCGTTCAGCATGCGTTCCGAGCAAGATTTGCCTGGGCGGCTGCTGCGCGAGGATGCGGTGACGCTCGCGAGCCGGACTCCGCTCGACTTGGCCGGAGTGCTCGTCCGGCTTGCACTGATCACCGGCGTGCCGCACGCCGTCTCGGTCGGACCGGACGGACGAATTGCAAATCCGGGGAATGCGGGAGTCCTTGAGGACGGAGCCGAACAGCTGGCTGCGGTCAGGAAGATTCTTGAGCAATCGGGCCTCGGCGGGTTGTCGCGGGTTGAATTCGAGGGATCGCTGCCGTCGGTGCTGGATGCCTTGGCCGCCGCCCGCGGGCTGGAGTGGAGCTATGACGGCGATCGGGTGCTGTTCCGGCAATTCGTTCTCCGCCGATACCGAATTGCCGCCTTGCCGACGGAGGCTTCGGTGAGTTCGAAGGTCGGCGCATACGAGTCTTCGGCCTCGATTGATCTTGCAAGCGATGTCGAATCGAGCTTGCGGCTGGCGGCCGGAAGCGGTTCGGTCGTGAGCTTCAGCCGCGGAACGGGAATCGCCACGATCAATGCGACGCCCGAGGCGCAGCGGCGCGTGGCAAGGCTTGTCGCGAGTTTGAACTCGGAGTTGACCGCGCAGATCGCCTTCGACGTGAATATCCTGACGGTGAACCTGTCCATGTCCGAAAGCCGCGGTGTGGACGTGCGCGCGCTTATCGGAAAGGGAAGCGGAAGCACGGTGTCCTGGACCGGAAAGCACGAGGTCGCGAGCTCGCCGGCCGTGGTGAACATTGGCGTCATTGAAGGCAGGGTCGATATTGAAGCCGTCGTCAGGGCCTTGAGCCGGACCGGCGGCGTTTCGGTCGAGACCCGCGCGGGCGCGGCGACCGTCAACAATCGAATCGTGCCCGTGGAGGTTGTGCGTCAGACCGCCTACGCGAGGAAAGTCGAAGCTGTTCCCGGCGAGGACGGAGCAACGCGAACGACGATCGAGCCGGGCATGCTGACGACCGGCCTCGAAATGCATCTGCTGCCGAGATTGCTGAACGATCAAGAGATATTCCTGCGCTTCGGCATCGAGCTGTCGGACTTGAACGAGTTGGCGGAGTTCACCTCCGACCGCCAAACCATTCAGCTTCCAAAGGTTTCCACGACCTCATTCGAGCAAAGCGCAATTCTCGGAAACGGCCAAATCCTGATCCTGGCCGGTTTCGAGCGGGACAGGACGGTCGCCGACAGGTCGAGCGGAGGCGACGGCTTCGGCGCTTTGTTCGGCGGGAAGTCCGAAGCGCGAATTGAAAGGATTTCCACCGTCCTGCTGATCCGGCCGCGCATTCTCGGCCGCCCGCGGGCCGAGGGCGTCTCGATATTGCAAGGCGTTCATTCGCCGGAAGGCGCGGGTTTGTGAAATGCCTCGGTTGAAGAAGATGCTCAGCAAGGCATCCGCGATGTCGATGGAACCGGCGGGTCCGAACAAAATTCGGATCGGGCGGCAGCAGGCGGCGCTTGGGCTGCTTTGGCAGCCGACTCGTTCCGGAATGTCCGTTCGCGATCAGGCGGCGTTGGCCGGCTGCGGAACGCGAGTCTTCGGGCTGGTTGCGCCCGCCGGCGACGGTCGGCAACTCGGTTTCGCAACGGCCGACAAGGGCTTCGCTTCAGGAATGCTCGCAGGCGCGACTTTGTTCGACGGCAATGTCGTCGGCGACACTTGGGTCGGCGCGTTTCCGGTCGGAAACGGCGAGTGGTGGATCGTTGCCGTGCGCGACGGGTGGATCTATGAGGATCTGGTCTGCCGCGACGCGGAGTCCGCAGAAGCGGCATTCCGCAAACTTCTTGAAGCCCCTGACTGGGGGCGGCTTTATGCGCCGACCGACTGGGGCGTCGGCGGAGCTGGCGGTGCATCTCTCTCCGAACTGATTGATCTTGGCGCGGCGGCCCGGCTTCGGGCTTTGAACCGCGCGTTCCGCTTCGCTTCGGCTTGCTGCGCAGCATTGCTGGCTCTTGTTTTGCTCGGATACGGATGGCGCGAGGTTTCGCGTCTGCAGCAAGCATGGGCTCAGCGCGAAGCGCTGATCGGAGATTCAGCGCCCGCCGAAGCTGTTCCGGCGCCGTGGACGGGAGCGCTTCCAATCAGGCAAGCGGTTCCGCACTGCGAGCGCGCGATGGAAAGGTTCGCTTTGGAGCCGCCCGGATGGGAATTGCTCCGACTCGAATGCGCGTTTTCCGAGGGCGGCGCGACCGTGACAGCCGATTGGCGGAGGAAGAGAGGACGAATTTCGTTCCTCGCTGCAAGCGTCGAATCCCGCACGGGAATCAGGCCGGTGCTCGGGCGGAACGGCGAGTCGGCTTCCGCATCGGAAGCTTTCGAGGTTCCGGAAACGATTGACGGGCCGGTTGCTGCCCCATGGACGGGCGAGAAGATAGAAACCGCTCTTCGCGAGCGTTTTCAGACACTCGGCCTTGATGTTGGGCTTGCTCGCAGGTCGGGGCGGCCCAACGCCGCTTCGGGCGGCGTTGCATTCAATCGCCACGACATCATGATCGCGACCTCAACCGGACTCCGGGACTATGCGCGGCTGATCTCGGACATTCCGGCGCTCGTGCCTGAGTCGATCATGTTCGACATGAATGCGAACGCGTGGATGCTGAAGGCCAAAGTCTACCACCGCCCGGCAGCCTTCAACCAGCTGGCGTCAGCATCCGTGAGGAATTCCGAATGAACTCGGAGAACAGCATAGGAAAGGGCGGGACAACCGTGCGCAAGAGTTCGGCCAGGATCGACAAGGCAAGCAAAAGGTTTCGCATGGGTCGAATCACGGCGGCCACGGCGCGATCCAACCTTTTTGGTCGGACGGCGGCGCGAGGAGGCATTCGGTCAAGGAAGTCGCCCCCACGATTGCTTTCTGCGCAGCGTTCTGCGGCGAGCGAAGAAATGGCGCGCAATTTCGACCGGCGGCACCTCGCCCCGCTCAATCCAAAGAAAATGGGATGCACCCCGGTGGCGATCGCTTTGGCCGCAGGTCTCCAGATCGTCGGCTCAGCTGCTGCGCTGTCGCAGGATGCCGCTCTTGCGCGCCCGACGTCCGGATTTGAATCGGATGCCTCGGGGCCAGGAACATCAGTCGGTCGCTCGACTCCGAATGAAAGCTTGCGGACCGCTGCGCCGGACGGGCAGAACCTGCAATGTCCGAACGAGCCTTGCGACCGGGTTGGCGATGGCTCGACCCGCGACGACTTGGAATTCGCGCAAGCCGTCAAGCAAGCGCGGGAATTCATCCGGTGGCTGACGGGCGCGGGACAAGCGGAAAGCCCCGATCAGGAGATCCTCGAAAGTCCCGAAACCTCGTCACGTCGCCCTTCGCCGCCGCTCGGCGGATCAGTTTCGACCGAGATGGTCATTCAAGAGCACGCCGGAATCCGGTCGGGAACGAACGTTGCCGAACATGCGCCCGCGACGGTCGGCTTCAAAGAGCCGGAACACGATCCGGTTACCGAATGGAAGGCCGCTTTGCTTGAAGAAAGCGGACTGCTTGCGCGCCAGTCGGAGATTTCGGAGAGCATACTCTTGATGGAAAGGCAGGTGAAGCAGGCCGAATTGATCGCGAGGCTCATGGAGATCAACGGCCCTGACGCGGCCATCGAGATCGCGCCGGGGAAGTTCAAGGTGTTTCGCGATACTCCCGCCGGTAGGCGCATCGCAGCGGAAATGGCGGAGAACGGCTTGGATTCGCAGAAGAGGTCGCTTGAGCTTCAAGTGGAGATCAAGCGAAAGCGCGCGGAACTTGAAGATGCGGCCGTTTCGAGTCCGATCCCTCCGAGGCGGGAGGCGGTTTCCGCGCAAGCGGAACAGCTTGTTCGCTCCGTTCCGCCGCCCGAGCCGGTGCTTGAGGAAGTCTTCGGGACCCAAGACCGCCTTGTCACAATTTTTCGCGTCGGAGAAACGCGCCTGAGCGCAAGCGAAGGCGACGTCCTGCCGGGCGGAACGCTGGTCGTTTCGATCTCCGAAAATTCCGCCATGGTCGAGCGGAACGGCATTGCGAGAACTCATGCGATCAACCGTTGAGGCGGCGGCGGGACCGGCGACGTCCCGCGCAATCCGACCTCACGCGCTTGAAGGGTCGGCGGACGATCCGGCAGAGGTCATAGACGAAACCGCCACCGGGCCGCTCGTGTCGGGACCCGGCGGCGAGCTTGAGGTTCCGGCGGCGGACCGCAGGCTTGTCGCGATCTTCAGAAGCGGATTGGCGGTGATCGCGGTCGGAAGCAGATGGTCTCCGGAGGTGAAGGCGCTGCTGGACCGGGCGCGCCTCGCGGACTTCGACGTGCAGCGGATTGCGGAATCCGACAGTGAATCGATCATCTCGATTTACGAAAAGCACATGCGACGCGCTGCGCCCGCCGAGGCCCAGCGCAGCGAAATCGAGCGCCAAAGGGACCTGCGCAGGCTCATCGCCCAAGCCGCGGCGCAATATGCATCGGACATCCATTTCCAAGTGCTGGCGGGATACTGCGAAATCCGGGCCCGCGTGCATGGCCGCCTCCGGATGCTTGCGACGCGCGGCCCGGAAGAAGGGATGGCGATCATCAACGCGGCTTTCGCCGTCGCGACGGACCAAGGAGCCGAAAGCGGGATTTCGAGCTTCATGAAGGGGTCGCTCACGCGGGCGTCGGGATTGCTGCCGCCGAATGTCGACTTGGCGAGACTCCAGTACTCGCCGACCTCCGGCCACCGCGCGGCATTGGTCATGCGTCTGAAATACTCATCGGGCAAAGGAAAATCGGAGATCGCCGACCTCGGCTATTTGCCGGAGCAGATCCGGGAGATCGGCATCATGCGCCGCAGGACGAGCGGTCTGCACCTGATCGCCGGCCGCGTCTCTTCCGGAAAGACGACCACGCTGCAGCGGATCCTGAACGCAATGATCCGGGACAAGTCGTTCGAAATGTCCGCCTTCGCGATCGAGGAGCCGGTCGAATTGGAAATCTCAGGAGCCGTCCACGTCGCGGTGGTTCCGAAGTCCGGCCAGCCGCGCGCGGACGCGTTCATTGAAGCCATCAAGGCGACGCTGCGCTCCGACCCGAATGTGGTTGTCCTCGGAGAGCTGAGGGACCGGGAGCTCGCGGGATATGCGATCGAGCTCGCCATGACCGGCCACGCCCTCTGGTCGACCGTGCATGCGGGTTCCGCGCTGGGCATCCTTGACCGCTTGAGCGATCTCGGCGTCGAGCACTGGAAGCTGACCGAACCTGCGATCGTGAGGGGTTTGATCTATCAAAGGCTGATCGGAGTGATTTGTCCCGGCTGCAAGATCAATTACGATGAAGGATTGGACAAGGGTCTCGTCTCGCAGGAGCTCGCGTCCGAAATAATCGGCATAACCGCGCTTGGGGCCGACAAGCTGTTCTTGCGGGGCGCGGGTTGCGCCGAATGCAGCAACGGGCTCGTCGGCAGGACGGTCGTCGCCGAAACCGTGCTGCCGGATCCTGCCATGCTGGATTCGTACATCAAGGGCGACCGGATCGCGATGCGCGCCCATTGGCTGAAGCCGAAATCCGAAGGAGGCGCGGGCGGGATTCCCGTCATGCACCATGCCATGATCCGGGTCGGAACCGGCGAGTGCGACGTCAACGAAATCGAGGAGGAAGTCGATCTGGTCAGCGCGTATTTGCGCGATTTCGGTCGGCACGCGGCAAGGCTCGCCGCCGACCTGCGGGAACTGGACCGAAACGGCGGATGAACCGCCCCTTCGGGAGCGCGCAACGGCTCGGCCGCTTGTTCGCGCGCGTGCAGTTCGACGGCCGGAAGCGGAAGCGCTTTTACCGGAACGTCGTTGCGCTCATGCGTTCGGGCTTGTCGCGCAGCGAGGCCATCGAAACCATTTGCAACATGGCTTCGCAAGGAGGCAAGAAGCCCGGGGAGCCTGTAGCTTTGATTGCATTCGACGTCGGCAGGGGCATTCGAAACGGGCTGGGGTTTGCGGATGCCCTGTCGGGATGGATTCCGAAGGAGGAGTACGGTTTCCTCGCCGTGATCGAGAACACCCACCAATTCCAAGAGCAGCTTGATCGATTCTGCAAAGCGCTGGACAAAAAGGAAGGGCAGCGGCACTCCGTCGCGTCGGCATTGGCTTATCCGGCCTTCTTGCTTTTGCTGTCGTACGGATTGCTGGTTTATTTCGACGTCGCCATCGTGTCGGCGTTGGATCGGCTGCTACCCGCGGCGCGATGGACCGGCGTGGCCTCGGCTTTGGATTCGGCGAGCGGAACGGCTTCGGACCTTGCGCCCTATGCCGCAGCGGTTGCAGTTGCGTTTCCGGCTCTGATGCTCTTCTTTCTTCCGCGCTGGACAGGCCGAGGGCGGACGCAGGCGGACAAGTTTCCCTTCTTTGCCGCGTACCGCGTCCACACCGGCGCGGCGTTCCTGCAATCAGTGGCATCGCTGATGGCCAGCGGAATGTCGGCGGTCGAAGCCATCAATCGCGTCAAGGCGTCCGCTCGCCCGTACGTGGCCGGTCGGGCCGAGAAAATCCGTTTCCATTTGCTGAACGGATGCGATCTCGGAACGGCGATGGATATGGCCGGCACAGGCTGGCCGGACCCCGAACTGAACGTTTCGCTCAAGATTTGCTCGCGGTCGCCCGATTTCCCTACGCTCATATCGCTGATGGTCGACGAATGGCGCGAAAACGCTCGCTCGGACTTCGAGAGGCAGCTCGCGATGATGCGCTCGCTGGCGTTCGTGCTCGTCTTCGGAGTCATATTGTTCGTGGTGTTCGCAATGTACGAGATTCAGGGCCAGATCGCGTCCGGCTTCTGAGCGGCGGGCACATCCGGGGAGTCGGTCGGGGTCGGCGGGGCGGACTTCGAGAAATGGCTTATTGCTTTAAGTCCGCAGCCACAACATTTTGAGTCTTGCCGGAGCCGGGCTTTCGCCCTGCGAGTTCGGTCGGATTGATCGGAGTCCGACCGTTTCCGCCCGGCTTTCGGCGCGAATTCGCAGGATCCGGCGGCGAAATGCGAATTCAAGTGAAAGGCCCCGCCCGGTACGGTTCGCCCCGGGTCCGAGCCGCGCGAAGAAGCTCTCGCCGCCGCCAATTTTATCGGAACTACCATTCGACGATCTGCCAGTCCAAGTGCTTGCGCCGGAAGCCGCGCAGGACACCGAGGCCCGAGCGCTTGAGGTTCGAGAACACGCGGCGGATCCACTCGAGGACTTCATGCGCCGACGCGTCTCCGACCGCCACCGCCTTGTAGTTCTCCAGCCCGTCGCAGTCGGCCCAGCCGTCGGTCAGGATCCAGGTTCCCGGAGCGGTGCATGAACGTCCCGGCCGCCACCGAGGTCTGCTTCCTGCAGTCGCGGCACTGGTGGGCGCAGCGCTGCCCCTTGGCCCGAACCGCGTTAGCGCTGCCGCAGCCCGGGCAAACGAAGCCGTCCGGCCAGCGACGCCGAAAGAAATTCTCCGCGCAGTCATCGTCGTCCGGGAACTTGTCCTCGAACTAATCGGCGGACAGCGCGTTCGGAAAAGCGGATTGATTCGTCATGCGCCGTTTACGGCATGAACGTAAAGGACACGCAAGGCACACAAGCGCACAATGCAGACTCTGCGGATTCAAGTCATCAAGCCGCTACTGAAACAATTTGCAGCAGTGTCCGCAGTTCGAGTGTCTTAATCAGAAGGTATATTTCATCCTACCTCGAAACCTTTGTAAATTCAGCCGTCATCGCGTTTGTTGCACCGCGATCCCAGTGCCCTTCCAGACAATTCGAGAGATCCTGCGCTAAGGCACGAAAGAACTCTAAATCATCTATCAATGTTTTTCCACCGGGTGATGATTGAGTGCCTAAAGAATGCGCAATAATATTTCTACGCTTAAAGAAATCTTCAAGTTTTCTTCTAAAAAAACTATATATCTTGTTCTCATCATCTTCTTTGAAATACGTCATCAAACTCCCTCTCTTACAAATTTTCAAACAAATTTGCTTCATGCCACAAGTTTTAAATAACCTTGTCATCTCTTGTGCACGCATGTTCCTTTCATTGTGAATAACAGTCATGAAAAAATTTTGATCAATATTTTCTGTATTGCCTTCCAACAATTGGAATACAGCCTCAAACTTTGAACGTGCCGCCCTGACCGCGACAGCAAATCTCTCACTTTCTGAAGTTTGACCCAATCGATTCCTTTTTAGATCACCCAGTGTTCGCTGCCAAGCATTTTCGAGTAGAGCATCAGGTAAATCAGAAACCTGCTTTGCGTTGGTTACAATTTGCTCAGCATGTTTGCGGGCCATTTGGCGTACAAATTCTTCGAATGCAGCCGCAAGGATTAAAGTGATCGAATTAATCGAGGCTACTCGCACTTTACTTGGGTTTCCCGAACCTTGACCAAGTTCAGTCAGCGTTTCCAGCGACTGTAGATCGGATTCAAATTCTTCAAGAATGACCGAAAATTCGTTTTGCAAACTGATTACTCCGGCAGCAGAATATTCTTAAGCAAGTCAATTCTACTGCGAACGGATTCCGCCGTATTTTTGCGACCAACAATAAGTTCGTATTCGTCTTCCTTATTTATAGCAGCTTCAAGCCGCTTATTGACGCCCGCCTTGTCACCCATAACTTTACTCCGTTGATTCCAGATTCTATCCATCGCAACCATTGAAGCGTCGTAAAGAGCCGCCGACAAAATTTCCTTGCGATTCCCAGCCGAGATAATCTTGAACGAGTTATTTTCAAAAATCTTGTAAAGAAACGAAAATCTTGAACAAAAATCTACCTCAAGTTGATTCGCTTCGGTTTCGCTGAGTTTTTCCTCCATGGCTCGATCCAGCATCGACCTCATTGATCCTCTGATATTTTCAGGTTTGCGTAGTGCCACGAAACGTAGAACTAGCTCACAATCTTGCATGCGCGCATATAGAGAGTTTTTTTGCCTGTCCGGATGTTCGTAGTAGCTATCTTCGTTTTTCCCCGTGTAGGGTGGTATTCCAAATACATCCGTAAAGGGCTTGAATTGGCTACATTTTATTATGCAGTCGTTCAACGGCCCCGGATTCAGTGCGTTGCGTATTTCTTGGGCGTTCAGCTGACGCCCCCCAGTATTCAGTCGGTTGAAAACGAATCTACGAATGTCCGCAATATGGTGCCTATCTTCTTGCAAACGTTCGGCTTCACTCTCCTTCAGCAAAACTATCACGGAAATAGTGGCTCGGTCCAACGCTCGCCTCACTCGAGGCGAACACTTTGGGTAGCGAAAACCATTTAAAGCGCTAAGTACTTGCAGGCCGCTTAAAGCATAAAATCCTGAAAAGAAGTCGGCGACAGCACTCAATCGCTGCTGTCCGTCCATCACCTCGTAGCGAGCTTCTTTCGCCTCGTAAAAGAAAACCGGTGGTACTGGGATATTGAGCATCAAACTCTCGATGAGCTTGGATTTTTGTGAATTTGTCCAACGCAGTCGGCGTTGATACTCGGGTCTAAGGTTTATAGTTTCTCCCTTCTTGATCATTTCGCAGATTTGAGGCAAGAAGAAATTATTGGTTTGATAGAAGATACGAAACGAGTTCTTTGTTAAGATCTCGTCAGCGTCAATTTGCGGTACTTCGAGTTCAAGTTCGTCCGACTGGTTTTCACCAAATTCGATTGCTGTTTCCATGTTCTGCTCCAAGAATCTTTCCTTAACTAATACTAAATCGATATCTCCGGACAACACAAAAGTGCAAATCCCGAAGATCATAACATGTGGCCGTCCCTTTGAACACTAGTCTTTCCTTGTCAAGTTCGGGGTGCCGAGTCAAGCACTTTCCCTTGCCTGGTGCAGTTGACGCGCCACGCACCGTACAATCTTCAGCCGTCCTTAAGGGCGGCGGCCGCGACGTTCACCAATCCCAGTACTGGCGCTTAAGGGCGCGGGCATCTTCTATATCTTGGCTGTGCTATTTTCTGCTTCCGTCACCGGCCTTTACGAAGGCCGGTGACGGGGTGGTGATGGCATCGACACCAATCCCCCGCGGGGTGGAGCCTGCCGCCTAGTGCATCTTTCAGTGGGATAGTTCCCTATTTTGGCGGGAGACAACGAGGTACGCAGAAATTGTCGTTCAGTTTCGGGGCTTCGCTTCGTTCCCTTTGTACAGTTCAATGAATTCCAAGAGCGGCTTCTCAATCCGCTTGATGGAATCGCAGTCGCCGCTCCGGATCCAGCATGCGTCGAATGGACTCTAGTTGTTGAACCGACCACTAGCTGCTATTCGCATGCGCCGGTTCGACAGCGCCAAGGATCTGCGCAAATGCCTCGTCGGCAACGCCGCCACAAGCCATTTCGAGAACTCGATCATGCAAGCTCGGACGGGTTCGGCGTATGCGTTTCATGTTTTTGGTTGGGGCGGTTCTGCGCTCCCGCGCATCTACCGGATTTGGTCTTTCGAGAGTTGCAAGGGTTGCCTGACCAAGAATCATGAAAAGCACCCAGGTTCGGCCGGCGCCTCGGGAACTGCCGTTTCGCTCCATGTTCGGGATCCGAACGCGCTCGGATTCCCGATTTCCGGTTCGACGCAAACCGAAATTTTCCTGCGACGGACAGTGCCGTCGACATGGCGCGAGGCTTTGACGGCGACCTGCTCCGATCCGTCAGTCGGCGGACATCCTGGCCGTGCGCCGAGGCCGGGCAAGGCTTCAGCCGATCAAAGAGCATAATTGTTCGTTTGCGATTGCATGCATTCTTGACATAGACGGGATGCAGAGGCTTGAACAATGGTTGGGCGGCCGCGCTTCAGAAGGCGCTTGAATGCGCACGCTGTCGGCGCGACAGGGCTGAATGCTGAAAACTGACTTCAATTTTATCGGCCGTGCGCCGGGCATGATCGGACTCCCGATCCTTTCGGTCGCCATCGGCGCTGTCGTGGCGACGGCGGCCTTGGGATTCGTCGAGGCGGTTGAGTGGCTGAACGATGTCTTGCTCGTGTCGCAGTCGTCCAAGTCGAATTTCGTCGGCAGCCGAACATTTCTGATTGGAATGACGCTGCTCGTGCCGACGGCGGGAGGATTGCTTGTCGGGGCGATGTTCACTTGGCTGTCGGGCGAGCCGAAGCCGTTGGGCCCGTCCGATGTCATCAGAGCTGTCCAGCTCCGCACCGGAATGGCGAAGCTCCGCGCCGGGCTTTTGTCCACGGGCGCCGCATTGGTATCCTTGGGGTCAGGAGCGTCCGTAGGCCAATATGGTCCCGTCGTGTATCTCGGCGCAATTCTGGGAAACACGGCGTGGCGGCTTTCCAAGGTTAGATCTCTGCCGTCCATAGCGATGGCGTGCGGCGTGGCCGCCGCGATATCGACGGCATTCAATGCGCCCATCGCCGGCTTGGTATTCGCGCACGAAGCCATTCTCCGCCATTACTCGCTGAAAGCATTCGTTCCGACGACCATCGCCGCCGCAAGCGGATATGTCGCCAACAATGTCTTGTTCGACCGGCCGACTTTGTTGCCCGAGGTGTTTATGGGCGTGGAGCGCGGGATCGACTTCATCCTGTTCGGAATTCTCGGCGTTTTGTCGGCGGGGGTCGCGATCATATTCATGCGCGCGACGCTCGGATGTCTGGCAATCTCCAAGAAATCCAGACTCCATCCTGTTGTCCGCACCGGACTTGCCGGGCTGGCGGTCGGGGTCGCGGGACTTTGGATTCCCGAAGTCATCGGCTTGGGAACGGATACGCTTCAAGCCGCAAAAAATCCGGATATGTACGCCGCCTCTTATCTGCTGGCGCTTGTCGCAGCGAAAATCCTGCTTTCCGCTGTCTGCTTGGGCTTCGGCTTCGCTGGCGGAATCCTCAGTCCGGCGATGGTGATCGGATCGCTTTTCGGCGCGCTGTGCTGGCACTTCGGAGCATCCCTCGGATTGACGGAGGACACGGGGCTCGCGGTCTACGCGGTCTGCGGCATGGTCGCGGTGGCCAGCCCGGTCGTCGGCGCTCCGCTGACAATGATCCTTCTGGTGCTCGAGTTGACAGGGAGCTACGATCTCTCGATCTCCGCAATGGTGGCGGTCGTCGCATCAAATTTCGTGACCAGCAGAGTCTTCGGACGGTCGATATTCGACAAGCAGCTCTTGAGCGAAGGAATTGATCTGTCGCACGGGCGCGACCATGCCCGTCTCTCCGCGATGCTGGTCAGCGAAGTCGCGACGCAGGATTTCGTGCGCATCGAAGGCCGCGAGCGATGCGCCGATGTCCGATCATGGCACGCTTCGGAGGAATGGGCTGAAATCTTCGTTTGCGATTCCGACAATCGTTTTGTCGGCGTTCTGACTCCGGGACGCGGCGGCGCGGAGACTCCGGCCGCCGATGCGGCGCGCGAGGCGAAGCTTGTGTTCAATGAGCGAACGACAGTCTTCAAGGCAATGGAAGCCTTCAGCGATTTCGAGGGCGGCTCGGTGCCGCTCGTGGATTCGAAATCCGAACGATTGCTCGGCGTCGTGACGGAAGCCGACGTGATCAGGGCGTTCCTGACGATTCTGAATTCCAATCGGGACGAGGAGAACGCGCCGTCGTGACAGGAAACCGTACGCGGTCGGCATAGAAGCCCTTCGCTATTCTGCTTTCCAGCTTCCGATCATGCCCATTTTCGTCGCTCGCGGTATGCATGAAGCGTCATGGCAAAGTTGCAAGGCGGGCGCGTCGCGCAGGTTGCATGAGTAATTTGTCTTGCGCCTTCGATCAGCCGAGAAGAACCGTGGTTGAGCGGCGGCAGCCCCGCAAATGCGTTTGTTTGACGGCATGACGGCAAGGACATCAGCTATCCGGCTGCAGGAATTCGACAATCATCTACAAGGCGGAAACTTCAAACCGAGTCCCGGCATCGCCCTTCGCGCTTCGGAGCTTCGGTCTTCGGGGTTACAAGTCGCGACACCGGCTGGATATGAACCGCGGAATTCGCAGAACTATCGATATGCAGCTTGTCGAGCCGGATGGCCCTCCAGCTGCTGGGGGTCTTGTCGAGGATGGTTGAGCCCGTCGGGTCAAGAGGGTTTGGCATCTCCTCGCATATGAGACGCAGTTGAGCCAAAGGCGAGAATTCAAGTTTAATTGACCAGCGTTGAAGCGGATGGTGACGGCTGTTTGAGCAACACGATTCGACACCGGTCAATGCCGGGCGAACAGCCATTTTAGTCGGCGATTCGGCTTGCAACTTCCGATTCGTCGGCGCGAGATTGCAACGAAGGATGATGCATGCTCCGCTCGACCGACTGCTCACCAGCCCGCAGGCTTTCGAAAAGTTGTCCCCGGAATCGGATCCGGCAACTGTGCACTCCGCAGCCCAATGGGCCGGATAGGGCGTACAAATTGCGCTTGGGCACGAAGCCTCTCGGATCGCTGTTTAAGCCTCGGGGTCACCAGGCCAATTGTCTTGCCGCAATGCTCATTGACCAAACGCATCGCCTCAGCCAAGTCGCTGTCATTGCTGACCACGATTGCGCATTCGTAGAGATCCAACCAGCAGTCGTTTAGCAGATGCACGGCCAAATTCACGTCGGAACCCTTTTCCTCCGTTTTGAGCACCTCCGCCGTTCGGCGGTCGTCGGTTCGGTCGGCCAATAGCATGCGTACCTTGTGGCGAAGGAAATGTCCGAAATATACTTGCACCTCGGGCCGGAAATGCTGCAGGGCTCGGAGATAGACATCCTGGCGCTGTGGCTTTAAAGAATCGTCGGGCGTTCCCAAAACCCTTGCCGTAAAATATTTTACGGCAACAATCTCATGGTTTGGGTGCAGCGTACCTTTGGATAGCGATACCAAGTCAAGCCACTTCCACGGAGTGTTCTTAAGGCAGCCGTAATAGAGGTTGAATCCGTCCACATAGACGATTGTGCGCATTGCTGTCCGCCAAAAAAAGCAGGGGCCTCCCAAAGGAGGCCCCGCACCCTGAAGCCGGAGGCCGCAGGGGGGATTGGCCCCCTTTAAGTATAAAAATACGCGAATGTCAAGAAGTATTTTTGCGCGTGACAGAACTTCTCCGTAATTTCCGCCGAGCTAGCCATGAGCCGGCTTCGCAGCGCATAGGCAGAAGTCGCGGGGCCCCGGTTCAGAAGTTGCGGACTGTCTTCCGGTGCAGGCTTGCCCGAAAATACCTTGAGGCAACATCTCATGTTTCAGGTGCGGAATGCTGTTGGACAGTGCAACCAAGCCAAGCCACTTCCGCGGAGTGTTCTTAAGGCAGCCGCAATAGAAGATGAACTCGTCCGCATGGACGATTGTGCGCATTGCTGTCCGCCCAAAAAATTACGGGGCCTCCCGAGGGAGACCCCGTACCCTGAAGCCGGAGGCCGGAGGGGTGGATTAATCTCTGTCTACAGATATCAATACAGAATGTCAATAAGTTTTTTTCGCCTGATGGAATTTCCCTGCAATTTCTGCTGAGCGGGCGATGAACCGGTTTCGCAGTGCACGCACAGAAGGCGCGATGCCCTTTTGTTCAAAAGTTGCGGACCATCTTTCGGTCCAAGCCTGTACCCGAAAATACCTTGCGGCAACAATCCCATGTTTCGGGTGCAGCGCGCCCTTGGATAGCGATACCAAGTCAAGCCACTTCCACGGAGTGTTCCTAAGGCAGCTGCAATGGACGTTGAATCCGTCCACATGGACGATTGTGGCATTGCGGTCGGCTAAAAAACGCAAGGGCCTCCCGAAGGAGGCCCCGCACCCTGAAGCCGGAGGCCGCAGGGGGGATTGGTTCCCGTCTATGCATAGCGATGCAGAATGTCAATAAGTTTCTTTCGCCTGACGGAATTTCCCGGCAATCACTCAATTTTTGCAACACAACGATTTTGTCCTGCTTGATCACCCGATTCGAGCTTCCCGCAGAAAATCGGGCGGAGCTGCGGACTGGATTCGCTCCAACAGGCATGCACCTCAGAGCAAATTTGCAGTTCCCGAATTGGGGAATTTTGCTTCGGCGCTTTTGGGGAGTTTCCCTTTGGTAGTTGATGTACCCGGACAATCCGACGAAACGCCTACAGGCAAATGTGCATCGGTAGAAAATGTCGAAGCTGGGAAGAGCGTTGGCCATCCGGCTGCGATCCGGCCAAAATCCGAGAAGGTACCGCCTGGCGAGGAGCCTCGGGGAGGTCCGCCGAAACATGAAACGCAAAAAAGTTGAAGATCTTGCGGAAAACAAGCTTGGAATTGGCGGTCGTGCTGGTAAGCATCCGTGAAATTGTCGATGATAACCAGCCGACGTAAGGAACACCAAGTTGTCGAGTCCAATCTTCCCGGTCGTGCTGTGCGGCGGTTCCGGATCCCGGCTGTGGCCCTTGTCCCGCCGAGCGTTCCCCAAGCAGTTTTCCAGCTTCATTGAAGATGCGAGCTTGTTCCAAAGCACGGCGTTGCGTTTCTCGGGTGCGGATTTTGCCGATCCGGTCGTGATAACAGGCGACGATTTCCGTTTCGTCGTTCAGGAACAGCTGCGGGATGCCGGCGTCGGAGCCACGGATATTCTGATTGAGCCATCGCCAAAAGACACGGCGCCTGCTGTGCTTGCCGCCGCGATCTGGCTGGAGCATCGATTTGGCGACGCGCTGATTCTCGCAACGCCATCGGATCACCTGGTCGTTACGCCGGATGCGTTGATTCAATCAGTGAAGAAGGCACGCCTTGAAGCCGAAAACGGCAAGATCGTGATGTTCGGGATCCGCCCGACCCGTCCGGAAACCGGATACGGATGGATTGAATTCGATGAACGCGTCGGCGTCGCGGAAGATGCAAAGCCAGTCGCGCGGTTCGTTGAGAAACCCGAGTTGGATGTTGCGGAGCAATTCTTGCAATCCGGGCGGCATTTCTGGAATTCAGGGATATTCCTGTTTTCCGTCTCAACGATTTCGAAGGCGTTCGCGGATCATGCGCCGGACTTGCTGGCAGGCGTCAGGGATGCCGTATCCGCCGCCGAGCGGGATCTGGATTTCTTGCGTCTCGGCGGAAACGCGTGGAATCGACTGCGTTCGGTCTCCGTCGACTATGCGATCATGGAGCGCGCTTCCGAGATCATGGGCGTCGAGTGCGATTGCGGCTGGAGCGACCTTGGAGACTGGCAGTCTATTTGGAGATTGCTAGAACAGAATGGAGCGGGCGTATCCGTGTCCGGCTCGGTTACTTCCATCGATTGCAGGAATTCGCACCTTCGATCGACAGTGCCGGAGCAGAGATTGGTTGCCATCGGCTGCAGCGACATCGTTGCGGTGGCCATGCCGGATGCCGTGCTTGTCGCGGACAGGAATTCATCGCAACTTGTGAAACCAGCCGTTGCGCGCTTGCTTGAAGACGGCGTTCCTCAAGCAGACAGATTTCCGGAAGACCGGCGGCCTTGGGGACAGTTCAAATCGCTCGCGGTCGGAGATCGATTCCAAGTGAAGCGGATTGTCGTGAATCCTAGATCGAAGCTGAGTCTGCAAAGCCATAAAAAACGATCAGAACACTGGGTAGTCGTCGAGGGCACAGCGAAGGTCACGATTGGGTCGGCCGTCAAGCTGATCGGGGAAAATGAATCAGTTTATGTTCCGCTCGGGGAAAAACATCGCTTGGAGAACCCCGGTGATCAGCCGCTGATTCTCATAGAAGTCCAAACGGGTTCATACTTCGGCGAAGACGACATCTTGCGGTATGAAGACGACTATGCCCGAATGAGCAAAGAGAGTTCCGCGCCAAATCGATGATGCGCATAATGCTCTAAGATCACCGCCGACGTCTTTGTGTCACCTAAGCTGATAGGCCGTCCGCTTGTTTGTTCAGCGCAAACATTTGCGTGAAGATTGAAGAACGCTGAAAGGAACCGCGAAAAAAAATGGTTAGTGAAGAAAATAAGCCGGATATTGATGGACTTAAAATATTCGCTTCTCCAATATTGACCAAAGATCGAGGTTGGTCTCCATTTTTTTCCGGAAGGCATCAAGAAATTGAGAACGTCGAGTTGGGCGTTGAAGGCGTTATGACGAGGTTTCAAAGTGGTGAGCGGATGCCAGCATCTGATGAAACTTGGTTGTTTCAAGGCCCGCCCGGCGTCGGCAAAAGCGCCCTGCTTGCCAAACTTGAGGAGAGATGGAATGTGAAGAAAGGTGAGGCCGCTCCGATTGCGGTGCCAATTCGCGCCGACCATGTTTTTAGTCAAGCCAATTTGGTCGCAAAGATTGCCGACGCTTTAGCAATTGCCAATAATGATGCCGAAGCATCCGACAAGCTTGAGCGGATTGTTTCAATTGATCACGGAAGCACAATTAGTTCTGGCACTGAATTTAGCGAAGGACAGTCAGTTGTCAGGAACTCGCGTGAATTAACTTGGGAAAAATTGATAACCCTTTTTCCTCGAAAGAATTGGAAACGGCCGATTGTTCTATTGCTTGACGAAGCGCAGACCTTGAGTCGCTGGGAAGGTCCGTCGGAAATCTCAAAATTGCATCAAGGAATCCATAGCTTGCCGATTATTCCTATTTTTTCCGGGTTGTCAGATTCATTCGAGGTGCTTCGCGATCATGACATATCACGAATGGCTCGCCGACGCCGTGTCACACTGTGGGCGCTGGAGCAAAGCGAGGCTGAAGAAGCGGTAAATTCAATGTTGGATGCGTTTCGTGTGGGAGGTTCGAATCATGAGGATTGGACGCATCGAATTGCCGAAGAAAGCGGCGGATGGCCGCAGCACCTGCAGACCGGAATGCAAGCATTGGCCAAGGTTGTAGCCGAAAACCATGGCATGCTTGGCCCACTCGAGGGCGACTTTGCAGACGCCGTGTCTGAAATATCCGCGCGATATCGAAACGAAAGCTACGAAGGGCGATTTGACGATGACTTGGCTGGATGCTTTGGCCTCTTGCATGCCGTTCTCGACGCAGCCCGTCCGGCAGGCAAATCTTTGGCAGCGCTCAAGGGAATCATTTCATCCCATGCGAATGATAGCAAGGAGGACGAATATCAGCTTCCTGAAATGCTCGATGCTTCAATGTTTCTAAACCGCATGATTAAGCGTGGATTTCTGCAACTATCAATGCCGGGACGCCGATATATCTGCCCTATCCCATCCTTGACCGATTATATCAACGGATTGGTTGGCAATTAGCATTAGTTCGTATTTTCCAGATTTATTCCACGCCTTCTGCCAATTCAGCCGCTACGGCCGGAGCGTCTGCACCGATCTAAAAAACTTCGGCAGCAGATGAATCAAGCCTGACTGATGCAGATACCGCGGAGGCGACGTGCTACAGATGACGCCGCGCACTTTCTACATTTCTTCGGAGCTCATCTTCCGACATTTCAAACGCATTGACGCCGTAGCCTGCCAATTTGACAAGAAACAAGAGCTTGGGAAGATTCGCCAGCTCAGCCGCTGCCCCGCGGACGATCGCCCCATCTCCAATAGCTTGACCGCGATCAGCGTCTTGGCTTCCTTGCTGAATTCAGCATGGGTCATGCCCAATGCCGACAGCATATCTTCGCCGCAGTCGATGGTCAGGGATTTGGTCATTCATCCGCTCTCGGTCTGCTGAACGCTTGGTCGCGACCAGCCGGGCGGAACGAGCCGCAGGCGCATGCTGATTCCACCCTTCCGCAAAGCCAAACGCGCTGAAAAATTCAGTTTGCTTGATCCAATGAACCAGAGTTCGCTGTAGTTTTGAGTTCGGGACATGCCCGCCGGACATTTCGCATCCATGTCTGTCAAGCGGGAAACCATGGCGGGATGCGTTTCATGATTCTTTGTCCGGCAGCTATTGCAGCCATCGAGGCACCAAACCTGGGAGATGCGCGGGAGCGCAAAACCGCCCTGGCCAAGAAGCTTGAGAGACACCTCTCGGTGGATCAAAATGCTGGTTTCGACCCAGATGATGCTTTCAAGGAATATAACGCCAAGGTTTGAAGACTCCTGACATCAGCCTCCCGAAACAATTCTGTATCCTTGCGCATGCACGGCTCGAACGTGAGTGATTGGAGCGTCGTCGATCCATGTTGTCCGCTCAAGAACCAAAAGAGCGGACCCTCTTTTGGCGTCCATGAATCTTGCTTCGTCTTCGCCAGTTTCACTCGCGTATATTTGCACGTCACAACGGCTGTACGGACGATTCAGAACGAGCCACTCGTTCGCGCTGGTTTCAGACAGATCGACATCCTGAATTTCAGGGACGGTATCCAGCGAGATCCAGCGATCTTCGAACACGTAGGGACGGCCGTCCGCCAAATGCAAAGCGCGTATTTTCAAGAAGGATCCGGCCTCAACCAAGCCGAAGCGCGCAGCTATCGAAGGGGTGGCTGATAGTTGTTCCGCGCCAATCAGATGGTGCCTGTATTCATGGCCCCGCGATTCTATCTCAACCCTGGTTATCGGGATTTTCAAGGTAGTCCGCGTAACCGGGTCCGGATTGACCGTGGTGCCGCCTTTGCGACGGCGCTCAATCATTCCGTCTTCGGCCAATGATCGCATGGCGCGATGAACTGTGGACCTAGCGCAATCCAGTTCTTTGGCTATGTCTTCATCGCGCGGGAGCTTGTCGCCTGGCCTATATGTGGTGTCCAAAATTTGGCCGCGGATATGGTTGCGAACATCCTTCCAGCTGTGGCGCGCCCCTATGCTCAAATTTCCTGCTCCAGCTCGCGCAAAACCGATATGAATTTTCCTGTTACACTCTCTCGCGCCACGTGGCGACCATCTTGGACAATATGGCGCCCGGCGCTCCACACGTCTTGGATGCACGCCTGTCCGCCCCCCGAAAAAACCAGACTGTCCAAAAGTGCGTCGCCTTCGCGGTTGCACAGAAATTCATTGTCCGTCGAAACGCCGACCAGATCGGCCCATTGTCCGGGATGCAATCCGCCGCTTGATCGACCAGACGCCCGAGCTCCTCCCGCGACGGCAGCGTCAAAGAGCATCCGTCCGGTCGACTTGTCCGACATTGCAAGGACGGCTCGCCCCCGATCGCGAAGACGCTGTGAGTATTCGAGAGTCTTTATTTCATCCCAAAGGTTTATGTGGACGTTGCTATCCGAGCCGAAGCCCACATGTCCGCCATTGCCCAAGAAATCCGCGCCGTTGAAAATGCCGTCGCCCAGGTTGGACTCGGTAATCGGGCAAAGGCCGGCGACGGCACCCGATGCAGCAAGGCCGCGAGTCTCGGTTGCGGTCATTTGAGTGCAATGGATAAAGCAGTATGCATCGTCGACCGGCAGATTTTCGAGAACCCATTCTACGGGGCGAGCCCCGAAGTGTGCTTGGACCTCGTCCACTTCGGCGGCTTGCTCCGCCAAATGCATGTGAATTGGACGGTCGGACCCAAGTTCGACAGATATGTTGAGACCGTCTTGGTCCACCGCTCGAAGGCTGTGGGGCGCAATGCCCAGCTTCCAATCTCCGGGTCCTGAAGCCACGATAGGTTTTGCTGCCGCGAAGAGTTCGGCAAACCCGTCCTTGGTGTTTCCAAACCGTTTTTGCCCTCCTTCCAAGGCACGGCCGTCGCACCCGCCATATTCGTAGAGAACTGGCAGCAGAGTCAAACCAAGACCTATGCCGTCTGCTGCCTTCGCGATGCGCTGCGACAACTCTGCGATGTTGTCGTAATGCTGTCCGTTCGGCCCGTGATGAAGGTAGTGGAACTCCGCAACTGCCGCATAACCGGCTTCCGCCATCTCCATAAAGACCTGAGCAGCTATGATCTCGATCTGATCGGGCGACAGTTGTTGAAGAAACCGATACATGAGTCTGCGCCACGTCCAAAAACTGTCTCTGGCGTCCGGACCGCGGGCTTCAGTCAAGCCAGACATCGCGCGCTGGAAGCTGTGGCTATGCAGATTGGTCGGAGACGGAAGCAGAAGGTCCGCCGAGTGATCGGCCGAGCCTTTTTGACCGGCGATGGCTTTGACGCGCCCGTCTTCAGCTATGAGCACATCGACATCAAGCCGCCATCCGTCACGCGTGAGTGCTCGACCCGCTCGAATTTTGACCATGTCGATTCTCCATTGACATTTTTATGTACCTACATAATGCTATTTTTTGCTCACAATAAAGAGGCGGACTGAACAGTTGAAAGTCCTTTGCCAAGCCAGAATTGCGACCATGCGGGGCGAGCACGGATACGGGCTTATTGATGATGCGGCGCTCGTTCTTGACGGAGGGTCGATTGCTTGGGTTGGCCCGTCAGCAGAGTTGCCGTCACAGTTTTCGAATGCTGAGCATATCCCGCTTCGCCACCGTCTCGTAACGCCTGCTCTGATTGATTGCCACACGCATTTGGTGTTCGGCGGGGACCGGGCGAAGGAATTCGAGATGCGCCTCGAAGGCGCGAGCTATGAGGAAATCGCTCGTGCGGGCGGCGGGATTGTCTCCACGGTCGAGGCGACCAGGAGCGCCCCGGAGGACAAGCTGCTCGCAGCCGCGTTGGAACGCGCTGACGCCTTGATCGGTCAGGGTGTCTGCGTCGTCGAGATCAAATCCGGGTATGGCTTGGATGTGGAAACGGAGCTCAAGATGCTGCGCGTGGCGCGCGCTGTCGAAGCTGATCGACCAATCAGAGTGAAGACGAGCTTTCTTGGCGCCCACGCCGTGCCCGCTGGCTCTGCGGCTGACAGCTACATCGATGAAGTCTGCATCCCCGCATTGAAAAAGGCCAGTGGGCTGGAACTCGTGGACGCCGTCGATGGGTTCTGTGAGGGCATCGCGTTCTCTCCGGATCAAATTGAACGAGTGTTTAGCGTCGCGAAGAGTCTTGGCCTTCCAGTCAAGCTGCATGCGGAACAACTGAGCCGCATGGGAGGCGCCGCTCTTGCGACCAGGTACGGGGCCAAATCCGTCGATCATCTGGAATATGCGACCGACAGCGATGCTGCGGCCATGGCCGAGGCTGGAAGCGTCGCCGTTCTTTTGCCCGGCGCGTTCTACACTTTGCGCGAAAAGCAGGTGCCGCCGGTCAAATCATTCCACCGCCACGAGGTTCCCATGGCCGTTGCAACGGATTGGAATCCGGGTTCGTCACCATTGGGTTCACTGCTTTTGGCGATGAACATGGCTTCAACGCTGTTCGGGCTCACGCCCGCCGAGTCGCTCGCAGGAACCACCCGCAATGCGGCGGCCGCGCTTGGCCTCTCGGATTGCGGTCAAATTGTTCCCGGCTTGCGTGCGGACGTTTGCGTCTGGAATGTGGAATCGCCTGCCGAGCTGTCATATCGGATTGGCCAAAACCCGCTTCATAAGCGGGTTTTCGGAGGCGAGCTATGAGCTTCCTCGAAGTCTCGCGCGGAAGCAGTCCCGTCGTTCTGGGTCTTCCGCATACCGGCACCGAGTTGCCCGACGACGTCGCCGAGAGTCTGAACGAACTGGGGCTGCGGCTCGCGGATACGGACTGGCAAATTCATCGTCTCTATGACGGATTGATGCCGGACTTGTCCAGCGTGCGAACGACGGTCCACCGCTATGCGATCGATGTCAACCGCGGTCCAACCGGCGCCTCGCTCTACCCGGGGCAAAACATCACCGGCCTATGTCCGCTGACGGATTTCGACGGCAACCCAATCCACCGTCCGGGAGCGGAGACCTCCCCGGAAGACGTCGAAGCCCGCCTTCTTGCCTATCATGCTCCCTGCCACGCCGCATTGGCGAGCGAAATCGCGCGGGTCAAAGCCATTCATGGGTTTGCCATACTTTATGATTGCCACTCAATAAGGTACGAAATTCCGTTTCTCTTTGAAGGAACGCTGCCCGACTTCAACATCGGAACAAATGTCGGAGCGGCATGCGAAGAAAATATTGAACGCGCAGTGCTTTCAATCTGCGAAAGCGCCGC
Organism: Paracoccaceae bacterium; assembly: GCA_965205055.1. Classification (GTDB taxonomy): domain Bacteria; phylum Pseudomonadota; class Alphaproteobacteria; order Rhodobacterales; family Rhodobacteraceae; genus CBDBBY01. The sequence continues at coordinate 3,010,587 of OZ242030.1, read as the reverse complement.
AGGCTACAGCTGCGTTCTCAACGGACGCTTCAAAGGCGGTTGGACAACCCGACACTATGGCGATCCGCTGAATGGCGTTCATGCAATTCAGATGGAGCTCGCGCAGTCGACATACCTCAGCGCGGAAATGCCGCCTTGGGACTATCGGCAGGCCGGCGCGGATCGTCTGCGCCGGCACCTCGCGAAAATTCTCGAAAGGCTGAATGACTGGAGGCCTGCGTGAACAGATCCCGCAAGAATACACGTGACATCTATCCTCCGACAGGACCGGTTCTGAACGCGAAAAGCTGGCAGACCGAGGCGCCGCTTCGGATGCTGATGAACAACCTGCATCCCGACGTCGCTGAAAATCCTCAAGAGCTGGTTGTGTACGGCGGCATCGGCCGGGCCGCGCGAACTTGGGAAGACTTCGACCGCATAGCCGCCAACTTGAAGGAATTGGATTCAGACGAAACCCTTGTCGTGCAATCGGGAAAGCCCGTTGCAATCGTAAAAACCCATTCAGATGCGCCCAGGGTTTTGATCGCAAACTCGAACCTGGTGCCGCATTGGGCGAATTGGGACCATTTCAACGAGCTCGATAAAAAAGGCCTCATGGTGTACGGTCAGATGACTGCGGGGTCGTGGATTTACATCGGGACGCAGGGAATCGTCCAAGGCACGTACGAGACCTTCGCTGAAGCCGGCCGCCAGCACTACGGCGGCGATCTCAAAGGCAGGTGGATTCTCACTGGCGGACTGGGCGGCATGGGCGGCGCCCAGCCCTTGGCCGCGGTCTTTGCCGGCGCGTGCTGCCTTGCAGTTGAGTGCAACCCTGACAGCATCGATTTTCGTCTGAGAACCAAATATTTGGATGAAAAGGCCGAAACCTTGGATCAAGCGCTGGAGATGATCGGGCGCTGGACAAAAGCGGGCGAGGCGAAATCGGTGGGGCTGCTGGGAAACGCGGCGGATGTCTTCCCCGAAATCCACAGCCGGGGCATTCGTCCGGACATAGTCACGGACCAGACGAGCGCGCATGATCCCGTGAACGGATATCTGCCGCAAGGTTGGACCATGGCCCAATGGCGTGAAAAGCGGGAAACGGATCCGAAATCCGTTGAAGCCGCATCGCGGGCTTCCATGAAAACCCATGTATCGGCCATGGTCGACTTCTGGAACGACGGCGTTCCGGTCCTGGACTACGGGAACAACATCCGGCAGATGGCTCTTGAGGAAGGCCTGGAAAACGCATTCGTGTTTCCCGGCTTCGTCCCTGCCTACATCCGCCCGCTGTTCTGCCGGGGCATCGGCCCGTTCCGGTGGTGCGCTCTGTCGGGCGACCCGGAAGACATCTACAAAACGGATCGAGCCATGAAGGAGCTTTTCCCCGAGAACGCGCATCTGCACAATTGGCTCGACATGGCGCGCGAACGGATCGCGTTCCAGGGCCTGCCGGCGCGGATCTGTTGGATCGGTCTTGGCGAACGGCATCGCGCAGGCCTGAAATTCAACGAAATGGTGGCGAACGGAGAGCTGGAAGCTCCTGTCGTGATCGGTCGCGATCACTTGGACAGCGGCTCTGTCGCCTCGCCCAACCGTGAAACCGAAGCCATGAAGGACGGATCGGATGCCGTCTCTGATTGGCCGCTGCTGAACGCATTGGTCAACACGGCATCCGGAGCGACTTGGGTGAGCGTGCACCATGGCGGCGGGGTCGGCATGGGCTTCAGCCAGCATTCCGGCTTGGTGATCTGCGCCGACGGAACGGCGGCGGCGGCGCGCAGATTGGAGCGCGTTCTATGGAACGACCCGGCTTCGGGCGTCTGGCGCCACGCGGATGCGGGCTACGACGAAGCCATCGAATGCGCGAAGGAGCACGGCCTCAGGCTGCCGGGAATCCTTGGAAACTAAGGAGCGCGGCGGAAACTGCGAGCAGACCACTGAAATCCACAACAACAGGAGAACTATGATGGAAAGACGTGCATTCTTGACGACGGGCGCTGTCGGGCTGGCAGCAAGCTCGCTTGCAGCCCCAGCAGTCGCGCAAGATAAATTGCGGTGGAAAATGGTCACTGCGTGGCCGAAAAACCTGCCCGGGCCCGGCGTTGCTGCCCAAATGCTGGCGGATCGCATTGCCGCGCTGTCGGGCGGACGCATCGAGGTTGAACTCTTCGCGTCGGGCGAACTCGTTCCCGGGCGCGGCGTATTCGACGCGGTCAGCGAAGGCACTGCCGAACTGTACCATGCGGTTCCGGCGTATTGGGGCTCAAAGTCCAAAGGAATTTTGCTTTTCGGTTCTCAGCCTTTCGGCTTGCGCGCGGACGAGCAGTTCGGCTGGCTCTATCATGGCGGCGGCCAACCGCTCTACGACGAGATGTACGCCCGCTTCAACTTGAAGCCCTTCTTGTGCGGCAACTCCGGACCTCAGTGGGGCGGCTGGTTCCGCAACGAAGTGAACTCGGTTGACGACCTGAAAGGCCTGAAGTTCCGCACGACCGGCTTGGCGTCGGAAATGGCCGCCAATATCGGAATGGCCGCGGAAGCAATGTCCGGGCCGGCGATGTTCCAAGCCCTTCAAACGGGCGCCTTGGACGCCGGTGAATTCATCGGGCCTTGGACCGACAGTTCTTTGGGGTATTTCCAAGTCGCCAAGTACTACTACTGGCCCGGAGTCGGCGAGCCGTCCTCTGCGGAGGAATGCGCCGTGAATGCGGATGCCTACAACGCTCTCCCCGGCGATCTTCAGCAAGCCGTCAGCTTCGCATGCGAAAGCCTCTACAACCCTGTCTGGACAGAATACACGACCAAACATGCGTCTTCGCTCAAGAAGCTGGTTGAAGAGGAAGGCGTTCAGGTCAAACGGTTTCCCGACAGCGTGATCGACGCAATGGGCGAAGCCGCAGCCGAGACAATTGACGAACTGCGTCAGGACGACGACGAACTGGTCAAACGCATCACCGAGAGCTTTGTCGCATACCGCGACAGCGTCGGCGGCTACATGACTTATGCCGACAATGGCCAGATGAATGCGCGCGCCGCGGTCATGGGCTATTAACATATTGGAACCCGGCATCGACATGGCGCCGGGTTCCTGCCAAGGGACCCAGCATGCTGACGCTTGCAAACTGTTTGGATGCCATAAACAAATCAGTCGCATGGGCCGTCCGGTGGCTCGTCGCGATCATGGTGTTCGTCCAGTTTTGCAGCGTCCTTGGCAGATATGTCTTCGGCTTCAATTCGATAGCAGTTCAAGAAAGCGTGCTCTACATGCACGCAACGCTGTTCATGCTGGGGGCGGGTTATACGCTTCTGGTCGACGGCCACGTCCGGGTGGACGTTTTTTATGCTCGTCTTCCCGCAACCGCCAAACGGAACGTGGATATATTCGGGCATCTCTTTTTGCTTATGCCGGCGATGCTGACGTTGCTTTATTGGTCTTGGCCGTCCGTCCGCAATTCCTGGGCAATCCTTGAAGGCCCGATCTCCGTGGGCGGGATCGAAGCTGTATTCCTGCTCAAATCGCTCATCCCCGCGTTTTGCATACTTGTGATGCTTCAGTCGCTGGCCATCCTGATTCGACTGTTCTCGGCTCCCAAGGAATGAGCGAATATCTCGACCTCATCATGTTTGCGGCCCTCATAGCCGCTGTTCTATCCGGGTTCCCCGTTGCGTTTTCGATCGCAGGAACTGCGGTTGTTTTCGCATTCCTCGGCTGGCTCGTCGGAGCGATGGACATCTCCTTGCTTGGCGCGCTCGGGCAACGGGCATTCGGATTGATCTCCAACCAGGTTCTCATCGCAATCCCGGTTTTCATCCTGATGGGAGCCATCCTCGAGAAGAGCAAAGTCGCCGAGAACCTGCTCGACACGATGGGCCGCCTCTTCGGCCGGCTCAGAGGCGGTTTGGGCATATCCGTGGTTCTGGTTGGCGCCTTGTTGGCCGCGTCCACGGGAATCGTCGGAGCAACGGTTGTCGCAATGGGCCTGATCGCGCTTCCGTCGATGCTGCGGGCGGGATACTCGAAACCGTTCGCCGCCGGAACCGTGTGCACCGCAGGAACGCTCGGCCAGATAATCCCTCCGTCAACATTGCTGATCATTTTGTCGGACGTGATGTCGAACTCGTTCCAGCAAGCCCAATACGCTCAGGGAAAGTTCAGCGTGGAAGCGTTGTCGGTCGGACAGTTTTTTGCCGCTGCGTTGATCCCCGGTCTTGTTTTGGTTCTCTTGTATCTCCTGTACATTCTCGGACGCGGGGTGTTCTTTCCGTCAGACGCGCCTCCCCTTTCCGACGGAAAACGCCCGACGCATCAGGAAGTGTTTGCAGCCGTCATTCCGCCAATCGCCCTTATCGTCACTGTTTTGGGATCAATTCTAGGCGGCGTCGCCACCCCGACGGAGGCGGCATCGGTCGGAGCGATCGGGGCGCTCTTGATGGCTGGTTTCCGTCAGGGCGCGAACCGCTCCGTTTTGTTGAGCGGCGCGGCCGCGCTGGCGCTTGTGCTGATTCTGTCGGGAGCGTTTCCGGTTAGATTGCAGCGGGAGACCGTCGAAGCGGCTGACGTTGCGCTTGGCGGACTCTATGCCGTGTTGATCGCCATCGGCATCATTGCCGCTGTCGCGTCCGCGCGTTCCGGTCTCCGAACAGGAATGCTGCGCGAAGCGGCGACATCCACGATGACGATGACCTCGATGATTTTCGTGATAATTCTGGCGGCCAGCTTCTTTTCGCTGGTGTTTATCGGTCTGGGCGGCGAAGACCGGGTGGCGAATATCATATCCCGGCTTCCCGGCGGGGCTGCAGGCGCATTGTTCTTCACAATGATCTTCCTGTTCGTGCTCGGTTTCTTCCTGGACTTCGTTGAAATTGCGGTGATCGTTTTGCCTTTGGTCACGCCGCAATTGATCTTGATGGGCCATGATCCCATCTGGCTCGGGATCCTGATCGCGATAAACCTTCAAACCAGCTTCCTGACTCCTCCTTTCGGCTTTTCCTTGTTCTATTTGCGAGGAGCCGCGCCGGACGACGTGACCACCACCGACATATATCGGGGCGTGCTGCCGTTCATCTTTCTTCAGATTCTTGGGATGTATCTGGTGTGGCAATTCCCATCCCTGTCGACTTGGCTTCCAAGCGTCATCTTTTAGATGGCAGATTCTGAGAGTTGGAAATCCGGCCGCGGCGAGTGAAATCGAGACGTCGTTGTTATTCTCAATGCACTCGGCTGCCGATTTGACTGCGGGGTGAGCCACCGCGGGTTTTTCTGAGAGCAAAAAGCTGAACAAACGATCTGAAATCCGGCGCCTCAATGATGCTTGTCGCTGAGATCTTGGCCGCGATGCGCCAACATGTACGCGCGCAATACCGCGTTCATGCGGGTCAAATGGCCTTTGCCGCGTGAGCGAAACCATTCAAGAACATCTTCATCCATGCGCATGGTCACTGTTTTTTTCCTTGTCCCGGCAGGCAGAACTAGACGGGCCGTCTCAAAAAAAGTTTCATCCAATTCAGGAATGTCGCTGGTGTCGATTTGATCGTCGGGCATTGCTTCGATCTCAGCCAAGCGCTCCTTTGAGATAGGCATGAAACAGCCTCCTTTCCTTCTTCGTCGCCCATCGGGCCGAGATGATCCGAGTGACGCCTGCGCGATCCGCGTGTGCGACATTCAATACGACCATGTCGCGGAGAAAGCCCATGCTGATATCGCGTTTTGCCGTACTCGAAGCGTTCGTCAGCCGCAGTGAACACGGGGCCATCGAAAATTTCTACAGCCTCTGCGAAGCTGATGCCGTGCTTGCTGATATTCTTTTGATCTTTTGCGCCATCCCACTCGAACTGCCGGGCCATTCCACTCCTCAATGTAATTACATGTGTAAATTATCTAAAGATCTGGTGTCAAGCTGAGCGAACGTCGGATGTGCATACCATGCTTCTGGTCACGCGGCTGCAACACGATCAGCCTTCCAACCGAGGAAGTCGGGCCAACGGATGTTTCGACGCAGCATCTGACGGCGAGCAGAGCGTTGGCGCCCGCTTTCGACCAGCGGCGGAACCGAGCCTAGACCGTGAACCAGTTGCCGAACCGCTCCGGCAGCGCGCGCCGCTTGCAGCCGTTCTCCAAGACATACAGAACCGCATTGATGAAATCGATGTTCGAAATCCGCACGTTCCTGCGCTGAACCGGGAGAAAAGGGTGGATTTTCGCACACTGCTTTGCTGCGGTCTGTTTCATGACTGTGCACCGCTCGATTTTTATGTCATTTTTGACAGTCACTTAAGCACAGATCCGAGCGAGATCCGAGCCAAATTCTAGTGTTGACAGGCCCTAGACAGCACTTTCATCAGTTGGAAAATCCCGGACAGTTCAGTCAGTCGCCAATTGGACAGGCGGCTGTGGCTCAACCTCGGCGTTCAACAAAATGACCCGGTCAGCTGGATTTGGCTAACCGAGCATATCTCTCACAACGGACGGGTTGCGCTCGATAAGCGCCAGAAGCACTTGAGCTGGCCCTTGCGGCGTTCGGCGGCCCTGTTCCCAGTTGAGGAGCGTTCCTTTCGTGACTCCGATGCTCTTTGCAAAGTCGGACTGGGAAAGTCCGGTGCGCGCGCGGACTTCGGCCACGTTGATTGCAGGCAGCGATATTTCGTGGACAATGGCACGGGTGCCCCGCCCTTTCGAAAACTCCTTGGCCTCTTCAAGACCTTGTTCGATGCTCCCGAATGCGCTCATTCCTTGTCTCTCCACATGGCGACGGTCTCCTTGCCGAGTTCAACGGTCGCCGCTTGCTCCTTTGGCGTCAGATCCGCCTTTTCGTTCTTTGCAAACACCGAGATCAGGAAAATCGGCATATCGCGGCCCCCGAAGACGTAGATCTTTCTGAAGCCGCCGCCCTCGCGCGATATTCGTACCTTTCGCAAACCGTCGCCGAGGAAGGTTCCAGCTTCCGGGTTCTCAGCAATTCAAAGGATCGCAGCTTCTCGCTCTGCATCAGCCATGATCGACCTTGCGCGCCGCTTGAATTCTGAAAGCTCCACAACAGTTCGTAGTCGCGAAATCTAGATATACGCCAATGACGCATATGTCAATGGCGTGTTTTTTGCCCGGTCAACGGATGACGGTTATCTTCTGAGGCCGTCAATCTCAGTCGTCGCAGGGATGTCGGTCGCTCCAGCGCGCAGGCATTCATATAGAAGCCGTTTCTTCATGATACTCCGGTGCTCGGCTTCTGCCGCGAAGGCTTCGGTCGCGCCTCATCCTCGAACGCAGAAGAGTCGGATCGCGAACGTTCACAAAATTGCAGAACCCGTACAAGATCTTGCCGATACATCAGGGCCGTGTTACCGCGCCAACCGTTGCCCGAGATTTCGAAGAAGAGACATCGCATGTCGCATTCTGTCAGTCGGCATCTGAACGTTGAAATCGAAAACTTCGACCGCGCGATACGCGATTTTGTTCCCGGCTATGAGACGATGCTTCGGGTGGCGGCTGAGCACGCCGCTGCGGTCGGGGACGATGGCTTGTTGCTTGAACTCGGGGCAGGAACCGGGGCGCTGTCGGAAGCGATCCTGTCGCATGGGTCGTTCCGAGCCGCCGAGCTGGTCGACATTGATCCGGAAATGCTTGAGCAAGCCCGCCGCCGCCTCGCGAGGCATGGAGACAAGGTCCGCTTCCGGGAAGGTTCCTACCACGGGCCTTTGACGCCCTGCAGTGTCGTCGCGACGTCGCTGGCCCTCCACCATATCTCGACAATGGATGAGAAGCGCGCCCTGTACCGGCGCATTCACGATGCGCTCGGTCCCGGCGGCTTGTTCGTCAACGCCGACGCAACCATGTCGGCGGATCAGGATGAGCAAGCTGAGACATACCGCATGTGGAGAATTCACATGGCCTCTCGCGGTGTCGACAATGAAACCGCCGACCAGCATTTCAAGCAATGGTCCGAAGAAGATACGTATTTTCCGATTGAGGTTGAACTGGATGCGCTGGCCGCAGCGGGGTTCGACGCGCGCTGCGTTTGGAACATGGGTCCGATAGCAGTGCTGGTGGGTAGAAAAGCGGATTCCTCGTAAGCCTTCCGCACCCCTCGGCGGAACACGGCGGGGCGGCTCATCCTTGAGGCTTCACGACGCATTCCGGTGAAGGCGATCAATTGCAGGCAGGACGCAAGCTGGGATTGCGTCCCCTGAAGACGCCATTCGCGAAGCGAGCGGCGGAAGCCTCCGGCTTCGAGAAGGCCGAAGGTATTCACTTGCTTGCCGTGATGAATTCTGATGCAAGAGGGCGGCTCGCGAGAGCGCAGTATGGTCGCGAACCGAAGTGGATCCGAAGATGAATGCCTCAGTTCAATTTGCTGTTTCGCCGGCGCGTTTGCCGGGGACCCAATTCATGAAGGCGCGGAACTCGATTCATTTCTTTGGAGCAATGGCGAGCCAGAGGGCACGAGCAAACAAAATCTTGCGTGGTCATTGCGCGCATTCAAGGCGTGTGTCAGAGCCGGAGTGCGCCCGTTGCCATCTGTCTTTCAGGCCATGAATTACATCCAAGATCCGAGCCTGATTTACGAAAAAAGTTTCGAGATTGTCAGGACACGCACCCGGAAAGCGCTCTCGCTTGCGCCCGAAATGGCAGTTCCGGTCATTTGCCGGGTCGTCCATGCGTGCGGAATGCCGGACGTCGCAGCCGAATTGAGGTACTCCGATAATTTCGCGATTGTCGGCGCAAAGGCGCTCGCGTCAGGGGCGATAGTGCTATGCGATGCCAATGCGACCGCGGCGGGAGTGACTCGGGCGATGCTGCCGCAGGACAATGCTGTTCAAACCATGATCGACAGTCCGGAGGTTCGCGACCTCGCGATGCGGATGAAAACAACTCGCTCCGCCGCCGGCGTGGAGCTTTGGAAGCCTGCTCTGGAAGATTCTGTCGTCGTGATCGGAAATGCTCCGACCGCACTGTTCCGGCTGCTGGAAATTATCGACGACGGCGCGGCCCGTCCTGCGCTGATCATCGGTTTCCCCGTGGGATTCGTGGGCGCGGCTGAAAGCAAAGAGGAGCTTGCGCGAGATTCGCGCGGAATACCGTATTTGACGCTTCCCGGGACCCGAGGCGGGTCGGCCATGGCGGCGGCGGCGCTGAACGCGTTGTCCATCCTGGCATCCGAGCGCCAGTTTGCGGAGCCTGATCCAGGCAGGCCAAGAGAAGGCTTCGGCAGTTGACAGTCTGGATCGATGTGATCGGGATCGGTGAAGACGGCTACGACGGCTTGTCCGGTCAAGCGCGCGATGCGTTGGAGGAAGCCGATATTGTGATTGGCGGCAGCCGTCATCACGGTCTTGCGCCGCATCTCGAGGCGGAACGGGTTGAATGGCCGAGCCCGTTTTCGGAAGCGATAGGCTCGATCAAGGAAATGGCGGGCAGGAGAGTCGCCCTGCTGGTGACCGGAGACCCTCTTTGGTACTCGGCCGGAGCGCTGCTGCTGAGGCACATGCCCGCCGGCGAGATTCGGTTCCACCCGCAATTGTCGGCGTTCCAGCTTGCGTGCGCGCGGATGTGCTGGAGTTTGGCGGATGTCGAAACGCTGACGGCGCATGGCCGGCCCGTCGAGCAGTTGCTTCCCTATGTTTATCCGGGCTCCCGACTGGTCGTCCTGACGGCAGGGTCGGAGGCGCCCGGAGAGATCGGCCGCATGCTTGATCGGGACGGTTACGGCGAAAGTCAGTTGACCGTTCTTGGCTCGCTTGGCGGAAAAAGTGAATCATCTCGCACTGAAACCGCCCGGCATTGGGCCGAGGGAGTGCGGGCTGAGGAAGTGCCCTCCTTCCATACGCTCTGCATCGATTGCGTGGCCGACAATTCGACGAAGGTTTTGCCGAGGGGGCCGGGCTTGCCGGACAACGCTTTTGAATCGGACGGCAATTTCACGAAGAGGGAATTGAGAGTGCTTGCCCTCGCGGCGCTGGCGCCGAGGCCGCGGGAATTGCTTTGGGATGTCGGATCCGGGGCAGGATCGATTTCCATAGAATGGATGAGGGCTGCTCGGGATGCCCTCGCGATCGGAATCGAGCCGAAACAAAATCGCCGCGAGACAGCGAAGCGGAATGCGGAACGGCTGGGCGCGCCGAGGCTGCAGCTTGTGGCCGCGCGCGCGCCGGATGCATTCTCGGAGCTGCCCGATCCCGATGCCGTTTTCATCGGCGGAGGCTTGAGTTGCGAAACCGCTCGTCTCGCCGTCGAGCGCGTCAAGCCTTTCGGCCGCGTGGTCGCGCATGCGGTGACCTTGGAGAGCGAAGGTCGGCTGGCCCGCATGCATCAGGAATGCGGGGGCGAACTCACGCGGATTTCAATAAGCCGCGCGCGGCCGGTGGGGACGCTTCGAGGCTGGGACGCCTTGATGCCTGTGACCCAGTGGAGATACGTGAAGTGACCGGAACGGCGTACGGCGTAGGTCTGGGACCCGGCGATCCCGAATTGATGACCCTCAAGGCCGACAGGCTCATTCGCAACGCGCAGGTCGTCGCTTATCCCGCGCCGGACACGGGCGTCAGTTTCGCCAGAAACATCGCCAAAGAAAGAATCAGACCCGACGCCGTGGAAATACCGATTGTCGTTCCTATGGTTTCGGATCCGTTCGACGCCGTGGAAATCTACGACAATGCCGCAGCCGAGGTCTCCCGGCATCTGGAGGACAATCGCGACGTCGTGGTTCTATGCCAAGGGGATCCATTCTTCTACGGCTCGTTCATGTATCTCTTTGAGCGGCTCTCGAGTCGTTTCCGGGTCGAAATCGTGCCCGGCGTCACGTCGATGACGGCCTGCGCCTCGGCAGCGGGGCTGCCGCTGTCCCGGCGCAGCGAGTCGATATCGATTCTTCCAGGAACCATGGGCGGAGCCGATCTTGAATTGCGGTTGGCGCATTGCGAAGCGGCGGTCATTATGAAAGTCGGACGGCACATCGGCAAAATTCGCGAAGTGCTGGATCGACTCGGCTTGACGCCGCACTCGGTTTTCGTCTCCCACGCGTCGCTGCCGACTCAAGTTGTTTCTCCTCTGGCGGATTTCGAGGGCTCGGCACCCTATTTTTCAACAATCTTGGTTCGCAGGCCAGACCGAAGTGCCTCGAACTGAAACCGTTATCTTCGCTCTTGGCGAATCGAGCCTCGAAACCGCCCGCAAGGTCAGCTTGGCGCTTGATGCTCCGATTGTCTTTCGTGGGTTCAGCCTGCTCAAGCCTGATCCGGGAAAGTCCGATGTCGGCTCGCAATTGCGGGAGCATTTCCAAGCCGGACGGGCTGTCGTCGGAGTCTGCGCCGCAGGAATCCTGATCAGGTCGCTGGCGCAGGTTCTGCGCAGTAAGCTGACTGAGCCGCCGGTCATCTGCGTTGCGGACGACGGCAGCGCAGTCGTGCCGCTTTTGGGCGGGCATCGGGGCGCCAATTCGATCGCGGTCGCGATTGCCGACGCTTTGGGTTGCAAAGCTGCCGTCACGACCGCGAGCGATGCCGTTCTGGGCGTGGCCTTGGACGACCCGCTCGCAGGTTGGCGCCTCGAAAATCCTTGGGATGTGAAATCCGCATCCGCTGCAATCCTCGCAGGGGCCAAAGTCCGGGTTTCGGGCGAGGCGACTTGGCTGGCGCCGCTGATTGATGCAGTGGGCGCCGACCGGACCGGATCGCTTGGCGAAGACGGACCGGTCATTGTGCAAGCCGACGGCGCCGAGGCATTGACCTATCGTAGGCAGTCTTTTGCATTGGGGGTGGGTTGTTCGCGCGGATGCAGCGCTTCGGAACTGATCGGATTGGTCAATCGCTCGCTTGCGGATTCCGGCATCTCGATGCATGCGGTGAAAGGCGTCTACTCGATTGATCTCAAATTGGACGAAGCCGCGGTTCATGCACTTGCCGCCGAACTCGGCGTTCCTGCGCGCTTTTATTCAGCTGGCGAATTGAACGAAGAATCCGCTCGTCTGGAAAACCCCTCTGAAGTCGTGCGTGCGGCGGTCGGAAGCCGCGGCGTATGCGAAGCTGCCGCATTGGCGGCGGCGGGGCCGGAAGGAGCTCTGGAAATATCCAAACGGAAATCCGCCAACGCCACTTGCGCGCTCGCACGCATCGGGCCCGGCGGCGGCGGCCGCAAGGGCATGAAGCGAGGACGGCTTTCAATCGTCGGCATCGGCCCGGGTGACCGCGAATGGCGAACTCCGGAAGCAGTGCGGCACCTTTGGCAGGCGGACGAGCTTGTCGGATACCATAAGTATCTGGACTTGGCGGGGGAGGAATTCGCCTCGGTGCCGTCGCGCAGGTTCAAATTGGGCGAAGAGGTCGCGCGCTGCAAATACGCGCTTGAACAGGCGGCGCTCGGGCGGAACATCGCTCTGGTCACGTCCGGCGACGCGGGCATTTATGCGATGGGATCCCTTGTGATGGAATTGCTTGAAGGCGATTTCGAAGGGTCGGTTTCCGAACCCGCGAAACGCGTGGAAGTGGTCTGCGTTCCGGGAATCACCGCCATGCAGGCGGCATCCGCCCGCGTCGGCGCTATGCTGGGCAATGATTTCTGTGCGATTTCCCTCTCCGACCTGCTGACTCCCGAAGCGGAAATCATTCGACGGGTGGAAGCCGCGGGCGCAGGCAATTTCGTGACCGCATTCTACAATCCGGCGTCGAAGCGCCGACGGAGTCTATTGAACAAATCTCGGGACATCTTGCTGCGAAACCGTTCGCCCGAAACCCCTGTGCTCCTGGCGAAAAATCTCGGACGCGCCGACGAGGCGATCCGATTGATTGAATTGGCGGATCTGGATGTTTCTCTGACCGACATGATGACGGTCGTCATTGTCGGCAATCAGGAGTCGAGGGCGTTTCGGCTGGGCGACCGCTCGAAAGGCAGCGAAGGCTGGCACTCCTACACTCCGCGAGGCTACGGGCCGCGGCTCTCAGGGAGCCCGGATGCATGACGGTCTACTTCATCGGCGCCGGGCCGGGAGACCCGGGACTGTTGACGGTGGCGGGCCGGCAACTGATCGAAACCTGCCCGGTCTGCCTTTACGCCGGATCGCTCGTTCCTAAAGAGGTCGTCGGCCATGCGTCGGCGCGGACGGAAGTCCACGACACGTCAAGGTTGCACTTGGGCCAGATCATGCAGCTGATCAAGCGATCCGACGCCGCCGGGAAGGACGTCGCCCGCGTGCACTCGGGCGACCCGTCGCTGTACGGCGCGATCGCAGAGCAGATTCGGCAACTTCGGCTAAACCGCATCCAATACAAGATCATTCCCGGCGTCCCGGCCTTCGCCGCAGCCGCAGCCGCGCTCGGCCAGGAGCTTACCGTCCCCAGCGTCGCTCAATCGGTGATCCTGACGCGAACCTCCATGAAATCGACGGAAATGCCGACCGGCGAAGACCTTGAAGAGTTCGGTCGGTCCGGCGCTACGCTTGCCATCCATCTCTCCGTCCGGAACGCAGCGGAAATCGAGCGGAAGCTCATTCCGCATTACGGAAAGGAATGCGCCGCCGCGATCGCGTATCGGGTCGGATGGCCGGACCAGCTGGTAATTCGAACGACGCTTGGCCAGCTTCGGGCCACAATTCGCAAGCATAAGCTTACGAGGACCGCATTGATCATTGTCGGAAAGGCGCTGGCGGAATCGGACTTCCCCGACAGCTCGCTCTACGACGAGGGCCACCCGCATATACTGCGTCCGAAGGTCGGCGCGCGAAGCAAGCCTAAGTCGGCCTGACGCAGATCAAGTGGGCAAACGAACCGCTTACATTGCGGTCGATGCCCCCTGAATCCGGCAACGCATTCCCGTCCGCGTCGCAAGCTTCGAACAGCGGGTTGCCACGCTCGGGCTCCTGAAGCTGCGAATAATGGAACTCGTGGCCGGAATACGCTCCCGAGAACGGAGCGCCGGGTTTCGCCTTCAGCACCCTGTATCCGAGATGGAGGCACCTTGATTTGAAGGTGGTTCGGTGCGCCAGGAATCCCAGCATTTCGTGCCGGTGGCCGTCTTTGTCCTGAAGCTCCTTCCCGAGGACCATGTATCCGCCGCACTCGCCGTATATGCGGGCGTTCCGCCGCGTGGCGCGGCGCATCCCGTCGCGGAATTGCGTTGCCGCCGAAATCGCGCCTGCATGGAGTTCCGGATAGCCGCCCGGAAGAAAAACCGCGTCCGCGTCGGCCGGAGGCGGCTGATCCGCGAGGGGCGAAAAAAACTCCATTTCCGCGCCCGCCTGCCGCCAATGCGACAGCAAGTGCGGATAAGCGAATGCGAAAGCGTCGTCGCGCGCGACCGCGATCTTCTGTCCGAGCGGATCAATCCCGACAGAGATGGGGTTATTCGTTTCGCACGAGATTGGAGACGCAATTGATCGAAGGGCGTCCAGATCAACGTGCCGCTCGGCGATGCTCGCCGCGTATTCCATCCAGCGCTCGGCCGCTTCGTGCTCGCCAACGGGCACCAGACCCAAATGCCTGTCAGGCAAACCTAGATTTGCGTCGCACGGAACTGACCCGAAGACCGGGATTCCTTCAGACCGGAATGAATTGCGCAGGATGGATTCATGCCTCGGCGAACCGACATTGTTCAGGATGACCCCCGCAAGATTCAAATCCGGCCGGGCAACCTTGAGCCCGAGCGAACCCAGCACTGCCGAGCGAGCTTGCTTGCTCGCGTCCAAGACCAGAACGACTGGGAGTCCAAGCGACTCGGATAACGCGGCGGTGCTGCCTTCACCGGACATGCCGGCTCCGTCGAGCACGCCCATGGCTCCTTCGACAATCAGAAACTCGGTTTCTTCGCCGCAGAATTCATGCATTGCCATCGAACGCAGCATCGTGTCGTTCATGGCCCAAGCGTCCAGATTCACGGACGAGCAGCCGCACGCAACTTCGTGGAACTGAGGGTCGATGTAGTCCGGCCCGCCCTTCGCGCCCCGAACGCGGACTCCGCTGTTCTTGAACGCGCGCAGAATCGCCAGCGTTACAGTCGTTTTTCCCGCGGAGGATGCGCATGCGGAAATGACGATTCCGGAGAGTCCCTTCTCGAATTGTTTGAGTCCGGACATCGGCAAACGGCTACGAAAGAGGATCGAGCGATTCCGGCAATTCGCCCTGCAGCTGGGCAATCCAGTTGATCGCTTTCCGCAAGAGAACGTTTTGCCCGACGCAGATCACGGCGGGAGCGGAAATTGCGCGACGCTCAACTTCATCCGCAATTCCGTCCAATGTCGCTTCAATGACATCCTGGTCAGGGAGAGTCGCATTGCATACGACCGCCACCGGCTCATCCGGCCGACAACCGGCGGCGATCAATCTTTCGGTGATTTTGCGCAGGTGCTTGATCGCCATGTACATTACGATGGTGTGGGAGCCGCTCGCGACTCCGTTCCAGTTGATTGATCCCGGCGAAGCCCCTTTTTGGTCGTGACCGGTTATGAATGTCAGAGTTTGATTTGTGTCCCGATGGGTGACAGGGATGCCGGCGTAGGCAAGCCCGCCGATACCTGCGGTAATTCCCGGCGTTACGCGGATTTGAACTCCGGCTCGAACCAAAGCAAGCGCTTCCTCGCCGCCGCGACCGAAAACGAACGGGTCGCCGCCCTTCAGTCTGGCAACGCGCTTTCCTTGGCGAGAAAGATCAATCAGCCTAAGCGAAATGTCGCCTTGCGTCGGAGACGGGCGGCCTCCCCTTTTGCCCGCGAAAATCCGATGCGCGTCGCTTCGGCACCATTCGAGAATCTCAGGATTCGCCAGAGCGTCGTAGACAACCGCATCCGCCTCGCGCAACGCATTGTAGCCGTGCAGCGTCATCAGCCCGGGATCCCCCGGCCCCGCGCCGATCAGCCATACGAGACCCGGCACGAATTCGGGCTGAGTGGAGATGCGAAGCGTCCGCAAGGGTTCGCTGGCATGACTGTTTTCGACGCAGTTCAACAATCGAGTCCTGATTCAATTCGACGCATTCGTCGATCCGTCGCTGATCGTGCAGAAGTTATCACTATTGCCCGAACTGTGACATGTTCGGTACGCGAATTTGAACAGTGATGCATCGTTGACCGTGCGTCGGGCGATAGGCGCGTGCCGAAAGCCGATCTTCCCGGCACCAAAAAACGCAATCAAAACAATGCGGGCGCAGACCAATTCAATTGAAGGAACGGATGAACGGCATCGCATCTCTTTCTCGCGGATGGCATCGGATGCGGCATCGGATTGTTGACCCTGATTGCTGCCGGAACTAGGAACTGATCCGCATCAAACAAGCAGTGACAAAATTATGAATTCCGCTGATACAGCCCGAGCGTCAAAGGCGTGGCCGTTCACTCAGGCTCGAAAATTGCTCGACCGTTTGCAAGCCTCCGCAACCGAAGGCGGCGAGGTGCTGTTTCAGACGGGCTACGGACCGTCGGGCCTCCCCCACATCGGGACATTCGCCGAAGTCGCACGGACTTCGATGATCCGTCGCGCCTTCGAAGAACTGTCGGACAGGCCGACAAGGCTGCTTTGCTTTTCGGACGACATGGATGGAATGCGAAAGGTGCCGCTGAACGTGCCCAATCGGGACGAGTTGGCGCAGGACCTGCACCTTCCTTTGAGCAAAGTCCGCGATCCATTCGGAACGCACGGGAGCTTTGCGGACCACAACAATGCGCGGCTCAGAGCGTTCCTGGACGAGTTCGGGTTCGATTACGAATTCGCATCATCGACCGAATATTACGCGACCGGCAGATTCGATGAGATGCTGCTGCGCATGCTTGAACGGTACGACGACATCATGGAGATCATGCTGCCGTCGCTGGGGAAAATCGACAAAAGCAGAAAGGAGACATATTCGCCGTTTTTGCCCATCAGTCCCAAGTCCGGAAGGGTGCTGCAGGTTCCGACTCTGGAGCGGAACGCCGGCGAAGGAACGATTGTCTATCAGGAACCCGACGGCGAAAGAATCAAGGTGCCGGTCACGGGCGGGAACGTCAAACTGCAATGGAAGCCCGACTGGGCGATGCGCTGGGCCGCCTTGGACGTGCACTACGAGATGTACGGCAAAGATCTGATTCCGTCAGCCGAATTGGGAGTGAAGATTTGCAGGGCGCTTGGAAAGCGTGCGCCGGTCGGATTCGCGTATGAAATGTTTCTGGACGAGCACGGACAGAAGATTTCCAAAACGACCGGGACCGGATTTACGATGGAAGAATGGCTCGAGTACGCCTCGCCCGAGAGCTTGAGCTATTTCATGTACCAGAAGCCGCAGACGGCGAAACGCTTGTATTTCGGCGTTATTCCGAAGGCGGTCGACGACTACCACAGAGATCTGGACAATTTTCAGAATCAGGATTCGGCGGGCAGGCTCAACAACCCGGTCTGGCACATACATGGCGGCAGCCCTCCGAAGTCGAAAATGATTCTGACGTACTCCATGCTGCTCAACATCGCTTCGGTTGCATCGGCACCCGACACAGACGTCATTTGGGGCTACATCAGGAACTACGAGCCGTCGGCCACGCCGGAAAACAATCCGGACCTGGCGGCCGCTGTGGAGCGCGCCGCGAGGTATTTCACAAGGCGCGTGGCGCCTGATCGGAAATTCCGGGACGCAGATCCCAAGGAATCGGCGGCGCTCGCGGATCTTCGTTCCGAATTGCTGAAGCTTGAGGGTGGAACAGATGCGGAAGAGCTGCAGAAGCTCGTTTACGCGATCGGACGGAAACATGAATTCGAGCCGATGCGGGATTGGTTTCGCGCGATCTACGAGGTGCTTCTCGGGTCGAGCCAAGGTCCGCGTTTCGGAGGGTTCATTGCGCTTTACGGCGTAAGGCCAACTGCCGACTTGATCGATGAGCGCCTTGGGCTGTTACCATGACCAAGAAGTTCCATCTTTACATTGACGATACCGGAAATCGCTACCCCGACAAGAAGCATGATGCCAAAAGAATAGATCAGATGGATTGTTTCGGGCTTGGCGGTGTCATTATTCGTGAAGAAGACATAATCGCGATTCAATCGGAATACGACAAGTTTTGCGAAAAGTGGCGCATCGACTATCCCTTGCACTCCGTTGATATTCGCGGCAGACGCGGCAATTTTAATTGGCTGAATAAACAAAACCGTTGGGAATCATTCTGGTCTGATCTTGAAGGATGGCTGTTGTCTCTTCCTATCATCAGCATTGCTTGCGTCATCCACCGACCTGGCTATGTCGAGCGCTACAAAGACTACCATGAACATCTTTGGTATCTGTGCAAGACGGCATACTCAATACTGATTGAGCGCTCCGCAAAATTTGCAGAGCGGCAAGATCGTAAACTTGAGATATTTTTCGAACAAGCAGGCAAGTACGAGGACGGGAATATCATACAATACGCCAAAGAGTTGAAAGAATTCGGTCCACCTTTTTCGGCGATCATGTCGGGTGCCTATGAGCCGTACACTGCAGATGACTTTCGGCGGGTTGTGCTAGGCGAGCCCCTACGGAGGAAGAAGACGGATCCGATATGTCAAATTGCTGATCTTGTGCTCTATCCCATTGCAAAAGGGCGCTATGATCCTGAATATCGGCCATTTGTAAAGCTCAGGGAGGGCGGAAAACTCATCGACTCACACCTAGAAGCGAAACTATTGAATCAGATCGGGATAAAGTATAGCTGTTTTGACGGCATGCAATAGACGAATGGCTCGGTGTTACCCGAGCCATCATCCGGCCTGCAAGATAACGGCAGACCCCGGGGCCCAATGCCCAATTACGAATCTAATGCGTGTTCGTTACAATTGCAACAGAATTTTGCGGACTGAGCGAAATTTCCGACTTACGCCCGTTTAACCTGTAACCGTAAAGTCACTTGGACATCTCAGATATCCTTGGAATTCATGCTAGTGGCAGGTTCGATTCACTAGGGCCTGTCTATGCTAAATCACATATCAATTCGACGACGAGAGCGAGGTTCAGGAAGCCCAGAAAAGTCGCGTCGAGCTTGTCGAACCGCTTGAAGGTGCGCCGGTAGCCCTTGAGTCTTCGGAACAGCCGTTCAATCTCGTTCCGAAACTTGTAGGTTTTCCGGTCGCAGTCCCGTTCGACTTTCAGGCGCAGACACAGCGGCGGCGTGTCCTCGGACTCGAAGCGGTAGACGAATGTCACGCGGCCTTCGGTCTGTTTTCATCGAGGTTTGCCAAGCCATGGGTCAAGAGCCTCGTGCATGGCGTCTATCACCGGCCCGACAGGTCCTGGAATTAACTGCACCAGGTCGATATCCTTGAAATAGCGGGCGGGCGGCTTCAAATGGAGTTTGTAGAGCGCTGTGCCGCCGCGAAACGCAAACCGTTCAGCCAGAATCGGATGGGAAAACATTTCGACCAGCGTACGTGCGATGACCAGATCCTGCTCAACTTGGAAGTCACGAATCCAAGACGCCTGTTTTCGCCACTCGGTGATGTAGTCGCGCGGAATCACGCTTCCGCCTCGAACTCCGCGTTGATGCGCATCCGCCAATCCGCGGCGTAAGGCGAACGGCTGTCGTTGCGTCCGGCCGGAAGAAGCGGCGCAATGTCGCGAGCGTGACGCTGCACATGCGCCTTCAGCGGCGCCGCCTTGTCCGCTGCGCCGAGGTGATTGAGCATAAGGCCCAAGCGCTGCGCCCAAGGAATGGGCGCAGCGCTTGCCGCAATGGGCAAGAGATCCGGATTAATACGCTCCGCTAGCTCGGAGAGCACCGTAGCCACATTGTCCAGCCCGCCTGCGCGTTTTTCGTAGCCGACCAGATCAACCGCCGTCGCCTCGACGCTGGAAACCAAAATCGGTCCGCGCGGCGTATTGAAAGATTGGGTCGCCACTTCGGCTAGCCGCTTGCGGGCGATGAAGGAGACTCTGATCGCGCCGCAAGTGATCGGCCGACGATTTCCGGCGAGCGCGACTTGGAAAACCTGCGGACGGTGATGCGCAGCGCCGTGATACTCGGCGGCGGACAAAAGCGCCGCATAGTACGGCTGCCGTCGGTGCCGCATGAGCGCCGGGACGAATTCGCTGGCCGGCAGGCAGCCGAGACGCCGGTACTCGGGCGGAAGAATAACGTAGAAGCCCCGGGCGGGACTTGCGATCAGCCCCTTCCTCGCCAGCCGACTGAGTGCAAGCCTGGTCGCAACCGCCGACACGCCGAGCGCGGATCGCATGTCCGCCGTAGTGAAGTGGTACCGGCCATCGGCGGCAAACTCGGCGATGACGTCGCTGGCTCTCGGCTTTTGCGCATTCATGCGCACAAAGTATCATATTTCGACACATTCAGCAAGTGATTTCGTAACCTTCCTCCGACACCGGCCGGGTTTCTCGATTTTTCAACCATGAGCCCTTGAATGGTCGCGCCTCGGTCAAGTCCGGCATACCCGTATCACCCGCACACAAGACCACTGAATGAGTGTTGACCAAAATGCACTCAGGAAAAGCTGCGGCGATTCATTCTGAATGACGTTGGAGAGGCAGAAGCTTGCGTCCACTATCGTCAAGGAATTCGACGATCTGAGCCAAAGCAATTCCCTTGCCGTGTTCGGCAGCAGAATGCGCCTTGCTCATCCGACAACCGAAAAGCTGCTCTCTCGATTGACCTCGCGCCTTCGGCTGCAGTACGACATGTCCAGATCGAATTCCATGTTCGGCAAACGATAGCGGAATGGCTTCGCGTCGTGGTCGTTTCCGGACTCGCAGTAATCGATCAGCTCGTTCATCATCATTCCGACCACGGGAGCATTCTTGAACTGGTTTCCGCTCGTTCCGACCGCCATGTAGTAGCCCTTCAAATCCGAACAGTCGTAGATCGGAATCCAATCGTCAGTGACGTCGTAAAGATCGACGACCCCGCGAACTGAGTTGGGCACGCCCATCGATGGGAACCTTTGCGCCGCCCTCAAGGCTTGCTGTCTGGCCTGTTCGGTCAATTCGGTATTGTATTGGTCCGGATCCACCCATTCCAACTGATCGCATTCCGGCTCTTCGCTGCCGATAAGGATGTTGTTGCCGACTTCCGGCCGCCAGTATCCTCCTATGTCCGCGTCGGATCCGATAAATCCGCACTTTTCGAAGTCGAAGCCGGAAGGAGACGGGACGTGGGCGACTTCGACGCGAAGGGCTCGCGTGCCGATTTTCATGCCGTCAGTCACGCCGGCCATTTCATTGACCTTGTACGAATGCGGGCCGGCAACGTTCACGACGATGTCCGCGTCGACGGAATCGCCGGTGTCCAAGGTTACGCCCGTCGCTCGGCCGTTGCTTTTGTTGATCGCTGTAACCCGCTTGTTCAGCGCAATGTCCGCACCGTTCCTCGCGGCGGCATTCGCGATGTTCTGCGTCGCGAGCTGGGGATCGCTGATGAAGCCGGCTTTCGGGAAGAACAGCATGTAGCGCAGTTCGCCGTTGCTGCTTCCGAATTCGGGGTCGTCAGCCGTCCTTGCCGGGTAGTATTCGCCGGCATCGATGATCGGAAGCATTGCCCGCATCTTCCGCGGCGTCCATACTTCGTACGGGATGCCGATTTCGTTTGCGATGTCTTCCAGTTTCGCGCCGTAGTCGTTGCTCTCATAGCAAGAGAAAAGGCACCCGACCTCTCGGTAATGAGCAAGCGTTTCGCCCTCGACGGCATTCAGATACGCGGACCAGTCTTCCCAGAACTGGTAATTCGAAAGCGCCAGAGCCGCGCCGTTCAATGTCGAGTAATGAGTGCGGATGATCGCGCAAGAGTTGCTCGTGGACCCGGAGCCGATCGAGCTGTTCTTTTCCACGATCAGCACGCTCTTGGACGATTTAGCCATTTCGTAGGCGATGGCGGCCCCGATGATCCCGCCGCCGATAATCAATGCGTCGTATTTGTCCTTCATGGTTTCCTGTCCGTCAGTCGCAGCCCGTATGGCCGTTTACTTTCGTAGGCGGCACGGTTCAATGACTTCAATCGCATCGTTTGATCGATCCTCGAAAACTTGCTCGTGTCGCCGCGAACATTCCGTGTTGTTCCTTGTCATAAATGTCGGCCGCGAATTGACCCAATCGGCGCCGCTATCCGAATAGAACATCGGGCAGCCAAAGCACTATGGACGGAAACGCCGTAATGATGATTGCGGAAAGCATCATCAACAGAAAGAACGGAAAAGCGCCCCGCGCAATGACGCCGATCGGTTTGCCTGTGATGCCTTGCAGCACGAACAGGTTGAATCCGATCGGCGGAGTTATCAACCCCAGTTCGATCATGACCACGAGGAAGACTCCGAACCAAACTGCGTCCCAGCCGGCGGCGGAAATAAGCGGCAGCGTGATCGGCAGCGTCATGACCATGATCGACAATCCGTCGAGAAACATGCCCAGTATGACGTAGAAAATGCCGATCAGCAGGATCAGTCCGAAAGGCCCGAGGTTTAATTCGGCCAGCAACGCGGCGATTTCCTGCGGCACGTGGAGATAGGCCATTGACGACGACATGAATGCGGCCGCCACGAGGATCGTGATGACCATGCAGGTTATCCTTGCCGCGCCTGCAAGTGAATCGAGAAATATCTTCCAAGTGAATTGCCCCAAGGCGGCGACAAGCAGGATGGAGGCTCCGAAGCCGAGCGCGGCCGCTTCGGAGGGAGTCGCCAACCCGGTATAGATGCCTCCGAGCACGACGAGAACCAGCAGGAGCACAGGAAAAAGGTTCATCAAGCTCGGCAGGATGTCGCGCATGCGGAATCGCGTGCCGTCGTCGGGAGCGATGGCCGGGTTCAAGTACGCCCGGACTGCGATGAAGGCTGCATACAGCGCCGAAATGAGCAATCCTGGCAATATGCCCGCGGCGAACAGATCCGTAATGGATTCCTCCGCAAGCACGCCGTAGATGATCATCGTGATCGACGGCGGAATCATCAGTCCGAGGCTTCCGGCGCCCGCCAGCGAGCCGACGGCCAGATTCATGTCGTAATTGCGCCTGGTGAGCTCCTCAAGCGTGATTTTCCCGACAGTCGCGGTCGTCGCGGTGCTTGAGCCGCTCACCGCGGCGAATATCGTGCAGCCGGCCACGTTGCAGTGCATGAGTCTGCCCGGAACAAGGTTCGCCCAAGGCGCGATTCCTTTGAACAGGCGTTCCGAGATGTCGGTCCGGAACATCAATTCGCCCATGAACACGAACAGCGGGACCGCCGCCAGCTCCCACGTCGATGCGGTGCGCCACATCGTTCCGCGCATGATCGAGCCGATTCTGGGGAGAGGGAAATCAAGCAGGAAATAAAGGCCGGATATCCCGACCATCAGCAGCGCTACGAATATCCAGACCCCGGCTCCGAGAAAGAATGCGAGGAAGATTATCGTCGCAATCGCGAGTGCGAACGGATCCATGCGAGGCGGTTTCCCTACTCCAGGCGCAAATCGGCTTCGTTGGCAGTGCTCATGTCGACTTGCCCCGATACGATCCGGGCGAAATAGGACAGGAGCTGCACGAGGAATATTGCAAGACCGACGACCATGAACAGTTCCGGCAGCCAAAGCGGAACTCGCGCGATAGTTTCGGAGACGTATCCGCGCTCATAGCTGCGAATCACGTTTCGCGCAAAATAGAACAAGGCCGTTCCTGCGCCAATCATGCCGCACAGAGCGCAGAATATCTCGATCGCCGTGCGGAATCTGCTCTCGGGATTGACGGCGCCGATCAGCAAATTCATCCTCAGCAGGGTTCCTTTGGCCAATGATTGGCCCAGAGCGAGGAAGCTCGTCGCCGCAATGCCGTAGCCGATGAGTTCGTCCATGACGTAAGTCGAGGACGCGAAAAAGGACCTCAGTACGATCTCGACAAGAATAAGCAGCGCCATCGCAACGATCACGACGATGGACGCTGCCATCCCAATGTCGGAAAGTATTCTTGCTAACTTGTGGAAGACCGCCATGAAGCGCTCTTATGCGGAACGCCCGCGTTTGGCGTTCCGCAGCTCTCCGTCGGGCCTACTGTCGCGCAGCAAGCAGGTCCGCATATGCGGCGAGGATTTCGTCCGCTTCTTCAGGCCCCATCAAGTCTTTCCACTCGTCGATCGCTTGCTGCCCGGCGACCTTGAGCTCGTCAATGAAGCTTTCCGGCACATCGATGATCACCGTGACGTTCTCGTCCTTCAGCCTCTGGACATTGCCCGTGATCCGCGCTTCGATTCTTGCCCACAATTCGTCTTCAACCTCCTTCGCGGTGTCCAGAACGATCTGTTGGAGGTCTTCCGGCAACGACTCGAACACGTCGATGTTCATGTGGACCATATTCGTGCCCATGGTGAAATTCACGTAATGGAAGTGGTCCAGGTATTCCGAGAACTTCGCCGACAGCCCGCCTTCGGCGGATGTCAGGACGGCTTCGATGGTATTCGTCGAAAGCGCAGGGACCACGTCGGCCCAGCTCATTTGAATCGCCGCCGCGCCGAGGTTGTTCAGCGTGATGGTGCCGTTCTTGTCGTATGTTCGGATTTTCAGCTGCGCCATGTCGGCGCCGGAGCTAACGACTTTCTTGGACCAGATGCCCACCGGCGTCCACGGCTCGGTGAACAGCAGCATTTGTCCGCCCTTTTCGAACGCTTCCGCGTACCAAGGGCGAGCAGCTGCGATGAGCGTTCTGCTCTGAAGCGGATCCGTGGCGACGAAAGGCATGTTGTTCAAAAGGAAGATCGGATCGAAGCCGGAGAACACGCCGGTATACGTCGACGCGATCGGAACCGCCTGGTCCTCGACCGCCGCCCAGTGGTCCTTGGACTTGTATCCCAATGATCCGCCGAAATGGTTCGTGATGACGATCCGCCCGCCTGAATTCGCCTCCAGCCTTTCGGCGAACACCTTGTCGGCTTCTCCGGTCACCGACGATTCGCCGTATTCGTTCGGCATGTCCCAACCGTAGTCCTGCGCCGCCGCGGGCGCTGCGGCAACCGCCGCGGCAACGCCGAATGCAAGCAGCACCGGCTTCAGTTCCAGGATATTGTTCATGATTTTTGCTCCCCCTATTGGTTCAATCAGTCTCAGCACGCATCCAGCCGTGATGTGTCAAAGCCCCATTTGGCCGAACATCGCCGCGGCAAGCGGGCTCGACAAGTTCCGGTATTCCCCGGCAACATTCACGTGGTCGTGGTTTCCCACTTCCAAATAGCTGACTTCAAAGCCTTTGATGCGGCAGGCATCCACGTATATCCGCGATTGGCGGCGAAACTCGTCGGTTTCCCCGCCGCCTACGGCGACAACGGTGGGCGGCATTCGCGACGGGATGGAATTCATCGGCGAAACAATCTTGGCTTCGCGCTCGTCCATTCTGAGATCCGCGTTGAGATACGAGAGCCGTATCGGCTCCAAGTCGAACAGGCCGCTCAGAGGAACGGCCCCGCTCACCGCGTCGTTTGGAAGATCGTATTCCGACCATTCCGTCGAAAGGAGCATCGCCGTCAGATGGCCGCCCGCGGAATGGCCCGTGACGTGGATGCGCCCGCGGTCTCCGCCGATCTTGTCGGCATTCCTGTAGACCCAAGCCAGAGCTTCTCGATTCTGGCGCACGATTTCGCTCATCGTCACATTCGGACAGAGATCGTAGTTGTTCAGCACGACCGCTGCCCCGGCTTCCACGAACCGTTCGCCGACGAAGCGGAACATGTCCTTGTCGAAAGCGCGCCAATATCCGCCGTGAATGAACAATGCGATCGGCGAATTCCCGCGCCCGTGCCAGATGTCCAGCTTCTCGCCCGGGCGTTCGCCGAACGGGACGTCCAGCGAGCAATGGAAATTGGATGTCATTCGTTCGTTGAGCGGATCGTAGGAGGCGAACGTCTCCGCGAAATGCGGGCAGCGCCTTCGCATGTCGTACTCCAGATCGAGACCTTCCTGATCGTACGGGCCGTACACCAAGTCTGTCAAACCGGACTCCTCGGCTGCGTCGTCTTCGAACGCCCCTGCCCGGGGCTTCTTTCCTGATTATATCGGATTCGAGGCTGTTGCAACGCCGATATATTTCAAATATATTTCCGGAGGGTGATCGCGGGAGGTCCGGCCATGCTGGTCAGGATGGCGCATTGGAAGTGCAGGAAGGAGTGTTGGGGCAAGGATCGCGAGTTGTTCGATCGAAGGGCGGTGCCGATCCTGCAGACCTGCGATGGATTCTTGAACGCAATGTTGCTTGGGGAGCAGGGAGGCCCAGGCCGAATCGCGTTTTCGACTTGGATCAACGCGGAGTCGCACGACAGATTCGCCGAAGGCCCGGAACTCATCGAGATCACCCGAATGTTCGAGGAGATGTATGTCGGCGGGGATCTGCCCGAGGTCAAGACGTACGAGATCAGAGGTCGAAGCCGTCCGGACGACGACCTGATCGAAGCGGAGTAAGCCGAAATGCTTTTGGATTTGCCGACAGCGGCCAAGTACAACGCTTGGGCGAACGACAGGATTTACAATGCGCTGTCGACGCTCGACGACGAAGAGCGAAAGAAGGACCGGAGAGCATTCTTCCGATCCATCCACAATACCATGAACCATATCCTGCTGGCCGATCTCATCTACAGGGAGCGGCTCGAGAAGGTGCCGACGACTTACACAAGGCTGGACGAAGTTCTGCATGACGAATTCGGAGAGCTGGAGGCGGCGCACCGCGAGAATGATCGCTGGTATGTCGGATTCTGCGAAAATCTCGAAATTTCTGAACTGGATGGCGACTTGTCGTTCAAAGCGGTCGGTTTGGACGAAGACGAACACTTTTCGCTTCCGTTGCGCCTTTGCCTGACCAATCTCTTCCAGCATCAGATACACCACAGGGGCCAGGTCCATCACATGATCAGCCACGCCGGGGCAAATCCGCCGCCTGTCGATGTCGTCAAGTTCGGCCGCGGCGACGTGGACGCTTGGACCGGTCCGGATTTTGCCGCATGATGCCGGAGTGCCGCGGCGCAGTAGTCATCGGGGCAGGACAGGGCGGGCTATCGACAAGCTATTTTCTGAAAGCTGCCGGAATTGATCATGTCGTGCTCGAGCGGGGCGGCATCGGCGACAGCTGGAAGAACCGCAGATGGGATTCGTTCTGCCTGGTGACCCCGAATTGGACCATCAAACTGCCGGGGTGGAAACAGGGGAGCTTGGATCCCCATGGGTTCGTAGGGCGGGACGAATTCGTGCGCCGCCTGGAAGAATGGGCCGCCGACTTCAACGCTCCCGTGCGTTGCGGCGTCGAAGTCAGAAATTTGCGTAGTTCAAGCACCGGCAGGTCGCGTTTCGTCTTGGATACGACCTCGGGCGACATTGAGGCGGACGCGGTTGTCGTGGCGACCGGAACTTACCAGAAGCCGAAAGTGCCCGCGGCCGCCGAAAAATTTCCCGAAGGCATTCTGCAGCTCCACGCCGAGTCCTACAAAAATCCCGGTCAGGCTGCCGACGGGGCGGTTCTATTGGTCGGATCGGGCCAAACCGGTTGCCAAATTGCCGAGGATTTCCTCCGCGCTGGCCGCCAGGTCTACCTTTCCGTCGGTCGCTCCGGCCGGCTTCCCCGAAGGTATCGGGGCAAGGATTGCTTGGAATGGCAAGCCGAGATGGGCACCCTCGATCGAACGCCCGACATGCTTGATGGCCCGGCCGATAGATTCAAGGGAGACCCGCATGTCACCGGCCGGGACGGAGGGTCAAGCGTAAGCCTTTACGGCCTTCACCGCAGGGGAGCGCTGCTGCTCGGAAGGCTCGTTTCCGCCTATGGAGACGCTTTGGGTTTCGACGGCAGCCTCGCATCGAATATCGCATACGCCGACCGATTCGCGTCCGACCTCAGTGCGGCTGTAGACGCCCACATCGCTGCGACGGCGCAATCCGCGCCGGCGGCGGAGCAGGATCCGGCCAATGCCGACTGGCCTCCGGATATTCCGGTGCAGGATATCCGGACGCTGTCGCTCAAGAATGCCGGAATCGGGTCGGTAATCTGGGCGACCGGATTCGATTACGATTTCTCGTGGATAGAGTCCCCGGTGCTGGACGAATGGGGATACCCTGTTGCGCAAGACGGCGCGACGCGGGTTCCCGGCTTGTTCTTTTGCGGCCTCAACTGGATGACTTGGAGAAAATCCGGCATTCTTTACGGCGTCTCAGAGGATGCGCTCGCCGTCTCGGAACGGATCGCCAGCGCTCTCGGCAAGGATGCTGCGCCTGTCTCGGTGGAGGCGGCCTGAATGCACGTCGGCGTCGATGTAGGCGGAACATTCACAGACATCGCCGTGAATCTCGGCGGCGGCCGCGAGTTCATTCTTCACAAGGCCGCGTCCACGCCTGAGGCGCCTGAACTCGCGATTGTTTCAGGACTGTCCCGAATTTTGGCCGACTGCGAACTTGCGCCGGAGAGGATCGAGCGGGTGGCGCACGGAACGACGGTCGGCACGAATGCATTGATCCAGCGCAAGTGCGGGAAAGTCGCCGTCCTGACATCCGCCGGCTTCAGGGATCTGCTGGAAATCGGCCGTCAGACGCGGCCGAATGTATACGACATCCATAGCGACCACCCGCCTCCTTTGGTCGAACGCGCCGACCGGCATGAGGTACAGCAACGCACGCTCGCGGACGGATCCACGCTGACGCCTTTGGACGAGGATGCCGTCGCGGAAGCGGCCGCCGAATTGGCGGCGGCGAGCGTCGATTGCGTGATCGTATGCTTCCTTCACTCCTACGCGTTTCCGGAAGACGAAAATCGCGCCGCGGAGATCCTTCGACGGAACCTGCCCAGCAAGATTGCGGTTCTGACGTCGTCCTCGGTCTATCCGGAGTTTCGCGAATACGAGCGGTTTTCCACTGCAGTGCTGAACGGCGCTTTGCTTACGGTCGTAAGCTCCTATCTGGACAGGTTGATCAGCGGGGTTGAGAAGCTTGGAATTCCGTCGGAGATCAAGATCGGCCAAAGTTCGGGCGGCTTGATGTCGGTACGGATGGCGCGCGAGTTCCCTGTTCGCGCTTGCCTTTCCGGACCTGCGGCGGGGGTTCAAGGCGCGGCGCGAAGGACGGCCAATGAATCAAATCTCATTACAATGGACGTGGGCGGCACCAGCGCCGACGTCTCGCTGCTGCTCCGCGGAAAACCGACTGAAGTCAGCGAACGCGAACTGGCGGGTTTTCCGATCCGATTGCCTGCATTGGATGTCGTTGCGGTCGGCGCCGGCGGCGGCTCGATCGCGCGGCGCGGCCGGGACGGCCTGTTGAAAGTGGGCCCGCAGAGCGCGGGCGCAGTTCCGGGGCCGGCTTGCTACGGTCTGGGAGGAAAGAATCCAACCCTGACCGACGCGAATGTCGTCCTTGGCCGCTTGAACAACCGCGCGCTGCTGGCAGGGCGCATGCCGATTGAATCAATGCTCGCCGAAGAAGCGATCCGCAGCATTGCGCAGGCACTCCGCGCATCGATCGAAGCAACCGCATTGGGCATCGTCCAAGTCGCCTGCGCCACCATGGTCAAGGCCATACGATCGGTCTCGATCGAAAGGGGGCATGACCCGCGTGAATTCGCGTTGTTCGCCTATGGCGGCGCGGGTCCCTTGCACGCTACGGATGTCGCGCGCGATCTCGGAATTCGAAAGGTGATCGTACCATTGAACCCGGGCATCTTGTGCGCAGAGGGCGTGCTCGGCGCAAGCCTTGCCTCGGATTTCGTCGCCACGCTGTTCACGAAACTGGAGCCTTCGAACATTTCGATCCTCCGGTCAGCGATCTTCAGCTTGGAAGCTCAATCGGAGAGTTGGTTCCGGCAGGAGCAAATTCAAAAGCGTGATCGCAGGCGCACTTGGACGGTGGGCGCGAGGTATTTCGGGCAGAACTATGAAATCGCCCTTCCGTTTGATCCCTTATTGGGCGACTTGGATTTGGCGGAAAGAATTCACTCGGATTTCCAAGCAGCGCACGACGCCAACTATGGTTTCTCCTCGCCGGCGGAGCCGGTTCAGCTTGTGAACGTGGCCGTGAAGGCCGTCGCAGCGCAGGACTTGCCGCCGCTTCCTGCGAAACGAAAGGGAGACGCCCCTGAGCCGATTGAAGTCAGGCGGATCCTTTTCGACCGGTCCGGATTCGTGAGCACTCCGGTCTTTGATAGAGCCGAAATCGGTGCGGGACAGAGATTGGCAGGTCCCGCGATCATTGAGCAAATGGATGCGACCGTGCCGGTGTTTCCCGGCAGCACCTGTTTTTGCGACGGGCAAGGCAGCCTCAACTTGGAAATCCCGGAGTAGCGCAATGACGATCGCGGCCATAGAAGCGGAGTTGCTGCGGAATGCGATGTCGAGCATAGCCGACGAGATGTACATTGCGCTCATGAAGAGTTCATATTCAACCAACATCAAGGAGCGGCGAGACCACTCCACCGCATTGTTCGACGCGAACGGGCGAGTCGTCGTGCAAGGCGAAAGCATGCCGCTTCACCTTGCTTCGATGCTCGGTCTGGTCGAGGTCGTCTTGGACAAATATGGCCCCGAAGGCATCCGGCCCGGAGACATGTTCCTTTCGAACGATCCGTATGCGGGACGCGGGTCGCATCTTCCCGACGTTGCGATCGCCGCGCCGCTGTTCGATTCCGGCGACCTTGTCATGTTCGTTTGCAACATCGCGCACCATGCGGATATCGGCGGCATGGCTCCTGGCTCGATGGCGGGCGGCATGACCGAGATATATCAGGAAGGACTGCGCATTCCGCCAATCCGGCTCTTCAAGGACTACAAGATTGTCGAAGACGTCATGGACATGATCTTGCTGAATGTTCGAGTGCCTGAAGAGCGGCGAGGCGACTACAACGCCCAGATTGCAGCGAACCAGCTCGGATTGCGTTGCTGCGAAGACTTGATCCGAAAGTGGGGCGCGGAGCGAATTCGCGCCGGCTGCAGCGAGATTATCGAAGCGGTGGCCCGCAGAACCCGGCTGGCGGTCTCGGAGCTGCCCGACGGCGTTTTTGAATTCGAGGACGTCGTCGACGACGACGGGATCGACCGCACGGACATTCGCATCATGCTGAAGGTTACCGTCGACGGAGACGAGATAGAATTCGATTTCGACGGGACCGAACCGCAAGTTTCCGGAAACAACAACGTGACGATGGCGGGGCTGCAAGCCAGCTGCTTGTATTGCCTGAAGGTGCTCTTGGATCCGGACTGCCCGCAAAACCACGGAATGCTTGAACCCATGACGATCAAAGCGCCCGAAGGTTCCATCGTCAACGCACGATTCCCTGCGGCATCGGCGGCCAGAGCGCAAACTTGTCAGCGAATAGTCGACGTCGTCATGGGCGCGTTCGCGCAGGCGTGTCCTGAAAGAATTGTTGCGGCCGGAAACGGCGCAAACACGTCGGCGGCGTTTTTCGGCCAAAGCTCGGACGGAAAATACTATGTCTATCTCGAGACGCTGGGAGGCGGGTCCGGCGCGAGATCGTACAAGGACGGGACCGACGGCGTTCAAGTTCACATGACCAATACCTCCAATCTTCCGATCGAAGCGATGGAAACGGAATATCCGCTTTTGATCGAACGCTATGAGCTTGTCGAAGAATCGGGGGGAAGCGGACGCTACAGAGGCGGCCTCGGCTTGAGGCGGGACTACCGCCCCATCGGACACGAAATGACGTTTTCGGGTCAGGGCGAAAGGTTCACTCATCGACCTTGGGGAATCTTTCAGGGAGGCCCCGCGACCCCGGGCCGATTTGCGCTGGTTCGATCCGATGGAAGTGAAGCGAGGCTCGCCAACAAGCCGTCCGCTCTCAAGGTCGGACCCGATTGCAGCGTAAGCGTTGTCACTGCAGGCGGAGGCGGATACGGAAGCCCTGAGGATAGAAATTTGTCCGATCTAAAGGCGGATCGTGCCAGCGGGAAGTATTCAAGGAAATATTTGGAAGCAAACTATCCGCAGTTCAAGAACGGATCGGGTTCGTGAAAAATATTGCATTCAGTTCTGAAATTGAAAAGACCGACGCCAGCCATGCCGGCGGTGTTTCGATGACTGACGCCGCAACGGATCTTCTTCGCGACAGAATCCTCGACCTGACGCTTGAACCTGGCGAGCGCCTTGAGGAAAAGATGCTTCTTGCAAGATTCGGACTCAGCCGGACGCCGGTACGCGAAGCAATCAACCGTCTGATTTCAGAAGGGCTTGTCCGCGTCCGAGGCAATCGGGGCGTCTTTGTCAGCCCTATGGATATCGAAGGCATCCTGTCGCTGCTCGACGCGTACGTGCTTTGCGAGCGCATGGTCGCTTCCGTGTGCAAGCTGGACAATCCGGAACTTGCGGATGACTTGAAGGGCATCCAACATTTGCTGGTTGGCGCCGCCGAGCGAATGGATCTTCTGAAGGTCACAGAGATCAACGCCAAGTTTCACGGCCGGATCGCGGAAGCCGTCGAGAATCGCTTCATTCAGCGATATTCGGCGGATTTGCACAACTTGGCGCGAAGGGCGTCCTTCTTCGTCTACCGCCGCGAAGCCAAAAAAAAGGACGGTTCCAGCGTGCTGGGCGACAGGGTCCTCCCGGACCATGAAAAGATCATCGACCATATTGCGAATGAAGACCGGGACCAGCTTATCGTCGCGGTCACCGAGCATGCGCTTTTGTTCAGAGAGCAGTTCGAAAAGATGCTCAGAGGGCCGGATTTCATGGCAGTGGAGTTCCGCTCAACTGACACCCGATGATAGTGCCAATGCGCGTTCATTCGCGTTGGAAGAATTCGATGGAGCAAGCGCAATCGAGCATTGCGGCTGTCTGGCTGCAAAGGGTTGCTGCGAATGACCTCGGCTTTGAACCTTCCGAAAATTTCATGCCGCGAGATTCAAGGGATAAACACCGAGGACGGGCTGAAAAGGCTTCTTGCAGGGCCCAGATTGGACCTCATTGTGATCGTATTGCTCCGAACGAGGCCAAAATCTCGGATTTTTCGAAAATTCTGGCGGTTTCCACTCCCGCGCTGCCGTAAAATGCGCCTTCGATACGATTGCCAACAGTTCCTTGCGAGTAGATGCCGCCGGACGATACGGGAACATTCCTGAACTGCACGGACGAGGTTGCGTGCGCGGTATTCCGCGACAAATTCTTGATGTTGGTGAAGGATGCCGACAATTCGCCCCGACCGCCGGACACCGTGTAAACAAGGGCTGCATCGCCCTGAAGAAAGTTACCCGAATTCTGGGTAACCGCCGACATCTGTCCTCGCCAAACTCCGGATATGCGTGGAGCTTCATCGGCAAGGACGCCAAATGCGGCAGCAAATCGTCCTGAAATACGTTCGTCGTCGAGGATGAGAACGCTTGTTGCGGCTCCGAACTCGCTATGGTCAAGCGTGCCTGCCACCGCGTTTCCGCTCTCATCAGGGGCTTGGACCCATGCGCTCTCGATCAAGGTGACGCCGTACTTGGTCAGGATTGATTGAGCAGTTTCCGTTCCCGAAAACTCCGAGTTTCTCAGGGATTCAATTGAAATGACGTCGCTGAAACCCAAAGCAGGAACAGAAAAGTTGCAGTATGTTGTTCTGCAACTGGTTTCCGCGACAAACCTGGGGAGCTGCGGGAGCGAAGTCTGGTAATGAATATTGGTTGCAAATAGCGAATTAAACTGTGCGGCGATGCTTTCGGACCGTTCCTCCTGTTCGGCCGCCGTCTCTCCCGGAGCGCTTCCGCCTGTAATGTCTTGGGTAGTCTGCGGGTCGAGGGAAAGCGCAGGACCACCGCCTCCACCGCAAGATGCCAGCGCAAAAAATGCGTAAAACGCAAAGGATGTGAAAGAATATGAGTTCATGATTGATTTCTCCCAAGTAAAGCCGAGCTGCGCGATCCCATGGAATCATACGATTCCAATTCTAGCGTCGAGCCCCGAACGCCCCCAGCATTCCGTATTTTTCAAATGTTCCGGCAGTCTCAACGGCGCCGCTGCCGTAGAATGCGCCTTCGATACGGCTGCCTTGGTATCCCTGCGAGTAAGTGCCGCTGGACGATACGGACACATCTCTGAACCTTACGGACGTATACGCATGTGCAGTATTTCGCGACAGGTTCTTGATGTCGGTGAAGTCGGCTGACAATTCGCCTCGGCTGCCGGAAGCCGTGTAGCGGAGAGTTGCATCTCCTTGAAGCAAGTCGTCTGCATTCTGGGTTATTGCTGTCATCTGACCGCGCCAGATGCCGGCGATGGCTGGCTCTTGTCCAGTGCGTTCTCCGAATGCCACGGAGTAACGCCCTATGAATGTTTCGTTCAGGTAGGAAATGGTTTCCGCGGCGGATCCGAACGCGCTATAGGATTGTACGGCGACCAGCGAGTTCCCTCGGTTAGAAGCCTCGATACCTCGCGAAGTCGTTGTTCCCTCCCAAGCTCTTTCAACCAATGTCAATCCGTTCTCGGTCAAGACCGGTTGCGCTCTTCTCGTTCCCGAAAATACTGAGTTGGATATGGAGTTGGCCGAGTAGGAGTTCGAAAAATTCAAAGCAGGTATCGAAACAGTGCAATATGTTGTTCGGCAGCGCACATTGGCGACGAAGTTGCGATATCCGAGAATGGTAGTTTGAAAGTGAACTGCAGAGAACAAAATCGAATCCGACCGAAAGGCCAAGTTGCGGGCTCGCGCGGTCTGACTCTCCGCGGATTCGACCGGAGCGCCTCCACCCGTGATGGCTTGGGCGGCACCCGGATTTATGGTGAGTTCGGCTCCGCCGCCGCAAGAAGCCAATGCGAAACACGCCAGCAGAGCGGCAGGCAGCGAAATGATTCGCGCCATGATTGTCTCCTCCCAACAATATGACCGATAATTTTGTGAATTTATACGAACTCATTGCTTCGGCTGCAACTGACGCATCGGATTCCGCCCGCGCTCATGCCACTTGCGAGGCATCCCGCCCTACCGTTTTGCCTATCCGAATAAGATAGAGGGCAGCCATGTGATTATGCCGGGAAAGGCAATGCATATTGCGAGCCCCGCAAGCATCAGCAGGACGAACGGGATGATCGATACGTATATCTCGGCAAGTTTCACGCTTTTGGGCGCGACGCCTTTCAAATAAAACAGGTTGTAGCCGAATGGCGGCGTCAGGAATCCGATCTCCATGTTGATGATGAAGAGCACGCCGAACCATACAGGGTCGAAGCCCAGGGAAACGATGATCGGCGTCATGACCGGCACCGCGATCATGATTATTCCGGTGGTTTCGATCACCATGCCCATGATTAGAAGAATGGCGACCATTGCTGCCAAAATCACATATCGATTCACTTCGAGGCCGAGGACCATTCCCTTGATCAGGCCCGCGGCGCCCATTGCCGTGTAAAGGGATGCGAACGCGCTTGCTCCGATGATGATCCAGAAAACCATCAGCGAAACCATGAGCGTATTCACAGCGGCTTCGTGGAACATGCGCCATTCGACGCCGCGATTGAGGATTGTCGCTGCGATGCTTCCGACCGCCCCTACAGCGGCGGCCTCCGTCACGCTTGCAATCCCGCCGAGTATTGATCCGAGCACTGCCGCGACCAGGCCGATTGGGAGCAATAGCGCCCGAAGAGCTCGGAGTTTTTCCGGCCAGGCTGCCTGCTGCTCAATGGGAATCGGCGGCGCGAGACTCGGGTGCATCCTTGATCGGACAAGAATGTAGGCAAGGAAGATGCCGGCGAGCAATAGACCGGGCAGCAAGCCGCCTGCGTACAGCTTTCCGATGGAGACCTGCGCGATGATGCCGTAAATGATCATCGTGACCGATGGCGGAATCAGGATTCCGAGGGAACCGCCGGCCGCGACCGACCCCAGCGCAAGCTTGGTGTCGTAGCCGCGCGACATCATCGCCGGCAGCGCGAGAATTCCCATCGACACCGTGGCGGCTCCGCTGATTCCGGCCATCGCCGCGAAAATCACGCAGATTGCGACAGTGCCCGCGGCGAGCCCTCCTGGAGTTCTGCCCGCGAACTTGCTCATGGCATCGTAAAGACCTTCCGCAATCCCGCTTCGCTCAAGCATGTTCGCCATGAAGACGAAGAGCGGCACCGCAAGCAGTTCGAAGCTTGAGGCCAGGCCGTACGCTTTCAAAACCATCATCGAAAGCGCGTTCGACCCCCAAAATATCCAGACGAGAAGCGCGCTGAGTCCGCCGAGGGAGATGGCGATCGGAATGCCGAGTCCTAAAGCTATGAACAAGCAGCCGAAGAAGATGGCAGAGAATTCCAGCGGGCCCATCATCCTCCGGGCCGCGCTGGAGCGTCAGGCGAAGTTTGGTCGCGCGCGAATAATCGGCCAGCTGCGCGGATTGCCAGCGACAGCCAAGCGAGAAACAGCAACGTCGTTCCGATCGGAATGACCAGCTTCGAAGGCCAGACAGGCGCATTCCACGCGCCGCTTATCGGCACCTCGTCGTACTGCAGCGACCTCATTCCGAAGTCCCAGCCCTTCGAGATCATGATCCACGAGAAGAGCATCATGAGCGCGGTTCCCGCGACCAGCGTGACGAACGCTTGCAGGCGTCCGGGAAACCTTTGGTAAAGGACATCGACCCGGACGAAGTATCCTTGCTGCAGTGCAAATGCCGCACCCAGAAACACGTAAAAGACCAAGGTCCAAGAACTCAGGTCTCGAGTCCAAGTCGTGGGCAGACTGAAAAAAGAACGCAAAACGATCTCAATCATCATGATCGCCATGATGACGTAAATCAAATAGGCGACGGCAATGCCTATCCGCGCATTCAACTTGTCGATGGCAACTGCAAGTTTCAGCATCATGTCTTTGCCTGTGCCGTTCATCGGGAGCTACTCTGGAACGTGGCGACTACCACCTTCAGCCGCCGCCGACCAATCGGGTGCAGTCGCTTCACCCACGACGATACCGAATGATCCACAATCCGCAGATGATCAACGCGTCAAATTTTGACGGCGCAGCCCAGTCGTCGGACTTGAAGCAAGGCGGACGCAATCAAAGCTGTCGACAAATAGTTCGCTGCGGATTGCTGCATGCAGTGCGGCACCCATCAGGCGGCGGAAATTGATCAGTATGCTAGCGGCCCAGTTCGGCCAGATATTCGAGAAGCAAGGCTACCGCTCTGGCTTCAAGCTCTCCGGCATCTGCGTATCTGGTCCATATTCCGCGAACGACCTGCTCCATGGACTGCCACTCGTCATCGGGAATCGTTATGAATTCCATGCCGGCATTTTCCAGCTGCCTGCGGGCGGTGACCGACGCGGCGCGCGTCATGGTGATGTATTTCATCGATGCTTGGCGGGCTGCGGTTTCCATTATCGCTTGCAAGTCGGCGGGAAGGGAGTCCCAGACCGCCGCGTTTGCTATCACGTGGTTGTTAGGAGCCGGCATCGGCGCAGGCTTGATGTAGTATTTCGCGATTTCGTGCAGACCCTGCGCGAGATTCTGGGTTTCATCTCCCCAGCGCACGGCATCGACCACGCCGGTCGCGAAGGCCGTGTAAACCTCGGCCCCGCCGATGAACACGGCGTCGGCTCCCATCGAATTGAACCACTCCGCTTCAATGCCGCCTGTGCGGATCTTCGTGCCCGCGAAATCCGCTTTGCTGCGAAGCGGAACCTTGGAGACGATTTCCCAGGGCGATCCCAAATTCGGCGCGATGTAGTAGACGCCGTGTCTCGCGTAAGCTTCGCGGGCGATGTCGATGAAGCCTTTCTCGTAAAAGAAGCCGTTCCGTTCGATCGCGTCCCGCTCGGCTCCGGGCAGCCCGGATTCAATGGATGCGATCGGTCCCATTGTTCCGGCAAAGTAGAATCCGGTGGAAAAGCCCAATTCGGTGACCCCGTTGGCGACAGCTTCTAGCGTTTGGTCGGCGGGATACAATGCTCCGATCGGGTACATCTGGATTTCAACGCGGCCTCCTGTCATTTTTTTGACGCCGTCGACGAATTCCTGCTCAAGAGCGATGTACGGGGCCAGCACGGGGCTGACATGCGTCTGCATCCGCAAATTGTATTCGGCGGCCCGAACGGGCGAAGGACTCAGAATTGCCGCAGAGGCGCCGCCGACAGCAGTTCCGATGAACGCTCTTCTGTTCACATCCGGACCGGTTTGGCTCATTTCGTTTTTCCTTTTTCTGTGACAGCGGATACTCCGCATTGATTTCTTGGCATGCCTGCCGACGAAGCTGCGCGGCGCAACCCGTTTCGATTCTTCGCGCTCAGGTCGAGAGTCTGCCGTTTCATGCAGTTTTTGCATTTCGTGATCCGAGAAACGCGCCGTTGTTGAAAATTCCAATGGAGCCGCAGGGCGATCCGCGGAATCCGGCTTGACCAAGCTGAATGCAGACCGGCGCCTTGCGCCGGTTTACGCATCTGCGCCGTGCTTGGATTCCCGCAGATACATATTGGCGCGGCGGCCTGCAAGCCGCGTCAGCCCATGCCGCCGATTGTCCTGCGCACAGCGTCCTTCCATTCTCTGTAGTCGCGCTCTCTTTCGGTTTCGCCGATTTTCGGAGCAAATCTCTTTTCCAGAGACCAAATTTTGGCGAACTCGTCGGGCGAGGGGCAAATTCCCTTGCCGTAACCTGCGAGGTAGGCTGCGCCGAGCGCCGTCGTTTCCGTGACGGCGGGCCGATCGACCGGAGCGTTCAGTTGATCCGCGACCGCTTGCATCGTCCAGTCGCTCGCCGCCATTCCGCCGTCCACCCGCAAGGTCGAGTTTCCGCTCGCCGGCGCATCCGCCGCCATGGCCTCGTAGAGATCTCGCGTTTGGAACGCGACGCTTTGCAATGCGGCTTTGGCGAGTTCCGCCCGCCCGCTGTTCCGGGTAAGGCCGTAGATTGCGCCTCTGCAATCCGCGTCCCAGTACGGCGCTCCCAGCCCCGTGAACGCGGGAACGACGTACACTCGCTGTTCCGGATCCGCTTTTTCAGCCAGCGCGGCCGCCTCGTTGGCCTGCGCGACGAAACCCAGCTTGTCGCGGAGCCACTGCACCACCGCGCCGGCGATGAAAATGGATCCCTCCAGAGCGAAAGTCGTTTTCCCCGCAATTCGATACGCGATCGTCGACAGCAAGCGATTCCTCGAATGCACGCGAGCGGATCCCGTGTTCAGGAGAGCGAAACACCCGGTGCCGTAGGTGGATTTGAGCATGCCTGGCTGGAAGCAAGCTTGGCCGACCGTCGCCGCCTGCTGATCGCCCGCCACGCCTTGAATGGGAAGCGCTTTCCCGAACAGCGACGGATCGGTCGTTCCGAAATCCGCTGCGCAGTCGAGCACTTCAGGCATCATGGACCGCGGAATCGAAAACAATTCCAGGAGATCGTCGTCCCAATCGCCGGTCTCGATATTGTACAGCATCGTGCGCGAGGCATTGGTGGCATCGGTCACATGCGACTTCCCGCCCGTGAGCCTCCAAACGAGATAGGAGTCGACGGTTCCGAACATGAGCCGCCCGTCTTCTGCGGCTTGGCGCGCCCCTTCGATATTCGAAAGAATCCATGCGATCTTCGTCGACGAGAAATAC
This sequence comes from Paracoccaceae bacterium, assembly GCA_965205055.1. Taxonomy (GTDB): domain Bacteria; phylum Pseudomonadota; class Alphaproteobacteria; order Rhodobacterales; family Rhodobacteraceae; genus CBDBBY01. The sequence continues at coordinate 2,971,207 of OZ242030.1, read as the reverse complement.
GGATCCAACAGCAATCCCGTCTTCTCGGAAACCATGGCCTCGAGTCCGCGCTGTCTCAGTTCGGAGCAGGATTCAGAGGTGCGGCGGTCCTGCCAGACGATCGCGTTGCAGACAGGTGCGCCGGTTTCCCGGTCCCAGACAATCACGGTTTCGCGCTGATTCGTGATTCCGATCGCGGCGATGTCGTCAACTTCGACGCCGTTCAACGCGGCCCTGCACGAATGGACCGTGGAAGACCAAATTTCCTCGGGGACGTGCTCGACCCATCCGGACTTGGGAAAGTGCTGCGTGAACTCCATTTGGCCGGTCGCCGACGGCCGCAGACCGTCGTCGAACACGATTGCCCTGCTTGACGTCGTGCCTTGGTCAATCGCCAGAATTTTAGTCATCCGGACCGATCCTTTCGCATTCGCTGCTGAACTTTTCGACGGCGTCGTCGATCCCTCCGAGATCGAACTCGATCCTGTAATCCGCGTCGCTGCTGTAGAATTCCACAAAGAGCGTCTCTTTGCCTGCGAGGCTCTCGATTTCATCCATCGCGGCCAGCATGAACGGCCCCGTCGGGAGGGAATGCCAGATCCAATTCACACGGGAGTCATTGACGAACGTGTCCACTTCAACGTGACCTTCGAAGTCTTCGTCCTCCGTCAGTACCAAAGCCAGCATCACAAAGTCTCTTTTGCACATCAGGAGCAGAGCATGCGCCTTGTCGCCGCGCGGTGCGGCCTCTTGCTTGACAAGCCTGTAGGCGGGGCCGCGCTCCCCGCCTGCCGTGAGCATTTCCATCCAGCCGTGATATCCGAAGTCTCGCAAATCCCCGTCGTCTTCCGCCGCCGCGCCCGCGCCCGTCAGCGATGCGGCCAAAACCGCGCCTGTCCAAGTCAATGCTTTCACGGGGATTTCCCTTCTTTGTCCGCCCATGCGCGCTTCGGCCAATCGTCGATCTCGACTCTCCCAGATTCGATTCGTCTTCGCGGCGGAAAATACTGTCGAATTGATTCACATCCCTTTAGCCGGATTCGCCGGAATGCGGAATTCAGCGGCGCGGTCACTTTCTGGCGCCGAAGCCCGCAAGCGCGCGAAGGCTGCATGAAACCGGCCGTCAAGCCGAATTCATGCGTGCGAGGCCGGATCAACGGAATTCCTCGCAAACCGTCCGGCTTTCGAGCGCTTGCTCGGACTGATCTCGCCGGGCGGACGCTCCGCCAGTCTTGGTCGACCCGTCGAATTCCATCGCTTGCCTTAATTTTGCTTGAATTGCGAGATCGCTTGTTACAGATTTGTTCCGAAGACTTCCACGAGAGGAGAGAACAATGAGAACTTGCGCCGCCGTCGCCACCGCAGCAGGAAAACCGCTCGAGGTCATGGATGTGAATCTGGAGGGTCCCAGTGAAGGCGAGGTCATGGTCGAGATCAAGGCGACCGGCATTTGCCATACGGACGAATTCACGCTTTCCGGAGCGGATCCCGAGGGATTGTTCCCCGCGATTCTAGGCCATGAAGGAGCGGGAATCGTGGTCGATGTCGGCGCGGGAGTGAAGTCTGTCAAGAAGGGAGACCACGTCATCCCGCTTTACACGCCGGAGTGCCGGCAATGCCCTTCGTGCCTGTCCCGCAAGACGAACCTGTGCACGGCCATCCGGGCGACCCAGGGTCAGGGCCTCATGCCTGACGGCACTTCGCGCTTCTCGACGCTCGACGGCGATCCGTTGCTTCATTACATGGGCTGCTCAACCTTTTCCGCCCATACGGTTCTGCCGGAAATAGCAGTGGCGAAGGTGCGGGAGGACGCTCCTTTCGACAAGATTTGCTACATCGGCTGCGGCGTGACGACTGGCATAGGCGCGGTGCTGAACACCGCGAAAGTCGAGGCGGGCGCTCGCGCAATCGTGTTCGGGCTTGGCGGAATCGGCCTGAACGTGATCCAAGGGCTGAAGCTCGCGGGAGCCGACATGATCATCGGCGTCGACGTGAATCCGAAAAAGAAAGAATGGGGCGAGCGGTTCGGCATGACGCATTTCGTGAATCCGAAGGAAGTCGGAGGCGATCTGGTCCCATATCTTGTCAACCTGACAAGCACGGCCTCGGATCCGATCGGCGGAGCGGAATATACCTTCGACTGCACGGGAAACGTCGAGGTCATGCGGGCCGCGCTCGAAAGCAGCCATCGCGGTTGGGGCGAGTCGGTCATCATCGGCGTCGCGCCCGCGGGAGCAGAGATTTCGACCCGTCCGTTCCAGCTGGTGACCGGCCGCGTTTGGAAGGGAACGGCTTTCGGAGGCGCGCGGGGGAGGACCGACGTGCCGAAGATCGTGGATTGGTACATGGACGGAAAAATTGAAATCGACCCCATGATTACGCACACGCTGGATTTGGGCGACATCAACAAAGGGTTCGACTTGATGCATGCAGGTGAATCCATCCGTTCCGTCGTCGTTTACGACTCGTGAATTGGGATCCGGCCGGAGCGATCACGAGGTTGATGGAATTTGTCTGTCGGGAAGTGCCGGAATTGGGTTGAACCGAGCTCCAGCTTCCCCTCGAGCAAACGGAATCCGCCAATTTGATTGCAGGTTCTGCTTGGGCGTTGTTGCGCCAGTTCGATTCAAATTAGGTCCCGATACCGAATGATATCAGTGATGCGAGGCAAGCGATCAGCCTTTGCAAACAGAATTGGCAGTTTCGACATGATCAGTGCGAAAGAAACGTCGTCCGCAAGACGCCCCCTCGGCTGCAGAGCGCGTGCCGCGACCGCGCTGATGATCGGGTCGACGGCACTGTCAAGTTGCTTCGATCCGGGAATCGATTGCCTGACGCTTGACGACTATGATCGAATCGCAGCCGGCGAACCTGCACTGGTCGGTGTGATCGAGAGAACATCCGAAGGCGAAATCGTGACGGAAAACAAGTCGCCATGGATGAGGGATTCCCTGTTCACCGGCGAATCCTGCACGGTGAAGGTCAGTATCCGCGACGGTTCCGCTTTTGTGTCGGCAAGCTTCCTCGACGAACCTGTGGAACTCAAGGTTCCGCTTTCAGAAAGGGACTTCTACATGGGTCTCGTCGACCGAAATGTAGCGGTTGTCGTGCAGCAGACTCCGGAAGGCACGGGCGCGACCGCAACCACATTCGGAGAGGACGGCACCCTGCGATACGGAGCTTGCGGGGAACGGCGCACCTGGTACCGGGAATGCCACATTGCGCCGGATCCGGCGCGTTGAACAAGCTTTGCCCGTCTTGATCTCAAAGCTCGGGCTGGCGGACAGGCTCGAGCTTCAGCCGCAGGCTGCGCGGGCCTTGTTGAACTCCTTCAGTCGCGCGAACACATCGACGCCGATCTGGCTGTAGACATCCAGCAAATCCACGAGCACCCAATTCTCTCTGATCAAGTCTCCCTCGCATCTCCAGAAATCCAGACTTCTCATCGTGATCTTTTGTCCCGAGGGAGCGATTCCAAGCCAGCCGTCTCCGGTCACCGACATACGCATGCCCGGCCACGCGGTGAAGCCTACATATCTTCCTTCGGCGAACAGGTTGCCCTTTCCCAGCGAGCCGGTGCGGTCCGGCATGGCATTCAGGAACGGTATCTGGTGCCAGTTCCGGAATCCGCCGATCCCCCGGCAAGTTCCGATGCCGGAGGGCCCGTACCAGCTGCATCTCGGATGCCAGTAATCCGAAAGCCGCATCGCCGCGACGCCGCCCTCGGCAAAATTCCCCAGCGCTGCAAGCATGTCCGAAACCAGCTTGAGGCTATGCTCCGAAAGGCCGTCCCCCGAATCTTCGACGGTCAATCCGTCCTGCGTCGCGGGGCCCGGCACGTGCCATTCACGGCCCAAGCTCGGCGCCATCGGCCAAGCGTTCGCTTGCATCATGAGTTCCGGAATGTCCCAAAGCGCTTGCATTTCGACGATTTTGCGATCTTCCATCCGGAAGAATTCATGAAAGCGGATCGAGACTTGATGCCCGGTCGGCGGGATGTCCAGCCAAGGCCGCTTGAATTCGCCGGCGTAGTGCCCCGCGCAGCCGACCCAATCCAATCCGGCGATTGATCTGCCTGCGATCACGATGATCTCCCGCCTCTCCAAATCGGGAATTGCGTCGTGCAACGGAACGAACGCTTCCGAATGCAGGGCGCTTGGGCCGTTCAGAGTTTCGAAAGGGTATGCGAGATGCACTGCGGCGTCGTTTTCGAAAATTTCATTGATTTCATCTTCGACACGCTCCGGTTCAAAATCGTAAAGCGCCGCGCGAAGCGTCGCGGTCGCTTGCTTGTTTGCTGCGTGGTCGCCTGAATCCGTCATGCATCCTCCTTAACCGAAAACTTGAGTCCGTATCGATTGCGGACCGGCAAACCGCATTCCTTGATATGCGGCCAAAATCGCCGTTCATTCGACGGGCGCACAGATAGTTCAAACCGCCGCGAGCGCAAGTCTGCTCAAGGCCTGCGAGCCTTCGGCGTTTCGATTTCGGTCGATAGCAAGAGTATGCGGACGGCGGCGTTCGGCATGAGAATCTCCGCCAATATCTGGCGGCATGATTCAGTCGGATATCGTTTTTGTCGGTGCGCGGCGGCGAATCGTATCGGGCATGCCGGCCAGCTATCGCTATCGGTCTTCACCCCTTTCCCGTTGTGCAGTTCGATGAATTCAAAGATCAGTTTCTTGAATTGCTCCATGATGCTGTGAATGCCGCATCACAACCCACCGCCACTTCGGCTTCACCGGTGCCTGAGTTCACCCGTCAATGCGACTCCGCCTTGACGCCGGGGCGGCCTATGCAGGCCAGCCTGCGCCGCGCCATCAGCACGGCGTACTACGCGGTGTTCCATTCGTTGGCCCGCATAGCCGCCGACTTGATCGTCGGCACAGATCGCAACGAGGCTTGGCATCAGGCGCACCGCGCCCTTGAGCACGGAAGCGCCCAAAACGCTTGCCTGAATGCAAGAGGCAATGCTAAAATTCCCACCGGAAATCCAAGAGCTCGCGTTTGCGTTCGCGACTTTGCAGACCGCGCGGCAACGGGCTGACTATTCGCTTGAGGACCGGCACTGCCAGCTTGAAGCGAATGCGGCGATCAACGTAGCATACGACGCGATCGGAGCGCTAAAGAAAGCGGGAACCAAAGATCGCCGCCGCTTTGTCGCCCATGTATTGTTCAAGCGGCGCGCGTCGTAGGAGGCCACAATGAACCAAAAATCGGTCGAGAAGCGGATCGCCGAGCGTGCGTTCAAGGCCCGCTTCAGCAGAATCAAAATTGTACGGATCGATGTCAAGCCGGGGTACGACCATGACGGAGACCCCGTCGTCGACGTGAACTTCGTGTGCGATGGCGATTACAGACAACTTACCGGAAGGACACTGAATAAATTGCATCACGAGATTGTCTCCAAGACTTGGCGTAATCCGGAACATGGTCTTGGTCTCGGTTTTCCCCTCTTTCACTATTTCGACAAGGACGACTTCAAAGAACCCGACGCAGCTGCGGCGTAGAGCGGCGGTGAATTCGGGTTGGTTTTCCTGGCAACGCATCAGGCGTGCCGCGCCGTTGGACTCGGAAGCCAAAATAGCGCTTTTCGGAATCAAAAAGGCGGTGCGATATTTTCGACTGAAATCCGGAGGTTCGCGGACGCGTTTGCCGCTCTGAGGGCTGTGCGGCGATTAGCGGAGCATTCGCTTGAAGGTCGCCGTTCCAAGCTGGACGCGCAGGCTGCAATCGTTGGGCGCACAACGCAATCAGATCGCTTAGGAAGTGGGAATCAAAGACGGCGCGTTGCTTTGTCGCCCTTGCACTGTTCAAGCGGCGGGCATCGTAGGAGGCCGAATGGAACCGGAAACCGGCCGAGGAAAGGAGCGCCGATTCACGCCGCGCGCCGTTCGCACTCGGGCAAAACCGTTCAGGGCGGCAGCCTTGCGCCGGACTTTGAGTTTCGGTGCCGGACTGCGGGCAACACCTTCGAAATCGTGTGTAAAACTCCACGACAAGGCCGGATTCCGGTCGTTTCAACCGAATTTGAGATATGCCTGCGGCATCTTTTTCGAAAATTTAGTTGATTGCAAATGAGCGGCACTTTCAGCGAATATAGGGGGAATGCCCTCACTGCGGGATTTTTGCGATGCCGATTTTGCAAATTGAGTTTGATGACGCTGACGCGCTTCTTGTTTGGTCGGAGCTCGCGAACAGCCTGAGCGAGGGCCATAAATTCCCCAAAGCGCAAGTCCGCGACGAATTCATCCGGTCGGGGCTGAATACCGTTCTTTCGAGATTGGCCTTGATTGATGGCTTGGGGTGCGCCGTGAAGATGGCGGCTGTTTTTCCGGGCAATTCGGATCGCGGGATCCCGTCCGTCAACGGCGCAATGGTACTCTTCAACGACGAAACGGGCACCGCCGAAGCGCTGGTCGATTTCCATTTGGTGACCAAATGGAAGACGGCCGGGGATTCCCTTCTTGCCGCAAAGCACTTGGCCAGACCGGACGCGAAACGAATATTGATTGTCGGCGCGGGCACAGTCGCGCGGTCCATGATCGATGCGCACCGAAGCTTGTTTCCGGATGCTTGTTTCACGGTTTGGAACCGCACGAAGGACCGGGCTGAAAAATTTGCTTCCGAATTTTCGGAGCTGGTTGAAGTCGATGTCGCAACCGATCTCGAAAAAGCCGTGCGCAATTCGGACATTGTCACATGCGCGACCATGTCCGCTGAACCGCTGATCCGAGGGAGTTGGCTTTCCGCTGGAACGCACTTGGATCTTATAGGCGCCTATCGATCCGATATGCGGGAAGCCGACGACGAAGCGTTCAGCCGGTCGCGGGTGTTTGTGGACTCGAGGGACACGACGCTTCGCGAGATCGGTGAATTGATCGCTCCGTTGTCGAGCGGTGCCATTTGCGAGGATGATGTGCTGGCCGATTTCTACGATATTCAGGCCGGCAAGTTTCGGCGGAATTCCGACAGCGAAATCACTTTGTTCAAGAACGGCGGCGGTGCGCATTTGGACCTGATGACGGCGCGCTACATCCTCGGCGCATGGAGTGCGCGGCAGGCTTGAAAGGCTTGAGAATCCATCCCGGGCGCTCCGGCGGCGCAAGGCGATCCGCGCGTCTTGGCATTGCCCAATGTCCGCCGTCGAACCAGAGAGGGCGAAAGCTTCATTCGGTTTGAGGCGCAACCCATCCAGAGTGCAATGCGGGGTATGATTTCAAGCGCCGGCAGCGGTGTGTCTGAATTCCAGCGGTCGCTCATTGACCGGAAGATGGACGATCGCTGAAAATGCTCCCACGCCGACGCCGATCCACCAGACCAGGTCGTAATTCCCGTAGAGGTCGTAAAGCTCGCCGCCGAGCCAAACGCCCGTGAAACCGCCGAGTTGATGCGAGAAGAAAATGATTCCGTACAATGTCGCCATGTATCGGAGGCCGTAGATGTGCCCGACAAGCCCGCCCGTGAGCGGAACGGTCGCGAGCCAGAGCGCGCCCATCGCGGCGGAAAACAGCAGGACGGACATCGGCGTGATCGGAGCCAGTATGAACCATGCCGACGCGACCGTTCTCCCGGCGTAAATGATCGCCAGCAGATATTTTCGCGAGTAGTATTTGCCCAGCCAGCCGGCGCACACTGTTCCCGCAATGTTGGCAAGTCCGATGACCGCGATCGCTGCCGCGCCCAATGCCGAAGTCGTGGTGATGCCCAAATTGTGAAGAAGCCCGCCGGGTGCGATCGGGCTGCACATCTCGGTCACGAACGCAGGGAAATGGGAAGTGATGAAGGCCAGCTGGTAGCCGCAGGAGAAGAATCCCACGAATATCAGCGTGTAGGAAGGATCTCTGAACGCCTTCAGCACGATTGATCTCATGCTTTCTTCAAGTTCGGCAGCCGATGCCTTGCGGGGCGCTCTCATCATCGGAAGAACCGAAAGCGAAAGGAGTATCGACAGCGCGAAGCAGATGAACACGGTTTGCCAAGTCATGAAGCCCAGCATCCATTCCGCCGTCGGCGCGCCGAATACCTGGCCGACCGAGCCTGCCGCTGTCGCGATGCCAAGCGACATGGATCGGTTTTCGTCCGAGCTGGCGCGTCCGACGACCGCCAGGATCACGCCGAATCCCGTCGCGGCAAAGCCGAACCCGACGAAGAACTCCAGGAACTGGTGGGCTTCCGGAGTCGTGGCTCCGCTGGAGAGAACTAGGCCGCCCGCATAGACGATCGCGCCCAAGATCACGGCGAGCCGGTCTCCGAACTTTTCTGCCAGCGCGCCGAAAATGGGCTGCCCGATGCCCCAGGCCAGATTCTGGATCGCGAGCGCCAGCGAGAACTCGGCTCGCAGCCAGCCGAATTCGTCGGCGATCGGGATTTGAAACACCCCGAAACTCGCGCGCACCGCGAAGCTGATCATGATGATCACGCAGCCCGCGACGAGCACGGGTGTAATCAGCTTGGCTGAGTAATGCGTGGTTTCCGACTTATTCACAATCGAAAGGTCCAATCAGGTCTGCCAAGCGAAGCGCGGGCGTGCCCCGCGTGACAACGGCCTGAGACGAATATCACTCTGCTGCGCGGATTGACAATTTTCCGCTCTCCCTGCCCCGATGCAACTGTCGGCATTCGGGCCCATTCGTCAATCTGCGCTGGCGAACCGATGCAGGTCCAGGCCGCGTTCCGTCCAGCGCAGCCTTGCAGTGTCGACCGGGCGGGCTTCCAAAAAAATGGCGGGCGCGGACCCTGCCGACGAACTACCCGGCTGCCTTCTTTTGTTCATCAAAGTCGGCTTGGACCATTTCCTTGACGAGTTGGGAGAATGTCGTCTTCGGTTTCCATCCCAGTTTCCGCCGCGCTTTTTCCGCATTCCCCAGAAGAGTGTCCACTTCCGCCGGCCTGAAGTATCTCGCATCCACGACGACCACAGGTCGGCCGCTCGCGTCGCGGCCGATTTCGTCGATGCCGGCGCCTTCGAAAGTGATGGAGATGTCCAGTTCGGCGGCGGCGGCGATGACGAATTCGCGCACGGAATGCTGCACTCCGGAGGCGATGACGAAGTCCTCGGGCTCGGGCTGCTGCAGCATCAGCCATTGCATTTCCACATAGTCGCGAGCATGGCCCCAGTCTCTCAGCGCGTCCAGATTGCCCAGCACCAGTAGGTCTTGCAGGCCGAGCTTGATGCGCGCCAATCCGCGCGTGATTTTCCGGGTTACGAAGGTCTCGCCCCGGACCGGGCTTTCGTGATTGAACAATATGCCGTTGCACGCGAACAATCGGTACGCTTCTCGATAGTTGACCGTTATCCAATGCGCGTAGAGCTTGGCGGTTCCGTAGGGGCTGCGCGGATAGAACGGCGTCGTTTCGGACTGCGGATGCTCTTGCACAAGTCCGAACAGCTCCGATGTCGACGCCTGATAGAATCGGGTTTTTTCCGAAAGTCCGAGTATGCGGATGGCTTCAAGCAGTCTCAGCGGTCCGAGCGCATCGGAGTTCGCGGTGTATTCGGGCTCCTCGAAGGATGTCATGACATGGCTTTGAGCCGCAAGGTTGTAGACCTCGTCCGGCCGAACCTTTTGCATGACATGCGTCAAGCTCGTGCTGTCCGTCATGTCGCCGTGATGCAGCGAGAACGCTCCGGTGCGTCCGGGCTCGCCTTCGAGAAGATGGTCAATGCGCGCAGTGTTGAAGAGAGAGGTCCGGCGCTTTATGCCGTGAACCCGATAACCTTTCTCCAACAGGAATTCCGACAAGTAGGCGCCGTCTTGCCCGGTGATGCCTGTAATCAGTGCGGTTCTTTGTTCCATTGCAGTTCATCTTCCTGTCGACTTCGCTCAGCGAGAGCTGGATTTCCGGTTCGGCGGGAAAAAACCGGAGCGCTAGTTGTTGCAACGGGATTCAAGGCGATTGTCAATTGGTCTCGCTCGCGGACGCGGCAACGCGAAACCGCATCGCCTTCGCCCGCCTGCCTGCCGAGGCGGAATTTCACGTATCCGGATCTTCGGCAAGGCCATCCGTGCAATTCCTGAGGCCGCCGACCTGCACTGCGCGGCCTGATCGCCCCGGCGCATTGTCCGGACGATTCTTGCATGATTGCCCAATTCGCGCAAAAGAAGTGCCAGCTGCGGTTGCGTGCGGTCCGACTCGCGCCACTCCCGCTTCACTGGAAACTTGCCGGTTCGCATGTCGCAATCATTTCGTGAACTGATTTCCGCCAGAATCGCATCCGGCGGCCTCAAGCCGGACCAGGCGCAGACGGCCGCGGCCGATCAGCTCGACATGCTCAAGGAGCGGGTGCTGAGTTCGGAGCAGAACTCGCGTTCATTCAAAAGCATTTTTCGAAGAGGCAAGGAGAGCGCCGAAAAGGGACTCTACATTTGGGGCAAGGTCGGTCGCGGCAAGTCGATGCTGATGGACCTGTTTTTCGAATTCTCCGGCACGGACCGCAAGCGGCGGGTCCATTTTCTCGACTTCATGCAAGAGGTCCATGCGGCGCTGCACGATATCCGGAAGACAGAAGTCGACGACGCCATTCCTCCGGTGGCGAGCAAGCTTGCCGAAAATGTCCGGGTGATCTGCTTGGATGAAATGCAGATCGAGGACATCGCGGACGCCATGATTGTCGGACGCTTGTTCGAAAGCCTGAACCGGCTCGGCGCGATCGTCTGCACCACATCGAACTTCCATCCGGGAGAGCTGTACAAGGACGGCCTCAACCGGCATCTGTTTCTGCCGTTCGTCGATTTCGTAGGGCGGACGATGGTTGTTCACGAATTGGCCGGCGGCTTGGACTACCGGCAGGACCGGCTGAAAGGCGCCCCGACGTATTTCACACCGGCCGACTCGGCGTCCGCAGAGGCGATAGAGTGCATTTGGAGCGACCTGACGGGCGGAAAATCCGAAACAAGGGTTCTTCACTGCAAGGGGCGGGAAATTCATCTGCCCAGATACGGAAACGGGGTGGCCAGATCGAACTTCTGGGATCTTTGCGGTCAGCCGCTGGGGCCGGGCGATTTCTTGGCGATCGCGAATGCGGTGCGCGTCTTGATCGTGGAGGATGTCCCTTTGCTTGCGAGGTCGAATTACAACGAGGCCAAGCGTTTCGTCCTTCTCGTCGACGCGTTGTACGAGGCTCGGGTCCAATTGGTGATTTCGGCCGCGGCGGAGCCGGAGAACCTGTATTCCGAGGGAAGCGGGGCATTCCAATTCGAGCGGGCGGCGTCGCGGATAAGGGAGATGCAGAGCAGCGGCTGGCAGCTCGATTCTGCTTCCAAGGCCAAGTGATCGGCAAACTCGACTACCGGCCGCCTGATGCGCCATTGGAGGTCCTGCATGCGGACGATTCGATCCTGATCGTGAACAAGCCCGACGGACTTCTGACGGTTCCGGGAAAAGCGCCGGATTTGGCGGATTGCCTGCTCGCCCGAGTGCAAGCGAAATTCGAAGAGGCGTTGTTGGTCCACAGGCTGGATCTCGGCACGTCGGGGCTCATGGTTTTTGCGCGCCGCCGGGCGGCGCAGCGGCATATCGGGCTGCAATTCGAGCGAAGGCATGTGGAGAAGATCTACCATGCAAGGGTGCACGGGCGCGTCGCGGCGCCCGCAGGGAGGATCAAGCTGCCTCTTGCCGTCAATTGGTCCAATCGGCCGCTGCAGAAAGTCGATTTCCACCGAGGCAAGCCGGCCGAAACGGAATGGGAGGTGCTGAGTTTCGAGCAGGATGCCACCCGACTGAAATTCATGCCCAAGACGGGGCGAAGCCATCAGCTGCGGGTCCACGCCCGGGCGATCGGCCACCCAATCATGGGCGACCCGCTTTACGGTTTCGATGGCGGCGCAATTGCTGTCGACCGGCTCCAGCTGCACGCGGAGACATTGCGGCTCTTTCATCCTGAAGACGGCGAACGGATTGCATTCACCTCGCCGTGCCCGTTCTGAATTCGAATGACTCGTTGCCGGGATTCGAGCGACAGCCTCTCCATTTGATTGCTTGGCGCGGCGAAGCGCGGATATGGTGGCCGAGTGATCAGCTATCGGAGGAAAGGCATGGCCGAAACAAATCTGCAGGACGACCTGAACCGGAAAATTGGCGTGCTCACCCGGCGGGAAGCCGAAGCGCGCATCCTTGCTCCTCTCATGAATGCGCTGGCGGACGAATTCGGCAGGGAGCGCGTGGAGAAAGTCGTATCGGAAACCATCGTCAGCCTTGCTCGCGAACAGGGGGCAGCCCTTTCTGCGGAATTCGGGAATTCCTTGGGCTCTTTCCTTGAAACGCTTCAGTTCTGGATGAAGGACGGGGCGATGGAGATCGAAATTCTTGATCAGTCCGACACGCGATTGGATTTCGACGTGAAAAGGTGCAAGTACGCGGAACTCTACGCGGCGCTCGGAATCAAGGAATTCGGCGCGATGCTGTCATGCAACCGCGATTATTCCTTGATCGAGGGATTCAATCCGGACGCGAGCCTTCGTCGCGACAAGACCATCATGGCGGGCGATGACTGTTGCACCTTCCGCTATCAGTTCCCGGAGCGATCCGGCACGGATAATTCCGATCACAAGACCTGAAATTTGAGCGACAGTGGAGGTGTTGGTTGCCCGGCAATGCCGACACTCGGCCATTGCCGAGTACGTTGCGGTCCGGCCGAACGAATTCGCGCCGCGAACGCGGCGCAACGATCCCATGGACGTTCCATTCAGCGCGCCAGATCCAGAAATTTTGTGATTTTGGGAAGAAGTTCATGCGGGTTTTCCTCCATAACGAAGTGCCCGCATCCGGGAATCGATTCTCCGGTCAGCCGTTCGCACATCGGGCGCCAAATTCCCATCGGGTCGCCGGCCTGCGCGGGAAATCCCGACTCGCTCCAAATGAAATGCAAGGGTGCGGCGATCTTGCGGCCAGCTTTCCTGTCCTCCTCGTCGATTTCTCGGTCGATCCCGGCTCCGGCTCTGTAGTCGCAGCACATTGCCGCGATCCGGTCGGGGTCCTCCGCTTGACGGCGGTATGAGGCGAGCGCCGCTTGCGGAAACGGCTTCAACGATTTCGACAAAGTCCAGCTTGCGAGCGTCCAGTCGATGAAGGAAACCGGATCGGAGGAGATCATCCGCTCCGGAAGCGGAGCTGGCTGAGCAAGAAATGTCCAATGATATGCGTTGTAGGCAAGCTCCGCGTTCCAACGCCGCCAAAGCTCGCCTGTCGGAACGACTTCCAAAATTGCGATGCGGTCGACTCTATGCCGAAAGTCCAACGCCAATCTGTAAGCAACCCGCGCGCCCCGGTCATGGCCGACGATTGAAGCCTTTTCGACGCCAAGGGCGTCCAGCAGCCCGGCAACGTCAGCCGCCATGTTCCGCTTCGAGTATCCGCGGTACGGGGCAATATCCTTCGGCGCGTCGCTTTCGCCGTACCCGCGAAGATCCGGAACGATGCATCGATAGCCGCGCGAGAGTTCGGGAGCGATTTTGCTCCAGCACATGTGGTTTTGCGGGAAGCCGTGCAACAGGACCAGACAAGGACCGCTTCCTCCGGCATGGATGGCGATCCTTATTCCGTTCGCTTCAACGAACGATTTCTCGAATCCGGGCAATCCGCTCATGGAATCAACTCATCCATTGTGGAGCATGCGGCGCATTCAGGGAGCATCGCAGCGCTCCCAAACGGCTGGCTTGACTGAATAGCTGACATAAAGCGGGTGTTTCGGGAACCCTCGAGCCGTGATCCCGAGGTGGTGAAGGTCGCACCCGTTGTCGCGAAGCATCGATTCGACGAATTTTCCGCGGTTCAGATGCGCGCCGTGATTGCCCCAGGCGCAAACGATGACGTCCGCGATGTTGCATGAGGACTTTATGGCTTCGTCGTTTCCGATGCCGTTCGGGTCCCCGACTTCCTTCAATTTTTTCGGATTCGTGCTCCTGTATGCGAACAGGTTGCAGACCGTGAAGCTGCCGAATTCAAGCGCGCGCGCCCGGCGCTCGCAGCGTTCGACCGACGGGTCGTTTTTGATTTCGGTCGCAGTGGACGGATTCAGCATGATGAACAACGCATGCCGTCCGGCTCGATTCCATGTTCGGGTCAGGCGGAATCGATACAGACCGCAAATTGAATACTCGGCTTCGCTGACAGAGCTGCTGCTCTCGAATGTTTTGCTGACCGACAAAGTGCTCATTGAGGCGTGAAATTGAACTCGGAGCGCATGGAAGACGTCCGCTTCGCGGATTTGAACACTTTGGACGGTTTCAGATGCCCGCCTTCATAGGTTCCGATCGCAACGGCTCGTCCACGAAAAGATGCCCAAGCGGTTTCGCCGAATTCCGGCGTTTCGCCCGCGACCGGAGCCTCGTTCCCCATCCGCAGCAGCGCCGCGCCTTCCATGCTGCATGTCAATTCGGGCAGGCTTTTCAGTCCGGTCTCCAGCGGCCAAACCAACTCCTGCGCTTCGTCCGTTCCGCCTAAGGCGCGAAGCGTTTCCAACGAGACGCAATTCTCTTCCTCGAACGGACCCGATCGGGTTCGGCGCAACTGCTGCACATGTCCGTGGCAGCCGAGGGCTTCGCCAATATCCCTAGCGATCGAACGCACGTATCCTCCCTTTCCGCAAATGAACTCGAACGTGCAGTGATCGGCGGATGCCCTTTCGATCAAACGGAAGGAATGAACCGTGAGCGGCCTCGGCTCCAGATCCATCCGGTCTCCTTCCAGAGCACGCTTGTAGGCTCGGGTGCCGTCGACCTTCACGGCGGAGTATTGCGGCGGAACTTGAAGGATGTCCCCTCGGAACGCTTCCATCGCATCCAAGACCTCTTCGTCGGTCGGCCGCTTTTCCGAGCTTGCGATGACTTCGCCCTGCGCGTCGTCGGTTTCAGTGGCTTGCCCGAACGTCACGGTGAACAAATAAGTCTTCGGAAGGTCGGTGATGAAAGAAATGGTCTTGGTCGCGTCGCCGAATGCGATCGCCAAAACTCCGGTCGCAGGCCGGTCCAGCGTCCCGGCATGCCCGGCCTTTTGCGCCGAAAGCGCCGTTTTGGCCTCTTGGACCAATTCGAACGACGTTCTGCCGGCCGGCTTGTCAACCGGGAGCCAGCCGGAAATGTCGCGTCCCCGACGCGAGCGCCTGGACATTTCAGTTTTGCGCCGCGACTGTTTGCTCGCCGATGTCGCGCTGGACCTCCTCGGACTTGAGCAAGCGCCGGACTTCGTCAACGCGGTCGAACGTCGTGTCAAGCACGAAGTGCAGCGACGGCGAGTATTTCAAATGGACTCTGCGGTTCATCAGCCGTCTGATTTCGGAGCGCTCCTGATTCAGCGCAGCGACGGTCTCGTCGGCGCGGATTCCTCCGAGCGGCAGGACGTACACCTTGGCTTGCTTCAGGTCGGAGGTCAGCCTGACTTCGCTGACGGTGATGGAGACGCTCGGCACATCGGTTTCGAAGGGACAGCCCTCCGCGAGGAGATCCGCCAGCGTTCGCCGGAGCATTTCGGATACGCGCAGATGGCGATAGGAAATTCCCTTCGCCGGATTGGTCCACTTCGCCATAGCCGCCTCCTGTTTGATTGTCGCTCCGGCGAATCCATAATGAACCGCCGCGAATTTGCAAATGACCATGCCGACGGATATCCCATCAAGCGGGCTGATCAAGGATAATTTGAATGAATTTCAAAATGAAATTGGCGGTTTCCGGCGTCGCGGGCCGCATGGGCCAGATGCTCGTCAAAACCATTGATGCGAGCGGCCACGGGATGGTGTCCGGCGCTACGGAGAGGGCCGGCCATGAATGGAACGGACAAGATCTCGGCATCTGCATGGGAGGTCCTGCCGTCGGCGTTATCGTGCGCGACAATCCGGCCGAGGCGTTCAAGGATGCCGATGCGCTGATCGACTTCACTTCGCCCGAGTCAACCGTGTGCAACGCGGCTGCAGCGGCGGAACTAGGATGCGCGGTCGTCATCGGCACGACGGGTCTGTCCGACGATGACTTGTCAGAAATCGGCGCTGCGGCGCGGAAAACGGCGATCGTCCGAGCCGGCAATATGAGCCTCGGCATAAACCTGATGACTCTCATCACGCAGTCCGTTGCCAGAGCGCTGGATGACGATTTCGATATAGAGGTCGTCGAGGCGCACCACCGCCACAAGGTCGATGCTCCTTCCGGAACTGCTTTGATGCTCGGCGAGGCGGCTGCGGCCGGGCGCGGCATCAGCTTGAAAACCGCTTCCGACCGCGGCCGGGATGGAATCACCGGTCCGCGGACGCGCGGCAAGATCGGGTTTTCGGCAATTCGGGGCGGAAACATCGTCGGCGAGCACGACGTGGTGTTCGCGGGCGAGGGTGAGCGAGTGGTGCTCCGGCACATCGCGACGGACCGGGCAATCTATGCCCAAGGCGCGCTGAAAGCTGCGCAATGGGTGCTCGGCCGTCCGCCTGGCGAATACGGCATGAAGGACGTTCTTGGACTCTGACGCAAGCTGGATCGCAGCTTGTGCACATCAGACGGGCAAGCTACTTCTATGGCTCAACTGCGTTACCAGCCTTCCATCACAAGTGTTGATGAAGCTGGCGTCCGAGTGTGAGGAGCTCGGTCTTGCTCCTGACATCATCAGCAAACCCAAGGATTCACAAATCTGCAATGTCACGAAGGCGGACGCGGCCGGTCGGGTATGGCTCCATGGGGTGGCGGGTCCCTGAAACCGATTTAGACAAAATTTTATGAGTTAAGGAGCCCATGATGCAAGCATACGGATTTCCTGAAACATGTCCGTATTCGTTTGAATCATGGGGATGATAATATGTCGTTATATCAGGCATTCTTAGAGGCTTTAGTTAGAATAGAAATTCTAAAAGAGCGCTATGTTCAGATTGAAATTGATGGCACTGAAAAAGTAGAATTAGTAAGGATAATACATTATCTATTTGACAAATACAGCAGCAGTCAAGATGAAATTATATCATTGATTAATGCTTATAGATCTGGAGGGCAGCAGTTATTCGAGAGTACCTTATACGATATAGCCAAGTCTAATGACATTGATTTTAAAACTCCCGATGCCTCTCGACGAAACCATCGACTAGAAGTTCACGCTTCGGCACAAGGCTACATTTGGGCTTGGAAACACTTTTGTCGGAGCTTTCGGCGATGAGATCGTCACGGCGATCCTCGGCGTCCTGAAGATTCTGGGTCTGGCAGGGCGTACGGTGACAACCGATGCGATGCACACCCGGCGCAAGGTGTCGGCGCAGATCGTGGAGAATGGCGGAGACTATCTCCTGCGGGTGAAGGGCAATCAGAAGACGCTCCGCGAGGACGTGCGAGACTGGTTTTCCGCTCCCGAGGCGCAGAAGGACATGCGTTCAATCAGCATGTTGACGGCGGTCACCGGCGCATTGAGACGCGCATTGCGACGATCTGGAACGATGTCGGCTGGCTGCAGGATATGCGGAGCAAACGGCGACAGCCGGAGACTGGCCCTGCCTCAAGGCCATCGGCAAGATCGAGTCGGTGTCTGCGAGCGGAAGGGCAAGGAGGAGCGGTCCGTCCGCCAATTCACATCCCGTGCTCGGAAATTTCGCCGGAGCGGCTGTTGTATCTCATTCGCAACCACTGGAAGATCGAGAACTGTCTCGACAAGGTTCTGGAATTCGTCATGGATGAGGATCGATTTCAGAACCGAACTCTTAGTGGCCGAGTGCTGCGCCGCCATCCTGCGCATCGCCCTGAACATCGTGCGACTCCAAGACGACGAACACTCGATCAAGGGACGGACGGAGATCGCCGCCATGACCGACGAATATCTGCTTGGCCTTCTGGCTAACGTGATCGGCAAATTTTTAAAGCGAAAGTGCTGACGCAATGCCGACAGGGTTTGCCGCGAGCCTGAGCGCATGTTAAATGCTAATGCCCTCGGCAAGTCTCAACGCTCGAGGTTCTTCACTGCTTCGCAGGCGTGCTTAGCATCTTGGCTTCCGGCATTCCGGTGCGGATTTTGGGAAAGTTTTTGATCACATTGAGACGAATGGTTGCGACGATAAATTTGCAAAAATGGACTAGAGCATGCGATGCTTTAGCCCATTTTTAGGGGAATGATGCTATGTCGCTATATCAGGCATTCTTAGAAGCTTTAGTTAGAATAGAAATTCTAAGGGAACGCTTCGTTCAAATTGAAACTGATGACATTAAAAAAGAAAAATTGGTAAAGATAATAAACTATTTATTTGACGAATACAGCAACAGAAAGGAAGAAATTGAATTATTAGTTCATGCTTACAGATCTGGAGGATTACATCTGTTCGAGAGAACTTTATGCGATTTAGCCGAGGATGACGATGATATTAAGAGAATCCTAACGCACAATCGACGTAACAGCTTATTAAATTAAATACACATATCCTGCATTTTTATGATTAAGACTAGGGTTTTCTCTCTTGAAATTTCTGTTTCTGCGGCATGAAGATCCCGCGCTATTCTTCAATGGAGTGAGGATCTCCGCAAAAGCAATGCCAAGAAGGACGATTTGACTGAGATTTTGGTGATCGCCTTGCTGGCGACACTGGTAGGCAAGTCGTCGTTCAATTCGTTTACTCGGTACGCGAAGTTCAAATACGGGTTTTGGGCGAATTCATGGAGCCTAAGGACGTCCGCCGAGCCACGATTCGTTCTCCGGCCTGCTCAACGGTCTCGATCTGGAGGAGATGGCGGTCGTCTTGACGGACTAAGCGAAAACGCTGCTGACTGTGCTTCCGAAGAACTAGGGCCTGTCTACGCTAGAATTTTTGCTTGAGTTTTGCTTGGATTCATGCTTAAGTGACTGTCAACAATGACATAAAAATCGAGCGGCAAACAATCATGAAACAGATCACGGCGAAACAGTACGCCAAAATCCGCCCCTTCCTGCCGGTTCAGCGCGGAAACGTGCGGATTCCCAACATCGTATTCATTAACGCGGTCCTGTACGTCCTGGAGAACGGGTGCAAATGGCGCGCGCTGCCGGAGCGCTTCGGAAAATGGTACTCGGTCTACGCCCGGTTCCGCCGCTGGTCGCGCAGCGGCGTGCTCGATCGGCTGTTCGCCGCGCTTCAGGAACTGCATGCGCCCGGCGGGGACACGAACTGCTTCGGCCTCGACAGCACCAGCGTCAAGGTGCATCCCGACGGCACCGGAGCGCGGAAGACGAACGGGCCGCAGAGCATCGGCAAGTCGCGCGGAGGATGGAACACCAAGATCCACATGGTCTCCGCAAGTGACCGTCGGGCCGTGATTTTTCGCCTGTCCGGCGGCCAGGCCAACGACGCGCCCGAAGGCCGCGCCCTGCTGAAGAGCTGGGCCGATCCGGTCGCGGGCGCGCCTCTGGCGATGGACCGCGCCTACGAGGGCGACGAGACCCGCCGGCTCGTCCGCGACATTGGAATGACGCCGGTCGTGCCGCCGAAGGCGAACCGGAAAGTCAAGTGGGAATATGACCGGAAAACCTACAAGCTTCGCAACGAGATCGAACGGCTGTTCCGGAGATTCAAGGGCTATCGGCGCCTCTTCACGCGGTTCGACAAGCTCGACGCGACCTATCGGGGCTTCCTGAATCTCGCCGCCGTCTTCGAAATGACGCATGATTTAGCATAGACAGGCCCTAGGTGGACCGGATGGCAATCGACGGGTGCTCAAGGGCGCGATCTTGGATGTCTCGAGCAAGTCTCCGTTGCATCTGGTGCAGGCTTTCGGTCGGGCCGGACTCTTTCTTGGCCAGTGTCTGAGTTCACCAATTGATACAACTCCGCCTTGATGCCAGAGCGGTGGGTTTCTCAAACCGGTCCAGATAAAATTTATGACTGAAGTAGCCCATGATGCAAACATACGGATTTCCTGGAACCTGCCCGTATTCAGTTGAATCAACGATTTGTTTGTGAAATTCCAAATTTTATCCAAGTATCGTTCATGGCAGCTGTCGACGAGGATGCCGGCGAGGATGCAAGACGCTATTCGATTGATCTTCGCAAGCAGGCATTTCCGTACTGCGACGTCGTCAGGAGTTGCCGCGAACTTGCGCGCATGTTTTATGTCACTGTCCTCGTCAAGCTCCACGGCGGTGTTGCTGAACGGAAATTGGCGAACCAAGTCCCGTCTGATGCGAGCTTGGAGTCAAAGCGATGACGAAAGCTGTATGTGAGGATCATTTCCCGATGCTGCAGTCCGCGATTAAGTCGGCGCGGTTGAATTGGTATGCGATTGATCAGGACGGACACGCTGCGCGCGCCACCGACCAGATCATCGACGCAGCTTTTGAAGAGCTGGTATGGTTCGACGACCCAACCTCCCCAACGCATGTTTTTGTCTTGGGCGATCCGCAGGATGTAACTTATGACGAAATAATTTCTGAACAAACCGAACGGACAGCGTTTTACAAGTTTTGTGACGACATGGGTGTCATTTTTGTCTTTAACTTCGATGAAATACCCTTGGACGGGGTCGAGATAGTGGATTGGTAGTAAGAAAATAATCCGTTTGCTGTGAGTCGGCATGCAAATGTGATCTCAGTATCCCGCGGAGCACTTGATCGCCTGCTGATGATAGCTGTATGTCGACTCCCCTTCAAATTCGGCGATGATCTATGAGACCCGTCGGTATCGTCTGACTCCACCCGATTGAACTCTGGCCGGACAGCGCTGCGCGAGCCAGTGCGTAAATCGCCGAGGGAGCGTTTTCAACGACTCTATCGTATTCTCCAGCCTGCGACCAGCAACACCACGGCGGCGGCGGCGTTCAAATTACTTATCGCCACGCGCAGCGGCGTAATGCCTTCATTGTTTTTGACTTTCGGATCCGCTCCTGCGCTCAGCAGGAGCTTGACAGCTTCCGTGCTGCTTCTTTTTGCCGCCGCGTGAAGCGGCGTATTGCCTGCGCTGTTTTCGGTGGTCGGTTCTGCGCCCGCGCTCAGCAGGAGCTTGACGGCTTCCACGTTGTTTTTTCTTGGTGCCGCGTGAAGCGGCGTACCACCTTCTTTGTTTGCAACGTTTACTTTCGCGCCGTGCTCAAGCAGCAGTTTCACGGTCTCCGCACTGCCAATCCTTGCTGCTACGTGCAGTGGCGTATTGCCTGCGCTGTTTCTGGCGGCCGGTTCCGCGCCCGCTTTCAGCAAGAGCCTGACGGCCTCCGCGCTGTTTTTTCTTGGTGCGGCGTGCAGCGGCATGCTGCCGCGCTTGCTAGCTGCGTTTACTTTCGCGCCGTGCTCAAGCAGCGGGCTTATTGCTTCTGTGCTGCCATGCCTTGCCGCCCAGTGCAGCGGCGTATAGCCTTCTTTGTCAGTGGCGTTCACCTCTGCACCCTGCTCAAGTAGCAGCCTGACTGCGTTTGTGCCGTCCCGCCGAAGCTTGATGGTTTCCGGACGGTGTCTCCAAGTTGCCCAGTGCAGCGGAGATTCTGTGTGCTTGTCCGCTGCGCTCGGTTCTGCCCCAGCATTCAATAAGAGCTTGACCGTTTCCGCGCGGTGTTTCCAAGCTGCCACGTGAAGGGGCGTCCTGCCTTCCTTGTTTCCGGCGTTCGGATTCGCTCCCGCGCTCAGCAGGAGTTTGACGGCTTCTACGCTGTCTTTCCTCGGTGCCATGTGTAGCGGCGTATTGCCTGCGCTGTTTTCTGCGGTCGGATCCGAACCCGCGTTCAGCAGAAGCTTGACGGCGTCGGCACTGCTATTCCTTGCTGCCCAGTGCAGCGGAGCGTAGCCTTCCTTGTCTGCTAAGTTCGCGTCAGCACCGCGCTCAAGCAGCAGCCTTATGCCCTCTGCATGCCCCTTCCTTGCCGCCCAGTGCAACGGAGTTCTGCCTTCGGTGTTTTCAGCGTTCGGGTTCGCTCCCGCGCTCAGCAGGAGTTTGACGGTTTCCGAGCTTCCCTTTCTTGCTGCGGCATGCAGTGGCGTTTTGCATTCTCTGTTTGCGGCGTTGGGATCTGCTCCCGCGTCCAGAAGGAGTTTGGCAGTTTCCATGCTGCGTATACAAGTTGCTGCATGCAGCGGCATACTGCCATCTTTGTTTGCGGCATTCACGTCTGCATCGTACTCAAGCAGAAGTTTTACGATTTTCGCGTAGCCCTTCAATGCTGCAGTATGCAGCGGCGTTGTTCCACCTTTGTCCCAGGCATTCGGATCCGCGCCGGCCTTAAGCAATTCCATCGCAATACCAGCGTTGTCTTTAGATACCGCCGCATGCAGCGTGTCTTTTTTGGCCGCCATTTCGATATTTCGCTTTTGAAGCTGTTGCCCTACCGGAAAGCGAGTCTGTCTGAGTTCATGAACCGCTGAGACCCTGCCACTATCTTGGTGCGGCAGAATCCTCAAATTGACCCAAATAAGACTCTACCGCTGGAGCCCCCAAGATGTAAGCATTCGGATTTTTTTGGCGCATGTCTGTATCCAGTCGATTCAATAATCTGTTTGTGAAACTCCGAATTTTCGTTCAGGCGACGGTTCATTGCGGTTGCCGACAAGGAGGCCAACGTGGCATTTGGTTCATCTTCGCAAATGGGCGGTTTCGTAGCGCAACGCCTTCAAGCGTTGCCGCGAACTCGTGCGCATGTTCAAAGTTGTTCTTCTTGTTACGCTCCGTGGCGGCGTTGCTGTCGCCGCCGAAAATTGTCGGACCAAGCACACGTCTGATGAAAGCTTGGAGGTGAACGATGGTGAAAGCTGTTCTTAAGGCTCATTTCCCGAGGTTGCGGTCCGCGCTTAAGTCGTCGCGGCTGACTTGGTACGCGATTGATCAGGATGGACATGCTGTGCGCGCGACAGACCAGATCATCGACGCCGCTATCGATGAGGATGATCTTTGGCTTTTGGGCGAACTCCCAACGCATGCTTTTGTTCTGGGCGATCCGCAGGATGTAACTTACGAAGAGATTGTATCGGGACGAACCGAACGGACAGCGTTTTGCATGTATCATGACGGTGGCCGAATGTTTCTTATCAATTTCGATGAAATACCCTTGGACGGGGTCGAGATAGAAGATGCTGACTGGTATGGGGGAAAATGATCCGTTTGCTGTCAGTCGGCGTACAAAAGGGACCCCAGTATCTCGCAGGCCACTTGATCGAGTGCTGATGTTGGCTGTTAGTCTGAACTTCACGAGCTAGAATCCGCCGATCCGCTTTTCGAAGCTGGCCCCGTCGCGACTGACGCGCCGAACGCGACGACCGTGCACAGCTTCCATACCCTGCTCGCCGATCTCTCGACCGTCGTTCTGAACGACGTCTCCATCAGCGGATCCGAAAGCTTCAAATTGGTCACGGCCCCAACGCCCACTCAGCGAAAGGCATTCGATCTCCTCGGCGTCAATCCGGCGAAGATGTTCCCGGAAGCTGGCAGGTAGGACTCTACGAATCGCGTTCCTGCCAACGAAAATTTGCGTTTTTGCGCCGTGAAGTTCAGTCTAGTGGTTTGTCCGTTCCACCAGAGTTCTGTACGATTGTCGCAAGAACGGCGCGAAGCAGACGCGGAACGAACTAGAGGCGGGACAATGCGAACAGGAGTAGACTTCAAGGTTTCGGACGACGGCTTTGGAACGATGGCGATCATGGACACGACTGGAGCGCCGAAGGCGACCGGTTGCACATTGAAACCAGAACAAAGAAAGAAACAAATCGGATGCAAGAAGCTCACACACTCACACCTTTGATACGCGGAGATCAGGTGTCGGAAACTCTGGTCGCACATATCGCTTCCCATGCTAAAATAATGGAAGCAGATGATATGGAATGTGCAAATACTTTAAGGGATCGAATTGAGACGAAACTCCTATCACAAGGTCAGGATGCGTTGCTCAATTTGATTGCGTGTGATTATTTGCTTCCAGAAACCATCACAGTATCAGGTAAGGCCATAAATATTGATTATTTTGTTATCGAAGAAAACAACGATTATATAATTCAAGTTTTTATTGGGGGTGATTTTATTTCAAAGGCAATTTTCGATATAATTATTCCAAAATAATTACAAAAACTGACATAAAGGCAATTTTCATATATAAATACTTCCTCGCTGTACGGCCAAGGTGGATGTGCTAGTATTCAATTTCCTCGTTTTGTGGGGTCATAAGCCTATTCGATATGCAATATCCATTAATAAAACTGGCGCGTGATTTTCGATTTTGAAAGCGGGGACGCCTACGCTGTAGATATCGAGGAAAATAACTAGGATTAATGAGATGGAACGGAATCAAAATCATTGTCAAAACATCCGGGAGAACTGCTGCGAGAATACGTTTTGCCTGCAAAGAAAAAGACGGAAACCGAAATAGCGCGAGACCTCGGTATTTCGCCACAGCATTTGCGAGACATTGTGTTTGAGCGAAAGCCGGTTAGCAGCAAAGTTGCTGCAAATCTTGGACACCAGTTTGGCAATGTATCGGGTCTTTTGCTTAGGATGCAAGATTCCTGCGATGAATGGCAAGCTTCTCGCGCGGCTGGCGCATCCGAAGCCGCGTAACATATTACAGCTCGGCATAGTGGATTGGCGGAACTGACGAGCAGCTTGTTCCAGACAGCAGCGTCATTGTGCGCGTCGAACGGATTCTTGAACCGGGGTCGTGGTTCGTACGCTGCTGGAGGGATGTTCGGTCGTAACAATTTCCGCACTGATGTTGTTGCAAATATACAACAAGTGGGTACGAGGGCGCTAGCATCTCGACCCGACTAGGACTATGTTGGTTTCACAGACCCGCTTGTAGCATGCTGCAAGCCCAACGGCTGCTCCGTCGAGCAGCCGTTTCCTTTATTGAGGAATGCATTCAAATGATGACAGCAATCTATGTCGATGGTTTAAACCTTTATCATGCAATCAGGAATACAAATTACAAGTGGTTGAACCTTGTTGAGTTAGCACGCCAAGTGCTGCCGCCTCAATGTGAAGTGACAAAGCTGCGGTATTTCACCGCCAAGGTAAATGGGAAATTCGACAGTGACGCACCAAAGCGACAACGGGTCTATATCAAAGCGCTTGAGGAGTTGCCGGAGGTCGTAGTCCATTACGGAAGATTCAGACCTGACACTAAGCGTGGCCAGCTTCTCAACCTTCCAGTGGCCGGTCGGCAAATCGCAGCAGGCCAGGTGCCGGTGGTATTTCCCGAAGGGGATCACGTGGTTGCGGGGCAGCGGCGGCTAGTTTTACCTGTACGCACCAATCTCCAATCTATAAATATAAGTGGACGCGGGCCACCCGACTCTGCAGCAAACGGCGTATTCGCCGAGGTGCGAACCATGGTTGAAAAAGGTTCCGATGTAAATCTTGCTGCCCATCTCCTGAACGACGCAAGGAATCGTGTGTTTGAAGTAGCGGCCGTAATCTCGAATGACACCGATCTTGTAACGCCGATTGACATGGTGAAAGGGCAGGGAAAAAAGATGTACATTCTATGTCCGACTCACAAGGTTGCATCGGAATTGCGCAATGCGGCAAGCAACGTGCGCTACATTCGTGATAGGCACCTTAGTAGGGCACAGTTTCGCGATCCCCTAACGGACACAATATCGAAACCGCAAGGCTGGTAATTGGAACAACGCAACTGAACCCGGTCGGCGCTGGAAAGAATGTTTACAAAGAACCTCAATTTATCGCCGGGTGTTGGCCGGCAATACTTCAATTTGCATGGGCAAGATTATTCCGGTTGATCGCCCAAGAATTTCAACGCATCTCTCACGAAGGCGATGTGCGCGGTTTCTTCAATGAGCTCGGCGACATATTGCGCCTGCATCAATGTTCGGCCGAGTCCGATCGTGCCGTGATTGGCGAGCACCGCGGCATTGACGGCACGGTCCGCCATGGCTGGCGCGATCTCAGCGGGACCTTGCGGCCCGCCGTTCGCCGAAAGCGGAATGAGGGGAATCTGGCCAATTTTCTCGATTGATTGCACCGTGAGGCAAGGGATTTCTCGACCCGACGATGCAAATCCGGTCGCCCAAGGCGAATGCACATGGACTATCGCGCCGATGTCCGGACGCTCGCAGTATAACGCGCAATGGAAATCCAGATCTTTTGAAGGCCGCCCGTGGCCGAACAAGCGGTTGCGCTCGAGATCGTACACCAAAAGATTGTCGACTGTGCATTCGTTGAATCCGACGCCGCTCGGCTTGATCACGATTGCCGCTCCGCCGGCAAGTTTCACAGAGAGATTGCCCCCGGCATTGGTCTGAAGTTTCTGCTTGAAGCACCGGCGGGCCGTTTGAACGAGCGCAAGTTTTTTCGCGTAGACGTCGCTTTCGTCAATTTCAGCCATGCTCATTGTTTGTCCTCCGTGACGGCAGCATTTTTTGCAGCGCTTCAACTGCGACCGAGGCTGTTTCTTCGTCATTGATGTGGTTTGCGATCTCTATGAATTCTGCCTTGTTTCCCAAAGATGACCGCAATGCGTCGCGAAAAGCCACTCGGCCGTCAAGATTTTCGATAGCGCCGCCGGGCGTGTCCTCGGAGGAAAAGCCACCCATCGGCACCACCACGGCGGTTGCGGCTTTCCGCATGGCCAATTCAGTTCCGAGGAGCTTTCCCAAACGGCGCATTTCCGCAGTGGTCAAAGCGACGTGCGCGAATGCGGGGCTGTGACGGTAATGCGGTCGACGGCGTGATTTCGATGAAAGTCCGTTCAAGCATTCCTCGGTGAAAAAATTCGCACCTCCGGGCAGCACGACGCAGGGACAATTCGAATAAGAGCGAATTCGGTTCTGCCGCACGACGCTGCTTCTATTCAGCAACAGCGCGGCCGCCTCGTGAATAGTGAAGTCCACGACTGCATCGAACTCGCCTGCAGCTGCTTTCGCCTGCAATGCGTTGCCGCCATATCCGTTCGCATGGAAAACAACGGGTTCATGGCCTCTTGCTGCGAGCTTGCGAGTAACGCATTCAACGCCCTTGGAAGTCACGCCCAAACCGGTGACGGCGATGGCGCGACCTTGTATTGCCTCAGATGGCTGATCGGTCGCTTTCGCCAAGCTTGCAGCCACCGTGGCGGCGCGACAAAGCGCGTCGCGAACGAATGCGTTGAGCCCTGAAAGATCGACGACCGTAGGAATCAGAATGATTCCGGTTTCCGCTGCGAAAGCCCGCGGGTCCTGAGCCATTGTTGTAACGAGCAATTTCGGAATGCCGCTCGGCAGCTTTTCCAGCACGGAAGCGCAAATCTGAGTTCCGGTGCCGCCGCCGATGCCGACCGCAACCGCCAGCGCGTTGACGCTTAGGGAGTTTTCGATTTCATAAAAAGATCTGGCGGAGGCCTTTTGCATTGCGGCAAGCTTGTCGCGACCGGAAAGCGCCTCGCCGCATTGCAACGACACATCGACAATCCTGCATTGAAGGCCGTTGCTTGCAATGCGTTTCGCTAGAAATTCGGTCTCGGCGGCCTTGGTGTCGAGCGTGGCCAACAGCAATGCCTCGGGCTTCGGCTGCGTCAACCCTTTACCGCTCCCGCCGTCATTCCGGTGATGATCTGTTTGGACGCGACGAATGTGAAAATGATCGGCGGGACTGCGAGCAGCGTGCCGGTCGCCATGATCACGCCCCAGTCGATGTCGTGCTCTGTAAGCGAATTGACGATCGTGACGGGAACGGTCCGCGTATTTCGGTCGAGAAGCGCGTTCGCCAGAAGAAACTCGTTCCAAGCGATTCTGAACGTGAATATCGACGCGGCCGCGAGCCCCGGCTTGATGACGGGAAGCACCACGAGAAAGAACACTTGGAAAGCGTTGGCGCCGTCCATTTTGGCGGCTTCTTCAAGCTGGATGGGAACTTGGACGATGAAGCTCTGAAGGATCCAGATGACGAACGGCAGGTTCATCGCGACGTAAATCAGAATGATTCCGGATCGCGTTCCGGCAAGGCAGCTGTTTCCGAAGCAGAATTGAAAGGTCCAAATTCCGAATACGGGCACAAGCAGGACGGCGGGAGGAACCATCCTCATGAGCAGCGTGGTGATCGATACGGTTCCGCGCCCGATGAATCTGAATCTCACGATCCCGTACGCAGCGAGACATCCGATCATCAAAGTCAATCCCGTGGAAATCAGAGCGATTATGATCGAATTCCCGAGCGCGCGTCCGAATGTCGGGTCGCAATAATTCACGTGGTCGGGGGCGTACCAGAGGACGTTGCAAAGCACCGTCTCGTAGTTGCGGATCGTAGGCATGAACAAAAGCGAGGAAGTTTCGTCCAAAATGTCGACGTTCAGCCTGAGCGAGGACGAAAGCATGAGGACGACGGGGCCAATCGACATTATGACCAGAACGGTCAAGAGAGCGTAGAATGCCGGGTTCGCCTGCTGGGTGTTGCTGGCCGCCATGGTCAGGCCTCTTGCGCTTTCTGGCGAAGACGGGCTTGCCGGTTTTCTTGCACCTTGTTGTACACGAACGCGACCAAGGTCAGGATGAGCAGCAGGATAAGCAGGAAGTTGGACATGGCGGCCGCCTCTCCGAGTTCCCGGAACTCGGACGCGGTTCTGGAAATTCGCAGCGCGAGGATTTCCGTGGAGAGACCCGGCCCGCCGTTCGTCATGACCAAGATCACTTCCAGAACTTTGAAAGCGTCGATGAGGCGCAAGAGGCACGTGACGATCAGCACAGGCATCATCAGGGGCAGCTTGATATGCCAGATCTGTTGCCACGCATCGGCGCCGTCGATTCTGGACGCCTCGAGCGCGGACTGCGGGAGCGACTGAAGGGCGGCCAGCGCGAGGATGAATATGAACGGCGTCCATTGCCAGACGTCCGCGATGATCACCGACGTCAGGGACCACCAGCTGTCGGACAGCCAAGGCACGGGATCCATGCCAATCTTCTTCAGCGTTCGATTCAGAATTCCGACCGACGGATGATACATGTATCGCCACATCAGACCGACGACGATCGGCGCGATCATCATCGGCAATATGAAGATTGTCCGCAGAACGGACATTCCCCTGATTTTGCGGTCGAGAAGCAAAGCGAGGCCGACGCCGACAAGCATTTCCAGGGTCACGACCCAGAATGCGAATTTCAGCGTCACCCAAAATGATTCGTGGAAACTCTCGTCCTGCAGCAGATCAGTGTAGTTCCGCAAGCCGATCCAGTCCGCTTGGCCAATTCTTTGGCTGGGGTTCCAGTCAAGGAAACTGGCGTAAATCATGTAGAGGATCGGATAGAGCAGCGCGATCACCAAGACCGCGACAGCTGGGGCCATGAACGCGTACGGCGTCAGCCTGGCCAGTCTGCCGGTCAACTGCTGCATCGGATTCGTGTCAATGCTCTATGGTTTTGTGGGCGATGACCAGAACTGAAGACAGGCCGACCGTTGCAGTCGGCCCGTCGGCAGCAATTCACTGCCAAGTGTAGTAGCCCGCCTCATCAAGGATTTCAGCTGCGCGCTCGGCAACGCCGTCGAGCGCCTCCTGAATATCAAGACCTTCGGTCAACACCTTTGAAAGCGTCGTGCCGATGTCGGCATTGATTTTGCCCCAGACGGGAATGATCGGGCGCCAATCGGGATCGGCATGCTTCAAGGCTTCTCCGAAAATGGACATGTGCGGGAACTTTGCGTTCACTTCCGGGTCGGCATGCGTGGAAAATCTTGACGGGTTGCCGCCGGCCATCGCAACAAGCTTGTCGCCCTTCTTGGAAGTCAGCCATTGGAGAAGCAAGAACGCGGCTTCCTTGTTCTGTGCATTCTTGGGGATCGCTATGCCGAATCCGCCCGTTTGCGACCCTCGGCGGACCCCCATCGGGTGGAGAGCCCAACCGACTTTGCCGACAACTTTGGATCTGGAGGGATCCTCGATCTGTCCTGCGATGACCGTCGTATCCAAGTACATTGCGGTCTTTCCTTGCAGGAAGGAGCTCAGCGCCTCGCCGAATGCGAACGACGTCGCGCCTTCCGGGCCGCAATCCACGATCGTCTTGAGCGCGTTCGCAGCCGCGACGCCGGCTTCGTTGTTCACAATGGGTTTCCATTGATCATCAAGGACCCGTCCGCCAAGCGGCGCGAGATGCAGAAGGAATGCATGGCTTGCTTGGTGTCCGGAAGCGGCGCGCGACGACATGCCGCCCATACCCGGCTCAAGTTCGGGTATCCTGCATGCCAGATCAAGCATCTCGTCGTAGGTCTCCGGCACCTCGAGCCCGTGCTTTTCAAAAATGTCCTTGCGGTAGCCGAGGACGGAGGTTTCGGAACCGTAAGGCACGCCGAACAGCGAGCCTGTCGGACCGGGCAGATAGCCTTTTTTGCCCCCTGCGACGCCGATGTTCTGCACGTAGCCGTCGATCAGGTCTTCCGCGTCGTAGCCGGGGTCGGCCAGTTTGGGATTCATGAAGAACCTGGCAAGGTTTTCGAGTTGATCCGCAAAGACATAGTCGGCTTTGGAAAACACGACGTATGCAATCAGATCGTAGTCTCCGCGCGGCTTGGTGAGCTCCAGCGTCTGCCTCTCGCGCATCTTCAGGTACTGCAGCTGGTCGACTTCGACCCTGATGCCGGTTTCCTCCGTGAATTCAGGCAGGATCTGCAGTACTGCATCGTAGTGCGGGTGCGCGGGGAAGTTCACTACGAGCGTCGTTCCAGAATACTCCTCATACGGATTGGCCGCCGCGATCGCGGTCGAGGCCGCAATGCCTGCCGCTGTCGCTGCCGCCATCTTGATGATCTTACGCATGGGTTTTCTCCTTTTTCAGTGGTCTACAATTCTTGAATTACAGCCGTTCCTCGGTTTCCTTGTCGAAAACCATGATGTCGTTCGGCGCCACTCTGAATGCCATTTCGGTTCCTCCGCGCACGGGAGACGACGTTGCGAATTCGACCAGCACGTCGGTGTCGGCGCACCGGGTCGCGAGCACGGAATTCGATCCGAGATATTCAGAGACGATGACTCGCAACGTCACTTCCGAACCCTCGCCGTCCTTGCTGAAAGACGACGGCCTGATTCCCAAAGCCACCTCTTTGCCTGCTGAGCCCTGAAGCTTGCCGCGGTGCTCTTCAGACAGCGCAAGCTTGAAGCCGGGGCCTTCTGCCCACAATACATCATTTTCGTATGCAAGACGGCTTTCGAGGAAGTTCATGGTCGGACTGCCGATGAAGCCCGCCACGAATCGGTTGGCGGGAGTCTTGTAGAGTTCCTCGGGCGTGCCTTGCTGCTGCAGGACGCCTTCGGACATGACCACGATCCTGTCGCCGAGCGTCATGGCTTCGATCTGGTCGTGGGTCACGTAGATCATGTTCTTGTCCAGCGTGTCGCGCATCTCCGCAAGCTCGGTTCTCATCCTCGCCCGAAGCTTCGCGTCCAGGTTCGAAAGCGGCTCGTCGAACAGGAAAGTCGAAGTGTTGCGGACCAGCGCCCTCCCCATGGCGACCCGCTGACGCTGGCCTCCGGAAAGCTCCGCCGGCTTGCGGTCCAGAAGCTGCTCGATATTCAGCATTTTCGCGACGTCTTTCACCCTCCGGTCGATATCGGCCTTGGGCAGCCGCTGAAGCCGGAGCGCGAAGGACATGTTCCGCGCAATGTTCATGTGAGGGTACAGCGCGTAGTCCTGAAAGACCATCGCGATGTCCCGATCCTTGGGTTCGAGCCCGCTGATCGCCTTGTCGTCGAACCAGATTTCGCCGGCCGACAGGGTTTCAAGACCGGCGAGAATGCGCAACGTAGTGGATTTTCCGCAGCCGGACGGCCCGACCAGCACGGTGAATTCGCCGTCATCGAGTTCCAAGCTCAGCGGCGGAAGAACTTGAATGCTTCCAAAATGCTTTTCGACGTTATCGAAGCGGATTCTCGGCAATTCGAACTCCCCGAACATTGCCATTCGATTAGGGTGTCCAATTCAACCAATTGCATACAATAGTTCGATTCAGAATGCAACGGGTTTGCAATATGAACTTTGCAATGCTATTTCGGGTCGCCATCGGCGAACCACTGGAGCGACGTCATATGGACGAGCCGCAAAAATCCAAGAACAGCTCGGAACGGATTGCCCGGTCGCTTATCGACGATATCGCGGCAGGCCTGATCGCCCCCGGCACAAGGTTGGACGAGCATGGATTGGCAGCCAAATTCGGCACTTCCAGGACACCGGTAAGGGAGGCGCTCGCGCGGCTGACCGCGCAAAACATCCTTACGTCCGAGCGCGGTCGCGGCGTTTTCGTGTCCGAATACGGAATCGAAGAGTTGTCGCAAATGTTCGAAGCCATGCGCGAGTTGGAAGAGATATGCGCGAAGCTCGCGGCCAAGCGACTGACGCTGCGGAGCGAGGCGAAGATCCTTGCCGCCCAGAGAGCTTGCGCTTCCGCAGCGGAAACGAGCGACCGGCCAGCCTTCCTCAAGGCGAACGAGGCATTCCATCAAGCGATATACGACGCGACTCAAAATTCCTACATGGCGGAAATCGCGGCCGGCTTTCGGTATCGAACCGGACCTTTCAGGGCAAAGCGATACCGAACGAAAGAGGACATGCTGAGTTCCATCGAAACGCACGAAAGCCTGGTCAAAACCATTGTCGGCGGAACCGATGCCCCGTCCGCCGAGACGCTGAGGCGCGAAATTTCAAAGCGGTTCATCGAGGTGCTCGAGACCGCGTAATCGACCGCTGCCTGAATTTTTCATCGGAAAGGAATCGGATGGGCGCTTCTGAAATGCGGATTTACCCGATCAATACGGGCTGGCTGGAGGCCGACCTCGGCACCTACGTTTTCTGGAAGGGGCCAGCCGGCAAAAAAATCTGGAATCCGGTCTATTGCTTCCTGGTGGATACCGGCGACTGCAAGGTTCTCGTCGATACCGGGCTGTGCGACGAGGAGCGCGCGACAAAATTCCACCACAAATGCGAGAAAAGGGGGTGTCTGGAGGTGCACCGGCATTTGGAGCGTGAATTGGGCATTCAACCGAGCGAAATCGACATCGTGCTCTTCACCCATCTGCATTGGGATCATGTCCAGAACATGAAGGAATTTCCGAACGCCCGATTCATCTGCCCGGAAATCGAGATCAAGTGGGCTTACAATCCCTTGCCTCTTTATTACCGAACCTATGAGTCCCCTGTGCTTGGGATTGAGCCTGCATATTACGGCTGCAGCTTCGAACTCGTGCACGGAGAGACGGAAATCGTTCCCGGAATCTCCGTTTTCGATACGCCGGGCCATTCGCCGGGGCACATGTCGGTGACGGTCGCGACGAGCGCGGGCGACATCGTCCTGGCGGGCGACGCGATTTTCCAGGCGCGCAACATGGAGCCCAACGAAGAAGAGAAGTGGCGGTATTGGGTTCCGGCCCGGTTCGTCAATTCAATCGAAGGATGGAAGTCTGTGGAGGAGATCGACAAGCGCGCCGACTACATTCTTGCTTGCCACGACGAAGCGGTCGGAGCGCACAAGGTTTATCCGTTCAAGGGAATGGAAACGAGGAAACGCCGGAAGCACATTCCGGGCTACTCTTTCTATTTCGCCGACCTTCCTCGATGAGGCGGAAACTTGAAGGTCATCTCTTCACTGTCGGAGATTGCCGATGAGTTCGATATCGCCGTTCTTGATCAATGGGGAGTTCTGCACAACGGGCGGGAACCGTATCCCCGTGTGATCGGCGCACTGGAGCGGCTGAACAAATCCGGGAAGCCCGCGATCGTGCTTTCGAACTCAGGCAAGCGCGCCGCCATCAACATCCGCCGAATTTGCGGAATGGGGTTTCCGGAACAATTAATCCGCCATGTGGAGACGTCCGGCGAAACGGCTTGGCGGGCTTTCAAAGAAAGGCGCTTTCCGGTCCCCCAATCCGGCCGGATGAAGCTTTATCCGATTTCGGAGCGGCGGGTCGACGCCGAGGAATGGGCGGCGGGAAACATGGAGGTCGAGCTCGTGCTTTCCGTCGAAGACTCCGATGCGCTTCTGCTGATGGGCTTGCCTCGCGACTCGGAAACGGAAAATGTCGACCTCGTTTTTCGGACGGCGATCGAGCTTGAGCTTCCGCTGATCTGCACCAACCCCGACAAGTCGTCTCCGCGCGGTTCCGGCAATGTGAGATCGCCCGGCGCGGCGGCCGACGAATATTCCAGACTTGGCGGACGTGTGATTGCCTACGGCAAGCCATTTCCAGAAGTGTTCGAGGCGGTCAGGCTGGTGGAGCCGAATGTAGCCCGACGCCGGTTTCTGATGGTCGGAGATTCACTTGAGCATGACGTTTCGGGGGCGAGCTCCGCAGGATTTTCGACGGCATTCGTTCGAATGGGCATCCACAGGCCGGCTTTCGCGAACTGCGGCTCCGAGGGCGAGCTCCGGTCGGTCGTTTCAAAACTGGCGAAGCGGCTCGGCGCTCCGATGCCGGATTACACTTTGCCGGAACTCGCGTGAGGGGTAGGCGATGTCGGTGCCGCTTCCGCAGGAATTCCTCCGATTTTCAGCCTTGATCGGCTCAAACCCGCTGCTGGTTCAGGGCGCAGGCGGAAATACTTCGATCAAGCAAGACGGAATCATGTGGATCAAGGCTTCCGGGACCAGACTCTCCGAAGCCGGGACGACCGACCTACTCGTGCCGGTTGATCCTGCCAAAGCCATTGCGGAAATTGACGGCGCCGGAGACGGCACATGCCGGTCGGCTGTAACCGATCCAAGCATTTCGCTCCGCCCGTCGGTTGAAACATCTTTCCACGCAATCTTTCCGCAAAAATATGTGTTTCATTATCACTCCGTAAACTCGATCTGCCATTCGGCATCAATCGAGGGGCGGCTGAAGCTGCCCGAAAAACTGAAGGGATTGAATTGGGCCAGCGTCGGTTATTGCAAGCCCGGGATTGAA
Organism: Paracoccaceae bacterium; assembly: GCA_965205055.1. Classification (GTDB taxonomy): domain Bacteria; phylum Pseudomonadota; class Alphaproteobacteria; order Rhodobacterales; family Rhodobacteraceae; genus CBDBBY01. Next base: position 2,936,483 of record OZ242030.1, on the reverse strand, counting down.
CTCGCGGATTCAATTCGGGAGGCATTCGAGTCAAGCGCGCCCGATATCGTGATCCTCGAAAACCACGGCGTGGTTGTCGCCGGCGAAACCATCGCCGAGGTCTCCCGACTTTGCTCGGAGATTGAAGCGAGGCTTGAACTGCCTGTCAGGACGCTGGCCGGATTGATGAAAGCTCCGCCTCCGATTGAAGGATGGGATGCCGTAGACGAGTATTCGGGGCTCGCGGCGGATCGCGCGACGAAGGCGAGAGCTTCGGCGGGAAGCTACTACCCCGACCATGTCGTTTTTTTGGGGCCGGCGCTGCGATGCATGGAGATGCCGAGGGACTCGGAAGGATTTGCTTCGGAGTACCCCGCCGTCATTTCCGACTGCGGCTTATACATGCGCCGGTCGGCGAATTCGGCTCAGCGCGCCATGCTCCGGTGCTTGTTCGACGTCCTGTCGCGAGTTCCGGAAGAATGGAAAATGGTTCCGCTTTCGCACTCGTCCGAAGCGGAACTCATGAATTGGGATGCCGAAAAGTACAGGCGGCAGATGGAGCTGAGCAAATAGGAGGATGCCGTTCTTCCTAGGGATCGATGTCGGAACGTCCGGCGTTCGCACGGCCGTGATTGACGATGCGGGAGAAAAGATCTCTTCCGCAAGGGTTGGAATGCCGCCTCCGCGCTGGACGGAACGTCGGTCCGAGCAGGATCCGCGAATTTGGTGGACCGCGGTCTGCAATTGCTTGGACCAGCAAGCGGGCGCGCTCTCGCAGTCGGGATTTGCAATGCGCGAAGTCGATGCGCTGGCCGTCAGCGGCACATCGGGAACATTGTTGCTTGCAGACGAACGTCTCGAGCCGGTTGCGCCGGCTCAAATGTATAATTCGTCGGGATTTTTCGCTGAAGCGGCCGACATCGATCGTGTCGCGCCCCAAGAATCGATCGCGCGCGGCGCCGGGTCCACGCTGGCGCGCTTGTTGCATCTTCAGCGCAAGCCGAGCGCCCGGGGGGCTTCATTCGCTTTGCATCAAGCGGATTGGATCGCCTCGAATCTGATTGGGCGCGGAGGCGTTTCGGATGAAACCAACGCGCTCAAACTCGGCTATGATTTATTCTCTTCGGCTTGGCCGGACTGGTTGGCCGACGCTGGCGCGATCACGCGTCTCTTGCCTGACGTCCATTCCGTCGGAAACGTCGTGGATTGCGTGTCGTCAAGGAGCTGCCGCCGCTTCGGATTTTCGCCCAAAACAAAGGTCGTATCGGGAACGACTGACAGCTGCGCGGCGTTTCTGGGCGCGGGCGCGCATACGGTTGGAGACGGGGTCACATCGCTCGGAACCACGCTGGCTGTCAAGCTTTTGTCCGAACAGCCCGTCCTGAGCGCCAGGCACGGCGTATACAGTCACAGATTGTTCGGAATGTGGCTCGCCGGGGGCGCGTCCAATACAGGCGGCGGCGTTCTGCTGGAGTTGTTTCCTGAAAACAGTTTCAGCGACCTCGAGAAGCTTGTGAATCCCTCTGCGGACACCGGATTGGACTACTATCCGCTTTCGCGACCGGGCGAAAGATTCCCTTGCTCGGACCCTGAATTCGAACCGAGGCTGTCGCCGCGACCGGGCGACGAAGCAACATTCTTTCAAGGCGTGCTTGAAGGCATCGCTCGCGTTGAGAGGCTTGCATATCGCACTCTTGCAGAACTTGGCGCAAATGCGGTCGTCAATGTTCGCACGACCGGGGGCGGCTCCAAGAGCAAAGTCTGGACGTCCATCAGAAGGCGCATCCTAAGTTGCCCGGTTTCAAGTTCAGCGGCGGACGCCGCCGAAGGGAGCTCATACATAGCGTTGCGTTCGGTACGAGGCAGGTCATCCTAAAAATGAGGCGTTGAGCTGACGCCGCGAGCGTCCGCCATCGCATTTTGCCAGTGAAGCGAAAACGGCGAATCGTCAGGTGATTTTCGGCACGACCTCGCCGGACAGCAGCCGCTTGTACAGCGCGTTGATCGCTTTGGCTTCATTGGCGATTGAATGGTTGCGCACGACATGATCGCGCGCCTTGTTTCCCATTCTTGCAAGCTCCTCCGGGCATTCCAGCAGTCGATCCAGATTGGATGCCAAATCGTCAAGCTCTCCGACCTTGAAGATCGCTCCGGTTTCGTCGGTCACAACCCATTGCCATGCGCCCGTCGAAGCGGCCACGGCAGGAGTTCCGCAAGCGAACGCCTCCAAGGGAGTCAGCCCGAAGCCCTCGGATCGGGATGGCGCCACGCAAAGTGCCATGCGTCTGTACCAGTCCCTCATTTCTTCCGGCCCGACGCCGCCGACGAATTCAATGCGGTCCTGCAAGCCGGCAGCCTCTATATTTTCGGTCAATTGATCCCGAAAGGACTCATGTTCGGGCCGGCAATCGCCGATCACGACGGCTTTTAACGCAGGATGCTTCGGCAAAAGCATGATCATCGCGTTCACGAACAGGTCCGTTCCCTTCGAGTGCCGGACGCGGCCGACTGTCGCAACGATGCGTTCCGCCCTTTCTTCAGCGGCTGTCTTTGCCTTGCCGCAAGGCGCGGGGCAGAAGAAGTCCGTGTCGACGCCGTGGGGAATGACGACCGAATGCCAATCCAGAAAGTCGGCGCTTCTTTGCGATGTGGCGATAACCGCGTCCATCCGGTTGATCAGGAAATTCAGGGTTTTGCCTGGGCGCTTGCGCGCCGCCGAAGTAAAGACCAGCCGCCACTTCTGCCGAAGCAAATTCCTCAGCAGAATGCCGACGATCATGTCGATGTCTCTCCGGGCATGCCAAACCCTGAATTCCGCGTCGGCGGGCTTGGCGAATCCTCCCGCTGCAATGCGGGCAAGCTTGATCGTCCCGCCGAGCCCGAGTTTGCCCGTGTCGAGCAAGCCGATGTCGAATTCGCGCCGTTGTTTCGGAAGCAATGCGCGGACTGTCGCTGAAATTCCCGTGAATCTCTTGTGCAGGTTGGCCACTACGACATTCGGGAAAGTGCTTTTCATCGTTCAATAGAACTTCGCGGAATCCGAAAGGATTTCAGATCAAAAAATTCAGGTTCCTCGTCGGCGCTCTGCCCAATCGCCTAGAAATCCGACGCAATGCCGTTCTTCTCCCAGTCGCCGTAGCGGGTAGGTTCGGGTCCCTTGCGCCCGCCGAGCTCTCGCGGCATCCGGGTCGGATTTTCCCGCCTTTTGCGAGCTTCTGCTTCCTCCAACGCGCGGGCCGCCGCGCTGCTGATAGTCTCAGTTTCATCAGGCATGATGTCATTTTCCAATTCGCTTGCGTCCGAACAAGCGTCCGATAACGCTTCTTAACGAATATTGAAGGAATACAGAAATGAAACTCAAAAACAGTGGAACCGAGCAGCGGCGCGGCCGGAGTCGTTTTCCCGAAGTGGAATCGGACAATCGCTGGGCCGGACGACAGCCGCGAAAGGGCCGCCGCCGAAGCCGCAGTCGGATGGGGCTATGGGAATGCGGGCAATCCCAGCTTCGAACCCGAAACCCGAAAGCAGCGCCGACAAGGATTGTCCGAAGGCTTTCCAAGCAATCCGCGCTTCCCGTGAACGCCAAGGCAACCGAACGCCGAACGAAACCAAAACAGGACGCTGGAAAACATACCGTCCCAATCCTATAAATCGTCCTCGGGCGCAGACGAATCGGACCCCGAACCGTCGCAAAAATGCTGAACCCGTAAACTGACGTTGTTGCGGCTCTCCGAGACTTCAAACTTGCCCGAGCCTACTTCGACGCGGAACATCCCGAACTCGAAATGGATATCCGTGCAATCGTTGAAAAGGAGGTAACCGAATGCTGCTGATTAAACCCGAGCTGATTGTGGCGATTGTTCGTGATGCAGGAGGCGAAATAACTGGTCGCACCCGACTTCAGAAGATCGCATACCTGCTTGAAGTTGTCGGTTTTGGCGATGGGTTTCATTTCTCTTACAAGCACTATGGCCCATTCAGCGAAGGGGTGGCGGCTTCGGCGACGAAGGGCGTTCTTTTGAGGTACATTACCGAAGTTGAGCAGCAAGCGGACTGGGGAGGCGTCTATTCGATATACTCGGTCGATGCTGAACAGGATGATCGCGTCCCACTCGGTCGCCGCGAGCTTGCCCGCCGGGCAAAAGAATCTGACGCCGTAGCTTTGGAGTTGGCTGCGACGGCGCTTTTTCTATCCCGCGAGGGCTATGGCGACCCGTGGTCTGAAACAGAGAGACGAAAGCCCGAAAAAAGCCAATCCGGGCGTTTGACGCAGGCCAAGGAATTGCTTGCCGAGCTTAAACGGATAAGCGTGCCGATACCGCTTCCCGACAACGTTTGACCCTTGCCACACGCCGCTTGGTGTTTTGCTCTTGCCATCCCGATATTTGAAATTCCAGCCTCGCCAGGCTGCGGGAAGCTTTTCTTGACCCCTTTCTGCGCCGTCTACATCCTGCGTCATCCGCGCAGGCTTGCGATATTCGCCCGGCAGCATCTGCGTCCTGCTCCAGCCAAAAAGACGGAAATTTTGCGATCTGCGAATGAAGCCCCAGTTCTCATCATCCGACAAATCGCCTTAGTCAAAGTGGCGTTGCCTTGGCAAAACAGATGGCATCAAGGCTATGCGTGGCAAGTGTTTCTTTTGAGCTTCGGGGCGGGTTCGCATGCGCAATGAGGTTGACGGGCTGAGGGACCGCAAGGCGGTTCTGGCAATTCTGCAGAACGTTTTGGCGAGCGGCATGACCATGTCGGCGGCATGTGCATCGATTGAATCCTCCGACCCGTCCAGGCGCGCATGGATAGAGCGTATGACTGATTCCGTGCTGAGGCATCTGCACCGCGCGGATGCCGTCCTTGACGGGCGCTTGTCAAAGAAGCCCAAGCTCCGAGCGATGAACGTACTCCGGCTCTCTGTTGTGGAGATGTACGCTGAGTCCATTCCTGCTTACGCGGCGGTCGATCAAGCGGTTCGGCTGCTGAAACTAAATTCGAGCACGCGCCATATTGCCTCAGTAGCAAATGCAGTGCTGCGCGCAGCGGCCGAAAATGGCAAGCCAGCATGGGAAAGCGCCGGGCCGCCGCGATTGCCGCATGAAATCGGCTGCGCGATTCGTCGGGAATGGGGAGAAGCCGCGGTCGTTGCGATTGAACGCGCACACGAAAAAGTTCCGCCTCTCGATATCACTCCGAAATCTCCATGCGGCGCGGAAAGCATCGCCGAACGCTTGGGCGGGACAATCCTTCCGACAGGCAGCATAAGATTGTTCCGTGCCGGTCGAATCACTGAACTGCCGGGATTCGCCGAGGGCGAATGGTGGATTCAAGATGCCGCGGCCGCAATTCCAGTGCGCTTGCTGAGCGACATTCGCGGCGAGTCCGTTGTGGATTTTTGCGCAGCGCCGGGCGGCAAAGCCATGCAATGCGCTGCGGGCGGAGCGCGCACGACCATGCTCGATTCATCAGGCACGCGAATCAATCAGCTGCGAGCGAACTTCAGGCGAACCGGCTTGGACGGCAAAGTTGTTTGCGCAGATGCAACGGCTTGGACGACATCCCGGAAATTTGATGTTGCCGTTGTCGACGCGCCGTGCAGCGCGACCGGTACTATGCGAAGACATCCCGACATTCTCTTTCGCGGCGGTCTGGACCAAAGACTTGTCTGTCTTGCCGAAATGCAACGGGCGCTTCTTGACCGCGCGTTGGGATTGGTGCGCAGCGGCGGCAGAATCCTGTATTGCGTTTGCTCGTTGCTTCCCGAAGAAGGCGAGGAAATTGTGCGGCAGTTCTTGAAAGCAAGAGACGTCGTGGTCCAACCATTGGACGTCGAGAAGCTGGGTCTAGACCCTCGTTGGCTGACCGAAGAAGGCGGTCTTCGACTGCGGCCCGACTACTGGCCCGAACTCGGCGGGATGGACGGATTCTACGCTGCTGTGCTTAAGGCTCGATGATCGAGTGTCGACCGGGATGCGATCAGTGTCGCCAAATTGGAAACTCGCGGCAACCGAAATGCGCTCTGTAGACGAATTCGCATGATATGACAGCAATGGGCTGCAATTCCGGATCCGTGCCCGAAAGCGCCTTCTGGCCGGGCCAATCGAAAATGACGTTCGCCGACTCGATCCATGCGAGGTTGCCGTCAAAGACCGTCACGGCCGAGGGCATCCGAATTGTCGCGGAACCCAGAATGATCGGGTCTGCGGGTCGCGGGCGCAAGATTCTGAGCGGCAAACTTCCTTTCGGTTCAGAAGAATGTCCTATCCCGGACGGGGGAATTTGGGAGACGGAAGGCGGAAATCGCCGACTGCTGCCGTGGATTCACGGATTCACTTGGCTGGATGACCTTGCGGCTCTAAGGGACGGCCCCGCCATTTCTTTCTCCAAGGAAAGCGTCTTGGAATGGATACGAAGATACCGCGCAGGGAGAGGACCGGGGTGGAGCGCGGACATTGCGGCGCGCCGATTGATCCGATGGGCCGGTCATTCGTGGTTTCTGATGTCGGGCTGGACCGAAAAAGAGCGCGAGATTTTTGCAGGCGCGATCTTCAAGAACGCCAGCTTCGTCGAGCGGCGGTGGAAATCGCTTCCTCAAGGCGTTCGCAGATTCGAAGCGCTTGCAGGAATGGTCTACGCCAATTCGATGTTTCCGAGCCGGGAGCCGTCTTTGCGAATCGCCTCCGAGTCGATTGCGCAGGAAGCAAATCGAATGATCGGGCTTCAGGGCGAAATCCCGTCACGGAATCCCGAAGAGTTGCTTCAGATCGCGACGCTGCTTTCGTGGGCAGGAACGATGATGATCGAAGCGGGAATCGCTCCGTCCGAGGATCTGGTCAATGCTGTAAAGCGAGCGGCCTTGGTTCTTCGCGCCGTGCGCCACGCGACGGGCCCGTTGGCGCGCTTTCAAGGCGGCGGCGTTGGACCGACCGGATATTTGGATAGGGTCTTGGCCGAGTCAGGCGAACGCTACGTCCCGTTGGGCCAGCTCTCCATGGGATATTCAAGATTGTCCGCGCGCGGCGCAAGCGTAGTGGCGGACGCGGCCGCTCCGAATTCGGGTAAGGGCTCCGAATCGTCTCACGCGAGCACATTGGCATTCGAGTTTCACGCCAACGGATGTCCGGTCGTCGTGAACCGGGGCGGAGCGCACGGTACGGCCTTCGAACCGGAAAGAGAGCTTAGGAAGACGCGCTCCTCGAGCACGATCGAAGTGGACGGGCGCTCGTCATCGCGATTCGCCCGGTTCGGCGCGATTGGCGGGTTCCGAGACAGGGATTTGTCGACAGCGCCCCGGAACGTCCGAATTGAACAGTTGCCCGGCGCCGACGGGCAGACGCTGATCGCCAGCCACGACGGCTACGGGCCCGATTTGGGATTGACGCACATGCGGCGCATTGACCTCGCGGACGATGGCGGACGGCTCTGGGGCGAGGATACGATCTGGGCGCGGTCGAAAGAGGACAGAGACTTGTACTCCAATGTTCTCAAAGAAAGGAAAAATGGAAAAATCGCATTCGCGGCGCATTTTCATATCCACCCGGAGACAAAAATCACGCGTAGCGGAAACACCGTTGCGCTCAAGACAGCAAACGGCGATCAATGGAACTTCCGCTTTGAAGGAGGAGCGGAACTGAAAATTGCGCCGAGCGGATATATGGATGAAGCGAGCGGCAAGATTCGAAGCAGCCATCAAATTCGATTGGAATCCGCGACCGGCGCGCCGTCGGGACAACTGCGTTGGAGATTCAAGCGGAGCCGCATTCCTCAGTCCGCATTGTTGACTGTCGGCGCCGCTGATGAAAAATCCGCTGGTCGGCGCGGCTCCGCCGAAGAACGGCCGACGGATCGAATGGAATGAGCATGCGGCCCTGCGTCGTACGAACGCTCTGCATCTGCGAGCGGAACATGAAACGACAATTGGCCGCAGCGGCGCAGCCGGATTGCTGAAGATATGCCTGAAACTGTAAACTCCTTGCCGGTCCGAAGGGCGCTATTGTCGGTCTGCGACAAGACAGGACTGGCGGAACTCGCCAAATTCCTCTCGGAACGCGAAGTCGAGATCGTTTCTTCGGGCGGAACCGCAGCGGTATTGCGCGAAGCAGGCATCGCCGTGCAGGAAGTATCGGACGTAACGGGCCATCCGGAAATCCTGGGCGGTCGCGTCAAGACATTGCATCCGAGCGTGCACGGCGGATTGCTTGCGAAACGCGGGGATCCGGAACAGGAGAAGGAATTGCTGCGCCTCGGGATCGGACTGTTCGACCTCGTGGTCGTGAACTTCTACCCGTTCACCTCGGCGAACCGCTCTGAAGACAGGGAAGCGCTGATCGAACTGATCGACATCGGCGGACCTGCGATGGTCCGCGCAGCAGCGAAAAACCATGAGTCCGTCGCGGTGGTCACCAGCCCGAACCAGTATGCGGATCTGACGAATGAAATTGAACGCGAAGGCGGGACTTCGTTCGACTTCCGGCGCAAGCGCGCCACCGAGGCGTTCGCATTGACCGCGTCGTACGACGCGGCGGTCTCGGAATGGCTTGCGGCGGATGCAGGAATCCGCGTCCCTCGAAGACAGGTCGTGGCGATGGAGCTGGACGCGAAGCTTCGTTACGGCGAAAACCCGCATCAGGAAGCATGGCGATACCTCGACATGTCCCGCCGGTTCGGCGAGCCGGTCCGGCAGATTCAAGGCGATCCGGTCGGCTACAACAACCTGTCGGACGCGCAAGCTGCATTGGAATTGATTTCGGAGTTCGCGCGGGAGGAGCCTGCCTGCGCCATATTCAAGCACGGCACGCCGTGCGGCGTCGCCCAAGCTGGCGTCGGCGAAGCGGCCTTCCGCTCGGCGCTGAGATGCGATCCGCTGTCGGCGTTCGGCGGCGTGATTTCGATCAATTGCAAGCTGGACGAAGCGGCGGCGTCAGCGATCGCCGAATCTTTTTTCGAGGTGATCGTCGCCCCTGAATTCTCGCCGGAAGCGATTGAGGCACTCGGCAAAAAGCCGAGGATGCGCCTTCTCGCCGCCGAGATCGGCGACGGGAAGCGGAAGTTCGAATTCAGGCAAGTCAGCGGCGGGTTCCTCGTGCAGGAGCGCGACCGAAGGATTTTGGATGCATCCGAGTTGACAGTTGCGACGAAGCGGCAGCCGGATTCGAGGGAACTCGACGATCTGCTCTTCGCTTGGAAGGTTGCCAAGCACGCGAAATCGAACGCGATCGTATTTGCCCGCGATCGAATCGCGGTCGGGATCGGCGCAGGCCAGACGAGCCGCGTCGATGCGGCCGAAGCCGCGAAGGCGAAGTGGAACGCGAATTCCGGCGGCGGAAACTCTGAATCTCGGCTGGCGGTCGCATCCGACGGGTTCTTCCCGTTCGCCGACGGCATCGAGGTCGTTGCGCAGGCGGGCGCGACCGCGATCATTCAGCCCGGCGGGTCGAAGCGCGATGCCGAAGCAATTGCCGCCGCGGACGCGCGCAGGCTGGCGATGGTGCTCACCGGCGTCCGCCACTTCAGGCACTGATTCATGAATAAGACCGAAACCGAGAATGGAAGACGCGCCCGGCCGTTTTTCGGCCGGTTCCGGCGGCGGGCGACCGGAGGATTTCTGCTCGGCGCGGCTGCTGCGTTCGCTCTCGACCAGGCATCGAAATATTTTGTCGTATTTCACCTTGATTTGAAATCGATTTTCAGCATCGACGTCATTCCGCCTTTTCTGAATTTCCGGATGGGATGGAATACGGGAATCAATTTCGGATTGCTCGCGGACGATTCGCAAGCTGCGCGCTGGATGCTCATCGGACTTGCTCTTGCCGTCGCAGCATATCTGGCATGGTGGGCGACTCGGCCCGAAAGTCGCGCGATCACGGCGGTTTCTTGCGGACTTCTTGCCGGAGGCGCTATGGGAAACGCCTACGACCGGATCGCCTACGGAGCCGTCGCCGACTTCCTGAACATGTCCTGCTGCGGAATCCGAAATCCCTACTCATTCAACGTCGCCGACATATTCGTGTTCGCGGGCATCGCAGGGATGCTCTATTTTGAGTCCATCGACGGCGGACGACGTTGAAATCGACGGCGATTTGGCATTGAATGCGCCGCAGCTGGTGCAATGGAGCGGATGATGGCCTATTTCCGCGTTGGAGCGACGGCGGCACTAGCCGCGGCGGTCGCGCTTTCCGCGTGTTCAAACAATGATCGAGAGCCGAAGCTGCTTCATTTCAGCAGAGCCGGCGCGCCGGACGAGTTCGGCATAACCCCTGCGAAGGCTATCGAATATCCGGATTCGATAGCTGAATTGCCCACGCCGGGCGGAGCGAACAGAGCGGACCTGACCCCCAAGCGCGACGCCGTCGCCGCATTGGGCGGCTCTCTGCGCGGCGGCGAAGACGGAGTCCTGCCGTCCGCGAATGCGAATTTGCTCGCCCATACGGGCCGGTACGGACTCGACCCGGACATAAGGCAGCGGCTCGCGCGCGAAGATCTGGAGTTCAGACGTGAAAACGACGGCCTGCTCATGGAACGATGGTTCAGGGTGAACGTCTACGCCCGGGAGTACCAGCCTTTCGCTCTGGACAGCCATGCGGAGGCGGAAAGGCTGCGAAGCCTCGGCTACCGGACCCCGTCCGCGCCTCCGAAGCCGGTCGAATGAAGTCGGTTTCGGCATAACGATTTCGTTGGACGAGTTGAAAAATCCGGCCAGTTTTTGCAGTGATCGGCGATCCGAAATCATGGAGTCCAATATGCGCAATATAGGTCGCGTCGTTGTGGCCGCTCTGCTGCTGGCGGGTCCGCAGCAATTGTCCGCCGCGGCTCCGGCGGTCGAGTTCTGGCTGGAAAACGGAATGCAGGTCGTCGTCGTCGAGGACCATAGGTCGCCGGCCGTCACGCAAATCGTCCTTTACCGCGTCGGCGCCGCCGACGAGCCGCCGGGAAAATCAGGGATCGCGCATTTCGTCGAGCACATGATGTTCAGGGGCACGGAAGATTACGGGCCGGGCGAAATCGACCGGATCGTCGAATCGGTCGGAGGGGTCCAGAACGCGTTCACCACTCCCGACCACACAGGGTACTATCAGCGGGTGGCTGCGGAGCATCTCGAGACCGTCATGGAGCTGGAATCCGACCGGATGGACGGGCTGCAGGTCACGGCCGAGGATGTCGCGACCGAACGCAATGTGGTTCTGGAGGAGCGGAACGAAAGGACCGACAGCAATCCCGATGCGCAGTTCGCCGAGCAAAGGAGGGCGGCGCTGTATCTGAACCACCCCTACGGGATTCCCACGATCGGCTGGCGGCACGAAATCGAAACGCTCGGCTTGGACGACATCCTGGGATTCTACCGGCGCTACTATGCCCCGAACAACGCGATTCTCGTCGTGGCCGGCGACGTCGAGCCGGAAGAGGTTCTGAGGCTGGCAAGGAAGCACTACGGAACCCATGAAGCGAGCGCTGAGGAATTCAGCCGCGCCCGGAGGCAGGAGCCGCCGCACCTGTCTGCGAGGCGGATGTCGATGAGCGACCCGCGCGTTGCGCAGCCTTACTTGGTCAGGTCGTACCTCGCTCCGGAACGCGACCCGGGAGATCAGGAAGCGGCGGCCGCGCTGACGATTCTGGCGGAGATGCTCGGCGGCGGAGGGATAAACTCGATATTCAGCCAAGAACTTGAATTGCAGGCCGAAAAAGCGATCTACACCTCCGCGAGCTACGGCGGCGGGTCGATCGACGATGCCAGTTTCGTGCTGTTCGCGCTTCCGAAGGACGGCATCTCGCTTGAAGAGCTGGAGGCGGAGATGGACCGCGTAATCGCCGACTTCTTGGAGAGCGAGGTGGATGAAGAGCATCTCGCGAGGATCAAGACCCAACTCCGCGCGGCGTGGATTTACGGCTTGGACGATGTGCAAGGACTCGGCTTCGAGTACGGAAAGGCGCTTGCGAACGGATTGTCGATCAAGGACGTCGAGGAATGGCCCGACGTGCTGGCGGCAGTGACGGCGGACGACATTGTCGAAGCGGCGGCCGCCGTGTTCAATTTGGATCATTCGGTTACCGGCTGGATGATGCCCGAGGAGTCGGATTCTTGAAAAAGCTGCTTGCAATGATCATGGCGCTGGCTTTCGCCGGCGTCGGCGCCGATGCCGCCGTTGATATCCAGGAAGTCGAGTCGCCGATGGGGATAAAGGCGTGGCTCGTCGAAGACCACACCATCCCGTTCGTCGCCATTGAAATACTGTTCCGCGGCGGAACGAGCATAGAGCCGGAGGACAAGCAGGGCGGCACCTACCTCATGACCGGCCTCCTCGAGGAAGGCGCCGGCGAGTTCGACGCGGCGGAATTCCAAAGGCGCCAGGAAACGCTTGCTGCCTCTTTCGGCTTCGACTCGTCCAAGGAGGCGGTTTCAATTTCGGCCAAGTTCTTGACCGAGAACAGGGACGAATCCGTCGAGCTTCTGCGCATTGCGCTTCAGGAGCCGAGATTCGATGAAGAGCCTCTTGAGCGGGTCCGGGCGCAAGTGCTGGCCATCATCGCCGACCAGTCGAAAGATCCGGACGACATTGCCGGAGATCAATTCAACGAGTTGTTTTTCCGGGATCACCCTTACGGAAAGAGCAGGGAGGGCACGGCGGAATCGGTGTCGGCATTGACCCGGAACGACATGGTCCGAATCCATGAGCGCGCGCTGAGCGTGGAGCATGCGGTCATCGGCGCCGCCGGCGACATAACGCCCGAGGAGCTGGGCGCATTGCTGGACAACCTTCTCGGCGGACTGCCCGCGTCCGGAGCGCCGCTTCCGGACGCGCCCGAAATCACCTTGGACGGCGGGGTGACCGTTGTTGATTTTCCGACGCCGCAGTCGGTCGCGCAGTTCGGCCACGAAGGATTGCTCCGCGACGATCCCGATTTCCTCGCCGCTTATCTCTTGAACGAGATCTTCGGCGGCTCGGGCATGACCTCCCGGATATTCACCGCCGTTCGCAAGGAGAGGGGGCTTACGTACGGCGCATATGCCTACCTTGCCGCGTTCAGGGATCTCGGCATGGTTCTCGGCTATGTCGCGTCGGCGAATGAAACGATGGCCGAAGCCATGGAGGTTGTCAGGAACGAATGGCGGAAGATCGCGACCGAGGGCATTACGCAAGAGGAGCTCGACGCGGCAAAGAAGTATTTGACGGGCGCATACCCCCTTCGGTTCGACGGAAACGGGTCGATCGCGAGGATCTTGGCGGGCATGCAATTCGATTACTTCCCGATTGACTACGTGAACAACCGCAACGACATGGTCATGGCGTTGACGCTTGAAAAAGTGAATCAGGTCGCGCGGCGGATGTATTTGCCCGAAAAGCTGCATTTCGTAATCGTCGGCCAGCCGTCCGGCATAGAAGGGGACGCGGAGTAGAGTTGCCGTTCCAGCGCGCCGAACAGTGATCGCCAGTCCCGGAACGACACCCGGCAGCGGCGGCTCTCGACTTCGCATCAAGCGCCTGACCGATGCCGCAATCAACAGGATTGCCGCGGGAGAGGTCATTGAGCGACCCGCATCCGTCGTCAAGGAGCTGGTCGAGAACGCGATGGACGCAGGCGCTTCGCGAATTGAAACGCTTTATTCGCAAGCCGGAAAGTCCCTGATTCGCGTTGTCGATGATGGATCGGGAATTGAGGGCGACGATTTGCCGCTCGCGGTGGAGAGGCATGCGACGTCCAAAATAGACGGATCCGACCTGCTTAACATCAGCACTTACGGCTTCAGAGGGGAAGCACTTCCTTCAATGGGAGCGGCTGGGCGCCTGAGCATTATCTCCCGCACGGCGGAATCATCCTCCGGCCACGCTTTGGTCGTCGACAGCGGGCGAAAACTGCCGGTTCGGCCTGCGGCCTGCGGGCGCGGCACGGTGGTCGAGTTGACGGGCTTGTTCCGCGCGACGCCGGCCAGGCTGAAGTTTCTTCGAAGCGACCGGGCGGAAGCGACGGCGATCGCCTCGACCGTGAAAAACCTCGCGATGTCGGCGCCGTCGGTGGCGTTCGAGCTCAATGAGCAGCAGCCGGCGGGCGCGCCGAGGAATGTTTTGCGCCTTGCGCCTGAAAACGGCCCGTTCCGCGATGCGACGCTTGCGCGCCTGCGCCGTCTGATCGGTTCGGAATTCGCGGAAAGCTCGATTTGGCTGGACGCGGAGCGCGAGCAATTTCGGATTTCGGGCCATGCAGGCTTGCCGACCTTCACGCGCGGCACGTCCGATTTGCAGTTCTTGTTCGTCAACGGCAGGCCGGTCAAGGACCGGATGCTCCGGGCTGCGCTTCGGGCGGCCTATTCGGACCTGATCTCGAGGGGCAGGTTCCCTGTTGCGGCGCTCTACATCGAATGTCCACCGACGAGCGTCGACGTCAACGTCCACCCCACGAAGGCCGAGGTGCGTTTTCGGGAGGAGGGGCTGGTGCGGGGCTTGATCATTTCCGCCTTGCGGCGAGCGCTTGCGGCGGGCGGGCAGCATGTCTCGACGATGGTTTCATCCGGCATGCTGGGCGCATTCCGCCCGGGAAGCGGCAGACCGGCGAACCGCCGTTCAGGCCCTGCACCCGCTGCGAGGCTGGGTATTGAGCCCGTCGGCCCTGCGCCTGGCGGGTCAAATGAATTGCCGCCATGGGAAGAGGTGGAAGGCGACCAGAATGCGGAAGCCGAGAGATTTCCGCTGGGCGCGGCGAAGGCGCAGGTCCACGGGAACTACATCATCGCGCAGACGGCCGACGGCATCGTCGTCGTCGATCAGCACGCGGCGCATGAACGGCTGGTTTACGAAGAGTTGAAACGGCTCCAGGCGGAGGGCGGCGCGGAAGCCAACACGATGCTTGTCCCGGTCGTCGTCGAATTGGAGGAATCGGATCGGAGCGCAGTGCTCGAAATCGCCGATCAGCTTGAATCGCTGGGACTGCTCATCGACAAATTCGGGCCGAAAGCGATTTGCGTGCGAGCGACTCCGACGATGCTGCGCGAACCCGACTGTCGAAAGCTGATTCAGGAAATCGCCGACGGCTACAAGGAAACCGGCGAAACGATCGCGCTCGAGGAGCGGATCAACGCCGTGATCAGCAGGATCGCCTGCCATGGCTCTGTCAGGTCGGGACGACGCCTCACCGGCGACGAGATGAATTCGCTTTTGCGGCAGATGGAGAATGAACCGATGTCAGGCCAATGCAACCACGGCCGGCCGACGTATGTGAAGCTTTCGCTGCGGGATATGGAAAAACTGTTCGGTCGGACCTGAACCGCTGGTGGCATGTTTATTGTGCCTGAGTTCTTCATGATGCGTGCCGTCTATGACGCCGTCAAGCGAGTCAAGAAGCCGATTCTGGCATTCATCGAACTGCACAGCGCAAAGGAGGCGAAAACTATCTCGGCGAATTCAGGGAAGCCATGCCGAATCACGGAAATTTTCGCATGCTTACAATGTATATCAAGGATGAAAATCCAATCGGGTGCGTCCCATTTTTCGGGGATGAGGAGGGAGAGATGCCGCTGATCGAAAGCAGAGCCAACGCTCTAATCGCCGTCAAATGCTGCATCGAAAATAATCGTGGGGCGACCTCCTCTACTGGAGGCATCGACACGCCGCGATCTGACCACAAGAATTGGAATGCGATCTAACGAAGAATGTGCCTCGAGCACATCGCAGTCTGCCGCAACGACCGCACGGACCTCTGCCGGAATTTCTTCTGTCTGCAAGACCGACCGGTCCATGGAGAATTTTCCGGCATCGACGTCGCGGGACATCTCCGTCGCTTTCTCACCTTACGCGCCGTCTGGCGAACGCAAGCGTTCGCCTTCGCGACTGGCGGCCAGCGCAACGAAATCATCATAGACGACAGCCTTCATGCCGCGCAGCTGGTCCGCCTTCGGGCCGGTGCCTACACCCAGGAAATCGTAGCCGAGATGCCGCGCCGTTTTTAGGTCCCAAATTCCGTCTCCAATGGACAGCACCTGTGCGGGCCTGCCGACGCCGTGCCCGGCGCAGCCGCGTGAAACGGCGTTTCCCACCAGATCTTCACGGGTACGGAACTCGGACGCGGTGACCACGACATGGTCTTCGGCCGCAAGGCCAAGCACTGACAGCTTGTGCCAAGCGCCATGAGCCAAGCTTCCGGTAGCAAAGACGACAATCCAATAGTCTAAAATCGTCTCCAAGAATTGCCGTGCGCCATTGATTTCGGCAATCGGGTTCCGGCTCGCGACCGCATCGTAGGCCTGCGCATAGCGTTTTTCGAGATCGTCGAACGGCGGCGAACCGCCCATGCCCTCGCGCGCCCAGGCTTCAGCGAAAATGCCGCTATCGGTGTGATGCCGGTATCCGCCCCAGTCGGTGTCCAAATTGTCGAATGGAAATGAACGCAAGGCTTGTTTGAACGCAGCCTGATGCTGCCCGACGCTATCGGTCAGCGTGCCGTCGATATCCAGCACTATCACAGATTTTTCCGGCATTGCATTCCTCTCGCTCGATTGCATTTCGATACCATGCAGGCTGGCCGGTCAGGTTTCCTGCGCGAATGGACCGCCCGGTTCCGCAGCCTGAAACGCTTTGGCGGGCGGCGGTTTTCGAGCGTCGAGGCAACATTCAAAAAAATGATCATCAGCGCACCGAAATGACCCGCAGGTTCGAAATCTCGTTGAAGATGAATTGGCCGACAACAGTCTCCCAATCAGTTTCAGGAACACTGTCGGCGGCATCGGGCTGGTTTCCGAACGGTGCGACGCTTGCGCCGCCTCATATCGTGCCTCATATCGCACTCCGACAATTGAATTATTGCCTCATCCTTTTTCCTTCAGGGTCGTAAGGCGAGTCCGGAATGATTTTAGCAGGATGGAGCTTGCCGAGAAACTCGACGCCGATGCCGCTTGAATCACTGGACGCTTCGGAATCCACGAAAGCCAATGCCAAGTTTTTATTCGTGCGGAATCCGTACGCTGCGGATGTGACTGTTCCGACCGCTCGATCATCCAGCAGCACGCTGTCGCCGGGCTGCGCCGGACCCTCGTCGCAGTCGATTTCCAGCGTGACCAGACGGCGGCGGATTCCGTTCTTCGCCTTCCGGATCATCGCCTCCTTGCCGATAAAGTCCTTGCCGGCATCCACGAAGCGCATGATTCCGGTTTCCTCCGGTCCGTATTCGGTGATCAGATCGGCTTTCCAATGCCTGAACCCTTTTTCAATTCTCATGCTTTCCGCAGCGTATGTGCCGAAAGGCTTGATTCCGTATTTCGATCCCTTTTGCTCCAAAGTCCGCCAAGCCGCCAGCAGCATCTCCGACGGAACATGCAGTTCATAAGCCAGCTCGCCCGAATAGCTGAGGTTGTAGGCTTGCGCGGGGACGCTGCCCAGAAATATTTGTTTCGTGGCCAGCAGCTTGAAAGAGCCGGACGATACGTCGGCGCGGGTGGCGGCGGCCAATACCTTCCTCGATTTCGGCCCGGCGATCACGATCGCTTGGCGGGATGCGGTCAGGTTCTCGATCCGAACAGAGCCGTCCTTGGGAAGAAATCCCGACAGCCATTCGAAATCATGCATTTCCGCGGCGGCGGCTGCCAAGTACCAAAACCGGTCGCCAATGCGTGCGACGGTCGCCTCGCTTTTGAGATTTCCTTGCTTGTTCAGAAAATAGCAAAGACGGACGCGTCCGTTTCCATCTGGAATTCGCGAACAGGAAAGTCCGTCCAGCCAATTCGCGGCTTTTGAGCCTGATATCTCAAACCGGGCGAAGCCGCATACTTCCATGATGCCCACGTTCTTTTGAACGTCGCGGACTTCATCGCCGACAATCTGGTGAGCATTGCTGAATCTGAACGAATGCTTTTCTTCAAAGTGGGGGTTCGGCTTGAAAAATGCGGCGCGCTCCCATCCGTTCAGCGGCGTCAGCGCGGCATTCCGCTTTTCCAGTTCCGCCGTGACAGCGGTGCAGCGCGCGCCGCGTCCGGCGTTCCGGTGCTCGTGCGGCATGTGGAATCGAAATTCGTTCTGATAATCCTCTATCGCCTTCGCAGCGCTGTATTCGGAATTGGCATAGGGGCCGAAACGGCTCGGGTCGAGGCACCAAGTGTCGAATTCCGCTTCGCCATGCGCAATCAATTGCGCGAGCAACCGGCCGTGGCCGCCGCCTTCGCCGAGTCCGGCGCGAAGACCTACGATGCAGAACGCGTTTTGTCGCCCCGGGATCCGTCCGACCAGCGGCAGCCCGTCAGCAGAGTATGTGATCGGTCCGTTCACGACCGAACTGATCCCCGCATCGGCAAGTGCAGGAAGCCGCAAGAGCGCGCCTTCCATCACATCCGAAATCCGGTCCAGATCGTCGTTGCAAAGCTGCTTGGTGAAGGCCGGATCTATTCCGTCCATCCCCCACAACCGGCAGTCCTGTTCATAAAATCCGACGAGCAGGCCCATTTTTTCCTGTCGGCAATAGAAATCGTCGGTCGGGCATCTGAGCAGCGGGAGACGCCGTCCGGCTTCGACGATCTCAGGTATCGGCCCCGTCACCAAATACTGATGCTCCATCGAGACGACGGGCAGGGCGGTTCCCATCATCGCAGCGACTTCGTTGACACGGTATCCGGCAGCGATGACGACGAACTCGCAGTGAAACGGCCCGGCATTGGTTTCGACAAGCCAGTCTCCGCCTCGCGTCCGGCGAATGTCCTCGACTTCGGTATTTTGCAGAATCGTCGCGCCCGCGCGTCTCGCGCGCCTCGCCAGCGCATGGCAAAGCTGGGACGGATCAATGTCGCCGTCCGTCGGATCCCACAGCCCGCCGGCAAGGCCGCCTTTTGAAATCAGCGGATGCCGTCGCGCGCATTCAGCCGCGTCGATGACCTCGAAGTTCACTCCCATGCCCTTTGCCATCGATGCGAAGTGGGCATACCCGTCCATGTGGTCCGATGTGCTCGCCAAACGGATTCCGCCGTCGCCGAAATGATATCCGACCGGATATTCGGGGTCTTCGGAAAGCTCCTTGTACAAGTTTATGGAATGGGACTTCAGGCCGATCATGGTCTGGTTGGTTCCGAAATTCGTAACTTGCGCAGCCGAATGCCAAGTCGTGCCCGACGTAAGCTCGTCTCGTTCCACGAGGAGGACGTCCTCCCAGCCTTCACGGGTTAGATGATAAAGAGTCGAGCATCCCGCGATGCCGCCGCCGACAACGACGACCCTGTAGTGACGTGCCATCCAAGTTCCATTCGATTGACTCAAACAAAAAGGTCTGACTGTTATTTCGGCGATATTCTGTTGCTCGGCAATCGGGTATTTCGGCGGTCGTTGCACGAATCGGAATGGGAAGAATCCGTGGCGGCGAAGACAACAGGCAGAGCAGGCGGCCGAGCGGCGAGGGTCGCGATTCGGTCAGCCGGAATTCGCAGTGCCGATCCTGCGCCTCCCGGGCCTAGCGGCGGTCAGTACGTGCCCTTGTCCGAATCGGACATGAAGGCGATCCTCGATACCGCGCTTCGACTTCTTGCTGAGCTGGGGATGGGGGAATGCCCGGCATTCCTTGAGCGCCGATTTGTCGAGAAAGGAGCGGTTCTCAATGAATCCGGACGCGTGTGCTTCCCGAAATCCATGACGGAAGACATAATCGAAGGGGCGGCGAAATCATTCGTCCTCAACGGTCGCGATCCAGCTCGAAGCATCGAGGTCGGCGGCTCGCGGGTCCACTTCGGAACAGGCGGCGCTGCAATCCGGACAATGGACCTTGAGACGGGCCGCTACCGGCCATCCACGCTCAAGGACCTTTACGACTTTGCGCGGCTGCAGGACAAATTGAAGAACATCGCATGGTTCACCAGATGTTGCGTTGCGACGGATGTCGAAGACGTTTTCGATCTCGACGTCAACACTGCGTACGCGCTCTTGCGCGGCACGACCAAGCCGGTCGCGACATCGTTCTATTCCGGAAACCATGTGGCGCCGGTCGTCCGCATGTTCGACATCGCGGCGGGAGGCGAAGGACGATTTGCCGAAAGACCGTGGTGCACTGCGCATGTCAGCGCGATCATTTCGCCGTTCAGATACGGACAGGACGCGGTGGAGGTCGCAATGGAATGCATTCGACACGGGATGCCGCTCAGCTGCATCACTGCCGCCCAGTCCGGCGCGACCGCTCCGGCACGTCCGGCGGCGTTTCTCGCTGCCTCGCTTGCCGAAACCCTCGCCGCTTTGATGATGGTCAACGTCTTCGCGCCCGGATATCCGATGATCTTCTCGAATTGGCCGTTCGTTGTCGATCTTAGATCCGGCGCTTTCTCCGGGGGAGGAGGCGAAACCGCGCTTCTCAACGCCGCAAGCGCCCAGCTGTCCAACTGGATCGGACTTCCATCCGGAGTGGCTTCATCAATGAGCGATGCGAAAGCGATCGACGCTCAGATGGGGTCGGAGAAAGGCATTACCGCGACCGCCGCGGCGCTCGCTGGCGGCAATATGATTTACGAAAGCTCGGGCATGACCTCCGCGCTTCTGGGCGCGTCGTTCGACGCCTTCGTGCTCGACGACGAGATGTTGTCGCATGTCTATCGGGTCGTGCGCGGAATCGAGGTTTCCGACGACACGCTGGAGTTCGACGGAATTTGCCGGTCAGTGCTTGAAACAGGCCATTTTCTCGGCAGCGGCGAGACGATGGCGGCAATGGAGCGCGACTACTTCTATCCTGACCTTGCCGACAGGGAATCGCCGGAAGCATGGGTTGAGCGAGGCGAGCCGGATATTCGAGGAGCTGCGCGTTCGCGCGCCAGAACGGTGCTTGAATCCCACTATCCGGAATAT
The DNA here is from genome assembly GCA_965205055.1 of Paracoccaceae bacterium. Classification (GTDB taxonomy): domain Bacteria; phylum Pseudomonadota; class Alphaproteobacteria; order Rhodobacterales; family Rhodobacteraceae; genus CBDBBY01. Next base: position 2,915,724 of record OZ242030.1, on the reverse strand, counting down.
TTGAGCGAAGAAGCGGACCGTCAGATACGCCGCGAATTCAAGATACTGCTGGATTGATGCCCACCCCGCAGCTCGCCTTGGTCAATTCGGTCAAGGCCGCCGCCAATTCTTTCACGCAAGGGAATCCTTGATCGACATGATCTGCGCTATGCCTTTGACGGCTTCCAGCCATTCGGCGACAAGATTCGGATCGTTCGGAGGCGCGCCTACGCCGGCCGGGATTTTGCCGGCCAAGACGGAGTCCACTGCCAACGCGACCGGAATGGATACCAAGCGTCCCATGGCGGATTCGTCATCGTCGCCCCAAGCATCCAGAATCCAGGTCTTGTGGTATCTGGTTTCGGATCCTCTTTCGGCTTTCAGCGACACGCACAGCACGACACGGTCCGGGTCGCTTTCGCCGTAGGGGTGCTCTTCCCACAGCCGCTCCGCCAGCCGCGTCAGTTCGTCGCTTCCCGGATTGTTTCGAAAACGGTCCAATGCATCGAAAATATCAGACCAGGCATCGGTCCAACCGCTGAGACGAAGCGTGCCGCGCACGAATTCCTTGACGCGCCATTCCTTCGCAAATCCGTATTGCGACATGAACGGAATGGAGTCCCGGTTGGGGTAGGCTTCGAAAAGCTCCGGAACCGGAAGCGGGGCTTCATACTCTTCGACCGCAAGCCACGGTTTCGAGGTTTCTTTCGGTTCGCCTTCCGAAATCGATCTTGCAGGCGACATCAGCGCTTTCAGGACGCCGAGCGGCGACCAGCTGAACTTGTATCGGAACGCATTGGGGAATTTCGGGAACCCGCCGCAATAGGACGAAAACGAAACGTCGTTGTCCTCGTCGAAGCCGCTTGAGCGCTTGTAGTCGTCGACCAGCGAGTGCGCCATGAGGTGGTCGATTCCGGGATCGAGGCCGGTTTCGTTCACGAACGCCAGCCCGGATTGCTTCGCAGGACCGTCGAGTTCCAGCATTTCCGGCGAAATGTACGACGATGAGACAAAATGAGCATTCTTGTCCAAGCATCGCCGCGCCACCGGAACATGCCAATCCGCAGGAAGCATCGATATAGCGACGTCTCCCGGACTCAATGCGCGTTCAAGCTCATCGATTTGGAAAGCGCGGACGTCGACCGACGGGTCGCCGGCCACCTCTTTCGCTTTCTCGACTGTTCGGTTCCAAACGGTCACGTCCCGTCCCGACGAGATCAGCCTTCGAAGTCCGGGTCCCGACGACAGGCCGGTTCCGATCCAATTGACTCTTGCCATATCCTTATTCCGATTCAGGTTGGGAGGTGTCTGCGGAATGCATCGAGCGCCCGCTTCCAAACGCCTTCATTGATCCTGTCCAACGTGAGCAGGTGAGGAAGCAGCTGTGCCTCGAAATCTTGCGATGACTCAAGCGGCAGCAACGACGGAAGATTGTCGATGGCTGTCACATCGAGCGGAGGGTCGTTGCAGACTCGCGTTGCCGGAGCCGCAAAGGACGTCGCCGTTTCGTAGATCGGTATCGGATTGTGGTCGTTTCCCGGATCGCAAGCGATGTCGCCGATTACGGCAAGGCGTCGTTCCGCTTGAAACGCTGATCGGTCCAAAAATACGGGCGTGCTGCCGTCGGCGACAACGCAGTTCAAAAAAATGTCGTGCGCCAGGATTTCAGGGAACGGGCCGCCGCCGGCGGTTTCCGGCAAGTCCCAGCCGACAACCGGAAGCGAGAGCGAACTCAGGAGTTCAGCCGCGCCGGAACCTGTTCGGCCCATGCCGATAATCAATGCGGAGGGCCTTTGAACGATCGCTTGGACCGCGGCCGCGACCTCCCTCTTCAATTCGTCTCGATGGCGTCTTGGAATCGTCAGGTCCGGCATTGGAGCATTGGCTTTGGCGGAAGCAAGCGCAAGGAGCGCGACGGCCGCCCCGGCGTATCCGGCCCAATATCCGAACGCCGCCAACCGTTTCCCTGATTCATCGACCAGATATTCCAAGTCGTACAGGCTTCCTCCGCCGCGCCGGAATCGCCCAAGAAGTGCCTGAGCATCCGGCTGGCCCTTGAATGCGTGCCCGAACATAATGTGTCGGTGCTGCAGCGCGGATCCATCGTCCGGGAGATCCTTCAGTCCGAATATTATGGCATTGTCGGCAGCCGACCTCCAAGATCCTGCGGGGACGATCTTTGCGCCTGCGACGGCGTACTCGCGTTCGCGGAACACCCTTGAGCGAGATTCCTCGACAACGACCTCGAAACCCTTCTCAACGAGTTGCGCGACGCCTTCGGGCGTAATGCCGGCGCGCTTTTCCATCGCCTTGGTTTCGGCGCGCAGATGAATGCAGACTTGCGGCATGCGGACCAGTCGACGGCATCAATTATTCCGTCTGGGAAGTCGTAAGGGATTTCGCAAATTTTGCAACTGCTGCTGGTGGAAGGAGTGGGCTGCCAACTCATGGTCACGTCGACAATGAGAGTGAATTTGATGAAAGCCTGAACGCACCCAGCCGAATTTGCCCAATCATGTGAAGCCGCGCCGGTAGCTCTTGAGTCTTCGGAGAACCGTTCAACCTGGCTTCGCTGTCAACGAACTCCCAGAGTATATGTGCGCAGACCCACGCAGACGCGCGCGATCCAATAGAGTCGCACGACTAACCTGCACGGCGCTGCAACCGTTCGGCCAAAAATTGTACTGGGCTCGCCGCCGTTCCGTTGGCAAGGGGCCGATTCCAGCGAGATCCCGCCACGGCTCGGTGCGGTTTCCACCCGGAACATCGCCGAGGCGGAGCATGATCCGTTGCAGGTCGAGATCAACTTCGGCTATGCCACCCTCGGAGAACAGCCATTTTCACTATTCACCGGCTTTGTGATGAGCTTTGAAAATGGAATCCACGATGCGTCCGCAGCCGGACGTCATTCTTGCCAGTATCATCAGTTGATCCTGACACACCTCACACGGCGATTCCCTTGAGCAACTGACTCCATGTGAAATTTCTCCCAACAATTCATCCGTCAAGGATCAAACCTGAAGCTTGCTGGTTGGCCGCTATGCCATAATGTACTGTCGTGTACGTGGTGCTTCTCCAAGCCGTTTCGGCACAAACCTTGCTAAAAATTTTATACTCCATGTCTCAACAATATGCTTTCGAAGTTTTTATTATCATGCGTTCATTTTCTTCCAGAAAATCGGAAACAAGTAGGCGCATAGGGCTGTTAGGCTATGAGCGCCCGGACCAATCGTTCGAACAGATGTCGATCATTCACAAAATACTTGATCACCTCATTTACGAGGCGACGGTTAGTTTTGGATAAAATCAAAACTTCTCCGATCACCGGCCGTATGCAAAATATGCTTAGCAATTTGAAAGAATGACTCTTTTGCTTGCAATTTTAGGTGATCATTATTGCTGGAAGCTGTACAATTCCAAAAGGATACTCCCTCGTGTTGGGCCGCTTGGGCAAGCGGCGCAAAATTCTGAATGTTTCCGATCAAAGGATTTTTTGGATACGCAGGTGCGAGTTCACTGTCGACCTCACGCAGCACCGAAGAAATGTCATTGTAAACACGGTTTCTGATTCTACTGTGATATGAATCGGCCTGTCTTGTCATTTTTCGGCCGTGCATATGGAATCGCTGTTGTATGTAGCCGAGGAATTTCGGTTTGCCCTCTAACAGGACTGCGTCGTCGGGCGCAATAGCATTGATGTGTTCTACCTCTCCAATCCACTTTTTGATGGCTTGGCCTAAAGTGGATAATGCCCTGATGGAAAACAAGTCACAGGCTAACGGCACTATGAAAAAATCGGTTCCAAGCAATAGAAGACGATTGAGAGCCCCAATATTAGGCCCGGTATCATAAAATACGAAATCAAAATCATGCTGTCGGTTCAAACTGGAAGTCAAATAGTTGATTGACGAAATTGCTCGCAAAGCGGGTATGCGTCTCTTGAACCCGTCGGCCCATGCTTTTCACAGAAATTCCTCGAATTCAAAGAGTCTAATATCACCCGGAAGCAAAGCAATATCATCTTCGATCCTTGTTGGATCTACCGTACGAACGGATCCTGTATTTTGGATAACGGGCCGGACCGCGCTCCAGATGGTTTTACCGTCTCGATCATTGGAGTGATTCAGGAGATCATCAACAATGTCGTCCGCAAGAAGGTACGACGTTAAGTTGCTTTGGGGATCGCTATCAACCAAAAGAACTTTTTTCCCCAGCGACGAAAGCGCAAACGCAATATTCGCCGTGAGCGCGGTTTTGCCGACACGGCCTTTGTGGCTATAGATTGTGACATGGACGGGATTAGTCATTCGGTTTGATCGGCCCCTGCGGACGCATCGCATGATCCGGCCACGGATTCTGAACGGTAGTTCACGCCTGTTCAGCTTCTTTCAGCCCCTCCATCTGCAGTTCAAATCCTGCTTGTATGTGGGCGGTGAAGGTTTCCAGAGCCTCCGTCACGTCGCCTGTCGCGATGGCGTCGACAAGTGTCAGGTGGTCGCCCAGCGATTTGGAGATGTTGACGTTTTCGATCGCCGAAAACAGGTGAAAAGCCATCGCATTGCCCCAGATCGTGTCGAAAATATCCAGAAGAAACTTGTTCCCCGCTTCGACCATGAAGGCACGATGAATGCATCGATTGGCAACGAAATAGTCTCGGGTCGAGGGCGTGGTCAGGTTTTCGTTTCGACGAATCAAGTCGCGCAGGCGATCCAGAATCTGAGGGGTTGCTTGGACAGCGAGAATGCGGGCGGCCTGGCCTTCGATTGCCGCGCGGGCCTGATACAACTGCCGAACCTCGCTATGGTCCATGCGAGCGAGCCGGAAGCCGCCGCTGGCCGCAATCTCCAGAACGCCTTCGGTTTCCAGACGCATCAGCGCCTCGCGCACCGGGGTGCGGCTGATGTTGAGTTCTGCCGCCAGCTTTTCCTGAACCAGCCGGTCTTCGGCGGAAATCTCGCGGCTCATGATCGCTTCGACCAGCTGGTCGTAGACTTCGTCCGCCAGCCGTCTGCGCTGTGTCTTGATTTGTTTCAGAGCCAATTGGAGCCTCGCTTTCCACGGATCATGAATCCTGTATTCAAAAATACAACTGCTGCCAAGGTGAATGGGCTTGCTATTGTTCGTGTACTGTATACTGTATACAGTAATGATGGAACAGGGAGATCTTCATGTGTGGAATCGCTGGAAGGATCCTAACCGCGCCCGGACAAGTCGGGGCGGACCTGGTTGAACTGATGGATGCGCAGGAACACCGCGGTGCGGACAGTACCGGATTTGCGGTCTACGGTCCGCTTCGTGAAACCGGATACGTTCTGCGCGGGATGGGGTTCGATAAATCTCGGCAGGATGACGATCTGGATGCATTCGAGACCGTGTTGAAAGCACATGGATCCGGCTTGCTGGCCGATCCGGAAATCATAGAGGATGGAAACCCGCATTATTGCTTTCGAATGGAAATCTCCGATCCTGCCGATTTGCAGGCATGGGTACGGGACGCCGATGAACTGGCGGACCGCATGGAAGTGCAGTCGTGCGGCCGCAGCCTTGAGATCATCAAGGACGTCGGCGGAGCGGAAGCCGTGGCCGTGAAGCACGGAGTGCGCGACATAATCGGAACGCACGGATTGGGCCATGCCCGGCTGGCAACCGAAAGCTCGGTTTTGCCCAACGCGTCGCATCCGTTCTGGGCGCGGCCCTTTCCCGATGTGGCGATCGTGCACAACGGGCAGATCACCGACTATTTCACTTGGCGCGATAGACTGAGCCGCATGGGCTATCGCTTTCTGACCGAAAATGACAGCGAATTGATTGCCGTCTGGGTCAGCGATCAGATGAAGGCGGGCTTGACGATGGAACAGGCGCTGAAGAAGTCGATCCCGTCCATCGACGGGGTTTTCACCTATATGATCGCAACTCAGGACGGGATCGGTTTTGCCAAAGATCGTTTCGCGATGAAGCCGCTGGTCGCGGTTGATCGAAGCGGCGACCTGGCGGCTGCCACCGAGGAGCAGGCGGTGCGTCGAGTGATGACCGAAGAATGCGACGTGATCAATTACGACGGACCTTCGCTGACAGGCATCTGGAGCGTCGGAAACCGGCGTCTGGCGGCATGAGAGAGCAGGCGAGACAGATGGACGAGATCGTCATCGAGGTCGGCAAGCGTCACATTCGTGACGTGAACCGGGAAATCATGGCCGCGTGCGCCCGCGGACGGCCGATACGCGTGGTCGATACGCTTTCGCGGCACAACCTTGGCGTAGGCCTGCCGGACAATGTGGACATCACCTTTGAAGGGTCGGTGGGTTACTACTGCAGCGGGCTGAATACCGGCGCCAACGTCACCATCGAGCGCAACTGCGGCTGGGCCGTGGGCGAAGGGATGGCCATGGGCCATATCACCGTTGGCGGTTATGCGGGCATGTCCTGCGGCGCCGCGATGATCGGCGGCACAATCCACGTGAAGGGTGATGCGGGGCCGCGCGTCGGTGTTGCCATGAAGGGGGGCAACATAGTGGTTGAAGGCAAGATCGGCTATCAGTCGGGCTTCATGGCGCATTCGGGGCGGATCATCGCACTTGGCGGGGCAGGCGGATCCTGTGCCGATGCCTTGTGGGAAGGCGAGGTCTGGGTCGCCGGCGAGATCGAAAGTCTGGGCGTGGATGTCGATGTTTCCGAGCCCGCCGCCGAGGAAGTGGCGGAAGTTGATGCGATCCTTGATCCTCTCGGGCTGGTCGACAGCTCGCGGAACTGGCGCAAGATGGTTTCGGGCCAGCGCCTTTGGTATTTTGAAAGCAGGGACGCAAGCGCATGGCTCATGATCTGAGTAAACCCTATGACTATCCGTTCGAAGTAGCCCCGGAGGAAGAGATCCGGTTCCGCGATGCGGGCGTGATCGAAGGCCGGCCAGCCGGGGTGCCGTCTTCATATGACGAGGGCGGCTCGACCCGTTGGACGCCCGAGGCGATATCCGAAGTGCACGCGTTGGCGCAACTCGGCCGCTATCAGGTGCGCGGCTACAACACGTTCAACAAGCGGCTGCCGACCTTTGACGACCTCACATTCGTCCCGGCGACAATGACCCGCCTGCCTTTGGAAGGTTATCGCGAGAACTGCGACACCGTCACTGTTCTAGGCGGAGGGCGCGGCTTGGTGGAACGTCCGCTGGAACTGAAGATCCCGATCTACATTGCGTCCATGTCATTTGGCGCGCTGTCGGCCCCGGCCAAGGCATCGTTGGGGTACGGAGCCTCGAAAGTGGGCACCATGACCTGCACGGGCGAGGGCGGCATGCTGGAAGAGGAGCGCGAAGCGTCCCAGCGGCTGCTCTATCAGATGTCGCCGGCCCGCTACGGCGTGGATCTGGATCACCTGCGCCGCGCGGACGCGCTGGAGCTTGTGGTGGGGCAGGGGGCCAAGCCGGGAACCGGCGGTCTGCTGCTGGGCATGAAGGTCAGCGAGCGCGTCAGCAAGATGCGGACCCTGCCCGAAGGCGTGGACCAGCGATCCACCATCCGGCATCCCGACTTCCTTGGCGCCGACGATCTGGCGGTCAAGATCGAGGAATTGCGGATCGCAACGAACTATCAGGTGCCGATCTTCGTTAAAATGGGAGCGACCCGTCCGCGGTTCGACGTGGCAATTGCGGCCAAGGCGGGCGCGGACGTAGTGGTGGTCGACGGGGCCGAAGGCGGCACCGGAGCCTCGCCCGAGCTTCTGCTGAACCATACCGGCATTCCGACGATAAGCGCAATTCGCGCCGCGCGAGAGGCGCTGGATGACTGCGGCATGACCGATAAAGTCTCCCTGGTGGCTGCGGGCGGCATCCGTTCCGGCGTTGACGCGGCGAAATGTCTGGCCTTGGGCGCTGATGCGGTGATGATAGGCAATGCTGCGATGATCGCGCTGGGGTGCAACAGTCCGCGGTATATTGAAGATTACAAATCCTTGGGCACATCGCCGGGCGCTTGCCATCATTGCCATACAGGCCTTTGCCCGGTCGGCATCGCGACGCAGGATCCGGACCTTGAGACGCGTATGAATCCAAATGCAGGCGCTGAACGCATCGCCCGCTATCTGACCGCCATGACGATGGAAGTCACGGTGCTGGCCAAGGCTTGCGGGAAGTCGTCGGTCCGCAATCTGGAGACCGAAGATCTGCGCGCGCTCAGTTTCGAGGCTTCGGCCTTTACCGGCGTCAAGATGGCCGGCATCGACCGGGCATTCGACTGGTGAGGATCGCGCTTCTTGGACTGACCGGCCATCCCTTGCCGCTGTTGGAGGGTCTGCCGCGCGCTGCGCAGCAGATCCGCAACTGGATCGAGCCGCATCTGCCGGAGGCGGAGTTCTCTGTTGCCGACATAGCGGACGGTGCGCCGCTGCCGGATTTTGAGGATTTCGACGGCGTCATCGTCGGAGGGTCCGAATTCGGGGTCTACGACGACACCGAATGGATGCAGTCGCTGCGCGAATTCCTTGAAAACTGCAGAAATCGGCGCAAGCCAGTCTTCGGCATCTGTTTCGGCCATCAGATCATGGCCGATGTATATGGCGGCAAGGCGGCCAAGGCGGAAATCGGCAATGTCGTCGGCGTTCGGCCCTTTGAATTCGGCGGCGCCCGCGTCGACGCCTATGTCTGGCATCAGGACCAAGTGACCGATGTCCCGCCTTCAGCATGCGTGACGGGTTCCGCCGGCCACTGCCCGATTGGCGCTTTGGATTACGGCTTTCCGGCGCGGTCGGTGCAGTTTCACCCAGAATATCGCGCAGATCACCTGCGCGAACTGTTCGTACGCGGACGCGATGTCTTTCTGGCCGCCGCCGAAGCGGATGAGGCGCTGGCTTCGCTTGAAACGGCGCGCGTGCCCGGAGATCTCGCTGCGTCCGAAGCGGTCGAACTGTTTCGCGGGACCTACAGCGGCAAATGAGTGCTCGGACAGTCCGAGCCCGCCGATCAACGCCCGCTGGGGCTTTCCTTCCGGCTCAGTTTCTTGCGGCCGGTGATCTTGAACCGGTCGGCGGTGCCGAAGTCCTTCATCCCTACTCCTGCCGCAAATTCCGCAAAGACCGGCGCGTGCTTGAACAGATGCCCCGAGCAGCCGCCGGCAAACAGCAGGTTTTCGTGTTCGGGATGCCAGTCGAGGATGAAATGCGTGTCGGGCGTCAGGATGATCTGATTGAACTTGGAATCCACCACCCTCTGCCCGTCCAGCCCCGGCAAGCGGTGGCGAATGTAGATGCGCGTGCGGCCCAGCGTTTCCTGACGGATCAGCCTTTCATCGTTGTCCAGATCGATCTTGTCCGGAATCACCACTGCCGCCTTGACCCCGGACCCTTCGGATGACGGCATCCCGAACGACCCTTGGCCGTGATCGATCCAACAGGGCATGCGGCCCATATCGAAATCTTCAGAGCCGTCCGGCGTCGACGTATAAAGAACGCTGACCCCGACCACGGTCGAGATCGGCTTGATCGTCCTTGGAAACATTTCGGCCATCCAGGGGCCGGTCGCCATGACGATCAGATCGGCCTCCAGCGGTTTGCCGTCCAGTGCCGGTCGCTCCGACCCGTTCGTTGCGACTCGCCCGCGGCGCACCGTCCCGCCCGCGCGGCGGAACAGGTCCAGCCCGGTCAGAACGCAGCGATGCGCCATCAGCATTCCGGCCTCGGGCTCGAACAACGCGTATTCGATTTCCGGCACCCGGAATTGCGGAAAACGCGATTCGATTTCCCGCCGTCCGAACTTGTGATAGGGCACGCCCACCCGGTCGAAGGTCACGGCAGTCTCATCCTCCCATTCGCAATGCCCGCCGGAGGCAAGAATCAGAACGCCGCATTCGTACATCAGATTCTGTCCGCTCTCGGCCTGCAGCTCCAGCCATCGCAGGCGGCTTTCCCGCGCCCAGCGCGTATAGAATTCGTCCCGTCCGGATATCGCGCGGATCACCCGATTGTAATCCGTTGAAGATGCGCGGGAATGTCCCGGCTCCCAACGATCCATCAAGGTCACGGCCTCGCCGCGTCGCTGGAGCGCAAGCGCGGTCATGACGCCGACAATGCCGCCCCCTACGACGACAACCGAGCTCTTTGGCATGGCGCAGATTTTCCTTGCTTCTTGATTGTTTTCATGAATACTGTATACAGAATACAGCGATTATAAAGCCAAAAACAGGGAGCGCGCAAATGAGTTCGGGGTTTGATTTGCCCGAGGGTACGCATACCGTGATTCTGGGCGTGGGCGACCTGAACGGCATCATGCGCGGCAAGCGCATTCCCGCCGGCCACTGGGATCATGTCTGCAAAAGCGGCAATGCGCTGTCGATCGCGCTGTTCGCCATCGACATGGCCTGCGACGTCTGGGACACGCCCTATGTCAATTTCGACAACGGTTATCCCGACATGCACATCTTCCCGATGACCCGGCCGGTCGCCGTCCCGTGGGAGCCGGGCGTAGCCGTCTGCTTCGGCCGGGCCGAGGGGATGGACCACGAGCCGGTGCCGATCGATCCGCGCGGCGCCTTGGTGCGCCAAGTCGAACGCGCACGCGACATGGGGCTTGAGGTCAATGTCGGGACCGAGCTTGAATTCTATCTTCTTGACCCGGAAACAGGGCAGCCGCGCGACAGCGGCATCCAGGTCTACGGCCTGAGCCGGGCCGCGCGGATGGAACACATTGTCGGTCCCATCCGCCGGCAGATCAATGAATGCGGAATACCCATCGAGCAGTCGAACCCGGAATATGCGCCGGGCCAGGTTGAGGTGAATATCAGGTATGGCGAGGCATTGGTTGCGGCGGACCGCGTCGTTCTGTTCAAATCCTTGGTCCGCCAGCTGGGAATTGCCCACGGATATCTGGCGACCTTCATGCCGAAACCGTTTTTCGACCAATCCGGCAGCGGGTTTCACACGCACTACTCTCTGTGGAAGGGCGGCAGGAATGTCTTCGCCGACAAAGGAAGATTGAACGAGACCGGAAAATCCTTCATCGCAGGCCTGCAGCGGCGCATGTGCGAAATGTCGATCTGCGGCGGCGGAACGGTGAACGGCTATCGCCGCCGTCAGCCCTATACATTCTGTCCCGTCAACACGAGTTGGGGATACGACAACCGCACGGTGGGCATTCGGGTCATCGAAGGGTCCGACAGCGCGGTGCGCGTGGAAAAGCGCGATGCCGGAGCGGAGGCCAATCCTTATCTCCTGCTGGCTGCCGAGATCGCCGCAGGTCTTGACGGGATCGAGCAGGGGCTGACGCCCTCCGACCCCACGCCCGGCGATGCATACGGGAGCGGAATCGGCGATCCCATTCCCACCGATCTGCCGACGGCGATCGAACTGGCGCGCGGATCGGACTGGCTGCGCGACGCGATGGGCGAGACGCTATGGGAGCTGGTCCTGCAGCAGGCCGAGCGCGAGCTGGACTTCTTTGGCCAGCAAGTCACGCAGGTTGAACTGGACCGCTATCTGAGGACATTCTGATGCACTTGGGCAAGGTCGCGGGAACGGTCACGGCAACAGCCAAGGATTCGAGGCTGGTCGGATTGAAACTGCTCGTGACAGACTTGGTCGACAGCAAAGGCGAACTGCTCGAGCCGGCGCGGGTGGCGGTCGACACATGCGGCGCCGGAGTCGGTGATACGGTGCTGATCGTCGGCGGATCCGCCGCCCGGATGGCCAGCGGCCTGTCCGCGGCGCCTGTGGATTTGGCGATCATCGCGGTGGTTGACCGCGTTTCCGCAGCCTGAATCAAGAAAATCAAAACTTCAATCTTCGGAGGAACAGAAAATGGCGAAACCAATGGCAGGGCAGATCGCCCTCGGCATGATCGAAACCCGCGGCCTTGTAGGCGCGATCGAAGCGGCGGATGCGATGGTCAAAGCGGCGAGCGTCGCAATTGTCGGCCAGACCAAGGTAGGCGGCGGGCTGGTCACCACGCTTGTGCGGGGCGAAGTCGGCGCGGTCAAAGCCGCCACCGACGCGGGCGCTACTGCGGCCAACAAGGTTGGCGAAGTGGTTTCGGTCCACGTAATCGCGCGCCCGCATGACGAGCTGGAGGCGATCATCGACAGGCTCGGCGCCGGATCGTCGGCCTGAACATCCCTCTGAGGAGAAACCATGCCGGCCGGATTCGAGGACTTCACGCGCGAGATGGCGCGCGGCGCGGCCCGAGACGCTTCGGCCCCACGCAAATTCGACCGCATAGCGGTGCTGGGCGGCGCGCCGGATGCGCGCCTGCTGGCCGCGCTCTGCCTTGCGGAAGGGGCCGATGTCACGTTGTTTTCGGCCTACGGCGCCGAATTGTCATTGCTGTCCCAATCGTCGGGCATAGGCATTCTAGGGGAAGGGCCGGTAGGCACCTATCAGGTGGACCGCGACGGGCCGTCGGTTCGCACCACCGCCGAGCTGGACGCCGCGGTGCGGGATGCGCAGGCGATCTTTCTGACCGGACCGATTCACAAGCAGCGCACCTATGCCATGGTGCTGGCCGATCATCTCAGCGACGGTCAGGCGCTGATCCTGGCGCCCGGGCGGTCTCTGGGCGCGGTCGAAACCGCATGGATGCTGCGCATCGGCGGCTGCACCGCCGATGTCACTTTGATCGAGGCGCAGGGATTGCCCTACTGGTTTCAGGCCGAAGGCGCCCTGTTGACCCTGTCGCGGGCCGCGCCGATGGCGGCCGCGACCCTGCCGCGCGGGCGAGAAGACGTTCTTGCGGCTCTGAAGCCTTTTCTTTCCAACATTCAACCGGCGGAATCGGTTCTGGCCACGGGCTTCGGCGATCTGTCGGCGGCTGTCGAGATACCCGCCATGGTCCTTGGGGGCGCAGGGCTGGAACCTGGCGGCCCGCATGTGCCGACGGGCGCCGCTCCGTTGGATGCCAACCGGACGTTCGCGTCCCTCATCGGATCCGATCAGCGGGAAATCGTTCACGGGCTTGCCGAAGAGCGGCGGCGCGTGGCAGCGGCGTACGGCGTTCGAAATCTGCCGGATGCAGAGGATTGGATCGCGACCTTCGCCGGAACCGAGCGCGGACCGGGCGCGCGTCCCGTCCCTGACCGGCGGACTGCGCGCAGTCTGATGCGCGACGGCGTGCTTGGCTCGCTGGTACCGCTTGTGTCGGCCGCGAAACTTGCGGATCTTCCGGCGCCTTTGACCGAAAGCCTGATCGCGATGACGGATCGCATTCTGGGCGCCGATGTGGCTGCGGCGGGGCGTCGGCTGGAAACCATAGGAATATCCGCAAGCGACGTCGACCAGGCGCGCCGCATCTTCGACAAGATCGTCGCCGGAGCCTCCTGATGGACGCAGATCTGAAATCGATCGCCGCCGCGCGGCGCGCGGCTGAAACGGCTTTCGAAGCCTATCGCGTCTTTTTGGGCACTGATTCGGCGCAAGTGGACGCGATCGTCGATGCCATGGCACGCGCCATTGAACCCGAAGCCGAAAGGCTGGGACGTCTGGCGGTTGAGGAAACCGGTTACGGCAATGTTCCCGACAAACGCGTGAAGAACCTGTTCAATGCCTTGTCGCTTGAGGATTATCTGCGTGACGTGACCACGCTTGGTTTGCTTTGGCGCGATGATGCCACGAAGATAGCCGCCTTCGGCGAGCCGATGGGAGTCGTTGCCGCGCTCATCCCTGTGACGAACCCGACCTCGACGATCATCTACAAGGTGCTTTCTGCGGTGAAGGCGGGCAATTCCATTGTTTGCGCACCGCATCCGCGCGGCGTCAATTGCGGGATCGAAACCGTGCGCGTCATGGCGCGTGCGGCCGAACAGACGGGTGCGCCGAAAGGGCTGATCCAATGTCTGGATGCGGTGACCATTCAGGGCACCGCAGAGCTGATGAAGCACCGGCGCACATCGGTCGTCATGGCGACCGGCGGTCCGGCCATGGTCAAGGCGGCCTATTCCAGCGGCAAGCCGACGCTGGCCGTCGGGGCCGGCAACGTGCCCTGCTATGTGCACAAGTCCAAATCCAGCGATATTGCGGAAGTGGCCGAAATGGTCGTCACCTCGAAAAGCTTCGACTACGGCACCGCGTGCGTCAGCGAACAGGCGGTGATTGCCGATCCCGAAATCGCGCGGGATCTGCGGCATGAGCTGAAGCTCAAAGGCGCCTATTTCTGCACTCCGGCCGAGGCGGACCGGCTGGCCAAGGTGATCTTCAAGGGGGTACGGGAGATGGACCCCGAAAAGGTCGGCCAAAGCCCGCAGGCTCTGGCCGACGCGGCCGGATTTTCGATACCGCCGCGCACCCGCTGCCTTGTCTCGGAAGAGACCGAAGTCGGCTGGCAACGTCCGCTCTCCGCCGAAAAGCTGAACCCGGTTCTGGCGTTTTACGAGGCGAAGTCCGCCAGCCACGGCATCGAGCTGGCGCATTCCATCGCCAAATTCGAAGGCTGGGGGCATACTTCGGTCATTCATTCGGATGACCCGGAGGCGGTCGCGCGCTTCGCCGCCGTGCCGACCGGGCGCGTCTTGGTGAACACACCGGCCATAATGGGCGGCATGGGCTATTCCACCGATCTGGAGCCGTCCTTCATGCTGGGCACGGGAACGTGGTCGGGGTCGATCACCTCGGACAACGTGACGGCGCTGCATCTCATCAACATCAAGCGCGTCGCCTATGAAAGCAGGCCTTGGCGCGACCTTTACGAGGAGTACGGCGCATGAGCGAAATCACGATCCGGGCGCTGATGCAGATCGACAACCTGCAGCCCAAGTTCGCCGCGTACAACGGGGCCACGGTGCAGGGGTCGGTGCCGTTGTCCGGCGACACCGTGCTGATCGGAGAATTCGCGCCGGGCAACGGCGTGTTCTCGCTGATCGACCGCGCGCTCAAGGCATCTTCGGTCGAAGCGACCACGCAGATGGTCGAGCGCGAATTCGGCTTTTTCATCCTGCGCTCGCCTTCGAACGCCGAGGTTACCGCCGCACGCGACGCCATGCTGGCGGAGCTTGGCGCCACGATGTCGGACCGGCTGAAACCCGCGATCAGCTCGACGCAGATCATCACCGGCGTCGAACCCTATCAGGCGCAGCTGTTGAACAAATGGCGCAAAGGCTCGCTGGTCGTCCCGGGACAGACGCTGGGGATCGTGGAATGCGCACCCGCCGCCTATATCTCCATCGCCGCGAACGAGGCGGAAAAGGCCGCCGAGATCGACATCGTCGAAGTGCGCGCCGTGGGACGGTTCGGCCGCCTGTTCATATCGGGTTCGGAAAACTCGGTCAAAACCGCTGTCGAGGCCGCCACCCGCGCGATCGAGTCGGTCGACGGGCAGGACGGCTGATGGCGGCCTCGCGCCGCGTCGTAGGGTCGGACGCGATCGAAGAGGCGCGCCGCCGCGGCAGGATCGCATTCGAAGTTCTGCCCGGCGATATCGTGACCGCTCTCGCCCGGGAAACCGCCGAACGCATCGGCATCGCGCTCGTTGACGGACCCGTCGAGCGACCTCGACCGCCGCGCACCGACGGCGCTGCATCGATGCGTCGGGTTCTCTATCGCAGGTCGCCCAAATGGGTGGCGCCGCCGCGCGCGCCGCGCAAGGCCCGCAGGCTGGGCAAACTCGCTCTGGTCGGAGCGGGAGGCGTCGGAGGCAATGTCGCGCATCTGGCTGCGATGGCGGACATCGCAAAAGAAATAGCGCTGATCGACATCGTTCCGGGGCTCGCGGCGGCTACGGCGCTGGACCTCAACCACGCATCCGGCATCACGGGCGCGAGCGCGCGCTGTGTCGGCGGCGAGGCCTTGGAGCTGGTTGCCGGGGCCGAAGCGGTCGTCGTGACCGCCGGGAGCGCAAGGCGGCCGGGCATGAGCCGCGCCGATCTGATCGACGTGAATGCCCGCGTTGTCCGTCGGACGGCCGAGGCCGTCCGCGCGGCTGCGCCGAATTCCGTCGTTATCGTCGTGACCAACCCGCTGGATGAAATGACGGTCGAGATGTTGCGGGCGACGGGTTTTCCGCGCGAACGGGTGCTGGGAATGGCGGGAACCTTGGACAGCAGCCGGTTCCGCGACGCGCTTGCCGTGTCCGCCGGAGTCTCGCCCGCCGATGTCGAGGCGTTTGCTCTGGGCAGCCATGGCGACGAGATGGCGCCGATTCCCAGTCGCGCTCGGATCAAGGGCCGCGGTCTGGGCGCGTTCCTGTCGCCCGAGCAAATCGAGGCCTGCGTCCAGGACGCGATTGGAGGCGGCGGCCAAGTGGTCGCGCTCAAGAAATCAGGGTCGGCGACGATCGCTCCGGCCCATGCCTCGATCGAGTTGATCGACCACATCAGGGGCGCGCAAACCGGCCCGGTTCCAGTTTCGGTCATGCTGCAGGGCGAATACGGCATCGACGGCGTCGTGCTGGGCGTGCCGGCCCACCTGGGAGCAAGCGGGCTGGTCGAAGTCGTGGAATTGCGGCTGACTGCCCGGGAACAGGCTGCGCTGAAAGATGCGGCGGAGGCGATTCGCAAGAGGCTGGACCTTTGACGGTGCGCAGCTGGAAATCCGGCGGAAGGTTCGAAGAGGTCGGATCCTATTCGCGCGCCAAGCGCATCGGCCCTTTCGTCTGGGTTGCCGGCACCACTGCGATTGAGCCAACGGGGCGCATTCATGCGCCGGGCGATGCGGGCGCGCAGACAAGATACGTGCTGCGCCGCATTGAAGAGGCGCTGAATGAGGTGGGGGCCGAATTGCGGCATGTCGGCCGCGTGCGCGCCTATCTGACCGACATGTCCAAGGCGGGCGAGTTTGCGCGGGTGCACGGCGAAGTCTTCAAGGGCGTCGATCCGGTTCTGACGGCTGTCCAGGCCGGCCTGACCCAGCCCGGGCTGATGGTGGAAATCGATGCGGATGCCGTGATCCACGACGAAAACGGCGAAATCGTCAAAATCTAATCGCGGGCTTCAAGAAAGGATTTGATTGAACCGCCTCATTGTGTACTGTATACTGAATACAGGAATGACACACAGGGAGCTAATCTGATGATCAAGACAGCGCTACTCAGCGGAACATGCATCGCGCTCATGGCCTCCGCGGCCGGAGCGGAAATCAAGGTCGGATTTATCGGTTCACTTTCGTCGGATACCGGTTTGTCGACCCTTCGCGGCGCGGAGGTCGCGATCGAGGAACTCAACGCCGCCGGCGGCGTGATGGGGGAGCAGATCGTCCTCGTTTCCGCCGATACCGGCCAGGATCCGACGGAAGGCGTGCGCGCCTACGAGTATCTTGCGGAAACTGAAAAGGTCGATTTCATCATCTCGGGCTCAATAGACGACGTGTCGCTCGGCTGGCTGCCGCGGATGCAGGAATACCGGATACCCACGCTGGACACCTGGACCTCCTATATCGGCATCATCGACATGGTGGTCGAAGACCCCGACAGCATGAGGCCTTATTTCATGAACATCGCCTCGGACGAGGCGCTGGCCACGCTTTACATCAATTTCGGCGCGGACGTGCTGAAAGAACAGATGGGCTGGGATTCCGTCGTGATCCTGGCCGAGGACACCGCGTTCGGCGAGGCGATCACCGGGCTCGTGACCGAGGCGCTGGCGCCTGTCGCCGGGATCGAGGTCAAGGAAATCATCACCTACGATGTCGCCACGGTCGATTTCGCGCCGATCTTCAGCAGGGCTCAGGGCACCGGGGCCGACTTCATCTATCAGGTTTCTTCCGTGAATTCGCAGGTCGTCTCCTCGCAGTACGTGAAGCTGCAGGTGCCGATGGCGATGACGGGCGTGAATGTGGCGGCGCTCGGCATGGAGTATTGGGAAGACACGGGCGGCGCCGGCGGCGGCATCTCGACCCTGTCGCCGGTGCCGTCGGTCGGCTTCAGGCTGGATCCGGCAAGCCAGGCTTTCGTCGATACCTATCAAGCCAAGTACGACAGCCGTCCGGTGCTGCCGCATTTCAACGGGTTCAATGCGTATCACGGCCTGAAACAAGCGATGGCCGCAGCGGAGGAGGCTGGCGGCTTCGACAATGTCGAAGGCTGGGCCGACGCCATGAAGAAACAGGATCTGGTTCTGAATATGGACGGCGAACTTTGGCTGCGCTACGCCTTCTGGGGCGATGACGAGGTGGAGCCCGTGACCGGCCGGACCTATCCGCACAACGCGCGCTTCGACTTGTCCGAACCGTTCGATGAGGCCCAGCCTTCGATGGTCGTGGTGCAATGGTATGAGGACGGCACAGCGGCCGTGGTCTATCCCGAGAAATACGCGACGGGAGCGTTCACCGTGCCGAGCTGGGTCGGAAATTAACCCGACCGGGCGCATAGCTTGAACCGGGCGCGCGTCGGCGCGCGCCCGCAGCCAGGGATCCGTGCATATTGCAGATATTGATTCAGGGGCTTTTGCTCAGCGGTCTCTATGCGCTTATCGCAATGGGTTTCACGCTGATCTTCAGCATCGGGCGCGTCCTGAATCTGGCCTACGGCGCCTATCTGATGGTCGGCGCGTATATTTATTTCTGGGTGTCGCAGTCGCTTGGGATGCCCAAGCTGTTGGGCGTAGCCGTAGCCGCCGCTCTGGGCGTTTTGATGGGCGTCCTGAAATACCGGCTGATCGTCAAGACGCTCAAAGGCGAGCATGTCGCGGTCGAGATTTCGACGCTGATCCTGGCGGTCGTTGTCCAAGCGGGGGTCGTGCTGGTTTTCGGCGACAGCAGCAAGATCCTGCTTCCGATCATTCCGGGCGTGATCAACGTCGCCGGGGCAACGGTCACCTATAACATTCTGATCGCCACGCTCATCAGCTGGGCGATCCTGATCGGACTCTATCTGTTCGTGCGCCTTACCCATACCGGGCGCGCCATGCAGGCGGTTTCGATGGATTCCAAGGGGGCGGCGATCTCGGGGGTCGACCCGGACCGGATCAATCTGATCACTTGGGGAATCTCCGGCGCGTTGGGAGCGATCGGCGGCGTGTTCTTCGCCAGCTATACGCAGCTTTCGCCGTCAATGTGGGTTGCGCCGCTGATTATCTCGGTCGCGATCGTCATCGTGGGCGGGATCGGATCGATCATCGGAACACTGGTCGTTGCCCATATTGTCGGCTTTCTAGAGGTTTTCGTGGTTGCAATGCTGGCGCCGGAGCTGCGCGGAGTATTCACCATGCTGCTGATCATCGGCGTGCTGGTGACGCGGCCCCGGGGCCTGTTCGGTCGCGAAGAACTCTGAGCATGGGGCTGCGCAGAATTCACTTCGTTCTCTGGGGCGGTCTGATCGCGGGCATGCTCCTGCTGCCCCAGGCGGTCTCCAGCGGCACGCTGCGGACGATGATCTTTGCCAACTATCTGGCGATCTTCGCCATCAGTTGGGACGTTCTGTCGGGCCGAACAGGGTATGTGAGCTTCGGTCATCCCTTCCTGATCGGCATCGGGGCTTACACGACGGCGATCCTGACCAAACGGTTCGACGTGCCGATTGAAATCTCGATTCCCGTTGCGGTCCTGTTCACCATGGTCGCCGGCCTGCTGGTGCTGCTGCCTGCCCTGCGCATTCGCGGCAGCTACTTCGCGCTGGTCACATTGGCCTTCATGGAGCTGCTCTATCAGCTGGTGCAGGTAATCCGTCCCGACCTGACCGGCGGCACGCGCGGCATGTCGGGCATCCAGACGCTGACTCGCGGCGCGGCAAACGGGTACTATCTGTCGACGGTCCTCATGCTGAGCGTTGCCGTGAGCATGTGGCTGCTGATGAAGACCCGGATCGGCACCGCGCTGTCAGCCATCGGCATGAACGAGGAAAGCGTCCGCGGGTCGGGCCTCAGCACCACGCGCCTCAAGGCGTTCGCTTTCCTGATGAGCGCGCTCATTGCAGGGCTGGGCGGCGCGTTTTACGTCCATTACCTGGGTTCGCTGGCGCCGCGCGCGATGTTCGACATCAACTTCCTGTTCACCATCATCGTCGCGGCGCTGCTGGGCGGCACTTCAACCATCGTCGGACCTATTTTCGGTGCGTTTTTCATGACCTTCCTGCTGGAATACCTGCGTCCGGTTCTTCCGGGGGCCGAGCGCTATTTCGTCTACGGCGCCATCGCCCTGATCATTTACATGTACCAGCCGAAGGGCCTTTTCGAACTGGCGCAGCGCGGCTTCGTCCGTCTGAGGAAAGCAAGCACTGCATGAGCGCGCTGGAAGTTACGAATCTGGTCAAGCGATTTGGCGGATTATTGGCCACGAACGAACTGTCCTTCTCGCTGGAAGAGGGCGAGTCGCTGGGGCTGATCGGCCCGAACGGGGCGGGCAAGACAACCGTCTTCAGCCAGATCATGGGCGAGCTGCGGCAGAACAGCGGCACGATCAAACTGTTCGGGCGGGAAATCTCGGCCTTGCCCACGTCGCGGCGCATCCGGGCCGGGGTCAGCCGGACCTATCAGATCCCCCGCCCCTTCGGCGACATGAATGTGGCCGAGAATATTCGGGTGGGCCTGATGCCCGACGACATCTGGCGCATGATTGTCTCGCCGCCCGATATCGAACGGGAGAGCGAACTGGCCCTGAGCGTCGGGTTTTCCGAGGCGGATCTGCTCCGGAAGCCGTCGGAATTGGCCATGGGCGATCTGCGCAAGCTTGAGATGGCGCGCACCATGGCCACCGCCCCACGCGTCATGCTGCTGGACGAGGTATTCGCCGGTCTGACCGTCGGCGAAATCGCGCAGATTTCCGACCTCATTCAATCCATGCGCAAGGACGGGATGACCTTCTTGATCGTCAGCCACGATCTGCCGGCGCTTGAACCGCTCGTCGACCGCGCCATCGCCATCGACCGCGGCACGATGATCGCAGAGGGCGCGTTCAGCGAAGTGATGAACGACGCAGCCGTTCAAGCCTCGTATCTGGGAGGCGCATGATGTCCTATCTGGAGATCGATCACCTATCCGCGTTCTACGGCAAGGCGCAGGCGCTGACAGACATCACGATCACCGTTCAGCCGGGCGAGATCGTAGCGGTTGTCGGTCCCAACGGCGCCGGCAAGTCCACGCTGCTGGACAGCATAATGGGCCTTGTGAGGACCGAGGGTGAGATAAGGCTGAAGGGCCACGGCCTGACCGGTCGGCCGACTTCGGAAATCGTGCGGAGCGGAGTGGGGTACGCGCCGGAGCGCTTCAACCTGTTTCCCTACATGTCGGTTCGCGACAATCTGATGGTCGGGGCCTACACGGCGCGCGAAGACATCCAAAGCAATCTGGAGGTGGTGCACAAGCTTTTTCCGGCTTTGCTGGAACGCGCGGGGCAGGAGACATCGACGCAATCCGGCGGAGAACGGCAGATGGTCTCGCTCGGGCGGGCGTTGATGACCAGCCCCGAGCTGCTTTTGGTCGACGAGCCGACGATCGGTCTTGCGCCGAAAATCTGCTTGGAGATCGCCGAGGTCGTGCGGCGGCTCAACCGGGAATACGGCCTTGCGGTCGTGATCACCGAGCAGAACGCCAATTTCGCGCTTTCATTGGCCAGTCGCATTTATGTGCTCGAATCCGGGCGCATGCAGACGTCCGGAACCGCCGACGAGCTGCGCAATGACGCAAGACTGCTGGAGGCGTATTTCGGCGGCCATTGACTTGCTTCGCCGGGCGTGCCGGCCTTGACAAGACGAGCTTTGCGCAAAAGTCGGCGGCGGCGCGCTCAGGCGGCTCGTTGAAGCTGCTCGGTTCCGTCTTTGAATCCGACCGTGAATCGACTGCAAAAACGACCCGTCCGGCGTCAAACCTCGTCCCCGGAACGAAGTCTCGACACCCGGATCCGGGAATTCCGCTTCAGCGCTTTCGGGAGTTTCCGCTTGGAAGCGGCGGCGCGAAAGCGCTGGACAAGGAATGGTTCCCGCGTCTCAACGGGGCATGCGGTCTGCGAAGGAACGCCTGTTCCGGAAACGGGGACTCCCGCGCCGGGAAGGCGCGGGAGTCGGAAGTCTTCGGGTTGGGCCCGTCAGTCGTCGGCCCCCGCCGCGACGCCGTAGGCGCCACCCTCGCGGACGCGCGCCGCGCCGAAGCTGCCCAAGATCGACAGATTCTGGGAATGGCTAACGCCGTTATTGCCGTCCTGAAGATACCAGATTCCGGCCGCCTCCAGCTCGGCGAGCGGCCCGTAGAAGTTCCCCTTGTAGCCTCCCTCCGCGAAAACCGTCGACGTGTAGGAGGCGGTGTCGATGACGCCTTTGAACTCTCCAGCCGCGTCGATGTCGGTCGCTTGGAGCGTCAGATCGCCGCCTGGTATCTTGTTGGTGTCGTAGTTCTCCCATTTCCCCTTGCTGTTGCTGAAGGATTCCAGGTTCGTGATCTTTCCGCTGATCCTGTTGTCGGCCGCGGTTCCGGAAATTGTCGCGGTCAGCGTGACGTCGCCCCGCAGCCTAAGGTAGTTGTCGCCCGTCAACCACGGCCAGGCACCCAGTGAGCCCAGTGAGCTCGGAAAGTTAGCGTAGACAAAGAATTGCGCGGCCGTGGTCCGGCCCTTGAACTTCCCATTGGTGATCTTGTTGGCGTCGGCGACGTCCGTGGTACTCATGCCCGCCTCGTCCTTGAACGCGTCATAGCCGACATGGAAGGGGAAGATCCGTTGCACGGGCATCACTGCGGCGCTCTGGATCTGGGTGTGTCTGAATTCCATGTGTCCGTAGGCCGCATAGGACAGGTAGTGGTTCACGTCGTCTCTCGCGGAGGCCACCGGATCGTCCGGGTCTTCGAGATTCCTGTCCCGGCCGATATGGTTGGACAGCCGCAAGGCGTAGGTGCCCAGCGGGACGATCCGTTCGCCGTCCCTGAACACGCTGCTGTAGAGCCTCAGATGCTCCTCCGTCGGCATGAGCGCGGCAGTCCAGTAGTGCTCTGCGTCGCCCTCGGGCGAGGTCGCCGGAGGGCCGAAATCCAGCTTCAGATCGTATCCGCCGTTTCGACCGTCGACGGCGGTCTGGCTGGGGGCGCGATAGAATTCAGCAAGGGTGAGATCGATGCCGGTCGCGCCCCTTCCGCCCATGTCCACGACAAGCCCGCCCGGAGTGATCGTCAGCCCGGCGGCGAGTTTCGGATCGGCACCGTTGTTTCCGTCGCCGACGGGGTCCAAGTACGGGGTCGGTACGGAGGGGGGAGGGGCATTTATTCTGGTCCCGAACGACAGAAAAAGCCTATCGTCCGACATCCCCCCCGTGCCAGCCGCATGAGTGACCGGAACTCCCCGCATGCGCAGCCGGTCGCCGCTGCTGGCCCGACCCGGGGCCATCACGACCTTTCCGTCCTCGTACGCGACCGCCGGGATTTTCGCCGCCGTCAGCAGGGTCGCGGCATCGCTGTTGTCGGCGTTCCTGCGCCGCTTGCGGATCGCTGCGACCTCAGGCGTCCCGAGCCTCTCTATGACCAGGGAGGACGCCGCCCATCCCGCGCCCGCGCTGCTTTCGGCGGCGCGCAGCCTCGGGAGGTCCTCGGCCTCGGCGGCGTCCGCCTTGAGGGCCAGCCTGGTCGCCAAGGTGGTCCTTCTGGAGTCGTCCGGAGGCGCCTGCAGCGCGCGCGCCGTCTCGAGGGCGGCCGTCAAAGCCTTCCGCGCATCGGCGATGCCTGCCGACGTCGTTACAGCGGCAGTCACCCTTCTCCGGGCGGCGGCCAGATCCTCCTCCGCTTGCTCCAGATCGTCGTCGAACCGTTTCGCCTCGGTCATGCCGTCCTCGGGCGGGTCGGCGGGATCCGGATCGGTTGTCCCGGGATCGGCGGGATCTGGATCGGAGGGCGTCTCGGGAGCCGCGGGCGTCGATGGATTGCCGCCGGAGCAGGCGCCGAGCGCCAGCGCCGCGGCACAAGCCAGAGCTGCGATAAGTTTAGCGTCCATGAGTGTTTCCTCTTCAGTCTGCCGGTTCAGTCCCCATCCTGCAACGGATGGACGGGCGATGTTCCTGCCGCCTTCGGGCAGCCGCGTCCATTCTACTTGGGGGAGGGGTCGATGTCCAGCGTTTGTTTGCATCCCATATTTTTTGTTCAGACAGGATGCCGCTGGTCGAAACCGGGTGCCAATGCCTTGCTTGCCGCGGAATGCTGCGTCGAAACAATCGTTGGACCGACTTCCTTGACTGGAGGGTTTGTCGCGCCGCCGCCTGACCAAAAATCATGAGACGCACCCTTTGCGTTTTGCAGTCGGAAATCGAATTTGTCGCGCGCGGATCTTGGGCCGCAAGCTCCGCACCGGCTTGAGGGCGCCGCGCTTCGCGAGGGCCAGCAGGGTCCGCAGGTTGCCCTCTCGGAGACGTTCCGGCTCGGACGACGGAGCTCAGCCGCAATCTTGGCCCTGCCTTGCAACGTTGTTCCGGACGGGCAGCTTGGCTGGCAGGAATTGCGCGGAGCGGAGTTGAGCTTTCGGTTCGCAGCGTCGGATCAAGCCCGTCCCGCAGCCAGCCGCCGCCCGGGCTCGCGGACAACCCCGGAAGGAAATTCATCGCGCCAAGACACGGCGCGAGCCGCCGGGATGCCGGCGGTCGGTCTCGTCCATCGCTGACGTTCCGGGCAAGCCTCGCCGGGGGCGTTTGGACGCCAAGCCGGAACGGCGCAAACATCGAACCGAACTGTCGAAGTCAGGACTTCGGACGGTGCCGGAGATGTTTTGGAAAATGTCGATCAAGAGCCTTCGCATGGAGAGGCGGTGCATCCGCTGTCCCGGTGCTTTCGAATTCGAATGCACTGTCGCTGAGCCGTTTGAGACCGCGGGTTTATCCTACGCGGGAGCGGTGCAGGGACCTGGTTCGGAGCCGCGCGTTCCAATCCTCTGCCGCGGCGTTGATGGAATGGCGCAAATTCACTTCTGCGACTTCAGCTTCATGACTGCGAACGCAAGGAAATTCTCAAGCATTTTGAATGCATCATCGCAGCCGCGGGCATCCTTGACGAGATCGTCGCGCCGCAATCCATGGCTCTCGAACATCTCGCCGTGCCTGTCGAACCAGTCGATCAATCCTGCAGCATCGAATTCCGGATGCGGCTGAATCCCCCAGACATCGCCTTTCGCCCATCGCCATGCCTGATTGGCGCAATCGTCGCTTTCGGCCAATACGACCACATCGGGATGCTCGGACCCGACTTCGTCTCCATGCCAGTGAAACACCGGCATCCGCGAAGGAGCCGAGCTTGTCAGCGGATCATTTCGCGCGGCGGCCGTAAGACGGATTTCACCGAATCCGGCTTCCCGGCGATCACGCACGCTCACTTGGTCCCTGCCGACAAGTGCCGACGCAAGTATCTGACTTCCGAAGCAGAGGCCGATCATGGGAACGCCGCTGGCTGCGAGCTCGCGCAGCAATTCGTGTTCGCGATGGATCCAATCCTGATCGTCGTAGGCTCCGTCGAAACTGGGACTCACATAAGCGGCGCAATAATCCGTTTCGGTAGGGAACTCGCCATGGTTGGTCCGAATTCTTTCGATGTTGACGGGCAAGTTACGCAATCGCCTGTCAAACCGCGTTTCGGGCTGCGGATCGCGCCAATTATCCAAGTAGAGAAAGGGCTTCACCATTCATTCCTGAGCAAGGGAAGCCAAGTTCTGTCTAAGTTCGCAGGTTTTAGAGATATCGACATGTCCGTCTTTGTCGATCGCGACCTTATAGTCGTCTCTGGCCGAACGAACCGTGATCAATCCGTCAAGCACGTCCTCCCGGACCCGCGCGGGTTCCCGATCCGTCGGCGAACCGTATCCGCCGCCTCCCGGCAGCTCAAGTAGCAGCCGCCTGCCGTAACCGACGGTCTGCCGCCCTTTGCTTTTCAAAGTATTGCCGTCATCGAGCCGAACAACGCCAGCGGCGCCGTCCATGCCTCCGTGCCGCCCTTCGGCCGCTCGCCAAGTCCGATCGAACATTGCCGCCACGCTGAACGGAGCGCCGTCGGCTCCGCCGATTTCAAGAATCTGGCCCAAGCCGCCCCGGTTTCGGCCGGCTCCGCCCGATCCTTCGCGGAACTCCTTGCGCCACACGATCAGCGGAAAGGCGGACTCGACGGCTTCGACCGGCGGCGTTCGCACTCCGCTCGGAAACGCGGTCGCCGTCATCCCGTCCATTGTCGGTCGGCCTCCGGTGCCGCCGGTATTGAACAATATGACGTCGTAGTCCGGCCCGACAGTCGGTGCCGCGGCCGCCGCGGGATCGATTGCCGTTCGCCCTCCGCGGATCATTGGATTCCACATCGCGCCTGCACCCTCTGCGGGCACGCTGCTCGGGATCGCTTGCGAGAGGCATCCGAACACGACATCCGGCAGCATCTGGCCGATCACATGACGGGCGGATACCGGCATGGGCCGCTGGGCGTTGAGGATCGAACCCTCCGGCGCCGACACCTTCGCCACGCCGATGGATCCGGCGTTGCACGGAATGTTCGGGCCGATCACGCAATTGACGCCGAACACGGTGTAGGCAAGGCAGAAATTTTCAACCACATTGATTCCGTACGGGCTTGCCGGAGATGAACCGGCATAATCTATGCTCAGGCTGTCGCCATCGACCGTCAGTGCCGCTTCAATTCGGATCGGCTCGTCGAAACCGTCCAGTTCCGTGCTGTGGCGGAAGACGCCGTCGGGCAGTTCGCGCACGGCATTCTCGATGCTCTTGCGCGATTGCATGATTATGTACTGCCCGATGTCTTCGATATCCTCCAATCCGAACTCGTCGATGATTCTGCAAAGCCGGCGGGCGCCTTCGTCGTTGCAATTCATCATTGCGTAGAAGTCGCCTTCCATATCCTCCGAATTCCGGACGTTCGTTCGAAGGATGGCCATGAGATCTTCGTTCACTCGGCCTTCCCGCGCCAAGCGCATGATCGGAATGTTTATGCCTTCTTCATAAACCTGCCGCGCGTCGGGGCCGAAGCCTCGACCGCCCATATCGACAATGTGGCACGTGTTCGCCAGCAAGCCGACGGCTCGATCGCCCCTGAATGCGGGCGTTACGACGGTGACGTCGTGATAATGCCCGACGGACAGCCAAGGATCATTGGTGCAGAACACATCGCCAGGACGCATCGCGTTGATCGGGAATTTCGTCAGAAAATGCTTCACGCAGATCGCCATGGCATTGACGTGCCCCGGAGTCCCCGTCACCGCCTGCGCGACCATTTCGCCGCGCCGATTGAAGACTCCTGCGGACAGATCGCCGCATTCGCGCACGGATTGGCTGAAAGCGGTGCGGATGACGGTTTGAGCCTGCTCCTCGATGGCCGAAATCAGCCGGCTCCAGACGAGCTGTTTCTTTATCAGGTCCAGATTGCTCATCCGCCGTGCCCCCGACTTGCCGGCTTGCGGATCAGCTCGAGATCGCCCGTAGCGATCGCGCGCGCGGCGAATGACGATGAAACGACCGTCGACGTTCCGCTTTCGATGATGATCGCGGGGCCGTCGACGGCTTCTCCGGGTTTCATTGTTTCCCGCAGGATTGCGGCGTGGGGTTTCATCGCGCCTTCCGGAACATCGAACGCCATCCGGTCGTCCGGCTTTTCCGAAGATGCTTTGCGGAGCGCCGCCGCCGCATCGGAATGGGGCGGCGTCGACGCGGTGACGCTCCAAGTCACGACCGCGCCTCTCGCGATCCCGCCGACATTGCGTCCGAAGACCTTCCGGTATTCCGCGTCGAACAGCTCTTGCAGCGTCTCCGCGGCGTCGCGGCCGAGCTGATCCATCGGGACATCCACGGCTATCTCGTGGCCTTGGCCTTGATATCGCATGTACGCTTGCCGGCGGGTTGAGATATGTCCGTCGATTCCCGCACCCTCCCGCACGCAGCGAACTGCTTCGGCTTCCATGGATTCGCAGATTTCATTCGTGAGCCGGATGTCGAAGTCGTCGAGCGCTTGATAGACGGTCCGCACGATCTCGAACGAAATAGGCGCTCTCAGAAACCCTATCGCCGATCCGACCGCTGCGTTCGCAGGCACGAGGATTCTCTTGATTCCCAATTTGTCGGCGATCTGGCAAGCATGGAGCGGAGCGGCCCCGCCGAAAGCAATCAATGTGCGGCCGTCTGCGTTCTTGCCGCTTTCAATGGCATGCACCCGTGCTGCGCTTGCCATGTTCTCGCATACCATTTCGGTCACGCCGAAAGCGGCCGGCGCATCGTCGAGCTCCAGCGGGGTTCCGACGTCGTCGGCCAGCGCTTTTTTTGCTGCGGCGACATCAAGTCCCATATCGCCGCCGGCGAACCTTTTCGGATCAATTCGCCCGATCAGCAGGTTTGCATCGGTCACGGTGGCACGCTTGCCGCCATTGCCGTAGCAAGCCGGTCCAGGATCCGATCCCGCGCTCTCGGGTCCGACCGCGATTCTGCCCAATTCGTCGACGTGCGCGATCGAACCGCCGCCCGCTCCGATCTCCACCATGTCGATTACGGGTATCCTGAGCGGCAATCCGCTGTCCTTGCGGAACCGGTATACCCTCGCGACTTCGAAGCGCCTGCTTGTTTGCGCGACGCCGCCTTCGAGCATGCAAAGTTTCGCGGTCGTTCCGCCCATGTCGAATGAAATCGCCCGGTCTATGCCGTTCGACCGCGCGATGTCGCCGGCAAAAATGGCTCCGCCCGCCGGCCCGGATTCCACGAGGCGAGCAGGAAGTCTGCGCGCAGTTTCCACCGTCGCGAGTCCGCCGCTTGAAGTCATGAGCAGAAGGGGGCAGCGAAACCCGCGCGCGTCCAAGGTGCGCCGGAACTCGGAGAGATACGTCGTGACGAGCGGAAGCACGTAAGCGTTCGCGCAGGTCGTCGAGAACCGTTCGAATTCGCGGAATTCAGGCGAAATGTCCGACGAAATCGAAATCGGCCATTCAGGCCTGCGAACTTTGAAGAAATCTCGCGCCGAATGCTCGTGCGCAGGATTGACGTAAGAGTGCAGAAACCCGATCGCGAGCGATTCCGTGCCCGCGGCGTCGAGAGCCGGGAGCAGTTTCTCCAAGTCCGATTCCCTGATCGGCAGCAAAGCCCGCCCGTCTCGGTCGAGCCGCTCGCGCACCGTGAACCGCCGCCGCCGGGGGACGAGCGGCGCCGGCTTGATGATATTGATGTCGTACTGCTCCGGCCGGCCCTCCGTCCCGATTTCAATCGTGTCCCGGAACCCCTCGGTTGTCAGCAACGAAGTCACGGCGCCTTTCCGCTCGATGATCGCGTTCGTCGCAAGGGTGGTTCCATGGATGATCACGCCGATGTTTTCCGGCGAGAGATTGACCTCGGCCATTGCGGCGTCGATGCCCTTCATGCAGGCGTCTGCGGGGTTTTCGGATGTCGTCAGCAGTTTGCGGGTGGCCCGGCTCTCGCCGGCTTCCAGCGCGACGTCCGTAAAAGTGCCGCCGATATCGACTCCGATCCTCCCGAAAGCGTTTGCGCCGCCGAACTCTGGCATCATTTTTCCTGAAGCGACTCCGCTCGTCCCGGTCCGCCTATTGCGCCGCCGTCAATCCAGAGTCGACGGCAGCCACGTGACCAATCCCGGAAACGCCGTGATGAGAACGATGCCGACGAGCAGCAGGATGAAGAACGGCACGGCGGAAACGGCGACCCGCCCGATCTTGAGTCCTGTCAGACCCTGAATCACGAACAGGTTGAAACCCAAGGGAGGCGTAATCTGCGCCGTTTCAACAACCATGATGATGAACACGCCGAACCAAAGCAGGTCGAAACCCGCTTGAGTAACCAGCGGAAGCACGACTGTCGCAGTAAGCACGATCATCGAAATCCCTTCGATGAAGCACCCGAGCACGACATACAGCACGCACAAGGCGGCCATGAGCGCGTAGGGATGCAGATCGAGAGCGGCCACCCATTCCGCGACCGCCGCAGGGATGCCGGTATAGGCCAGCGAGGTCGTCAGAAACGCCGCGCCTGAAAGGATCATGAAAATCATGCAGGACAGCCGAGTCGCTGAAAGCAGGCTTTCCCGGAACATGGCCCATGACAAAGAACCTGTTGCCGCCGCGAGCAGCAATGCGCCGATCACGCCGCCGGCCGCCGCCTCCGTCGCTGTCGCGATGCCCGCGTAAATTGATCCGATCACTGCTCCGATCAGCAGCACCACCGGTATCAGCCCTTTTGAAAGGCGCAGCTTTTCAGCGAACGTGGTCTTGACGGCTTCGACAGGAGCCACGCCTTTCCGAACGAGCGCCGCAACGACGATGTAGCCCATGAACAGCGCCATGAGCATCAAGCCTGGGATGATCCCGGCGAGGAAGAGCCGGATGATCGATACATCCGCTGACACTCCGTAAACGATCATTATGATGGACGGCGGTATCAGCAGACCGAGCGTCCCCGATCCGGCGAGACTGCCGACGGACAGGCTGCGATCATATCCCCTTGCGTCGAGTTCCGGCAGGGACATTCGACCGATGGTCGCGGCTGTCGCGGCGGATGAGCCGCAGACCGCCGCGAATATTCCGCATCCCGCCACATTGACGTGAAGCAGCCGGCCCGGCAGCCATCCGAGCCAGGGCGTCAGGCCGCGGAACAGTATCTCCGACAGTTTTGCCCGGAACAATATTTCGCCCATCCAAATGAACAGCGGCAACGCCGCCAATGCCCAGGATGCGTTCGCCTGCCAGATGGACGTGGCCATCGCCTTCTCCACCGGCACGGAGGTGAAAATCGTCAGCCCGACCCATCCGACTCCAAGCAAGGACAAGGCTATCCAAAGCCCCGATCCCAAAAATGCGAAGAGCGCGACCAGAAGGACGAGAGCGATTTGCGCTGTTTCCGGAGACATCCTCAGTTCACTCTTATGGTTCGAGCGGCATAGGCAAACGCATGCGCTGCGGTCAACGCGGCGCGGGGCCGGCCGACTTAAAACTGCGACAGGTCGGCGCGAACATCAGTCGGGGC
Source organism: Paracoccaceae bacterium (assembly GCA_965205055.1). Taxonomy (GTDB): domain Bacteria; phylum Pseudomonadota; class Alphaproteobacteria; order Rhodobacterales; family Rhodobacteraceae; genus CBDBBY01. Next base: position 2,884,946 of record OZ242030.1, on the reverse strand, counting down.
CCGGCGGGCTGCTCATTTCGGGAAACTGTTCGGCGTTCTCGCGGGCGGCGGTCAAGTAAGAGGGGTCGCCGCCGAGCATCGAATGCACGACGTCGTCCAGGATCGCAATGAGCAGAATGAGGGTTCCGACTGCGACGGAGATCTGGGGAATCCAAAGCGGAACAACGATCAGCCCGTTCGAAAGGTCTTCGAACCGGAATGAATCCCAAACCATGTCGGATGCGGAATAGGACAGGAAACCCACGAAAAAGACGGCCATGAGCAAAGCAAGCAATTCCGCGACGCGTCGAGCTCCGCCGCTGAACCGCTCGATCAAAAGCGTCACCCGAATCTGCCCGTTTCTTCTGTAGGTGTGCGCGAGAGGCAGGAAGCCCGCAGCGACAACGCTCCACGCGGTCAGATCGTCGGCTCCTTTGACCTGCGTGCCGATTTCGCGGCCGATCACCTGCGCCGTGATCAGCACTCCGATCCCGACGATGAAGGCGGCCCCTACATATGCGCTCCAAAGATAGAGGCCGTCCAACGATTTTCGAATTATCCGCATCGTACCAGGCGGATCATGCGCTCAGTTGCTGATCGCTTGGTAGTCCGCAATGAATTCAGTGCCGCGATCGCCTGCCTTTTGGAGCCATTCATCGACCATCTGTCGTCCGATCGCCTTCAGTTCTTCAAGCAGTTGCGCGCCGGGAGGGGACACGGTCATTCCGTTGGCGGCAAGGTTGGCTGTCAAACCTGCCTGCAAGGCGTTGCTCATGACCCAGCCGCGGGCTTCCGCCTTCGCGGCCGCGGCGAGCACCGCAGCTTGCGCGTCGTCGGAAAGCGAATCGAATGCAGCGCGGTTCGCGATGACCATGTTCTTGTTGTTCATCGCATTCACATCGTAGAAATGCGTCGTGAAATCCCATGCCTTGGTGTCGTTGCCGGTCGTTGCCGAAGTGACCATCGCCGACACGACGCCGGTAGCGAAAGCCTGCGGCACTTCCGCCGATTGCACGGTGGTCGGGATCGCTCCCATCAACTCCGCCAAGCGGGCGGTGAGCGCGTTGTACGCGCGAAACTTGACGCCCTCGAAGTCGCTCGCGGAATTGATCGGCTTCTGGGCATAGAGGCCTTGGCCCTGCCAAGGAACCGAGAACAGCGGCATCAGCCCTTGCTCGTCAAGTGTTTCGGCGATGTACGGCAGCGTCAGCTCGTAAACTTGCCAAGCCGTCATTTGGCCTTGCGACAGGAACGGAATGCCGTCGACTTCGAAGAACGGATCCTCCGAGCCGTAGGCGGAAAGCAGAATTTCGCCTGCTTGCACTTGTCCGGTCTGAATCCCTCGCTTGATTTCCGGCATTTTCAGAAGCGAGGCGTTCGTGTGAAGCACGATCCGCAGCTCTCCTCCGGTCATTTCTTCGACATCTTCCGCGAACATCGCGATGTTCTGCGTATGGAAGTTGTCGTCCTTGTAGGCGGTGGCCATGTTCCAGACCGTTTGAGCGCCCGCGGCTGAACCGGCCAGCGCAAGGCTCGCGGCGGCGATCAATGTGGTTGCGCGCATGATGTTGTTGTCTCCTCTTTTTCGTTTCGTCGCTGCGCCACGAGAATATGACGCATTCAAATTGCCGTATCGTTACGCCTATTGGGCGCAACATTCAATTTGCGGGAGTCCAGCATTTGTTTCGAAATCGGCATCCGCTGGAAAACGGGGCCGAGCGCCGAATCCGGCCGTCGGCTGTCAATGGAAAGATCAAAACTCAACACACGCGGATGGCTTGCGAATCAAATCTTGCCGAGCCTTCTGCCGACGTCGAATGAAGCGGGCGGGAGCCTTGGCCATACTCTCGCAAATGTTCAGAGCTCGTCTAGTTTGCCGGAACGCCTTGGCGGCGAAGTTCAATGCAGCAATTTCAAAAGTCTTGCAGTTGGACGCTGGAACTCGGTCGCTTCCTGCGCAATAAGTAGAGAGATCGGCGGTAGTTCAAAAGAAAGCGAATGTCGGAAGAACGGGTTGTTTGTCGAACTCCGAGCGTTGGGCGAACCGGAACGACGCGCATACCAAAATGGAAGTTCAATGCGGTTCGCCAGGCGACCCTTCAAGTGTTGGCCGATGGCGAAGTGCCGTTTTCCGAATTGACCGAACGGGCAGGCGCCGAATTGGCCGACGATGATCGGGCAAGATTGGGCTCGGTCGGCTGGCACGTTACGACAGTCAAGCTTGAACTGGAAGTTCGGGGTGAAATCAGAAGGCTGGACCGCCCCGGAAAACAGATGCTGGCGTTGACCGGAACGGGCTGAGAATGGAATTGAATTGTAAAAGCTTGAATGGTGCCTTCGTCGGCACAGGCGTTTTTTGCTTGCCTTTTTTGAAACGGCTCGACGAATGGCCGACAGTACCGATTTCGAGAAACTGATCTGGCAAATCGCCGATCTGTTGCGCGGCCCTTACCGTCCGCCGCAATACGAACGCGTCATACTGCCGATGACGGTGCTGCGACGTTTTGATTGCGTGCTCGCAGCCAACAAGGCGAAGGTCCTCGCCGAGTATGATCGCTTGAAGGACAGGTTCAAGGGCCCGGCACTGGAGGCTAGGCTGGATGCGGCAGCGGGTCAACGTTTTCACAACCTCTCACGGTTCAATTTCGAGCGGCTGAAGGGTGATCCAGACCAAGTCAAATCGCATCTTACCCGCTACATCAAAGACTTCTCGACCAATGTGCGCGAAATTTTTTTCGAGCATTTCGAATTTGAGAAAGAGATCGACAGGATGGACCAAGCGAACATCCTCTATCTCGTGGTCTCCCGGTTCTGCGATGTGGACCTTCATCCGGACAGGGTGCCGAATTCGCAGATGGGCCACATCTTCGAGAATCTGATCCGCCGTTTCAACGAGCTAGCCAACGAGACAGCCGGCGACCACTTTACGCCACGCGAAGTGATTCGGCTGATGGTGCGCATCCTGTTTATTGAAGACAATGACCTGCTTGCCACGCCCGGCACGGCGCGCACGCTGCTTGATCCGGCCTGCGGCACCGGCGGCATGCTGGCCGAGGCGCAGAACTACATGCGCAACAACCACCCAAAAGCCCGCCTCTTCGTCTATGGCCAGGATTACAACATGCGGGCCTATGCCACGGCTGCCTCCGACATGTTGATGAAGCAGGTTGACCACAATGGGGACGGCGACAACATCCGCTTCGGTGACTGCCTCACAGAGGACGAGTTCATAGGCCGAACCTTCGACTACTTCCTCACCAACCCGCCGTTCGGCGTGGCTTGGAAGAAGCAGCGGAACGAAATCCGGCGCGAGTACGAAAAGAAAAATCCCGCCGGTCGCTTTGGGGCCGGTTTGCCGCGCGTAAGTGACGGTTCGCTGCTGTTCCTACAACATATGTGGGACAAACGCGAACCCTTGCAGCCCGAAGAGCGCAAGTATGGCTCCCGGCTTGCCATCGTATTCAGCGGGTCGCCGCTGTTCGCCGGCGGCGCGGGTTCTGGCGAGAGCAGGATCCGCCGATGGCTCATCGAGAAGGACTGGCTGGAGGCAATAGTCGCCCTTCCGGAGCAGATGTTCTACAACACGGGCATCGGAACCTATATCTGGGTTGTCACCAACCGCAAGGAGCAGCGACGCAAGGGGAGAGTCCAACTTGTGGACGCGCGTGACGCGTGGACTCTCGGCGGCGGACCAGAGAATAAGCACAGTTTGGGAAACAAACGCCGCCACATCACTGACGCCCAGATCGACGAGATCGTGCGTCTCTATGGACGGTTGGAGGAGGACGCCCGCTCAAAGATATTCGACAACAAGGACTTTGGATACACACGCATCACTGTCGAGCGCCCGTTGCGGCTTGCGTATAAGATGACGGTCGACGACAAGATACGCTTCCTCGATGTCTGTCCCCATCTGCTGGACGATGTGCAGGCAGTCGACGCAGTGCTGGGACGCGAGCCGATGCGCGATTGGGACATCGTACGGCGTGGTATCGAAAATATCCTTCTAGCCAAAGGATCTCGCTGGACTGCGGCGGAGAGGAAACTATTCCGCGACGTGTTCGCGTTTAGGGATCCGAGCGCCGAGCCGGTTCCTGCCGGTGGTTGTGGCAGCGGGTGGGAGCCCGACCCGACGCTGCGCGATTTCGAGAACGTGCCTCTCAAGCAGGACATCAATGCCTTTTTCGAACGTGAGGTTCGCCCGCACGTGCCCGACGCTTGGGTGGACAGGGAAAAGGATAAGGTGGGCTACGAAATCTCCTTCAACCGCCACTTCTACAAGCATGCGCCATCGCGACCGCTAGAGGAAATTGATGCCGACTTGAAGGCTGCGGAGGAACAGATCGCGCGTCTGCTGCGGGAGACGATGGAGTGACTGCGCAGACCGCATTGCCATATCCGACGAAACGCCTGAAGCATATTGTTTCGCTAAGGCGATCGCGGGTAAACGGGAACGGAGGCGAAAGCCTGTATGTGGGACTTGAGAATATCGAGCCCTGGACAGGAAAGCTTTTTGAAAGTTTGTCGCCGGTAACGATGGATGACACCGTCCAAAGCAACGTTTTTAGTCCAGGCGATGTGCTATTCGGAAAATTGCGCCCTTACCTTGCCAAGGTTTGGGTGGCGGAGTTCGCGGGCAGGTCCACTACCGAATGCCTTGTCATGAAGCCGGTTGAAGTCGAATCCCGTTTTCTTGGATATGCTTGCCTTAGACGGGATTTCATTGATGCGGTAAATGCTTCGACATTCGGATCCAAGATGCCGAGGGCCGAGTGGGGCTTTATCGGGAATATGCGCGTCCCGGTTCCGCATCGGCGTCGGCAGCGTGCCATCGCCGACTATCTCGACCGCGAAACAGCCAAGCTGGATGCGCTGGTCGCGGCTAAGAAGCATGTGCTGGAACTATTGGCGGAAAAGCGTCAAGCACTTATCGACGCGGCTGTAACCGGGAGAATCGATTCCGCAGGACATGCGCAGCCTCCTGCACTGGATATTCATGACGAAGAGGAGAGTCTATACGAATCTGGGACAAATCAACGGGGAGACCGCGCGTTTGCTGCGGGAAGCGATGGAGTGACTGCGCGGACAGCATTGCCATATCCGACGAAGCGCCTGAAGCATATTGTTTCGCTAAAGCAATCGCGGATAAACGGGAACGGAGGCGAAAGCCTGTATGTCGGACTTGAGAATATCGAGCCTTGGACAGGAAAGCTCTTTGAAAGTTTGTCGCCGGCAACGATGGACGACACCGTCCAAAGCAACGTTTTCAGTCCCGGCGATGTGCTATTCGGCAAGTTGCGCCCTTACCTTGCCAAGGCTTGGGTCGCGGAGTTCTCGGGTAGGTGCACAACCGAATGCCTTGTCATGAAGCCAGTTGAAGTTGAATCCCGTTTTCTTGGATATATTTGCCTTAGACGGGATTTCATCAATGCAGTAGACGCATCGACTTTTGGCTCCAAGATGCCGAGGGCAGAGTGGGGCTTTATCGGGAATATGCGTGTCCCGGTTCCGGGCCGCCGCCAGCAGCGTGCCATTGCCGACTATCTTGATCGCGAAACAGCTAGGCTAGACGCGCTGACGGTCAAAATCCAAGGCACAATCGCGCTTCTCAAGGAACGTCGGGCCGCCATTATTGCATCGGCGGTAACCGGTCAAATCGATGTGGAGAGCGCTGTATGAGGGTCGCGCGTCTGACACTGGCAAATGTCCGCAGGATCAAGGTGGCCGAGCTTGGCTTCCAGTCCGGATTCAACGTCATCGCCGGCATCAACGGCGTGGGCAAGACCACCGTTCTCGACGCCTTGGCCGTCTGTCTTTCCGACGTTATCGGGCATGTCAACGAACTTCGGAGATACAGGAAACCATTTACTTTTGATGACATTCGCATTGGTGCGGACGCCTTGGATGTTTTCTGCGACGTCGAAGATATGGAAGGGGCGCGATACGGTAATGCGTTCCACAGGTCCCGCGAGACCAACGGGCCAAGCAAGAAGGCACGCGTCGCTTCGGGATGGGCGGGGTTCGCAGAGGACGCGCCGCCGTCCGCCACCGGCGACGAAATTGGAGGGCGTCCATTGGCCGTTCTGTTCTCGACAAATCGCTCGGTTCCATCTGAAAGGGTGCCCGCAAGGAGCGCGGCGGCGGGCGGCGTGACCGTCGCGTTTTCGGGTGCCTTGTCGAGCCGAGAACTCCGCCTCGGCGAGTTTGCGGCGTGGATGCGGTCGCGACAGACCTTGGGCGAGGAATGCCCGGCGGCTGGGCGGGTCTTGGAAATCTTCAATAGCGCGGTGACGCGATTTCTCCCCGACTACGGGAATCTCCGCCCGGATGAACACGGCAGGTCTCTCTTGATCGACCTGAACGGCACGACGCTGCCGGTCAAGCTGCTCTCAGAGGGAGAGCTAGGCGTGCTGGCAATGGTGCTCGACTTGACCCGCCGACTCGCTCAGGCCAACCCGAAAATGGAGGACCCGGCCGCCGAGGCCGAAGCAATTGTTCTGATCGACGAGATCGAACTCCACCTCCACCCAGGATGGCAGCGTCGAATCATCGGGAATTTCACCGCCACGTTCCCGAAATGCCAATTCATCGCGACGACCCATTCGCCGCAGGTGATCGGTGAGGTGGAGCACGACCGGATCCAGATCATCGCCGATGACCAAGTGTATTCGCCGCTGCATTCCTTCGGCGTCGATTCCAGTCGGGTGCTGGAGGAAATCATGGGGACAGACCCGAGGACGAGGGATGTAAAGGCGCTGCTCTCAAAAATATCCTGGACTATCGGAGACGATCATTATGACGATGCCCGTGTGTTGTTGGCTGAACTGTCGCGCCAGCTGGGTGAGAACGACCCCGAGGTGACGCGCGTCCGGACTCTACTGGAATTCATGGCGGGCGATGAATGAGAGCGATCACGAAGGGACCGGAGCCAAATAGCCTCACTATGCATCGGCAGACTCGACCAAACGGCTACGACGACTACCAAGACAAAGATGCGCTTCGGAGCGCGCTCGCGACCGAACAGCGAGGGCTGTGCTGCTACTGCATGGGACGCATTCGCCCCAATGCGGGCGAGATGAAAATCGAGCATTGGCGATGTCAGTCTCGCTATCCCCTATTGCAGCTAAGCTATCGTAACCTCCTCGGTGCCTGCCTTGGCGGGGAAGGGCAACCACCGCGCCTTCAGCACTGCGACACCCGGAAGCAAGACCTCGACCTGCTCTGGAACCCAGCCGACGCCGCTCATGCGATCGAAGCGCGGGTACGATACCTTCCTGACGGCACCATCAAATCCAATGATGAGGCATTCGATGCGCAGTTGAACGAAGTTCTGAATCTTAATCTCGCCATTCTCAAAAACAATCGCAAGCGCGTACTGGATTCTCTGTTATCTTGGTGGCGTAAGGAGAGACCCGTGCCGCAAAGACAAATCGAACGCGAATTGAACAAATTCACCAACGGGAACGGCGAGTTGACTGAGTACTGTCAAGTCGCGGTCTGGTGGCTGCAGCGGAAACTCCGGAGATAAGGCGATGGGCACGGGAGCAATGCGGAAGCGGTTAGCGAGACCGCCATCGTCGAACGCGAGGGCGGCGGATATGTCGCTAAGAGCTCCGAAATTGATTTCGTCAGCCCAGAAGCCTCTGCCGAAATGCAAGACAATTCGGCCAAAGCGCCATCCTTGATCATTGAGGTGGCCTCCGCCGAGCAGGCTGACCAGCGCCCGCGCGTTGGCGCGCCGAGGTTGAGCGCCCACCGTTCCAGCCTGCCCTGCGCCGGGTTCGAATGGTGGCCGCCGTGAAACCGATTGACGAAGCCGCCTTCGAATCGGTTATCGAAACCCATCTCTTGGAAAACGGTTATGTGCCGGTCGCCGGAGCGGATTTCGACCGCGACCGTGCGCTCTTCCCGGAAACGGCGCTTGCCTTCATCCGAGAGACTCAGTCCGGCGAATGGGCAAGACTTGAATCCTTCCTCGGTAGCGAAACCGCCAAACAGGTTCTGGCAGATCTGTGCAAGTGGATGGATGCCCACGGGTCGCTCGCCACGCTGCGCCATGGGTTCAAGTGCTATGGCCGGACACTGCGGATCGCCTTCTTCAAGGCGGCTCACAAGCTGAATCCCGAATTGGAGGAGCGCTACGCCGCAAACCGCCTTGGTTTCACTCGTCAACTACGCTATTCGCCTCGGTCGGAGAAATCTCTCGACGTCGTGCTGAGCCTGAACGGAGTTCCCATCGCAACGGTCGAACTGAAGAACCCGTTGACTGGCCAAACTGCAGAGGACGCGTGCCGCCAGTATCGACAGGACCGCGACCCGCGCGAGCCGATTTTCGCGTTCAAGCGTCGCGCCCTTGTCCATTTCGCCGTCGATACCGAGACGGTGTCGATGACTACCCGACTTGCAGGCAACGCTACGCGTTTCCTGCCGTTCGACGCGGGCGACGGCGGCGGCGCGGGCAACCCGCCCGACCCAGCCGGGAGGAACTATCGTACTGCCCATCTTTGGGAAGAGGCGCTCCAGCGCGACAGCCTGCTCGACCTTCTGGCGCGTTTTATCCATTTGCAGATCACGGAGAAGCGCGACGACCGGGGGCGGAGAGCAAAGGCTGAATCGATAATCTTCCCTCGGTACCATCAGCTTGATGCCGTTCGCAAACTGGTGGGCATCGCTCGGCGCGAAGGCGCAGGGCACAACTACCTGATTGAACATTCGGCGGGAAGCGGCAAGAGCAACACCATCGGCTGGCTTGCCCATCGCCTCGCGTCGCTGCACGACGCGGCCGATGATCGGGTCTTCGACAGCGTGATCGTGGTGACCGACCGCGTTGTACTCGACCAGCAACTGCAAGACATCATCTACCAATTCGAACACAGGCGCGGGGTTGTTCAAAAGATTGACGAAAGTTCCCGCCAGCTCGCCGAGGCGCTCGAAAGCGGCACGCCGGTGATCATCACCACGCTCCAGAAATTTCCCTTCGTATCACGCCACCTGTTCCAGATGGCGGAGGAAAGAGGGGAGGAAGCGACCGGAATACTTCCCACCCGCCGCTGCGCAGTCATCATCGATGAGGCTCACAGCTCCCAAGGAGGTGAGGCGGCAACCGACCTCAAGGAAGTGCTCGGAGGCGAGGGTTTGCGCAAACAAGCGGCAAAACACGCCGCGCGGGAAGGTCGCGAGGACTTGGAGGAGCTTTTCCGCAGCATGGCGAAGCGCGGCCGGCAAGCAAATCTGAGCTTTTTCGCGTTCACCGCCACGCCCAAGCACAAGACGCTCGCGGTGTTCGGCCGCGACGGGCAGCCCGTCCATCGCTACACGATGCGCCAAGCAATTGAGGAAGGGTTCATTCTCGATGTGCTCCAGAACTACACGACCTACGCTGCCTACTTCAGAATGCTCAAGACTTGCCCGGACGACCCGAATGTCGAGCGGAAGACGGCCGCGCAGGCGCTCGCGCGGTTCCTGCGTTTGCACCCGTACAACATCGCCCAGAAGACCAGTGTAATGGTCGAGCATTTCCAAGCGGTCACGCGGAGCAGGATCGGCGGAAAGGCCAAGGCGATGGTGATCACCACATCCCGTCTGGAGGCCGTGCGCTACAAGCAGAGCTTTGATCGTTATATCCAAGAGAAGGGCTATCCGATCAAGACTCTGGTCGCTTTCTCAGGGACTGTGCAGGACGACATGATCCCGGATAAGGCTTACACCGAAGAGCAAATGAACGACGGCATCCGCGAGAAGGAACTTCCCGAGAAATTTGCGACGCAGGACTATCGAGTTCTGCTGGTAGCCGAGAAATACCAGACCGGGTTCGACCAGCCGCTTCTCCACACGATGTACGTGGACAAAAGACTGGCGGGCATCCAAGCGGTGCAGGCGCTGTCGCGGCTGAACCGCACCCACCCGCTCAAGGAGGACACTTTCATCCTTGATTTCGTAAACGACCGAGAGGAAATCCGTGAGGCGTTCAAGGTCTACTACGAAGGCGCGGAAATGGGCGAAGAAGCCGATCCCGCCCGCATGTATGCGATCCGGGCGGAACTTGATGCGTCGGGAATCTATCTCGCGGAGGAGGTCGAATGGTTCTGCGCCGTGTACTTCAAGCCGAAGCGGCGTCAGAACGTTCAGGATCACAAGGAAATGAATGCAACGCTTGATCCGGCGGTGTCGCGATTCGCCGTGCTTCAACGCGATAACAATGACGAGGCAGAGCACCTGCGCGGCAAGATGCACGCTTTTCGCAACCTTTACGGCTTCTTGAGCCAAGTGATCCCGTACCAGGACTCGGATCTTGAGCGGCTGCACGTTTTTCTTCGCCATCTCGCGGCCAAGCTGCCGCGACGCGGGCGTGGGCCAGCCTATCTGTTCGACGACGAGGTCCGGCTGGAATGCTATCGACTGCAGAAGGTCGCCGAGGGATCCATCTCGCTACAGGACGGCGAGGCGCGGTCCCTCGACGGCCCTTCCGAAGTGGGCAGCGGCCTGGTTCGAGAGCAGCTGGTTCCGCTTTCACAGCTCATCGACATTGTGAACGACCGATTCGGCACGGATTTCAACCAAGCTGATCAGCTCTTTTTCGACCAGATTGTCGAGGCGGCGATCGATGACGACAGCCTTCGCCGAGCCGCCGTAGTGAATCCGGAGGACAGGTTCACACTGCTGTTCAGCAATCTGCTCAAGCAGCTCTTCGTCGAACGCATGGATCAGAACGAAGACATATTCGTTCGCTACATGAACGACGCGCAGTTTCAGAAAACCGTGTGCGACTGGATGGCTTCAGAGGCGTATCGACGTCTGCGGACCGAGTCCGCCGAGGTTGCCGGAGGAGCAGCCGATGCAATGGTCAAGGTTCGTGATGCCGCCGCCCGACATCACGCACAGTGATCGTCTATCTGCGACGGCTTTGAATGCAGGAAAATTGCGAAACGCGCCATCGCCGACAGCACTCCCTTGGGGCAGCGCGTTGAAGTTGTTGGCGAGCAATCCAAGTCTTGGATCCGACCGCTCGCGTGGTCAAACCCGCCTTCGCCTTCTGTCTCCACGGCAAGATTGACGCACGGATCCGCGCGCCGAATCCATGCCGTTGGTTGTAAACGGAAAAATCGGAACTCAACGCAGCGGGCTGCTTGCGAATCAGATTCAGCTGAGCCTTTTTGCGGGAGCTGAGTAGAACGGTCGGGAGCTCTGGCCATGCGCTCGCAGACATCGGAAGATCGTCCGGTTTGCCTGAACGCGGTTGCGGCGATTTCAAAAGTCTTGAAGGAGGACGCTGGAACTTATTCGCTTCTTGCGCCAAAAAATGCGCATTCAGCGGTAGCGAAAGAGAAAGCGAATGGCGGAAGAACGGGTTGTTTGTCGAACTCCAAGCGCCGGGCGAACCGGAACGACACGCATGCCGAAATGGAAGTTCGACGCGGTCCGCGAGGCGATCCTTCGAGTGCTGGCCAATGGCGAAGTGCCGTTTTCCGAATTGACCGAACGTGCAGGCGCCGAATTGGCCGACGATGATCGGGCAAGACTGGGCTCGGTCGGCTGGCACGTGACGACGGTCAAGCTTGAGCTGGAAGTTCGGCGTGAAATCAGAAGGCTGGACCGCCCCGGAAAACAGATGCTGGCGTTGGTCGAGGCCGGATAAGGACTTGACCGTCAGGAAGAGCGCAATCGGATTTTTCCGAGCCGCCTGATTGCCGGCCCCGAAGCGCAGTCTGCATCAAGATTTCCGATTCAGCCTTGGCGGGCCTTGAATCGTTTCTGATGCTTGTTGATCACGAACACCCGTCCCTTGCGGCGAACCACTTGGCATTGCCGGTGACGCGCTTTCAAAGAGCGCAACGAATTCTTGACCTTCATTTCTCAAGTCCATTGTCGCGGCGCTCGTCGCGCCTATTGTCTCGAACGCCAGTCTTTGCACGTGGTGGGCGCGACTGGGATCGAACCAGTGACCCCTACGATGTCAACGTAGTGCTCTACCGCTGAGCTACGCGCCCGGCTAATCATGCATTGCGACAAGCTCTCATACCGGAATCGCGGCATTTAGACCTGACGAGCCGAAATTGCAAATCAATTGTGAATCCGGCTTGCGGATTTGCACCAGCTCGCGAACGGGCATCGCGTCCCGCAAAAGCATCATGCTGCCGACTTCGAACTCGAAGCTCCGATGCCGCAAAGCTGAATGCGTTCCGGCCAACCCGTCGAAACCGCAACGATAACGGGACGCAAGAGGCCCAACGTTTGCATGAGGCGCAACGCGACGCTCCGAGGTGTTCAAGCGCCTGCGGCGGCGATCTCGCCCATCGGCTTTCGCGATTGATTCAGGCTGGCGATTCCATAGGTCCCGCAGCTGGAGCCGGATGAATTGAACGGTTTCAGGATTGTTCGCCGCTTGGCAAAAAAAATCTGAATAAATTTGTGGAAAATTGGATTCCCGCGCGTTATGAGTGAATCAAAACGAGGCTGAGCAGCTATGAATATACCGCCTTTCCGGGTGATCCTCCCGAGAGTGCGCCGAAGTGCGGCCGTTTTTTCGTCGTCGCATAGCGGTCGCGAGTACGACACCGATTTTTTGAAGCAATCGCAATTGTCCGTGCAGGATTTGCGATCGTTGGAGGACGCGTATGTCGATCGTTTGTTCGATACTGCGCCGACTTGCGGCGCGCCGCTGATCTGCGCGACCGCTCCGCGAGCGTATGTCGATTTGAACAGGCAGCCGGACGAGCTTGACCCCAAGCTCATCGACGGGGTGCATGAGCTTCAATCCACGCCGCGCGTCCACGCCGGCTTCGGCGTTGTTCCTCGCGTTGCGAGCGGCGGGAGGAACATCTACGCGAAGAAGCTGTCCAAGGCGGAAGTCGATCAAAGATTGGCGAGATTCTACTACCCGTATCACTTGAAACTGAGATCGCTGATGCGAGAATCGCATCAAAAATTCGGTTTGGCGATCCTCTTTGATTGCCACTCGATGCCGCATGCATCGATCAACGACGCCTGTTTTTCAGGGCGCCGCAAACCGGAAATCATCCTCGGCGACCGTTTCGGGAAGTCGTGCGCCCCCTCCATTATCGAGCAAGTCCAGGATGTTTTCACCGACGCCGGATTTCGCGTCGGTCGGAATTCGCCGTATGCCGGCGCGTACGTCGCCTACAAATTCGGCCGCCCGAGTGCGAACCAGCACCTGATTCAGATAGAGATCGACAGGGCGTTGTATTTGAACGAGAGGACGTTCCGTCCGAATGAAAATTTCGCCGAGTTCCGTCGAACGATCGCGTCGATCATCGAACGGCTGGTTGAAATCGGCGACCGCGAATATTCAATGGCTGCGGAGTGAATCGCAAGCTCGGCGAAGCTGTGTTGCCGATTGAGGATTGCTGGCGGGCGCGTCGAGTCCGGCAACATGTTCCTTTCGCTTACAGCTCGGTCGAATAGGCGTTAAGGAACTGCCTTCCCCAAAGGCGATTCTGGTTCGCCCTGCTCAATTCCGCCTCCTCGCATACCGATTTCCAATGCGTCTCGATGACTTCTGTCAGATGGTCGAAGATCGCGCAGGCGGCGCCTTCGGAAAGCAGGAAATGGTGTGCTGCCGCGAGGCAGGTTCTGAGCTGGCTTAGATTGTTGCTCCCCGAAATCAGCATGGCCTGCGACGCTTCATTGCCGGTGCGCATCTGCGGACAAATGTCGTAGGCGGGCGTCAAAGCCAGATGTTTGCCGTTCCAGAAGGCTGCATGGTTTCGTGCATGGTCGTCGGTATTGCCGCAAAGAATGTTGAAGGCCAGCCGAGAGAACATTTCCGTCAATGCGCTCTTCGGTTCAATGAATCGGTGGCGGATGATTTCTGCAAGCGTTTCGTAGCTTGCGTAGCGCGCCATCATTTCATCAAGTCCGAACAGCGTGAGTGCCGAGACCATCGCCCTGCGCGTCCAACCTCCCTCCTTCGGCAGGCGGTCGAAGCGCTCGACCAGCAGAACATCTTTGTTCGCTGCTTTGACCAGCTTCACGGGAGCGACATTCAGTCCTGCAATGCGCGCCAGCCTCATGGCGATGAATTCAGCCTTGACCACATCGAAGATGTCGGTGCTGACTGAAAACTTCGCTACATGCTTCTTTCCCCGATCTTGAATCAGCGCTTTCGGGCGGGCGCCGCCAATTGAACTGCCATGGAACAATGCCCGATCCAGTTCAGGCGTGAGCGGCGCGCCTTTTTCGACGCGTTCGGCGGAACAGATCAATTCTTCCAAGCCGGCGTTTTCCGCGGCCCGCGGCACGTATTCGGTCGGAGAGCGCTGAAAATCGAGCGTGCCGATTCTGTCCGAACCGGATTCCAAAAGATAGGTCAGTTCGTCGAGTTCCACTGCATTCGCGGCAGAGCGCTTCAGCCCGAACTTCATGTTGATTATTACGCGCCTTCCCCACGCATCCGGCGCGGCGTCCCGAATGCTGCTTGCAATGTTCAGTCCATCGGGCGGAAACAGCAATCCGGATTGCAAAGGCAGTTCCGGCTCATAGATGGGAATCGCGGGCGCTTTGTCGCCGATTCGCTCAAGATAGCTTTTGCCGTAGTTGAACGATGTCACGCCGTTTTCGGTCTCCAGTCGCCCGGCCACTACAGGCTTGGTTTCATCCGGCAGCCAGATCCACACGAAGGCTTCGTTGTCGGACTCAGAAGTCATCGCGCACTGCGTGGGATTTCTTGCGAACGGTTCTCGGCAAAAGCGCAAGCTTGTCCTTGGTCTGGCTCAGATGTCTGGACAGCAACTTTTCATCAGCCTCGAAAAGCTCGACGCCGACTATTGCGGCCACTTCGAACACGGCGCCGATTCCGCATTTGGGATCGCCTTTTTCTATGCGTTGAAGAAGACCTCTGGAAATGCCCGCGCGGTCTGCCAAGTCTTGCGCCGTCTGTCTGCGTTCTTTTCGCGCGGCCCGGATCAGCCCGCCGAGCAATTCAATCGCATCGCGGCTGTAGCGGGAATAGGCGCGCGCGGAGGGTTTGGGCATCTCGCCTCACATACCGATCATTATCCAATTATATGGTTCGCTCTTGAAGCGGCCCATTGAGTCGTGCCCTTTTGCCAAGGCAATGTCACCAACCGTGAGCCAATATAGTGAATCTTGACACGGCGAGGCAAGGCATAATGACTCATATATGAATCAATAATTAGGTTGGCGGTTTGTATACGGACCATTATTGGCGGCTGAATTTGCGGCGTTCGAGTTTGAAGCCATCCCTTATCTCGCTCAAGGCCGGTCCCAGCCGCATCAAGGCGAATTAGCTGCGCGCGCCGAAAGGAATTGGTTGGTCGGCGTCGGCATTTCGGTGGTTGTGTCGTAGGTCGCAGCCTTGCGGCACAACTTAGGCATCTGTTTTCCGTCGAGCGAGCATTTGGACGGGGTCGGCCAACCGGAATGCGGATTGTCGCTTTGCAATTTCGTGGAATCCGCAGGATCGCGTCTTCAAATGGTTATCGGAGCGCTCTTCCCTTGATGATTGCTTCGGGGCCGAATTTCGCACGAATCTTGTCGGTTGCGCGTTCCGTTCTCATTGATTTGCGCGTGGCGGGATCAAGCAATTCGCTTGGGATATCCTCCGGCATGTCTTCCGATATTCCTGTCACGCCCACGCCAAGCAATCGGAATGGTCCGGTTTCCGCAAAGGCGTCCAGCAGTCCTTTCGCAATGCGGAAAATTTGCTCCGCCATCTGGGTCGGCTCCGGAGCGCTCGCGCGTCTTGTAATCGTCGAATGGTTGCTGCGCTTCAATTTGAGCACGACCGTTCGGCCAGCCAGCCGCTTCGCTTTCAGCCGGTCCGCGACGCGCTCGGATAGACGCCAGACGTAGCCTTCGAGCACTTCGCGATCAGCGATATCTTCCGCAAAGGTGGTTTCACTTGAAAGGCTCTTCGAGCCTCGCTCGGGTTTTACGCGTCTGGAGTCGTCGCCGCGGCTGAGATCCCAAAGACGAGCGCCCAAATCGCCGAATCGGTCGCGGAGCTCATCCCGAGTCCATGCCCGAAGATCCCGGAAAGTCCTTATCCCGACTTGCTCCAGACGCGTTTTGGTCGCGCCGCCAATTCCCCAGATCAGGCTGACCGGCTTTTCGGATAGAAATCCTTCCGTTTCCTCCCGTCCGATGATGGAAAATCCGCGCGGCTTCTCAAGATCGGACGCTATTTTCGCAAGGAACTTGTTGTGCGAAAGCCCGATGGAGCAAGTGACGCCCACTTCGCGCTCGATCCGATTGGCCAATCGTACAAGCATTGCCGCCGGCGGCGCGCCGTGCAAGGTTCGCGTGCCGGAAAGATCAATGAAGGCTTCGTCGAGCGAGAGCGGCTCCACAGCAGGAGTAAGCTCCTGCATGAACCGGCGAATCGTTCTGGATGCTTCGGAATAAGCCTCCATTCTTGGTTTGATGACCACCGCGTCGGGGCACAGCCGGAGTGCCTTGAACATCGGCATCGCGGATCGAACTCCGTTTATCCTTGCGATGTAGCATGCCGTCGAAACCACTCCGCGTTTTCTGCCGCCAATGATGACCGGCCTGTCTCGGATTTCAGGCCGGTCGCGTTTTTCAACTGACGCGTAGAATGCATCGCAGTCCATGTGTGCGACGGACAAGTCGCGCAGTTCCGGATGATCGAGCACTCGGGGCGAGCGACAGTCTGCGCATCGGCTGCCGCCGTCGAATTCGCGCTCGCAGTCCCGGCATATGGCAGGCATCGAACGTCTTGGCCCGGGTTCGGTTCAATCCAATGATTTCTAGAATTCTATCAGATGGATCGCGCAATGCGAAATTCCGCCGACGATATTTCATGCGCGCAATGCGGACAAGCGCCCCGCAACAAAGCCCCGGGCATTTCTAGTCCGTTCGCCTCCGCGCAATGGGTGCATTTCATGTTTTTTGGTTGGCGCGGTTGTTCGCTCTCGCTCGTCTGCTTGGTTCGTTGTTCCGAGGGTTGCAAGAGCCTGTCCATGCTAATTTTATGTCATTTTCGACGATGAGAGCAAAGTACAGGAAGCCCAGAAACATCGCTTCAAGCTTGTCGAACCGAGTGTAGATGCTGAGCCTGTACATGCCATTGCATTTGAGATTTCCCTGTTCTGTACCGCACTCCGAAAGAGACGGCGACATTCGCCGCGTCCGGATGGGGCTGTGGGAACGTGGGCAATCCAGGTCCTGACCCCAAGCCGCAAACATCGCCGATAGCGATTGTCCATAGGCCTTCCACGCTCTCCGCGCCGCTGCGAACTCCAAGCAGACGAACGCCCCGGAAGACCGAAAAAAACGGAACGCTGGAAAACAGTCCGCCCCAATCCTATAAGCCGTCCCAGAACGCAGACGAATCGGACCACGAACCGTCGCATGAATGCTGAGCCTGTACCAGGGCTGGATTCAGGTGCAGTTAATCGATAACTTTGATGAAATTGCAGGATTCGCTCGCCGAGTGCGGTGTCGGCGTATGCGAGGAGTTCGTTCAGGCGGTTCGAGAGTTCGCTTAAGGAACCCTGTAAGATGAGAACGCTGGCTGCAAGGGAACACAACTGCCATAAAGCAATGCAGCACTGGGAAAGATGGCTGTGTGGTTACAGGTAGGCAAGGGAAATAAGGGGCTATCGGCCAAGAAGCCCCATGGGCATTGGCAGACTCCAGCTGTGGGTGGCGGTTTGCTCAAAGACAGGCGCCTCGTCCTTCTAGGCGGCGAAGTCACGATCAACGGCAAAGCACTTCAGATGCTCTGGACACATGTCAAAGACATTTTGGGTCGGATGATCAAGCGCGGAAATAGATATTTCCATAGTGTTCACTTTGGTTTACTAAAGAAGCGATGCGTTGCGCAGCGCGGCAGACGACGGGCCCATTTGCTGTCCATTCCGTTTTGCGACGAAGACATATCAACGTATGAACCAGATCTTTGCCAACCTCAAAGGATTTAAATAAAAATGCGCGCAAAATATCTCAAAAACGCAGTTTATCTTCTAAATTAAATATATTTATTTGTACGTGTTTACAATAAATTTTAGCGGGAAAACGGGAGAACTGTTATGGATGCTCAAACAATAGCGGATGATATTTTGAAACTCGCTAAGAGGCGTGATTTGACACTCACGCCTATGCAGTTAGTGAAGCTTGCATACATTGCGTATGGATGGTATTTAGCCATATATGAAAAAAGATTGTTTGATGACCGAATTGAAGCATGGAAGTACGGACCAATAATTCCAAACTTATACCAAGCCACCAAGCATTTCGGGAGCAACGTTATACCTCAATCCCTTATCGCAGATAGCCCTGTCTCGAATCCTGAGAACGAAACATTCTTGGATAGAATTGTAGAACTTTATGGACATTATCCAGGAATCGCTTTGTCCAATCTTACCCACCGTCAAGGAACACCTTGGCAGCAAGTATATCAACCCAATTCCCTTGGCATCGAAATTCCTGACGACTTAATCAAGGCACACTATCTGGAGGCTCTGAATGAGGAATAAGGGAGAGCCACTGCCACCTGACTGGGTTGCAGGGCAATGGAAAACCGATTCTGCCGCCCGAAGTGAGGCATCCAGGTGGCCTGACCAAGCTGCTCTACAAGGCACCAAAGACGTAAACACTCTGAACTTACTTCGGCATTCTGGGCGGCTTGCAGTCGCGCTGATGTGGGTCTTTGCAGGCGCGTATGTGGCAAGTATGGGCGTGTGGCTGTTTCACTTCCTGACATCCTATGGATGGCTTGCGCCTGAACAACTTTCAAAGATACAGACTGTCATTTTTTCAGGAAGTTTAGGTGCTGTAGTAACAATCTTTGTTCAAAAGCACATCTCTTAAGGATTCAATGATACCAAAAGTCATTATATATAATCCCACCTAGACAATGGGCAATTTTCAACTCGCATGTTGGCTGAATTGGTGTCGGCAATCAGGTCGGATAATCAATTTGCGTTCTATGGCTTATTGCTTTGAGTCCGCAACCGCAACATGTTGATTCTCGCCGAAAGCGGGCTTTCGGGCTCGAAAATTCGGTCGAAATGATCGGAGTCCGGCCGTTCCGCCTGGCTTCCGGCGCGATTTCGAGGGATCCACTTGCGGTCCGGCGCCGAAACGCGAATTCAAGCGCAAGGCTGCCGCCCGCCCCTGATCAGCTCCGGGTCGCCGACTTCACCTATGTGCAGACCGCAGTGGGAACGGCCTACGCCGCCTTCGTCCTCGACGCCCTCAACCAGGCCATTTGCCAACGGCGGCCGGCGCTGGGCGCTTTGACCCGCCACTCGGACCGCAGCATGCAATATGTGTCCATTCGATACGCCACTCGGCTCGCCGAAGCCGGAATCGACATGTCCGTCGGAAGCGTCGGGGACAGTTGCGACAACGCATTGGCCGAAACCGTCATCGGATTGTTCAAGACGGAAGTCGTCGAGCATCCCGGCCTGTGGCAAACCAAAGGCCGGCTCGAATGGGAGACCATGAAACGGGTGCATTGATGCAACAAGGACCGGCTGCACGGGGCAATCGGCTGCCAGACCCCGAACGAAAAGGAGAATGCGTTCCGCCAGCAAAACAACGAGCTTGAAAAAGCAGCGTAAGTGTTGAACAAAACGCTCTCTGGAAAACCCGGGGCGATTCAGTTATTCCCTTTGCCCGTCAGGACGGCGAAAAATCCAAATCATCGTCTTCCGGGGGATAATAGACCCCGTCGCGGGTAATTCCTCCGTTGGCGTGTCGGTAGCGCTTTCCGCGCAAGGCGAATTTCGCTGCGGAAGTTGCTAGGTTCATCCGCAGTGCGGCGGCGGCACCCAGAAACGCCACAAATTCTTCAATCCGCCCACCGTCGGCTTCTTCCAGCACGGAAAAGTAAGTTATCTTTTCATCCAAATGAATGATCGGCGGGAATTCGCCAGCCTTGATAAAGGGCAAAGCCATCAGCGATCGCGACACTCGTCCGTTTCCGTCTTGGAACGGATGGATCCGGACGAATTCATGGTGCAGCCACGCCGCCTCCAACTCCGGCGCCAAGTCCAGCTTCGCATGCCCGCGGTGGAATTCGAGGAATCGGTCGATTTCGGATTCGACCTGTTCGGGCGGGCAATACTCGTGAACGAATCCGTCATCGCGCCGCGGATTGTTGGGCCTTATCTTCCAAGCGCCGCGCCGCAACGGGATTTCGACCCGCCGCCCGTACAGGTCGATGCCGGGCGCGGTCTCCTGATGGCGAGTCAGAAGCTGATGCCATTCACGAATGGCGGCGGCAGTCAGAGGCCTCTCGTCCTTTACGTGCGCAAAAAGCATCTCCAAGGCTGCCTCCTGATCCTGCAAAAGGCCCTTTATGGCTTTATCTGTGATTTCCGTCACGGAATGCGCGCCGCGCACCCGTTCAAATCCTTCGGTGATCAAGGTTTCGGTCACCCCTCGGCGAAGGTGATAAAGCCCCTCAATCTGGCCGGTCTCAATTGCGAAACTGCGCTTCTGCTCCGCCAGCCAGATGTCCATCGCCTCTCGGCCTATTTTGCGGTCTTCCAGCCGGGCGCGCGCTTCCTTCCATTGCCGGGCTTCATAACGTGCGGGTTCGTGTTTGAGATTAAACTGGCCACCTGAAAGGTCACTGCACGGCCTCCAAACGGCACCCGCAGGCTTCGGTCCGCGCGGTTCGTCAATCATTTGAAATCCTTGATATTTTTTGCGCACACGATACTACGGCACTTCATCCCGCTTGCCGCGGCCAAAAGTCAGACTCTTTGAGGAAAGCCCATTGTGCAAAGTTGCCCGCCGCGGCGCAGCAAATTTCTAGAACAGCGTCTTCCAATTTGCGGAACGCATAAAGGATTCTAGCTTTGCTGCAAAGCGTTTTTCGGGACTTGGGGCGCGTTTCATGATTCTTGGTCGGACAACCATTGCACCCCACGAAACACCAAACCCTCCTCGAAGCAGCTTTGCCGGTTGCCGACGGTCTGGATGCCGACGGGATCTGTATGCGCGGGTCAATAATCATCCAATAATGAATCCCTTTGGGCGAAATAAAGTGATCCCCAGCACCTTCTGTATTTCGACCATGATATTGAGTTCCCATCGCCGCCTTGACTAAGGCCGACGACCGGGCGGCGGTCGGCTCGCCGGCCGCGCATCCGCTCAAAAAAGCGCCGGAGCTGCGGCGAAGTCCGGGGATCCCGCCGCATCCTGGAAATCTTCACAAGCAAGAATGCAATTTAATGACCGAAATTCAATTCGCTGAAAGTCTTCTGTTGGGCGTTGGTTCGAATTGCCTGCCTGAACAATTTGTTCATTCGCACCTTGCAGCGCTGCCCGCGCAACACCAAATCTACTGCGAGACTTGCTCGGAGCGTGCCTTTCAGGACGCCGAATTGCGCAAGGGCTTTGAAGGAAAATTGGAATGAACGAAGAAAAATTTACGGACCAATCCAGGAAGATCATCAGCGCCGCGCACGCCATAGCTGTCGGAGAGAACCATCAGCAATTGCTTCCCGAACATTTGCTGAAGGCGATTCTTGACGAGCCGGAAGGCTTCGGGGACCGCTTGATTGTCGATGCGGGAGGCGACGCAGAAACCGCAAAACGGAAGATTGACAGTGCAGTGGACAAGCTGCCGCGAGTGTCCGGGGGGCAAGGCAACATCTACATGGCGTCCCACACCGGTCGAGTGCTTCAGCGGGCGGAAGCGCTGGCGCAGGAGGCCAACGATGCATTTGTCGCCGTGGAATGGATATTGGCGGCGCTCGCATCCGAAGAGTCCGGCGCGGCCGGCGTTCTCAAGGAATCGGGAGTTTCGCCGAAGTCGCTGGCATCGGCAATACGCAGATTGCGCCGCGGAAGAAATGCGAACAGCGCATCCGCGGAAAACACCTATGAAGCACTCAAACGTTACTCGCGCGACGTTACGCAGGACGCGCAGGACGGAAGAATCGATCCGATCATCGGGCGGGAGGAGGAAATCCGGCGCACGATGCAGGTGCTGAGCCGAAGGACCAAGAACAATCCGGTGCTGATCGGCGAGCCGGGCGTAGGCAAGACGGCCATCGTCGAGGGGCTGGCCCTTCGGATTGTCGCGGGCGACGTCCCTGAGCGCCTTCGGAACAAGCGCTTGATGTCGCTGGACATGGGCGCCTTGATTGCTGGCGCGAAGTATCGCGGCGAGTTTGAGGAAAGGTTGAAGGCCGTGCTCGCGGAGGTCACC
The DNA here is from genome assembly GCA_965205055.1 of Paracoccaceae bacterium. Lineage (GTDB taxonomy): Bacteria > Pseudomonadota > Alphaproteobacteria > Rhodobacterales > Rhodobacteraceae > CBDBBY01. The sequence continues at coordinate 2,862,796 of OZ242030.1, read as the reverse complement.
GACGCGGCCGGCGAAGTCTTGTTGTTCATCGACGAGATGCACACGCTTGTCGGTGCAGGACGTACGGACGGAGCGATGGATGCCTCCAACCTGCTCAAGCCGGCGCTGGCGCGGGGAGACTTGCACTGCATCGGCGCTACGACGCTGGATGAATACCGGAAGAATGTCGAAAAGGACGCGGCGCTGGCTCGACGGTTTCAGCCGGTGCTGATCATCGAACCCACAGTCGAAGACACGGTTTCGATTCTGCGCGGGATCAAGGAGAAATACGAACTGCACCACGGCGTGCGGATATCGGATTCTTCTCTGGTCGCCGCGGCGACGCTTTCGCATCGATATATTTCCGACAGATTTCTTCCTGACAAGGCCATCGACTTGGTCGACGAGGCGTCGAGCCGTCTGAAGATGAACGTGGATTCGAAACCTGAAGAGCTTGATGCCTTGGACAGGGAAATCCTGCAGAAGCAGATTGAAGCGGAAGCCTTGAAGAAAGAAGGCGACGATGCGTCCAAGGACCGACTCGGTCAACTGGAAACAGAATTGGAGGAGATGACTGCAAGGTCGTCGGAGTTGACCGAAATCTGGAAGTCGGAACGGGCGAAACTCGCGGCAGCCAGAGACATCAAGCAGCAACTGGACGAGGCCAGGATTGAACTCGAGAGGGTGAAGCGCGAGGGCAATTTGGCGCGAGCCGGGGAGCTGAGTTACGGAATCATACCGTCTCTTGAAAAACGCATCGCCGAAGTCGAGTCCCATCGGAAATCCAAAACGCTTGAGGAGGCGGTATCGGCTGAGCAGATCGCGGCCGTGGTCGAGAGATGGACGGGCGTGCCCACCTCGAAGATGCTTGAAGGCGAGCGCGAGCGGCTGGTCAGGATGGAGGACAAGATCAAGGAAAGGGTCGTCGGCCAGGACGCGGCGGTGAGGGCCGTCGCCGACGCAGTCCGAAGGGCTCGCGCGGGCTTGAATGATCCTGATCGCCCGCTTGGGTCGTTCCTGTTTCTCGGTCCGACAGGGGTCGGCAAGACGGAGTTGACGAAAGCCTTGGCCGAGTTCCTTTTCGACGATGAAGCCGCCTTGGTGCGGTTCGACATGTCGGAATTCATGGAACGGCACTCGGTCGCTCGGCTGATCGGCGCGCCTCCCGGATACGTCGGCTACGACGAAGGCGGCGTGCTGACGGAAGCAGTCCGGAGACGGCCCTACCAGGTCGTGCTCTTCGACGAGGTCGAGAAGGCTCATCCGACCGTCTTCAACGTGCTTTTGCAGGTGCTTGACGACGGAATTCTGACAGACGGCCAAGGACGGACTGCCGACTTCAAGCAGACGCTGATCGTGCTGACTTCAAATTTGGGCGCCCACTTTCTTTCGGAATTGCCGCCGGACAAACCCGCGAGCACCGCGCGGGAATCGGTGATGGATGAAGTCAACGCGAATTTTCGTCCCGAATTCCTCAACCGCTTGGACGAGATCCTCCTGTTTGAAAGGCTTACGCCTGAAGACATGGGCGGGATCGTCGACATTCAGCTCAAGCAGTTGGAGAGGCGGCTGGCGGACAGAAAGTTGTCGCTTTCCGTTGGCGAAGCAGCCAAAAGCTGGATTGCCGCCAAGGGTTTTGATCCTATCTTCGGCGCAAGGCCGCTGAAGAGGCTGCTGCAAACGCATCTCCAGAACCCGCTCGCAACGGCGTTGCTCGCCGGTTCAATCAAGGACGGAGAATTGATCCGGGTGACGTCCTCCGATTCCGACGGATTGTTGATCAACGGAATGGGTGCGCAAACGCCCTTGCCGCAGGAAGTGACGTTCCATTGAGCTGAGAGGCGCGCCTTTTGACCCGAAGCGCCGCCGCGTTGGAGGCTGAGTTGACATTTTCGGAATTCAATGTGCCAATATCTCGGTCAGGAAACCGAACGGGCAGAGGAACGCAATGACCTACAAATTCGAATCTGATCTGAAATACTCGGATGTGACCCCCAAGTCCGTCTGGCTGAACCGGCGCAACCTGGTTTTCGGTGCTGGCGGCGCGGCGTTCGCCGGAGCGTTCGCCGGCAAGTTGGCAGGCGCTCCGATCCCGGACGTGCAGCCGAGTCGGTTTTCGACGGACGAGGAGCCGAACAGTTTTGAAGACATCACGACCTACAACAATTTTTACGAGTTCGGCAACGGGAAGGACGATCCGGCAAGAAATGCCTCCGCCCTCACGACTTCGCCCTGGACCGTTCGAATTGACGGGGATGTGGCGAAACCCGGCGATTACTCTTTCGAGGACGTGATCAAGGGCGTGACGATGGAAGAGCGGATTTACCGCCTGCGCTGCGTCGAGGCCTGGTCCATGGTGGTTCCCTGGGTCGGTTTTCCGCTCTCCGATCTTCTGAACCGGATCGAGCCGGGCTCCGGCGCGAAATTCGTCGCGTTCGAGACGCTCGTGCGGCCTGAGGAGATGTCTGGCCAGCGGCGTCGGCTGCTGGATTGGCCGTATCGAGAGGGATTGCGTCTCGACGAGGCCATGCACCCGCTCACCATATTGGCGACGGGTCTTTACGGGGAGGATATGCCCAACCAGAACGGCGCGCCGATCCGGCTGGTCGTTCCTTGGAAATACGGCTTCAAGTCGATCAAGTCGATCGTCAGGATTTCATTGACCTCGGAGATGCCGCAAACAACTTGGAACATGCAGAATCCGAGAGAATACGGGTTCTATTCCAACGTGAATCCGAATGTGGACCACCCGAGGTGGTCGCAGGCGACCGAGCGGCGGATCGGAGGCGGCTTGTTTGCGCCGCGCGTGGACACGAA